>NZ_LT906438.1:2570444-3855667 GCF_900186955.1 Bacillus pumilus | reverse complement strand
AAGGCTTCTCCCCCCTCCTTTTCTTTTTAAAATGACCAGTATCAAACTGTTATAGAACACGAAAAAGAGCAAATGGTCATCACCATTCGTGCACATACATTGTTGAAAACAAATAATATAGTAGAAAAACGTCTTTTCGACAAATTACACAGCCTGTGGATAAACAATTCAACAACCTGTGTAATATCTTTCCACAGTTTATCCACAGATTGTGGATAACGCAAATAGGTCAGATAAGTAATTAAGAGTTAAAACACAAATATAATATCAAAATAAACGAGATGGTGCAATGGGTGTCACAAACTTATCCACACACTTTACATTCTGTTGAAAAATAATTATCCACATCGGTTATTTGTGTGAAAAAAATGTCGATAATGGATGTGGATAGTCTAAATATGCCGGAAAAATATCCACACCCTTGTTTTGGAGGCTTTTTAGGAGGAAAAAAAGAATAAAATGTTGGAAACTGAAAAAGAAGGTTTCTTCGTTTGATAAATTATGTTATGCTTATAAGGTTGATAATAAGAGTTTTATCATTGATATTGACAATCGATGGGTTACACAAATATAATGAGTTAGACTGTCTTAAACAGCTATTCCTCAGGGAGGTGTCATAAATGAAAAGAACGTTTCAACCAAATAACCGTAAGCGTAGTAAAGTTCATGGCTTCCGCAGCCGTATGAGTTCTAAAAACGGACGTCTAGTTTTAAAGCGACGCCGCAGCAAAGGTAGAAAAAAATTATCAGCTTAGGCCACTGAATAATGTCAGTGGTCTTTTTTACATAAAATCGTAATTGAACTGTCAGTTTTTATCGGAGTGGAAGAAAACATGAAGAAGCGAAACAGGCTAAAAAAAAATGAAGAGTTTCAAAAGGTGTTCAAAAAAGGTCAATCAATGGCGAACCGCCAATTCGTTATTTACCAGCTGGATCAACCAAATCAAGATGAACTGCGTTTAGGATTGTCTGTCAGTAAGAAGATTGGTAATGCAGTGATGAGAAATCGAATTAAACGACTGATCCGCCAGGTGTTTTTAGAGGAAGGTCATAAGTTAAAGCAAGAAAAAGACTACATTGTCATTGCAAGAAAACCAGCAAGTGAATTGACCTTTGAAGAAACAAAAAAGTCTCTCCAACATTTATTTAGAAAATCCGCTGTTTATCAACAACAACCGAAAAAGTCTTCGTAATAGAAACTTTCGTTGAATCAATTTTTAAAAGCGCTTCCTTCATCTAGTGAATTAAAATGAAACCACCACTTTGTAATGAAAAAATGTTACCATACTGATTAGGTGAGTCACTTTCGTAATCAATTCCAACTTAAATAAAGTTTGAAGTAATGGGAGGAATCTTGTTGAAAAGGCGATTATTACTAATATTTAGCTTGATTGGCGCATTGGTTCTATTGGCAGGATGTACACAGATTAATGAACCAATCACATCAGATAGTAAGGGATTCTGGAACTCATATATTGTTTACCCGCTATCTCAATTAATCACGTACATGGCAAATTTGACTGGTGAAAACTACGGGGTTGCGATCATTATTGTGACACTGTTAATACGTTTGCTCATTTTACCATTAATGATTAAGCAGTTAAGAAGTACAAAAGCAATGCAAGCATTGCAGCCTGAATTGAAAAAACTTCGTGAAAAATATAGCTCTAAAGATCAAAAAACTCAGCAGCAGCTTCAGCAGGAAACAATGGCCCTTTTCCAAAAGAATGGCGTCAATCCATTGGCTGGCTGTTTCCCAATTTTAATTCAGATGCCAATCCTAATCGGTTTTTATCATGCGATTATGAGAACAGCAGAAATTAAAAAGCATACATTCTTATGGTTTGACTTAGGCAGTCCAGATCCATTGTTCCTATTACCGATCATTGCGGGGGTAGCTACTTTCATTCAGCAAAAACTGATGATGGCTGGAAATCCTTCGGACAACCCTCAAATGGCGATCATGCTGTGGGTTATGCCGATTATGATCATTGTATTTGCTATTAGTTTCCCAGCAGCACTTTCATTGTACTGGGTTGTAGGTAACATTTTCATGATCATCCAAACATTAGTGATTAAAACTCCTCAAGTAAAATTAGATACAAAAGAAAAAGCTGGCGGGAATAAAAAATGAAGGAAATAACTGCTGTCGGTCGCACAATCGAAGAAGCAGTAGATTCCGGACTTAAACAAATGCAGCTTCTAAAAGAAGAAGTAGATATCACAATAGTTGATGAAGGAAATAAAGGGTTCTTAGGATTATTTGGCAAAAGACAAGCTGTAGTCAAATTGATAGAAAAGAGAAATGCTCTTAAATTAGCTACACAGTATTTAGATAATATTGTTAAATCAATTGATCCTAAAGCGAAGATTGTTTCCAAACAGGAACCGAAAAAGATTTCTTTCCACATTGATGGAGATAAAACGTCATTAATGATTGGAAAAAGAGGTCAAACTTTGTACTCTTTAGAAACCTTGGTACAGTTAGTGTTTAATCGCTATTCTGATCAGTATCATCATATTACCATTGATATTGGAGATTATAGGAAGAAGCGACAAGAAGCACTTGAACAATATGCCGTCAAGACAGCAAACAAAGTTTTAAAAACGAAGAGAAAGGTTCATTTAGAACCAATGCCTTCGAACGAACGAAAAGTAATTCATGATACGATCGCTGCTTTTTCTAAAGAACTAGCAACGGCATCGGAAGATACAGGCAGCAAGCGTCATGTTGTGGTGCTGTATAAAAAATAACAGAAAGGCTAGAATTCAGCAAAGCTGGATTTTAGTCTTTTTTTATTGAAAAATTGTGTTTCTATAGAAGATTCATCCTTTATTTCTAAAAAGTTAGGGTGTAATTTGAGTGGAAAATGCTATTTTCACAAGTAAACAAAGGCATCGGGGCGTTTAAATTTATTGGGTTTCGGTGTAAGATGTGAAGATGAGTTGAGAACGTCGTTATTCACATGTGGATAAGTTAAGTGTTAAAATAGATAGGATGCCAAGCTGTGGATAATTAGATGGAGGATACTTTCACTTCGCTTTCATTTATGGTATCTTTAAATTTTGGATTAAGCGTTTTTGATATAGAGATGGATAACGTCCATTTAATAGATAAAAGACTGTCTATTAAAGTAGAGAAAGAGGTGATTGAGCGATGGATACAATTGCAGCCATTTCGACACCGATGGGTGAAGGAGCAATTGCGATTATTCGTTTAAGTGGGCCGGAGGCGGTACAGATCGCTGATCGGATGTATAAAGGGCCTAAGGAGAAAAAACTTGTATCAGTGGATTCTCATACCATTCATTATGGTCATATCGTGGATGCAAGGACTGATCAAGTAATAGAAGAGGTCATGGTGTCAGTACTTCGAGCGCCAAAAACATTTACGAGAGAAGACGTTATTGAGATTAACTGCCATGGGGGAATTGTAACGGTCAATAAAGTATTGCAGCTTGCTTTAAGAGAAGGAGCAAGATTAGCGGAGCCAGGTGAGTTCACAAAGCGTGCTTTCTTAAATGGAAGAATAGATCTATCGCAAGCAGAGGCTGTCATGGACTTGATTCGGGCAAAGACGGATCGAGCGATGAATGTAGCAATTACTCAAATGGAGGGACGTCTCTCCGGTTTGGTTCAGCGACTGCGCGGCGAGATCCTAGAAACACTGGCGCATATTGAAGTCAATATTGACTACCCTGAGTATGACGATGTTGAAGAAATGACACACCGCGTCTTAGTGGAAAAAGCGACATCGGTCAAAAAAGAAATTGAGTCGCTTCTCTCGACTTCCCAGCAAGGGAAAATCCTTCGAGAGGGCTTATCCACTGTAATTATAGGAAGGCCGAATGTTGGCAAGTCTTCCTTGCTGAATAGCCTTGTACAGGAAACAAAGGCCATTGTCACAGATATTCCTGGAACTACGAGAGATGTCATTGAGGAATATGTGAATGTAAGAGGTGTACCTCTCCGTCTTGTTGATACTGCGGGTATACGTGAGACAGAGGACATTGTTGAACGTATAGGGGTTGAACGATCTAGACAGGTCTTAAAAGAAGCTGACCTGATTTTACTTGTGCTCAATTATAGCGAAGAATTATCAGAAGAAGATATTAAGCTTTTTGAGGCTGTCTCAGGTATGGATATCATCGTAATTGTGAATAAGACAGACCTTGAGCCTAAGCTTGATGTAGAAAAGGTCAAGCAGTTAGCGAAGGATCGTCCGGTGGTCACTACATCATTATTACAAGAAAAGGGCATTGATGAGCTAGAAATGGCGATTCAATCACTGTTCTTCACTGGATCAATTGAAAGTGGAGATTTAACGTATGTAAGTAATACAAGGCATATTGCCTTACTTCAGGCAGCAAAACAGTCAATTGAGGATGCTCTTGAAGGAATTGCAATGGACGTACCGATCGACATTGTTCAAATAGATTTAACACGCTGCTGGGAACAGCTCGGTGAAATTATAGGAGATGCTGTTCATGAAAGCTTGATTGATCAGTTATTCTCTCAATTCTGTTTAGGAAAGTAAAGGGAGGAACATAAGAAATGGGTTATGAAGCTGGCAATTATGACGTCATCGTCGTGGGTGCCGGTCATGCTGGGGTTGAGGCTGCTCTTGCTTCTGCAAGACAGGGCGCCAAAACACTTGTATTGACTATCAACCTCGATATGGTTGCTTTTATGCCATGTAATCCGTCCGTAGGCGGTCCTGCAAAAGGGATTGTCGTTAGAGAAATTGATGCACTGGGCGGAGAAATGGCACGAAATATAGATAAGACGCATATCCAAATGCGTATGCTGAATACGGGGAAAGGACCTGCTGTCCGTGCGTTAAGAGCGCAAGCAGATAAGTTCCAATATCAGCATGAAATGAAAAAAACAATGGAAAATGAACCGAACCTGACAATGCTTCAAGGGATGGTGGATCATTTAATTGTAGAAGATGATGAATGTAAAGGTGTCGTTACCCAAACAGGAGCAAACTATCGTGCGAAGTCTGTTGTATTAACGACTGGGACTTTCTTAAAAGGCCGCATTATTTTAGGGGATCTATCGTATTCAAGTGGTCCTAATAACCAGCAGCCATCCATCAAATTATCGGATCACCTAGCAGAGTTAGGATTCGATTTGGTTCGCTTTAAAACAGGAACACCTCCTCGAGTGAATAGTCACTCGATTGACTATAGTAAAACAGAAATTCAACCAGGTGATGACGTTCCGCGGGCGTTCTCCTATGAAACGGTTGAATATATTACAGATCAACTGCCATGCTGGTTAACTTATACGAGTTTAGAAACACATCAAATTATTGATGAGAATCTTCACCGTTCTCCAATGTATTCAGGTATGATTAAAGGAACTGGTCCTAGATACTGCCCTTCCATTGAAGATAAAGTGGTTCGTTTCAATGACAAACCAAGACATCAAATTTTCTTAGAGCCAGAAGGTCGTAATACGCAGGAAGTGTATGTTCAAGGATTATCTACAAGTCTTCCAGAAGATGTACAGCAGCGCATGCTTTCCACCATCCCAGGGCTCGAAAATGTACAAATGATGAGAGCGGGTTATGCCATTGAGTATGATGCAATTGTGCCTACTCAGTTGTGGCCTACACTTGAGACGAAGAAAATTTCTGGATTATATACAGCCGGCCAAATTAATGGTACGTCAGGCTATGAGGAAGCAGCAGGTCAAGGGATTATGGCAGGTATTAATGCAGGAAGAAAAGCATTGGGTAAAGAAGAAGTCATTTTAAGCCGATCTGATGCATATATCGGTGTTCTCATTGATGACCTTGTCACAAAGGGAACAAATGAACCTTACCGTCTTTTGACATCCCGTGCAGAGTATCGTTTGCTTCTTCGTCATGACAATGCGGATTTAAGATTAACTGAACTTGGCTATCATATTGGATTAATTTCTCAAGAAAGATTCCAGGCATACCAGCAGAAAAAAGAAGCCATTGAAGCAGAGAAAAAACGTTTATATTCTGTCATCATTAAACCCACAGCAGAGACACAAGAATTTATTCGTTCACTTGGTGGAAGTGAGCTGAAGGACGGTATTCGTGCAAGTGATTTGATGAAGCGTCCAGAAATGAACTATGAATCTGTTGTGACGTTAGCTCCTGCTGAAACACAGCTTCCTTCTGATGTGTGTGAGCAGGTAGAGATTCAAATTAAATACGAAGGTTATATTGAAAAGTCACTCCAACAAGTTGAAAAGCTGAAAAAGATGGAGAACAAAAAGATTCCTGATCGTATTGATTATGATGCCATCAAAGGGATTGCAACTGAAGCGAAACAAAAGCTGAAAGAAGTCCGACCGCTTTCTGTTGCACAGGCTTCTCGTATTTCAGGCGTTAACCCTGCTGATATTTCTATCCTTTTAGTATATTTAGAGCAGGGACGTATTGCGAAGATAGCAGAATAGAAAGGATGTCGGCATGAACATTGAACAATTTACAGCAGCACTAGAGGAGAAAGGGATGACTCTTTCTCCTGTGCAGCTTGAACAATTTGAAACTTACTTCCGCATGCTTGTAGAATGGAACGAGAAAATGAATTTGACGTCCATTACTGAAAAGGAAGAAGTGTATTTAAAGCATTTTTATGATTCAATTTCCGCATCATTTTTCATTGATTTTCACAAAGTAACGACGATTTGCGATATAGGAGCTGGTGCTGGTTTCCCAAGCATTCCTCTTAAAATTTGCTTCCCTCATCTACATGTGACCATTGTTGATTCTCTTCAGAAACGAATTACGTTTCTCAATGAGTTAGCAAAAGGGTTAAACTTACAAGATACTACTTTTTATCATGATCGTGCGGAGACGTTTGGACAACGTAAGGAAAAGCGTGAAAGCTATGATCTTGTCACTGCTAGAGCGGTTGCGCGTTTATCCGTCTTGAGCGAACTATGTCTGCCCCTTGTAAAAAAGGAAGGATTGTTTGTGGCATTAAAAGCATCTGCTGCTGATGAAGAAATGCAAGCAGGGAAGAAAGCCGTTACTGTCCTCGGAGGAGAGGTTGTTGAAAAGCATTCCTTTGTTCTTCCTTTAGAAGAAAGCGAACGGAACATCATTGTCATTGAAAAGAAAAAGCAAACACCAAAAAAATATCCTAGAAAACCAGGAACACCTAATAAATCACCAATAGAAGGTTGATCATGTAAAAGGTCGGTTTTTCTTCAATATTTAAGATTTTACAGAAGGAAAAAACATGAGAAAATAGAATTATAAAAAGGTAGTTTTTAAAGGTGGTGTAGGTTCATGAAGCATTCACTCTCACGCTTCTTCGGGCTTGGTGACAAAGAACATCCTGAGCGTGAAACCGAAATAGAGGCAGAGATTGCTGAGCATGATACATTAAAGGAAGAGATACAGGAGCTCCCGGTCGACACAATTATGCCAAACCGTTTTCAGCCACGCACCATTTTTTCAGAAGAAAAGATACATGAGCTGGCCACGACGATTCATACCCATGGCATTATCCAACCTATTGTTGTCAGACCGACAGAAGAAGAAGGAAAATATGAACTGATCGCCGGCGAAAGACGTTGGAGAGCGGTACAGACTCTTCACTGGGAGAAAATCCCCGCTATTATAAAAGATTTTACTGATACGGAAACGGCATCTGTGGCATTGATTGAAAATTTGCAAAGAGAAGAGCTGTCTGCTATTGAAGAGGCTCATGCCTATGCACGTCTTTTAGAGCTTCATGATTTAACACAGGAAGCGCTTGCTCAGCGTCTAGGTAAGGGACAATCAACTGTTGCAAACAAATTAAGACTTTTAAAGTTGCCTGAAGAGGTACAACAGGCCATCCTAGAGAAAAAAATCTCTGAAAGGCATGCACGTTCACTTGTACCCCTAAAGCTTCCAGAATTACAAATCGCGCTATTGCAGGAAATCATCGAAAAGCAGTTGAATGTAAAACAGACTGAAGAGCGTGTAGTGAAAATGCTTGAACAAAAAACAGATCGTAAACCGAAGCCAAAACGTAAGGCGTTTAGTCGTGATACACGAATTGCGATGAATACCATTCGCCAGTCTCTCCATATGGTAGAAGACAGCGGGCTTAAAATAAATACTGAGGAAGAAGAATTTGAGGAATATATCCAATTAACAATTCGGATTCCTAAATAGAAAAAAGCTGATGAGAGCCACTCGTCAGCTTTTTTTATTGGTTCTACTTTATATTTACTTATTATTCACAAATTGGTAAAATATGATTTTCATAGAGGAAAGGAGGTGACATGACTCGATGAAAATGAAAAAGACGAATTTTGTTATTATTTGTTATTTACTATTTTCTTTTTCTCTTTTTACAAATGAAACAACCACATTTGCTGTGAATTCGCCAACGGTTCCTGCAGAAGAAAGTCCGCTGACCAAAAAAGAACTGAACGTCCTGAAGAAACAAGGTGTTGTTTCGAAGGAGATCACTTTAGATCAATTAAATCATGAGCATGAGTCTCAGGACGACACAATTGACCTGATTTCAGCTGGCGATCATTTGAAGGCTTATGGCTTACAACAAAACAAGCAGGATGAGTTTGTGACGGATGAAAAGCCGCACACCATCAAGCGCCTTTTAGGAAAGCCGTATCCTGGTACCGATATTTTGCCTAAAAAAGGGGATATATTGGTGACAAACACTGATGCTTTGAAGGGCATCGTTGGACATGCAGGTATCGTCATTAATGAAAAGAGCTTTGCTTCTATTCCAGGGTTTCGACAGCATCCTCAGCTTGATTCCATTCTTAATTGGTTTCGCTATAATGCCAATACAAAGGTCATTCGTATTAATCAAGAGGAAACAGCAGACCTAGCTGGGGAATGGGCGCGCGATTATGTGAAAGCTCATCCAAAGGCTCGATACTCCATCACCATGTCTATTCAATCACTGGACCCGACTTATTGTTCAAAGATTGTGTGGCAGGCCTATGCCAAAACAGGCGATGCTGTAGGACATGCGACATTTACCATTAAGACCCCCTATGGATTCTTAAAAAAGAGAAGCTATAAAACGGTGACCCCTAAGATTATTGTGAACGAAGGCCGTACAATTGGTGGATTACATTTTTGACAAGTGCCCCTCACTTATGATGGAAGTGAGGGTTTTTTATGCATATCTTTTTCTTCAAAAAGATATATTGATATATTTTTTACTACGTTTAAGTTCGTCTTTTCATGTACGAAAATAGACATTTGCTGACGAATATATAATGGAGAAACAAAAAAAGCAAACGTTTCATACTTTTTTTGATAGAATAGGAAGTATGAATGAATGAGAAACTTGTTAAGTTGAAAGTGGGTGACATCGTGGGAAAAATCATAGCGATTACCAACCAGAAGGGCGGCGTCGGGAAGACGACAACTTCTGTTAATTTGAGTGCGTGTTTAGCATACATAGGTAAACGAGTGTTGTTAGTTGATATTGATCCGCAGGGCAATGCCACGAGTGGTATTGGGATTGAGAAGGCCGACGTAGAGAAGTGCGTGTACGATATTTTAGTTGATGATGCAGATGTTCTTGATGTGATTAAGACGACAGAGGTCGAAAATCTTGATGTCATTCCTGCGACGATACAGCTTGCAGGGGCTGAAATAGAGCTTGTGCCTACGATTTCACGTGAAGTGAGATTGAAGAGAGCACTTGAATCTGTTAAGCAAAATTATGATTATATGATTATTGACTGCCCGCCATCACTCGGATTACTGACGATTAATGCGTTAACAGCATCCGATTCCGTTTTAATCCCGGTACAGTGCGAATATTATGCGCTTGAAGGATTGAGCCAGTTGTTAAACACTGTTCGTCTCGTGCAAAAACATTTAAATACGGATCTCGCCATTGAAGGTGTATTGCTGACAATGCTTGATGCACGAACAAATCTTGGGATTCAAGTCATCGAAGAAGTGAAGAAATACTTTAGAGATAAAGTCTATCAGACCGTGATTCCGCGAAATGTAAGACTGAGTGAAGCGCCTAGTCATGGGAAACCGATTATCTTGTATGATCCACGTTCAAGAGGTGCAGATGTCTATTTAGACTTAGCAAAGGAAGTGGATGCGAATGGCTAAAGGTCTTGGAAAAGGTATTAATGCACTATTTAACACTGTAGACTCAAATGAAGAAACGGTTGAAGAAATCAAAATAAAGGATTTGCGTCCAAACCCGTATCAGCCAAGGAAAACGTTTGATGAAGATGCATTGTCTGATCTCAAAGAATCCATTCAGCAGCACGGTGTTTTACAGCCGATCATTGTCCGTAAATCGATTAAAGGATATGACATTGTAGCAGGTGAACGTCGTTTCCGTGCAGCACAACAAGCTGGTCTGACAACGATTCCTGCGATCGTCAGAGAATTTTCAGAAACGCTCATGAGAGAGATTGCCCTTTTAGAAAATCTGCAACGCGAGGATTTATCTCCATTAGAAGAAGCGGAAGCCTATGCTTCCTTACTAGATCACCTAAGTGTCACGCAAGAGGAATTAGCGAAGCGATTAGGGAAGAGCAGACCGCATATTGCGAACCATCTCCGTCTTTTGACTTTACCGGATGAAGTACAAAAGCTGATTGCAGATGGAAAGTTATCGATGGGTCATGGAAGAACATTGCTTAGCTTGAAAAACAAAAATAAGCTGGCGCCATTGGTAAAGAAAATTGTGGACGAGGGGTTAAACGTACGTCAGGTTGAGAAACTTGTTCAGCAATTAAACGAAAATGTTCCACGTGAAACAAAGAAAAAAGAAGCACCAAAGGATCGAGTGTTGAAAGAAAGAGAGTCTTTCTTGCAAAACTACTTTGGCACTTCAGTGTCGATCAAGAAACAGAAGAAAAAAGGAAAAATAGAGATTGAATTTCTCTCGAACGAAGATTTAGAAAGAATCCTCGAATTGCTTTCTACGAGAGAATCATCAGAGTGACCATCTTGATACGAGATGGTCTTTTTTATATTCTCCCAGTGATATTTTGAATAGGAGCGAAGAGAGAACGGCTTTTTTCTCTTGTCCAATCCATTTGATCAATATGAGATAGACTTTCAGAAAGTGTATTGGCCATAGACATGACAAGATGAAGGCGTGTGTTTTGGAGAACGAAGTATTCCATAAAGCCGCTCACATTGACGATCCCATTAATATGAATATCTCCTACCTCTGGCAGCTCCTTTTGTACACCTGCTCCAGGCTTTAACGGTCCATCTCCAATTTGGAAGGAGCCTACACTTTTCACTCTTCCTAAACAGGCATCAATCGCTACAATGAACGGATGTTTATGTGCTTGTTCAATTTCGGCGAGCTTTTCTTTTAAATTGACCGCATGAACTGGGTCAGAGAGCGTGCCATATACATGAAGCTTTTTCAAATCAAGACCTGAAAGCTTTGTACCAACAAGTGGACCTAGAGAGTCGCCAGTTGAGCGGTCTGTTCCAATACAAACGATGGCAACGGGTCTTTTTCCTGCTTTCTGAAGATGCGAGAATAAAATACTTTTAAGCTGTTGAATGGCGTTTGTATCCGTATGGGACACGTATTCTTTCACCCTATTTCTAAAAAAAAGACCGTTCTTGCTATTCATAGGTCTCACTTCCTTGTCATAGTAGTTAGTAACAGTATACGGAAACAAGCTTAATTCTATACCTATGAGGTGATGATTGTGTGGAAGGCTGGTTCAAGGTGGACGCTTTTAATTTTAGGAAGCTTAATAGGAGCGGGGTATGCTTCCGGCCAAGAAATTTGGCAGTTTTTTGGCATTGATAGTGGACTAGCCATTCTACTGTTTACATTGATGTTTATGCTGTCTACCTATGTGGTGTTGAAAATCAGTTATGAGGTACGAGCAGATCACTTTGTGCCAGTGCTAGAGCGGCTTGTCGGTCCATGGCTGGCTAAAGTGTATGATGTTTTAATTGTCCTTTATTTATTCACGACAACGACAGTCATGATTGCCGGTGGCGGGGTGACACTCGAGATGTATCATGTGCCATTTTGGATTGGCATCGGTGCATTTTGTCTGTTTTCATTTATGATTTTTTTCTGGGATGTGAAAGGGCTTTTATCTGTGAATGCTTTCATTATACCAATTTTGGTGGCGGGGCTCATCTATGCATTTGTTTTTTATTATATGAACCATGATCATATGTGGCGGATTGATTTTGGGCAGCAGTACAATTGGCCTGCCAGCATTGTCTTTGCTTCTTTGAATATATTATCTGTAGTCGCAGTGCTGTCTTCGGTTGGAAAAGAAATGAAGGGGCTTGGCGAGGCAAAAGTGGCGAGTATATTAAGTGGCCTGATTTTTGGGGTCATCTCGTACGTGTATAACGAAATACTGGTTGATATTTCTGGGAGCCTATCAGCAGAAGGCATTCCTTTGTTTACAGTATTAGAAGGAGCGCCGACATCATTGTTTGTGTTTATGACCGTTGTCCTTTGTCTAGCTATTTATACGACGACAGCGGCAGGTTTATTTGGTTTATCCAGCCGAATGCTCTCTTTTGTACCATTGCCTCGCTGGCTGGTTGTGCTCGTGATGCTTCTGTTGATGGCGCCTTTAACATCTCTTGGGTTTGCCGATTTAATTGCTTTCTTGTATCCGATATACAGCTTGCTGAATCTTTATTTGCTTGTCTGTTTAATGCTATATCCGATTTTAAGTAAAAAGATATTTTCTCGCCCTAAAAATTATATTGATAAAATAAAATAAGCACCTCTCTTTGTCAGAGCTGTGCTTATTTTATCCGAATAGAGTCAATGGCGTCTTTGATATCATCATAGACTGGCATTTGCTTGAGACGCTGAAGGCGTTCCTCTAATTCTGAAATGGCTTGTCCCTTTAAATGCTGGGAGATGTGTTGCTTGACAATGGTCGTCTGGTTGATCATGTCTTCGGTTTTAGACAATTGATACTCCAAGTGCACGCGAGTGTTTGCTAATTCGTCATGCAGTCGCATTTTGAGCAGCCGTTTTAGATCTTTTCGCTGTCCTTCTCTTCGTAGGGCCTGAATTGCGGCTATTTCTTCTGGGGACTGCGTTTGCGTTTGTGGTGCCGATTGATTTTCAAATACAGACATGGATCGGCGGGTACTCACATTTTGCAAGAAACGCTGGGCGTCACTAGGAGGTTTATTTTGATTGATCATGCGGCGACTCCTTTCTTAATGAATACCCATTTGCATCGCAAGGCGCCTATCTGCCTTGGCGTAATCATCACCCATTGTGTACATATGTCTTGAAAGGGAAGAAAGTTCTTGTTCGTAATCTCTCAAGGTGTACAGGGCAATCAGTTGTTTTTCGTGTGAATAAAAGGAGGAATGATGTTGTTCCATCCTCACTTCTTCTACCAGTGCTTCCACATCACTTGAACTTAATAAATCATAGTGGCCAAAGCCGACGAGTCCTTTGAGCTCTTGTTTTACATGTTGGACGGCGTCTTTTACACTTTCATCGATCCCATCGATTTTATCAAATATAGTGTGTACTTCATGTTCAATCACACTTTGGAGATCGTAGGATGAATTTTTCAGTAAATGGGATTTTATGATAATTTCTAGACCGCTTTGTGCATATGCACGTCCAGAATGGATTTCTTGCAACAGCATAGCTGTAAAACTTGTATTATGATCAAGCTGTTCATCTAAAATCTGGGCAGATCCATCTTTGTGGAATGAATACCCATTTCCTTTTAAACTCCCAGAAATAAGAGCTAAAAAAGCATTTGTATCAAAGGATTCGTTCCATTCTATATTCATAGACGCAAAAGCTGATTTTAAAAAGGTGTCAATTTCTCTTTGTTTATATTTAACGGATTCTTGGACGTCGCCTTGCTGCCTTGGCGGTACGGTGTACTTCACTTGACCAACTCCATGATCATGGCGATTGAGTAAACCTACATAATGACTGGGTTGAATATATTCAGTCAAGATCCGTTTATATTGACCTTGCTGCGCTTTCTGCTGAATCGAAGGCGCCAGACTGCTCCATATATTTGGGCTATCAAAGGTGACGGCTTTTTTGACAGCTGGCTGTTCTGTTGCAACATAAGCACAAACAGCACCGGCAAGGGCTTGTCCAGTGAGATAGATACCTGCATTGGGATGCTTCTGACTGACTTGCTCTATATATTCCTTCCCTTTAAAAAAGACATGATCTCGATTGCCATCAAGGGACTTCCTTTCAATGGGATAGGCATAATCCGTTTTGAGCAATGACTGTGCCGCGGTGTGTACATCTTGTGGCGAGGTCACCGGCATTTGCTTTGGCATCGGACAGTGAAAAGCGACGATGAACTCGTCTGATTGTTCCGGCTGCATCGTTAAACCATATAATTGATGATCGACCTTGAGAAAATCATGGACAGTGAGCGTTTGCTGACCTATTTCTATCGTATGGTGCTGCTGGTAATTGTCTATGTTTCCAGCATGATCGGATATGATTTTATATTCTTTATCAGTTAATCTATCCTTTCGATTGACCATCGTACCTGCTCCCTCACATAACATTTATGCAGATATCATAAATCAAAAAATATGGAAAAACCACAGCGTTCTACCAATAAAAACCTTTCGACCTACAGTGTTTGTGACAATATTGAAAAAAAGCGAAGTTTAAGTAACTATTGGTCACAAATAAAATGATCTAAAAGAAGGGTTTTTTCTATAAAAAAGAATAGGAGAAAGAGGGTCTTTGCTTTGTGCATTGCTCTTCATCGCCGTTTTTTTGTACAATAGATTCAATGAAGTAAGCAAGAGAGGTGAAAGCTGATGGCAGACAAAGCGTTTGGGTTACATGACGTCGTTGAAATGAAGAAACCCCATCCATGTGGTGTCAATCGGTGGATTGTAATTCGGTTGGGCATGGATATTCGCATTAAATGTGAAGGCTGTGGGCATAGCGTCATGATCCCAAGAAGAGACTTTGAACGAAAAATGAAGAAAATTCTCGTCAAGCATGAGGAGCCAACTGCTTAAGTAGGCCTCATGCTTTTTTGATGAAATTTGTCTTTTGTATAGAAGAATTAGATGCAAATTCCCGTTTTAAAGGATTGATTTATTCTTTTTGGCAATGTTTCTTCTATTGATAATGCATAACGGTTAGCTTGTCTTTTCATGTAAACCTACTTATAATTGCTCTAGGTTCATATTACGCAGTATAACGAGCACGTTTGATATAGAGGAGATGAAAGAATGGCTTTAACAGCTGGTATTGTTGGCTTACCTAACGTCGGGAAGTCAACGCTATTTAATGCAATTACACAGGCTGGAGCGGAGTCTGCTAACTATCCGTTTTGTACCATTGATCCAAACGTCGGAATTGTAGAAGTTCCAGACGAACGTTTGCAAAAACTAACAGAATTGGTGCAGCCGAAAAAGACAGTTCCGACTGCTTTTGAATTCACTGATATTGCTGGTATTGTCAAAGGGGCTTCAAAAGGTGAAGGTTTAGGGAATAAATTCCTTTCTCACATTCGTCAAGTAGATGCGATCTGTCACGTGGTGAGAGCTTTTGCAGATGATAACATCACACACGTATCAGGTAAGGTTGACCCTGTGTCAGATATCGAAACCATTAATTTAGAGTTGATTTTGGCTGATTTAGAAACAGTTGAAAAACGTTTGGCTCGTGTGAGTAAGCTTGCAAAACAAAAGGATAAGGAAGCGGTAGCTGAATTTGATATTTTGTCGAAGCTAATGAACGCATTTGAAGCTGGGAAATCGGCAAGATCTGTAGAATTTACAGATGAGCAGCAAAAGCTTGTGAAACAGCTTCATTTACTCACATCTAAACCAGTTCTTTATGTAGCAAATGTGAGTGAGGATGAAGTAGCAGATCATGACGGCAACGAATATGTGCAGCAAATCCGTGAGTTTGCTTCTAGTGAAAATGCTGAAGTCATCGTCGTATGTGCGAAGATCGAGTCTGAAATTGCAGAGCTTGAAGGAGAAGAGAAGCAGATGTTCCTTGAAGAGCTTGGCATCAAAGAGTCAGGTCTAGATCAGCTGATTCAAGCATCTTATTCACTTCTTGGTTTAGCTACTTATTTCACAGCAGGTGAGCAGGAAGTACGCGCTTGGACGTTTAAAAAGGGAATGAAGGCACCGGAATGTGCTGGAATCATTCATACGGACTTTGAACGTGGGTTTATTCGTGCTGAAACGGTTGCATATGAAGATTTACTTGCTGGTGGAAGCATGTCTGCTGCAAAAGAGGCTGGAAAAGTCCGTCTAGAAGGTAAAGAATATGTAGTGAAAGATGGAGACGTCATTCATTTCCGTTTTAATGTATAGGTTCTTGTCATAGGCCAAGTAATTTGTTATAATATACAATTGTGAGTAATATAATTTATTGCTCCTTGCCCGTATAGGGCCGCTTAGACCAAAAGGAGGTGCAATCAGATGAGAAAGTACGAAGTTATGTACATCATCCGCCCAACAGTTGACGATGAGGCTAAAAAAGCAGTTATCGAGCGTTTCAATAACGTGTTAACTTCAAACGGTGCGGAGATCACTGGAACAAAGGATTGGGGTAAACGTCGTCTTGCATACGAAATCAACGATTTCCGTGAAGGCTTCTACCAAATCGTAAACGTTCAATCTGACGCTGCAGCAGTTCAAGAATTTGACCGCTTAGCTAAGATCAGTGACGATATCATTCGCCACATTGTTGTTAAAGAAGAAGTATAAATCATTGAAATATATATTTAAAGGTGGTCTTTCAATATGCTAAACCGTGTTGTATTGGTCGGAAGACTAACAAAAGACCCTGAGCTTCGCTACACGCCTAATGGTGCGGCTGTAGCCACGTTTACTCTAGCTGTGAATCGTACGTTTACGAATCAATCTGGAGAGCGTGAAGCCGATTTCATTAACTGTGTTACTTGGAGAAGACAAGCCGAGAACGTGGCTAATTTCTTGAAAAAAGGAAGTCTTGCCGGTGTAGACGGTCGTTTGCAGACAAGAAACTATGAAAATCAGCAAGGACAGCGTGTCTTCGTGACAGAAGTTCAAGCTGAAAGTGTTCAATTTCTTGAGCCTAAGAGCGGCGGTGCTGGTTCAGGTGGATACAGCGGCGGTGGCAATAGCGGAGGCCAGTATTATGGCGGTAGCCAAAACGATCAGAATCCATTCGGAAATGAACCAAGTCAAAATCCATATGGCAATCAAAGCAACCAACAAAATCGTAATCAGGGAAATAGCTTCAATGATGACCCATTTGCGAATGATGGTAAACCGATTGACATCTCCGATGATGATTTGCCATTCTAATTGATCTGAAAAATTGACTAAAGGAAAGGTGTGAAAACAAATGGCAGGTGGACGCAGAGGCGGTCGTGCGAAACGTCGTAAGGTATGTTTCTTTACTTCTAACGGTATCACGCACATCGATTACAAAGATGTTGATCTTCTTAGAAAGTTTGTTTCTGAGCGTGGTAAAATTTTACCTCGTCGTGTAACAGGAACTAGCGCTAAGTATCAACGTAAATTGACATTAGCGATTAAAAAATCACGTCAAATGGCATTACTTCCATACGTTACTGGTGAGTAAGTCGTTGACTTAAAAGCGGAGAGCCTCGAGCTCTTCGCTTTTTTTATTGTCTCACGAAGAATCTCATCCGAATTGGCTAGAGCTGTTTTTGGCGGGCATCCTAGGGGAAGTATGTAAAAGAGAGAAAAAGTGACAGTTTGTTCTATACAAATACGGGGGCGATCTGTCATATTGGTAGTCTAGAAAATAATTGCAGTCAGGGTGTGGGAAGATGATTGAGTTTAGGAAAGTATCGATGCAATTTTCAGATGAGCGTTATGCCGTTGAATCTGTTGATTTAGAGATTCAGAAAGGTGAGTTTTTTGTTTTCATTGGACCTAGTGGAAGCGGGAAAACGACAACATTGAAAATGATCAATCGTCTCATTTCTTCAACAGAAGGTGAGATTTACATAAAGGGTCAAAAAATAAACGATTATGATATGTATGAGCTGCGCTGGGATATTGGGTATGTTCTACAGCAAATTGCTCTTTTTCCTCATATGACCATTGAAGAAAATATCGCTGTGGTGCCAGAGCTCAAACAATGGAGTCGGAACGAGATTAAAAAGCGAGTGGATGAATTGATGCAGATGGTTGGGCTTGACCCTGCTATGTATCGACATCGAAAGCCGTCAGAGCTATCTGGTGGACAGCAGCAGCGTATCGGTGTGGCACGTGCACTTGCAGCTGATCCTGAGATTATCCTGATGGATGAACCATTTAGTGCGTTAGATCCACTAACAAGGGAGAAATTGCAGGATGATCTGCTTGATTTGCAGCGCCGTATTCAAAAGACCATTGTTTTCGTGACGCATGATATGCAGGAGGCGATGAGGCTTGGTGATCGAATTTGTATCATGAAGGAAGGGAAAGTGGTGCAGATTGGTCGTCCAGAGGAATTGGTTCAACACCCAGTCAATGCTTTTGTTCGGGAGTTTGTCTCCGGGGCTGCTCGCCATGTAGGACAACAAGCGTTTGAGCTAGAAGTCTTGGCTAGACCAATGGCTCACGAGGCTCTTTTAGGCTATGAAGTGATCACAGCACATGCCACGCTGGATGAGGTCTTATCCCAATTGGCAAAGCATGAGGAATTGGCTGTGGAAAAGGATGGGGAGCGAATTGGACTAGTGAATCGTCAAGCTGTGATTCAGTTTTTAGCTGATTCACCTAGTGAGAGGGGCGAGTCACATGAATGATTGGATCAGTGTGTTATTGGATCGAAAAGAACAATTGGGACACGCCTTGCTTGAGCATATTCAAATTTCGTTTATTGCTTTATTTTTAGCCATTTTGATTGCCATTCCCTTAGGTATCTATTTAACGAGGGTGCCAAAGCTTGCAGAATGGGTGATTGGGGTGACGGCGGTCTTGCAAACAATCCCGTCGCTTGCGCTGCTTGGCCTGCTGATTCCTCTCGTTGGGATTGGGCAAGTGCCTGCGATTATTGCGCTTGTCGTTTATGCCTTACTCCCTATTTTAAGAAATACATATACAGGCATTCAGGAGGTCGATCCTTCCCTGAGAGAAGCGGCGCTTGCCATGGGAATGAATCACCGCAAACGATTATTAAAAGTAGAGCTGCCTCTGGCCATGCCAGTCATCATGGCAGGTATCCGAACCGGGATGGTTCTCATTGTGGGAACTGCCACACTTGCCGCACTGATCGGAGCTGGGGGATTAGGAAGTCTGATTTTGCTGGGAATTGACCGAAATGATATGTCACTCATTGTCATTGGCGCTATACCAGCAGCCTTACTCGCACTCTTATTTGATGTGGTGCTGCGTACGTTTGAGAAAATTTCTTTTAAAAAGACTGTGATTTCTGTGACGATTTTTGCTGTGATTGCAGGAGCTATTGTCGCAGGCCCATTACTATTTCAACAAGAAAAGAAGGAAATCACCATCGGTGGAAAGCTAGGATCAGAGCCTGAAATTCTGATCTCGATGTATAAGCTTTTAATTGAACAGGATACGGATATTCAAGTCAATCTTAAGCCTGGTCTTGGCAAGACGTCTTTTGTTTTTCAAGCTTTACGTTCTGGTGATATTGACATTTATCCTGAGTTTACGGGTACTGCAATTTCTGAGTTCCTTAAACAAACAGCGAAAAGCACAGATAAAGAAAAAGTGTATGAGCAAGCGCGGCGCGGTTTGGAATCATCCTTTCAGCTCCGCCTTCTTGAGCCGATGGCTTACAACAATACGTATGCTTTAGCCGTGCCTCAGTCGCTAGCTGATCAATATGATGTATCCAATATTTCTGATCTAGCTAAAATCAAGAATCGCATAAAGGCTGGATTCACCTTAGAATTTTCTGATCGACAGGACGGGTATCGAGGTATTCAAAAGACCTATCAATTTTCCTTTGATGATGTAGTGACGATGGAACCGAAGCTTCGGTATCGAGCGATTCAAAAAGGAGATATCAATTTAGTCGATGCGTATTCGACAGACAGTGAATTGAGGCAATACAAATTAAAGGTGCTTGATGATGATCAGCATGTTTTCCCGCCATATCAAGGAGCACCGCTGTTAAGGCAGGAGACATTAACGGAGTACCCTGAGATTGAGGCTTCTCTCAATAAGCTTGGTGGTCAAATCACAGACGATGAAATGAGAGAAATGAATTATGGAGTGAATGTGAAAGGTAAGGATGCATTTCAGGTAGCGAAAGCCTATTTAAAAAAGAAAAAATTACTGCGATAATCATGGAAGAGCAGGTCTGTTATGTAAAAGCAGACCTGCTTTTTTAAAAGGAAAAACAAAAATCGTTGACTTTTATTTAAAAACATCATATCCTTAATTCGAGATAAATATATTTTTTTGTTTTAATATCTCGAATTCGAGATAATATAAAGACGTCAGTAAAGACATAATGAATAGAGGCTTGTTACTTCATGATTAGGAGGTCATTAGAAGTGAAGAAAACAGAAGGAATTCACCATATCACAGCAATTGTAGGACATCCTCAGGAGAACGTTGATTTTTATGCAGGTGTTTTAGGACTTCGTCTCGTGAAGAAGACCGTGAATTTTGATGATCCAGGTACTTACCATTTATATTTTGGAAATGAAGGAGGATCTCCGGGAACGATTATCACGTTTTTCCCTTGGCCAGGTGCTCAAAAGGGACAAATTGGCGCAGGTCAAGTGGGCGTGACGACATATGTCGTACCGCCAGGCGCTTTCTCTTTCTGGAAGGAACGTCTTGAGCAATTTGATATTTCTTATGAAATGGTTGAACGCTTTGGTGAAGCCTTTCTCTCACTTGAAGATCCACACGGCTTGTTGATTGAGCTTGTAGAGCGTGCGGAAGGGAAACAAAATGAGTGGACATTTAATGGCGTTACGCCAGATGTTGCGATCAAAGGATTTGGCGGAGCTGTTTTGTTAACATCACAGCCTGAGCAAACGATGCAGCTACTAGAACAAACAATGGGATTTGAACGCGTTGGAGAAGAAGAGGACTATGTGAGATTTCGTTCGTTTGGTGAGATAGGCAATGTCATTGATGTGAACAAGACACCTGTTGCACGCGGACGTATGGGTGTTGGGGTTGTGCATCATATTGCATGGAGAGCGACAGATGATCAGGATCAGTTAGATTGGCAAAGACATATTGCACAAAGCGGGTATCAAGTGACACCTGTGCAAGATCGAAATTACTTCAATGCCATTTATTTTAGAGAGCTTGGCGGCATATTATTTGAAATTGCGACTGATCCTCCAGGGTTTGCACACGACGAATCAGTGGAAACAATGGGTGAAGCATTGAAACTGCCACCGCAATATGAGGCGCAACGCAGTCAGATTGAACAAATTGTACTGCCTATTGAGGTAAGAGAAATCAAAGGGAAAGGAGATTTATGATGAAACATCTTTTTCGAAAAGGAAAGAATGAACAAAGACCTGTTTTGTTATTACTGCATGGTACTGGCGGGACGGAAGAAGATTTATTGCCGCTTGCCGATTTAGTAGATGCTGACGCATCCGTTCTTAGTGTGAGAGGGAATGTGTTGGAAAACGGTATGCCGCGCTTTTTCAGACGTTTAGCAGAGGGTGTTTTCGATGAGCAGGATTTAATTGAGCGGACAGAGGAACTGTATACATTTATCGGAGAAGCAGCAGATGAATATGGGTTCGATCGTCACAATGTCGTCGCTCTCGGATATTCCAATGGGGCGAACATTGCAGGAAGTCTTTTATTCCATTACGAGGATGCGTTAAAAGGAGCGATCCTGCATCATCCAATGGTTCCAAGACGCGGAGTTTCATTGCCTTCATTGGCGGGGAAACAAGTCTTTATCGCAGCTGGTGAAAATGACCCAATGTGCCGTCCAGAGGAATCACAGGAGCTTGAGCAATTGCTGCAAGGCGCAGGCGCTTCGGTCACACTACATTGGGAAAATCGCGGACATCAGCTAACGAGAGAAGAAGTCGATGCTGCGGCATTATGGTATCGTCGTCAATTTTAATGAAGGTAGGGAATATAGATGGGATTTTTACAGAAGCTTTTTGGGCAAACCAAACAAAAGGAGATGGAACAAATGGAAAACGTAAAATTAGCAATTATTTATTATAGTTCAACAGGTACAAACTATCAGATGGCAAAATGGGCAGAGGCTGGAGCGAAAGAAGCTGGCGCTGAAGTGAAAGTATTAAAGGTTGCTGAATTGGCACCAGAAGCAGTTGTAGCATCAAATCCAGCATGGAAAGCACATTTAGACGAAACAAAGGATGTCCCAGAGGTTCAATTAAGTGATTTAGAGTGGGCAGATGCCATCATCTTTAGCATGCCAACACGTTTTGGTAACCTACCGGCTCAAATGAAGCAATTCTTAGACACAACTGGTGGCTTATGGTTCCAAGGAAAATTGGCAAACAAAGCAGTGAGTGCGATGACCTCTGCACAAAACCCAAATGGCGGGCAGGAGCAGACCATTCTCAGTCTTTACACAACGATGTTCCACTGGGGAGCGATTATTGCCGCTCCTGGATACACAGATGACTCATTATACGGTGCAGGGGGCAACCCTTACGGCGTGAGTGTCACTGTTGACCAAAATGGAAAGATCCAAGAGGACGCAGAAGCTGCTGCAAAACATCAAGCAAAACGTACAGTCAATGTAGCAGAATGGATCAAAAAAGGTCAAAACGCTTAATCAATGAATACAAAAAGAATGCAGCCCAGGCGCTGCATTCTTTTTTATTTAATAAGGATCTGATGGTGTGCTGTTGTTAATCGCTTCGTCTACAGCTTGTGCGGCGCCTGTAGACCCTATAGGTCCGCTTGGCTGTTCTTGTTTGAAGGCTTTTAAGCCGTCAGCGACACGCTTTCCGTAATCAGGGTCAGCCTTTGTAAAGTTTTCGATCATTTGCTCTTGAATGTCTTTTTGACAGGTCGCAAGGGTGTTGACTAAGTTCTTAATCAATTCCTCACGTTCCCAATCATTGAAGCGGCGATACGTTTCTCCGGCTTGTCCGAAGTTGTTCGGGCGGTCAATGGCTTCCCGTTTGACGTCACCCTCTACAAAAGGCGTATGATCCTTTCCAGCCTGCTTTGCTTCTTTTAATCCGCCGAGGATCGATGGTTCATAATTCACATGGGGATTTTGCCCTTTGCCTTGATCGACCTGGTATTCCATTTGCCCATCTCTTTGATTCGTGGCGACATGCTTTTTCGGTGCATTGATCGGCAGCTGTAAATAGTTCGGTCCCACACGATATCGCTGCGTATCAGAGTAAGAGAAGGTGCGCCCTTGAAGCAACTTATCATCTGAGAAATCCAAACCGTCTACGAGAACGCCAGTCCCAAAGGCAACCTGCTCAACTTCTGCGAAATAATTTTCTGGATTTTTATTTAATACCATCCGTCCGATCGGTTTCCATGGATAGTCATCCTTGTACCAAAGCTTTGTCGGATCAAGCGGATCAAAATCGAGGTGAGGGTGGGCATCATCTTCCATGATCTGCGCATAGACCTCCCATTCAGGATGATCTCCTTGCTCAATGGCTTCATATAAATCCTGTGTGGCATGATTAAAGTTTTCACCTTGTATCGCTTGAGCCTGTTCTTGCGTCAGGTTGCGAATCCCTTGCTTCGGTTCAAAGTGATATTTGACCAGCACTGCTTTTCCTTCATGGTTCACCCATTTGTACGCATGGACACCTGAGCCTTGCATGTGGCGATAGGTTGCTGGGATGCCCCAAGGTGAGAAGAGAAATGTCACCATATGCGTCGCTTCAGGAGATTGCGAAACGAAGTCGAAAATACGCTCGCCGTCCTGCCGATTGGTGACAGGATCAGGCTTAAAGGCATGAACCAAATCTGGAAACTTCAAAGCATCTCGGATAAAGAAAATTTTCAGGTTGTTTCCAACGAGGTCCCAGTTGCCTTCTTCTGTATAAAATTTAATCGCAAACCCTCTCGGATCGCGCAATGTTTCTGGCGAATGACCGCCGTGAATGACAGCAGAAAAACGAACGAAAACAGGAGTCTTTTTTCCTTTTTCCTGAAATAACTTCGCCCTTGTATAAGTGGAAATGGGCTCGTCACCGAATGTGCCATAGGCTTCAAAATAACCGTGAGCTCCTGCACCGCGCGCATGGACGACACGTTCAGGAATACGTTCGCGATCAAAATGACTGATTTTTTCTAGGAAATCGTAATTTTCAAGCGTAGTTGGGCCTCTATTTCCAACGGTTCTCATATTTTGATTGTCTGTTACGGGGTGACCTTGCCGATTTGTTAAAGTGTCTTCTGACTCTGAAGATGGCTTAGGGTGTTGATCTTCTTTCAATTCGAATCCCTCCTTCAATATCTCCCTAACAATATGGTCATCTTTCTCCCTATTTCATACAAGGATTGATATAATGATTGAAAACTTTCACGAGGAGCGAACCTGATGATTCGATTACACTGCCTTCATGCCCATCCGTCTAATCAGTCCTATATAGAAGACGTGTTTGGTGATACAGATATTGAGTTGCATCACACGGTCGATTCATCATTTATAGAACGTGCCACAAAAGATCCCGATTTTAATCCTCACAAGCAGCAAACCTATGCCATCAACAAATTGATGAAAGAAGATGAAGCCGACATCATTCTGCTCACGTGCACACAATATATTGCCGCTTTGGGTGATCAGCAGCATCTCTTTAAGCAACCGATTGTTCCGATTGATGAACCGTTATTTGAACTGATTTGTCAGAAAAAAGGGCCTCTTCAACTTGTGTTTTCAAACCCGAATACAGTGGAAGGGACAATGAAGCGGCTTGAGTCATATGCAAAAGAGTACGGCAAACAGATTGATGCAGAGGTTATGGTGATGGAGGATGTCTTTCACCTTTGCCTAAATGGTGATATGCAGGATTATGAGGAGCTAATCAAAAAGCAGCTCAGAAGATGTATGAAAAAAAGTGGAGACATTTGCGTGATGCAACTATCAATGGTTCATGCGGCACAGCAGATGAAAGAGGAGACAGGCGTTCCGATCATTCATCCGCTTTCTCCACTTAAACAGTTTGTCCATCAAACAATATCCGCTTTGAAAGAGTGAACCTGTCTGGTTCGCTCTTTTTGTATAGAAACGGAAATGGAATGACATGTTAAAAAATAATCGAGCGCAAACTATTTTCAAAAGGTGCGCGTCTATCCATTGTAAGAAATAACCGATGCGCATTTAAGATAAAGGAGCTCTTTGTAAAATGAAGAAACGAAAAATTGAGGATCAATTTGCTGATTACGTAATGGAGCATAAACACAGTTTTTATCGATTATCCTATAGTTATGTCAAAAACCCAGAAGATGCGATGGATGTCGTTCAAGAGGCGATTCATAAAGCACTCAAATCTGTTCACCGATTAGAGGATGCGACCAAGATGCATAGCTGGTTTTATAAAATCGTGGTGAACGCAGCCCTAGACTTTTTACGAAAGAAGAAGCGGGTGCAAGTGACAGACGATGATACGCTTGAATTCTTATCACAGGGTGAATCAGATGTATATGAGGATCAAGATGTCAGAAGAGCCATAGAGGATTTGCCCGAAATCTACCGGGGCATCATTATCTTGAGATTCTTTGAAGATTTAAAACTAGAGGACATCGCCCACATTCTCGATGAAAATGAAAACACCATTAAAACAAGATTATATAAGGCGTTGCGGCTTTTAAAAGTAGAATTATCGCAGGAGGAAATATAAATGGATAAGTATTTAGAACAGTTAAAAGAGGAATATTTAGAAATCCCCATTCCACCGGAATATGATGCTATGGTTGAACGGACATTAAAACGAAAAAACAAAAAACCTCATTTTCAGCAATGGACGATCGGACTTGTTGCTGCGGCTGCTCTATTTGTCACGACTGTGAATGTCAGTCCACAGGCGGCAAGAGCTATTTCGGAGATACCTGTCATTGGCGAGCTGGTGAAAGTCGTGACATTCACAGAATTTAAAAAGAGCGATCAAGGAACGAATATTGACCTTAAAACACCACACGTTTCAGGGCTTGGGGACGGAAAATTACAAGACAGCCTGAATCAAAAATATTTAGCTGAAAACAAAAAGCTGTATCAAGATTTTGAAAAGGAAACAAAGGGATATAAAAATGGTCATTTAAGTGTTGAGAGCGGATATGAAGTGAGAACAAACAATGACCAAATTCTCTCACTAGGTCGATACAAGGTGACCACTCAGGCGTCTGCGGCAGAGGAAATGACGTATGATACGGTGGATAAGAAAAATCATGTACTCATTACATTACCAAGCCTGTTTAAAGATGACCGTTATATTGATGTGATTAGTGAAAATATTAAAGAGCAAATGAAGAAACAGATGAAAGAGGATTCAAATAAGATTTACTGGATTACCAAGCAAGATACGGTTGATCCGTTTAAGAAGATTCAGCCAGATCAAAGCTTCTATATCAATTCAAAAGGCAAACTGGTGATTTCCTTTAATGAATATGATGTGGCGCCTGGTTACATGGGTGTAGTTGAATTCACGATTCCAACAAGTGTGTTAAAGGATATTCTTGTCAGCGATATGTACATTCATTAAAAGAAGAAAAAAGACTGCTGAACATGTCAGCAGTCTTGTTGTGTTTATGAAGAAAGTGCGTCTGTCAGTGCAGGTACGACTTGTTTCTTTCTTGATACAACACCTTTTAGTAAAGCGGTGTTGTTTTCAAGTGTGACGTTAAATGCTTTTTCTACTTTTGCAGCTTCGACACCGAGTGCAAGTGCAAGAGAGTCATTTTCTAGGATGTCTGTGATCACTAGAACGAATAGATCAAGACCTTTCGCTGCGATGACTTCATTGATTTTCGCTTCAATATCAGCCTGTCTTGCTGTAACTTCTGCGATATCTACTGTATTGACTTGCGCAATTTCCACTTTGCTATTGCCTAGTGCGAATTCTTTTGCATCAATTGTAATTAGTTCTTGAACCGTTTTTTGGCTTAGGTCAGCGCCAGCTTTTAGCATGTCTAGGCCGTAAACTTCTGGATCTACTCCTGCAATTTCAGCTAGCTCATGCGCAGCATCAATGTCTTGTTGTGTGCATGTTGGTGATTTGAATAGCAAGGAATCAGAAATGATTGCAGATAAAAGCAAACCAGCGATTTCTTTTTCAATCTTCACTTGGTTCTCTTTGTACATTTTGTTTAAGATTGTTGCTGTACAGCCAACAGGCTCAGCGCGATAGTATAGAGGTTCACTTGTTTCAAAGTTGGCAATACGGTGATGGTCAATGACCTCAGTCACTTGTACTTGATCAATATCGCTTACACTTTGTTGGAATTCGTTATGATCGACAAGAATGACTTGCTTTGTTTCGTTTGCAGCCGTTTCAATGAAACGAGGTGCTTCTTGTTTAAAGAAATCTAATGCGAATTGTGTTTCTCCATTGATTTCTCCAAGTCTGACCGCTTCTGCTTCGACGCCGATTTTGTTTTTTAGATCAGCGTAAGCGATAGCAGAGCAAATCGTGTCTGTGTCAGGGTTTTTGTGTCCGAATACGAGTGTTTTTCCCATGTGAATTCTCCTTCTTACATTTATTGATGATGTTTCTATTCTAACAGCTTTTGACCTTGAATTCAGGGTTTATAGCTAAGAATAATCTAAAAAATTGTAACATGCTGTTTGAAAAGTTGCATGTACGAATCGATATCAGTGTTCCACGTGAAACGCTCCTAAGATAGCCTGCATTTTACTTGCGATTTACCGCTATGGTAAAATAAAGGTTGGGGTAAGACATGGTGTAGCTTACATCGTACGTATACATAGAAGGACACATTGAGCAAGATATAGTAAAAGGATTAGATAGAGGTGAAGGTGTGAAACAAACAAAAGCGTTAGTAGAGGGCGCTATCATGATCAGTATTTTCTCTGTCATGACGCTGTTTTATTTGTATGTGCCGCTATTATCCATTATTTTCTTTCTAGCTGCTCCGATTCCGATCATCCTCTATACAATCAGGCACGGCTTGAAAAAAGGAATTGCTGCTGGCGCTATTGGGATAGTGATCAGCTTTTTAATTGGATCTATTAATGGACTCATGACGGCGCCAATTCTGATTGCTGTCGGATTAGGCATGGGTGTTTTCTACTGCAGACGGCAGCCTGGGAATGCCATCATTACAGGTGCGCTGATCTATTTATTTAGTTTTCTTATCTCCTTTGTTGTCAGTGTTCAGCTTTTTCAAGTCGATATCATGGGTATCGCGAAAGAGTCGATTGAGCAAATGATTCCGATGTTAGAGAGTGTCTTAAAGCAATCCGGCGCTTCTGAGCAGGACATTGCGAAGCAGCTGAAGCAGTTCAGAGAGATGCAGGATGCTGCATTGAGTGCTTTACCTGTCGCGCTGTTGATGTTAGTTACGCTGACGGCGTTCGTGAACCACTGGTTTGTGAAGCCTCTGATCAAACGGTTTGTCAAAGACATGCCAGCCTTGAAGAAATTTAAGGATATGCGGCTGCCAAAAAGCATGGTATGGTATTATTTACTCACACTGCTTTTGATGCTGATTCAGACGGAAAAAGGCAGCTTTTTATCGCTCGTTCAAACGAGTGCGTTTCAAATTTTATTTATACTGGTGCTTATTCAGGGATTTTCTTTTATCTTCTATTATTGCCACGAAAAAAGCATCTCAAAAGCGGTGCCCATTTTCGCTATCGTGTTAGGGGTTCTCTATCCGCCAGTCGCTGTGATTGTGCGTATTATAGGGATTGCTGACATAGGCTTTGATTTAAGAGAAAAAGTAAAAAACAAATAATTCACTCTGAATGTTGAGGAGTTGATATCAGTGCCAAGCTTCTATAGAAAACCTGTCATCAAGTATCCGATCATCGCTTTGATTTTCCTTGCGGTGGTCACAGTCCTCCTCAACCTTTATTATAATTGGATCATAGGAGCGGTTGGTCTTTTAGTCCTTGCAGGTGTGCTCTACTTCTTAAAGTGGGCAGATACGCAAGTGCAAAAAGAGATTGATTCATATATTTCAACATTATCCTATCGAGTCAAAAAGGTTGGAGAAGAAGCATTAATGGAAATGCCAATTGGTATTATGCTGTTTAATGACCAGTATTATATCGAATGGACAAATCCATTTCTCGCTTCGTGTTTTCATGAAAGCACGCTTGTCGGCAGATCCTTGTATGATACATTCGAGTCTATTGTGCCTCTTATTAAACAAGAGGTCGAGACAGAAAATGTGACGCTGAATGACCGAAAATTCAAAGTCATTATTAAACGGTCAGAGCGCCTTTTATATTTCTTTGATGTCACAGAACAGGTACAAATTGAAAGACAGTACGAAAATGAACGAACGGTGTTATCTTATATCTTTTTAGACAATTACGATGATGTCACGCAGGGGCTTGACGATCAGGTGCGCAGCACCATTAATAGTGAAGTGACGTCTCTGTTAAACAATTGGGCACAGGAATATGGCATTTTCCTGAAGCGAATTTCGTCCGAACGATTTATGGCGGTTCTAAATGAGAGCATTTTAGCAGAGCTGGAAGCGTCGAAATTCTCTATTCTAGACGAGGTCCGTGAGAAAACAGGAGCGCATAGTGCGACGCTTACCTTGAGTATCGGGATCGGTGCATCCGTACCTTCTTTAAAAGAGCTTGGGGCACTTGCGCAGTCGAGTCTTGATCTTGCCCTCGGACGAGGCGGGGATCAGGTAGCCATTAAGCAGCCGAATGGAAAAGTGAAATTCTACGGCGGAAAAACGAATCCAATGGAGAAACGGACACGTGTACGCGCACGAGTCATTTCTCATGCTTTAAAAGAAATTGTTTCTGAAAGCGGAAATGTCATGATTATGGGGCATAAGTTCCCAGACATGGACTCAATCGGTGCATCCATTGGGATTTTAAAGGTCGCCCAGGCTAATGGGAAAGAAGGCTATATTGTCATTGATGCCAACCAGATTGGGGACAGTGTTCAACGTTTGATTAGTGAAATTAAGAATTATGAAGATCTTTGGTCACGTTTTATCACCCCAGAGGAAGCCATGGAGCTTGCGAAGGATGACACGCTGCTTGTGGTCGTGGATACACATAAACCGTCTCTCGTCATGGAAGAACGACTACTCAATAAAATTGAAAATATCGTGGTCATTGACCATCATAGACGCGGCGAGGAGTTTATCCGTGACCCATTACTTGTCTATATGGAGCCGTATGCTTCATCCACAGCAGAGCTTGTGACAGAGCTTTTAGAGTATCAGCCGAAGAAATTGCGCATTAACATGATTGAAGCTACTGCGCTTCTCGCAGGGATCATCGTTGATACGAAGAGTTTCTCGTTGAGAACGGGATCAAGAACGTTTGATGCAGCATCCTATCTTCGTGCGAAGGGGGCAGATCCTGTCCTTGTCCAAAAATTCCTAAAAGAGACCGTCGATCATTACATCAAACGGGCAAAGCTCATTCAGCATACAGATCTGTATCAAAATCAGGTGGCGATTGCTTCATTACCGTCAGACAGCTCGGAGTATTATGATCAAATCACGATTGCCCAGACGGCAGATTCCCTGTTGTCAATGAGTGAGGTAGAAGCGTCATTTGCTGTCGCTAGACGAGATGACAACACGGTGTGCATTAGTGCGAGATCATTAGGAGATATCAACGTCCAAATTATCATGGAAGCGTTAGATGGCGGCGGTCATTTAACTAACGCTGCAACCCAAATGTATGGTATAACCATTGAAGAAGCGGTAGAGCAGTTAAAAGCTGCCATTGATGAATATTTCGAAGGAGGGGTTCAAAGATGAAAGTCATCTTTCTAAAAGACGTAAAAGGCAAAGGGAAAAAAGGCGAAGTCAAGAATGTAGCTGACGGATACGCTCACAACTTTCTCATCAAACAAGGGTTAGCAGTTGAAGCAAACCCAACGAACCTAAGCGCATTGGAAGGGCAGAAGAACAAAGAGAAAAAGAATGCCATCCAAGAGCTTGAACAAGCGAAACAATTAAAAGAAACACTTGAGGCGCTAACAGTGGAACTAACAGCAAAATCAGGTGAAGGCGGCCGTCTGTTTGGATCTATTACAAGCAAACAAATCGCTGATAAATTGCAAAAAGATCATCAAATCAAAGTCGATAAGCGCAAAATCGAGCTGAATGACGCCATCCGTGCATTAGGTTACACAAATGTACCGGTGAAGCTTCATCCAGAGGTACAAGCAACATTAAAGGTACACGTGACAGAACAAGCATAAACCGAAAAGAACCCGTCTCATGAGGAGGCGGGTTCTTTTTTTATGATGGATCTGAAATATAGACGCTTCGTCCGGCTCGCATACCGGATATAAACATGAAAAATAGGATGATGATAAAGATGATAATGGATGGCGTCCATGTATGTGTGAGATCAAAAAGGATACCGATCATGAAAGGACCAACGGCGGCTAATAAATAACCGAGAGACTGCGCCATTCCGGAAAGGGCAGCGGCTTGCTCCATATTGGTCGTCCGTAATCCGATAAAAGTGAGCGCCAGACTGATGCTGGCACCTTGTCCAATGCCGATCAATAAAACAGAGATCACAAGAATAGGCGTCGATCCTCCGAGAAGGAGCCCGATCATGCCAAGTAAATACACAAGGACAAGGCCCAAGACAAGCGGTCTTTGTGTTTTTAATTTTTCCGCGAAAACAGGCGTTAAAAAGGTGGATGGCAGCCCAGCAAACTGCATAATGGACAGCATCCAGCCGGCTGTCGACAGGTTCATTCCATGTGATGTTAAAATATCAGGAAACCAGGCGATGCTGCTATAAAAAAGGAATGACTGCAAGCCCATAAAAAAGGTCACCTGCCATGCGACACGCGAACGCCATATCGGCTGCTCTGTGAGCGAAATGCTTTTGACGGCCGCTGTGTTCTGATGAAGAAGCTGCGGCGCCCAGACCATCATCGCGAGAAGTGCAAGGCCAGCCCATACGAGGAATGAAGTATTCCAGCCGCCAGGCATTGCATGGCTGAGCGGAACACTGACACCTGATGCAAGTGCCGCAAAGACGGACATCGAAGTCGTATACACGCTCGTCATCAAACCAGCATGTGCAGGAAATTTATGCTTCACAAGCCCTGGTAAAAGCACATTACATATCGCAATCCCGACACCGACAAGCGCGGTTCCCACCATTAAGAAGGTGATCGAGCCAAACGAGCGAATCACAATCCCAAATAGAAGGACAGCAAGCCCAAGCCAAAGGGTTCGTTCATTGCCAAGACGCTTTCCGATTTTAGGTGCAATTGGAGAAAGCAATGCGAATGAGAGCAGTGGTAAAGTGGTGAGAAAACCCGCAAGTCCATTTGAAAGCTGCAAATCGGAACGAATGGCGCCGATGAGAGGTCCCACGGACGTAATGGCAGGCCGCAGGTTAAATGCAATGAGTAAAATCCCAGCAATCAGCAGGATGGTTTGTCCCTTGCTGCGGGGATGTAATGTTGATTGTTCTAGTTGTTGTTCCATGAATGTAAACTCCTTTATTTCTTTAAGAAGAACGATCTTTCTTCTGTTCAAGTTCTGCTAGTTTAGCGATTAAGATATGCTGCGGCATATGCATGATTTGTTCAATGGGTACATTAAGTGATGCCGCAAGTTTTTGTGCTGTATCGGCTGAGATTTGTAAAGGTCTCATACGCAAATCCCTCCTCTTTCAATCTATAGGTTCCAATATATCATATCGGCTTTGTGCCATGCAGATAAAAAATTAGAGTTCTCTTTGATAAAACCACTTTAGGGCTGATAAGAAATTTTTTTGAAATTGTTTCAGATGATGGCCCTCCCCTTGTTCGATGTGATAGTGCAGCTGCCATTCCTGCATCCCTTTCTGTAATAAAAGATCATGTAGTTGTTTATTGAATAAAGGCATGTGCTGTTGAGCAGATGTTTTGCCTTTACCTTCTTCACTGCCCACAGACAAATAAATAAGGTGATCCACATACTGAATGCTTTGTTGTTTAGCAAACGGCAGAAAATCTTGATACCAAAATGACCCAGAGATAGATGCGATGTTTTTAAAAAGAGCAGGGTACATCAATAAAGTATAAATTGCAAATAGCCCACCTAATGAAGCACCTATGTGACTATGTTCATGACAGGTCTGTTTGACTGGATATTTTCTTTTGATATATGGGAGCAAGTCATTCGCTAAAAATGACACATACGTCTGTGCCTCGCCTTTAAAGTCAGGAAACCCAGAGTGCAGTGATGACGCCTTCCATGGTGTATACTCGTCAAGTCGATTGAAGGGGTGTATGCCGACAATGATGATTGGAGAGATGGTTTTGGCTTCGATCAGTCTTTCGATCTCTAGCAGGTGTGTTCTAAACAAAGAAGAGCCATCTTGTACAAAGACAGCTGGAACATTAATAGAGGTGTCATGTGGAACGTAAATATCAAGCTGACGCCCGTTAAACTCGTCATATAGAAACGTTCCGTTCATATGTATTCACTCCTCAAGATTCTCAAATAAGCTGAAAAGAAGACAAAGGGCTAAACATTAACCCTTTGTCTTCTTTTTTTAGTTGTTTTTCTCTAACCATTTGACGGCCTTATCAAGGAAGGTTGTTTTGCTTAGTGCAGTTCCTCCTTGAAGCATAGGATCAACGACATTTTCATTGATGTGCCCATTTTTCACAGCTTTTAGGCTTGTCCAAATTTTATTTTCCTCTAAGTCCTTTAATGCGTTAGGTTTCGATGAGTTTTCCTCTTTAGAGAACTGAACGAAAATATAGTCAGGATTGAGTTCGCCCAGGCGCTCCAATGAAATCAATGCTTGTGCTTTGGCTTTTTTGATATCACTTGGTGCTGTAAATCCTAAGTCCCCATATAAGGTAGAGTTGAAGTATACGTCTTCAGGGTACACGTACAGGTCGCCTTGTCTAATGCGTAAAATGACAGCTGTTTTGTTGCTGCTTTTGTCTTTCAGGGTTTCTTTCGCTTGTTTGAGGTCTTTCTGATAATCAGAAATGATGTTTTTCGCTTCTTCACTTTTTCCAGTAAGTGTACCGAGCAATAAAAGATTGCTTTCCCAGTCAGAAGAGACATGGGATACTGGGATCGTTGTTTGGACTTTATCCAATTTTTTAATTGTTGCAGGTGGAAACTTTGTTGATCCGAGTATCACGTCTGGTTTTAGTTTTAAGATTTTTTCTAGATTCGGTTCTGTTTTTTCACCGATGCCTTCTGTTTTCGCTGTGATGTCTTTAAATAATTCAGGGAATGTGCCGCCTACTGTAGAAGCACCAATAGGCTCGATATTAAGTAATTTGGCATCTTCCATTGATTCTAGGCTTCCAGCAATGACAATTCGTTTCACTGGCGTTTTGAGTTTGTACGTTTGATCTAAGTAATTGATGTTTGTTTCTGCTATTTCAGCTGACTTGCTTTTGGTTGTGTTTGAAGCAGGTTTATTTTCTGCAGCACCACAGGCAGCTGTGGTGATCGTCATGATACAAAGGATAAGCAATGCTAACCATTTTTTCATTTGTTTTCTCCTTTAACTGATAATTGTTCTCAATTAAAGATTGTATTAGGCTTTTGTCCTTTTATCCATAGACAATTCTCTGTCAAATGATGGACTTTTTACGGAAAAAAAGATAAAAGGTCCTGAATGACTCGTTTATGACTGGCTGCTGTGTATTCACGCCAAGGGTCAGATGCTAGTGGATAGACTGCTTGTTGCGTCACAGCTTTGAGATTTTGCCAATCTTCCTGTTGCTTTAACTTTTGATAAAAAGCAAGGGTTTTTGGCTCCTTATGCAAGTAGAGGAAGATGGCGTCTGGATCTAGCTGTTGTATGGAGCGAATGGTGATTTTCTTTTCTATTAGCTGTCCATCATTCTGAAAAGCTGGCAGAAGACCAATATCATGAAAAATCACTTCTGACATGGTGCGATTTACAGACAAGTAGAGTTGATCTTGAAAGATACGAAGAGGCAGGACGGTTTTTGGTGGATGATCAAAAAGGCATGTCTTTTTCGCCTGAATGACGAGCTCCTCATAATGAATCAACCATTCTTCTGCTTCCTTCGCTTCGTTTAGGAACATAGCTGTTTGTCTGAATTGAGTGCGCCAATCCAAATGGGTGAATGGAACAAAGTGAACAGGACAGATGGTTTTCAACACTTGTTTTTCTTCCTCTGTCACATGATCATTGGCAATGATCAGCTCAGGTTTTGTTTCCTTTAATTGCTTTAAATTGGCTTCAGCGTGCTCATTGATCCGATGTGCACTCAGGTGAATCGGGATTTCTTCTGCATGATGCTCAAAATCATGTGCTGTCCATTTAGGGTGAAGAGGGGCAGCATACGGGATGATATGAATGGGTGTGAGCTGACCGAGTATGGAATGGCCATAGGCTGCAATTTTCCGCTGACGGCTTTTCATATAAGTAGAAGGGGTCATGCCCGTTTTTTTCTTAAAGATGCGGCTAAAGTAATAGGGATCTTGATAGCCGATTTCCAGTGCAATGTCTTTGAGCTTTGCGTTGCCTTTTGCCATTAGCTGTTTGGCTCTAGCCATCCTTTTCTTGGTGATATAATCAGTGACACTCACATTAAAATGCTTTTTAAATAGCTCACTGTAATGATTGGCGCTGATGCCAGCCATTTGAGATAGACTTGTAAGGCTGAGGGGTTCTTCGGAATGTTGATCAATATATTGTTTTGTTTTGAAAAGGGCATGTGTCGTGTCACAAATATCTTCATTATGCAGTGTGAAAAGCTGCAGGATGAGCTGTTGAAAAAGGGTTTGGCTTCTAAAAAAGCTAACGGATTCATGTCTTTTCCATTCCTCTGTCATTTCGGACAGTAAAGAATGAATTTGTTCAATTGAGCTAATATCGATAAATTGCCATACATTCAGTAAAGACCGGGCATGTTCAGTTGATACTTCTTCTATGTGTTGACCTTGCGGCGTGTACATTTGAAAGCGAAGCAGATAGAGCTCGTGTTTTTGATAAGGCTTTGTTTTTAACATAAATGTCTCATCAGACAGAATTGTATAGAGCGTTAGATTTTTCAATCGCCATTTTTGATCGTTCAGCGTGAGTAAGCCGCTGCTGCTTATGCTAACGAGGAGGCAAAATGTATCTGATAATTGCTGCTCCTTATGCGGAAGCTCTGCATTCTTTATTTTTTCAGCAAATGTCAATCGATAGATGAATTGTTCTGCCTTTGCCATTGTACGTAATTGATTGTTTCCCATAAAACCACCTGATCTCTTATTTGTTGATAAACATTCTCAATTAAATTGTAGCAGAAAGAGCTGGAAAGATGGTGATGTTTATTCTGTCAAAAAAGCACCCTGATTCAGATCAGGGCGCGATGATTTAGTCTGTTTTTCCATGTGCTAGCGCAGGTTCTTTTGTTAAGCTTAATGGCCGTAAGTCCTGCCAGTGTGTCTGGATATAATCGATGCAGGCATTTCTAGTGTCTTCACCAAAGACCTTTTCCCACCCATCTGGCACTGGTGCAAATGATGGCCAAAGTGAATGCTGTCCTTGTTCATTGACAAGCACAAGAAATACACCGTCTTCACGATCAAAGGGATTTGTCATTTGTCATCTCTCCTTTATTCTTAGTGCTTTTGTTTGACCCGATGCAGAGAGTTGTCTAAGATGACACCAATTTCTGCTAGGGGTTTAGGCTGGCACATGTCTTTGTGCCGGCAATGAATGTCGTGCTGTTCAATGGTTCCGTTGATATAAGGTGCCCATGCTTCGGGATCAATTGGTGTAAACCAATCTGGGATAATGGTAGATCTAAAGAATAATATGTCCCCATGATAAGTTTTTGGCTGATATTCTCCGAGCAATCGAACTGAATTGACATAGGTTTCCTTTAGATTTCTAATGGCATCTTCACTTAAGCTTGCTAGTGCACTGCCGTCTTTCTTCAAGATGTCGACAGCACTTTTCATCGTGAGCGGTTCACCTGTTAAGGTATCTGGATCATAACCCCCGAGTGCAAGAAGAGCGATTAGTGCTTCTTCTTCATCGGGTGCTTCTTTAAGCGGTAAGAAATGGTTTGGATAGGCATCTAGCATCGCAACGAGAGCGATTTCTTCACCTTGCTGCTGGAGTTGTGTAGCCATTGCCTGTACAACGTTTCCGCCTAGTGACCAGCCAAGAAGATGATAAGGACCTTTTGGCTGAATCGTTTGGATGTGCTTGATGTAATCCGCAGCCATATCATCTAGTGTGTGCGGGTAGTCATCTTTTCTTGCGATTCCTCTTGCCTGTAATCCATAAATAGGGATGTCTTTCTCTAATGTATTCAAGAGACCTGCATAGCACCAGCTAAGACCACCAGCTGGGTGAACACAGAAGAGAGGATATCTTTCTCCATTTGTTCTTAGCGGCAGCAGGATTTCTAGTGCGTTTTCATCGCTTCCTGTTTCTAGTTTCTCTGCCAAACTTGCAACATTTGGTGCTTCAAACAACGTTCCGATGCTTAGTTTGACACCAAGTGCATCACGAATGCGGCTGATTAAACGAACCGCAAGTAAGGAATGCCCGCCAATGTCAAAAAAGCGATCGTCAATGCTGATTTTTGGCAAATCAAGCACCTCTTCAAAGAGGTGGCATAGAACTTCCTCTTTCGGGTTTCTTGGGCCGCGGCCATCCGTTTGCTGTATATGCAATTGAGGTGCCGGTAGTGATTTTTGATCAAGCTTTCCGTTTGCTGTAAGTGGCATCGTATCAATCTGTACATAAGCCGCAGGCACCATGTAATCAGGAAGACTGGCTGCCGCAAAATGGCGAAGGGTCTCTGTATCGAAACGGTCTTCTTCAGTTGTGACGATGTATGCGACTAAGCGTTTGTCACCAGGCTGATCCTCTCGCATAATCACGACAACTTGTGCAACTGCGTCGTGGCGTGATAGAACGGCTTCGATTTCTCCAAGTTCAATTCTAAACCCGCGTATTTTAATTTGATGATCTGCTCTGCCAATGTAATCAAGTGCCCCTTCTACCGTCCAGCGAGCGAGGTCGCCAGTTCGATACATCCTTGTGCCAGGTGCTCCATAAGGATCGGCAGGGAATCGATCTGATGTTAGGTCAGGCCTGCCTAGATAACCTCTTGCCAAACCAGCTCCAGCTACATACATTTCACCTGTCGTCCCAGGTGGAACAGGTTGTAGGTATTCATCTAGTACGTACACGTGTAAATCAGGAATCGGTTCGCCTATTAAGCTGCTGGATTTCTTTGCGATCATGTCTCGATTGAGTACATTGTACGTAACGTGTACGGTGGTTTCTGTAATGCCGTACATGTTAATTAGCTTTGGCTTGCAGTCTGAGTGACGGCTGTACCAATCTTCTAATCTGCTAAGCTCTAATGCTTCACCGCCAAAGATGACATAGCGGAGTGATAATGCTTGACCAAGTGTTTGTTGTTCCTTGTCTATCTGCATGAGCTGATAGAAGGCAGAAGGTGTTTGATTAAGCACAGTCACACCTTCATCGACTAGAAGATGCAGCATCTCTTCTGGAGAACGAGAGATGGTATGAGGAACAATGACAAGCCGACCGCCATATAAAAGGGGCCCCCATATTTCCCAAACTGAAAAGTCAAAGGCATACGAATGGAACATTGTCCAAACATCCTCTTCATCGAAATGGAACCAATGTTCAGTAGATGTCAGAAGACGGATGACATTTTGGTGTGGGATGACCACTCCTTTTGGTTTCCCTGTAGATCCGGATGTATAAATAATATAGGCCGGATGCAGAGGAGATAGCGGCTCAATTCTGTCTATATCAGCCGGATTGTGATTTGGCGTAATCTGTAATTGATCATTTGTTTCTTTTTCGTCTAACAAAATCAAATCGCAATCAGCAGGGAGATGCAATGCAGCTGCTTTTGTTGTGATGCTGCAAACTGGTTTGGCATCTTGTATCATGTATGCCAGCCTGTCTGCTGGGTAATCAGGATCAAGCGGAACATAGGCTGCGCCTGCTTTATGAACGGCTAATAGGCTGACGAGCATATCGATTGATCTAGGCAGGGCAAGTGCAACGAACTGTTCTGGTCCAACGCCTCTTTCTATTAATAAATGAGCAAGACGATTGGCTTTGTTGTTTAACTCTTCATAGGTAAGCTGCCACTTGCCATCCGTTACTGCCACTCGATCAGGATATTGCTGCACCGTTTTTTCAAATAAGGTCGGGAGACGATGTGCTTGGTCTAACTGAGCGAATGTCTTTTTGTCAGGTAGAAATGTTTGCCGCTCTTTATCTGATAAAATGTTCACTTGACCAATCGGCAGATGTGGGCGCTCAGCTATCTCTGTTAAAAAGCGCTTCATTCTGGCAGCGATTGCTTGAATGGTACTTTGTTTAAATACATCTGTGCTGAATTCAAACAATCCTGTTAATCCTGCTGCTGACCCAGTTTCAGTTCTTTGTTCTGTTAATTCGATGGTCAGATCAAATTTAGCTGATCCTACTGGTTTCACGTAGAGGTCTGAGTCAAGTTGTGTCAACTTCATTTCCGCCTTCGGTGTATTTTGGAAGGCAAGCATGACCTGGAACAATGGATTGCGTGATCTGGAGCGGTTTGGATTTAGAATTTCCACTAGCCGTTCAAATGGCAGATCCTGATGCTCATAGGCTGCTAAGTCAACGTCTCGCACTCGCTTCAATAGCTCACTAAAGGTTGGATTACCAGCTGTATTTGTACGTAATACTAGTGTATTCACAAACAATCCCACAATGTCGTCAAGTGCATCGTCATTCCGCCCAGCAATTGGACTGCCAATAGGGATATCTGTTCCCGCTCCAAGACGTGTCAGTAATGCTGCAAGTGATGCTTGAAGCACCATGAACAAGCTCACCTGATGCTGCTTTGCAAGTTCAAGGAGCAGCTGGTGTAAAGCGGGCTCAATCGCAAAGTCGATCGTAGCACCGTTGAAGCTTCCTTCCTGTGGACGCGGGTAGTCATAGGGAAGCTCCAGTTCTTCAGGCAGGTCATGTAAGGCACCTGTCCAATAGGTAAGCTGCTTGGCAAATAGACTATCCGTCTCTTCCTCACTGCCCAACAGCTTCTGCTGCCAAATAGCATAGTCAGCATATTGAACAGGTTCGGCTGGCAAGGAGATTGATTTTCCTTGTATACGGGCTTCGTAAGCAGCAGCTAAGTCTCGTGTCAATGGTGCAAGTGACCAGCCGTCACCAGCGATATGATGCAGCAATAGAAGCAGCACGGATCGATTTGCATCAAGTATGAATAATTCAGCTCGAAGTGCAGGTTCTTCTTCAATCTTAAAGCTATAGCGAATGGCTTCGTTTAACTGATTATCAATTTGTTGATCACTTGAAGCTGTGACGTGGAGTTCAGGCTGAACACTTTTCGGGTGTAAAATAACCTGTCTTGGCATGCCGTTCTTATTTGGAAAGATGGTTCTAAGGGTTTCATGTTTTTCAGTGATATCTGCTAAAGCACCAATGAGAGCTTTTTGATCTAATGTACCTGTCAGCTGAATGACAAGTGGAATATTATAAGTTGGACTTGGACCTTCAAGGCAATGAAGGAACCAGAGCCGTTTTTGGGCAAAGGATAATGGAATTTCATCTGGCTTTTTTTCTACCTGAAGCGGCGGCCGAATGTCCTTTGCTTTGTCTAAGTGCTGTGCAAGTTCAGCGACTCGAGGTGATTCAAAAATGGTGCTCATGCTTAGGTCTGCACCGAATGTATCGCGTATACGTCTAAGCAGACGAGCGGCAAGTAAAGAATGTCCGCCTAAATCAAAGAAACTATCATCTATGCCAATTTGAGATACGCCAAGGGTTTCTGCAAATAAACTACATAACATGTCTTCTTGGGGTGTTCTAGGTGTACGCTCAGAACTAACTAAAGACATATTTGGCACTGGCAATGCTTTGCGATCGATTTTGCCGTTTGGTGTAAGTGGAAGTTCCGGCAAAAAGACAACAGCAGAAGGCACCATGTAGTCTGGAAGTAACGCAGCCACAAACTGCCTAAGCTCTGAAGGGTGAAGAGAAGAGTCGTCTGTCAGCACAACATACGCACAAAGCAGCTGTTGTCCAGGTTGATCCTCCCGAACGATAACGGATGTATGCTTTATGGCTGGGTGCTGCATAATAACTGTTTCAATTTCACCTAGTTCAATACGGAAGCCGCGAATTTTAATTTGATGATCAGCACGGCTAATATAATCAATCGAGCCATTCTCACGCCATCTGGCTAAATCACCAGTGCGATACATTCTCGTGCCTTTTGTGCCGAATGGATCAGCGACAAATCGTTCAGCCGTTAAGTCATATCGTCCAAGATATCCTCTGGATACTCCTTCACCTGCAATATAAAGTTCACCGATTGATCCTGCTGGGACTGGGTTTAGTCCTTCATCTAAAATGTAAATGTTCGTATTCCAAATGGGTTTGCCAATCGCCGGTCCACTATTCTCTCGATGTGCTGTGACATTTTCCATGGTAGACCAGATCGTCGTTTCTGTAGGTCCGTACAAATTGGTAATGTCGCATTGAAGAGATTGTAATGTGTGCAAAAGGGAGGCAGGGAGTGCTTCTCCTCCAACAAGAACACGCATACCTGTTATCACGTCAGGGTAATCATCTGCTAACGCATGCCACAACGTTGGTGTTGCCTGCATGATTGTGACATGATGAGAACGAATCATGTCTGAAAGCTTTGCTGGTTCTTGTATCGTTTCTTTTTTTGCTAATAATATAGCGGCACCATGTAAAAGCGGGAGGAACATTTCTAGCCCGGAAATATCAAAGGCAATGGTCGTTACCGCTAAAAGCTGGTCCCCTTGATCTAATAAAAATGAATCTTGCATAGACAATATAAAGTTGATCACATTTCGTTTTGTTACAACAACACCCTTTGGTTTGCCTGTCGATCCTGACGTGTAGAGGATGTAAGCCGGGTGATGCGGGGAGCCTTCGCTCCAAGTCGGATTGAGATGCGGGCTGCCTGCTATCTCCTGATGAACAATTGAATCATCCAGTTGAACGATGTGCGGATGCTCCAAACCGTCTGCTGTCTCTTTGACTGTGAGCAAGCACGCCGGTTTGGCATCTTCTAGCATATAGGCGACACGATCGTTAGGGTAATCAGGGTCTAGTGGCAGATATGCGGCTCCTGTCTTGATAACGGCTAATAGACTTACGACCATATCGATGGAACGAGGCAGAGCAATTGCGACAAATTGTTCTGGTCCAATGCCGCGCTTTTTCAAATAATGAGCCAATTGATTTGCCCGCTGATTCAACTCTTCGTAGGTCAAAGTGATTTCTTCAAACTGTAATGCTTTTGCTTGTGGTGTTTTGCTGACTTGTTTTTCAAATAGTTCCCGTAAAGATTCTTTTGGTAATTCTCGTTTTGTATCATTCCAGTGCTTGAGAATGTTCTCTTTTTCTTCAGACAAAAGAAGGTTGAATTGACTGATCGTCTGATCTTGCTCTAGTCCGGTTATTTCCTCCAGCAATTGAAGAAAACGCTGCTGATGAGCGTCAACTGTTTGCTCTTTGTAAACGGCAGGGTTTGCATCAAAGTCGATTTGAAATCCTTTCCCATCTGCGCGGTCGTATATGTTGATCGATATATCATCTACGGGTCCTGCTGAAAGATTATGTGCTTGACCAATGCTCTGATCGAACATGAGATCATAATCAAATGGCATGATATTGATCTGCGGGCCGAATAATCGTTGATTTCTTCCGATGAGTTTAAAGTCTCTCCGCATGTCTTCATGACGATATCTTTGATGAGGACGAATGGCTTTCAGTTCATCAGATACTTGGCGAACAAGTGCTGAGAGCGTCATTTCTGGTTTGCATGTTAAACGAAGCGGTACCAGGTTCATGACCATTCCGGGTGTTTGCAAGGCGCACGATCCAAGGCGCATCATAACAGGTAATCCTAAAACAATATCATGTGCACCAATCATACGATGCATATATAGAGCGGATGCCGCAAGAATCATTTCATGCCACGTACCACCGAAAAATTGAGCATTTTTTTTCATTTTGCTTACCTTTTCGGCATCGAAGCTAGCCGTTTTGCGGATAAAATGATCCGACGTTCTTGGGGCAAGCTCAGCAAGGCTGACAATTTCAGGTTGATCAGCAAAGCGATTTTTCCAAAAAACTCGATCATCTTCATACCGATTGGACTGTTGATAGGTGATCTCTTCTTGGACTACGTCATGTAAGGATCCAAATGTTTGAGGAGGCACAGGTGTCCCTTTCGATAGGGCTGAATAGACCTCAGCAACACGGCGTGCAATGAGCGAAAAGGCGAATCCATCAATGGCAATGTGATGAATGCGCTGATACCAGATAAAACGGTCGTCAGCAAGTTGAAAAAGTACTTCACGGAATAATACATCTTTCTCTAAAGAGACTGGCGTTGCAAGGTCTGTCTTCATCCATGCTTTAGCCGCATCAAGCGGCTGTTTTTCATTTTGTAAATTGATAGATTGAAATGGAATCTCTTTCTTAGATATCAACCATTGCTTTGGACCGTCAGTATCCTCAACGAAGCGCATATACAAGGAATCTGCTTCTAAGACAGTCTTTCTAATGGCTGCTTCAAAGTGTACGGGATCAATAGGACCTTTAATATCTATATATTCAGCTGTATTGAAAATAGGATTAGATGGATCAAGCTGCTGCGCATACCAAATGCCTGATTGGGCACCGGTTAGTGGGAATGAATCGACTGACTGGATCGACAAGGGTCTATACCTCCTTTACAAGTAATCGATATTTGGGATAGATGGCTGTTTTTCTGGGAAAAGAAGAGCTCGCCAAGACGTGAGCGTTGGATTAGCTGCAAGCTCAACGAAATTGACTGTCGCTCCTTGCTGTCTCCATTTTTCCGCTAGACTCATCATTCTAATAGAATCAAGTCCAAGATAGACGAGATTCTCGTCAAACGGTATTTCATTCGGCTCGATTTGGATATACTCAGCTACTTGGTGAACGATAGCATCAAAGGATAGATCATCACCGTCTGCTTCCTGTCCTGTTAAACGACTAATGATTTGGCTTGTCGTTGTGGTCACCGCACAGCGTTCAGCTGCATAGGTCATTGCCATTTTGTGATGCTTAAGTGAAAAGTCAGCGACGGCATCGGCGACAAAAAAAGTTTCAATATCGAGCATGAATGCTTCTGCGGCTGTCAGCATACAGCCAATATGTGCATATACGCCAGTAATGATCAGTTGATCACGCCCGCCTTCTTGAAGAATGTCTAAAAAATTGGATTTTTTGAATGCGCTATAACGCCATTTTGTTAGCATTGTGTCTGCTTCAGATGGAGCAAGCTGATCAATGATTTTTGTCAATGCTTCATCATCACCAAGACCAGGCCCCCAAAAATCTGTTAATAAGGCACGATCCTTCGGGTCTTGGTCACCAGGTTGAGCTGTATAGACGACAGGAATGCCAAGTTCTTTGCATGTATCACGTAATTGTTCAATATGCTGCACTAACTCTGTGATCGGTGATGTATCTTGTTGAAATGCATTTAAAAAATATTGCTGCATGTCATGTATTAGCAGGACAGCACGTTTCGGATCAGGGATCCAGTTCACTTTATTTTCGGGTAAATCTTGTATGCTTGGCATTGGATACGCAGGAATAGTAGGGATTGCCATGGTTTTCACTCCTCTTTTTTTATACGTTGGCAGTATGGATTGAAGCTAATTCTCTTAATGCTTTTTTACTGACTTTGCCTACACCTGTTTGTGGGAACGCCTCGATCCATTCAATGCGGTCGGGAATTTTATAGGCAGCGAGCCCGCGTTCTCTTAGAAATGACTTTAAGGCGTGTGGTGCTGGCTTGTTGTTTCCTTTCGCAATAACAAAGGCACATGAGCGTTCGCCAAGAAACGGATCTGGCATGGACACCATGGCGGCATCATGAATGTCAGGATGCGCAAGTAAATGATTTTCAACTTCTTCAGCGGCAACCTTTTCGCCGCCACGATTGATTTGATCCTTGTCTCTGCCTTCTACTACCACATTTCCTTCTTTTGTTAATCGCACGATGTCACCTGTTCTGTAAAAGCCATCGGCTGTAAATGCTTTCTTGTTTTGTTCATCGGCTTTATAGTAGCCGCGAATCGTATAAGGTCCTCTTGTTAAAAGGTGTCCAGCCACTTCATTCGGGACGGGCTTGTCCTCCTCATCTACCACTAGTACCTCATCATATTCAGACATCGGGCGTCCTTGTGTGTGAATAATGACATGTTCAGGATCATTCAATCTGGTATAGTTGACCAGACCTTCTGCCATGCCAAAAACTTGCTGTAACTTACACCCAAGGGCAGGCATCACTCGTTTTGCTGCCTCGGCGCTTAATTTAGCACCACCGACTTGTAAAACCTCAAGACTCGATAAGTCATCTGATCGATGTGGAGCGGCTTCTAGCCAGATCAATGCAATAGGCGGAACGACTGCGGTAATTGTTGCCCGTTCTTTTTCAATGAGTGGAAAGACGACATCAGGACTTGATCCCGGTGCAAGAACGACTCTTCCACCTGCGTATAACGTCCCAAGGACTCCAGGCGAGCTTAATGGATAGTTGTGCGCAACTGGAAGTGTAGCTAAATACACACTATCTTTTGTGAGCTCGCACACCTCATTGCTTTTCCAAAGACTATACATATAGTCATCATGTGTACGAGGTATGAGCTTAGAAAGGCCTGTGCTGCCTCCTGATAACTGAAGAAATGCAATATCGCTTGCCTCTACATGAATTTGAGGATCAAGTACTGGGTCCTTGCGCAGATCATCCAAGTCAAGGAATTCCTCAGCCTTCCCTGCAACAATGACATGAGGTAATGAGGGAAGCTTTTCTTTCACTTGACGTGCGAGTGATCGATAATCAAAGCCATCATGGATATCTGGTATGACATATGCGTCTGCTTCGGCAAACTCAATAAAATAAGTGATTTCGCTGCTTCTATGAGATGGCAGTGAGAAGACGGGTAAAGCACCAATTCGAAATAAAGCGAAAATGACTTCAAAAAAAGCAGGAATGTTAGGAAGCTGCACGACAACTCGACTGCCCTTTTGAATTCCAAGCTGATGGAAACCGGCGGCAAGACTGCTGACGCGCTCATCAAGTTCTTGGTAGCTCATGTGCGTATCAGCGTATGTAATCGCAGTTTTATTCCTTAACGATATGGCGCGTTCACGAAGCATACCGCCAAAGGTTTCTCCACGCCAACAGCCGTTTTCACGGTAGCGTTTTGCAAATTCTTCTGGCTATGTAGGTGGTTGAACAAACATGTTTTTGTCATCTCCTATGTATTTTTATAGCTGGTGGATGCCCATCGCACGAAGCATCGTGTTAAATTTTGCAGATGTTTCGGCTAGCTCTTCTTCTGCCTTAGATCCTTTGACCACTCCTGCACCAGCAAAGAGGCGAAGGGATTGACCCTCAGCTTCTGCACAACGAATGGTGACAATCCAATCACCATCACCATTTGCATCTGCCCAGCCGATCATTCCTGTGAAAAATCCTCGATCGAAGGGTTCAATTGCTTGGATTGCTTCACGTGCATCTGCTGTAGGTGTTCCGCATACTGCGGGTGTTGGATGAAGGCTCAGCGCTAAATCAATTGAGGATACACTGGAATCTGCTAATTCACCTTTTACGACAGTAGATAAATGCCACATCGTTTCTGTTTGTATGACGGATGGTGATACAGGCACATCTAACTTACGACAGTAAGGAGCAAGCGCTTTAGTGACAGCGTCGACAACCACTGCATGCTCGTGTAAATCCTTCGCTGAAGTAAGGAGTTCATCGTGACGGCGCTGGTCTTCTACTGGATCTGAACTACGCGGCCGAGAACCAGCGAGTGGATTGGAAATCACAGATGAACCCGTTTTTGAAAGAAGCAGCTCAGGACTTGCCCCAAGAAGTGTGCGCTTTTGGGGAGATTTCGGATCAGCTACATTTGCAGCAAACGTATAGCCAGTCGTATTGTGACGAGCCAGCCGTTCGAGTATTGCTTTCGTATGAATGTCTTGATTTGATTTGAGATGGAGAGATCGAGAAATGACGATTTTGCTAAGCTCTCCTTTTTCAATTTTAGCTAACCCTTCGTTCACACCATTCATGTAGACTTCAGGAGAAGGGACAGGTGTCACCTCATAGGATGGCGATGTCACTTCCGATTCCTCATCACCTTGATGAAATTCGAGTGGATCACTAAACTGTACATGGATTGGCACATTTAAACGAACGGGTTGCGCCGGATCAAACGGAACAGCACCAGCAATAATTGGTGATTGAATACCAGCTTGTTTGGCAGTGTCAAATACGTGCGCTACCCTTGTGGAGAGTTCATTGAGCTGATTGGTTTCAATATGCTGGAAAATCCCTTCTGCAAGTATTGTACGTTTAGGGGAAGCAAGGAAAAAAGCGCCTGGCTGATAGTCTTGAATCAACTGTACTTTTTCTTCTGACGGCAATAATGAATGTTTCATGAAAAGGCCTCCTTTTTGATGAAATGCTAGATTCCGAGTGTTGCGCCACCATCAATCGTGAGATTCTGCATCGTAATATGACTGGATTGTTCAGATGCAAAGAAGATGACTGCATCAGCGATGTTTTGAGGATCAGCGATTTTTTGTAAAGGAATACCGGTTTTATACGTCTCTAATGACCCTTTGATCACATGGTCTGCGCCTTGTTCATCAGACCATAAAGCCCATTGCATAGGTGTTGCGGTAGAGCCAGGAGAGACAACATTGCATCTGATTCCATAGTCTGCCAGCTCTAATCCAAGCGTTTTTGTAAAGGAAGTAGCTGCTGCCTTTGAAGCGGCATAGGCAGCCATATTCATTCTAGGAATGGCACCTGCGTTAGAGCTGACGGTCACAATGACCCCTGCTGATCTTTTCATCATGTATTTGGAGACAGCTTGTGATACATAAAAGACACCATGTGTGTTGACTGCGAAGGTTTGTTGCCAGTCATCTGCACTAAGCTGGTCAATAGAACTGATTCGAAGAATGCCTGCTACATTGACTAGTAAATAAATGGGTCCAAGCTGTTTTTCAATTTGATTGATAATGTGCTGAACAGATGCTTGATCGGTAATGTCACCTGGATAGGCAAAGGCACGTAAGCCTTCATCATTCATTTGATGGACGGTGCTTTGAAGCTGATCCTCATTTGCGTCAACTGCTGCAATGATCGCACCTTCGTCGGCTAGTCTTTTTGCGACTGCTTGTCCGATACCTTGCCCTGCGCCTGTGACAAGGGCAATCTTTTGAGATAGACCACTATGTTTCATACGTTCACTACCTTTCTTTCATGTCTGTGGTTGTTAAAAGATCATCATGATAGAGCGCAAAACGAAAAGCGTAATTCATCAGCACCGGTAAAACGGACGTATGTCCTTCTTCAGGGAACTCGTGATAGGCCGTATGTAAGCCATATGAGGATAAAGGCAGCATACGATTTGCTAGTGACTTTGCATGAGCATTCATTTGACATGGATGATGTTTTTCTAACTCACCTACACCTACAAGCAGCCTGACATTCATAGGCACCTGACGTATGCGGTTGGTGAATTGGTGTTCTTTTTCTAGAAATAAATTTTTGTTCCAGTGGATAGAAGGACTGCCTGCAATATATGTCTGATAAGCATCAGGGTGCTCAAATAGTGTGTGTAATACAAAAAGACCGCCAAGAGAATGCCCAAACAGTGTTTGACGACTTAGGTTGATCGGAAAGCGTTGCTCGATATAAGGCTTCACAGTCTTTTCTAAAAAAGAAAAGAAAGCAGAGGCCCCACCATATGTATGGATGGAGAAGTCTTTTCTTTTGCCCCCGATGGAAGCGTCAGGGCTGGTAAGAGTGAGATCATAATGCCTGAGCGGATGATAGGGCGCTTCTGTCTGATAGCCAATTCCAACAATGATGGCAGGTACAACACCTGTTTTTTCAGGTCTTCTTGACTGTAAACGAATGGCTTCGACCATTGTGCCAAAAAGTGAATTCCCATCAAGCACGTACATGACTGGAAAACCAGCCGCTGGAGGAGTAGTATTCGGTTTAAATATAAAAAGTCTGTATGGGTGTGCTGTGATATCTAGTTGCTCCGTCCCGGGTATAAAAAAAGGACGGCTTTCTCCGAAAAATGAATCCTCAGTACCCATTCCTTCAGGGCGTTTGGACATATGTGACAAATCTCCTTCCTCAAATTCGACTCTCATACGATGATAAAAGCAGGCTTGTAGCTATTGGATGAGTGTAGTACTTGAAGAATGGCTTCTCCAAATGAAAATGATTCTCAACTATCCGCAAGCAAAACAAATGATAATGGTTATCAATTATGAAGTCAAATGTTCATAAAGTTGTGTATTTGATTTTTTTATCCCAATATTCAGAAAATAAAGGACTAACTCACTAACAAATGATTTGAAATAGGGAATATCGGACCTTGTCATTTAAAAATAGGAGAAATGTCAAAAGACCTTGACTGCCTCGGAATTTTTACCATTTTCTTCTGTTTGATACAGGAATAAATATAGGTTTTTCTTCTCGAAAAGATTTTGAGAAAAAATAAGTCTATAGACTCACTTGTATTTTTAGGGAAAAAGAGGAGGATTTTGCGAAAAGTTGGTGATCTCATATCTCAAAACTTATTCAATATTATGCTTAGCTTTTTTTAGAGTGCGAATTATACAATTAAAAAAAGTAAGGGTTGTCCCCTTACTTTTTGGTCAATTGGTGTACAAGTCTGTAAACACCATTAAATTAGAATCCATCTGTGACATCATATTCGTAACGGATATCGGCTTTGACATTGCTCATAGTAGATCTCGCTGTAGCCTTTGCATTGTACTTGAAGCTCCACTTTTGCGCGACTTTTAATTGATTTTCCAGAGAAATACGGTAAGAACCACTTGTTGCAGATGAAACAATGGATTCGTTCCAAATCTTGTTTTCATCAGCCATCAGCTTGTGCGTGACATTTCCTTGGTTAGGCGATTGGGTACTAGTTGTTGATATTGATTTAACGATTGCACTTCGGGGAATAGCCGTATGATTAGTTAAATCCATTGTAATGACAGAAGAATCAACTCCTAAAAAATTCAAAGAAGTATTTCCCAAGTTGGTAGCGGCTCCCGTAAAGTTGAATGTCCCATTTCCAGATTTAATTCGATCTTGAATGGAAACAGTAAAGTACATATTCCCTGTATATGTACCACGGGTCACTTTCACAAAATAAGTTTCTGAAGTTGAAGTAACGTCACCAGTATTAGCAAAAATAAATGGTGTAATTGAATCAGGATTCATAACCTCGGACCCTGTAGTAGATTGTTTAGAATTATACACTTCTATTTTCATACCTGTATATTTCTTATCATATGAGCTTCGCACATAAACCCTTTCACCCTTATTGATCGTGAACTGATAATACGCTTCATTTTCACCTTCAGGTAAGATTGTCGTATCTGGACGACTATATTTCCAATAGCCCATTGAGCTTGCTGTGTTAGGACTGTTATTTCCTGTAATCGCTGCTTCTGCTGAATTAGGTGCAAAAAAACTAGTAACAAGCACTAATAATAATGCAGGTAATAAAAAACGTTTGAAGATAGTATTTGTCATATTTTAACCCTCCTTGTAATAATTACTATATCGGATCAAAACTAACAAATTTTAACTGAATTGCCGATATATTTAATAATCACTAATTTTTCAAAAAGGAGAATCTAAATGAATATTAATACGTCATACAGGACAGCTACTTCAAACACTCATAAAGAAATGGATTCGAAAAATCAATCAACTATTAAAAGTACAAATGAGACGATGACCGAAGCAGATAAACGAATGAAGATACTTGATGAGAAATATCAAAAAATTAATGAACAAAATAAAAGATTCAGTGATCCTCAAGACCACATATATAATAAGTATAGAAATCCATACTCCTCTTATTTCAGAAGTGATCTAACCAAGTCTGAAAGAGAAGCTGCGTACACTATGGAAATGAGTTGGGCAAGAAATAATAAGGGTGGGCAATATGACTTTAATGACGCCATCTTCCGTAACGAAAAACGGTACGATCCTACCCAAGAAAGCGTAGAAAAGAAAATATTCAACCGACAAAAGGTCAACGAACAATTGCAAGATTTGTTCTCTAAAAATGGTATAACCATTCCTAAGAACATGAATTTAACTTTTACCATCGACCCAAATCATTTCAAATTAGTGGTGGGTGGATCAACAGATGAATCGCTGACTAAACAAATAGAAGACCTATTAAATACAAGCAACAATACAAGAGAATTATTTTTCCATATTATGAAAAGTAGAAATGATGATTCTACTCAATTCACGCCTGATTCTCTTGCTAAATTCCACCTTGTGAATCAAATCAAAACGGTGACAGGCTACAATTTAAAAGACTTAAGTATTGTAAACGGTCAATTTGTAACCGATAAAGGGACGAATATTTTTGATATATACAAAGAAGATCTCCTGAAAAATCCATACACAGCAGAACATGCACGTATTGCCGCTTCACATTACGGAGCACAGCTGTTTGATCTAGCGAAAAACGGGTTTGATTCTATTCCCGATTTGGTGTTATCCATTGGTTATCAAAACGGGTCTTTACATGACATTGGGCAAAAAGAAAATTATGGAGTGAAGAAAACGATCGATTAACAACATGTGAACGGTAACAGATACAAATCCCATTAGCGGCAATGAAGGACTCTATAACAATTGATGTTACAGGGTCTTTTCTATTGAGATGCGTTGGTTGGCTGTTCAACGAAACATCCTCATGGTAATTTTGACTATAGTCGATGTTTTTCACTTTTTTATTGATGAAAATGTTAAAATGATGAGTAGCGTATTTTTTTATGAAAGGACGGTGCTTGGCATGACGGAACTTCTCGATGACCGGCTGCCGCCGCAAAATATAGAAGCCGAGCAGGCCGTATTAGGTGCTGTTTTTTTAGAACCATCTGCGCTTACGCTCGCTTCTGAAGTATTAATTCCAGAGGATTTCTATAGAATGTCGCATCAAAAGATTTACAATGCGATGCTTGTACTTGGTGATAGAGGGGAACCGGTCGATCTTGTTACGGTGACTTCTGAACTGGCCAATACAGATTTACTAGAAGAGGTAGGCGGGATTTCGTATTTAACCGATATTGCGAACTCTGTCCCAACTGCCGCAAACATTGAATACTATGCAAAAATTGTAGAAGAGAAATCAATTTTAAGACGTCTGATCCGTACGGCGACAACCATTGCACAGGATGGATACACGCGTGAGGATGAAGTAGAGGATCTGTTGAGTGATGCTGAAAAGACCATTATGGAAGTGGCGCAGCGTAAAAACTCAGGAGCCTTCCAAAACATTAAGGACGTGCTTGTTCAGATATATGATAATATTGAACAGCTTCATAACCGAAAAGGCGATATCACAGGGATTCCAACAGGTTTCTCCGAGCTTGACCGGATGACAGCTGGATTCCAGCGAAATGACTTAATTATTGTAGCGGCTCGTCCATCAGTAGGGAAAACAGCCTTCGCATTGAACATCGCACAAAATGTTGCGACCAAAACGGACGAAAGTGTCGCCATCTTTAGTTTAGAGATGGGGGCTGAGCAGCTCGTCATGCGTATGCTTTGTGCAGAGGGGAATATTAATGCACAGAACCTAAGAACCGGTAATCTGACAGAAGAGGACTGGGGCAAGTTGACAATGGCGATGGGCTCGCTATCAAATAGTGGGATTTTCATTGACGATACACCTGGAATCAGAGTAAGTGAAATTCGCTCGAAATGCCGCCGCTTGAAGCAAGAAAACGGTCTTGGCATGATCCTGATTGACTACTTACAGCTCATTCAAGGGAGCGGACGATCAAGCGATAACCGTCAGCAAGAGGTTTCTGAAATCTCTAGGGCATTAAAATCACTGGCAAGGGAGCTTGAAGTTCCAGTTATTGCTTTGTCTCAGCTTTCACGTGGAGTAGAGCAGCGTCAGGACAAACGTCCGATGATGTCTGATATTCGTGAATCAGGAAGTATTGAGCAGGATGCCGATATCGTGGCATTCCTTTATCGTGATGATTACTACGACAAAGAATCAGAGAATAAGAACATTATTGAAATCATTATTGCCAAACAACGTAACGGTCCAGTTGGTACAGTATCACTGGCGTTCGTCAAAGAATATAACAAATTCGTCAACCTGGAAAGAAGATTTGACGATGCGGGTGTTCCGCCCGGTGCTTAAAGCCCAGCTCAAGAAGCTGGGCTTTTTTTGATGGATCTACATCGAAAGAATGATTGAAAAACGGTCGAAATGAGGAGGAGAGAAAGACAAAGAAATCGTATACTAAAAGGAGAAAAGGAGTGATGACTGATGAAATTTCAACAGTTCGAAGCCGCTCAATTACGCATCGCACGCCCAACCGTCAACATGGAAGAGGTTGTGTCCTTTTATGAAGAAGGCTTAGGGCTCAAACGAATAGGCTCGTTTGATCAGCATGAAGGATATGACGGCGTCATGCTGGGACTTCCTCATCAGCATGTTCATCTAGAAATCACGAAGCATGAAGAAGAAGAAAGTCTGCCCTCCCCGCATCCAGAACAGCTTCTTGTGTTCTATATTCCAAATGCTGAGGAATTTCAGCAAATGAAAGAGAGGTTGATCTCATTTGGCGGACGGCAAGTCACCTCTACAAATCCATATTGGGAACGGGGAGGAGCAACCATTGAAGACCCAGATGGGTATCGCATTGTGCTCATGAACACAGATGGAATCACCCCCGTTTAAAAAAAGACTCCCATGCCCGGGAGTCTTTTCTGTTATGAACGAGGCGTGACGCGCAGTTTCAGTTCTTTCAGTCCATACATGCTGCTGCTTGTCATCGGAACGTAAGAAAGGAGCTCTAACGCCTCATATCGTTCGATTAAAGTCTTTATAGCTGTACATGCTTCAAGACGTGCGAGTGGTGCGCCAAGACAGAAATGGATGCCGTGCCCGAAACCAATATGAGGATTAGGATGGCGGTGTATATCGTATTCGTGTGCGTTTGAAAATTGACGCTCATCTCGGTTGGCGGAAGCAAGAAACACAATCACATTGTCTCCCTTTTTCAACACTTCTCCTCCAAGCTCTGTATCTTTTGTGACATAACGGACGATTGTAGGAGCTGGTGCACGAAAACGGACGGCCTCCTCCACTGCACGTGGGATGAGTTCAGGTGATTGGGCGAGCGCTTTATACGCACCCGGCTGTTCTAACAAGCTGAAGATCATATTGGAGATCAAGTTGGTAGTTGTTTCGTTGCCGGCTAAAAGAAGAAGATTACAAAATGGAATTAGTTCATCCGCTGACAGTTTGTCTCCATTCTCCTCCGCTTGAATAATGAGGGAAATCAAATCATCACCGAGGTTGTGACGTTTCTTTTCAATGGTGTCTGCAAAAAACGCCATCATGTCAGCTTCTCCTTTGTCACGTGTTTTCTGCCATTCAGCTACATCCTCCTCATTTTCACTTTTAGGCATGCTGACGAGAATATCTGACCATTCTTTAAAGGATTGTTTATGCTCTGACGGCACACCTAAAAGTTCTGCAATGACAATGACAGGAAGCGGATAAGAGATGTCTTGCACTAGGTCAATCTCTTTTTTTCCTTCAAGTTGTGCCATGAGTTCATCCATCAATTCTTGAATACGAGGCTCCCACAATTTCATGACTCGAGGAGTAAAGGCTTTGCTGACAATGGAGCGGATACGAGTGTGATTGGGAGGGTCCATCATCACCATTGTTTTCATCAGTGAATGCTTCCGCTGGTTTTTAGGAGGCTGACTCGAAAAGGTATCTTTATCGATTGTCACACGCTTTGCTTCCTCGTAGGTGAATACACTCCACGTTCGGCTGGCTTCGTCAAAATGAACAGGTGATGTCTGGCGCATGTTGGCATACCAATCAAATGGGTGATACGGGTCCTGCTTGTTTTTTCCTCTTAATAACGTTTTTTGCACGGCACTTGGGGTTGTTGTTTCCATGATCATCACTCCTTATAGGTTGTCAGATGCTTCCTTTTTTTCATTGTGTTAGATTAAAGTTAATTCATCAGCCTGGAGGATTCAACCAACAGAAAAGCGAAATCTGTTGAAGAAAATAGGAAGGGGAGAGCGGCTTGTGGCGGACTGCTACAGAGGGGATAAGCGCGCAACGGAATCAAAGCAGCAATTAAGAAAAGCATTATTTCAGTTATTAAGCGAGAAAGAATGGGGGAAAATTTCTGTACAGGATTTGACGAAAGTGGCGGGCATCCACCGCACGACCTTTTATCAGCATTATGAGGATAAATTTGATCTTGCCCAGCAGGTGATGGATGAGATGTTTGATGTGATGAAATGTGCCATTTTTGCGCCTGTACAAGAAGGTAATTTGGAAAAAGAGCATGCGGCATATGTGTATATTTTTCGATTTTATCAGCATTTGCAAGAACACGAAGAGGAGTATCAAATTCTCTTGAAGCGAGGACGAGAGCTCAATATTCATGGAACGGTTCGTGCTTTTTTTGAAGAAAGCTTTTCTTTGGGGGTAAAGGGGGTTGCAGGCTCAAAGCCTGATCCGCATCTCGTTCCTATCGACATGCAGAAGCAATTCGTCATTTCGGCTTATGTTGGAACAGCTGAATGGTGGCTGAGGACAGGGAGACCGTACTCACCTGATTTTATGGCAAGCTCTATGATTCATTTAATTGAAAATCAATAGAAAGTAAGAATAATCAAAATTGTTGTTTTTACTCAAAATCTCCCTTTTTAAGCGCTGAAGAAGTGATTAAAGCGCTTTTTCTCATATTTAAAACGAACAAAATTTGATTTCGAGATATTAATGTTCGGATTTCGCGTTGACTTTTTCGTTTTGCATTGATAAAATAAATGTGTTTGAAAGAGATAACGTTTTGAAAGGTTAACGGAGGTGCACGATATGTCTTCAGTAGTCGTAGTAGGTACGCAGTGGGGTGACGAAGGGAAAGGGAAAATTACCGATTTCCTTTCAGAAAATGCAGAGGTGATTGCCCGTTATCAAGGGGGAAACAATGCAGGTCACACGATCAAATTTGATGGAGTGACTTACAAGCTACACCTCATTCCGTCCGGTATTTTTTATAAAGAAAAAACTTGTGTCATCGGTAATGGAATGGTGGTTGATCCTAAAGCGTTGGTCACTGAGCTTGCGTATCTTCACGAACGGAATGTGAGTACAGATAACCTCAGAATCAGCAATAGAGCCCATGTTATTTTGCCTTACCATTTAAAATTGGACGAGGTAGAAGAAGAGCGGAAAGGGGCTAACAAGATCGGTACGACGAAAAAAGGAATCGGACCAGCTTATATGGACAAAGCAGCTCGTATCGGTATCCGTGTCGCAGATCTATTAGATCGTGAAGTATTTGAAGAGAAGCTTGCACGTAATCTAGAAGAGAAAAATCGTCTTTTAGAGAAAATGTACGACTCAGAAGGCTTCAAGATTGAAGATATTTTAGACGAGTATTATGAATATGGTCAGCAAGTGAAAAAATATGTCGTGGACACATCTGTTGTCTTGAATGACGCACTAGATGAAGGCCGCCGCGTGCTATTTGAAGGAGCACAAGGTGTGATGCTTGATATCGATCAAGGGACATATCCATTTGTTACGTCATCTAATCCAGTGGCTGGAGGAGTGACGATTGGTTCTGGTGTAGGACCAACGAAAATTCAACATGTGGTCGGCGTGTCAAAAGCGTACACAACACGTGTTGGAGATGGCCCATTCCCGACAGAACTCCATGATGACATTGGCGATCAAATCCGTGAGGTTGGCCGTGAATACGGTACAACAACTGGACGCCCGCGCCGTGTTGGCTGGTTTGACAGTGTTGTTGTCCGACATGCTCGCCGTGTGAGCGGGATTACAGATCTATCTCTTAACTCAATTGATGTATTGACAGGGATTGAAACATTGAAAATCTGTGTCGCTTATAAATTGAACGGAGAAATCACAGAAGAATTCCCAGCAAGTCTAAAAGAATTAGCGAAATGTGAGCCTGTCTACGAAGAAATGCCAGGATGGACAGAGGATATTACAGGCGTGAAGAATTTAAGCGAACTGCCTGAAAATGCCCGTCATTATTTAGAGCGTATTTCACAATTAACAGGTATTCCACTTTCCATTTTCTCAGTCGGACCAGATCGTTCACAAACGAACGTTGTCCGCAGCGTGTACCGTCCATAATCATAGACTGATCAGACACCAGTAAAATTCACATTTTACTGGTGTCTTTTTGTTTAAAAATTTCTTAATTTCAGTAGAACAAGCTTCCGATCATTACCAAAATATGATAACTGTATAGGGGGAAGGAGCGTTCTAGTGAAAGAAAGAATAAGATTATTAGATATTTTAAGAGGTTTCGCCATATTAGGCACATTGGGAACGAACGTCTGGTTTTTTGCCTATGCAGGGGATACCTTTGCGACAGATCAGATTGCAGATGAATATGAGAATGGCAGTTTTCTAGAAAGCCTTGTTTCCATGTTCGTCTATGGGAAAATGCTCTCGCTGCTCACTATCATGTTCGGTGTAGGGCTAGAGCTCAAATACCAGCAGGCCAAAAGAAAAAACACGCCTTGGCCGGGTACATATTTATGGATTCTTTTATTTTTATTTATCGAAGGCTTTGTCCATTTTGCACTTGTGATGGAATATGATGTGCTCATGAGTTACGCTGTCACCGGTTTGCTTGTGGCATTTATTGTGCGAGGAGGGAGCAAGCGTATCAAAAGAGGCATGATCTTCTCTGGAGTCATTCATCTGCTTGTTCTGTCCTGTCTGATGGTGTTCGCCCTCTCTGAAATGGAAACAGAATCGTATGATCAAAGCAGTGAACCGGCGCTGGAAGAGCAACTACCAGAGACATGGATCTCACAGGTTCAAGAACGATTACAACACTTTTTCATGTACCGGGGGGAAGCGATCTTTATCATTCCAATGAACACATTTCTGTTTTTATTAGGTGTGCGGATGATGAGAGCCGGTGTTTTTTATGCAAACGAACGCGGGCAATCTCTACGGAAAAGATTATTCCGAATCGGTCTGTGGGTGGGTTTGCCGCTGAATGCACTTGTCTTCGTTCCGAACGAACTAGTGGAATTCGTTGTGCGCTATGCGTTTTCGCCATTCCTCTCTCTTTTCTATATCGCTGTTATTGCGAAGCTCTTGGCTCACACGGAGTCATGGTTCATGTGGAATTGGTTTGAATATGTAGGGAAAATGGCGCTCAGCTGTTACATCCTGCAAAATGTCATCTGCTCGGTTCTTTTTTATAGCTGGGGATTGGGTCTTGGCGGGCAAATCAACGCCCCTCTTATCGTATTGGCATGGCTGCTCATTTCTCTTCTGCAAATCGCCATATCAGCATGTTGTCTAAAGGTTTGGAGAATTGGTCCAATGGAATATATTCGTTCGCAGGCACTTCGCCGGGTGACGAAGAAGAAAGCAGCATAAAGGGGAATCGTTACAATGTTTTTCAAAAAAAGTACGAAAAAAGAACAAGCGAATGCACATAAAGCAGCTGGGCCGGCATTTATCTTTTATCTTCTCGCATTAGGAGGACATTCGCTGTACTCTTATTTCCAAGATGATAAACCACCCGTCACTTTTGTGATTCTCATGTCGGGTCTTCTTGTGTTTTTCGTCGCAGACTGGATATATCATAAAAGGAATTCATAAAAGAAGCCCTCGTCATGAGGGCTTCTTTCTTATTTCACGCTTTTATATTGGCCTTTTAAGTTTTTGCGGATGTACTGAATGATTTTGCGCAGTTCGTTGGCATGCGGTCTGCCAAACGGACTTGTTTGTCTTTGCTGATAGAGGACTTGGCCCTTTTCGTTTAATAAGAAATAGGCAGGTTCCCCGTGCACTCCGTGATCTTCATAAGGAGCATCTTCTCCGTGATAGTGGACTTCATATGCTTTTAATGAAGTGAGGTCCTTGTCAGACATGATTGGGAAGGATAGTCCTTCTTTATCGGCAAATTCCTTCAAGTCATCAGAATGATCCGTTGAAATCGCCATTAAGTGGATATCCTTGTCTTGAAAGTATGGCTGCTGCTGTTCGAGCTCTTTCAATTCTTCTACACATACTGGGCACCATGAGCCTCTAAAGAAGACGATGAGGTGCCAGCTTTGATGCTCCTCTAAATGTTTGTGAAAATCAATATGTTCGCCCTGAATGGTTGGAAGTGAAAAATTGGGCATTTTATCTCCTAATTTGAATGAACTCATACTGCTTCCTCCTTTTTCAATCACAATGTCACTTGTTTCATGTATAACCAATTTCGGGCGGTCTAAAACGTTTCTATGTGCTTGAATAGGCAGAGGTCATGAAAAGAGGCAGTGAAAATGAAGGCGGTTGCAAGTAGAAGGGATTTGGCAGGAGATTTCAAATCCGACACTTTTTTTAAAAAAATGTCGAAAAACGTATTGCCATATGTAATTACTCTATGATATTATAAATCTCGTTGTTGCAAAGGTCTCTGAAACTTGTTAGGATGCGATGTTCCAGCTTTTTTAAAGCGATTGGTTTGACGCAATACAACTTCTTCAGAATTACTTTTCACAAACCGAGAGCCATTAGCTCAGTTGGTAGAGCATCTGACTTTTAATCAGAGGGTCGAAGGTTCGAGTCCTTCATGGCTCACCATGTATTGGCCCGTTGGTCAAGCGGTTAAGACACCGCCCTTTCACGGCGGTAACACGGGTTCGAATCCCGTACGGGTCATTGATTTACTTTAGCGTTAAGCTAATTTTTCCTCACTTGCTTGGAAGAGCACCACGATTGCTTTTTCGGGCAAGTTACTGAGGTCCGGTAGTTCAGTTGGTTAGAATGCCTGCCTGTCACGCAGGAGGTCGCGGGTTCGAGTCCCGTCCGGACCGCCATTTATACTTATTCATCTTTTTGATGATGGCTCGGTAGCTCAGTTGGTAGAGCAACGGACTGAAAATCCGTGTGTCGGCGGTTCGATTCCGTCCCGAGCCACTTCCAAACGCATCTGCAATCGCAGGTGCGTTTTTATTTTATGAAAAGAAGGCATAAAAAGGGAGAAGCCGGACCTAGGTAGGGCCCGGCTCCATAAGAAGAAGACGTTACATCTATATAGACGATCAGTGACTGGAAAAGTTTCAATAAAAAAGGAAAAAAACCATCATTTTTTTGAGTATCGTCTTCCTATCCAACGATTGCTAGAAAAGAAAGCCGTTATTATTTTTATCTTTGCCACGTAAAACGTTATAATAGACAGTGAACCTTTTTTGCTCAAATGAAAAAGGTCTGATGAGACATGCAAAAATGGAATGACATAGATGCTAAAAATGCAGGAGGAAATCACAATGGAAAAAAAGATTCTTGTCGTAGATGATGAAAAACCGATTGCTGATATATTGGAGTTTAACTTAAGAAAAGAGGGCTATGAGGTTCATTGTGCATATGACGGCAATGAAGCCCTTGAAATGGTAGAAGAAATCAAACCGGACATTATTCTGCTCGACATTATGCTACCGAACAAAGATGGCGTTGAGGTATGCCGTGAAGTGAGAAAGAAATATGACATGCCGATTATCATGCTGACAGCAAAAGACTCTGAAATTGATAAAGTCATCGGTCTTGAGCTTGGCGCAGATGATTATGTGACGAAGCCATTTAGCACGCGCGAACTGCTTGCCCGTGTGAAAGCGAATTTAAGAAGACAAATTGCTACACCGCAGACAGAGGAAGAATCTGAATCAAATGATATTGAAATTGGATCACTTGTCATTTATCCAGATGCGTATGTGGTGTCTAAGCGCGAGGAAACGATTGAATTGACACACCGTGAGTTCGAATTGCTTCATTACTTAGCGAAACATATCGGACAGGTTATGACACGTGAGCACTTGCTGCAAACCGTATGGGGCTACGATTACTTCGGGGATGTCCGTACAGTAGACGTCACCGTCCGCCGTCTTCGTGAGAAAATTGAAGACAACCCTAGCCACCCGAGCTGGATCGTGACAAGACGAGGCGTCGGCTACTATTTAAGAAACCCAGAGCAGGACTAAGATTCTTATGAATAAAGTAGGTTTTTTTCGCTCGATTCACTTTAAATTGACCTTAATTTACGTGCTGCTGATCATCGTCGCCATGCAGATCATTGGCGTGTACTTTGTGAAGCAGCTAGAGCAGTCCTTAATTAATTCATATGATAATTCCTTGAATCAGCGAATCTACTCGTTATCGTATTACCTAGAACAAGATTCATCGAAAAGCAAGGCAGAATTAAAAGAGGATGCTCAAAAGATATTAAACGACTTTAACAACAAAGATGAGTCTAATGAAATTTCTGAAGTCAGCTATATTGACGGAAGCAGAGAGGTGATTGCCTCTGTGAATAACGGCAGTCAGGAGATTGCCGGCAAGAAAATCACAGATCAAATCATTAGCCGTATTTTCGCAGTAGGCAAAGACTACGAGAAAAAATTCTATGACCCAGAATCGAATAAACGAGTCCGCATATCAGCGACAGCCGTGAAAAATGAGAACCAAGAAACCGTTGGTGTCATTTATGTGGTCTCATCCATGGAAAGTGTTTTTAACCAAATGCGAACCATTAATACGATTTTGGCAACGGGAACGCTGCTCGCCCTTGGGATAACCGCTCTACTTGGTATATTCATATTCAGAACCATTACACACCCAATCTCGGATATGAGAAAGCAAGCGATAGAGCTCGCCAAAGGGAACTTTTCCAGAAAGGTCCGAAAGTATGGACATGATGAGATTGGCCAGCTTGCGACAACCTTTAACCATCTGACGAGAGAGCTGGAGGAAGCGCAGCTGATGACGGAGGGTGAGCGGAAAAAGCTTTCTTCGGTCATTGCCTATATGACGGATGGCGTCATCGCAACGAATCAAAACGGTGCGATTATTCTATTAAACAGCCCCGCATTAGAGCTGTTAAATGTTTCACGTGAAACAGCACTAGAGATGCCGATCACGTCCTTACTGGGCCTCGAGGACACGCATACCTTTGAAGATTTAGTCGAAAATCAAGATTCCATGCTGATAGAAATCGAACGCGAAGATCAGCTGTCTGTTTTGCGTGTAAATTTCTCAGTGATTCAGAAAGAGCACGGGAAGATTGATGGTTTAATTGCGGTCATTTACGACGTCACAGAGCAGGAGAAAATTGATGCAGAACGCCGTGAATTCGTCGCAAACGTATCACATGAACTGCGCACACCGCTGACGACGATGCGAAGCTATCTTGAGGCACTGGCTGAAGGCGCAATTGGTGATAAAGAGCTTGCGCCAAGGTTCCTCAGTGTTACACAAAATGAAACAGAGCGTATGATCCGGCTTGTTAATGACCTGCTGCAGCTGTCTAAGTTCGATAGCAAGGATTATCAATTCAACCGTGAGTGGACGAATTTTATCAAGTTTATCTCATTGGTCATTGATCGTTTTGAAATGACGAAAGAGCAGCATGTCGATTTTATCCGCAATCTTCCGCAGCGTGAAATATATGTGGAAATCGATCAAGATAAAATCACACAGGTGCTCGATAATATCATTTCCAATGCTATGAAATACTCTCCAGAGGGTGGACATATCACGTTTACCGTTGATCTGGATGAGGAGAATGGCCTTGTATTATTCAGCGTCAAAGATGAAGGGATCGGTATTCCGAAGAAGGATATGGATAAAATCTTTGAACGTTTTTATCGAGTGGATAAGGCGAGAACAAGAAAACTTGGCGGAACCGGCCTAGGCCTTGCGATTGCAAAAGAAATGGTTCAGGCTCATGGCGGAGATATTTGGGCTGACAGCATTGAAGGAAAAGGAACAACAGTGACCTTTACCCTTCCGTACAATGAAGAACAAGAGGATGATTGGGATGAAGCGTGAGACCTTTAAAACCATAATATTGACAATCCTAATTGCGATCAGTCTTGTGTTTACGTGGAATATTTGGATGTTCCAGCCCGTCATGCAGGACCAGGCAGATGCCGGCACTCAGGTCGTGGAAACGAAGAAGATATCAAGCGATGAGCCTAGAAGCCTCATTGATGTCGTGAAGCCGCGGGAGATGTTCATCCATTCAAATGGGGAGCATTTTAAAGTGGATCAAAAGGAACTCTTTCAAAACTTCTGGAATGATGTGAGCCTTTGGGATGTGAAAGAGATTTCGGATGTGTCAGATCAATATTCGGAGCAGAAATTTAAGAATTTCTTCTATGGAAGCGGAGGACAGGGGAAGACATTGGATCTTGTGTTCAATGACCCGATTCCGATTGATATTTTCCAAGCGTTGTTTAAATGGCCGAATAAGTCCATTGAATACAATTCGTTTGACCGGATGATTGTGCCGTTCTCCCAGCAGGACAAGGCCAATAAGAAAGTTTATTTGGTTTCATACAGCAAGGAAACGGTGCTTGAGCTGACAATAGAATCCGCTAACTATCGGAATCTCATGGACAGTATCGCAGCCGCTCAAAACGAGATGCCGCACTATGATCTCTATACATTCTCAGCGAATTCGAAACGAGATTTCCTCCTTCCGAGAAAGCAAAAGCAGCTTGAAGCAAAAATGTTCTTTATCGAAACGATTAAGACAAGCAAATTCAAGGACGCTTTGTTTACGGATCCGAGTCTAGTCGGCGAGGAGTCTAATTTAAACCGAACGGTGTACACAGATGGCACAAGCCGCCTTGAAGCCAATCAAAAAGACCACCGCATCCAATATCAACATCGCAATATCAACAGCAGCACCGTTTTCCAAACGGGCGATTTGATCAAGCGAAGTGTGAAGTATTTCAATGATACGGGAAGCTTTACCGATGACTATCAATACTTTGGCATCAATAGCAACCAGCAGCTTTCCTTTAATATGTTTATGGATGGCCTACCGATCGTCAACAGTACAAAGCACCCATTTGGGATGACCTCTCTTGAAGTACAGTGGGCGAATGACGACATCTTGAATTACAAGCGTCCAAACTATATTCTAGGCAACAAAGCGAGTCAGAGCGAACAGGTCAAGCTGATGAATGGGACAGAGTTGAAAGACTTAATCGTCAAGCAGACGAAATATGATGACCTTGAGAAAATTGAACAAATTTTCCCGGCTTATCAAGCTGCTTCCACCCCATCAGATCAAGATCAAGCGATGTTTGTCTGGCTGGAGCCAGTATGGTGCATGAAATACAATGGCAAAACCGTGATTCTATCGCATGATTTGTTGACAGAGGGGAGCGAGAATCATGGAGTGGAATAAGACCAAAACGATCTTTATCCTAGCCTTTCTCGTTCTCGATATCTTTCTAGGTTTTCAATACTTTGAAAAACGATCAACCGATCATTTTGCGATTATCGAAAAAACGGATACGCCGGAAGAAATGAAGGCAGACGGGATCAAATATGGCAATCTATCAGATGAAGCGAAGATTGGCTATCGCATTACAGCTGAAAAGAAGCAATATACGAAAAAGGATGTTGACGAATTAGCTGATCAAAAGGCGAAAAGCACATTCCCGAAAAGAGACAAAGATGATCCTGTCACGCTGCTTGAAATGACTTTCAATAAACCAGTGGCCTTGCCGAAAAAAGATATGAAAACAGCGGCGGCAAACCTTGTGAACCAGCGTTTGCTGGATGGGAAGAATTATAAGCTGTGGAGTATTGATGAAGAGACAGGGAAAATCGTCTTTTTCCAAACGTATAAAGGGAAATACATTTTCCAAGAGGGGCTTGATGACTCCGAAACCATCGGAAAAATCACCCTAGATCTAAATGATAAAAACGAGGTCGTATCGTATCAGCAGTCGATGGTGACATCGATTAATGAAGTGAGAAAAGAAACCCTAGTGCCAGCGCTTGAAACTGTGAAGGATTTATATACGCAAAACATGCTGAGCCAAAACACGACCGTGAAAAAGGTAGAGCTGGGCTACTATACGCAATACCCAGGTGCAAGCACGCAGGTCATGGTGCCTGTATGGCGAGTCGAGCTTGAAGGCGTATCAGCTAGTTCAAAGAAAAAGACAGAAGAAGAATATTTGATCAATGCCATTGATGGCTCAACACTTGATCATATAGAGAAAGATGACAAATCTTCAATGGAGTGAGAGAACATGAGCTTGCAGTTCAGTGTACTAGCGAGCGGAAGTACGGGGAACGCTTTTTATTTAGAAACAGACGAGCATGCCTTTTTGGTCGATGCTGGTTTAAGCGGCAAACAGATGGTCGAGCTGCTTGGTCAAATCGACCGCAAGCCTGAGGACTTGGACGGCATTTTTGTGACACACGAGCACTCAGATCATATTAAAGGGCTTGGTGTCATGGCAAGAAAGTACAAGCTCCCTGTCTATGCAAATGCGAAAACATGGAAGGCGATGGAGACTCATATCGGGAAGGTTGACATAGAGCAAAAATTCCATTTTGATATGGAAACCGTCCAATCCTTTGGCGGTCTCGATGTTGAGTCCTTTGGCGTCTCACATGATGCGGCTGAGCCCATGTTTTACGTGTTCCATTATGGCGGGCGCAAACTTGCCCTAATGACGGATACAGGCTATGTGAGTGATCGTATGAAAGGGATCATTCAGTCAGCCAATACATTTGTATTTGAGAGCAATCATGATGTCGGTATGCTGCAAATGGGCCGATACCCGTGGAGCATTAAGCGCAGAATTTTGAGCGATGTCGGACATGTATCAAATGAAGATGCGGCTCTTGCGATGACAGATGTCATTGGAGATGCCACCTCACGCATTTACTTGGCTCATTTGAGTCAAGACAACAACATGAAGGATTTAGCCCGTATGGCGGTCCAGCAGACGCTTGAGATGAAAGGCTTTGTTGTCGGGGATGGCTTTGATTTATATGATACGGACCCGAAAAAAGCAACCCCGCTTTGCGCCGTATGATTTTTACAATCGTATGATTAAGATAAGAGCTTCTTACCAACACTATATACATCATCTATTCACTGAAAGGAAGGAAACATAGTGGATTATCGCGATGTAGAGTGGAAGCCGAGACGAAGCAGAAAAGGATATTTCCTATCTGGTCTGATCGGTGTATTGGTAGGAGCTTTTTTAATGGGATTCTTTTTCCCCTATGTATCAGGACAGAGCGGCAGTCCCTTTGGGTGGCAGCAGAACGGAGATGGGCAAGCAGCACAGGGCCCTTTAAAGACCGTCAATGTGAACGTCAATGATGCGGTCACAAAAGTCGTATCGAATATGTCGGATACGGTTGTCGGCGTCATTAATATCCAAAAGTCGAGCTTTTGGGAAGAAGGCGGAGAGGCAGGCAGCGGGTCAGGTGTGATTTATAAGAAAAAGGGTGACACCTTTTATATTGTGACCAACCATCACGTCATCAAAGGTGCCAATCAGCTTGAAGTGAGTCTTCAGGATGGGACAAGAATTGGAGCAAATCTTGTCGGAAGTGATCAGCTCATGGATTTAGCGGTTCTCACCGTCAAAAGTGATAAGATCAAGCAAACCGCAGCCTTCGGTAATTCAGACCATGTGAAGCCCGGTGAGCCTGTAATCGCCATTGGAAATCCTTTAGGGCTTGAATTCGCAGGCTCTGTCACACAAGGTGTCATTTCAGGAACGGAACGTGCGATTCCTGTAGACTCGAATGGAGACGGACAGGCGGATTGGAATGCGGAAGTACTGCAAACAGATGCCGCCATCAATCCAGGGAACAGCGGTGGTGCCTTGATCAATATGGACGGAAAAGTGATCGGTATCAACTCAATGAAGATTGCTGAATCAGAGGTAGAAGGCATCGGGCTGTCTATCCCGGCAAACCTCGTCATCCCTGTCATAGAAGATTTAGAGCGATACGGAGAAGTGAAGCGTCCGTATCTAGGCGTTGGCATGAAGTCTTTAGCAGATATTGCGAGCTATCACTGGCAGGAAACGTTGAAGCTGCCGTCTAACGTCACATCAGGGGTTGTCGTGATGAGTGTCGAGCCTTTGTCTCCGGCAGGAAAAGCGGGACTAAAAGAGCTGGATGTCGTCACTTTCTTTGATGGCAAGAGTGTACAGAATATCGTAGACCTTCGTAAGTATTTATATCAAAAGAAAGTCGGCGACAAGGTAAAGGTGCAGTTTTACCGAAGTGGAAAGAAAAAATCTGTAGAGATCAAACTTTCTCAAACCGACCGATTCGGTGGCTAACCAGTTCCTTGATGGGACTGGTTTTTTTTTGCATGCTCATCATATGATGGAGGAAAGGGGGCGGTACGATTGGTTACACTACAACCAATGTCACAAACAGATTACGATGTATTGATGGAGAAGGCCATTCAGCGGTACGCAGAAGAAAAGGTACTCGCAGGGACTTGGGAGAAGGAAGAATCACTTGCAAACGCCGAAGAACAATTTGATCGGCTACTTCCCGAAGGTCTACAGACAGAGCATCATGAGCTATGGAATTTCTTAAATGGGGAAGAAGCGATTGGCTGGGTTTGGCTTTGTTATGACCCGAATCACCCTCAGCAGGAAGGATTCATTTATAACTTTATTTTATTCGAAGCCTATCGAGGCAAAGGCTTTGCAAAGCAGGCCATTGCTGCATTAGAGGAGCAAGCAAAGTCATTAGGAGTGCAGAAACTCTCGCTTCATGTCTTTGCTCATAATCAAATTGCCCGTTCACTGTATGAGAAGACGGGATTTGCAGAAACTGGAATCTATATGAGTAAACCTTTATCATAAAGAAGAAGCACCGTGCGGATCGCATGCGGTGCTTTTTTATGAGGAACTCATGGCATCTTGAGCCGTAACTCTGTATAAATCAACTTTGCATTTCACGAAAGCGCGGATGATCGATGGGACTTGGGCTTCTGAACGAATCAACAATGAGGTCTCGTCATCACTGATCACAAGATCTGTTCCAACAGTTTGTAAGTACTGTGTGAGAACAGGCTTCACCTCATCATCAATCCACGCATGCTTGAAGGTTGCACGTATGTTTGAGGATGTGATGGTTTTCTCTTGAGGATGTGTATGGGGGGACACTAATTTTCCTTCAGAAATAAAAGCAGTTTTTGTACAAATACTATTTGTGAACCTTGGGTGGTCAGCCGTTAATAAGACGGTTTTCCCTTCATATTTTAACGTGTCAATGACCTGCTGGATGTGCAAGATTGAATCTGCGTCAATATCAGCAAAAGGCTCGTCGAGTAAAATAAATTCGGGTCGATGGGCGATAGCCTGCGCTATGCCGAGCCGTTTCTTCATACCAGGTGTGAAGGAACCGACCTTTTCCTGCTGATAGTGATCTAAGCCGACAAATTCGAGCAGTTCTTCATAATCACTCGTTTTCTGGCGCGTCCCGGTGATTTTTGATAAGTAGGCAATATGTTCAAGTGCCGTAAGCCCTTCATATAAATCCGTATATTCAGGCAGAACACCGATATGTTGCCTCACCTTTTTTAATGAAGGCATATCCATCATCGTGAACGTCCCAGAGGTTTGCCGGGAAATTCCCGTAATGATATTGAAAAACGTCGTCTTACCAGAACCCTTCGGTCCAATGAGCCCGAAAATATCACCTTGATTGACATCAAGGGTAATGTGATCTATCGCGACTTTTGTCCGGTATTTTTTTGTGAGTTCTTTTGTATGTAGCATTTAGACATCCCTCCTTTGAAATAGGAGTGCTGTTCCAATGAGTAAGATAACGGTCAATGCTGTATTCAAGAGTATATAGGTCAGCGGCTCACTCAAGCGCACATAATAATAAGGCGTCATATATTGGAACCAATGAATCAATCGTTCTGAAGAAAGAACAGATATCATACTGACGATTGGGAAAAGAAAGGAAAACAACATCCCAACAAACATTGATTTCTGTGGGGTTGGAAAGAGCATGGACAAAAATAAAGCACATGAGATACCGACACTGATAAAGGTTAAGATTTTTAACGCATCAGAGAACAGGAAACGATGTGAAATCACCATATTCAGTACGTATGTCGTCATGATACAGCTAAGCCAAAACAGCATCAGTCCAAGATATTTCCCGATAATAATGTTCAAACGAGTGGTTTTACTGACGAGAAAACGAATGGTTTTCAAATGAATTTCTCGGCTTAAAATATCGTGAGACAATAAGAAAATAAGGAAGAAACCAAATAACGACATCACCAGTTCATTCCCAATGGAATAAGGATCCTTTGCCTCCCATTTGTCCTGATGAGCAGCAATAAACGGTAGAGTTGAAACAAAAGTAGATAAAATGAAAATAATAACAATTGTTAAAATAGATTTTGTGCTTTTGAAGAGCTGCTTAAACTCATTCATACAGATGGTCCACACACGCTGTACCTCCCTTCATCTTTATTATACCGCTAGAAAGGAAAGACACCATATCTTGCTCTTTAACATTTGTTTAAATTTTATAAAAAGAAGACTCTTTCAACACCAGTTGACTCATTTTTGAAAATGTTCAGAAAAATATCTTGATTTATCAAAAAACATCATGTATGATAGCTTTAATTCAAGATAGTTAAACAGGCAATGACGAGAGAAAGTACAATCATCAATTTTTCCACAGAGAGCTTCGGCAGCTGAAAAGAAGCAAAAATAATGATTCGAAAAATGGTCTCTGAGCCTCGTGCTGAACATATCTATGATATTAGTAGGACACGACGAGAGTTGGTACTCGTTATCAAAACCACAGTATATGAGCCAGATTGGAGCTTTGTACTTGTAGAGGCTGTTTAGCGCGAGCAAACAGTAAATAAAGGTGGTACCACGAGACAAATACCTCGTCCTTATGATTCAAGATAAGGATGGGGTATTTTTTATTGTCCACTTTTTTCATACAAATGTTCAAATGTTCCACGTGAAACACCACATCCATTTTTTCAAATGAAAGGGAGATTGACATGAGTGAACATGCATTGGTTTTACAATCAGATTTCGGTATTGATGATGGAGCAGTCAGTGCCATGTACGGAGTGGCAAATACGGTCAGCAGCAGCATCCGCCTTTTTGATCTAACACACAATATTCCGCAGTATGACATTTGGGAGGCATCTTACCGCCTGCTCCAAACCGTCACATACTGGCCGGAAGAGACAGTTTTCGTTTCCGTTGTTGATCCAGGCGTAGGATCAGAAAGAAAGAGTCTTGTCGTCAAAACCACAAGCCCGCACTACATCATTACCCCAGATAACGGGACACTCACGCACGTCGCGCAGGATATTGGCATAGTAGAAGCCCGTTATTTAGATGAAACCATTAACCGGCTGCCGAAGTCGGGAAAATCACATACATTCCACGGGAGAGATATTTACGCGTATACAGGGGCGAGAATCGCTTCAGGTGTGATTTCTTTTGAAGAGGTTGGGCCAAAGGCGGATATTGATGATATTATTCACCTTCCAGTCGTACAGGCTTATGCGAAAGAAGAGGTCATCACAGGGACGATTGATATTTTAGACGTGAGATTCGGAAACCTCTGGACAAACATTCATCACACGTTATTTGAACAACTTTCAATTAATTACGGTGATGCAATAGAAGTTACCATTGCCAACGGGCCAAAAAATGTGTATAAAAATATCATGACCTATGGACGATCTTTTGCCGATTTAAAGGTAGGCGAACCACTCGTATATGTCAATTCACTCGATCATTTAGGCGTGGCGATCAATCAAGGGTCATTTGCAAAGGCTTATAACATCGGTACAGGCACAGGCTGGCGCCTTTCGATTCGCAAAGCTCCGCGCATTATATACGAATAAGAGGAGGATACATCATGGCAGGTAAACAACTTTCAACGAAAACTGTCGTTGCCATCGGAATTGGTGCAGCCGTCTTTGTCATTTTAGGACGATTCGTCTCCATTCCAACTGGGATTCCGAATACACAAATTGAAACATCGTATGCATTCCTTGCATTAATGGCCGTGCTATTTGGTCCTGTTGCAGGCGCACTGATTGGGTTTATTGGTCATCTTATTAAAGATGCCACCACATTCGGCCCTTGGTGGAGCTGGATTATCGTTTCAGGTTTTGTAGGATTGATGATCGGTTTCATTTCAAATCGTTTAAAAGTAGAAGAGGGAGAGTTCGGTTGGAAAAAGATCGCATTCTTCAATGCAGTACAAATAAGTGTGCAGGCACTTGGCTGGTTTGTTATTGCACCAACTCTTGATGTAGCTATTTATGCTGAACCAGTAAACAAAGCATTCTTCCAAGGGTTTGTTGCAGGTCTATCGAACATCATCACGATCGGTGTACTAGGAACCATCATCATTGCAGCTTATGCAAAAACGAGAAGCAAAAGCGGCAGTCTATCGAAAGAAACATCATGAAGCAAGGTGGAACACATAAATGAAGAAACCGATGATTCAATTCGAACACTTCGGATTCCAATATCGCAGTCAGGCAGAACCGACATTGAAAGATATCAACCTGACCATCTATGAAGGCGAAAAAGTCCTCATCGCAGGCCCGTCTGGATCGGGAAAAAGCACACTAGCCCATTGCATCAATGGGCTAGTTCCTGCGTCTTATAAAGGTTCTATGGAAGGAAGTCTTCACATCGGCGGGAAAAATGCAGAGAAAGAGAACATTTTCTCCCTTTCACAGCTTGTCGGAACGGTACTTCAGGACCCTGATGGACAATTTATCGGGCTGACCGTTGGAGAAGACATCGCATTTACACTTGAAAATGATCAAGTCACACGCGAAGAAATGAAAACACGTGTCGAGGAAGCAGCAAGATTAACAGAGGTAGACGGCAAGCTGGCATCGTCCGTGCATGAGCTCTCAGGCGGTCAAAAACAACGTGTCGCCATCGCAGGCGTACTTGTCAACGATGTCGACATTTTGCTGTTTGACGAACCACTTGCAAGCCTTGACCCCGCAACAGGTAAAGAAGTGATCGATCTCATTGATCGACTACAAAAACAAACGAAAAAAACCGTCGTGATGGTCGAGCACCGATTAGAGGACGTCCTCTTCCGCCAGGTGGATCGCATCATCGTCGTCAATGACGGCACGATAGCAGCGGATATGACACCAGATGAATTGCTTGCCTCAAATGTATTAGAAGCGGCGTATTTACGTGAGCCTTTATATGTAAAGGCTATGAAATATGCAGGCATTCCGGTTGAAGCAGGAGATCAGATCGCGAATTTACAGCATCTTACCTTAAATGATGAGGAAAAAATGAAAATCGAGCAGTGGATGGAAGCGTCTGAGCCATCAGTCGAGCAAAATGCAGCGCAGGATTTACTAGAAGTACGTGAACTGAGCTTTCACTATCCGACAAGACCAAACACGCTGAGCAACATCTCTTTTACCGTCAAAAAAGGAGAAATGATCAGCATCGCTGGAGCCAATGGCGCAGGCAAGACAACACTATCCAAGGTGCTCTGCGCGTTTGAAAAGCCAACAAAAGGGACCATTCATCTAAATGGTGATGACATCACAGGAGACACCATCAAACAGCGCTCCGAACGAATCGGCGTCGTCATGCAAAACCCAAATCAAATGATTTCTAAACAAATGATTTTTGATGAAGTCGCATTTGGTCTCGTTTTAAGAGGCGTAAAGGAAGACGATATCAAGGAACGGGTGGAGCGAGTCTTAAAAGTATGCGGCTTATACCCATTTCGGAACTGGCCGATTTCTGCTCTCAGCTTTGGACAGAAAAAGCGCGTCACCATTGCATCTATTCTTGTATTAGAGCCAGAAATCATCATTTTAGATGAGCCAACTGCTGGACAGGATTTTAGACATTACACAGAGATGATGACGTTTTTAGAGCAATTAAATCAGCAGGGTGTCACGATCTTGATGATCACCCATGACATGCATTTGATGCTCGAATACACAACAAGAACCATTGTCATATCAGATGGAGAAAAAATCGCAGATGATACACCTGCCAAAGTGCTGACAGATCAGCTGCTTGTTCAAAAGGCGAGCTTAAAGGAAACATCGCTATATGAATTGGCGCTGAAAGCAGACTGGCCAAATCCAAATGAACTCGTGGATCGCTTCATTGAGGTTGACAGAAAGGAACGAATGACATGGCTGTAGACATGCTGTCCTATATCGATCGCCCGTCGCCGATTCACCGGCTGACAGGGGCAACCAAACTCATTTGCTTTATCCTCTGGTCATCCGCAGCGATGCTCACGTATGATACAGGCGTATTAGTGTTTATGCTAGTTGCCAGTATCGTGTTCTTTCAGCTATCGAACGTGCGATTTCGTGATATCTCCTTCGTGGTGATCGTCCTGGCGATTTTCCTAGTGATCAACAACATCGCCATTTACATCTTTGCGCCCCAGCAAGGTGTCGCCATCTACGGAGCAAAGCACGAGCTGTTTCACATTGCCGGCTGGTACAATGTCACACTTGAACAGCTTTTCTATCAATTGAACATTACGCTAAAATATGTGACCGTGATGCCAGCAGCGCTTTTATTTATTGTGACAACAAATCCAAGTGAATTCGCCTCATCGCTCAGCCGAATCGGGGTTAGCTACCGAATTTCTTATGCTGTAGCGATTGCTCTGCGCTATATTCCGGACATTCAGCGGGATTTTCGAACGATCGCAATTTCTCAACAAGCAAGAGGCATTGATTTATCGAAGAATGAAAAACTGGGGAAACGGATCAAAAATGCGCTGTCGATTGTGATGCCGCTGATATTTTCTAGCCTAGAGCGGATTGAAACGATCAGCAATGCGATGGAGCTGCGCGGATTTGGAAAGCATAAAAAGCGCACATGGTTTACGGCGAAAGACTTTCAAAAAGCAGATTATGTGGCGTTCATATTTGTTGGGGCGGTACTGATCGTGTCGCTAGTGATTACATTTGTTAGAGGAACGAGATTTTACAATCCGTTTCTATAGAAGGAAGCCTTCACAGGAGTGGAGGCTTTTTTTGTTTGGTTTGTGGATAAAAGGTGTGGAAAATGGTAAAAGACTATTAACATGTGAATAAATCGGTTATATTGAACAATGAGCGAAACACTTGTGAATAACGAGACAACATATTGGAGGAATCAGAAACTTATGAACAAATCACTTTATGCTTGCGCAGAACACATAGAAACCGTACTAGACATGTACATAGATGATCACGAAACGCCGCCAGAATTCAGAAAAATCGAACATACACACAGTTTATCCACAACCTGTGAATTGTGCGATGAACCTGCAATATATATAGTGGGGAACGAATGATCGGACACAAAATACACAAATTTTATCCACAATTGTTGATAACTTATATGAATAACTTGTTCTTAAGGTGGGGATGACCTGTGAATATATCAATTATCACAGTAGGAAAATTAAAAGAGAAATATTTAAAGCAAGGCATAGCCGAATACACAAAACGATTACAGGCTTACGCAAAAATCGAGATCATTGAGCTCGCGGACGAAAAAGCACCCGAGAATCTCAGTGATCAAGACATGAAAATCATCAAAGACAAAGAAGGCGAACGCATCCTAAGCAAAATCAACCCAGACGCCCACGTCATCGCCCTCGCCATCGAAGGAAAAATGAAAAGTTCCGAAGAATTAGCCGATACAATAGATAAGCTGGCAACATACGGAAAAAGCAAGGTATGTTTTGTCATAGGCGGATCCCTTGGGTTGAGTGATGCTGTGATGCAGCGTGCGAATGAGAAACTATCGTTTTCGAGGATGACGTTTCCGCATCAGTTGATGAGGCTGGTGTTGGTAGAGCAGATTTATCGGGCGTTTCGGATTGTGCGGGGGGAGCCTTATCATAAGTAAATGGGATTTTTAAGGAAGAATAAAACTGATGGGATATATTTAATAAAGCAAGGAACAGTAAACTGATATTCTATATTTTTTTATAGATTTACAATTGTAGGTCTAGAACCTTCCTAAGCAAATGACTGTTGAAAGTGGACATGAGTATTATTGTTATTAAGAGAAACTCAATCATACTTTACCAGTATTTATTTGAGTAATTTGAAAGGGAAATAATAATAATTATATGTATTAAAGCAGTGCTTAAAGTAGCAAATAAACGAGGTTTCATGGAAGCAATTAATGAAAAGGTAAAGAAGTAGGCGAATGATTTATTAATGGTAAGTGAGAATGAAAAAACTATTAGTATAGTAAAGAATATAAGATTGGAAGAGAAGAGGCATACTAAGATGAAAAAATAAAAGGGATTTTGGCATATAATGCAGAAAAAAGTATAAGTATTTTAAATTTCTAGGAGGTTATTACTATGGGCGTGAAAGGAAAGGTAATTTCTTTAATTAATATGAAAGGTGGTGTAGGTAAAACCACTCTTTGTAGAGAAATAGCTTTGTATATATCTACATATTTTAAGAAAGAAGCAGAAGATGGTACTGAAGTTCCTATTAGGGTTTTGTTAATTGATGTTGACCCACAAGCTAATTTAACACAATCATTGTTAGAAAAATATTCAAAAGATACTAAGTTCTATACTGAAAATGAAGCCGGAGAAAAAGTTTTAGAATATAAATGTTCTGTGGATAATATCTTTAAAGAAGATATGGTTGGAGCAGATAGAAAGCGAGTTATTCTAAATTTAACAAATAACTTGGATCTAATGCCAGGTGAGTTAGAAACAATTTTTATTCAAAGACAGAATAACCCTAGTACACCTAATAAGTTAATGGATTATATTTTAGAAGAAGATTTACGTGGAGAGTATGATTTTATATTTTTAGATTGTCCTCCAACATATTCTGTTTATACGGAGATGTCTTTCTATGCTAGTGACTATTATTTTGTACCAGCTGTGCCAGATGCGTATTCTGTTTTAGGTGTAGACTTATTAGAAAAAGTAGTTAAAGATATAGTTAAAGCTCAGAGAAATGGAGTGTTTAAAGAAAGACAACCTAGAAACTTAGGTGTAATATGGACAGGAGTAAATCTAACTAGGAAACCAAGACAAGCAGATTATATAGAAGGTTTAAAAGATTCAGACATAGTTATGGAAAATAAAATACATATTTTTAAAAGTTTTTTTGGAGAATCAAATAAACTGGCGACAGCTCCTTTTGAAAAAAGTATTGTTGACAGGCAAGATAAAGCTTTAGATGATACTATCAATAATATTTGTAATGAATTGATGGATAGAATTGAGGAGATGAATAATGAAGATCCTGTGGAGAAGGATTCGATTACTGGAGTCAAACTCTGATATAGATCATGTTAAAATGGAATTTTATTCTGTTCTTATACCAGTGCTTCTATCTAAAGAAATCTTTCAATATAACAAAGATATTAAAGAACTGTTAGATCTATTAAAATTTGAAAATACAATAGGAGAATATTTATTTTCTAATAGAACAGCGCTTGTAGCTAAAGTTATAAGAGAAATTGATAGAAATAAAATTGAAGACATTAATTTTAATATATCAATTTTTAAAAGATTTGTATTGAAACTTATAGAAGAAAAACAATTGGTAGACTTTTCAGAAACTACTAAGTTCATAAATAAATATTCAAGAAATAGGGGATAATGATTGCAAAATCAATTAAAGTTTAAGGCATATATAGAATTTCTAGAAAAAAACCACCCTAGCTATTTAGATAGGCTCCAAGATGAAGATAAAGAAAATCTTGAAACACTATTTTTATCAGTAAATGATGTTTTTGTTACGATTTCATTTTTTTTTGATAAACAGGGATATTTAACGAGTAATTTTATCAACTTATTAAAGGAATACAGAGTATATTTAAGCAGAACATTACTGCTAATACCTTTAAATGATAAATATTTAATAGATGCACTTGTTAGGTTATTGATTGAAAAACTTTATAGAATAATTTATGGGAGTCATCATCCACATTTAGTCGAATCTTCAATTAGAAAACATGATCGCCAAAAAATGTCTGAACGTCTTGAAAAATTTGATGTAAAAGAAAAAGAAATATTAGATACGCTATACACTGATTATTCTAAGTTAATTCATCATACCTATAGTACTCAAAGTGATTTATTGAATTTTACGCAACTCACTAAATTAGATACTGATTTAATTAAATATGTTATTAAAATTGTTGAAAATTTAAATTTGATTTATATAAAAAATATCTTTGAAATAATAATTAAAGATAACAATTTAGATTTAGCATCGACCATAATACTTAAAGAAAACATACAAAATCATTTTAAAGATGTTCTAAAAGGAGAAGGCATTACCGTTTAATTTATAAAGATGAGTTATTCTCGAAGGTACTATTAGATAACAGAATAAACTCTTGATTGATATGTAAAATTCTATTTTATTCAATCCTTTTTAAATAATTAAATATAATTTGGGATAACAAAGCCTGAATTTCATATATCAAGGCGAGCCTTAAAATAAATAGACCAAATTCAAATCAAAGTAATTGGGCGGTTAATAGAAATTAATTGTAAAAATTCTTAAAGGAGAAGAGGATAATTCAATCATTTGTTATTACTTTTATCGTATTACCTTCAATATTAGGAGCTGCATTGGCATTCACTGTAGAAATACTACCCCTAATATGGAGTATCATTACACAAAAAGGGACAAGCTTGGCATTTAAAGATTTAGTAATTACATTTGTTTTAGGCTATGTAATGTATCTGGTGTATATTGTATATAAAGCGATCATTCACAAATTCAATAAAAATAAAAGTCATTAAAAGTATATACAGATACAAAAAGCTCTTAAATTATTAATTTAAGAGCTTTTTGATTTTTCATATATCTTTCTAACAAACATCTTAACGTTCATTTCTTAAATAATCCTATTAATGTAATATGCGAAGTTAAAACAATCCATATTAATCCGATATATGGATTATAAGGATAATAGAGGGTTGTAGTATGAATGGCAATTACATTACCAGAAAGTATTAAAAGTACTGCTACTGCAGGAGAACGAATTTTATTTCGAACATTAAAGGAATATCTACCCGATGATTATATTGTTCATTATGAGCCTAATATCAATGGATTTAGACCAGACTTTGTGATAATTGGTCCTGATTTAGGAGTATTAGTTTTGGAAGTAAAAGATTACACCAAAAATACAATAAGAGAGCTAAACGATAATACCTGGGGCATTTTAAATTCTTCTGGTGATTTACATAGAGTGAAGAGTCCCCTAGTTCAATCAAGAGAGTATGCTTTTAAAATAAAAGATATGCTTGAGAAAGACATTGATTTAATCAATACAGAAGGGAAATATCAGTTTAAATTAAAGTTTCCTTATGGTTATGGTGTCGTCTTCACTAGGCTTCATGAAGAACAACTTTTAAAAAATAAAGTATATGAGGTTATTAATCCACATTTTATTTTATCGCGTGATCAGATTGATCCGGATAATGACCATTTTGATCCTGAGATCTTAATAGAAAAATTGTTTGATATGTTTCATGTGCCTTTCAAGTTAAATACGCCATTATCATCTGACGAATTAGAAAGGATTCGTTATCATCTATACAAAGAAATACGCGTTGGAGCAGATGTTGAACCAGTCCCATACCAAGAAAAACTGTTATTATCTTTTCGCAACATTAAAACGATGGATCTGCATCAAGAAAACTTGGCTAAACAGATTGGTGATAAACATCGGCTAATTAGAGGAGTAGCAGGAAGCGGTAAAACCTTAATCTTAGCGACTCGAGCAAAAATGTTAGCTGAACAACTTCCGAATTGGAAGATATTAATACTCTGTTACAATGTAGCTTTGAAACAAAATATTAAACAAATGATTCATTCTAAATTTACAGAACCAGATGATTTTCTGACATCCGATCATAGAAAGACACCAAATTTAAATAATATACAAATATTAAATTTTCATCACTGGATTAAAAAAGAGCATGGTATTTCAGAACTTGAGATAGATGATTACATTGAAAAGATAGAAAATGATGCTTTAACTCCTGTAAAGTATGATGCCATTTTAATTGACGAAGGGCAGGACTTTGAAGGGAGCTGGCTGCATCTCATCAGTTTATGCTTAGATCAAGAGACGCAATCTTTACTTTTAGTAGAAGATAGAGCGCAAGATATCTATCGGAAAAATAGAAGCTATGTGAAAGATACGGGGCTTGATTTTAGAGGTAGGTCTAGAATCTTAAATATAAATTATCGTAATACGTCACAAATTGTGGATTTTGGATGGAAATTTTACGATAGCCATAGAGCTTTAGATCTTAAATTAAAACAAGAACAGACAGAGACAATCGAAATCATCCCTCCAAAAAAGACGAAACGTAAAGGACCAGAGGTAGATCTTTTAAGATGTAAAACCTTTAATGAAGAAATAGAGGAAATTACTAAACAGATAGTGGATCAACATTTTGAAAAGAACATACCTTACTCTGAAATGGCCATTTTATATCGTATAAAGGGGCATAATAGTCATTATATATCCGCGATTCAATCGGCATTTCAAACAAAGAATATTCCTTACAATTGGATAACTGAAAATGGTGCAACCAAACATAAGTTCAATCCAGAGGAAGAGACAGTCAAAATTTGTTCCCTCGATAGTAGTAAAGGTCTCGACTTCCACTCAGTTTTTATTGTGAAAGCTGATTTAATGCCATTAAAGTATGAAGAGGATCAAGAAAAAGAAGTGTCTTTAATGTATATAGGAATGACTCGTGCTAAAGAGTATTTATCAATATCTTATTCAGGTGTTTCATCGTTTACTAAGTATTTTGAAGATGTAAAGGGTAAAGAGCCGATATTAGACTATAAATAAAATTCGAAGCTTATTAAGAGATTTTCGTTTATTGAAGTGGTGTGTCTAGGAGTTTTTAAATATGAGGAGATGAATTTATTCATCTCCTCTAGCACATCCCATAAGTTCCTATTGTTTCTCTTTTACCAGCTTAATAATAAGAAAGAAAAGAATGAATAAGATAAAATAATTCATTGGATTCTTAAATATGCTCATCTCTAGTGAAATCTGTAATAGAATCCAGAGAAAAAAAATGATTAGTATAGATGGAATGATGATTTTATACACCATGATCACCTTCCCTTTAGGATAAAAAGAGAGTACCCTTTTTGCACTTCATTAAAAACAAGATGCAGCAGCTCCTGTCATTGCTCCACCAACAGTACCTGTGATTGCACCAACTGCACCAGCGCCTACAGTTCCGATACCAGGTATCGTGACAGTTCCTACAGCAGCACCAGCAAGACCAAGTGTACCACCTCCGGTTACTGCCCCACCACTAGTACCTAGAATACATTTTCCAACAGATTGAGTACTGATTTTTCCGCTCGTTTTTTCACTCACAACTTTAATCAAAATCCCATTTTTAATTTTTTCGTAATGCAAAGTAACAGGATGATCGTTTTTATCGGTCGATGTTTTAGGGAGAACTTGTTTTTCATTCGTTATTTGATCTTCCAATATCGCATTTCCTTTAGAATCGATATGAACATCAGCATGATCGAACGTCATCTTTAATTCACTATCATTAAGGTTCTCCACTTTATATGTGGCTTGTGACTTTGTGGCATTTGCATCTTTAGGTGAAATAGGGAGAGCTACGGCGCTCATCAGAAATAGCGAGGCTGCCAATTTGATTAGGGTGCTTTTTAATTTAATATTCATCACTTATCATCCTCCTTTGGATGCCATACTAACATAGCTATACACGCTGTTAAATGATGAAAAGATAAAATAAGTAAATAATAATGTTTTAAATGAAATTTAATAATGACTTTTTTCTTATTTTTTAAGTTGCATCTGTATTTTTATATTTAGAGGTTTCGATCTGATAAATCAGTTGTGATTACTTTTATCGTAGGACAAATAGTAAGCGCTGCTTTGGCATTTAAAGATGTCGCCAGTAAAAACTTAAAATAAAAATATTAACCTATTCAGGGTTCAAAAATCTTTAAATAGATATTTAAGCGATTCTTGAATTGATAATTGATTGGTAGTATGTCAATGAGTTATATCATAAATTAAAAGCTTATTTTTATTCAGAATAATAACTAGGAAAGGTAAGGGAAATTTATTTTTTATAAGTTTATTATTTAAAGATTTTCTTTATTAAATATCGTATTATATAAAATGAAAGCAAATATTAAAAACATAGTAATAACAACATTCACTGATCATAATCTTAGCCATAAATTACTTTAAGGAGAATTCCATGAGCTTTAAAGCTGACTTTAAACGTGAAATACGTAACGTAATAAAAGACGTAGAAAAAGAAATAAATAAAACATGGAAAATTAAATATAAAGGGCATTCTATAGAAATTATAAATCAATTAAAAGAAGAACAACTTATCATTGATGGTATGACAGTTGATAAAAAGCAACGGAAAAGTGTATTGTCTCATATAATTCCATATTCAAAATTGTCAGGGATATTGGAACTTCAAGATGGTACGCAACACAAGGTGTCCGTTAAACTTGGCGGGTATGTACGATTTCGTTGTATGGTGAAGGTAGATCATGAAACGGTTCTAGATGATTCAATGAAGATAGAATTTCTACCATGGGATCATAAAGAGAAAATCGTCCCCTTTATTCAACAACAAATTCAAACATATCATAAAATAGTAGATGATCGTTTACCCGATGAAGATTATTTATTTGACGAAAATGAACCACGATTGGCTCCCGGTTTATCTGATTATTATGTAGATGAACGACCTGCTCCTTTTTATGTGAAGAAATTATTGAAGCTTTTTGAAAAACAACTAAATCATCCTACAAATGAAACAAGAAAGAAAACATATGAAAAAATCATTTCTAACAATATTGCGAGTCGCAGCAGTGAGTTAATTAACCGATTTCAGCAAACACAATGGGATGAGTCTCTTGTACAGCAAGAAGCGTTATGGCTTCTTGAACATGCAGAACATCGGGAGGTAGTCAAATTTGCAGTTATGATACTGGGATGTACGAACTGCGAAAAATACAAAGAGCTCTTATTCACAATAGGTATGCACGAAGAATTTACTTCTTATGTCGTGTTTGCATTGAAGAATGGCACATTTCAAGGAAACGAACAAGTTTGGCGTCTTGCAAAGTCCGTTAATGGATGGGGGAAAATTTCGGCTGTTGAGCAATTGGAAGCCTCGACGCCAGAAATAAAACGTTGGTTACTAACAAAGGGCTGCGAAAATACAATAATGAATGAATACTTAGCCTATACTTGCGTTCTTAAAGGTGATCTGGAAACAGCTTTATCCGAAGATGAAATTTCCAAAGAATTATATAATGGAGCGAGTCTCATCATTCAAGCACTACTAGAAGATGAGGTTTCTATCTACGGTATTGAAGAGTATCCAAATGCAAGCTCAGTTCTTTGCCGTTTTATTCACCATGCTCATAAGCACTGCCAAGCAATTGAGGACTTTTATCCAATATTGAAAATAAATGAGTTTTTAAATGATGATCAAGAGATTTGGGAAGACCGATTGAATGACTCATGGACACAGGACGATTATAAGGCTATCCAGAAAGCGGTTCAACCGTTTATCAATGACAATAGATGGCCAAAGCTTGCAATCGATACGTTACAACAGTGTTTTAGCTCTCAAGCACTTAAAATCGCTCTCTTTTATCGTTTAGATGTGATTGAGCATCTATTTGCTTTACTTGAGAAAGATCCGGCAAATAGTGAAATTTACTTTGCTGTGATGGACACAAATCATCACCAGCATATTAGAGAGCTTTGCACATTTGCAGAAACACATTTATCGTTATTAAACCTCTCCGATGATGAAGTGGCTTGTCTACAATATATTGTGCAAGATTTATATGAACACGAAGGTGTAGGATTGTCATTGATTCAAGCTGCACTTAGATCAGATGATGGAAATTTACAGTATCATGCTTTAAGTGTATTAAAAGAATGGTCTCCTTCGTATTCGCAGCAAGCGGCCACAAGGGAATTGATTGAACATATTTCCATTAAGACGGATGATAAAGAAGATCGAAAGTTAGCCAAACATTTGTTAAAGAAATAATATTTGATTAAGTAGCGCATAACAATTCAACGGGGATAAAACTTAAAAATATTAGAAAGCAGGCACACCATGCACACAATCAAAAAAATAGGCCAAACCTCCTCCTACATCTCACCCGTATCACGAACCGACCGTCCCATCCTAGGCATGGTTGTAGGCAATAACAAAACATTAATGATCGATGCTGGTAACTCAAAAGATCATGCGAACTATTTCATTCAAAAAACTTTAAAGCACGAGAACGCCAAGCCCGATATGGTTGTCCTCACGCATTGGCATTGGGATCATATTTTTGGTCTGCCTGCGCTGCCTGATACGGTTTCAATTGCTTCAGCAAAAACCAGAATGGAAATGGAGAAGATTCTTCCGTTTTCTTGGTCAGATGAGGCGATTGATGAGCGGGTGAGGGAAGGAACTGAGATTGAGTTCTGTGCGAAGGCCATTAAGGAAGAATATCAGGATCATCGAGATATTAAAGTAGTTTTACCGGATGTCACGTTTGACCATCGGATGGAAATTGATCTTGGCGGGGTCACTTGTGTTGTGCAACATGTTGGAGGCGATCATGCCGCGGATTCAGTGATCGTGTATGTGAAAGAAGAGAAAATTCTATTCCTTGGGGATTGCATTTATCCGAAAATGTATGCCGAAAAAGTACATTATACGTTGAAAGAAATAATGCGTCTTTTAGATGAGTTAGAAGCTTTTGATGCCGATACGTATATTCCTTCACACCAAAGACCGTGGACAAAAGAGGAGTTTCGTCAGGAAGCGGACAAGCTTCGGATGATTGCGAAATACACTGATCTTTATGGTGGAGATCGGCAGAGAATCGTGAGTGAATATCAAGCACATTTGAACAGAGAACTGAAAGAAGATGAAGTAGAAACCATTGCTTACTTTGTAAATGGTTATTAAATACTAACTAAATAAAAAAGTCTCATTTGAGTGATTTCCCTCAAACGAGACTTTTTTTAATTTCTACGGCAAACCTACAACATCTTCTGCATCACAAACTGTGTCGGACATGTTTTTTGCATTAATAATAATGACACAATCCCAAGTCGGCTTCATTTGCAGTTCATTATTCTCATCAATACGGATAATTCCTTTAAATTCAACGGTTTGTTCTAGAAAAACCATTTTCTTTTCTGTATCATCTTTGACTGCTGTTAAATGTTCAGGATAGTGAACCGCCCAATCAAAAAAAGGCCTATTCCTTCTACTGAACCCGATTGTAACACAAATGTGTTTGTCTAAAGATCAAGAAATTATCCTTAAAGAAATCCCTTTTTGAAAAGTATATTATTATTTTATATAAGTTTACTTTACTTTTATAAACGATTAGTTTATGATTTTTTAAGAGGTGATGGAAATGAAGGGAGATTTTGGTGATTCAATATCTAATAAGGTCTATGAATACCGAGTGCTAGCCAGAATGTCTCAGCAAGAGCTTGCTGAGAAAGTCGGTGTTTCTAAACAAACCATTTTCGTAATGGAAAAAGGAAATTATGTTCCTACCTTATTGTTAGCCTTTCGTATTGCGAATTTCTTCAAAGTGGATGTTAACGATATTTTTACTTATGTGAAAGGAAATGAGAAGAATGAAAAATAAGGGAGATCTCACAAATAGTATCTTTTATCCTTTAAAAACCTGGGTGGAAGCCTCAGCTGGTAATTGGAATCTGCTTCTTGGTATCGGATTTGTATTGCTTTTAGTCGGATTGATTCTGACAGTCGTATTTCTTAAGCAAATGGGGAAGGCTGATGAGAGAACAAACCAAATCTCTTTAAAAGGCTGTCTCTGTATGTTATTCGGAGTCATTTTGTGCGATGTGATTTTCCCAAAAGAATATATGTGGCAAATCTTCTTTTTATTTAAATATGCTCTTGCAACTCTCGCTTCAGGAATCTATCTAGCCGTTCGATATAAGAAAGATTTTAGCTGAAGATATCAAATCGCTTTAAGCTGAATTCACAAAAAGTCCCCTCCACTAAGTTCGAGGGGACTTTTTAATTAAACTTAGGCATTTAACCAAATGTAATTTGAAGATAACTTCTGATGTCATGTTCAGTTGGTAGATGATTGGAATAAGTCTTATATAATGGTATTGAAGGGTGTGAAAAACATGATCAATATGAATTTGAAAAAAATGCGAAAAATACACAGGTTTACACAAGAAGAAGTGGCTGAGAAAATTGGTGTTTCAAGGCAAGCTGTTGCGAAATGGGAATCGGGAGAAACTGTGCCGGATATCAACAATTGTAAGGCTTTGGCTGAATTATATGGCGTTGCTTTGGATGATCTCGTGAATAATTTGGATGGTACAGAAGTGGCAGGGGTGAAACCAAAAGGAAAACACATATTTGGACTTGTAAAGGTTGGCGAACGAGGGCAAATTGTCATTCCTAAAAAAGCGAGGGAGATATTCAACATCTGTCCTGGAGACAGCTTGTTGATGTTGGGCGATGAAGCTCAAGGAATTGCCATTGTAAGAAATGAGGACTTCCTGCAGTTTGCTGACGAGATATATAAGGCACAAGAAGGTCAGGAGGATGAGGAATGATTGCTATTCAAACAAAGAATCTAACAAAGAAATTCGAAGAAAAGATTGCAGTCGATTCTCTTAATCTTTCAATTGAACAAGGCGAGCTTTTTACTTTACTTGGAGTGAATGGTGCAGGTAAAACGACAACGATCAAGATGTTGACCTGTCTTAGTATCCCTACTACCGGCGATGCAACGATCCTTGGTAACAGTATTGTTTCTAATCCCTACGCAGTAAAAGAACAGATTAATGTTTCACCACAGGAAACGGAAGTAGCTCCTAATTTATCCGTAAAAGAGAATCTTGAATTAATCGCTCAAATATACGGGTTCCACAAGAAAACGGTGGATATCAAAGTGGAGGAAATGCTTCGTACGTTTCGTTTGACTGAGGTATCAAAAAAGAAGGCTAAAACCTTATCCGGAGGAATGCAAAGAAGACTTAGTATTGCAATGGCACTCATTACAGACCCCCAAATCCTTTTCCTTGATGAACCTACTCTCGGTCTCGATGTCATCGCAAGGCGTGAGCTATGGAGTGCTATTGAGAAATTAAAGGGGAGCATGACCATCATTCTCACGACACATTATATGGAGGAAGCAGCAGCCCTTTCGGATAGAATAGTGACGATGGCGAAAGGAAAATTAAAGGCAGTTGGCACAGCAGCTGAATTGATGGAAAGTACCAACACCAAATCACTTGAGGATGCCTTTATTTCATTAGCTACCAATGAGGAGGTCACCAGATGAAGTCACTAGCCTTTGCTGCACGTAATCGTAAAGAGATTTTGAGAGATCCTTTAAATTTAGCATTTGGTATAGGCTTCCCGTTAGTTATCTTATTTTTGCTTCATGTTATTCAAGCGAATGTTCCAACTGATATATTTGCCATTGATCAGCTTATTCCTGGCATAGCTGTTTTCGGCCTTTCTTTTATCTCACTATTCTCTGGAATGTTAATAGCTAAAGATCGGAGCACCTCATTTTTGATGCGATTGTTTACTACACCTCTTTCTGCCTCAGACTACATTGTAGGGTATATTGTCCCGCTCATACCCATAGCAATTGTTCAAGTTATCATTGGCTTTATCGCAGCACTCTTCTTAGAATTACCTTTGAGTGCCAATGTGTTGCTATCAATTCTTGTCCTTCTACCAACATCTTTACTGTTTATCGGAATAGGACTCTTAGTAGGAAGTATATTTAACGACAAACAGGTTGGTGGTATTTGTGGTGCACTATTGACTAATATTAGCGCATGGTTAAGTGGTACATGGTTTGATTTGAATTTAGTAGGAGGCTGGTTCAAAGATATTGCATACGCACTTCCATTTGCTCATGCAGTAGACGCTAGCAGAGCTGCCATTTCTGGAGACTATGCATCAATTTCACTGCATCTCTGGTGGGTGATTGGATATATGGTTGTGATAGTAGCTATCTCCATTTTTGCTTTTAAAAAGAAAATGAATGGGGAAAACGCTTAGTTTGATACAGTTTTTGTGAAGAAATTTACAGCTGGGTTATCTGGGCCTTTTTCTGTATGATAAACTTTAATGAAGTTGTCATTTGAGTAGAGGGAGGTACTTATGAAGCAGCTTTACATGAAGCAGAAAGTATTTAGTCTGAGCGGCAGATTTACGGTAAAAGATCAGCAGGAGAATGATGTGTATGTGGTCGAGGGCAGCTTTATGAAGGTGCCGAAGACGTTTACCATTTTGAATACAGAACGAGATGAAATCGCTGTGATTACGAAGAAAATGTTTAGCTTTTTACCGAAGTTTTTAGTAGAAGTTGGTGGTCAAGAGGTATTGACGATCAAAAAAGAGTTTACGTTCTTTAAAGCAAAATATTCAATTGATGCTGCGGGTGTAGAAGTGCAGGGTAACTGGTGGGATATGAATTTCCAAGTGTTGCAAAGCGGCGAAGTGATCGGCCAGGTGAAGAAGGAATGGTTTACATGGGGAGATAGTTATAAGGTTGATATTTTGAAAGAAGAAATGGAGCCTGTGATGATTGCGCTCGTTGTTGCGATTGATTGTGTGAAGGCTGATGAAGCAGCGTCTAGGTCTTCGTCGTCGACAACGACGAATTAATAAGTGAGGTGACCAAACTGATCACATTCCAATACAAAGTATTTCTAACAGTCGTCGAGTGCGGCAGTTTTACAAAAGCCGGGGAGAAGCTTGGACTAACGCAGTCTGGAGTCAGTCATAATATTGCGAAGCTTGAGTCGGAATTGGGGATTGTGCTGCTTCGGCGGAATCGAAACGGGCTGGCGTTAACGGACGCAGGTGAGCGGGTGATGCCGCATATTCGGCAAATCATTCATCATGCGTCATTGCTTGAACAGGAGGCGGCGTTGATTCAAGGGATGGAAGTGGGGAGTATCAAGATCGGAACGTTCTCTAGTTTTTCTTCAAAAATGCTTCCGCAGCTGATTCACCGTTTTACCAAAGGGTATCCCAATATCCAGGTAGAGTTATATGAAGGTGGTTATGAGGAGATTGAGGATTGGATTGCGTCTGGCACGGTTGATGTTGGTTTTTTAACGCAGCCATCGAGAGAATTTGAAACCGTTCCGCTTTTTCAAGATGAATTGGTGGTGCTCATGCAAGAGGAGCATCGCTTCAATACGAAGAAAGTGATAGAAGTTGACTCGTTACATGATGAATCATTCATTATGCCAAAGGCGGGTTGTGACCTGCTCATTAAGAAATTATTAAAAGAAAGAGGCGTGAAGCCTCATGTTTTGTTTGAAATTGGAGACAATAATACGCTCATTTCTATGGTTCAAGAAGGGCTCGGAATGACCATCATTCCGACATTAATTTTGGCGCCGCAGATGTCTCATACGAAAGTCATTCCACTTGAGACAAGCGTATATCGTGAGATCAACTTGGCGTTCAAATCATTCAAAGCAGCATCACCATCGGCTAAAAGATGGATCGAAGTCGTCAAAGATCATTTCAAGTAAAATCAGCTTGAACGAGATGTCTCCCATTCAAGCTGATGGTTTATAAAGTCAACACGCCGCGAATAGTGATAACCGCCGCGCCTGCCACTTTGATCACAGGCTTTGATTCATTCGGAATGACCGTGATACGAAGGATGCCAGGTCTGCCGATGGCATTCCCTTGGGCAATATGCAGGAGAGTGGTTTCTTGCTGAGAAATGATACCTTCCAAATAAAGATAGCCGGCCAATGCTCCGTTTGCTGCCCCTGTCACCGGATCTTCGGGTATCCCAATTCCAGGTGCAAAATCCCTCGTGTAAAGATCAACTTCTTTTGTGGTATGAAATGTATAAAGGTGAGTCGTCGTGATATTCTGTTCTTTATTCATTTTCCCTAAAGCGGCTAAGTTCGGTGTCGCTTGGTCAATGTCCTGTTGGTGCTTCATCGGAACGAGAAGATGCCAGTTTCCGGTGTTTGCTAATTTGATAGGATAAGATGGATCAATGCGGTCACTGCTGACACCAAGCATGTCACTCAGCTCTTCTAAATCGATGACAAAATCTCGCGTCTTCGGTGTCACCTGCGTCATTTCTACATCAACGACCTTGTCATTTTCTTCGTGCCACACAACAGGAACATTGCCAATTTTTGTTTCTAACACGACCCCTGTATTCTCTTTTGCCAGCCCAAGCTCCGTCGCCAAAAGCCAAGTCAATCCAACAGTCGCATGCCCGCAGAAATTGACCTCTTCCGTCGGTGTGAAGTATTTGACCCGATAATCAGCTTCTTTATCATGTGCAGGCAGCAAGAAGACAGATTCCGGTAAATTGAACTCCTTGGCGATATTCTGCATCTCATCCTCCGTTAAAAGATCACCATCCAACACGACCCCAGCAGCATTTCCTCCAAATTTCTCAGTTGTAAATGCATCGACGTGGTACACCCTAATATCTCTCATATAATGAATCCTCCTGTACATTCTTGTTACGTTTATCATAAGTTTGTTCAATGCATTCGTAAAATGAATCTTTTTGATACTTTAAATCGGAAGTTTTCATGTAAGAGTTTGAAATTCACAGTATCTATTAAAATAGTAATTAGATAAGTCTTTAGTCACGATATTAACTCTTGTGCCTACTTTGGATAAAATGTATAATATTTGTATATTAAAACATTAATAGGAAAAGAGGATAACTTTATGAAAATAGTCCTGAAAATAGTAGCTTCTATTCTCTGTATGATGATGTTAACTTTCAATATACAGGAAAATGTGAGTGCCGCAGAGGGTGGAACGAAAACAACGATTGATCGTTATCAATATGGTGATAATTATCTAACAGGTAAAACAGCGCCAAACGCAATCGTTGCATTCGTAGATTGGGGTGTTCCGAGTAACTGGAAATCTAAATATATGCACTACGCAAAAGCAGATAGTAACGGAAACTTTAAGTTGTTTTCTTGGAACATTAGTTCAGGCCAAACGGTGGAGTTAGATACGTATGACCAAAATGGGACAAAGCTTTCTTCAAACAAAGTGTATGTTTTCAAGGAATCTTTTACCTCATTAGATCCGATATATGATACTTCTCAGGAGCTAACTGGGAAAACGGTGAAGAACACAAAAGTAGAGGTCATGAAAGATGGCAAAGTGATTGCTTCAGGCATATTCAATGATGCCATTCATTTAAAGCTACCTGTCCTAAATGCAGGCACATTTCTAACAGTGAAAATGACGACTGGCAGCAATATCGACGTTTACAAAAAAATTGTTAATCCTAAGAAAATCTCACTTATTCCTACGACAAAATGGTCTAAATCAGTGAAAGGCCAAACGGGAATTCCTTATGCAAAGATCGTCTTTAAAAATCAAAAATCAAGTGAAGTCATCCAAACGATTACTGCAGATGGTGATGGCAACTTTGAATTGAGTGTGGACAAAAACACAATAAAAGCATTAGATCAAAGTGAATTTCAAGTGATGGAACCCTCTTATGATAATGCTTTGCATGAGACCACTTTCCGACTTAGATCAACGGCCCCAACTATTGATCCATTTACTCAGCTTTCAACTTCAGTGGGTGGAACCGCAACTCCTAAAAGTATGATCAATATTTTAGATGGAGAAGGCAGAGTCATTGGGGAAGGTCAGGCAGACTCTAATGGCGTCTATGATGTTCCTGTTTCAAAATTAATCGGTGGTGACTTAATTACAGTCAAGTCGTTCATTGCAGATAACCCAAATGAAACGGATCAATCTCAGGAAGATGTACAGAAAGTTTTTGTGGAAGAAATCGATGATTCAAGTGATACCATTAATGGCATTAGTACGTTTGGTGATCAAGCTGTTGTAGAGGTGCAAACTGATTCAACGAATAACACAATAAGAGCGATGTCGAAACTCAGCTCAAGCATAACGAAAAAGAAATATGGACCGTTTGCCATTACGCCAGGAAAAAACTTCAAATTAAAAACAGGGAAATTAACGGAAGGATCTAAAGTGACCATCACGTTGCAAAGTGGAAAGAGAAAGGTTGCCCTGCCAGCTGTTACTGTTAAAAAAGTCGTCACATCTCCACTTCTATCATCTCAAGTGAAAGTGACAAACAACAAAGGAAAAAACGATACGGTGATGATAAAAGGAATCAAAAAACAATCCGTCATTAAAATCTTTAAACAAGCTTCTGGTGTAAAAACAATTGCTCAACAAACTGCATCTAGCTCGAACATGACGATTTCCTTGAAACAATTAGGACAAACAAATGGAACACTTTATATCAGTATGAAAGAGCCTGGTTTAAAAGAGAGCAATCGAGTATCCATTCGTTATCAGGGTGAAAAATCGAATGTTTTAAAAGCCAATCAAGTCAAAATCAATAATCTTAAAAATAAAAAAGATGTCATTACAGTGAGTAAGATCAAGAAAAAAGATGTCATCAAAGTTTACTCAACAAATGGAAAACTACTTGCCACATCAAAACCAGCGAACAGTTCCTCTATCAAATTGTACGTTAAACAAGTAGGGGCTAAGAGCGGCAAAGTGTATGTGACGCGTAGCGGAGATAAGATGCTGGAAAGCGGAAAGCAAGCCATTTCTTTTAAAGGCGAACCATCTACTTCGCTAAAAAGCAATCAAATCAAAATCGTGAACAACAAGAAGAAAAAAGACGTTGTCACGATCAGTCAATTAGCGAAACAAGATGTTGTCAAAATCTATCATTCATCAGGGAAGCTGATTGGAAAATCAACGGCTTCTAAAGGCAAGGTTGTGAAAGTCACTTTTAAACAACTAGGTGCCAAGGGTGGAAAGCTTTACTTCACCGTCACTGGGAAAGGCATGTCGGAAAGTAATAAGACAGTAAAGAAGTTTCAGGCTGAAAAGTAGAGTGTTCAATCGCCATTCATTTAGGGTGGCGATTTTTTAAATAGCTAAATGATACAAATTTCATTGATAGGAGCGTGATTTTTTGAAAAAAATAAAGATTATCATTTCAATGGCTGTCATCTTTTTGTGCAGTATGTGGTCTACTACTGTTCAGGCTCAATCAGGATACTTCAACACGTATACAACGTATTCTGCAATGTCTGGTTCTGGATTTTACACTTCTATGCAAGGGATGGCTGTAGATCGTAATAATAATACGATTTATTCTGCAAAAATAAATACGTCAAACCATCTGACGCAATTGTACGCGATAAAAATGAACACCTCGTCTAGCAAAAGAACTGTTAAGCTCCTTAAAAACTCTGACACCAATAGTACTAGCAATGATTTAGGACATGCGAATGACCTAGCTGTGAAAGCTCAAAAAGGTGATGAACAAGTTAGCTTGTATGTAGCGCCGATGACCGATGGTGTAAAGTATGTAAAAAAGATAGTGAAGTTAAGTGTGAACACGAAGAAAAATACGTACAAAGTGGCTAAATCCTATGTTCTGCAGTACCAAGGGACGAATTTATCAATTAGGGCATCACATATTCTGTTGGAACCGATAAGTTTATTGTAAGGTCTGGCAATCGCTTTTTTATTGGGAATTTCAATGACAAGAAAGGGCAGTTTGAATATGAGGCAACATTTGCATTAAATTATACAAAAGCTGTCGTAAACCAATCAGTGGTCGATGTGTCCAAATACATTCTTCAAGGAATCTCATTCTACCAAGGAACATTATATGTACCTTTATCTAAACCGGCTACTAACGGAGGAGCTTCTAATGTGAGTGTTATTCTCACATATCCGCTAAATATTAATCAAATGATCAAAGAGCAAAAGGAGACACCTACAAAGGATTTTTCAAAAGAATTGTTTACGAGAAAAGACCTTTCATTCCGAATTACGAGCAGTGCATTTACTCTTTTTGAAATAGAAGCTGTCGATTTTGATGACGGAACATTATATTTTAATACGAATCGTGGAAAGAAAGGAACACAAGAAGATATGATAGCAACGTTTAATGACTATAACTATTACAAATAATATGTCCACTTTAAAAGACCCCTCAGCTATGAGGGGTCTTTTCCATCACCCATAATAATTATTCGCCTGAATAAAAAATTGGGATTGCATGTAGTTATATGTGATTTTCGAGAAGTCGAAAGGCTGGCCGTTTGTAAGATGAAAGACCGTCTCGACGCGGAGAGCGGGATCGTCTTGTTTGAGGCCGAGGTGTTTTGCTTCGGTTTCATTCAGTTTGCCTACTTGCAAGTACATATCGGAAAAGCCGACTTTGAGCCCAAGGCCTTCACTGATGAATTTAAAAACAGAATCAGCGGCAATTTCTGTGTTGAGATAGGGAATGATGGTTTTTCGGTAATAGGATTCTTCTAGACATAAGGTTTGTCCATTGATGTAACGGATGCGTTTGAGGTAAAAAACATCCTCATCTTGTTCAATATTCAAATTAAGCGCTGCTTCTTCAGGCGGTTTGATGGTGTCTAGCATTAAAACCTCTGAAGTCAGTTGAAATTCCTCTAAATCTTTTTTAAACCCTTGGTTGGATAAAAGGCTGATGTAGCCCTTGCGTCTGTGTCTTCGAACAAAGATGCCGCTGCCCCTCACTTGATAGATAATTCCTTTTCTTTCGAGTAGGTCTAACGATTTGATAATGGTGCTTTTGCTCACAGCAAATTGGCTCATGAGGGTTTCAAGTACAGGAAGCTTGTCCCCTTGCTGCAGCTCATGGATGACAATATATTTTTCAATATCGCTCGCAATTTGTTGATACTTTAACATAGCCATTCCTCTTTGTTTTCACGATTTATTTTCTTTGATTATAGCACATACCGATTTTTCTTTGATATGTCGATTAAAATTATATATGTATTGATAAATTGTACCGGTATAATTATAATGTACATATACTAGTGGTGATACAGCCAACGGACGACATGATCACAATTGTGAAATAGGAGGAATATATAATGACATTACCAAAAGATTTTCTATGGGGCGGAGCATTAGCTGCACATCAATTCGAAGGTGGATGGAATGAAGCAGGAAAAGGCCCAAGTGTTGTGGATGTAATGACAGCTGGTGCTCACGGAGTACCGAGACAAATTACGGAGACGATAGAAGACAGCAAATTTTATCCGAATCATGAAGCAATCGATTTCTACCATCGTTACAAGGAAGATATCGCGATGTTTGCCGAAATGGGGTTAAAATGCTTGCGTACATCGATCGGCTGGAGCCGAATTTTCCCAAAGGGAGATGAAGCGGAACCGAATGAAGCAGGTTTACAATTCTATGATGATGTATTTGATGAACTGCTCAAGCATGGCATCGAGCCTGTGATTACACTGTCTCACTTTGAGATGCCGCTTCATTTGGCAAGAGAATACGGCGGATTCAGAAGCCGAAAAGTCGCTGAATACTTCGCGAAATTCGCTGAAGTGTGCTTCAATCGTTACAAGGACAAAGTCACATACTGGATGACATTTAATGAAATCAATAACAAAATGGATGTCAACAACCCGCTGTTCCTATGGACAAACTCAGGGGTATCAGTCAAAGAAGGCGAAAATGCCAAAGAAATCATGTATCAAGCAGGACATCATGAATTACTAGCAAGTGCATGGGCAGTAGCAAAAGGCAAAGAAATCAATCCTGCTTTTCAAATTGGTGCAATGGTATCTCACGTACCAATCTATCCGTATTCCTCAAATCCAGAGGATGTCATGCTTGCTGAAGAATATATGAGACAACGCTATTTCTTCCCAGATGTACAAGTTCGGGGCTACTATCCGAGCTATGCACTGAAAGAATTTGAACGCGAAGGCTATCATATTCCGTTTGAAGAAGGCGATGAAGAAAGCTTAAGAAAAGGCAAAGTAGATTATCTTGGCTTTAGCTACTACATGTCGACAACAGTTAAAAGTGATGCAGTGTCTGATAACGACGGAGACATTGTCAACGGAGCCCTTCCGCATGGTGTAGACAATCCTTATATCAAATCAAGTGACTGGGGCTGGTCCATTGACCCGACTGGCTTAAGATATACGTTGAATCGTTTTTACGATCGTTATCAAATCCCGCTCTTCATCGTTGAAAATGGGTTTGGTGCTATAGATCAAGTGGAGGAAGACGGTTCCATTCATGACCTTGAACGAATTCAATATCTCGCTTCTCATATCGAAGCACTGAAAAAAGCCATCGAATACGACGGTGTTGACCTGATTGGCTACACACCTTGGGGGATCATTGACATCGTGTCATTCACAACAGGCGAAATGAAAAAACGCTACGGCATGATCTATGTTGACCGCGACAACGAAGGCAACGGCTCAATGAAGAGACTTAAAAAAGATTCGTTTACTTGGTACCAAAACGTCATTGCCACGAATGGTGAAGAAGTATAATAAAGGAAAAAATAGAAGCCCGGGTGAGCGTGGTATATGCTTGTTCGGGTTTTTCATCGTTTAAGTTTTATTAATGCCTGAATACAAAGAAAAAAGAGGGTTATGGCGATAAAATAGTTCATTGAGTTGTGAAAGATCTTAATGTTCAAGGATATTTGAAGAAGGATCCAAAGGCCGAATATCACCATAATAGCAGGAATGATTCTTTTATACACATTGTTTCGAGAGTGGTTTGTTTTTAGGTATTGCAGCAGAGGTTGAAAAGAGATAAAGATATGAATAGGTTTCATTACATGATTTGGTATAATTGATCTATAAAAACGTTAAATGGTAGATGAAGAATAGGAGTTGTTGTAATGAATCACACTCTGCAAATGGGAGCCAATACCGTACTAAACTCTCCAAAGGGACAGGTATCCATCAGCTATGAAGTGTCATCTGAAATTGATATTTCTTTAACAGCGTTTCTTTTAACAGATTCGGATCAGGTTGAAGGAGATCATGGCATTATTTTTTACAATCAACCAGAGAGTGCCACGGGTGTCGCGACACTTTTACCAGCAGAGGTATCAGGTCAGTTGAAAAGACATCAATTAAATTTTGATATGAGCAAAGTGCCTGCTGGAATCACAAAGATGGCGATTACACTAACAGAGGATCAAGGATCGGGCTTTTCTCAAGTGAAGCATTTACAAGCAGAAATTCGAACAGGTGACGAGGTGCTTTATCTAACACCAGTAAGCTTTACAAATGAAAAGGGCATTGTCGTAGTAGAGCTATATATAAGAAATGGTGACACGAAAGCACGCTCAATCTGGCGTGGCTTCGATTCTGGACTGGAAGGGCTATGCAAGCTTTATGGTGTGGAGGTTGAACCTGATGAACAGGATATTTCTACACCTCAAATGGCTCCTGAAAAACAACCAATTGAAGACCCTGCTCAAACGAAGACAACTGCTAAAGAGAAAGTCGCTGCACCTATCAGTTTAGAGAAAGTTCAAGGTAAAATTAGTCTAGATAAAGGTCATAAACCGATCATAATCGAGAAAACGCCTGAGATCACAGCTACAGTATCTTGGGAGTCTGGCACTGATTATGATATTTATGCATTGGTCTACACAAAGTCAGGAAAGCAAGTAGATGTGGCTATGTTTGGTGCGAAAGAAATTCCTGCTCTCAAAAGTTACGACAACGGAGCTGTTGAGCATATGGGAGATGTCGGTAGAGACTATGAATCAATGAAAACAGAAGTTATTAAACTACGGTTAAATGACGATATCCTTGCCGTCGTTCCGGTTGTTTATTCTGCTCAATCAAACGGAACAGGTTCCTTTTATAGATATAGAGTATCTATGAGTATCGATAATCATCAAGGAACGTCTGTGACGATTCATGCCAAACATGCCAATGACAATGATCGTATTTATTCTTGTGTGCCAGGTATGCTTCAAAATACAAATGATGGTGTAATCATCCGCCCACTTGAGCTTTACAGCAAACCAAACTCTGAGCGGAGACCTAAATTAAAAATGAAGTCTTCTAATGAAATTGAGGTATTGATGGATAAAGGACCTGTCAATGATTATAAATAAAACGGATGTATGGCTAGACAGAGCAAAGTGCTTTGTCTAGCTTATTTTATTTAGCCCGTTAAATAGAGAGTCTATTCCGTTTTTTATGTCAATTAACCTATTTTTCCGTTTTGGTGGACACGGTAAAATAGACTTTATGATCAATAATGGAGGGAGTGACTTCTTCTGGGCAAGATACTTGATGCAAAAGCACTAACAAGTGCCATGGATGCAAGGGCAAAACACTACCAGGAACTCCGTGAACAAATGGTAGATTTAAAAAAGGCACTTCAAGGCGTGGCTAACCTCGGTGATGATTTCACTGGAAAAGGTGCCGATAACATTAAAAGCTTCTACAAAGAGCTCGCCGGAAATGTAGATATGTTTATCAGCTTCATCGATAAGCAAAAAGCCTTTCATGAAGGTGTTTCTGGGACACTTGATGATACGAGTTTTGGCGGCAAAACCTTCGTAGAAGAACACTTTTTAGACAACGCTGTACATATGGGCATCAAAAATGCCAAAAGCATTGTGAAGGATCAAAAAAAGGCGCTTAAAACGATTTTTCAAGACATCGACAACCTTATTTCTTTAGAAGTATTTGATAGTCAAACCTTTGATGAAAAAATTGCAGATGCGGAAGACGAGCGAAAAAAGACAGTGAAAGACCTAAGAGAGCTTGATCAAAATGTAAAAGATGAATATGCTTTGTCAGAAACGGAGCAGCAAGCTACAATGGCATTGTATACGGAAATGATGAATGCCACAAATGACGGAAAAGCCATTTCGCCTATGAATTTTGACAAGAAAGCGTATCAAAATAGTGAAATCTACAAGGCAAAAAGCGATATTGAGAAGCAAACTTCTGAATATCTGAAAATCAAAAAAGAACAAGAAGAGGCCCGTGAGATTGCAAAGGAACAAGAAGCACTCGCCAACCGTCCTTGGTATGAAAAAGCACTTGATTATGGCGGAAATATCGTGAATGAACTGACTGGCGTGAACGATGCAAAACGTGCCGCAACAGGTGTTGACCCGATCACAGGTGAAGAGCTCACCGCAGGACAGCGCGTCGCCGCAGGCGGCATGGCAGCAGCGGGTTATATCCCAATCGTCGGATGGGCAGGTCGTATTTTCAAAGGTGGTAAAGCCGTCTATAAAACAACTCAAGCCACATCAGCCGCAGTGAGAGCAGTCGACATTTACAAGACATCGCAAAAATCCTTTGACGCCTTAAAAACATCTCAAAAAGGCTTATATGGTCTTACCGCCACCAACGGCTTCAGCGAAGCGATTACAGGTAGAGACATGTTTGGGAATAAGATCTCGAAAGAACAGCAGGAAGCAAGTATGAACGCGGCTCTTGGAATCCTTTTGCCGTTTAGTAAAAAGAGCATCAATGGTAGTCTGAGGATCGGAGAACAAAAAGTTGCTGAGAAAATAATAGCAGAAAGAACCAAAGGATTAGATTTAAGGAAGCACCCTATACAAAGAAAGCAGTTAAGCACTAAGAAGATGAAAGAGCTGAAAGACAAATTTGAGAATAGGACGATTACGAAATTAGAATATGAAAATTATAAATGGAATAAAAAGTTTGCCAAACATAGAAACACTGGTGTGAATGAGTTTTGGTATCAGGAACGTCAAAGGATTTTGAATAAAGAGGATCCAACCAGAAACTGGGATAAGCAGCAATTAAATGATATTCTAAATGGTAAGAAGCCTAAAGTAGATGGAAAAACTGTGCAAGGTCACCATTCTTACAGTGCATCACAATATCCACATTTAGCGAACAAAGGCGAAATTATATATCCAGCTACACCAAATGAACATTTTAATGGTTGGCATGGAGGTAATTGGAAGAATAGTCTACCTGGAGAAAGAATTAAACCTATTGACGATTTCTAATCTATGGAGGAGAAACTAAATGCCTAAAATGAAAATGCGAATAGAGAAAGATGATGATCAAATCAAATATATCTCGATTCTAAGAAAACATACAGATAAAAGTATTTCTGAAATAAAAGAAGCAATAAATAAAAATGATTTTATTTTATCTTATAATTTATTAGATATTGATGAATTGAAAGAGATGAAAAACATTATAAGTTTACTAGAAAAAGCTGGAGCTAAAATGCATATTTATGAAGATAGTCGAGAGGTTAGTGTTGAATTTTTAGATAATCTTATTGAATCTTATTTAGATACAGAAAGGTATCTAGAAGAAGTGGATGAGCAAATAAATGAAGATTAATTTTTGTGGCTTTGAGACAGATGACAAGTTGGACTGTATAAATTAGTCACTATAAACCCTTCATATGAATTTAAGGAAGATCAATTTGGTGACTGACTTAGCAATAATACTCCCAGAAGAAATAAGTATTTTCTCAGATTTTATCCAAGATATTTCAACAGAAGAAGTGGATGAGTATATAGAATATATTCAAAATGTTATAGATGGAGTTTATGAAAACTTTGAAATTACATTGAATGCTACCAGTGCAAGTATCAAAAGAGAAGAGACAATCGTTGAACATCATTATAGAATTGAAGAACCTCATGAAAATAAAATTGAAACAAAAGAATTCATAAGGCTGTTGTTAATTTGGAAAGAGAAAATACCAGAAATATCCTAAGGTTAAATATCATATTGACGATTAGAATAATGATTCAGGCACTTGATTAGTCCTTTAGGCTACAAGTGCTTTTGTTTAATTAGAGATCTTAAGATGTTTGAATACAAAAAGTAAGGTAACCCTAAAATGGTGATATCTATGAATAACAACAGAAACTCAAAAATCGAAACCTTAAAAAGAAAAAGCAGAAGAAAGCACTTAATGAACGAATTAAGCTATATGACACTTCCAGAAAACGCATTTTTAGATATCGAAGAAAATCAATTGTTTTGTCAAAAGGTTTTTACTTTCCTTCAATCAAGAGAAGAGAAAGTTCAAATACATGGAAACCACTACCGAGAGCATATTGAGAATTCTGAACAAATGTTAAAGGAAATGGTTAAAAAGGTAAAAATAACACCTACACAAGGCAGATTACTATTTTTTCGAGATCGTGAAATTGAAGCCCTTTTAGTGAATGTGGATGAAGTGTTTAGTCATTTAAATCAGCTTCTTGAGCAAACGAAATTTTCAACTGGATATGGTGATTTTCTTTTAGTCGCAGAGGATTTTCGTTTTGGTTTATGCATAGAGCGAACGGAATATTATTATGAGCTAAGTATTTGGGGGTTATAATAATTAACGATGAATAGAGTTGACACATCATTTAGGGAGTGGAATTAGCCACTCTTTTTTTCTAACGATGGAGTCATACGCTTGATCGATGATTTTCTCTCAAATTTAAGCAATTCACTATCATTACCTTTCACATTCATATAAAATAAGAGCAGTGAAAAATTGAAGAAATGCTTGATACATGAAGGGCATGTAAGCGGTGAGCTGCATGACATGATGAGATGTATGAACGTGAAGGCTGCAAAGCTGTTCTTCCTCACATATGAGATCTTATAAGCGTAACCATTATTTATCACTTCATTGCGATGGTGTTGAGGGGTGTGTCAGGATGAGGAATCCGTATGTGAGAACGGCTTCTAGTCTTTATATCAATTATTTTTTATTAGGGATGGTCAATATTATATTGGCTTCCAATATGCCATTTTTAATCAAACAGTTAGATACCAATAGTGCAGGAATTAGTTATATGATTTCGGCGCTTGGCATTGGCAGGGTGCTTACGTATGGTTTATCGGGCGTGCTGTCAGATCGTTTTGGGCGAAAGCCGGTCATTTTGGTTTCGGGTGTGCTGATGGCGGTGTTCCTCATCGGAATTCCGTTGTCTCCAAATTACCAAATCGCGTTTGCGTTTGCGATTTTGGCAGGGGTCGCGAATTCAGCGATGGATGCAGGGACGTATCCTGCATTAATGGAGGCTTTTCCGCAAAACTCGGGATCTGCGAATGTGATGGTGAAGGCCTTTATATCAATTGGGGCAACCATCTTGCCATTGGCGATTTTCTTTTTAGCAGAGCATGATTTGTTTTATGGAATAGCATTTTTTGTTCCTGCTCTGATCTATCTTGTGAATGTCTTGATGCTGTGGACCTTGCCATTTCCGAATCATCGCAAGGTGGAGCAAGTCCAGGTAACGGAGCATGACGGACTTCCGCGCTTCTCGACAGAGCCTACATTTTGGAGAGAAGGGATCGCACTCATTGTGATCAGCTTTACGTCAAATGGGCTATATGCGTTGCCGCAAATTTGGCTTCCTACTTACGGTGAGGCCATATTGGGGATGACATCGGGCAGTGCTGTGAAACTGCTTAGTTACTATAGCATGGGCGGGCTGCTGTCTGTCGTGATGCTCGCATTTCTGTTGCGCCGTTTTGTCCGTCCGGTCACTGTGCTGCTGATCTATCCAATCATTACACTTGTTTCTATTTGTGTGCTCTTGGTCGTGAAATCCCCAGTCATCGGAACCGTCAATGCTTTTGTATTGGGATTTTCAACAGCAGGAGTTTTTCAGCTGACGTTAACTGTGATGGCTGAATTCTTCTGGAAAAACAAAGGGACGATGACAGGAATTATCTCCACAGCGGGCGGTGTGTCGGCTATCGTCATTCCGGTCGTAACAGGTTTAATTCAGAGTCACTTGTCCATTTTACAAATCTTTATGTTCGATGCAGTGGTGGCTGTTGCGGCCATTATCGGCGCACTGTATATCCTGTATCGATACCGCCAAATCATGGTACATGATTAAAAAAAAGACGACCTCCGCCGGAAGTCGTCTCAGCGTGTAGACAAACCCTCGCATTCTTTGTCAGGGCTGTGCTCCTGTGCTCACGAATGTCAAATTCGCTCCGCTCCTGTGCTCGCCCTTCCTAGACTGCAAAGGTTTTCTATCACGCTGAAAAGAAGACAAAGGGCTAAAATGAAGATCATTTTAGCCCTTTGTCAATAATGTAAGACGACCTCCGCTTAGGAAGTCGTCTTTCTTTTGTATTAGAAACGGTCGTTTTCAAAAAGAATCTGTTTCACTTGATCAACTGGCATATCTTCACCAGTAAAGAGTTTGTAAGCAAGTGCACCTTGCCATAGCATCATGCCAAGACCGTTAATGGTTTTTGCGCCAGCTTCCTGTGCTTGAGCAAGGAGCTTTGTTTTTTGCGGATTGTATACGACATCTGTCACGATTAAATCTTCACGCAGAACATCAAGCGTATCATCGATGATGCTGAGCTGATCTAGTGGTTTCATGCCAAGGCTTGTCCCATTTGCTAAGATTGCACTTTCTGCTACTTCACGGCGGAACGCGTCTTTGTCTTCAAGTGGGAAAATGTTCGCTTTGACACCAAATGATTTCATTTCTTCGTTGATGTACGTCACATTTTCTTCAGCTTGAACAAAATATTGATCATTACGAGCAAAAATACTAATTTCACGAATACCAGATTGTGCAAGCTGAATCGCAATCGGAGTAGCGGCACCGCCTGAGCCAACGAGTGTGACCTTTTGTCCAGCTAATTCAACGCCATGCTCAATCAAGTTTCTCACGTAGCCAAGACCATCTGTGTTGTAGCCAATCAGCTTGCCATCCTTGTTCACAACGGTGTTGCTTGCACGTGTGTATCTTGCAGAATCGTCTAGTTCATCTAAGTAATCTAATACTTTCATTTTGTTCGGCATAGAGACGTTAAATCCAGCAGCCCCCATTGCTTTCATACCGTATACGGCTGCTTCTAGTTCATCATTCCCTACTTCAAATGCGAGGTAAGCATAGTTGATCCCTGTTAGTGTATAGCCAAGGTTATGCATCCGTGGTGAAAGGCTGTGCCCGATTGGTGTAGCAAGAAGACCGACTAATTTTGTTTTCCCATCAATATTTCGTTCATGTATGTTTGTCATGATTGACATCTCCTTTAATTATCTAAATAATTTTTTCATGCGTCCAAGAACAAAGACCGCTAGCAATACGCTCATAACCGCAATGATCATATCGAAAAATAACGTCATTTTAATATCGTACGTGCTGACCAACCCACTTGTAATGAGCGGCACGAGAATAAACGCGGAGCTTGCCGCAATGTTGACGTAGGATGAAGCCGTTGCTTTGTTTGTCGGGAATAGTTTCATCATGATACTCATCGCCAGCTGGAAGATTCCCGCTGTAAATAGCCCTAAGAAAAAGGTGCTGACAATCACAATGCTGTATGTTTCGATTTGAAATAATGAAAGCATCGCAAGGAATGCTCCAATTGGATAAATAATTGCCACCATAATAGGTGAAATGAATTTATCTAAGACGATCGACAGCAAGAGAACAGACACCAGTGCACCGATACTAAAATAAGATAGAAGCTGTGTGGCTTGTTCTGTGCCAAGTCCGATTAATTTTAACCCGAGCTGCGGAAGCCATGTCTGCCATACGACAAACAATGCAGTTGACGTGAACCCCATGAGTACAACAGCTAAGCCTTCACCAAGCATTTTAGGTTCTTCCTTCATTTGTTCCTGTACTGGAAGGTCACCTTGTGAAGAGACTTGCTTATGGTTCGGGAACGGCATAAAGATTAAGTAAATCCCAACAAGCAAATAAAGAAGCCCTAGTCCAAAGAACGCCCAGCCCCAGAAGATGTCATGTGCAATAAGGAATGCCAGGATAAATGGAAGAACAGTCGCTCCAATTGAAACGGACGCCTTCACTAAAACAGAAGCTGAACTTGCCTTTTTAGGAAACGATTCTGTCAAAGCAGGATATGTTCCCGAATCAAGTAACGAGTTTGCAATCCCAGCAGAAATCGCAAAGATAAATGCTAGTGTATAACTCGTTGTCGTTGGAATACCGATTAAGAATAATAAGTAAAGAAAGTTTCCTGTAATAATGACAGGCTTACGTCCCCAGCGGTCGGCTAACCGGCCTGAGAAAAAGAGAGCAACCAGTTTACCAATTCCGATCGCCGATACAAGCAAGCTGATTTTCGGAATATCCACATGGTAGCGTTCAGATAAGCTGTCCATGTTGGAAGCTACAATAATATTGATCATGCCGAGCATGAAGTAGTTTAAATACATGCCAACAGACGATTTAATATAAGGATTTTTCATGTTCCCACTCCTATATTTGAAACCCCTTTAGGGTCAAATTCTTGTATACCCTTTGTTATTTCCTTAAAAGTAAATAATATGATGCCCATCACAACACCCCTTGTGTAATTGATGAAAAAAATAATGAATATTCATCTGTTTTTCAATTAAGTACATCGTTCTACTAAAACCTAAAAATAAAAATAGAATTGATAAGAAAGTAAATCTTCATAATTTGATCAGAATCAGAAAATTCCACTTTTAACTGATGTTGATTAAAAAAACGATACTCTGAAATAGGTATAACGATATACTAAAAGAAGCAACGAGATAAATATACTCCTGTGTTTTAAATGTGTCAAGTTTATGACTTTGTGATTTAAAAAAATAAAAATGAAACAAAGAAATAGTTGACTTGATCAATAAAAAAAGAGAATTGCTGCATGCAATTCTCTTTTTCATCATGAGGGAGCGGTTTCTCTAATATGAAGTTGAGGCTTTAATATCAATCTCTGCAGCTCTTCATCCTGTTCGTTCATTTTATGATATAAAAGGTTCGCTGCTTTTACCCCGATGGATCGGGGGAAGGAGGAAACAGTGGTGAGCGGCGGATGGTACATCTCCGCTTCAGGAACATTATCGAATCCAACCACATCGATATCTTCACCAGGCTTAATGTCACGAGCTGATAGTTCTTGAATGACCCCAAATGCGACTAGATCACTAAAACAAAAAATAGCAGTAGGAGGCTCAGGCTGATCAATCACTTGGGCAAGCGCTTCTTTCCCGCCTTCACGAGTAGGTTCTATGTCAATAATAAGAGAATCATCAATCATCAGATTTTCTTCGTCATGGGCTTTTTTGAAACCTTTCATCCGCTCAATCCAAGTCGATGAGGTCTTGATGCCGCCTAAGAAGGCGATACGCCGATGTCCCTTTTGAAGAAGATGACGAATCGCCATCCAAGCACCTTGTTCATAATCAACGCCGACATAGTCACATTGCACATCTGATAATTCACGATTTGCCAGTACTTTTGGGGTGCGAATTTGATTTAATTGTTTGACCGTTCGTGCAGAGCTTTTTGAAGCTGGGTTTAAAATAATCCCGCCCACTCGGTGCTCTACCATTGTGGAAATGAGCCGCTCCTGTTTATCGACACTGTCAAAGGTCGTACCAAGTAAAACAGTATAGCCTAGTGATTCAAGCGTGGTTTGCACGCCAATTAAAAACTCAGAAATAAAGGTGTTAGAAATATCCGTGACAATCACACCAACGATATTTGAGCTTTTTGACCGCATGTTGGCAGCAACGCGGTCGTATACGTATCCTAAGTCCTCCATGGATTGCAGTACTTTTTTTCGAGTGGCTTCAGAGATTCTAGGATTATTTCGAACAACAAGTGATGCCGTTGAAGTCGAAACACCGGCATGCTTGGCGACTTCCTGTAATGTGACACGCTGTTTGTTCATTTTTTTCATTTGTTTTCACCAACTTCCATGGATTTCCTAACTTTGTTCTTGATCAAGAGGGATTTCTCCAGCAAACGAGCCGAACATCTTTTGATTTATTATACATGAATCAAGAGGGATTGATGAAGTGAAGTTATATGGCTACCACCGTCAATCATAAAAGATTTCCATTGACAGCTTTCTTTTAGAGGCGTAAAATATGAAATTATTCAGAAATAGCAACATTTTAATTAAATAACGAAGGCTATGAATGCTGTGGGTCACACTATGGCAGGAGCAGCTTCTGGAGAGACCGCATGAATGTGCGGCGCCGAAGGGTTCACAATCTCAGGCAAAAGGACAGAAGAGTACGAAATATTGTATTTGTAGTGCATGGATGACGCCGTGTATTGCTTTTCGCTATTTTGCTATTCTTTTATGACCGAGAGATTGGAGCGCATCCAATCTCTTTTTTTATGGACTTTTTGAGAGTTCATTATTTCAGTATAAGATCGTGTCGTAGGAGGGCGTTAGCATTGGAACAACAAGAATTGAAACGAGATTTATCAAACCGCCATGTTCAGTTGATTGCAATTGGCGGAACCATTGGAACTGGGCTATTTTTAGGCTCTGGAAAGGCCATTCAATTGGCAGGTCCATCGATCATTTTTGCTTATTTAATTGTCGGGATGGCGATCTTTTTTGTCATGAGGGCACTTGGTGAACTGCTCTTATCGAAGACAGGCTATCAGTCATTAACCGATATTGCAGAGGACTACCTTGGTCCGTGGGCATCCTTTGTGACAGGGTGGACGTATTGGTTTTGCTGGATTATGACCGCGATGGCGGATGTTATTGCTGTCGGAGTGTATGTGCAGTATTGGTTTGATATCCCGCAATGGATTCCTGCCATCATTTGTTTGTTGATTTTACTAGGGTTTAATTTATTAACGGTGAAGCTTTTCGGAGAAATGGAATTCTGGTTTGCACTTATTAAAGTGATTACGATTCTATTATTGATCGGCGTTGGAATTGTCCTTTTAATCATTGGTTTTCAAACAGATGCAGGACCGGTGACGGTAACGAATCTTTGGTCACACGGCGGACTATTCCCGCATGGTGTCACAGGCTTCTTACTGTCATTCCAAATGGTCATCTTTGCGTATGTGGGAGTGGAACTGGTCGGTGTGTCCGCAGCAGAAACAGCCAATCCACAAAAAAACATCCCGTCTGCGATTAATAAAATTCCATTAAGAATTCTATTTTTCTATGTGGGAGCGATCTTTGTTTTACTATGTATCAACCCATGGACTGAGCTCAGTGCATCAGAAAGTCCTTTTGTAAAAACCTTTGGGCTGATTGGAATTCCAGTAGCAGCGGGACTCATTAATTTTGTTGTCTTGACGTCTGCGGCTTCGGCTTGTAATAGCGGTATGTTCTCGACGAGCCGAATTTTGTATAATCTCAGTCATCAAAAACAGGGCCCATCTTCCTTTGGACGTCTGAATAAGCACGCTGTTCCAAGTAATGCACTATTCGTTTCAACAATTGTGGTATCGGTCGGTGCTCTTTTAAGCAAGCTGATTCCAGAGCAAGCCTTTGGTATTGTCACAACCATCAGTGCCATTTGTTTCATTTGGGTATGGAGTATTATTTTAATTTGCCATTTGAAATATAAAAAAACAAAGCCTGAACTGCATGCAGCATCTACCTTTAAAGCACCGTTCACACCATTTGTAAACATTTGTGTTCTTGTCCTTTTTGCTGCCATTCTTGTGATCATGCTGTTTGCGGATGCAACACGCCCGGCGCTCTTGTTAACACCGGTTTGGTTTGGTTTCTTATTATTGATTTATGCACGAAAGAAACGCCGTGCATCATAATGGACGGAAAAGCACAGCCTTTGCATTGGGCTGTGCTTTTGTTCATTTAACGATTTCTAATCCTGAACATATAATTTGCATTCAAAATGATTAAAACAAGTCCAATCACGATGATTGAGAAGAGTTGAGAGTGATTGGCTCCAAGGGAATACACAATCAGAATAAACATGGCACTGGTCAATAAGATGTTCATCATTTGATACGTGTGAAACAGTCCGCCAAGCATCACATGCTTTTCACCTTCGTCAGAAATAGCGAGCAGCTTTTTACTATAATCTTTGTCAGACGGGCTTGGGAGATTGCGATTAGGGTAGACAAGTTGTAGAACGGATATCGCTACATAAGAACTGATAATGGTGACGATAAATAAAGCAACATTGACGAGAATCAGCCAAATAGGCTGTTCGGTAACGATAGCCATACCGGTGGCAATTATGGACAAAATGGTACTCACCGTATTGGATAAAGTCGAATCAGTAAAGGTGCGATACTGTTTTGCTTCGAGTTCATCCTCTTCATCTCCAGATACCGAAAGAGATACTCTTTTCTTCATACGTGAAATCCCTGAAAAACAATAAACAATCAATACAATCGTCAATCCACTGATGACAAGTGTCGCTTCGAATGCAATATCAAGAAGTGTCATTTCAAATTCGGCAGCCAGCAGACAGTAAGCGCCGAGAAAGCCAAGGAGAGCACCTGAGAGCAGTTTGTATACAGTTTTCATGATAGTTCATCCTCCTCGAATAGAAAAATACGTTCAATGGGTTCCTGAAAAATTCGTGAAAGCTTAACAGCGAGCAAGAGAGACGGCATTAATTCATCGCGTTCCATTAAGCTGATGGTCTGACGAGAAACCTTTGCACGCTTGGCAAGCTCAGTTTGGTTCAAACCATCACGTGCACGAAGCTCTTTTAGCCGATTTTTCATTCTGTCACCTCAATTTTGATCTGAATCTTTCTTTGATTGTAAAACATGTTATTCAAATTGACAAGTAAAGTTGTCAATTTGATAAAAATAATTGTCAGATAAGATCATCTTTCTTCAAAAGGTGAACCATGATACGCTAAAAGAAAGAGAAACAGAAAATAGGTGATGCCCGTGTTCATTGACCAATTAAAAAATGACTTACATCAATCTCAACCGTTATTTATTGGAGAAGAAACAGCGTTCAAAGCTGCAGTCCTTGTCCCTTTGGTGCAAGTAAACGGAGAATGGCATATTTTATTTGAGGTGCGATCGCTCATCATGAGAAAACAGCCGGGAGATATTAGCTTCCCAGGTGGCAAACTCGACGGCAGCGAAACAGCACAGGAAGCTGCATTGCGAGAAACACATGAAGAGCTGGGCATTCCGCCAGAATCGGTGGAGATTCTTGGACAGCTTAGTCCTTACATTGCGTCTCCATCCTTCGTGGTCTACCCATATGTCGGGATCATTGATGAACAAAAAGTGAAACACTCCTTCAATCAAGAAGAAGTAGAAGAGACCTTTACTGTGCCTCTATCATGGCTAAGTCAATATGAGCCGTACCTACATCATGTATCCGTTCAGCCAACTCCTGCTGAGGATTTCCCTTATGAAAAAATCATGAATGGTGAGAAGTACCGCTGGGGAAGCCGTTCGATAGAGGAATGGTTTTATGATTATGAAAACTACACCATTTGGGGATTAACAGCCCGCATATTAAAGCATTTTGTGACCGTTGCAAAAAGAAATTCCTAGAGATTCGCTCTCTAGGAATTTGTTGTTTTCAGCCGTTCTTTCGCTGTTTGTTTTCCTTTACCAATTGGAATAGGCGCTCTCGCTTGGCTCAGTCCATAGGAAGGCATATTCACATAGACAGATTCATACGAGCCGGCTTGAATTTGATAGGTTTCATGATAAATACCCACTGCGTCATTGTTCTGAGCCCTCTGATGGAAGTTCTTCCAAGCCGCCAAATGTTTTTCCATCTTCGCATAAGCCAGAAGGTCATCTGTTGATTTCCAATATTGGATCATCGCTGTCGTACGTAAGCCAAAGTAATTCTCTGTCCCGAGGAAACCAAGCTCATCTTGATGGGTATACAGCTCTTTGATCATGCCAGGCATCGCCATGAACACAGGCATCCATTGATGAACCGCCCAGCGTTTGTTGATCCGCATGCCGATAATAAACACAACAATCGAGTCAGAATTCTCTGTTGTAAATCTGCCAGCACGTATGTCTTTTTTCATTCATTTACCCTTCCTTCTTCATCAAATGGGATGTTTCCACGCACCAATCAATTCCTGCTTGAGCCACTCTTTTTCCGTAATCTAAAGTAAACAGCCAATACTTCGCATCTGCTTCATCTGGATAAAGCTCTTGAATGTTTTCTTCAATCGAAACATAGGTCTCATAACGGATACGAAGCTGCCTTTCATAATCCTGTAGCAGTACCAGCTTTTTCTCAATCGAAAGATATTGACCGAAGAATAACTTTAATAACACTTCATTTCGTTCCGTTGGTAACTGATCGAGAGGCTTTGCCAGCCACTCTCTTAACGTCTCCAGCCCTTTTTCAGTCAGATGATATTCCCGCTTGTCGGAGCGGCCAGACGTAGAAGCGGGTGAAACCTCAGCAAGACCTTCCACGACTATTAACTTTAAAGCTGGATAAATTTGTCCATAACTAATTTTCCAAAAATGATGCAAGCTCTTATCAATTAATTGCTTCACTTCATACCCAGACTTACAATCTGTCGTTAAAATACCTAAAATCGCATACGTCGTATCATTGTATTTTTTCATATCAGCACACCTATCTAAAAGATATATCATTTAGATATATAATAATTGATATTCAGTGGAAAATACAAGCAGGTTTTAAAAAATATATTTTATAAAGGAGGTGAAGAGACAACAGATTTTGTGAATTGGGAAGATGAATCACTCATATAAATTGACATGACGATGGAGAAAAAAATAATGATAGCGGAGGGGGACAAATGAGCAAATCAAAAATTTGGATCATGGCTGTCCTGACGGTACTAGTCATTGGTGCAGTTGGCTGGATAGCATATCAAGCAACCGCAAAAAAGAGTGCACTGAATCACTCCTACGCCTTTGCGTATAAAACAAAAGATCGTGTGAATTGGTTTAAGGTAACGGAGAGAAAAGGGAAAGTAACAGGTCATCTGAATGAAACCATTCTGGAAGAAAATCCGGAAATGCATTATGATCCTAATCTATTTAAAAATAAATATCAATTAACTGGAAAAGTAATTGAAAACGGTTACGAATTTCAAGTGAAGCAAGGAAAAGATACGGCTATATACGAAGTTCATATTGCTGGAAAAGATCTTTCTGTGAAAAAACAAGGTGAAAACAAAAGCACCACATACAAAGCGGTTGATCAAAAAAAGCTAAAGGCGTATCAAAAAGTCATTCAAGATCGATATGATGAACTAATAGATGACTCAGAAAATAGATTTTATGATTATTTAAGAGACTACATCAAGAAAGTAACAGGCGCTTACGGTTATCTGTATACTGCGGAGGATGATTCATACCAACTATTTCTACAAGTAAAGCACATGCATATTGAGTCAGAATGGTCAGGGTCTTTTCTGATGAGAACAGTTCCAGGGGATGGTAGTGAACCTTATAAAGAGACGAAACATAAAGCCGGTGGTGTTTCTGATGGAATCATGTTTGATATCAGTACCTATCCTCAAATCGAAGAGCACAAAACGGGTATTATCGTAGGTTCGACGAATCGAGGTGCAAAATCAATAAAACTTCCTCTGAAAATAGCAGGCGGCACTGTAGAATTTAAACCAGTCACGAAACAGGAATATCAAAAACAATCTGAAGCATTTAAAAAGCAGGCGGAAGAAAAGAAAAAATAGACTGTGTTAAACCAGATGAGTGAGTCAACTTATCTGGTTTTTTTATGGTGGAAATAGTTCTTATTAATGATAAAAGGAAATAGGTGTATAAAAAAAGAGAAAGGCTGCTTCAAGTAATTAAAGAAAAGAAATTTGGGTATATGGACCTTAATAATTTTTAGAAAAATAAATGTTGACGCTTTCATATAATCGATATATACTAAAATCAAATCCAATATTGATAAATTAGACATGTGACTGGTCATGCAGGCAGGATCTAAAAACGATGAATTTCTTTAATTTGTCGTTTTAGGTCCTTTTTTTGTTGCTAAAATATAGGTCTCATGTATGAGAAAAGGGGGAGAAAAAATGGATTACACACAGGTTGCCAAAGACGTTTTACAGCATGTAGGTGGCAAAGAAAACATTGCGCACCTTGAGCACTGTTCAACAAGACTTCGCTTCACACTAATTGATCAGAAAAAAGCAGATGTACCAGCACTAGAAAAAACACCAGGTGTCATAGCTGTCAGAATGTCAGGACAATGCCAAGTGGTCATTGGGAATGACGTCATTGAAGTGTATCAAAAGGTAACAAAATTAATGGGCGGCAGCTCGCCTGGACAAGACGTGCCATCCAATCAGCCAAAAGAAAAAAGAAAAATAGGCACAGTTCTGTTAGATTTCATTGTAGGTGTCTTCCAACCGCTTGTTCCAGCTATCGCAGGCGGAGGGATTTTAAAATCATTTCTTCTCCTTTTCTCTCTATTAGGCTGGATGGATGCAAAGGGTCAAACCTATCAAATATTGAACATGGTAGGGGACGCACCACTTTACTTCCTGCCTTTACTAGTCGCTGTAACGACGGCGAATAAACTAAAGGTAAACCCATTGGTCGCATTATCAGCAGTCGGTGCGCTTCTTCTTCCGAACATGACGGCTATGCTTACTGAAGGTGCGCAATTGCTGTCATTCGACGTGAAAAATATAGCTTATGCGTATCAAGTGTTCCCAGCAATCCTTTCTGTATTGCTGTACGCTCAAATGGAAAAATTCTTTACACGATTTTCACCAAAACCAATTCGGATTTTCTTTGTTCCAATGATGTCATTAGTCATTACTGTACCAGTTACATTACTTCTATTAGGACCGATTGGTTTTACAGCAGGACAAGGTTTTTCATCCATCATTCTTGCAATGTTTAATACAGTAGGATGGGTAGCTGTCGCGATTTTAGCAGCAGTCCTTCCATTCATGGTCGCATCAGGTATGCACAAAGCGATGGTCCCTTATGCAGTCACAACGATGGGTACCCTTGGGAAAGAAGCACTTTATTTGCCAGCATCACTTGCGCATAATATTGCGGAAAGTGGAGCGTGTTTCGCTGTAGCACTACGCACAAAAGACAAGGTACTCAGATCAACAGCCATTTCGGCAGGGATTTCAGCATTTTTTGGTATCACAGAGCCTGCTTTGTATGGTGTGACACTTCAAAATAAGCGAGTCCTTGGAAGTGTCATGATTGGTTCGTTTGTTGGCGGGATCTTCATTGGATTAGTTGGTATACAAGCCTTTGTACTTGTTGGCCCTGGATTAGCAAGTATGTCGATGTTTATATCAGATGAGCTCCCACGAAATCTAATGTTTGCTGTCATTGGAGCAGTCATTTCGTTTATTGTCGCCTTTATCGCTGCTTTTGTATTAGGTAAGGATAAAACAGTAGAAGAAAAGACAAATGATCAAGCGGCATTTGCTGAACAAATTGGAGCAGGTGAAACATTCAAAAGTCCTGTGATAGGTCAAATGATCTCTCTATCTGAAGTAAAAGATGATATTTTCTCTTCAAAGGTCATGGGAGACGGAATTGCCATTGTCCCTTCAGAAGGAGCGCTTTACGCACCAGTAGATGGTGAGGTGACCATGCTGTTCGAAACAAATCATGCACTTGGTATGAAAACGGACCAAGGGGTTGAAGTACTATTCCACATTGGCATTGATACCGTTCAACTGCAAGGACAGTATTTTCATCCAAAAGTGCAGGCAGGAGAACGTGTTCAAGCAGGAGATTTACTGATTGAATTTGATGTAGAAAAAATCATAGCTGCAGGTTATGATCCAGTTACACTTGCTGTCATCACAAATACAGATCAATATGAAATAAAGGTACAGCCATTACAAGAGGTCAATCGTCAAGATACATTGATGGTTGTCACACAATTAGGAGGCTAAACATATGACAACAATTAAAGGTTTTCCAAAAGGGTTTTTATGGGGCGGCGCAATTGCCGCCAACCAGGCAGAAGGCGCCTGGAATATAGATGGAAAGGGACCATCAGTTGCAGATATTGCAATGTATCGTTCCAATTTAAGTGTAGAAGATTATGAAGGACATCTTGCTGTGACTTCTGAAAATATAGAACGTGCAATAAAAGACCCAGATGATAAAAAGTACCCTAAACGCAGAGGGGTTGATTTCTATCACCACTATAAAGAGGATTTGGCTCTATTTGCTGAAATGGGCTTTAAAACACTTCGCATTTCTATTGCGTGGAGTCGGATCTTCCCTACTGGAGAAGAAGCTGAACCAAATGAAAAAGGGCTGCAATTCTATGATCGTGTATTTGCCGAAATGAAAAAACTCAATATAGAACCGATTGTGACACTCTCTCATTATGAAATGCCTTTAGCCCTTAGTGTGAAATATAACGGCTGGGTGGAAAGAAAAGTGGTCGATCTCTTTGTGAAGTTCGCCAATGTTTGTTTCGAACGTTATCAACATGATGTGAAATATTGGCTCACCTTTAATGAAATTGATAGTATTCACCGCCACTCATTTATTACAGCAGGAATTATTCCTGATCGTTGCCCAGAAGGTAAAGTAGAAGAGACCGTGTATCAAGCGCTCCATCATCAATTTGTTGCATCTGCTCTTGTAACAGCTGATTGCCATCGTATTATCCCAGGCAGCCAGGTTGGATGTATGCTGACAAAATTGACAACGTATCCGCATACGTGTCACCCGAATGATGTGGAACAAGCCTTAAAACAAAACTTAGAAAACTATTTCTATGCAGATGTTCAGGTGTTTGGCGAATATCCGCCACTGATTACACGGATGCTTGAGAGAAAAAATATTCATATTCATATGGAAGCAGATGATCTCAATATTCTAAAAGAAAACACAGTCGATTTCATCTCATTTAGCTACTATATGTCTTTAACTGAATCAGCTCAAGAAGGGTTAGAACAGACAGAAGGAAATACGATTCGTGGAGTCAAAAACCCTTATCTGCCTTCAACTGACTGGGGCTGGCAAATTGATCCGGTTGGTCTGAAAATTTCTTTAATCGAACTGTATGATCGCTATCAAAAACCTCTTATCATTGTCGAAAATGGAATGGGTGCAAAGGATAAAGTTGAAAGTGATGGCTCTATCCATGACGACTATCGAATTAACTATTTTAAAGAGCATTTCCGTCAGATGAGAGAAGCGATTGAAGAGGGCGTCGATCTCTTTGGATATACGAGTTGGGGCTCCATTGATATTATTAGTGCAGGTACATCACAAATGTCAAAACGCTATGGCTTTATTCACGTAGATCAAGATGATGATGGGAACGGAACATTAAAACGATCTCGAAAAGACTCATTTTATTGGTACCAAAAAGTCATTGAGACAAATGGTGAAGCGCTCGATTGAACACCACAATCATGAAAACAGGTGATGACGATGTTTAAAATCAAAAAAGTTTTAAACTCGAGTGTGGTCCTGGCTGAAGATCAGAACCAACAGGAGATGGTTTTGTTTGGCCGTGGGATTGGCTATGGACAAAAACCGGGTCAAATGATAGAAGAGAAAAAAGCGGACCAAGTCTTTATGTCAGTCGATAACATGAGAGCAAAAGAATTTCTTCAATTGTTAGATTCTATGCCTCAAGAGTTTATCGATTTAACTCAGCGCATCGTCCAATATGCAGAAAAACGGTTAAATTCAAATCTAAATTCAGGCGTTTATTTTACCTTAATGGATCATTTGAATTTTGCTGTTGAACGACATAAAAAGAATATTAATATTACGAATCGCGTGTACTGGGAAATCAAAAATTACTATACTGAAGAATTTGAAGTAGGGAAGTACGCTCTTGAGTTAGTAAATGATACATTGGGCATACAATTACCAAAAGAAGAAGCTGCCAATATCGCCTTTCACCTAATCAATGCATTAGGTGAAGAATCCGATTCAAAAGATAGCATGAAATATGCCAAAATGATCGGGAGCATTGTCAATCTTGTGCGCTATACATTGAATATGAAAATGGACCAAGATAATATTCATTACAGTCGGTTCATTACACATGTGAAATTCTTTGTAGAGAGGTTTTATGCAAATAAATTACTGTCGGATCAAGAAAATGAGTTGTTTGAACAAATTGCACACTTGTATCCTCAGGCGATGGATGTTGCTTTTAAAATCAAAGATTATATTAAACAGGTGCATAGTATCGTCATTCCTAATGATGAGCTTACTTATCTTGCGGTACATATACACCGCCTCATATCTTATCAGCAATTAAAATAATGGTGGAACCACTTGCCTTGTGATCAGGCAAGTGGTTCTTTGCTGTGATCAATTTTTATATTAAGTTCCGATAGGTCGTTCTGTTGTGCCAGGATTCGTCTCATTTAACGAATTGAAAGACACTGTTTGTCCGAAAACAACGATGGTTAAAGCAAGGATCAATAAACTCATTTTTTTCATTAGAATTCCTCCATTCAAATATAGGATGGTTCATGTGATAGGCTTCCTTCAAAAAGAGATAGGCTTGATGAATGGCACCTAAATCTTCAAAGTGTTTTGCAGCTAGTGCACTTAATTCACAGGCACCTTCAGCATCCTTTAATTCTTTTAGAATGCTAATTTCCTCGAAACAGGCTTGAGCTTTTTGAGACATATCCTCAGTAAAATATAGATGGTAAAGCAAATTCATTTTTGCTGTATAGATGGGGCATTTATCTGATTCGTGTTTTTGGTTGACCAATTCGAAGTAATAGAGAGCTTGTGTTCTTTCATCAATAGAGAGCAGCTCTTTGACTAACATAAACATGGTGTGATGGAAATAGCACGATGAGAGGTAGTTTTCATCACTTAGAGCCTTTTCTAGGGCATCGATACATTTTTTCGATTCTCCAGCTTCGGCATACAGAATACTGATATTATGAAAAAGCTGTGAAGTTAGAAAATGATCATTTAGATTGTCAGCGATGTGTAATGCTTTTTTGTAGTAGTTTTCTGCTCTTGTGAAGTCGCCAATATCCATATAATTAGCAGCGGCGATGACAATGGCTGTCGCTAATCTTCTTTCATATCCTTCATGACTTTTGAAAATATCTATAGCATTCTGAATATAGTGAAGAGAAATTAGGCTTTGACGAAGTAGCATATATAAGTTTGCGATTTTCGTATGGAATTCAGCTACTTCTATTTCATCCGGAATGTTTTGCAGTTTTTTCTCGGCAATTTTAAACAGTCCAATGGCTGATGCATAGTCTCTGTTATATGAAGCGTAAAGGGCTTTGTATAGGTAAAAATAGTATTCAATTAAGTCGTTTGTTTTAGAGGGGCAATCTAGCTCTGTCTGTTCATTCAGTTTTTTACCTCTTCGTTCATATATCATGAGTTTATACTTGCCTTCTAGCAATGAATAATAAGTCAATACCTCCTGATTCTCTTCCATTTCTTGAAGCAATTGCTTTAATTCTGTGTACATTGCGTTAGCACTTTGTACATCATGTTTGCGAATCGCAATTCGCCAATCATTTAAACGGTTCCCCACCTGTTCAGCAGAAATGATAGCCATGAAATTTCACCTCTTTAAGATCCTTTCACCTGTTTCACTAAAAAACGATATCACAATTTTTGGAAGAATATAATCATTTCTGTGAGGTGATTGCCAAGAGGTAATAAAAAGGACCTATGGTCATGTGATGTACGAAATTGTAATGGTGATTGAATGTTTATACAAATGATTAAAATCTTTTTTTAATCGTCTAAAAAAGGAATATATACAATGGGTTTTATGATTATGATCAAAAATATCACTGGTATATTACAAATAAAGAGATTTTAGTTAATCGGTGGGTAAGTTGGAAGGTCGATCTATTAAAGAAAATCAGTTATGATGATGCTAGATCAAATTTGGAATAGACACGGATAGAAGCAGACAAAAATTAGTCTGTTGGAAAGGATGTTGATATGAAAAAAAGATTTAAAATCTCAAATTGGCAAATCACAGTGATTATGGCGACGCTGTTACTTGTTTTAGTGACTCTGTATATGTCAAAGAGATACTTTTATAGCAAAGAAATCGAATTGCTGACAGAATCTTGTCAACAAGTAGGCGGCAAAGTCATACTAGAGACTAATAGTTTGTCTATGGATTATTCATTTGAGTGCCAGGAAAAGTAAAACAGGCAGAAAGGCTGCCTGTTTTATTCCAAACTTAAAACCCTAAATCTTGAAGCCATTGATTTAATCTGGTCTCCCGTTTCTCGGCAGTTGACTCATCATCATATCTCCCTAAATGTAAGCTAGCCGTTATTTCTCCGTCATTCATAAACATGATTCTTTCAGAACGAAGAGCAACCTTTGGGTCATGTGTGACAAGCAGTAGTGTCGCTCCTTCAGAATGGATTTTCGAAAATATATTCATCACTTCCTTCGTTGCATGGGAGTTAAGAGCACCTGTTGGTTCATCAGCGAAAAGAATGTCTGGTTCATTCATAAGTGCTCGACAGATAGAGGCTCTTTGAAGCTGACCTCCTGATACTTCTGACAAATATCTATCTGCTAAATGATCAATATCAAGTTTCTCCATTAAATATCTAGCTCGCTCATTCACTTCTTTTCTTGGCTTTTTCTTTGTTAAGTAAGCTGCAGCAATGATGTTATCAAATAGATTTAGATTTTTTAGTAAGTGGCTGTGTTGAAAGACAAATCCCATATCTGTTAAACGCAGAGCAGTTAACTGTTTATCTGTCATTTCTGATAATAAACTGCCTTTATATTTGATCTCTCCTGTTGAGGCTGATTCTATCCCGCTAAGCTGATAAAGCAAGGAGGTTTTCCCGCATCCGGAAGGTCCCATAATGGTCACAAATTCCCCAGGATTTATCGATAAATGGATATCTTTAAGAATGATTTGTTTCTGTCCTTTTAAAGAATCAATTTGCAAAGACAATCGCTTTGTTTCAATCAAGTGTTCCATGTGAAACATCTCCTTATGAAAGTGTATGACGTGTAGTTTGACTAGTAAATAACGTCTTCAATAACGAAGCAGTTAAAGCTAAGCTGACAATCAATAGTGTGATTGGGTACACAACTGACACCCATTGTGGTGCCAGCCACTGGAGGCTTGATGCCCCTAAGGATGCTCCACCTACACTCATTAAAGCTGGTCCAATCAAGTGGACAGCGATCGTGCCAATAAATGTGCCCAAAAAGATAACGACGATAAAACTTGTGATATATTGTACTGTTACATCTTTTTTAGAAAATCCAATCGTTCGTAGTAAATGGTTTCGGCTTGAATCTTTTGCTTTTAACATGTGCAGAAACATGAATAACATCAAACTGGCGGTTCCAAAAGCAGCTAATGTAGAAAAAAATGCAACGACTTTTACTAAAGATGCTGTGCTGCCGATTGTTTGATGAACGTATTCTTTCATATCTGTCACTTTTGCAGGAGATATCTCTTTTTCAAATACTGTCTTTTTCTCCGCAATTTCTACTCCTTGGTTTAGTTGGATTTGAATGGTTTTCCAAAGAGCTGTTTGAGGAAATGGCTGTGATATTGCTTTTGCTGTTTTCCCGCCGTTAGTGACATCCTGATAAATGCCAGTCACAGTTTTTTGAATTTCCTGCCCGTTTGTTACGAGAGTAATTTTTTCTCCAACCTTTTTTTGGAGTGAATCTGAGCTGAGCACTGATAAGGCAATTTCTTTCTTCTTTAAAGGCTGTCTCCCTTGTAAATAGGTGAGAGGAAATGCTGAGAGATTACCTGCTTCTAAATAGAGTGTTTCTAATGAATTCTCCTTTGATTTTGCCTGAAGAGAAGTTGTTTCATATATGGCTGATGCTTGAATGTCTCGATCATCACGAATCATTGATTCTATTTTATTAGTATTTTCCTTTAGATGATTTCCTTGTCGTATATCAATTCGAAGGTCACTTTGACCAGAGCCAAGATATGTGATGAAATCCGGCGATTGTAAGGTGTACCATAGCTGAATAGGCAGCAGCATCAAAAATGTACAAAGGGCCATAATACAAGTAATCGTTGTGTACAACTTCTTTCGTGATAACAGATCTTTTAAACCAAGCCAAATATTGACTGATATGAACCTGTTTTTCTTGAGATGCAAGGGTATTTGTTTTTTATCATTCGTTGAAATGACGCTGCCTTGAAGTGCTTGAGCAGCTGATACTCGACCAAACTTTCTTAGGACAGTATAGCTGAAAGAAATGATGATCATTGCCATCACAATAGAAACACAAAGCGGCATGAACCAAGAAGTGAAAGAAGGCTGATTCCCCATGTATCGCTGAATATTGGCTGTAAACATATCACCAAATATAAACGTTAACCCATATCCTGCTATACACCCTATACCAGCAAGCAAGGCATACTTTCCAACGTATAATTGCTTGATTCTTGATAAAGGAATCCCAAGCACCTTCAATATTCCAATTTCACGTTCGTCCTCTTCTATAGAAGCCGTCATAGCAAGGTGGAGAGAGAGAAGGGCTATACCGATGAGCAGCATGCAAGAAAGCAGCAGAATGGCGATCACCATTCCATCTGTCAATGCGTTCAGCATACGCAGCAAAGGTAATGTGACAGCAGGACCTTGTTGTGGAAGCTGTGATGACTGGTAGATTGCTTGAAAGGCATCTGCCTGCGCGGCATCATGCAGTAAAAATTCAATTAAATATTCCTTTTTATGAAACACTTGATTCATTGCGTCCCAATCCTTGTGATGAAGAAGGAATCTTTTCGAACTAACAAGACTGGGGTTCATTTGTGCATCTCGCAAGAATGCTTTGATGCGGAAAGAGAATTGATTAGACCCTTTCCCAATCAGTAACGTTTCTCCTATTTTGAGATGATATCTTTGCTGAAAATAGATAGGGACAGCCACTTCACCTTTACTGACAGTGAGCTTTTCATTTTGTTCATTTAAAAGAAAATCAAAATAACGATTTTGTTTCACAAATAAATGATCCATCACACCTGCTTTGGCGGGTTCGTTTCCGAACTTGATATTTGCATGTTCAATTGGAATCATTGGGACGATTTGATGTGCTTTTACCATGGACTGCTTGCTTGAAAATGCCTCAATATCTTTTTCCTTTAGGCTGCCGTCATGCATTTGGACAAAGTCTGGTGCCTTGGCTGAATGGAGCAGATTAGAAATGGAACCATTCAGTTGTACTGTCATTTGAGCGGCGCTTGTTGCTAGAAATGATGTCATCATAATGCATATGGTTAAACCGGTGGAAATGAGACGGTGGCGGGTTAAGTCCTTCTTTATAAACGTCAGTCTCATGAGGCTGATTCTCCTTCATGTTGAAGCATATTTTTTGTTAAGTAGGCAAGGGCAAACATGAAAGTACTGACTATTAATACTGTCACATACATGTTTGCTGAAAACGTATTGAACAAGAACCCATACATCATTTGACCAAGCGGGGCAGCACATTGAGAAACCATTGTCAGATTTGCCATCACTTTTCCTAATTGACTATTTGGCGTTTTCTTTTGAACATGTGAAATCACAACGATTGAGATCATTGTAAGAAGCATAGCAATCGGAAGACATCCTGCTAGAAAGAGAAAATAAGCTGGATAAGTGCCAAATTGAAGAGCTGTGTTGGATGTAGAGAATGCGACAGGTAGCAAGATGATTGCGATGACGATCAGCCAGCGATATAAAGTAGGGATGCGCCAATGCTTTGCTACAAGTCCAACTAGCAGAGCACCTGCGATGACAGCGAACTCAATCAAGCCCATGCCTACACCATACATGATGTCACTACTTTTCATTGTGACCCTTAAAATGATTGGACCACCTACGATAAAAAATGGCGTGAGGATGAAATTTAACATTGCAGCAAGCAACATGGCTCTTTTTAAAAATGGCTGACTGCCAATATAGGAAAATCCCTGTTTCATATCTTTTACGAGCACTTTGCCCATAGTTTCTGTAAGCGGGCTAGGTGAGAAGGATATGTTTAATCGTAAAAGCATGCATGCTGATAGAAAAAACACGATGGCACTGGCACCTATAATGGATTGACTTCCAATCAGTCCGTACAGAACCCCGCCGATAATAGGAGCGAGAACACCTGAAAGTGCCTGCACGCCATTGACGATCCCGTTTGCTTGTTCTAATTGTTCCTGTTTTACTAACTGTGGAATGCTGGACATCACAGCGGGAGCATAGAACGTACTCATCACACCAAGAAGCACCATGACCGCTCCGATCATAAAGAGTGAATCATTGCCTGAGAATAACCAAAAATAAAAAGCCAGAATCATGATGCCGGTGAGAACATCAAATAAAATCATTAAGTTCCTTCTGTTAAACCGGTCAGCGATTGCGCCTGCTAAGGGGGAAAGAAGGAGCGGTACATTGGATAAAGCGAATAGTAAGGCATATAAGTCTACACGCTGAGTCATATCCAGCACGTGTAAAGATAGAACAAACCGAATTAAGGAAGACCCAAAAACAGAAATAATCTGTCCGAGCACGAGGTAAATAAAGTGGGATGAACCTCTTTTGGATAATAAAGACATGGGTATCACTCTCCTTTTAGACCGACCGTCAGTCTATAATATACGCAGGATTGGTATTGAAGTGACCAATCACTGATTATGTTCATCAAGTTCTCCAGTTAAACGTTTCAGAAGAAAGGAGAAGCTCCCCTTTTCTGCATGTAATGAGGATTCGAGGATATCGATAAAAGCTAGCGCGCGCTGCATACTCTCTTCGGCTGTCCATTGAAAAAGGCCCTCATCAAATATGACCTGTGCAGAAGCAAGAAGGAATTCCACCGTTTCTTGCGGGTACTTTGTTTTGAATGTCCCTTCTCCCACCCCTTGCTGAATGACATCAGCTAAAACGGGTGATAGTTCTTTAATCGCTTTGATTAAGCTTTTTTGGTGCATCTCTGCATTAGAAGGCTGATGGAATTGTTCAATCATGCCCTGTTTATTGCTTCCTTGCTGAGGCGATTGCGCCATGATAATGCGAAATAGTTTGTCGACGACTGGAAGGTCTGGCTCAGCCGCAATACGTTTTGCCACGATGATATCTGCTTTGATGATCCTGTCAATAATGGCATCCATCACTTCTTCTTTGGATGAAAAGTAATAATAAAAAGTGCCTTTTGCAATGCCAACAGCTTTCAGAATGTCGATAATCGTTGTTTGCTGATAGCCTTTGGTAGAAAAAAGCTCTTCGGCTGCGTTTAAGATGTCATTTTTACGTTCTTCAGGATGTTTAACGGTTCTCATAAAGCCATCCTTTCTTTTGATTAGACTGTCGGTCGGTCCTTTGGTTTGATTAAACACTTTTCAATGTCCCTTTGTCAATGCCTCATTTTTAAACACTTTGCATTTATTGTGCAATGACACTATGATACATTGAATGAAAATACCTTCAGGAGAGATGCCTCATGCAATTTTTAACCACTGAATTGGCACAAGAAATGGTTGAACGTACGATGCGTATTTTAGATAAAAACATCAATGTGATGAATGCGGATGGTGTCATCATTGGTTCTGGTGAACGAAACAGGATTGGTCAGAAACATGATGGTGCACGACTTGTTCTGACAAGCGGGGACAGTGTGGAAATTGACCACGATGCGTCCTTACACTTAGAAGGAGTGAGACCAGGAATCAATTTGCCTATTTGCTTTCGTGAACAAGTAGTTGGTGTGATTGGCATTACTGGTGAGCCAAAGGACATTCGGCATCATGCCGAGCTGGTGAAAATGGCGGCTGAGCTGGTGTTAGAGCAGTCTTTTCTGCTTGAACGAGTTCAGTGGCGGCAGCGAATAGAGAGTGAAATTGTCAATCAGTTAATTTCTGATTCGGACGTTGGTGATCATCAGCTAAAGAACCGAGCTGCATGGCTGGGAATGGATTTAGATAAACGCCGAATGGCCATCATTTTTCAGCCAGTTCCATCCACAGAAGACGCTGTGCATAAAATGATTCATGCGATTCAATACGATAAGAATGTGGATGATTTGCTTGGCATGACCTTTCGTCATGAATTGGTTCTTTTAAGGCAGCCGATTTCTGATCATTTTTTAAAGCATGTGGTTGGGCAGCTGCAAAGAACAATGGAAAAAGCAGTAGGAGGCCAGGTGCTGGTGGGGATAGGGACTGTCGCCGCCGACATAAGCCAGCTGTCATTGTCCTTTGAGCACGCAAGAGATTCCTTGAGGTTGGGGAAGGCTCTTGATCCGAAGGAAAGTATTTATTTTTTTGAATCTTATCAGCTGGAAAGGCTATTGATTACTGCAGGAGCTGTTGAAGAAAACAGTAGTTGGGTTGACTTTTACAAGCCAATAATACAAGAAGCGGAGCTTGCCCACACATTAAGAATTTACATTAAAGAAGGCGGTGATTTACAAAGAATTGTTGATCGTTTATTTATTCACAGGAATACATTGCGATATCGTTTAGATAAAATACAAGCTTTGACTGGAAAAGATCCCCGTCATGTGAAACAGTTGATGGAGCTTTATATGGCGCAGTTGATGAGTCAACTATCTTAATTGTGCATATGCACAATTGAATAAAGGAATAAATGAAAAAAGTTCATCTAGATTCACAACCCGATCCCAGTTAGTAAACGCTTACAATTAAAGAAAGACATTTTGGGGGGATCGAAAATGAGTGGAGATGTGACAGTAAGTACACTAGGAGCCATGACGGCACTTGTGGTTGCGATTGTTCTTATTCTAAAAAAAGTATCACCTGCATATGGCATGCTGGCAGGTGCTTTCATAGGCGGCTTGGTAGGCGGTGTAGATATTGTTCAGACCGTCAACGTCATGATGGAAGGCGCTAAGGATATGATTCCAGCTGTCCTCAGAATTATGGCGGCAGGTGTCTTGGCTGGCGTTTTAATTGAGTCGGGTGCAGCTTTATCTATCGCCGAGGCGATCGTGAAGAAGCTTGGAGAGGCGAGGGCGTTATTAGCACTTGCACTGGCAACCATGATTTTAACAACAGTGGGTGTTTTTGTAGATGTTGCTGTTATCACGGTAGCGCCTATCGCACTTGCCATTGCCAAACGGGCAAAGTTGTCAAAAACGGGGATTTTACTCGCCATGATTGGAGGCGGGAAGGCAGGGAATATCATGTCACCGAATCCAAATGCCATTGCCGCTTCTGATGCTTTTGGTGTACCGCTTACTTCAATGATGGCTGCGGGTGTCATTCCGGCTGTGTTTGGATTGGCTGTTACATATGTGTTAGCTAAAAAGCTTGCAAAAAAAGGGACACCTGTTCTTGAAGAGGAAACCGCGTTAAGCAAAGTTGAAGTGCCAGCTTTTTTTCAAGCACTTGCGGGTCCGCTTGTCACCATTTTATTGTTGGCTTTAAGACCGCTTTTTCAAATCAATATAGACCCAATGATCGCCTTACCGATCGGAGCATTTATAGGCGCTCTTTTCATGAAAAAAGGGAAGTTTCTCAATGATTATGCGATGTCGGGGCTTCATAAAATGTCGGGTGTAGCGATTATGTTATTAGGGACAGGCACACTAGCAGGAATTGTATCGAATTCTTCCTTAAAAGATGTGTTTATTCAAGCACTCGATGCTTCGGGATTACCACCGTATTTACTTGCACCAGCTTCAGGGATATTTATGTCAGCCGCCACTGCTTCGACAACAGCAGGAACGGCGGTAGCGAGTGGCGTATTTAGCGGTACACTCATTGGGCTTGGTGTATCGGCTCTTTCAGGAGCAGCCATGATTCATGCTGGTGCAACTGTGCTTGATCATATGCCGCATGGGAGCTTTTTTCATGCAACAGCAGGAAGTGTTCAAATGGACATCAAAGAGCGGTTGAAACTCATGCCTTTTGAATCGTTAATTGGTTTGACATTAACTGTCGTGTCGACCATTATTTTCGGCGTTTTTCAGTTGTTTGGCTGATGACATTTGATAAGAAACGAGGGACTTTAGGATGAAAATTGTGATTGCACCAGATTCATTTAAAGAAAGTTTATCTGCATATGAGGTAGCATGTGCCATCGAACGAGGATTTCATGCGATTTTGCCAGACGCTGAATATATTAAACTTCCCATGGCAGATGGAGGAGAGGGAACTGTTCAATCACTAGTTGATGCGACCGGCGGGTACATGATCAATCAAGTAGTCACAGGCCCGCTTGGTGACCCTGTCGATGCCTTTTTTGGCATGTTAGGAGACGGTGAGACGGCCGTTATAGAGATGGCCGCAGCCTCTGGGTTACACCTTGTTCCGCAAGAAAAACGCAATCCGTTATTTACGACATCGAAAGGAACTGGGGAATTAATGATTGCGGCACTAGATCAAGGAGCAAAGCATGTCATCATTGGGCTTGGCGGAAGTGCAACAAATGATGGCGGCGTTGGGATGATGCAAGGATTAGGTGCGGCTTTTCTTGATCAAGCAGGACAGGAGCTATCGCCAGGCGGTGGAGCCCTTCATCAACTAGCTTCTATTGATCTATCTGGACTTGACCCAAGACTGCAATCCGTTCGGCTGGAGGCAGCCCGTGATGTGGATAATCCTTTAACAGGTAAGAGAGGAGCGTCTGTCGTATTTGGTCCTCAAAAAGGTGCAGATGAAGAAATGGTTCAAGTGTTAGACAAGAATTTAGCTCATTTTGCTCACATAGCAGAAAAGCAGTTTACTGTATCCTTTGAAGATGCAGCGGGGGCAGGAGCGGCAGGAGGACTTGGTGCGAGTTTATTAGGCTTTTTACACGCCGATTTGCAAAGAGGAATTGACATTGTGCTGAAGGCTGTTCAGTTTGATGATGTCATCAAGGAGGCAGACCTAGTCATTACTGGGGAAGGCCGAATTGACCAGCAGACCGTTTATGGAAAAACCCCAATCGGTGTAGCCAAAGCAGCAAAGCAGTATCACCTGCCTGTGATTGGTATCGCGGGCTCCCTCTCAAAAGACAGTGCTGTCGTACATGAGCATGGCATTGATGCACTTTTTAGTATCGTTCCAGGTATAACTTCTCTTTCTGAGGCAATGAGAGATGGGGCTATTCATGTAGAAAGAACCGCTCGAAATATTGCGGCTACTATATCAATTGGAAGAAATAAGTAAACGATGAAAAATGTTTCCTTTTCTATCACATTCTTTCTATAGAAATGTGGTAAAATTGTATGAAATGCTATAGAAAGTTGGAGGAAACACAAATGTCTAATCTACCAAATTGTCCTTCATGCAGTTCAACGTATACTTATGAGGATGGCAGTCTGCTGGTTTGTCCTGAATGTGCGCATGAATGGTCACTTGAACAAGAACAAGCGGCAGAGGAGCAGCTTGTGGTCAAAGATGCGAATGGAAATCTATTAAGTGATGGGGATACGGTCACTGTCATTAAAGATTTAAAAGTAAAAGGCTCTTCTTCCGTTTTAAAAATAGGAACGAAGGTCAAAGGCATTCGTTTAGTGGAAGGCGATCATAACATTGATTGTAAAATTCCTAGCTTTGGCGCAATGAAGTTAAAATCAGAGTTTGTGAAAAAGGTATAATAACGAAAGGAGGCTGTCAGTAGAGGCCTCTTTTTCATTTCTTTATTTATAGGTGAAAGGAATAATCTTAAAAAAAATTCCATACATATATACCTGTTGAAAAAGGTTCATTTTTAAAAAATCAAGCCTCTTTTCACATAAAAAATTGTTGTTTTCTTAACCCTACCTTAAAAAAGGCAGAGGATTCTCTAAATTTTGCCTAATCCCCTTCACAACTTTTGGGCATTGCTGTACCATATGGAAGTGTTCTTCTATTTTTAACGGATCATGGTGTTTATCAGGAAATAGATGATAGATGATACTTAGACAAAGAAGGAGAGGTAACGTGACGAACGTTTTAGAACTGCATAATGTATCTAGGCATATTCACGGGAAAAAGATCGTTCAAGACTTGAGCTTTTCTGTGCAAGCGGGCGAAGTCTTTGGCTTCTTAGGACCAAATGGCGCAGGGAAAACAACAACCATTCGTATGATGGTCGGTCTTTCTCCTATTACATCTGGTGACATTCTGATTAATGGTCATAGTATTCAATCCTCATATCAGCATGCCATCCAAGATGTTGGTGCCATTATTGAAAACCCAGAAATGTATAATCATTTAACGGCAAGACAAAATCTTGTTCACTTTGCCAGAATGAATGGGAAAGTGGATGAAGGGCGAATTGATGAGCTGCTAGAGCTGGTCAGCTTACAGCACGTGAAACATAAGCGTGTCCGAACGTTTTCATTAGGCATGAAGCAGCGTTTAGGCATTGCGCAAGCACTTATACATAGACCGAAACTGCTGATATTAGATGAGCCGACCAATGGACTTGATCCAGAGGGAATTCGCATGATACGAGATTACTTGAGAAGGCTTGCAAAGGAAGAAGGGCTAGCTGTCATTGTTTCAAGTCACCTCATGTCAGAAATGGAATTGATGTGTGATCGTTTTGCGATTATCCAAAAAGGCAAGCTGATTGCGATTGAGGATCAGCGTGCAGAGACGAATCAAGACGAATTGGTCAATTATCGGATGAAGGTCGCATCTGGTGAGCTGGAAGAAGCGCAGAAGCTCATTGGTATATTTGAGGAAGGCACGACTGTAAGAGAAGAGGAGCAGTATTTATTCTTCTCCTTGCCAGAAGAGAAAATGCCGGAATTGATTCGTCATTTGAGCGGCGCGTCCATTCATTTGTACGAAATCAAAATAGAAAAACAAACCTTAGAAGATAAGTTCTTAAGCTTAACAGGTAAAAAGGAGGCAGACGTATGATACGCCTCATTCAAAACGAGTGGATGAAGATCAGTTATCGTGTTGGAACTTGGATTATGGTTGGACTTCTTGTTTTAGGTATGATTGCTACACTGATCTTTGTAGTGAAAACAAATGACAAAGATCAAGCTTCAGGTGAATGGAAAACCCAGCTAGAAATGATGAATACGGAGAACAAGAAAGAGCTCAAAGAGACAGAGAATGGTTTCTTTAAAAGAAGCCTTGAAAAAGAGATCGCTATTAATGATTATCGAATCAAGCATAACTTGCCGCCAGCTGATCAGTTTAGCCACAGTGTATGGGATTATGTGAAAACAAACGCCAATTTACTTCAGCTAGTAGGTGTGTTTGTGATCATTATTGCTTCCACTATTGTGTCGGCTGAATACAAGCATGGTACAATCAAATTATTATTGATTCGTCCACCATCAAGGCTAAAGATCCTAATATCTAAATATATTACAGTACAGCTGTATGCTCTTTTACTTGTTGTGGTGCTATTTATCTTGTCCTTCATATTGGGTGCTATTTTCTTTGGACTTAGCACTGATTATGTGAATTTGGTGTATCACAATGGTGAAGTGATTGAACGTTCGCAGTTTGCAAATATGATCTATTATTATCTTGCTCATTGTGCAATGTTTGTCGTTTTGGGAACCCTTTCGTTCGCCATTTCTACAGTATTTAGAAGTGAAGCCATCTCCATTGCCATTAGTGTGTTAGCTTATATTGTGGGTGGATCAGTTACAGGTATTTTAATGCTCTTCTTTGATTGGTCAAAATATTTGTTATTTGCAAACGATCCATCCCAATACTTTATGGAACAGGTTACTCTTATCGAAGGTATGTCTCTAGGATTCTCATTAATAGTCCTAGTCATCTATTGGGCTATTTTCTTGGCCATTGCCTTAATTGTCTTCCAAAAACGAGAAGTGAAAACAGGCAGTTAAATTTTAAAAATTTTTAGGAGGTTTACACATGATTAGTCGTAAAGGTGAAAAAATTATGGGGATTATTAGTATTGTCCTCAATGCCATTGGTGTTGGATTTGGAGCATTAATCCTCTCGGTAGGTCCATCATTTTATAATGAAATTAATGAAGTGCTACAAGAGGAAGGCGAAACATTACCGATTGAAACGCTTCAAGCTTCAGTTAATGCATTTGGTACGCAGTTTATGGTCGTTTCTGGAATTGCAGCAGTGCTATCGATTGTCGGTGTTATTCTCTTGAAAACAGACCGCCGTGCCGTGATTTCAGGTGTTCTTTTCTTGGTGTCTGCTGTGACTCTTTTAATTGGAACAATCGGTCTTGCATTCGCTCCAATGGTTCTATTGTTTATCATTGGATTAATGTCTCTTATTAGAAAGCCGAATACAGACATTCACACGAGTGAATATCCTTCATAAAGAAAAAGACATGCGTCGTTGTACGCATGTCTTTCTTTTTTTAAATGATACCGATTAGCATCGCCACGAACAGAAGGATAATACTGAATCCCCACATCCAAAAGAAGGAGTAGCGGATATGTTTCCCCATATCCACCCCTGCCAGCCCTACAGCGAGCCAAACAGCAGGCGCAAGCGGACTGACAAAGGTTCCGATAATATTCCCAATCATCATGGCATATGCCGCTGAAGTACCAGATACGCCAACCTCAGATGTAATGGATTCAACAATTGGCAGAAGGGCGTAATAATAGGCGTCAGTACTAGTCAGCATATCGAGCGGTACCCCAAGCATCCCGACAATAATATGTAAAAATGGCAGTAAGAAAGCTGGTAAAATGTGAATACTGTCGACCGCAATGGCTTTCAGCATCCCTGTACCTTCAAGAATTCCTAAAAATGAACCTGCGGAGAAAATAACAGCCGCCATCATCAGTGCACTAGGTGCGTGCGCCTTGATTCTTTCCATCTGTAAATTCACATTCGGAAAGTTAATCAACAGTGCTAGTGACAGGCCAATCATAAACATATAACTAGCAGGAATCACGTTTAACACGAGAAGTACCACAACACAGACAAATAGAATAAGGTTCACCCAGATGAGATGATAACGCTTTAAAGAAGCGTCACCTGTTTCGCTAATAGACTGAATGGCACGATCCCAATCGGCGCCTTCTAGTTGAACAGCAGCTACTTCGTTTGCAGCAATTTTCACCCGAATTCGTTTTTCTTCCCTCTTTCCTAAAAAGAACGCCATTCCTAACACGAGCACCACCCCAATGAGCTGGATCGGAATAAGCGGCACCCAGAGTTCAGATGGATCCATATTCAAGACGCTTGCTGCCCGTCCAGTCGGACCAGCCCAAGGAATCATATTGGTTAATCCAGCACTCGTCCCAATTAATAACAGCAGCAAGTAAGGACTCATATGTAATTTTTTATAAAGCGGCAGCAGTGCAGGTACAGTTAATAAAAAGGTTGTAGCCCCTGCTCCATCTAAGTGAGCAATGATCCCAATTAAAGCAGTTCCCATTGCAACTGTGACAACATTTCCTTTTGTCAGCTTAATTAATGCTTTAATTACAGGTTCAAAGAACCCTGTATCTTGTAAAATGCCGAAAAATAAAATGGCGAAGATAAACATGGTCGCCACCGGCAATACTTTGATAATTCCTTCTTCAAAAAAGGTTTGAATGTCATTTATCCCAAATCCCGCAATCAGTGCTCCTATTAAAGGCACCATGACCATGGCGACAATTGGACTTGCTTTCCCCCAAATCAGCAATACAACAATCGTTAAAATAATCAACAATCCAACAAGCGTTAACATAAGACCCTCCCCCTACAATAAACCGTTTACATTTGTTTGCTCTTTTTATCACAATGCAGTTCCACAGCTGCATTGAAAAAAAGGGTATCAAAAATATGAGCATTAGGCAACCGCTTTCATACCTATACAATGGTAAAAAAGGATGGTGAATCCATTCATGGTGCGGTATCAAACATGTCAAAAAATTTAGATAAAATATAACGCTTCAAATACATTTCTATTAATAAATATAATTATACAGGTATTTAGGATCAATAAAAAAGAAGCGTCCAATGAATGAACACTTCTTTTAAATTATTTTTTCAAGATGATGTACTCGTAAGGATCAAGCTGAAGCTTCTCTGGCACCTGCTCATCAGTCAGGATATTTTCATAGCTTTCCGCTGAATCTAGTGATATGTTCTGCTGCTCTTCTGTAAAATTCATCATAAACACATATTCCTGAGTGCCATCTGTTCGTTTTTGTACACTGACTCCCTCTGGAATCACCGCTGATAGGACGGGCTGTATCTCCATTTCTGCGATGAGTTCCTCGTAAAACTCATCATAAAAAATCTCCTCATTTTCGGAAGCCATATAGTATGCTTTTCCATCTCCAAAAGGATGGACAGTCAGGGCTGGCTGTCCTTCGTAGCAGCCGTTCTCAAAATGTCCTAACACAGAGGCCGTTTCAGGATGTATGGATTCGCAATATTGCCCGACATGGTAGGTGCGTCCATTCCCTGTGGTCATTAATACATGTTCATCTGGCATCAATGTGTTGATTTCCTCAGCCCAAATGCCAAGTACATGGCGGAGAGGACCGGGGAAACCGCCTAGGAAACAGAGGTCATTTTCGTCAACCATGCCGCTCCAGTATGTCGCTATAAAAGTGCCGCCCCTTTTGACAAAGGCTTCGATTTTTTCTGCGACGCCTGGTTTGATCATGTAGAGCATTGGACCAACGAGCACCCGATAGGATGAGAAATCCTTTTCCATGCCGACAATGTCAACAGGGATGCCTTTTTTCCAAAAGCTTCGATAGTGAGTTTGACAAGCCTCTACATAGCGTTTGTTTGTATTATTTAAGCCTTGCGCATCATCAATGGCCCAGTGGTTTTCCCAATCGTATATGATGGCGACTTCTGGTTGAACGGATGTCCCTGCGATGGGCTGCAGCTGCTCCAGCTGTTTCCCTAGATCAGCGACCTCTTGAAACACGCGCGTATGTTCATGCCCAGAATGATCGACTACGGCGCCATGGAATTTCTCGGAGGCACCTCGTCCTTGGCGCCACTGGAAGTAAAGCACGGAGTCTGATCCGTGGGCAATCGCCTGTATGGCAGAAAGGTGTGCCATGCCTTTGTGTTTGACCTTATTCACTTCATGCCAGTTCACAAGGCTCGGTGTACTCTCCATCACGAGAAATGGCTGACCGTCCTTTAATGAACGATATAAGTCGTGAACGAAGGCAACGTTTGACGCTAATTCAGCGGTTGTTTCCCTGCCGCTATGCCATGCTGGATAGCTATCCCATGAAATTACGTCGACCTCTTTTGCAAATTGATGATAATCCAGTCCAAGAAATGGGCGCATATGCGGGTAGTCGCCCATAAAGTTGGTGGTCACTGGAATATGGGGTGTCAATTCCCGCAGCGGTTCAATTTCATTTTGATAAAAATTGATTGTTTGCGCGGTGACAAAGCGTTTCCAGTCTAGGTTCATCCCGTGAATCATGTGCTCCCCGTGCGGTGCAGGTGATTCGATTTGTGACCAATCACTATACGTGTGGCTCCAAAACCCCGTCCACCATGCTTGGTTTAAAGCTTCAAGGTCATGATTGTACTTGTCTTTCAAATAGCCTCGAAATGCTTCCTGGCAGAGATCACAATGACATTCGCCACCGTACTCATTCGAAATGTGCCACATGATCAGTGCTGGGTGATCCTTGTAGCGTTCAGCGAGCAAACGATTGAGTGTATTCGTTTTTTCTCGATAAACCGGTGAGGTGAAGCAATGATTATGGCGAAGTCCATGTAAGTTACGCTGACGGTTCGCTTCGACGCGCAATACCTCTGGATATGCTTGTGACAGCCAAGCAGGTCGTGCCCCGCTTGGCGTTGCAAGAATGGCGTGTGCCCCCTGTGCTGCCAAGCGGTCCATGATGTCATCCAGCCATGTAAAATCATATTGACCTTCTTTTGGCTCTAGCTTACTCCATGCGAAAATGTTGATGGAGAATGTTTGACAGTGTGCAAGCTTCATTAATCGAAAATCTTCGTCAATGATCTCCGGCATATGAAGCCATTGATCTGGATTATAATCGCCACCATGCAAAAAGCCTTTCACATTGGGGTGAACGAGTGGGTAACGCTTTCCCATTTTGTCACGTCCTATCCTTTTAATTACGGTGTCATTTGTTTAAATACGTCTAGAGAAGGCAGTGCTTTTCCGTTGAAATCAAACATCGCTTGATTTTCCCAAGCATTTCCGGCCGTACCTGTTGTTTGGATATAAGCCAGCCCATACTGACTTGACCACGGAGCGCCTTTCGCTGGAATCCAAAGCGGCTCCCAATAAAAGAAACCTTTCCCGCGATTGTTTTTCACTTGTGAAATTTTTTCTGATAGATCTCGTATAAAAGATGCCTGGCCTTGAGGTGAAGCTGGGTAGCCAGCAGTATTGACTGAATCTTGGTTAAATGAGTTTTCTAGGTTGTCGCCATTTGCTGTTGTAAAACCGTAGGCGGTTTCTACCACGATGACGTCTTTGTTATAGCGGACGCTAATATCATTCATATTGTTAGTAAGACCGCTAAATCCGCCGTCCCAATACGGGTAATAAGATAGACCGATCGTATCGAATGAGACGCCTCGTTTGGTGATTTCATCAAACCACCAGCGGGAGGCCCCATTGTCACCACCATGAGCAAGGTGAAGCATAATTTTGATATTTGAATCGACAGAGCGGACTGCATTTGTGCCAGCCTTTAGCAAAGCGGCGAGCCGGTCAAATTCACCGCCGCCTTCACCCCAGCTTTTGCCGTTCGGCCACAGCATGCCTGAGTTCAATTCGTTTCCGACCTGTACCATGTTCGGCAGTGCATTTTGGGCTCTCATTGCTTTGAGTACATCCCCTGTGTAAGTGCCAACCGCTTTTACTAAATCGTTTTGTGAAAGAGATGCCCATGCTTTCGGTTTGAACTGTTTACCAGGATCAGTCCAGAAATCACTGTAGTGAAAATCAAGCAGCACTTTCATATTTTGTGCTTTTGCGCGTTTCGATAAAGCGATCGCTGTATTGAGATCGTTTGTCCCGCCGTTATAGGCACGGCCTTGATTGTCGTATGGGTGGTTCCACAGTCTAATACGCACATAGTTGACGCCTTTTTCCTTTAATAGCTTGAGCGGGTCCACCTGTTTTCCATTTTGGTCGAAGTATCTGCCGCCGCTTCTCTCCACTTCCGCAAGCATGGAGATATCGGCTCCTTTAATGAAATCACCTTGCAGTCCATTGATCGGCTGAACAGAAATGGCATCCGCTTTTGCTTCAGGTAAAATCCCTAATCCCATCAAAAAGAAAACGACAACCGTGACGAGCATCCATTTCTTCATCAAATCTCCCCTTATCCTTTTGTCCCGCCTTGTGTGAGGCCGGACACAAATTGTTTTTGTAACACAAGAAACAATAAAGCGACTGGAATCGCAATGAGTAAAGCCCCGGCTGCAAAGGTCGTGTAGCTGGCCCCCATTTTGTCTGACACAAGATTGTACAGACCGATCGGGAGTGTATACATTTCGGGTGAGCGGACAATGACACTGGAGATGATGAAATCACCCAGTGGTCCTGTAAATGAGTTGATGGCGACAACCGCCAAAATAGGTTTAGCAAGCGGCATAATAATTTGGATGAAAATTCGGAAATGCCCTGCGCCGTCCATTCTGGCTGATTCATCAAGATCCTTCGGAATCGCATCAAGATAGCCTTTCATTAAATACGTATTCATCGGAATTTGTCCGCCTGCATAAATCAAAATCAGTGCAAGATGGCTGTTAATCAGTCCAAGCATTTGAGCCAAAACGAAAATCGCAATCAGCGCTGAAAATTGAGGAATCATTTGCAGCAGTAAAAAGAGCATCAGCCCATTTTTCCGTCCTTTGAAACGGAATCTAGAAAAGGCATAGCCTGTAAAGCTAACAAGAATCAGCGTTAACAACATTGTGGCAATACTGATCTTCATGGAGTTCCAATACCATTTTGCATAAAGTGCTCCCGGGCCAAAGAAGAGCTCGGTAAAGTGACTGAACGTTGGATTCTTCGGAAACATACTTGTGCTCATAAGGCTGTTTCCAGGATTAAAGGAAGCACCGATCGTCCAAAGCAGTGGATATAGAATACAAATGGAGGCAATGAAAAGGATAAAATAAGTAATGCTCAGGCGAATGAGCTTGTTTTGTTTTGATCCCATATCACATCATGTCCTCCTCTTTGAATGAATTCGTTCTCTTAAACTGCCAGAGTGCAATGGCGATGACAAAGATTGAAAGTAAAATTGTGACAGCCGCAGCGAGTGCATATTGAGAAGACTGCATCGTGAGTTTATAAATCCAAGACACCAAGATGTCCGTTCCCCCAGCGGTTGACCCCGCAACAGGCGGTCCCCCGCCATTAAATAAGTAGATGATATTAAAGTTGTTAAAATTAAACGTATATTGTGTGATGAGGATGGGTGCAATGGAATAGAGAACAAGCGGTAACGTGATGGACCGGAATTTCTGAAAAAAATTGGCTCCATCAATGGTCGCAGCCTCATATAAATCCTCGGGAATCGCCTGCAAAACGCCTGTTGTCATAATGAAAACGAAAGGAAATCCAAGCCAAGTCTGCATCGCAATGAGGGCAATTTTGCTCCAAAATGGATCTGTTAGCCATGGTTTTGGATCAATCCCTATCGATGCAAAAAGTGTATTGTTAATGGCCCCAAATGTATCATTGAACAGTCCAGCAAACACCAAAATGGTCACAAAGCCCGGAACAGCCCAAGGGAGAATCAAAATGGTTCTAAAAAACCGTTTTCCCTTTAAATCCTTCTGATTGAGCAGAACCGCTAAAAAGATGCCGAGGGCACATTGAAGAGTCGACGCAGCCAAAGTCCATACGACGGTCCAGCCAAGTACATCAATGAAGGTGTCTCTCCAAATATCAATGGAAAAGATATTTTGAAAGTTCTTGATTCCTACCCAGTCGATCAGATTGGCAGGAGGCGAGTGATATAAATCATAGTTCGTAAAGGCAAGCGCAAAGCTGAACATAATAGGAAAGACAACAGAAAATAGAAGTAAAAAGAAAGCAGGAGTGCTCATTAAGTAAGGGAAGCCTTGATCGATGAGCTGATGATATTGAGCACGGATGGAATGAAGTGGTACCCCTTGATCCCGTTTCTTTCCATTCATAAAAGCATCACGCATCATGAGTACATAAAAGCCGATACCAAAACCAGCTGTTAACAGCGCAATAATCCCCTTTGCTAAAAGAAAAACAGAGTTGTCACGAGGCAGCATCGTCCCAAGTGTGAACAGTCCCCAGAAACCAATATTGAATAAATCATAAAATACAATCAAAAAAGAGACGCCGAACAGGAAAAAGAGTGCCCCTTTGCCGTACTGTTTGTTGTATATCTGCCCCATCCCGGGTATAAAGGAGAACATTAGCGCCCGTCTCCGGTGTGTCTTTGATTCCACTATGTGTGTGCGGTCTAGTTCAAGGTTACCCGTCACGTCTAACACCTACTTCATATAAAATTAGATCAACTACGGGCAGTTTGATAGACTACCCGCATTTGATGGTTATTTGGAGTGATTTGCTTTAATTTGAGAGTCGATTTGATTGACCGCATCATCAAGTGCCTTTTTCACATCTGTACGACCAGTTGCAATCAGTCCTAATGCACTATCAATCGGCTTCCACACCTCTTCCATTTCAGGATTGTTCGGTGTCAGTGTGGCGTATTTCGTTTGTTTAGAAACAGCATCCGCATTTGCGTTTTCCGTAATGATTGGATCTTTCATCAGTTTTTTCACTGGTGGAATTTCCTCTGTTAATTCAAAGCGCTTCTTTGAATTTTTTTCGTTCGTGATAAATTCAACAAATTTCTCAGCAAGTTCTTTATTTTTAGAATAAGAGGAGACGTTGTAGCTTTTTACACCTAAAAATGAGCTCATATGTTTTCCGTTAGGGAGTGTTGGCAGCTCAGCCACACCATAGTCAATACCCGCCTCTTTATATGGACCAAATGACCAAGGACCAGAAATGACGGCTGCTGCTTTTTTCTCTGTAAATAAGGAGTTGAGGACATTGATTCCTTGTTCACCAATGATGCCTTTCGGGAAAAGTCCTTCGCTAAAGAATTTTTGAATGTATTCTCCGCCTTGGATGGCGCCATCGTTTTTCAAACCAATGTCATTAACATCATAAGAGCCATCGCTTTTCTGCTTGAAAATATAGCCCCCAGATCCGCCTAAAACACTTTGCGCATAGTAAATTTCATCCCATTTCGCAACAAAACCGTACTTTCCGTCTTTTGTCAGCTTTTTCGAAAGATCATACCAGCCATCAAGTGTCGTTGGTGCCTTTTTGACAAGATCTTTGTTATAAAAAAGGACAGTGGTTTCAACGGATTTTGGCAGACCATACAGTTTTCCATCTACCGTTTGTGATTGAATCGATTCGTCTGTGAAGGAGTTGATCACTTTTTGATCTGGCTTGATTTCTTGTAATAGCCCCTCAGTGACAGCTGATCCAATTTGATTGTGAGGCATCGTGATGACGTCTGGACCTGTCCCAGCTGCTCCATCTAGACGGAGAGCTTCGATTTGGTCGGCATAAGCTTTTTCGACCACTTTGATTTTCACATCATGTTGTTTTTCGAATTCTTTTACAGCGTCTTGAATCCCCTCAGTTTTTTTGACATCCTCCCACACTAGTAAGGTCTTTGTACCTGTAGATGCTGGCTGTGTTCCGCTTGAATTGTCATCTCCCGGTCCGCAAGCTGAAAGCAGAAGAACAGCAGTCCCAACGACTGCTGATAATGTCGCCCATTTTCCCTTTTTCATTCGTAATCCCCTCTCGTTCTTTTTTCACAGATGATAAGAAAACGCTTTCTTAATGTGAGAATATCAACTTGAGTAAAAAAAGTAAACATATTTTATTAAATTTATTAAGTAAAATTTTTTACTGATGTAGAGAGAAAAGAAAGCCCTCCACATTGGACGGGGCTTCCGGTTGTTTATATCGTACTTTTTCGAAAGACAGGTTCTGAGGCAATCAGCACAGTTTTCGGTAATGTTCTGCCGTCTACAAGTCTTTCTAACAGTAAATCAACTGCTGTTTCACAAAGTAAAGACGTGTGGATATGATACGTGGTGAGCGGCGGTGACACATATTGAGACACATGAATATCGTTGATACTAAAGACGCTCACGCGGTTCGGCAGAGAAAATCCTCGCTCGTTTAATGCTTGTAAGCAGCCGATGGCAAGAGGATCACTAGCGACACAAAAAGCGGTGGGCAGGTCATCACCAAGCTCATCAATCGCCTTCATCATCAGCGCATAGCCTTCATCTACTGAGAAATGATGACCGACATAGACCAAACGCTCATTAAGGACATTGTGAGCCATCATATATTCACGGAAAGTCGTTTCGCGAATATCTGGAATATGCACATTCGTATTCAGATCAATGTCTGTGCCGCCAACGAATCCAATGGATGTGTGTTCTTTTTCAATAAAAGAATCGATGATCTTTTCAACAATTCGTTTCAGGTTTGGCTTTACTGAATCAAAACGGTCTTCATCTGGTGACGTATCAATAAAAACGATATGTTGGGTGATCGCATATAACTGGTCAAGCTCTGACTTTTTAAATCGGCCGATGGCGATAATCCCTTCTGTAGAAGAATCAATGGAGTGAAGCCCATCAGATGGATTGTAAGCGGTGACATTTAAACTCCGAGTATTCGTAAGTTCCTCAACGCCTAGACGAATGGATTTAAAATAAATATCTTCAAGCTCTTCCTTTTCGGTCATCCAATAGAGAAAGGCGATTTTTTTTAATGAATGTTTGAAAGTTTTCTTTTGATAGGACAAAGCTTCAGCGGCGGCGTATACTTTCTCACGTGTTTGATCCGTGACAGATAGGTTGGGATCTTGGTTCAGTACGCGAGATACAGTCGCAATGGATAATCCAGCTTTTTCAGCAATGTCCTTTATTTTAGCTGCCAAATCAGCACCTCCTATAGAAAATATCTCCTTCTAGTATAGAGTCTTTAAAAAAATTAGTAAATATTTTTATTAAATTGTTTTCAGTTAAGCGCTTCTTTACGCACTGGGAAGGAATTAGTAAGATATATATATGAAAGGTTTTGGATTAAGATTTCTGATAGGAGAGGGACCGATGTATTACGATGCACTGAAGACATTTGTGACAGTTGTGGAAGAGAAAAACTTTACAAAGGCAGCCCAAAAGCTGCGGATTTCTCAGCCAAGTGTCAGTCTTCATATTAAGAACTTGGAGCAGGAATTCCAGACCGTTCTGCTGAATCGTTCGCCAAAGCAACTAACTGTTACACCAACTGGGGATATGCTGTACCATCGATCAAAACAAATCATTCGTTTATATGAACAGGCGAAGCAGGATATTTATGAGCATCATCATCTGGCAAGAGGGAAGCTGACAATCGGGGCGAGTTTTACCATTGGAGAGTACGTGCTGCCGCAAATATTGGCAGAGTTTCATCAGCTCTATCCGCATGTGGACATTGAGGTGGTCATTGATAACACAGAGGCGATCGCCAGTCATGTCCGCTTATTCCATGTCGACATCGGTTTGATCGAAGGACAGACGAATGACAAAGAACTGACAGTAGAAACTTTCCTAGAAGATGAGCTCTATATCGTCGCGCCATTAGATCACCCCTTTGCTAAGAAAAAGGATGTCACGATTGATCAACTGCAAAACGAAACATGGATCACGAGAGAAGAGGGATCAGGTACCGGGGAATACTTACAGCACGTCCTGAAATCAAATGGACTGAAAGCACGGACATTTGTGACGTTTAGCAGCAATCAAGCGATTAAAGAGGCTGTGATTCATGGAATGGGGCTTTCTGTTTTATCTAAATATGTCCTCCAACGAGGCAGCATTGGCGGTGAATTGGCTGTCATTTCTGTGAGAGGAATGGATTTTAAACGAAAATTTTCCTATGTCGAGTCACCGATGACAGGGGGAAATAAAAATAAAGAATTGCTCGTTGAATTGTTAAGGAAAGAGAGAAAAGACGCTTCTCCTCAATAGGAGAAACGTCTTTTTTATAATCCTTTAATGTTTATCTCATCAACTGGAAGGAAGATTTCACCCGTATCTGTGTATTTCATGGTGACCTGATCGCCTTCTTTTAAATAAATGACGAGAGGTTCTTTTTCAGATGACATGGTGTAGCTTTTCCCATCGTCTAGCAGGAAGGTGACGGTTGTATAATCACCGGTCTTTTCTTTATACACTCGTTTGACTTTCCCTGTAGTTTCTTTCTTTTCCTGCTTAGAGGAACTGTTAACGGTACCGCCGCCTTTTTGCAGAGCTGTCTTATAGGCTCTCAGTGCTTCGTTTGGTGTTGAAGCGTACGCAGCGATTTCAGGATTGGCTGCCGAAACGATAAAGTAGTTTTGCAGGAATCCATTTGAATCCAGAACCGGCGTGAGCCAGCTGGCTTCTCCATAGAAATTATACAGAATCGGCATACGGCCTTTCCATTTCTTTTCGATGAAACGTTTCTCAATAATTTGCAGAGCGCCTTGAGAATCCATGTAGGACGCTTCAAGATTTCCGGTATAATAAGTCGCTTTTCCTGTCCGGGCATTTGTCAGGGCATACCCAAGCATCGAGTCAACACCCTCTTTCGGACTGGTGAAATCTGTGAAGTAGTACATATCTCCTTTTGCATCAAACACCGGACTCACATTGGCTTCTGTTCCTTCATCTGAAGGCAGCTTTACATCTGACTTTCCAAACATACTATTCCAGAACCCGTGAATATAGTTTCCGAAATAACTGTTTTGCAGACTAACGGCCTCTGGTGAAACAGCACCATCGATAAAGGCAGGTACTTGATCTAAAGAGTATTTCTTCGTTGCGCCAGTTTTGGCATCAACAACGACAACACCTGACGCTTTAAAGCCGTTTCGGGCAGAGATGAAATCGCCAAATGTTCGAATGTAATAAGGCTTGCCATCATCATTGATTTCCAGCTGTGTATCTCCGTAGAAAATCAAATCAGGGTATTGAAGGCGAATATGCCGCTCAATTTCTTTGTTGAAATAAGAGGAAGGCGTGTAGACCATCTCTGTTTTCACAAACTTTGGATTGGCAGATGAGTCGGTCGCACTTAAAGTAAAGTAACCCGGCGTACTCCCTGAACGAATCCATTTAAAGAAATCCGAGAATTCCACTGGGGCGATGTACACATACTCACCGTTGACCTTCTGGATTTGCAGGCTGCCAAGTTCATAGTAGCTTGTGTTTGGAACCTGTCCGAACGATTTCTTCATTTTGTTCCGAGCAAATTGAGGCGGTACACTTGCAGGTGTTTCCGTCTCATCAAACGCTTTGATTTCCACTTTTTGTTCCATTTTGGAGACATCAAATTTCTCATTCGCATTGAATAGAAAAGCTGTCGCCATATAAACACCGAGCAGTAATAAAATAAGAAACAGCACGCCTTTGATCTTACGCTCCAGCCCAACTGATAAAAAGGCGCCTGCTGCTGTCACAACAAGTCCAATCAACCAGAGGGATGAAGGGTTACGATCCAAATTGGTCATATAATAGAAAACAAAAATACCGACCATGAACAGTAAAGCAAGGCCTGCAATCCACATAAGCGGAACCTGCTGTTCTGTTCCTTTCTTTCTAACGATCAACTTGAGTGGTGTGAGCAAGAGGGTCAAGACAAGACCGATCACAACCGAAAATAACAAAATATATCCCACAAACAGATCTCCTTTCAAATCAATCACTCTTTTAGTATATACGAGTGAGATGGGGAAAAGATTCATAAGACGGAAGGTTCATCTAAATGCCAATCGAGTCGATGGCGGATTGAACATCTTCTTTCAGTTCGTAAAACTTGAGTCTTTGCTCGATTTTCTCTGTTAAGGCGTCAATGGCTTGTCCAGACATATGCGTATGGATGCGCTTTTGATGTTTATACACTTTGTTCTGAAGTTCATCAATTAGATCTAAAATTTTTCCCGCTTCTTGGCGGTCTTCTGCAAATTCATGTTGAAGCTGATGCCGGATGGCTCTGATTAGCGCTGTTTTCTGTTCTTCTTTGATCTTTGCTTTCAAAGCAGCCAGCTCTGCTGGTGTCATGTCTTCAGTGTGAAAGTTTGTTTGAGAAAAGACGGAGCTTGATGTATGCGTATCTGTCATTCGTTGCAAAAAACGGTCTGCATCTGTTGGTTGTTTCTTTGAAAATTCCATTCCTCGTTCTCCTTAAGAAATGCCCATATTCTTTGCCAGGGCTGTATCTGCATCATGGTATTCTTTTCCTAGCTGGCTCATATCATCTGATATTGAGTCCAGCCACCTTTTTATATTCATCGCGCTATCAATCGCTGTATCATACTCTTTGACGGAATAGAACTCATTCTCAAGTCCCTCCGTTTTTAAGTGGCGAATTACAGCATCCACATCTGATGCCGTCAGCTGGTCATACGAACCAAAACCGACAATTTGTTTGTATCTCGAACGAACTCGTTCTACCGATTGATCCACTTTGTCATCGAGTTTCTCGATTTTGCGAATAATTTGCTGCATATGGTGCTCGGCATATGTCGAGAATTTACGACCTGTGTTCATGAGAACATGCGACTTGATTAAAATCGCCACCACACTTTGCGGGTGAACATTCGACTGACTCAATTGATGTAACATGGCGGCAGTGAGAGAAGGGTTTTTTCTCAACATATCATCAATGGTTTCAACGGAGCCATCTGATGAAAAGGCATACCGATCTAAGCCATGGCTGCCAGCAAGGGCTTCAAGAAATAAATTCGCATCCAGTGAAGGATTCACACTCATTGCCCGATTGAGGAGATTTTTCATAAATTGGACGGCTTTGGAGGGATCCTCGGAGTAATCGACGCCTTCAGGTAAAGCGGCATCATACATCACTTTCACACGACCGATTTCTGTCGTATGTCGATTTAAAAGAGAAAGCCCGTCATTGAGATTGATATATTCTGTTAATCTACTACGGTAATCACCTTTTAATGCTTTGGCTTGGAGGCCGTCCGATAGATTGGGGTAAATATTCGGATTCTCAAAGGTGACCCCGCCTTTAATAAAATCATTTTTAACAAGAACATAGGACGCATTCGATCCGCCAAGTGAATGCCCTGTCACATACATCTTGGCATTTGGCATTTTCTTATGTATTTCTTTCGCATACCGATTCGCTTGAACCATTTGATTCTCTGCGCCATTTTCAAAGGGAATATTTTTAATCAGATACTTTGTATCCGAAACCATCCAATCTTGAACAATTTCATTTGTATAGGTGGTTGTGCCTGTTGTCATCTTAGTCGTCACTTCCTGTGAAGCCTTCGACCGACTAAAAGGAGGCAGCTTTGTCAAAATGGTAGAAAGAAGATCATCTGACTCTTTTTTTCCATGTTTTTTAATGGTATCTTTATATTGGCCTGCGCCAATCGGTTCAGAGCCACGGTAGGCGATGACTGCGTTTTTGATTTTGGTGAGGTCTCTTCCGCCATCGGAGCGATCAAAATCTTCTTCGGAAACGATAGTTAGTGCATTAAGACCTTTAGTTGTTTCTTTATAATCAATGACATACATGGTCTTATTTTTACTAATGTCTATTTCACTAGAAATTCTATAGTAATCTATTTTATAAGCCGCATTGGAAATAAGATTATAGTCTTTAGCAGAAAGTTCGTTTTGGGCTACTTTTTTAGACAAAATTGTCACTCCTGTAATATTTATCTTATATATTATATGATATTGTATGATAGATATCTATAAAAAGAGGATTAAAATCCTCTAGATTAACAAAGGTGGATTTATCTAATGAAAAACACAATCAAAGTTGTGATTATATTATTTACTATCGTTATTATTCTAATAGTTTCTCTTATTATCCAACAAGATAAGAAAGAAAAATCGAATGATTCAGGAGGGGAAACTGTTGTGAAAGAGAAAAATGATCAAGAAAAAGCAGAAGAGTTTGCAGAGAAGATGAAACCAAAAATCGAAGAAAGATTACATAAAAAAGATATCCATCATTTTATAGAAAAAATAACATTCAAAAAAAAGGTATCCATTAGTCCAATGGGATATGTAACAGTTGATGGTTATATAAATGATGATGCTGAAAAATTTTATTTCTCAGCATCCTTAATGCATAAATCTAACGAAATTGGTTCTATGAGCTTTTCCCCAGAGTTGTCATATCGTTTTAAAGACTGGAATAAATATAAAGATGAGCCTGAGATAAAAGAAAACTACCTTAATAGACTCTCTGAAAAAGAACGAGAGCAATATCTAAAGGACATTGGAGAAATAGAGTAAAACAGGTACTAGCTTACCTGTTTTTATTTGGGTTAAAGTTCATTAAGGAGTTTTGTCTTTATGAGAAATACATTGAAACTTTCTATTATAATTGTGGTCGTCATCGTCTCGGTAACTGTGTTCATTATAGAGTGCATTCAACAGAGTCTGTCAGATGATGTAGTGGAAGAGATGAGCGATCAAGAAAAAGCTGAAGAGTTCGCAGAAAAGATGAAACCAAAAATTGAAGAACGTTTACATGAAGAAGATATTCACAATTTTATCAAAACCATCACATTTAAAAAAAATGTATCTATAAGCCCTATGGGTTATGTCACAGTTGATGGATATATAAATAATGAGCCTGATAAATACCATTTTTCTGCATCATTAATATACAAATCTAATGAAATAGGTTCGATGAGTCATTCTCCTGACTTATCAGATCGCTTTATAGACTGGGATGAATATAAAGATGAACCTAAAGTTAAAGAGGATTATCTTAAAAGCTTCACCGAAAAAGAACGCGAACAATATCTGAAAGACTGGAGAAAAAGAGTAATAAGATCAACCTGCTAATATTCCCTAAATCGTTGAAAAAGGAATATGCTATCATTCCTCTAACAACACTTTCAAATAAGGGAGAGATTTCAATCATGGCAAATAAAAAGAAATTGATCTTGGACGTAGACACTGGAATCGATGATGCCATCGGGATATTGCTTGCAGTGAAAAGTAATCGGTTTGATATGTTGGGGATTACAACGGTGTGTGGGAATGTGTCTGTCGATGCGGCTACATTGAATACGTGTAAAGTGCTTGAGCTGGTTGAGGCAGATAATATTCCTGTCATCAAAGGTTCAGCAACTCCTCTTTTAAGAGCGCCCCATTATGAACATCGGGTGCACGGCGAGGATGGGATTGGCGGTGCTTTAAAGGATGCTCAGCCTAAGATCGACCAAGTGATACAGTATTCGAAGCAGGTTACGCTTGTGTTGACAGGGCCTTTAACGAATTTAGCCCTTGCAGTGAAAAAGTGTCCTGAGCTGATTCTTCACGTGAATGAAGTCATTTTTATGGGTGGTGTCGTTGAGGGACAGGGGAATGTCACGCCGGTAGCGGAATTTAATACATATGCAGACCCAGAAGCGGCGAAGTTAGTGCTGGATGCAGGGTTCCCTTCATTGACTCAAGTAGGATTAGATGTCACGAGACAGGTCTTGCTTACGGATGAAAGAATTGATGCGATTCAGAATGAAACGTTGGCCCATTATATTAGAGAGAGTACAAGCATTTACTGCCAGCGCTATTTTGAACGAAATGGTGTGTGGGCGTGTGCCATGCATGATCCGCTTGCTGTAAGTCTTGCCATTGACAAGCAGCTCGTGAGCACACAGGCTTTTCATGTGGACGTCGAGACGAAGAGTGAGTTTTGTGATGGACAGATGATCTGTGATTTTCAGCATCAATGGGAGAAAGAGCGCAACGTTCAAGTGTGTATGGATGTAAATGCTGACGCTTTCTTTGATTTATTGATCAACACAATGAATGCTTAAAAAAGAAGTCTGTGCAAACAGGCTTCTTTTTTATAAGATGGGAACATGAGGAAATGTATGCGTTCACATGAATAAGGGAGGAGTGAAGTCAATTGGCTTCTGTTAGTTTAAGTAGTATTGAAAAAATACGAGCAGCAAGCAGAGGATTGCCGCCAAAGCTCAAAGCAATTGCAGAGCATATTACGAGTGAGCCCCGCGACATCATCCATTTGTCTATTGTCGAGCTTGCGAAAAAAACTGCAAGCTCAGAGGCAACGATTTTTCGTCTTTGTAAAAGGCTTGGATTTGAGGGATTTCAAGATTTGAAGATTACTATTGCCCAGGAAATAGACCAAACAAAGCCTAATTATGTAGATGAAGAAATGAGTCTTGATGATGATATGGCTATTTTTATGCAAAAGGTTTTTCAGACGAATATATCCGCTTTAAAGGATAGCTTTCAATTGTTGAATCCAGAGGATGTAGAAAAGGCCATACAAATCATTCATGAAGCAAAACGCTTAGAGTTTTATGGAAGTGGTGGGTCTGGCCTCATTGCGACTGACGCTTTTCATAAATTTATGAGGACAGGCATCAACTGTATTGTTCACACAGATTCTCACTTTCAAGCGATGTCTGCTGGTCTTCTTGATCAGCACAGTACAGTGATCGGTATATCTCATTCTGGACGAAATAAAGATTTGCTCGATGCGATGAAAACAGCAAAGGGAAAAGGGGCAAAAACCATCGGTATTACAAGCTATCAGCGCTCACCATTGAGTCAGCTTGCAGATGTCACGTTGTATACTGCGACACAAGAAACAGCTTTTCGAACAGAAGCGATGTCCGCAAGACTTGCTCAGCTGACGGTCATTGACGTTCTATATTTTGCACTTGCTCACTTAAGGCAGCAGGAAACAATAACAAATTTAAAGCAAATGCGAGAAACCATTTCACAAAAAAGGGTGTGATGATTCCAAAAATAAATTTTTCTGATAATGAAAAATGCTGATGTGGTAACGTTTGTGAGCTTTTTAGTGAAAATAATTTTCTTTTCGGTCGTTGAATGTCGAAAAAATTATTTTTATAATGGGATTTAACAGGCAATTCAAAAACTACATATGTGACTTCAAATCAATGATTGGGCGTGATACAGATGAAGGGGAACCAGGCGGTAATTGGTTTGGATATTGGAACAACAAGTACAAAGGCGGTTCTGTTTGGACCTCAGGGGAAGGTATTAGCGAAGCATTCAGTTCCTTATGAGCTCATTCAGCCCCAGCCAGCATGGGTTGAGCAGGATCCTGAAAAGATATTAGAAGCCGTCATTGCGAGTGTAAGAGGTGCATTGACGAAAGCAGCATTTGATGAAGAAAATCTTATAGGCATCGGGATAAGTACAGCGATGCATTCCTTAATTGTGATGGATCAGGATGGAAAGACGCTAACGAACAGTATCATTTGGGCAGATAACAGAAGTGCAGAACAAGCGAAACGAATCAAATCAAATATGGATGGCTTCCACATTTATAAAAGGACAGGTACACCGATCCATCCAATGTCACCGCTTTCAAAAATACGTTGGATGAAAGAAATGGCACCTGATGTCTTCAAGAAGGCAGCAAAATTTATTTCGATCAAAGAATATATTCTTTATCATTTTTTCGGTCAGTATGTCGTCGATTATTCAATCGCTTCAGCAACGGGACTGTTCCAATTGGAAACGCTTCGATGGGATGAGAAGGCGCTTCGTATTGCTGGAATTGAAGCCTGTCAACTATCTGAACTTGTCCCAACGACATATCAACTGAAAGGACTTCAGCCAGAGATTGCACTGCGCATGGGCATTAAAGAAGATACACCATTTGTCATTGGTGCCAATGATGGTGTTCTAGCGAATTTAGGTGTGGGCGCGATTGGTCAAGGAGAGGTGGCTGTTACGATTGGGACAAGCGGTGCTGTCCGTACGGTTGTAGACAAACCAATTACAGATGAGCAATCAAGAACGTTCTGCTATGCCCTGACAGATAAGCATTGGGTTGTAGGAGGACCGACCAATAATGGCGGGATCATGCTGAGATGGCTGAAGGATGAATTCGGGTCATCAGAGGTGGAGGTAGCAAAGCGTCTAGGTGTGGACCCTTACGATCTGATGATGGATATCGCGGAAAAGGTTCCAGCTGGTTCTGAGGGTCTGCTGTTTCTGCCATTTTTATCAGGTGAGCGGGCACCTTATTGGAATCCAAATGCGAGAGGCACCTTCTTTGGAATCGGTCTTCAGCATAAGCGGGAGCATTTTATTAGAGCTGTGTTAGAAGGCGTCATTATGAGTGTTTTCTCGATCGGTGTTGCCTTAAGAGATTTAACCGGTTCAGCAAAGGATGTCAGAGCTTCGGGCGGATTTGCACGATCTCCGCTGTGGCGGCAAATTTTAGCGGATACGATGGGTAGAGAAGTGCTTGTTCCAGAAAGCTACGAGGCGTCAGCACTGGGGGCGGCTGTCCTTGCACTTTATAGTTTAGGTCATATGGAAGAGATAGAAGAGGTTCAAGAGTGGATTCGAATCTCTGCTCGTCATGAACCTAATATGAAGAACAATGAAACTTACATAGAGCTGTTTTATTTATATGAGCGCCTCTACGACAAACTGAAGGATGAATTTGATGTCATTAGTGCGCTGCAATTAAAACAAAATCGTTAAACATCAGGGAAAAGGTGGGAGAACATGCTTTTATTCATCGTGATTGCGGCGATTGTCCTTTTACTCATTCTCATTACAGTCGTTAAGTTGAATCCATTTGTGAGCTTAATTATTACTTCGATGCTAGTGGGCTTTGCGACGGGGATGGATTTGCAGGAAATCATTCAATCGATTAAAACGGGATTAGGCAATACGTTATCATTGCTGGCCATTGTTCTAGCGCTTGGTACCATGCTTGGGAAAATGATGGCTGAATCAGGGGGAGCAGAGCGAATAGCTCAAACTTTAATCGGCCGGTTTGGGACGAAGAATGTGCATTGGGCAATGATGTTTGTTGCTTTTATCGTGGGGATACCTGTCTTTTTCCAGGTCGGTTTCGTTCTTCTCATTCCTTTACTTTTTACAATTGCCATTGAAACAGGCATCTCGCTTGTGACCATTGGGATCTCGTTAATCGCTGGCTTGTCTGTCGTGCATGGGCTAGTCCCGCCTCATCCAGCGGCAATGGCAGCCGTTGGCATCTATCATGCCAACGTGGGGAAAACTATTTTCTTCTCTATTATTGTGGGATTGCCGACAGCGATTATTGCTGGCCCGCTGTACGGTAAGTGGATTGGAAAACGGATACATAAACCCGTTCCGGAGATGCTGAGAAAGCAATTCACTGAACGAAATGAAGATCGAAGGCTCCCCGGCTTTGCGAATACGATGTTTACCATATTGGTGCCGGTGATTCTGATGCTTCTTGCCACATTGGCGGACATTATCTTACCAGAGGACAATATGTGGTTCCAGGTATTCAAGTACATCGGAGATCCAATAACAGCACTGCTGATTGCAACAGTTTATTCATTTTTCAGTCTTGGCTTTATGCAAGGAATGAGCCGTGACCGGGTGCTTTCCTTTAGTAATGAGTGCTTAGGTCCGATCGCTTCCATCTTGCTTGTCATTGGAGCAGGAGGAGCTTTCAATAATGTGCTCATTGATTCAGGTGTCGGTGATTATATTGCAGATTTAGCCAAACACTCGCCGATTTCACCGATTTTGCTTAGCTGGCTGATTGCTGCAGTGATTCGTGTGGCAACAGGATCTGCGACGGTATCCATGATGACGGCAGCAGGTATTGTAGCACCAATTGCTGCAACTATGCCTGATGTGAGCAGGGAGCTGCTTGTGTTAGCAACAGGAGCAGGTTCATTAATTTTATCTCACGTCAATGACTCTGGTTTTTGGCTGATCAAGGAGTATTTTGGTATGACCATTAAAGAGACGTTTTTGACATGGACGGCTATGGAGACGATCATTTCCGTTAGTGCCATTGCATTTATTATGATCATTAATATGTTTATATAGCGAACAACAGCCTAGTTCTTTGGAATTGGGCTGTTTTTAATACCACTTTTTTCAGATTGGGGTAAAATAATGATATTGAAATGTGGGAGGCGGACACGATCGAACCATTAAAACATGTGTACAATGAATTATTTATCCAAGAATTAGCGGAGAAACTTACGCAGGCTTCAACTGTATTTGATGCTGAGCCATTCCAGCGGCTCGTATTTCAAGAGGATTGGCAGCAGCTTGAGTTAAAAGGACGGATGAGACGAGTCACTGAATCGATGCATGCCTGTCTACCAGAGGATTATGAGCAGGCAATTGAGGTACTGCGTCAGGCAGCCCCGCATTTTTCAGGGCTTAGTGCGCTCGTATTTCCAGACTACGTCGAGACGTATGGCCTTGCACACTGGGACCTCTCGATCAAGGCGCTCGAATTCTTCACACCCTTTTCCACTTCAGAATTTGCCGTTCGGCCATTTCTGATTCAAGATCAAGACAAAATGCTGGCGCAAATGCTCGTATGGTCTCAGGATCAAGATGAGCATTTGCGGAGGCTGGCTAGTGAAGGCTGCAGACCGCGTCTGCCATGGGGCTTATCTGTCCCTTCGCTTAAAAAGAATCCTTCGGTCACGCTGCCCATTTTGGAAAACTTGAAGGCAGACCCGTCGCGGTATGTGCAAAAAAGTGTAGCGAATCATTTAAATGATATTTCTGCAATTCAGCCAGATCTGATGAAGCAGACGGTTCAAAGCTGGTATGGAACCAACAAACATACGAACTGGATTGTCAAACATGCATCCCGTACTTTACTCAAAAAAGGAGATCCAGATATTATGGCGTTGTTTGGCTATGGGGACGATCCATCCGTTCAGGTAACGGATTTGAAGATCATACAAAACCCTATTCGGATCGGTGAGAAAATGACATTTCATTTTACCCTACAAGCCGATAAGCCGCTAAAGCTGCGTGTAGAGTATGCCATAGACTACGTCAAAGCTCGGGGGACCCGCAATCAAAAGGTATTTAAAATCACAGAGTTTGAAACAGACGCAACGTTACATAGAGAATTCGTCAGGTCACAGTCTTTTCAAAATATGACGACAAGAAAACACTATGAAGGAACCCATACATTAACAATCATCATCAACGGCATCCCGAAAGCGTCAGTTGATTTTGAAGTGACAGAAGACAGCAGCTCATGAAAAAAACCCGCCTCATTGGCGGGTTTTAGCGTTTAAGCCTTCTTTTTCATTAAGAATGAAGCGATGATGGCTGCGACTAAGAAACCGATGCTGATAATCGAGCTAGGCAAGTTTTCTTGTCTGAATAGAAACATCACAAAACTCACACTTAGTACAAGACCTGCAAATAAAGTCAAATACGGAAACAGCCACACCTTAAAATAGGGCTCCTGTGGATATTTCGGGCGAAGTTTCAGATGTGCCATGCAAATGCTAATCCAAATGAGTGAAACAGCAAAACCAGGAATAGCTAGCATATAACTGAAAATTTGCTCTGGGTATAAGTAAGCAAAGAATGTCCCGATGAGAAGAAACAGAACGGTCACCCATAAACTCAAAATGGGTACGCCTCTTTTATTGACCTGTGCCAGTTTTTTCGGACCGCCATCTGATTTAGAGAGAGAATGCATCATTCTCGTCGTTCCATAAATGCCAGAATTGGCCGCCGATAGAACGGCTGTAATCAATACGAAATTAATGAAGTGAGAGGCGCCTTGCATACCGGCTGCTGAAAAGACTTGAACAAATGGGCTGTTATTTGGATCAATTTGATTCCAAGGAATGAGTCCACAGATGATCAAAATCGGCAAAGTGTAAAATAAGATAATACGCCACATCATACTTTTAACAACACCAGGCAAGACCTTTTCGGCATCCTTTGTTTCTGTAATAGTCAGCCCGATCAATTCAGAGCCCCCGTAAGAGAAAATAACAACTAATAAAGAGGCAAAGATCGCACCCCATCCGTTCGGGACGAAGTTTTGATAGTTGGTGAGTGCAGATGTGCTTTGTTCGTTCGGAATGATCCCAAATAATAGGGCTGCACCAAGAATAATAAACACAATAATAACGAAAATCTTCATTCCAGCGAACCAAAACTCAATTTCACCAAAGTATTTTACATTATTTAAGTTAATTCCAATGACTAAGAGTGAGCAGAGTAAACATAGTGCCCATAGCGGCACGTTCGGTAACCAGTATTGAAGCAGGCTGCCTGCCGCAATAATCTCGATGACACACACAGTGAGCCACATGAAACAGTAAACCCAGCCGACGACAAATGAAAAACGTTGACCAAGCGCAATCTGTATCAGGTCGCGAAGGTTATTTCCTGGATAGACAATCGCCATTTCAGCTAAGGCTGCCATCACGATGAGCAATAATAATCCGGCAAATACATAGGAAAAGATGACCCCAGGACCTGCTAAACCGATTGTATCGGCACTTCCTTTAAAGATTCCTGTACCAATGACCCCGCCCAATGCAATCATGCGAATGTGACGCGGTGATAAAAGCTTTTTTAATTCTTGTTGTTCCTGATTCGCGCTCATGACGTTCTCCTTTTTTAAAAATGCTTATGTTCCATTTTCTTTTTTCGGGACGTCAGTGTCAATATAAAAAAAGAGATTTTTCAGACAAAAAAGTCGGTTGATTCTATCAAATGAGCCGTTTTCTTCCATAAGTCCTTTCTATGACCCATCCCCAAAATCTGAAACTTCGTGAAAAAATGAACATTTGCCTTCATTCTGACATAAACAATTTTCAGTTTTTGTCGATATATCAACTGTGTTACTAAAGTCCTAATAAAGAATTGTTTATAACTGTAAAATATTTCAAAAAAGCATGAAGAAATGAAAGGAGTTATGAAAGATGTTTATGAGAAAAGCAAATGATTCATCGTCGGGAACCCTTTTAAATGAGAGCAGTCGATTAGTAGAACGAATTGAGAAGGGAGACCTTTCAGCAAGAATAGATACTGCTGCATTCTCTTCAAGTCAAACGATTGAAGCAGTAGCCCAAATAAATGAAGCTTTGCAAAAGATGCAGGAAGTAAATGAAGATATTCAAATGCGGATGAATTTAGTGACAAAAGCCATTCAAGTTGGTTTATGGGATATGGTCGTTATCGCTGGAGATCCGGTCAATCCAAAAAATGAATTCACATGGACGGATGATTTCCGCAAAATGATCGGCTTTCAAAATGAGCACGATTTTCCAAATGTTTTAGACAGTTGGGCATCTCGAATCCACCCGGATGAACAAGAATATACCTTAAATGCATTCTCTTCGCATTTATTGGATCATTCGGGACGTACACCATATGATATCGAATATCGCTTGAAGTTGAAAAACGGAGATTATCGCTGGTTCAAAGCAACTGGCACGACCATTCGTGATCGAAATGGTGTCCCTCTTCGTGTGGCGGGAGCTCTTTTTGATATTCATGATCAGAAATTGAAAGAAGAAGAACTGCAAGCATTCGTGACGAGATATGACTTGATCAACCGTGCGCTTGTGGAGGCTCCTTGGGACATGGTCGTAGAGGCCGGCGATCCAGTCAATCCATACAATGAGTTCTGGTGGTCCCCGCAGTTCAGAAAAACGCTTGGTTTTACGGACGAAAAGGATTTCCCGAACGTATTAAGCAGCTGGAGCGACCGCCTGCATCCTGAGGATCAAGAAAAAGCTCTCCAAGCCTTTGCAGATCATTTAAATGATCACTCTGGACGCACACCATTTGATATTGATTACAGATTGCAGAGTAAAAATGGCGAGTATCGCTGGTATCATGCCGGTGGTGAAACCATTCGTGATGAAAAAGGTGTACCTCTTCGTGTGGCTGGAACCATTCGTGACATCACGTTAGAAAAAAACAAAGAGAAAACAGCCGATGAAATGGCTTCACAAGTAGAACAGCTTTCAAGTTCAATCAGCGAAATGGTATCAGGCATTAGCTCTGTGACAAATCAAGCACAGGAGCTGGCTGTCGCTCAAGAGCAGTCAACGTCTGCCGCACACTTAGCAAAAAATAGTGCAGATGAGACGAAAAATATTTCTGACTTGATTAAAGAAGTAGCGAACCAAACGAACCTGCTTGGTCTAAATGCTGCGATTGAGGCAGCGAGAGCTGGTGAGCAGGGACGAGGATTCTCGGTCGTTGCAGATGAAGTGCGTAAGCTGGCGCTTCATAGTGCCAATGCAACGGAGAATATCGAATCTAGTTTGACGGAAATGAAAACGCAAATTGATGAAATTCTTGAAAATATCTCGAATATGACAGCTCTTACGCAAACACAGGCTGCTTTAACAGAGCAAGTAAATGCTGCAGTTGATGAAGTGAACCACATGTCTCAGCGCCTTGTTGCCTATTCAAAGAGTATTTAATCGTCAAAACCGCCCTCTCATAAGAAGGCGGTTTTTTTCATTAAAATTGATCTGCTGGGAAAACAATACCTGCATCTTTTCTTGCAGCATCAAGGACTTTCATGACGGAGAGACTTTCATCGAGCCATGTATAGCACTGTTCATGATTATTTGTTTCAATGATGTGCTGAAAAGCCTCTGCTTCATAAAACAGGCGGTTTGAATTTGTTTGTGCATTGAGTGAGATTACCTGGTCATTCACATGAAGCAGCACTTCCTCGCAGCCATTCGCCCCATTTTTCACATGAATGAAGCCTTTTTCTCCTTGAATCAATGCAAAATTCATGCTGCTTGTATCCTTACTGCCGACACTTGTCGCAATGAAATCATTGTAGGTGAAAGTCAAAACACCAGATGTATCGATGCCATTGGGATGACGGTTTGCCTGGTAGCGGATCTGCTCCGGTGATCCGAAGAGATTCATGATGAAATGGACATTATAAATATTAATATCCATCAACGCTCCTCCTGAGAATTCAGGGTTAAAGACATTAGGCGTTTCGCCGGCTAGCAGCTGATTGTATTTGCTTGAATATTGACTATAGTTGCATTGAACCAGTTTGATTTTACCTAATTGATGAAGGTGTTTTTTGATTAAATGATAGTTTGGCATATGAACGGTCGTAATGGCTTCAAATAGGAGAAGCTGCTTTTCCTTTGCGAGTGCGATTAAGGCTTCCAGCTCTTTGACATTAGAGGTGAAAGGTTTTTCGCAAATCACATGTTTTCCGTTTCTTAATGCGGCCGTGGCATGCTCGCTATGTAATCGATTCGGTGATGCAATATAAACAGCGTCAATGTTTGGATCTTCTAGCATAGCCATTAAATCCGTATAAGTCGTTTTTACACCAAATTGGTCTGCGAGCTTCTTTGCCGTTGCTTCCTTTCTTGAATAGACGGCATGACAAGAAGCGCCATCAAGCTGTTCAATCGCTTGCAAGAAGCTTTCCACAATCACACCTGTTCCAATGGTTGCAATGTTCATTCTATTCAAAACCCCTTCCACTCGTTTGATATCAAGTAAAGCTGTCTCTAGTATAACTGATGTTTGAATCGTACGCGCACTTGAGACCTGGGCGTAGAGGGGCGCCAGTGGCAAACACTGGCACATCTTTGGCAACCCTTACAATTAGCTGATGTTCGCTAATGTTTGTTTTGTTAATAATTGAATGGCAGCTTTCCTCTTCTTTAACTCTTGAATGGAGTGTTGAATATCCTCAACTTTTTGTTCGAGCAGCTGTTCAGCTTCTGTCTTTGATTGTTTTTCAAATAGCGATTTAATAATTTCACGAATTTCTTTGAGTGAGAAATCTAGCTTTCTTGCTTCTGTGATAAAGGATAGCATGAGTACATATTTTTTATCATATAAACGATAGCCGTTATGTGCTCTCTTTGGTTCGGGGAGCACACCCTCATTTTCATAAAAACGAATGGTTTCAATATGCACACCAGACATTTTTGACAATTTACCTCTAGTAAACGTAAGCATTCCCTGCACCTCCTTTCTTTGCTATCCATCATACAATTAGATTTGCTAGTTTCAAAATATTCAGTGGTGAACATTTGTCTTCATTTTCCCGTTGGAAAAGGGTAGAAACTCTATTTAAAGCAGGATGAATAGAATACGATATAATAGAGAAGGCATATGACAATTTTGTTACAGTGAGAACAAGTAGACAGCGTGATGAAAAAACGATAGGCTAAAATAGGTAAATAGTAATGATATAACCTGTCATCATATAGATGATGGCTCAAAATAGTGCAGCACGTTTTTTGCTGAGAAAAGGGGACCAGTGAATGTATAAATTAGTTGCAATTGATATGGATGGTACGTTATTAAATGATCAACATATGGTGCCGGATGAGGTGTTTGAAGCCATTCAACAGGCGAAAGCAGAGGGCGTTAAAATTGTGTTATGTACAGGACGGCCTATTGGCGGAGTGAATCGCTATTTAGATGATCTTCAGCTTAATCAAGAGGGAGATTATGTGATTGCCTATAATGGGGCGCTCGTCCAAAACAGTCACACAAATGAAGTGGTGTCAGAACTGACGTTATCCTATGAGGATTTAACTTCTTTATATAAGCTGAGCCGTGAGCTCGATACACCGATGCATTATTTCGATTCCGCTCATTTGTACACACCGAATCGTGATATTAGTGAGTACACAGTACTTGAATCTTATTTAACAAAGCTGCCGCTTAAATATTTACCTGTTGAAGAGGCAGATCCTTCAATGAGACTTCCGAAAATGATGTATATTGATCAGCCAGAACGGTTGGAAAAGACGATACAAGCCATTCCATCTGAAGTAAAAGACAAGTACATGATGGTGAAAAGTACAGATTTCTTCCTTGAAATCCTGCATCCTGAAGTCAGCAAAGGGAATGCCGTGAAGCTTCTAGCGAAAGAACTGGGGATTGCTCGTGAAGAGGTCATGGCCATTGGTGACAATGGGAACGACGTATCGATGCTGGAATTTGCGGGCTGTGGTGTTGCCATGGGAAATGCCATTGATGATGTCAAAGCAGTAGCGGATGTTGTGACAAAGTCCAATAATGAAGCCGGCGTTGCACATGTCCTGCATGAGTTAGTTTTAGGGAAATAAACGAAAAAGCGGTCTACCAGTGAGGTAGCCGCTTTTTTATATGTGAGAGAAAAAGTAAACAAGCATCCGTCTGCTGCTCAAATTTGTCTTTTGTAGCATCGCCTTCACATGATCATGGACGGTATGGGTTGAAATAAATAAAGTGCTGGCAATTTCCTTTGTAGACTGTCCTTTTAATAAGCAGTCGAGGACGTTCATCTCTCTTTCTGTCAGCTTGTACGTTTTTGCCGCATAAGGAAGAATATCATTGGTTTGGGCTCTCTTGATGTGAATCATGACAGCCTCTTCCTGACCGGCTGCCTGCGCTAATCGAAATGCTTGAAGCGAGAGGAACAGCCCCGTAGGCAATCTCGTCATGCTTGCCGCTGTTTGGTCGATGCCACCGTATAAAAGTTTTGCCCCTAATGCTCTAAACGGGCGCGGCATAACCGCCCTGTCATGGATTTGTTCAAAGACTTGAAACGTCTGAAGCCAATGAAGACCCGTCTCATTTCCATAAAGAAGGTTGTAATCGTGCGAGAGAATGAGGAAGCCCTGCTGCTCCGCCGCCGCGTCCTCTTCGGTATCTCTTTTCCTGAAAAGTTCATCTCTCAGCTTGGCTGCGAGTCTAGGCGTTTGTTCGATGACCGCTCGAATATCTTGTTCTTGAAAAGGTTCCTTGTTCTTTAGACGATAGAGGCTGGCAATGCCCCAGCATTCTCCTTGAATCACAAGAGCTGCCCGCAATTCATCAGACCATCCTTTAGGTAACAAAATGTCTTGGTAGCGCTCACTGTTGAGATATTCTCCGCTTTGGACTAGGCTCGCAGCATGAACGGGGCCTTTGGCTAGAGACTCATGCTGATGTACGTCCTTTTTTAAGAACTCATTTTGAAACAGCTGGTCATGAATGTCTTCAATCGGTTCATCTGTGAAGGAACCTGTCGAGAGGAGAGTGGCTGGATCGATGGTCGTGATACAGGCGGCATCAAAATCAAGGACGGTAGCAAGCTCGTCCCGAATGTGTTGTCTCAGCTGCTGAAAATGAGTGGCTGGATTGGTCACATGATCTCCTCCTCAAAAATCCCCACTTTTAGGGATCGTGTTTTCTGGTGTCTCTTTTTACAATAAAGAGGTCATACCATTAGTGTACAGGAAACGATGTAAAAGCGGAAAGGAACTGGAGGAGAAGGACATGAAAGGAAACCAGCATTGGCACGATCCCGTTGCTGAGTCATATGCAGCGACGATTGCCTATAAAGTACCCGGCTATCAGCTATTGCATGAATTGACAATAGACGTATTAGAAACTGAATTAAAGGGAGCGGCTTCCCGCATCCTGACTGTTGGAGCGGGCGGGGGTGAAGAGATCATCAATATGCTTCAAAGAAAAGAAGACTGGCTCATCACAGGGGTCGATCCGTCACCTTCTATGCTGGACATGGCGAAACAGCGAGTTGCACAGCTTGAGATGGAATCGCGTGTCACATGGCATGAGGCCTCATTAGATAAGGTTTCAGCTGAACCTGTTTACGATGCAGCGGTGAGCTTGCTTGTGATTCATTTTATAGAAAAGCGCCAGCTCTTTTTAGAAGAGATTGCCCGCAGGCTTCAACCAGATGCGCCGTTTATGTTGGCATTTATACAGGGAGAGATGAAGTCCCAAGCATTTCAACAGGAGCTTCACATGCTTTCTCTTTTCATGCAGCGGCAAGGTCTAGAAAAAGAAGTGTTTACGTCCTTTAAAGACAGGCTGGGAAGCGCGACACACCCTGTTCCCGAGGAAGAGATAAAAGAGCATTTAATCAAAGCAGGATTTGAAGACATCAGACCTTATTTTCAGGCAGGAATGATTAAGGGGCTTGTTTGCAAGCGAGGTCGTAGAGAGGCGGATAAGAAATGAGATCACAGGTGATGGTGATAGGCGGCTATGGACATGTTGGACAGCAAATATGTCTTGAGCTAAGCGAAGTGTATCCCGGACAAATTGTAGCGGCAGGCAGAAGCTATGAGAAAGCTGAGAAATTTTCACGCCAGACAAAAGGGAAAGTTCTTCCCTATCAACTAGATGTCAGTGAGCCGTTATTTTCGGACTGGGTGGATCAAACAAAACTGGTGATCATGTGCCTTGATCAAGAAGACCCGTCATTTGCTGAAACAGTTCTGCGGTCAGGCATTGATTATATAGATATCTCTGCGAAAGGGGCGTACATGGAACAGATGGCAAAGCTGGATCACCAGCACACCAGTGCAACGGCTTTACTCAGCGTCGGGCTTGCGCCTGGCCTTACGAATTTATTGGCAGGGAAAGCAGCATCTATGCTCTCATCAGTGAATCAAATAGATATAGGGATTATGCTTGGATTGGGTGATCAGCATGGAAAAGCCGCCATTGAATGGACGCTTGACAATGTCCATACTGACTATGTGGTTACTGAGCATCATCAGCGTAAAAGAGTCAAAAGCTTTACTGGAGGCAAGCGTATAGATTTTGGTGTGAAACTTGGAAAGCGGCAAGCCTATCAGTTCCCCTTCTCTGATCAGCAGACATTGCCTTTGACGCTCAGCGTGCCTTCTGTGACAACAAGGATTTGTTTTGATTCTCGCGCGGCAACGCGGGCATTTGCCTTCACAAGGAGCCTTGGAATGACGTCCCTTCTCACTGTGCCGAAAATCAAGGAACGAGCCATTTCTATGATTCAATCTGCTCAAATGGGAACAGATCAATATGCATTGAAAGTGGAGGCGACAGGAATGGAGAGGAACAAGATTCATCAAGTAGCACTTGGAATCAAAGGGCATGATGAGTCTCAAGCAACAGCTCAAGTCGCCTCTGCTGCGGCACTGCATTTATTGGGCAGGCGCTTTCAGACAGGTGTGTTTCATATCGAACAATTATTTTCATTAGCGTATGAGAATGGTGATTTTGCGTTGGTGGATCAAAAAACGAAGGAAAAGCGTGTGTTAGCGCTGAAAGCCAGCCTTTTAACGGCATAAAAGAAGACTAGCAGGATGTTAGTCTTAGATTGTTGACAAAGTGCTAAAATGATGTTTATTTTAGCACTTTGTCTTCTTTTCAGCGTGATAGAAAACCTTTGAAGTCTAGGAAGGGCAGCTACTTTTGCGGAGCGAATTGAACATTCGTGAGCACCAGCGCGCAGACCTAACAACGAATGCGAGAGTTTGTCTACACGCTGAGACTAGCAGGATGCTAGTCTTTTTATGACGATGACACATCTCCTTTTTTCTTGATGCTTGCTGTAATGAGCTGTGTCAATGTATCAGAGCCTTTTGTTGAAAGGTGAACACCATCAGGCTGAAAATAAGAAGGCTGTCCGGTAGCGGCTGAATGCCAATCGACCAGGGTCACATTGGCATGTTGATCGGCCACTCGCTGAATGACTGCATTCACATCGCTTTCCCAAGACCTTGGGACTCTCGTGTTCACAAGGAAAATGTGCGCCTTTGAAAATTGCTGAATGAATGCTGTCAATGTGCCCTCAGTAAAATAGCCATTCGTGCCAAGCTCAATGATAACAGCGGCATCAGATTGATTAAATGAAGCATACTGAGGAGCGATGCTGACGGCTTCGTTCATTTGTCTGCCAACCTTTGCATCGATGGTGATTTGTGCATATGCCTTTTCAAGATTCGGCGCTATGTCCAGCATGACGGAATCACCAATAGCAAGAATTTGGTGAAACTGCTTCTGATCTGCTGCTTTCTTCTCGTGTTTTTCTTTCTTTTTTTTCGTTTTCGATTCCGTAGAGTCTCCTGCTTTTTTCGGTGCCGTCTTAATTTGTGTCACTTCCTTGGCATGTGGAGACGTATGGGACGAACTGGACATGCCAATGGTAAATAAGATTAAAAGAGCTGCAGTGATTCCAAGGAACACTTTATGAGACGTAGACCATTGTTTGAATCCCTTTTTCCAAATAGACCAAGAGGCAAAATATTGTGTGAAGCCAAGCCGGCGAATCGGCTGTTCGATGAAGCGGTAAGAGGCCTCTGCGATAAGTAAAATGGCAATGATCTGCAATGCGACACGCCCCATAGAAGGCTGTCCAATTTCAATGACAGGGGTGGTCAGCACGATGATGGGATAATGCCACAGGTAAATACCATAAGAACGCTTTCCAATCCAGACGAGCGGCTGATAGGAGAGCCATTTTCCCAATAGGCTTGCAGGGTGGCAGATGCACGCAATTAAAATCGCTGCATTAAGACAGAATAAAAGCATGCCGCCTTGATAGAGAAAGCCGTCAAATTCGTCCACTGCATAAACACATAGAAGAAAAACCGCAAACGAACCAAAACCAGCGATATGTAAAATACGTCTGCCAACAGGAAGGAGCTTTTTGCTGGACAGTCTTTGCATGGGCCATACAAATGCTAGGCTGCACCCAATCAGAAGCGCAAATGCACGAGTATCTGTTCCATAATAAACCCTGCTTGGGTCCGTATCGGGTGAATAAAGGATTGCCATCCATAAGGCGGAGACAAGTGCAAGGCCAAAGGTGATCATTGGCAGATGGGATCTATTTTTCACCCATTTTAGCCCAGCAATCAATAGTACCGGCCAAATGATATAAAATTGCTCTTCTATCGCCAAAGACCACAAATTTTTCAGTGGAGATACAGCGTTGAAGCTATCAAAATAAGACAGCTGATGGAAAATGTACCACCAGTTACTGACATAAAAAAAGGACGATAAGGCATCGCCACGAATGGACAATAGTGCATTCGAACCCGCAATTGCACACCAGCTGACGGTTAAGAAAATCATCACGTAAGCAGCTGGAAGGAGCCTTCTGATTCGGCCCATCCAAAATGGTAAAAGCTCTTGATAACCCAAATCCTGCTTATGTAACAAGATCGTTGTAATCAAGTAACCAGAAATCACAAAAAACAAATCAACGCCAAGAAACCCGCCGCTTGCAGGTCCAATATGTAAGTGATAAGCAATGACCGCCAATACAGCAACGGCTCTTAGCCCATCTAGTCCTAATATATAACGTAAACGATTCTCCTTGCTGCTCATGAAAATGAATCCCCCATTTATGTCAAAAAGCTTCTTTTTTGTTGTCACTCCAAAAGAGCAACGATTCTTTTATTTTATATAAGATTAGACGAATCAGCATCACATTTTGTTGGCGAATTTCTGTCTTTTTTTAAAATTTTTATATAAAGAAAGAATTGATGGTAAGGAAGGCTGCCTTATTTTTATACTCAAAACCAAAATCCCTGTCATAATAAAAGAAGATGGAAAGGGGATGTGTGAAATGAGAACAATTGAAAATGATCAGTTATTGATTCAGATCAATGAGAGGGGTGCCGAGGTCAGAGAGGTGCTTCATAAGGAAAGTGGACGTCAATATATGTGGTCTGGCGATCCTGCATACTGGGGCAGGGTGTCGCCTGTCTTATTCCCGATTGTTGGACGATTAAAGAATGACCAATACAAGATAGATGATCAAACCTATGAGCTCACGCAGCATGGATTCTTGCGTGATGTTGATTTTGATTTACATGAAGAAACGAAACATACAGTGACCTTTCAATATGAATCAAAAGGCCGCCACATCGAGCAGTATCCCTCTGAATTTACCGCCCGTATTCGATACGAGCTGTCGGAAAATGGTCTGATGATTTCCTGGGAAATTGATAATGTCGGAGATGACACGATGTATTTCTCCATCGGAGGTCACCCCGCATTTCAAGTTCCGCTAATTGAAGGAGAGCGCACAGCAGATTATTCCCTGACATTGACGCCTTCTACTGAGCATCTTCCTGTCCAATATGAACTAAAAAATTCACTTGTCAGGGAGAAAGAAAAAAGCATTCAGCTTAAACCAATTCAGCTTCGACCAGAGCTTTTTCAGCATGATGCGATGATCTTTAGTCATATCAATCGAGTGTCATTGGTGTCTCAGGCAGGTCACGGGGTTGAGTTTGATCTCACTGGTTTTCCGTTCGTTGGTATTTGGTCACCTTATCATCAAGAAACGAGCACAATGGCTCCTTTTGTTTGTATTGAGCCTTGGTACGGTATTGCCGATGTTGAAGGGACGAATGGGCAGTACAAGGAAAAGTTCGGTATTCAAACTTTAGAGAAGAATGAGACCTTCCAAGCCGCCTATACGATTTTCTTCAAATGAACATTTGTGCATGATAAGTTGAACAATTTGTTATGATAGAAGAAAAAGGAGGCGTACGAATGGATCGGGAGAAACAACAACTGAGTATTGAAGCGGCAAGGCTGTATTATTTATCGGATTACAGCCAGCAGGAAATTGCCAAACAGCTCGACCTGTCGAGACCAACTGTATCTCGGCTGCTTCAATATGCGAAGGAGAAGGGGTACGTCCAGATAACGGTAATGGACCCGTTTGAAGACTTGAATGAGCTGTCTTCATTGCTCAAGGAAAAATATGACCTGCTCGAAGCTCATGTGGTGTTTTCGCCCAAAGATGATTATCCAACGATCACCGAATACTTGAGCCAATTTGGTGCTGAGTACTTGCAAAACACAGTAAAAGACGGTGATATCGTTGGTGTGAGCTGGGGAACCACCATGTATCAAATTGCTCAAAAGATGCAACCTAAACAGGTCAAAGGTGTAGAGGTTGTCCAGCTGAAGGGTGGGATTAGCCACTCCCATGTGAATACATATTCTGCGGAAACCATCCAGCTGTTTGCCGAGGCCTTTCAAACAGCACCGCGCTATTTACCACTTCCTGTTGTATTTGATAGTGCTGCCGTCAAGGAGATGGTTGAACAGGACAGACATATTCAGCGCATCATTGAAATGGGCAAACAGGCGAATATTGCTGTGTTCACTGTTGGAACGGTAAGAGATGAAGCCCTTTTGTTTAGACTTGGTTACTTCCGCGAAGAAGAAAAAGCACTGCTCAAAGCATCCAGCGTTGGGGACATCTGTTCGCGCTTTTATGATCAAGAAGGACGCATTTGCAGTGAAGCGATTAACAACCGTACGATTGGCGTGGAGCTTGATGATTTAAGGACAAAAGAACGCTCTATTCTTGTTGCTGGCGGACATCGCAAGGTTGCTTCTATCCACGGGGCACTAAGAGGAAAATATGCGAACGTATTGATGATCGATCAGCATACAGCAAAGGCTCTTTTAAATGTCACAAAATAGATGAACAAAATTTCATAACTATGTTTACAAATGTTCATCGGTCATATATGATGAAAGTATCATAATTAAAAGGAAGTGTAAGCATGACGATAGCAAATCTTATTGATCATACAGCACTAAAACCAGATACATCGAAAGCTGCAATCATGCAGTTACTTGAAGAAGCAAAGACTCATCAGTTCGCATCTGTTTGTGTGAATCCAACATGGGTGTCTCTTGCGGCGAAAGAACTAGCAGGAACAGGCGTTGATATTTGTACAGTCATCGGTTTCCCGCTAGGTGCAAACACAACAGCAGTAAAAGCATTCGAAACAAAGGATGCAATTGAGAACGGTGCAACCGAAGTGGACATGGTCATCAATATCGCGGCATTGAAAGACGGCGAATATGATGCAGTTGAGCAAGATATTCGTGCAGTTGTAGACGCAGCAAAAGGGAAGGCACTTGTGAAAGTCATTATTGAAGCGTGCTTACTCACAGATGAAGAGAAAGTCAAAGCTTGTGAGCTTTCAGTGAAAGCTGGCGCTGATTTTGTGAAAACATCGACTGGATTTAGTACAGGCGGTGCAACTGCTGAGGACATCGCATTAATGCGTAAAACAGTAGGACCTGACATCGGTGTGAAAGCATCAGGCGGCGTGAGAACAAAAGAAGATGTTGAGGCAATGCTAGCTGCAGGCGCTACCCGAATTGGTGCGAGTGCAGGCGTTTCTATTATCAAAGGGGATCAATCAGCTCCTTCGAAAGACTATTAATTCATACGATCCTATGGTAGGATAACATTCGTGACTCATAAATGATGAAAAAGTCATATGCGGAAGGATCTCACTTCTGGGAATTTCTTCCGCAATTTGTTTACGAAATAGGGTTTGTTCCATTCAATCGCATTAATGTAAACGAATTCATTCGAGGAGGAAAAATATGAAATACGTGATTGGTATCATCGGTTTGCTGGTGATTCTCGCCATTGCATGGCTGGCTAGTAACGGCAAAAAACGAGTAAAATTCCGTCCAGTAATTGTCATGATTGTACTGCAATTTATTTTAGGTTATATTCTGCTCAATACAGGTGTTGGAAATTTCCTAGTCGGGGGCTTTGCAAGGGGATTCCAAATGCTTCTAGGCTATGCCGGTGAAGGAATCAACTTCGTATTTGGCGGATTAATGAATGATAAGGCATCAACTTTCTTCATCAATGTCTTACTGCCGATCGTCTTTATTTCGGCATTGATCGGTATCCTACAGCATTGGCGTATCCTCCCGCTTATCGTACGCGGAATCGGGTATTTGCTTAGTAAAGTAAATGGAATGGGGAAACTAGAATCCTACAACGCAGTAGCGTCTGCGATTTTAGGTCAATCAGAAGTCTTTATTTCCATTAAGAAACAGCTTGGATTATTACCTCAACAACGTCTTTATACATTGTGTGCATCTGCGATGTCAACTGTATCGATGTCCATTGTTGGTGCATACATGCAAATGATTAAACCAGAGTATGTTGTAACAGCACTCGTGTTAAACCTATTTGGTGGATTTATTATTGCGTCTATCATCAATCCTTATGAAGTGGCTAAGGACGAAGACATGATTGAAATTGTAGAAGAAGAAAAGCAATCCTTCTTTGAAATGCTTGGCGAATATATTATGGATGGTTTCAAAGTAGCGATTGTTGTCGCTGCGATGTTGATTGGATTCGTTGCATTAATTGCGATGATTAATGGAATCTTTACAGCTGTCATCGGTGTTTCTTTCCAAGATGTACTTGGTTATGTATTTGCCCCATTTGCTTTTATTGTTGGTGTACCTTGGAGCGAAGCAGTACAAGCAGGAAGCATTATGGCAACGAAAATGGTTTCCAACGAATTTGTGGCAATGCAAATCCTGTCCGGTGATGCTTTCCATTTCACTGCTCGTACAGAAGCGATCATTTCTGTATTCCTTGTATCATTTGCGAATTTCTCTTCTATCGGTATCATTGCTGGAGCAGTCAAAGGCTTAAACGAAAAACAAGGGAACGTTGTCGCACGCTTTGGATTAAAGCTTCTATTTGGTGCAACACTTGTCAGCTTCTTAACAGCAGGCATTGTCGGTTTGATTTACTAATTTAAAAAAAGGAATGGTGAAAACAATGAGAATGGTAGATATCATTGCAAAAAAACGTGACGGAAAAGAATTATCTTCAGAGGAAATTTCTTTCTTTGTCAAAGAATATACGGACGGAACAATTCCTGACTACCAAGCAAGTGCCTTGGCTATGGCAATTTTCTTCCAAGATATGACGGATCAAGAACGTGCAGACTTAACGCTCGCTATGGCGAACTCGGGAGACACGATTGACCTCTCTGCCATTGAGGGTATTAAAGTAGACAAGCACTCAACAGGCGGTGTAGGCGATACAACAACGCTTGTACTCGCTCCTCTTGTGGCTGCACTTGATGTACCTGTTGCGAAAATGTCTGGCCGCGGCCTTGGACATACAGGCGGTACAGTGGACAAGCTTGAAGCGGTAAAAGGCTTCCACGTAGAAATTACAAAAGACGAATTCATCGAGCTTGTGAACCGTCATAAAGTAGCGGTCATTGGTCAATCAGGCAACCTGACACCAGCGGATAAAAAGCTTTATGCCCTTCGTGATGTGACAGGAACCGTTAACTCCATCCCGCTCATTGCAAGCTCTATTATGAGTAAGAAAATTGCTGCTGGCGCAGATGCGATCGTACTAGATGTGAAAACAGGTGCAGGTGCTTTCATGAAAACACCTGAAGACTCTGAGAAGCTTGCAAAAGCCATGGTCCGCATCGGAAACAACGTTGGCAGACAAACGATGGCTGTCATCTCTGATATGTCTCAGCCGCTAGGATTAGCGATTGGAAATTCCCTTGAAGTGAAAGAAGCGATTGATACGCTTAAAGGCGAAGGCCCTGAAGACTTAAACGAGCTTGTGCTCACTTTAGGAAGTCAAATGGTCGTTCTTGCGAAAAAAGCAGAAACGCTTGATGAAGCAAGAGAAAAGCTAATTGAAGTCATGAAAAACGGCAAAGCACTTGAGAAATTCAAGGAATTCTTAGAAAATCAAGGTGGGGACGGCTCGATTGTAGATCAGCCGGAAAAACTGCCGCAAGCCCCTTACCAAATCGACGTTCCTGCAAAGGAATCAGGTGTGGTTGCTGAAATCGTCGCAGACGAGATCGGTGTTGCAGCGATGATTCTTGGAGCAGGACGTGCGACAAAAGAGGACGAGATCGACCTATCTGTCGGCATCATGCTGAACAAAAAAGTCGGCGATCGTGTTGAAAAAGGAGATTCACTCGTGACACTTCATGCAAGTCGTGAAGATGTTGCGAATGTCGTGGAGAAAATTTATGACAACATCCGCATCGCAGATCATGCTGATGCACCAACTCTCATTCACACTGTGATCACAGAATAAAGAAAAAAGGACAAAAGTGCTTTGCCGCTTTTGTCCTTTTTTTGTTCATTTCTTTTTCTATTGAGATAAAAAATTTCACTTTATGAAACAAACCTCTTGCATTCATTAAATAATGGGTGTATATTAGTTGACGAGTCAATGATTGATATATCAACTAATTGATCTGAATAGAAAAGAGGGGATGGCATTGACTGCATTTTGCTCTGAAGAAGCAGAGGTATTATACCGTTTGCAGTGTGTGAACCGTATGATGGGCGTGAAGTTCGAAGCATGCACGGGCATCAGCCAATCAAGACTAGAGTTGCTATCACTGTTATTCCAAGCAGACGAAATCAGCCAGTCAGATTTGCAGAAAAAAGTAAATATTGATAGTGCGGCTGTGACGCGTCACTTAAAACAGTTAGAAGCAAAAGGAATGGTCACGCGCAGAAGAAAGCCAGAAGATAATCGAGTCACACTTGTTCGTCTGACAGAAGAAGGCAGAACAAGAATCGAAGCTTCTAAAAAAGAAAAAGAACGATTTATCTCAGAAATGCTTGAAAACGTAAGTGACGAAGAACGAAAGCTTCTCACTGATGTGCTCAGCCGAATACAACAAAACATCGAAAAGATTCAAACAACCTAAAGGAGTGTTTCAACATGGCTACAACATTAAAAACTAACGATTTTATGGAAATTTTGAAAGGACGCCGTTCTATTCGTAACTATGACCCAGCTGTGAAAATCAGCAAAGAAGAAATGGCAGAGATTTTAGAAGAAGCAACAACTGCACCATCATCAGTGAATGCACAGCCTTGGCGCTTTATGGTCATTGACAGCCCAGAAGGAAAAGAAAAGCTTGCACCACTTGCAAAATTCAACCAAACTCAAGTGTCAACATCAGCAGCTGTCATTGCAGTATTTGCAGATATGAAAAGCAATGAATACTTAGATGAAATTTATTCAAAAGCAGTAGAGCATGGCTACATGCCGCAAGAAGTGAAAGAAAGACAAATTGCTGCACTAACTGCACACTTTGAGGTACTTCCAGAGCAAGTCAACCGCGAAACAATCTTAATTGACGGTGGAATTGTGTCTATGCAGCTTATGCTTGCAGCACGTGCACACGGCTATGATACAAATCCAATTGGCGGTTTTGATAAAGAAGTCATCGCTGAAACATTTGGCTGGGATAAAGAACGTTATGTACCAGTGATGCTGTTATCAATTGGGAAAGCTGCTGACGAAGGTTATGCTTCTTACCGCTTACCGATTGAACGCATTACAGAGTGGAAATAATATCTTTTAAAAAGGAGACGATTAGATGATTATTATTCATGCAGGGATGACCATTCATCCAGAAAAAGAAAACGTATTTCTAGAAGAAATTAATGCATTAATGAAAGCTTCACAAGCCGAAGAAGGCAATGTATCCTACAAGCTGTTCAAGGATACAGATAAGGAACATACCTTCTTAATGGTAGAAGTGTGGAAAGATGACGCTGCGGTTCAGAGCCATAATGCGAGTGCACATTTCCAAGCTTTCGTAGCGAAGGCAAAAGAATTCTTAGCCGCTCCACTTGACGTTGTTGCCTTTCAAGGCCAGCAACTTTCATAGTAAAACAACAAACACCCTAGGCGGTTATCGTCTAGGGTTCTTTTATTTTCGACACCTTGTTCCACCCATTTCATTCCCGTATTGTGCATTTTCCACAAAATTTCTGAAAATAAAATGTTTTTCGACTTAAGTATATTGGAATATGCTAGAATTAGATATTATTTATTACCAAATTAGGGAGGAACCAAAATGAAAAAAGGGAAATGGACGAGCATTGCACTAACGGCTGTCCTCAGTTTAGGCACATTGACAGCTTTCAGCACCCCTCTATCTGCCCACACCACAGAGAAATCAACATCCTCAGATGGCGGTCATTATTCAGGTGTTCCATTTGACGCAAGTGTCGTGAATGAAGACCGTCTCATCAAAGCCTTGAAAAAACAAGGAAAGATCAAAAAGAATGCCAATGAAGCAGAAACCCAAAAAGCACTAAAGAACTATCTAAAGAAAAAAGAAGAATCCGCTATGAAACAAAGTGCAAGCACCTTAACAGAAGAGCCTGAATTTCTGAAAGAATACAAACAAAAGGTACATAACAAATTAGCCAAAAAGAAAAAGTTAAAGAAGCATAATGGAAAAGAAAGCAATCATGTAAAACCGGTCAAAAAGGAAAAGTATAAAGGCGATGTTCGCAATGATAAGGTATTGGTTTTATTAGTAGATTTTAAAGATTATAAGCATAATAGTATTAAAAAAGAAGAGACTGATATGTACTATGACAAGTACGATCAGCAGCACTATCAAGACATGCTTTTCGGAAAAAATGGCTACATCGGTCCAGATGGGAAACGAAAAGTATCCATGAAGCAATATTATGAGAAACAGTCTGGCGGCAGTTACACGATCAGTGGAACGGTTGCTGGCTGGTATACAGCGAAGCATGAAGCAGCCTATTATGGCGGGAACGTACCTGATGAATCAGGCAGTGACGGCAGACCGCGTGAATTGGTGAAAGAAGCACTCGAAGCAGCAGCAAAGGACCCGAACATTGATCTTGGTGAATATGATCAATGGGACCGCTATGATATGGATGGGGACGGCGTTTATAACGAACCAGACGGCATCATTGACCATCTGATGGTCGTTCATGCTGGTGTAGGTGAAGAAGCTGGCGGCGGACAGCTTGGCTCTAATGCAATTTGGTCGCACCGCTGGTCACTTGGTGATGTATTTGAAATTCCAAACACTGAATCTGAAGTCGGACAAGGCGGAAAATTAGGCGCGTTAGATTACACCATTGAGCCTGAAGATGGCGCGGCAGGCGTATTCACACATGAATTCGGACATGATCTTGGTCTTCCTGATGAGTACGATACACAGTACACAGGAGGAGGCGAGCCCGTTTCCTACTGGTCGATCATGTCAAGCGGAAGCTGGGCAGGTAAAGTCCCTGGAACGGAACCAACAGGCTTTAGTCCATATGCGAAAGAAATGCTTCAAAACTTGCATGGCGGTAACTGGCTTACTGGACAAACCATCGATGGTAAAACATTAAAGAAAAGCAAAACAGTGCTGATTGATGAAGCAGCAACAAAAGGAACGAACCATGATGCGGTTCGGGTAGACTTACCAGATAAAGAGATTGAGGTCACAAAACCTGCTCAAGGACAAAATGCGTACTTCAGCGGAACGGGTGACAATTTAAATGCGACCATGACGACAACTGGTATCGATTTGTCGAAAGGGAGCAAAGCAGAGCTGACATTTAAAGCATGGTACGATATCGAAGAAGATTATGATTATGCGTATGTAGAAGTTCGTGAAACAGGAACTGATCAGTGGAAGAGCATTGCTGGTAACATCACGAACGATCGAAATGAAGCTGGAGCGAACGAAGGCAATGGAATTGACGGAAAATCAGACGGATGGGTAGATGCAGCCTTTGATCTTTCTGCTTATGCAGGGAAGAAAATTGACCTGCAATTCCGCTATACAACCGATGCAGGTTATTCACTGCCAGGCTTATTTGTAGATGATTTAAACATCACTGCAGATGAAACGAAAGTATGGTCAGATGATGCTGAGGGCACGTCTACTTTCACCTTTAACGGATTCTCGAAATCGAATGGAAAACAATATGCAGCACAATACTATTTACTAGAGTGGCGCTCATATGCTGACGTCGATAAAGGGTTAAAGCATATCAAACGCGGGGCAAGCCTCATGAGCTATAATAACGGTTTGGTCGTGTGGTATGTCGATCAATCCTACAGTGATAACTGGGTAGGAAAACACCCAGGGAACGGTTTCCTTGGGGTAGTAGATGCGGATCAGCAAGTATTGAAGTGGAGTGACGGCTCCATTGCAGCCACAGGTTTCCAAGTACATGATGCAGCATTTTCTTTGAATCCAAGTACGAAGCTCGATATTGATTATACAGCGACAACTGGCTTAACGTTGGTAGATCGCTATATTCGCCCGACTCGTACATTTAGTGATAAAAAGAATTATGTGAATCCAAATAATCCAGATGCAGGGCGTGATGTCCCAACATACGGTCTATCCTTTAAAGTTGTTGGACAAAGTAAGGATCGTTCTGTTGGAAAGGTATTAATTTCTAAAAGTAACTAAACAGAAAGCCGGATTCTACCATTGAATCCGGCTTTTTGATATGGTAATAAACTGTTTTTGATGAAAAGGACGGCTTTTTGGTCGAATGTCTGTTCTTTTTTATTTTGATATCCGAATGAAATCATTATATAATAGAGATTGGAAGGTTTTTCTTTCATACATGGTTCTTTTTAGCTGTTAAAACTAAGGAAAGGATGAGCGTTACCAATGAGTTGTGTCACTGCTAAGCAATTAAAGGTGATAAGAGGGACGATGCAGACTTTTTGCAGCCATTTCGAGTATGATGGTCACGGTAAGCTTCATATCAATACCATCATGGCTTTTATTAAAAAGGAGTTTGGTGTGAGAAAAATGAAAGACATTCCACAAAGCCGCTTTACTGAAGCGCTTGAATTAATACAAGACTTTGATTTATACACGGATAAAATAGAGATTCGTGATCGTCTATCAGAAAGGAATTAACTAAATTGAATATTTTAGCAATAATACTAGTAGGAATTGTCGCATTAGAACACCTTGTCATTATGTTGTTAGAAATGTTTTTTATGGAATCAAAGATGGCAAAGAGATCCTTTAAGCTGCCAGAACACTTGCAAAAGGATCCAAATGTAAAAGTGATGTTTGCCAATCAAGGGCTTTATAACGGGTTTTTAGCTGCAGGACTGATTTGGGGGCTCATTCTCGGATCGAATACTGTTGGATATATGATTCAGCTATTTTTCATTCTTTGCGTGATCATCGCTGCGGTATTTGGCGGTGTGACCTCTAATAAATCAATCATCGTCAAGCAAGGAGTACCAGCGCTTCTTGCATTAATTGCGCTTATCCTGGCAATTTAACCGTAAATAAAGTCGCCCGAGTAAAGGGCGGCTTTTATCTTTTTCGAAGACCCATTAGACGAATAATAGATGTCAGACATAGTGCAACGGCAACAGCCAAAATAATTTTCCCATACATGACCCCTGTTAAGTTCATCAAAAAGACGGCCAATATGATACAGAGCGTGATGATGATCATCACAATCGAATAGGTTTTCATCTCTTTTCCACTCCTTTAAAAGTCCCCTCACATCCGTGAGGTCTATCCATCTTACCCTCATATGATATCACTCAATGACAATTTTACATGAAATTCCCTACCAATAGAATGTGACATATTGATTAGATTTGATGACATGCCATATTTTTTAGAAAATCGGGTATACCATAAAGAGTTGCAACGAAGTTCAATTGTTTGATATTTAATTGTGCAAAATGTAAAATGAAAACATGATAAATCGAAAGGATGATCAAGATGAGTAAGAAAGTGTTATTAGTATCGACAAGCAGTTCAGAAATGAACGGACATCCAACAGGCTTATGGCTAGAAGAGTTGGCAGAGCCATTTCATATTTTTAAAGAAAATGAACTAGACGTTCAAATTGTCTCTATTCAAGGTGGAACTGTCCCTATTGATAAAAATTCAATTCCAGAAGGTGTTCCAGCGCAATATGAAGATGTATATGAATTACTTCAAGACACAAAGGCGCTTACAGATGTGAACCCAGCTGATTATGATGGCATTTTCTTTGCGGGAGGACACGGCCCAATGATCGATTTTGCGTCTAATCAACTGGTAGCCGATGCAATCTTAGCTATTTCAAACAAAAATGGTGCAGTCGGAGCTGTTTGTCACGGCGTTTCAGCATTCATTGATGTGAAGGATCAAGATGGCAAATCATTTATCGAAGGTAAAAAAATCACAGGCTTCACAAACGAAGAAGAGGAAGCTGTTCAGCTGACATCAAAAGTTCCATTTTTATTGGAAACAAAACTTCGTGAGCAAGGGGCAGCGTTTGAAAAAGGAGATGCCTTTGCACCATACGCTGTAGTTGACGGACAAATCATTACTGGACAAAACCCAGGTTCTAGTGCAGAAACAGCACGCCTGTTTGTTAAAACCATTTCATAAAGTGATCAAAAAACCAGTCGTAGCAAATACGGCTGGTTTTTTGTCATAAAGATTTCCTAAAAAAGACCATAACAATGAATGAAATAATGGTAAAATATTCACAGGGTAAAAAACCCAATTGAGGAAAAAGGGGATGTTCCTGTGAGAGCATTATATGGAAAAATCACTGTAGCTTTATTATCCATTCTACTCGTCACAACAGGTTTATTTTCACCAGTATTAAAAGCAGAAGAAGCACCGAAATCAGATGGGAAATTGTCACCACTGACGGAAAAAGCCATTCAGCAAGTGCAAGACTCGTTTTTGAAACAGGATGAAGGAACCGCTATCCAAAAGAAGCAGCTAAAAAAATCTTTTAAAGTAGATAAGAAAAATGGAATCAGTATCAAACGAAAAGCCGCTAAAGATGGTAAGATGCGTACATCTTCCGTTCGCTCCATTGATGGACTAGCCATCAACCAATCGGTTGTCTTATCAGAGGATGACCCAGTCGATTTATGGTTGTTAAGTACGACTTCACCTCAGGCACTCATCAGCCGAATTACCTCTTCAAATCCCGATTATTTCGTACAATTATTTGTTGTTGATTATGAAACTGGACAAGCTTATCCGACGGACTTGATTCAGCCAGCAGGCAGTCTCCTTGGTTTGACCAATTTACCAGCAGGTGACTACGCATTCGGTATCACAAGCGGTGGAAATTTCGGAGACTCTTACACGTTACAAGTGAATGCAAAAAACCCACCCAATTTCACTGGGGCTGTTTCCCTCTCCTCAACCTTGCAATACTTTGTAGCTGAGTATGCGAATGGGGATGTTTTCGCTAATGGTACAAAAGTGTATAACAAACAATCTAAGACCGCCGATTATAAATGGGAGCGTGTATTTTATTTCTCCTATGACGGAAAATATGATCAGAGAACCCATTCTGTTGAAAGTGTGAAAGTGAAAAGAATTTCGGCACCAGTATCGTACTCTTCTCCTTATGCGAGTTCATCTGAGGTCATTCTCGTCTACTTAGATGTGGAGACGTTATTTATGTATCATGAATCATCGTTTGCTAGCGGACAATACTACCATAGTAGCTTTGTTGATACACTTGGAAAGACAACGCCAAGGCGTTTAGATATTGATGATATGACAAATTACGGCGATCATATTTTAGCTGTTGATTTGAAAACGGGAAAACCAATTGATTTCTTCAGTGTCCTTAATTTTTACTATGCTGCAGGGATCGAAAAGCTGCCTACGATCAGAACGTTGAATTAAGAAAGGCGGTTGACAGCAAATCTCTACATGTGTAGAGTAAAGATAATTAAATGACAAAAGTCCACTAGGGGAGTCATGTATGACTGAGACAAGAGAAAATCTTGGACCCTTTGAACCTGATCTAGTTTGTACTAGCGGAGGGAAGTGGAGCTGGACCTCGTCTTATTCATTATTGAATCGATAAGAAGGCCGCTCCATTTGGGGTGGCTTTTTCATTTATTCAACTGAAGAAGAGGAGGCTTTTTTTATGACGTTTTCAGCGCAATTAAGAGAAGAAACAGAACCATTATTTGAAGCCATTTATCAGCATCCGTTTGTCAGAGGGCTGGCAGCAGGAAAGCTGGAAAAGGAACAGATCATTCATTACGTCAAACAAGATGCAGAATATTTACATGCTTTTATTAAAATTTATGCAGCGGCTCTTAGCAGATGTACAGACAAAGGAGATATTGCCTTTTTCCATCAGCAGATTGCGTTTGTACTAGATAGTGAGACACACCCTCATCAAAATCTTTGCCGAGTGGCAGGTGTATCATATGATGAGCTCCAAGGTGCCCCGCTTGCTCCGAGTGCTCATCACTATATTCATTATATGCTGCAAGTTGCCAAGGAAGGCACGCTTGGAGAAATCATCGCTGTCCTGCTTCCATGCCCTTGGACATATTGGGAAATTGGGAAACGAATGCTCACAGATGTGCAGCCTGACCCATCACATCCTTTTTATGAGTGGATCACATTTTATGGAGGGTTAACCGACTCTATTACAGTAGAGCTTTGCAAGCGGCTCGATCAGCTGGCGGAAGCAGCAAGTGAGAAGGAAAAGGAAAAAATGAAACAGCACTTTATCCTAAGCTGTCAGCTTGAGTACAAGTTTTGGGATATGGCGTTTACGGTGGAAGATTGGCCAGTTCCATTGGAGGTGCATTCATCATGACATGGAAGATGAAGGAAGTTGTCCTTGCTGTCATTTTATCCGTAGCATGTGGTGTCATCTATTTAGGGTGGTCCACACTTTACTTACCCATTACAGCACTTGTTGGCCCAGCAGGAGGCAACATCATGTTTGGCATTTGGGTGATTGCCAGTCCAATCGTCGCGTATATCATCCAAAAGCCGGGAGCTGCCCTGATTGCAGAAACAGCCGCTGCCGCAGTGGAATTACTAACAGGCAGCCACTTCGGTCTTGCAGCCCTGCTGATTGGTGTATGCCAAGGGCTTGGGGCAGAAATTGCTTTTGCTCTTTTTGGTTATAAACGATATCGCATGTGGACACTGATGCTGTCAGGTGCCTTTGCAGCTGTTGGAGCAATGACTTACAGCCTCGTTGCGAATGGCTTTGGTTATTACACGCCTCAAGTTTTACTCATCACACTGATGACTCAAATCATCAGCGGAATGATACTGGGCGGATGTTTAGCAAAAGTAGTGGTGGACGCATTATCTAAAACCGGTGTATTGAATCAATATGCCATCATGAAAGAAAAACGAAACAAAGGTGAACAGCATGGATTCATTTCTCGCGTGCAATAATCTCACTGTCCGTTTTTATGAACAGCCTCAGCCCGTGTTGCATCAAATCTCTCTTTCCATTCAAAAAGGTGAAAAGGTGCTTATTTTAGGACCAAGCGGCAGCGGTAAATCCACGCTCATCTCCGTTCTGGCTGGCATCATTCCAGAACATTTAGAAGCGGACATGCAGGGCGAAGTGATATTGCAAAGACATACAGGCGTCATGTTTCAGGACCCTGATTCCCAGTTTTGTATGCATCGCGTCAATGAAGAAATTGCCTTTAGCTTAGAGAACCGTTCTGTCCCTCGTGACGAGATGGCTGGCATCATTCAGCAGCTCATGCAAAAAGTCCAACTTGATGTCGATCCCAATACAGACATCCACACATTATCTGGCGGCATGAAGCAGCGATTGGCGCTTGCTTGTTTACTAGCGTTAGAGCCAGATGTGCTGTTCTTTGATGAACCGACCGCACAGCTTGATCCAGCAGGAAGAATGGAGATATTTCAGCTTCTACAGCAGCTTGCAGCTGATCAGCGACAAACCATGATTTTTGTAGAGCATGTGCTAGATGGGGTCATTGAATGGATGGACCGGGTGATTTTATTAGACGATCAAGGCAGCATCTTAGCAGATGGGTCTCCAAAAGATGTATTGACGACATATGAAAAAGAAATGAAAGAGGCAGGAATTTGGAGGCCGAAATTATTTCCCGAGAAATGGTCTACGATCCTTCAAGATCCATTTCATCCAATGAGTCACAAGCTTATGCAAACCTTTGAAGCAAGAAAGAAGCAGAATGAAAAAGTGCCGTCGACTAAGCGGGAGACCATCATTCGTTCAGAAGATCTTCAATTAAGCTACGGGAAAAAGAGGATTATGAGTGATCTTCAGCTTGATATCAAAGCAGGGGAATGGGTGGCGATCATTGGGGAAAATGGAAGCGGAAAAAGCACATGTCTTAAACATTTGGTTCGTTTAGAGCCAACGAAAAAAGGCCACATTTTTTTAAAAGAGACACTCCTTAAAAAGTGGTCAGACCGAGAACTATATGAAAAGGCAGGCTTTGTGTTTCAAAATCCGGAGCTTCAATTCATACAAGATACAGTGTTCGATGAAATTGCATTTGGTGGAAGGCAGCGTAATTGGCAAGAATCCGTTGTGCAAGAAAAAACAGTTCAGCTATTGAAAGAGTTCGGTTTAGAAAAGCATGCAAAAGCTCATCCTTTCACTTTAAGCCTAGGTCAAAAAAGAAGATTGAGTGTGGCTACAATGCTCCTTTTTGATCAGGATGTCCTATTGTTAGACGAGCCGACTTTCGGGCAGGATGAAAGAACAGCGAAGGAATTAATCAGGCGCTTGAAAGATCGTCAACGCCAAGGCACCACTATTTTAATGGTCACACATGATATGGACCTTGTCGATGAGTGTGCCGATCAAGTGCTTCTTTTTCATCAAGAAAAGCATGTGTATGATGGCACGCCTTATGATTTGTTTTCAAATCGGGAACTTGTCAATGCTTATCAGCTGAGAACCCCGTTGCATTATCGCTATGTGGCTGAAAGAAAGGACGTGCTGACGATTGCAAAGTAATCATTCCTTTCTTTCCACTGTGAATCCAGTCATCAAATTACTCACTCATCTACTTGCGATGTGTTGTCTCATGGCGATATCTGATCCTAAAACAACCTTCATCATCTGGCTGTTTGCACTTGGTATTGGACTTGTTTTAGGCGGATGGAATTTGAAGTATCTTTTCACAAGACTTGTCCCTTATCTGCTTTTTTTTATTCTCGTGTTTTGGATGATGGCGGCCTTTGGCAAGGGGGATCATACTGTTTGGAAATGGGCATGGTTCCATATGACAGAGGAGAGTTTAAGAAATGGACTCACCATCGCTCTCAGAATGCTTGGCTTTGTGACGTTTGGTCTCCTGTTTACGTCCACAACAGATTTGACAGCATTTATGATGAGCCTCATTCATCAGTGCAAAATGTCGCCAAAATGGGCGTATGGAATGCTTGCTGGCTTCCGGTTTATTCCGTTATTTCAAAGTGAATTAAAGCAAATGAAGGCGGCACATAAAATCAGAGGCTATAAGCAAAAAAACAGCTGGAAAGCCTTTATGCGTTATGCACTTCCTCTTTTTACACAGGGCGTACGAAAATCAGAACGGTTGGCCATTGCGATGGAAGCAAGAGGCTTCACGGGTGAGAGAGAGCGGACGTATTATCATGTCATCAGCACTTCGTGGATCGACTATATGTATCTTTTGCTCATCGGTATCAGTATTTTGATATGCATGTCCTTTTTTTTTAAAAACACCCACATTCTCTTGATAGAATGTGGGCTTTTTATATGTCTTAGGTCATTTGATTGATATTAGTGCACATTACAGGCTGTAATAGACCTTATAACGAACCGATAAAGAGGATGTACTGAGAAAAAGAGAGGATGAACGTGAGCGAATGTCACAGAGAATTGATAACATAATAGACGCTTTACCAATCATTGGACTAGCTATGAGAGAGCAACTAACCTTTTCTGTTTTAGGGAAAGAGAAGGTTCTTTATTATCAGCAACATGGAAACATTGACCTAGGGTTTAAAGCTGGGGATATCGTAGCTCCAGGGTTCGAAAACTTTTCTATGTTGAAAAATGGGAGAGAGCCATCGTTTATTCAAATTCCGAAAGAAGTATACGGGATTCCAATGGATATTGTAGCCGTTCCAATTAAAGATGAAGCGGGTCAAGTAGTCGCTGCTTTCTGCGTTGCCTATGATCAGACCAATCAACAACGATTAGATGACATCATGACAGAGAGCAACGAAGCTTCCGAAAAACTAGTCGCAATGGTACAGCAAGTTGCTGCACATTCAGAGGAACTACAAGCGACAAGTGAACAAATTCTACAAAACACGAAAACCACTGTAGAAAACTCCTCTAAAATCAATCAAGTGTCCAATCTTATCAAAGGTATCTCTGATCAAACGAACTTACTTGGACTCAACGCATCAATTGAGGCTGCAAGAGTAGGTGAAGCAGGAGCAGGCTTCGGAGTGGTCGCAACGGAAGTGAGAAAGCTGTCAACTCACGCCAAACAAGCGACGACTGATATTGAAACAGCGCTAAAAGATGTACAGGGGTCGATTAAAGGAATGGAAGAAGAAATAGCACAAATTGTCGCTTCTTCTGAGCATCAAGCAGAGCTTGTAGGCACGTTCACAAAAATTATTGAAGGTCTCCATGAAACAAATGAAACGATGAAATCACTCGCAGAAGACTTAGTGAATTATCAAGTGAAATAAAAAATAGATCGACCACAACCTCCAGATCAATCGGAGGTTTTTTTCGTTTTAAGGTAAGGAACTTGTTAGGATATTGACCGATTGATCGCTGACAGGCAGTGTACACTTCTGTATGATAGAAAAAGAGATACTACCCTGGTCAGTAGACCTATTCATAAGGAGGAAGACCATCGTGACACAATCAGCGAAGCTGCAAGAAATCATAGCACCTTACCGTAAAATGTTAGATCAAACGGAACAGCCAACGATTCAACTAAAGATGAAACAAGGAAAAACAGGACCATACGACAGCAAAATTGCAGGTGATCCTTACTTCCCTAAAAACGATGAATATCCAGTTGATGGTGAAGGACACCCTATGAAGCTTTTGGCACAAATTAATTTTGGCCAGCTGCCGAAGCTGAAGGATTATCCAGAAACAGGACTTCTGCAAATTTTTATTTCTGTGCATGATGATCTTTATGGGATGAATATTGACCAAAAAACAGAGCAAAAAGATTTTCGGATCAAATTTATTGAGGAACCTTTCTTGGCAGAAGAAGAGTTGTTGACTGATTTTTCTTTTGTGAAAATTCCTGATGATTTTTATTTTCCTGTAACGAAGGAAGGCGCCATTACAGGTGAACGATCAAGTGAAACGATTAGTGTAGAAGATTTCCGCTTTGAGAAAATCACAGGTAAGCGAAGCTGGGACCTATTCGAAGATATAGAAGGTATTGATGGAGATGAAGCAGATGCCTTGTTAGATGAATTTTATGAGACAGAGAGTGGCTTTGGTCACAAATTGGGTGGATATCCAGGCTTTACACAAGAGGACCCGCGTACCTACGAAGACCAGGAACATACCGTTCTGTTATTACAAATCGACTCAGATGATGAAGTGGACATGTTGTGGGGAGATTGCGGAATCGCCAACTTTTTTATCAAACCAGAAGACCTCAAACGAAAAAATTTCGAGAATGTCGTCTATAATTGGGATTGCTCCTAATTTTGTAAAAAACACTCTTTATAGAGTGTTTTTGTGTATGTTTTTAGACTTTTTTGCCCCTATTTCGTCATTTTTGAGAGGTAATATGTCATTCTTTCTAGTTGACCGTATCAAAAAAAAATGTAAAATCATCTTAAAGTCCTCTTTTTTGAAAATAATAATAACATGACATATCAATCAACAATGAGATGCTCGAAAAAGCGGAATGTACTGGGGGGTATCAATTGATCATTTCGAAAGTAATCAATAATAATGTGGTCAGTGCGTATGATGACGAGCAGCATGAGCTGGTCATTATGGGCAGAGGGATCGCTTTTCAAAAGAAAAGTGGAGACCCGATTGACGAAGAACGTATTGAGAAAGTATTTTCCATTCAAAATAAAGATATATCAGAAAAATTCAAAACCCTGCTTTATGATATTCCAATCGAGTATATGCAAGTGTGTGAGGCGATTATTGATCATGCGAGAACAACCCTTAATAAAAATTTGAATGACAGCATCTATGTGACACTGACAGATCATATCACCTTTGCTATTGAACGTCATCAAAAAGGAATGGACATCAAAAATGCCTTGCTCTGGGAAATTAAGCGGTTGTATAAAGATGAGTTTATGTGTGGTTTAGAAGCGATTCGGATTATTCAGGACAAGCTCAACATTCATCTTCCTGAGGATGAAGCCGGTTTTATTGCGATGCACATTGTCAATGCAGAGCTCAATGAAGAAATGCCGAACGTGATTCAAATTACCAAACTCATTCAAGATATTTTAAATATCGTCAAGTATCACTTTCAAATTGATTTAGACGAGGAATCATTAAACTATTTCCGTTTTGTCACGCATTTGAAGTTTTTTGGACAGCGTCTGTTTAACGAAACACAAATGGAAAATCAAAATGAATTCCTGTATGAGGTCGTAAAAGAGAAAAACACTGCAGCTTTCCAATGTGCTGAGAAAATTAACGATTATGTTCAAAAAGAACACAACCGAAGTCTCATAGAAGATGAGATGCTATATTTAACTTTGCATATCGACAGAGTGATAAAAAGAAAATAAATTTAAAAAGAAAGCGTTGACATCATAAAATTAACATGATAATTTATAACTATAAACGAAATAACCCACAATCTTTTAGGATTGTTACTGGTCAAGCAGGCAAAACCTAAATCATTGTCCCTATCTTTGATAAGGCATGATTTAGGTTTTTTTATATCCAAAGACTTATAAAAATTAAATAACGATCAATCGCTATGAAGGATTGTTACTGGTTAAGCAGGCAAAACCTAAATATCGATTAATGTCTGAATCGCTATTTTTCGGACATTAATGGATGTTTAGGTTTTTTCTATATCATGATTTAATCAACGATTGGAGGGTAATACAATGAACCACAAACAAACAGCAAAAGAAGTTCTAGAGCTTGTCGGCGGTGAAAAGAATGTTAAGCAAGTCACGCATTGTATGACAAGACTTCGCTTCAACTTATACGATGAAGGCAAAGCGGATAAGGAGAAGCTGCAATCAACAGACGGCGTCATGGGTGTGAATCAAAGCGGAGGTCAATATCATGTCATTATTGGCAATGATGTTTCAAATGTCTATCAAGCGATGATTGCTGACTCAGGACTGTCAACAGATGTAAAGTCAGGCGGTACAGAAGAAGCGTCAAAACAAAATGTGATATCTAAGCTTTTCGATTTTATCTCTGGTGTCTTCACACCGATTCTTCCAGCCATTGCTGGTGCCGGTATGATCAAAGGGATCTTGGCACTCATGCTTACGTTCCAGTGGATATCGGATAAAAGCAGCACATATGCAATTTTAACAGCTATCGGCGACGGAGCCTTTTACTTCTTACCGATTCTGCTTGCTGTAAGCGTAGCCAAAAAAATTGGCACAAATCAGTATATCGCCGCTGCCATTGCAGCCGCCGCACTGCACCCGCAGTTAACGGCTTTACTAGGCGCAGGAAATACAGAATTTCTAGGGCTACCAGTGGTTGCCGTTGTGTACTCTTCATCGGTCATTCCGATTCTACTCACCATCTGGCTCGGCTCATATGTTGAAAGATTCGCGGAAAAATATAGCCCAAAATCATTGAAGATCATCCTTGTTCCAACGGTCACACTTCTTGTCGTAGTACCAATTATGCTTATCGCAGTAGGACCGCTTGGTGGGATTATCGGAAATGGCCTTTCAGGTGGAATTGATTTATTGTTCAAACATGCAGGTATTTTGGCTGGATTCTTGATCGGCGGCTTCATGTCACCATTGATCATTACGGGTATGCACTATGCACTACTTCCAATCATGATCAACAATATTACGTTAAACGGTTTTGACTTCATTCTTCCAATGATGTTTGTAGCAAATATGGCACAAGCAGGCGCAGCATTCGGTGTCTTCTTAAGATCAAAAAACAAAACATTCAAATCATTGGCGATGTCTACAAGTATCACTGCATTAATGGGTATTACTGAACCTGCTATGTATGGTGTGAACATGCGATTGAAAAAACCGTTCCTTGCAGCCCTTATTGGTGCAGCAGCAGGCGGCGTGTTCATGTCGATCTTTAAAGTAAAATCATATGTGATATCTGGATCAGCAGGTCTCCCGGGTCTCCCAACATTCATTGGCCCAACATTTGTCTACTCCATCATTGGATTAGTCATCGGTTTTGTTGTAGCAACCATCATGACACTTGTTCTAGGATTCAAAGATGTACCAGTGAAAGATGATACAAAAGCAGACAAACCAGAAGAAAAGAAAGACACAGCAGCACTTCAAAATGAAGTGGTACAAAGCCCGCTTGAAGGTCAACTAAAGCCGCTAAATCAAGTAAATGATGCAACATTCTCAAATGAAATCATGGGTAAAGGTACAGCCATTGTCCCAACAGTTGGACGTGTAGTAGCACCATTCAATGGCAAGGTTGAAACCATTTTCCAAACGAAGCATGCCATTGGCTTAAAGAGTGACCAAGGCACAGAGCTTCTCATACATGTTGGAATTGATACGGTGAAGCTTGGCGGAAAGCATTTCACAAGTCATGTAGAGTCAGGTGATCTTGTTCAAGCAGGAGATGTGCTCGTTGAATTTGATATCGAGGGCATTCAGCAAGAAGGCTATGATGTCACCACACCAATTATTGTGACCAACACAAACGATTTTGCACAAGTTGATGCGAAAACAGAAGGCACGATTTCAGTACAAGAGACACTGCTCACAGTCAGTGTAGAAGAAAACGAGGAGGGCATTCAACATGAACAAGTTAGAAAAAACATTTCCTAAAGGTTTCTTATGGGGCGGCGCTGTTGCAGGCAACCAAATTGAAGGTGCTTATAATAAAGATGGAAAAGGCTTATCGACAGCTGATGTATCACCGCACGGTATTATGCATCCATTCGATGAATCAATGAAAGACTTGAACTTATATCATGATGCGATTGACTTCTACCATCGTTATAAAGAAGATATTGCACTCTTTGCAGAAATGGGATTCAAATGCTTCAGACTATCCATTTCTTGGCCACGTATTTTCCCAAATGGCGACGATGCTGAACCAAATGAAGCAGGTCTTGCTTTTTATGACAGAGTATTTGATGAACTGCATAAGTATGGAATTGAACCAGTTGTCACGATTTCTCATTATGAAATGCCGCTTGCACTTGTGAAAAACTACGGTGGTTGGAGAAACCGTAAGCTTGTCGATCTTTATGAAACATACGCGAAAACGTTGTTTACTCGCTATAAAGACAAAGTGAAATATTGGATGACCTTTAATGAAATCAACGTCGTGTTACATGCGCCTTTCACTGGTGGCGGACTTGTATTTGAAGAGGGCGAAGACGAGAAAAGCATTCAATATCAAGCAGCGCATCACCAATTTGTTGCAAGTGCTTTAGCTGTCAAAGCAGGACACGAAATCATTCCTGATGCGAAAATCGGCTGTATGATCGCAGCGATGACAACTTATCCGTACAGCTCAAGACCAGAAGATATGTTTGCAGCGATTGATCAAGATCGTAAAACATTGTTCTTCTCAGATGTACAGGCAAGAGGCTACTACCCAGGTTACATGAAACGATACTTCCGCGAAAATGGAATTCATATTGAGATCCAAGATGGTGATGAAGACATCCTAAGAAACCATACAGTGGACTATATTGGCTTCAGCTATTACATGAGCTTTGTGACAAGTACAGATCCAGAGATTCTTGGACAAGTGACTGGTGGTAACCTATTTGAAGGCGTGAAAAACCCTTATCTAGAAGCAAGTGATTGGGGCTGGCAAATTGATCCAAAAGGACTTCGTACAACACTAAACCAACTATATGACCGCTACCAAAAACCATTGTTTATCGTAGAAAATGGATTGGGAGCTGTCGATCAAGTAGAAGAAGACGGTTCCATTCAAGACGATTACCGAATTGATTACCTCAGAAGCCATTTGCTAGAGGCGAGAGAAGCCATTGCAGACGGAGTAGACTTGATGGGTTATACAAGCTGGGGCCCAATTGACCTTGTCAGCGCATCAACAGCTGAAATGAAAAAACGCTACGGCTTCATTTATGTCGACCGTGATAACGAAGGAAAAGGTACATTAGATAGAAAGAAAAAGAAAAGCTTCGATTGGTATAAACAAGTGATTGCGACAAATGGTAATCATTTAGATGCATAAAAGAAAAAAGACAAACCGTTCATACTGCGGTTTGTCTTTTTTTCGTCAAGGGGACTATGAAGTCCACACTTGATCTGCAATCTCAATCACATGACGAAGCTTTTCCCATTGCTGCTCTTCTGTTAACAAATTGCCTTCCTCCGTTGAGGCGAACCCGCATTGCGGACTCAAGCAAATCTGGTTAATGTCAACGTATTGAGCTGCTTCCTTGATTCGTTTTTTAATCTGTTCAGCAGGCTCAAGCTCACCATATTTTGAAGTGACAAGCCCTAGTACGATTTGGAGGTTTGGGTTCTTCACATAGCGAAGGGGTTCAAAACCGCCAGAACGATCGTCGTCGAATTCTAAAAAGAGACCATCCAGATCTAAGCCGTCAAAAATCGTTTCTGCCGCTGCTTCATAACCGCCTTCAGCTGCCCACGTCGATTTAAAGTTACCACGGCAAATGTGCATAGTGATCACCAAATCCTCTGGACGATCGGCAACTGCTTCATTGATTGTTTTCGCAAATGACTCACGCAGTTCATCTTCTTCTCGGCCAAAGGCTTTGATTTGTTCATGCCCTTTTTCAGAAAAGAACACGGCCCATGCTGTATCATCCAGCTGCAAGTAGCGGCAGCCTGCATCATAAAAAGCACGGATGGCCTTCTTATACGCCTGTGCCACATCATGGTGGAATGCCTCTAGGCTGTCGTATACTCCTTCTTCAAGCTTTCCACGGAAAAAGAGCATATTCGGACTTGGAATCGTCATTTTAGCCGTATGATCCCCAGCGATGCTGTGAAGGAATCGATAATCCTCCAGCATTGGATGATCTGTAAAATCAATTTTGCCCGTTACTTTGATGCCCCGTGCTTTTGTCGTCGTATTGTGGAATTGAATACCTTGATCCGCTTCAAATCCTTCGACCCCATCGAGCCCCTCAAGAAAGTCAAAATGCCACCAAGCACGTCTGAATTCGCCATCTGTGACAACCTCTAATCCAATTTCCTTTTGCTTCTCAACAATACGAGTGATTTCTTCATTTTCAATTTGTCGGAGCTGCTCTGCTGTCAGTGTGCCGTCTGCTTTTTGCTTGCGTGCTTCCTTGATACGTTCTGAACGAAGTAAACTGCCTACTTGATCTGCGCGAAATGGCGGTTTCGTTGTTTTCTTTCCAATGGTTTGTACTTGTGTCATGCTGAATCCCTTCTTTCTAAAGGTTAAAAATCAAATAAAAAAGCTCTTCCTTGGATAAGGAAGAGCATCATATACTGAGAGAACTCTGCCTTATCTTCAAACAAGCATCTGCTTGCTTAAGGAATTAGCACCATTCTGTTCCGAGGAACAGCGGTTGCCGGGTTTCACAGGGCCAGTCCCTCCACCACTCTTAATAAGGTTACCTTTGATTCAATTTTCTTAATAAACATAATTATTCAACTTTTCCGAGAGAAAGTCAATGGTTTTTACAGTTAATTTTCTACATGAACAAATCAGCGACGAGAACACCCGCTAGTCCGACAAGTGAAAGAACGGTCACCATCAATGTCCACGTTTTAAAGGTTTGGGCCATGGACAGGTTAAAGTATTCTTTGTAAATCCAGAAACCCGCATCATTCACGTGAGAGAACGTAATACTGCCGGCACCTGTTGCGATCACCATTAATTCTGGGCTCACACCTGTCAATCCAATCAAAGGAGCAGAAATGCCAGCCGCTGTGAGACCGGCGACGGTGGCTGATCCTAAAGATACACGAAGGACCGCAGCAATCAGCCATGTGAGAAGCAGTGGAGAAAGCGTGCTTCCTTGCATGATTCCTGCAATGTATTGATCAACCCCGCTATCAATGAGCACCTGTTTAAAGGCGCCGCCACCTGCAATAATTAATAAAATCATGGCAATAGAACCGATAGAATCTGTGATCGATTTCATCACATCCTGCATGCTCTTGCCTCTGCCAAGTCCAAACGTGTAGATAGCAAGGAGCACGGAGATTAACAGTGCAATCGCCGGTTCACCTAAAAACTCAGCGGTTGGCAGTAATGGGGAGGACGGGAAGAAAATTTCTAAAACTGCTCTGAATGTCATGAGCAATACAGGCAAAACAGCGGTGAAAATGCTAATGCCGAAGCTTGGCATTTCTTCTTCTGTAAATTCCTTTGGATTAAATAAGTTCTTTGGAATATGTGCGTGCAACTGATCTTTTTTAAATAGTTTCGTAAAGAGAAGTCCGCCTATTAAAACAGCAGGAATCGCTAAAATAATCCCAACTAATAAGGTTTGTCCCATGTTTGCTTGAAATACATTTGCAATGGCAGTCGGCCCTGGGTGAGGAGGGAGGAAGCCATGTGTGGTGATGAGTGCAGCGACGAGCGGCATACCCACATAAAGCACAGGTAGTCTTGCAGCTTGTGCGATCGTAAAGACTAGTGGAATTAAGATAATGAATCCGGTTTCATAAAATAGAGCAATTCCGATCACAAATCCCGTCAGCATCGTTGCCCATTGAATTTTTCCAATACCGAATCGGTCAATGAGTGTCATCGCAATACGCTGAGCTCCGCCAGAATCAGCCATCAATTTACCAAGCATCGCCCCAAAACCGAGAACAAGTGCGAGGTGCCCGAGCGTACTGCCGAGTCCTTTTTCGACGGAAGCAATCGCTTCAAGCGGAGACATTCCTTCTAAAACAGCAACAATTAAAGAAACAATAATCAAAGATATGAAAGCGTTTAACTTAAAGACAACCATGAGTAAAAGCAATAATAAAACGCCAAGTCCGATAAACACTAACGACATGATCTTTCCTCCTTTGTGGTGCATAAGGGAGCGCGAAAACGCCCCCTATGCTTTATCCTTCAAGTATGTCTACAGCTTCTTTTAACGTATCCCTTGAACCAACATTTCCCGGGAAAATCACATAAGACATGAAAGGGAATTTACTATCTTCGCCTGTTTGCCAAACGGGAATGCCTGGTCTGATCTGCCCTGCCACAGTTGCGCGTTTCACGTGAAGTCCTCTAGTTCCAATATCACTGGAGGTAATGCCACCTTTGGCAATGAGATACTTAGGGCGAATTGTGAGACGCTGGACAATGCTTGTCACAGCATCACTAATCTTTACAGAGAGCTTTAATTCTTCCTCCTGACGATCATCCCCAAGATCAAGCCGTTCTCTTCTTGTATAAACCGCCACAGATTGACCAGATGCTAATAATGCCTCAGTTTGCTGAATCACGCGGTCAATTTCTTGATGAAATAGTTCAGGCTCCAGCACGAGATGTGTATTAAACTCAATAAAAGCTACCTCTTTATTTTGTTGAAGCGCTTTTAATTGATCTGTTGTCTTCTTCACATGAGAACCAATCATAATGAGACCACCGTGCGGGCTTTGTTCTTGTATCAAGTCATGTCTTGTTAATAAGGCACGATCCTCTATACCGCCAAGAACTTTTGTAAGTGCCGCCGCACTTCTGAACATGAGTTGCTTTCCTGCTTGAATGGCCTTAATGAGAGCGGTGACAAAGACTTTGACATCGTCATAGTCCACAGCGTTTACAACCACCTTTTTAAAATCGGTCACACTCATGAGCTGTTTTTTTATTTGATCAATTCGTAAAGCCCGTAGATCATCTAACGAAATGTAGGTGGTGTTCTCTTTCGTGAACGAACCGTCTGACTTTTCTTCAATCCATTCTCCGAGATGAGATGATTGAAAGCCGAATGTGCGATCTCGTGCAAATTCTGTTTCACCAGCAGGAATTAATTCGTGTCCTTCTTGGACGTAATGAATATTGTTGATCGTCAATCGTCCACCTTCTTGGAAAAAAGGAAGAAGGATTTCTCCATCGAATTGGCGGGAGCTTTGTTGTTCAATCGTGGTTCTGAGTACTTCAGTTTCCAGAGGAAAGTGTCCACGAAGAGTGGAATCTCCTCGGCTGACAATAATGAAATTCTGATCAACCCGTTCCGCTACCTTCACAATTGTTGAAGCGATTGTTTCGTGCACAGCAGTCGTTTCCTTCTCTGTCATGCTGCGAGAATTGGTCAAAATAAAGAACATGCGGCTGTCTTCAAGAAAACCGGCTTCGATGCTTTCTTCTGACCAATCGGTGAAAACAGAGACGCTATGTACGGTTTGAATCCCTGTTGGATCATCATCTAATACAATGACTTTATGATGAAAGCTGTTCAGTGCTTGTTCGTGTGCTGATTGAATGATCTTTGCATCCGCTTTCGGAATGGCATTCAGTATGTCAGTGCTTTTCTTCATGACCATCTCATCCTTTCTTCACTTCGACATGAGCCATTTTTTCGTAATATTGAACGATGCCGCCATGGTCAAGCCCAGATTTTCCGTCCGCTTTGAGGGCGTGGAAGATTTCAAGCAGCTGGCTAGAAAGCGGGAGAGGAACGCCGATATCATGAGCAGTTTCCATCACATTGGTTAAATCCTTTAAGTTGATGTCGATACGTCCGCCTGGTTCAAAGTTTCGTTCTAAGATGAGAGGGACCTTTGCATCGAGAACGGCACTTCCTGCCAGCCCGCCGCGAATGGCTTCATACATTTTGTCAATGGCAATGCCCGATTTAGCGGCAAGAACGAGCGCCTCGGACATAGCGGCAATATTTAAGTTGACGATGATTTGATTGGCGAGCTTCGCTGTTGTTCCGCTTCCATTTGTGCCAACTAATACAACTTCTGTGCCCATCGCAAGCAGGACATCCTTCACTTGCTCAAAGATGGTTTCTTCGCCGCCAGCCATGATGGCAAGTGTTCCGTCTATTGCCTTCGGTTCTCCGCCGCTGACAGGTGCGTCGATAAATTCCACCTGATGCTGTTTTGTAAGAGCAGCTAAAGCTCTAGAAGTAACAGGGGAAATTGAGCTCATATCTACGACAACAGTGCCAGGTTTAGCTGTAGTTAAAATGCCATGATCACCTGCAACAACTGCCTCTACATGCTCTCCTTTAGGAAGCATTGTGATGATGATATCGCTTTCAGAAGCGGCATCAGCTGCTGAAACAGCACCTTTTGCTCCGGCTTCTTGTAACGCTCGAATCGCTTCCTCATTTAGATCGAAAACAGTCACAGTATGACCGGCTTTTAATAGATTGAGTGCCATAGGCTTTCCCATAATACCTAATCCAATGAATCCAATTTTCTTTGTCACATTGAACGCCTCCTATATAGAAAACCCTTATAAAAAGCGCTTTCTTTTTCTTTTGTTAGTATATATACTATATTTTTGTTTTAATAGTAGGAAATAAACTATTGTTCATTTAATGTACATGACGTGATAGGAACGTGTCAACGGAAAATATGAGAAAAGTCACAAAAAAAGACCGGAATCAGCTCCGGCCTTTTGCGTTCATGTTTTATTTTTAGCTACGGCTAATCGAGATTGTTTCACGTTTTCAATGGCATCTGATCCTAGTTCTAAAACAGCGGCGACGTATAGTACATCAATGATTACAAGCTGGTTAATACGGGAGATCATAGAGTCAGATCGATAGGTTGTCTCCCTGGAAGAACTGAGCAGATGAAAGTCAGATCGCTTTGCGAGCTCTGATTTCGGATAGCTGGTGATAGAGGCAACCTTTGCTCCCTTTTCTTTAGCAAATTGCACGGCATCAAGAATTTCTCTACTCTCTCCTGAATGGGAGATCGCAACGATAAAATCGTGTTCCGTGGCGTGAGTAGCAATCATGTTCATCATATGCGGATCACTGCATAGACTCACTTCAAAACCAAGCTGGAGGAATTTATGATAAGCATCTCCAGCAATAAAGCTGGATGCACCTGCTCCAAAGAAGACGGTTTTATGTGCCTGCTTCATTTGTTCAATGAATTGTGTGACGGCTTGGTCTTCTAATATATGCTTCATATCTTGAATAGAGTTTGTTGTTAACTCTATGACCTTATGTTTAATGTCAGCTACACTATCGGATGCCTCGATCTCACCGTATATGGATTGAGGCGTATTGGTTGCAATATCCTGTGCGACATGGACACGAAACACTTGGTACGATTCATAGCCAATTTTTCGTAGAAACCGAAAGATCGTCGTTTCACTAGTATTGCATTCAGCAGCGAGTGCACTAATGGAATGAAGCACAACTTTCTGAGGATTTTCTAAAATGTAATTGGCAATCTTTTTTTGGGTCGGAGACAAACTATGAAACGTCGTCCGAATGTGACTAAAAATATTCTCTTCTATGATAAACACCACACTTCATCTAGCATTCTACATTAAGCATACAGGAACTTATGAAAACGGTAAACAAACCCGAAGTGGGAAAAGAAAGAATAAAATGTAAATACTGCTTTTTTTGGTTCTTTTGTCATGGTATACTCTATTGGTAATAGACAAAAATGGGGGTTTTTACTATGACAATGAAAAAAGGCCTAACGATCAGTCTGATCATTTTTTCACTGATTGTTTCGTTGTTTGCGCCAGTTGGATCTGCGGATGCCAAACAAGCAAAAAAAGCAAAAGTAAGCACACACTATTATAAAAAGAAAAAAACATTCAAATATGCACAGGTGAAAAACCTAAGCAAGGCGCATATGAAAACCATCAATCGTGATTTAAAAGAAGATATCGCATTCTCTTATTCTACGTACTTGTTCTTAAAGGACGAAGCGAAAAAGGAAGGCTTTGGGAAGATCACTTACGAGAGATCGTTTAAAACGAAATTTAACAATGGGAAGAAGCTCAGTATCTTAAACTATGATTACATGAATGATGGTGGAATGCATGGAGATACGATGGTTTCCAGCATGAACTATGTGTTAACAAAGAAAAAGACAAAGCAGCTGTTCTTGACAGACGTTGTGAAAACAAAGAAAAAGCTTACGAAAGTGAGAGATTATGTCTATAATTATACAAAGAAACATAAAAGTAAATTCTATGCGAACCTGAAAAAAAGAGACATTGAAATCAACTACAACACGCAGTATTACTTCACGAAAAAGGGAATTGCTGTTGTCTTCCAGCCATATGAAATTTCACCTTACTATGTAGGAATTCCTGTGATTCAAGTTCCTGCGAAGGTGTATAAATAAAAGGAAAAACGACCAATGAATCTGGTCGTTTCAGCGTGTAGACAAACCCTCGCATTCGTTGTCAGGTCTGCGCGCTGGTGCTCACGAATGTTCAATTCGCTCCGCTCCAGTGCTTGCCCTTCCTAGACTTCAAAGGTTTTCTATCACGCTGAAAAGAAGACAAAGGGCTAAAATCAAGATCATTTTAGCCCTTTGTCAACAATCTGAAACGACCAATGAATCTGGTCGTTTTTTTTATGTACTCACACAAAAGAGCCCCATATGAGGCTCTTTTTCAGATTTATACTTGTTTAGGTGCATCGTTTAGTGGGTGACGTCGTTTTCCGTTGTAGTGGCGGCGCATACGAAAGATTTCAAACTCCGAAAGCTCTGCGCTTTTTCGTTTTGGTGTGCGGTTATCTTTTTTGAAAGAGAATAGTAAGTAGCAGCAAAGTGAAGCGATAATCAATAAAATCATCATATGACATTCCTCCAATTCATCCTATTCTTTAAGTGTAGACAGGGTGAGTGATGTTTATAACTGAAAATATGCAGCAGAATCGGTTTAGTTCTTAAGGTTTAGGTGATCTGCTAATTTAGGTCTAAAATACTGGTTGTTTTTAACTATTATATTTCCAGTTATTGCACTCGTCAAGAAGAATTTTTCTGGGGTTGTCTCTATTAGTACGAATAAATGTCATAAAAGTTTCAGAAAATTGTAAACTTTTATTAAAAAACCGTTCCCGAACAGGAACGGTTGTAAACATATCTATGCTTTTTCTTCAAATAGACGGGCAATTTCAACGATGACTTCTGTTGCTTTCACCATGTTCTCGACAGAAATAAATTCATATTTACCGTGGAAGTTTTCCCCACCAGTAAAGATGTTTGGCGTTGGAAGACCTTTATATGAAAGCTGGGAGCCATCTGTACCGCCGCGGATCGGTTCGATTACAGGTGTCACTGAGCGGTTTTCCATTGCTTCATGGGCAATATCCACAATATGTTTCACCGGCTCAATTTTTTCTCTCATATTATAATATTGATCTTGAATTTTGAGATTGATGCTGTTTTCTCCGTAAATGGCTTTTAAGTCATTTGCTATTTTTTCAAATAGTGCTTTGCGTTCGTTAAATTTGTCTTTATCAAAATCACGAATAATATATTGCAGCTCTGCTTCTTCGACTTCTCCTACAAACTTCGTGAGATGGAAAAATCCCTCGTAGCCTTCTGTGTATTCCGGAGATTCATCAGAAGGAAGCTTGTTATGGAAGAGCATCCCAATCTTCGCAGCGCTGACCATTTTGTCTTTCGCTGTCCCAGGGTGGACGTTGTTTCCTTTAATGGATACTTTCGCACCTGCTGCGTTGAAGCTTTCATATTGCAGCTCCCCGAGCGGTCCTCCGTCAATTGTATACGCATAGGAAGCGCCAAAGGCATCAACATCAAATTTGTGCGGCCCTCTGCCAATCTCTTCATCGGGTGTAAAGGCGACGCGAATTTTTCCATGCTTGATTTCTGGATTTTCAATTAAGTAATGCATGGCGGTCATAATTTCTGCGATACCAGCTTTGTTATCTGCACCAAGCAAGGTTGTGCCATCTGTTGTGATCAGCGTATGTCCTTGATACTTTTGTAAATTTGGAAACTGTGATGGAGATAAAACGATATGTAGTTCTTCATTTAAGGTGATGTCGCCGCCTTGATAGTTTTCATGAAGCTGCGGTTTCACATTCTTGCCGGTGAAGTCAGTAGCTGTGTCGATGTGAGCCAGGAAGCCAATGGTCGGCACGTCTTTGTCTGTATTAGATGGGATCGTTCCCATGACATAGCCGTTTTCATCCATTGTCACTTCTTGAATCCCGATGGATTTCATTTCTTCAACTAGTTGTCTCGCTAAGTTCAACTGTCCTTCAGTCGATGGGCAACTTTCCTTATCTGCATCCGACTGCGTATCTACCTTCACATAACTTGTGAAACGCTGAATCATTTCCTCTTTCATGTATACGTCACTCCTTTTGTAGAATACGTTCATTTTATCATGTCTTGAATGCGCTTCATAACAAGAAAGGCTTTCTCTGGCAATTAGAGAGGAAAAAGACCTACTTTCATTTGGTGATGTGTTGAATGGTTCTTTAGGGTGATTTTTTTGGGTGTCTTTTTATTTATAATGAGGACATATAAAATCATCCATTTGTACGTTAAATTGGGAGAAAGGGGTGCGAAAGTTGGATTCTAGTCAAACGCTGGCACTCGCTCAAAAGTTTCAGGAAGCAGCTGATGAGATTCGGCAGTCAAAGCAGCTGCTGGAGAATCGGCTCAAGGCAGTAGGATCAGGCTGGCAGGGAGAAGCAAGGAATAAATTTGATCAAAGCTTTGAGGAAACAACCGCACGCTATGATCAATTCGAAAAGGACTTGCTTGAAACAAGTCAGGAACTGCGCGATGCAGCGGTCAAAATCGAGGAACGGAAAGCTGAAATAGCCAGAATGGAAGAGCTTGAGCGAAAGAGACGAGAAGAACGGAGAGAAAGAAACCGAGAAGGGAGATGATGTGATGGCACGTGACATAGTGGTTGATCCAGATCAGCTGACAGGGCTTGCGAATGATGTTGTAGGCGAACTTTCTGCCATTGAAACGAAGCACCGCGATTTACATAGTGAACTGGATGGTCTCATTTTAGGCTGTGATCCTCGGTATAGAAGCTGTTTTTCAGGCGTCGGGGATGCATGGGGAGCAGGACAAGCATTGATCAGTAAATTGAGCAGTGATGATATTACGATTCGTCATGCAAAAGATAAAATGGTCGAAGCAGACGATATTTTACGGAAATTGTACAGTATCTATGATCAATATGGTACACTCACGAGCTTAGCTGGTATTGTGATGATGCAGGCGAAATACTATGGACTTGGGATGACGACTTTCATTAAAGACAATGGCCGTTATGCAGCGCAGCATTCAAAGCTGCTGCTTGATCTGACCAGCCGGGTAGAAGGAACGAGATTTGACCGGCTAGCAAGGATTTGGCTGAGTAATAAAGAATTATTAAAACGATCAAACTGGTCGATGGCTGATTTGGTCCATAAGAAATTCACAAAATTTTATCCTGACGATACAGTTGCATTCACGAACAGTGTCCGTGACTTTACAAAAGGAAGTATCAATTGGAAGGACACGGCTGCGATCAAGTCTGTTTTGAAAAATGGATCAAGATTCGCGAAAGGAAATGCCATCATTGCAACGGTTGTCACTGGCGCAACGGAAACGGTCGGCTGTGGTTTGAAAATTGCTGAGAACTATGCAGAATTCGGTGATCAGCCAGAAGTCCTGAAGCGTGAAAATGCGAAGGCTGTTGGAAATGCAGTGAACAATACGGTCTTTATCGCTGGCGGGTCTGTCGCAGGTGCCGTTGTCGGAGGAGCTCTTGGAAGCTTTGCAGGACCGATTGGAACCGTCGTTGGAGGAGCCATTGGTTCCGCAGTCGGTGGATTTATAGGAGAAAAAGTCGCCAAGCTGACATCAGGCTTTGCTGAGCAGGTTGCAGTGAAATTAAAGGACCCAATTCATGCGGTCGTGGATAAAGGGAAACAAGCATTCGAGCTGGCGGGTCAAGGTGTGAAAGCAGTTAATGACACCATTGATCAGGCAAATCAGGTGATACATAAAGGGATAGAAAAAACAAAAGAAACCGCAGATTCGCTCATAAAAGGTGCAGGCGATTTCTTTAAGGGTGCATTTTCTTTTGGATAAGGAGAGATCAAGTTGGATCAGCTAAGTCTAAGTATTGAGGAACTCATCTTTAGTTTTTACAGTGAAGGCTATTTTGAACAGGGCATGTCCTTGAAGGAAGCCTATTATCCTGATGTAGAGGACGAGCGCCTAGGGTTTTTATTTGAAATTGCATGCCGCTCTTTGCTCGCAAAAGGTGTACTTGAATTTCGAAACAGACAATATCGTTATAAAGCGGAATACCGTCATTTCATCCAGGCGATGAATGATGCATCTCACACCGTCAAGGCATCTCGATTTGGGGATGAAGATGAAGAAGTCAGCACCTCCTTTCACACGACACAGATGGGCGTATATGCGCACCATACACTTTATGATCAACAAGTCCATCAGATTCAAAAACTGAAAGATGACCAGCAGGCAGAGGAGCAAGTGACTGCCTTTTTCAATATACAGATGAGTGATCACCCTGCACCTGTCGTCACCCTGCAAGCAGAGGAATTTGAAAAGCTATTAGAGCAAGCAAGTGAGGCGAAGAATGAGTGGCCCTCCTTCCTTCATCGAGCAGAGAACGAAGAACTCGTGCAGGCATTTGTTTCTGATGTACAGAAGAGAAAAGGAAAGATGGACTCCCTCATGAAGGTCGTCTACGACAAAAATAATACGCCTGATGTGGAATCCATGTTATTTGTCATTCCAGGTGAGAAACAGTCGTGGCTTGTGTCGGGAATAAAAGAAAGTGAATTTCGCGTGGAGACGGCTCATAGAGACGGATTACGTTCTATATTCTAATGGAGAAAAGGAGAATGACGCTTGAATCCAAGTGAAGTAATAGAAGTGAGAAGCAGGACCTTTTTAAGGGTATGGGCATTCTTAGCAACGGGCGGCTTCGGTATCATTGGTATTTGGTTGTTTTCGGAAGCTCTTACATTTGAATCGAATTATACATTGTTTTTATTTTTAGGCGGACTATTAGGCATTGTCTATGGCTTGATCTCTTTTTTGATGATTCTGCCGGCTTTTACGAAGAGGGGAAATGTGATTTTTCGCATTCAGCGCGGAAAAAATGGTGCTGTACTGTATCGAGAGCGGACGATCCCTTTTCATGACATTCAATCCATTAATATGCGCAGGCATCGGTACAGTGTAAGGGGATTTCTCTTCATGGATGTGCTCATTCGGAAAATGGATGGGAAATTGATCAAGATTCCAGCGTACAGTATTTTAGATGAAGAAGTATTCGAGCAAACCGTCAAACAAGAGATCTATCCATATTTAAATCAGGCAGCCCAAGAGAATTGGAGACAGCAGCATGGTCAGGTCGAAGAGCAGATCAATTAGATAGTATTTGCCAATATTCTAAAGGATGAGGCGCCACTTTTTCGAAGAAATCGTGTAAGATGTCAGTAAAGACTGAACACTCGGAGAGGTGATGAGAGATGGATAAAGAGATGGTAATCGACCTCGTCACAGAACAAATGACACGGATTCGAAAAGAAAAGAATTATACGCAGGACCGCATGGCTGAAGTACTTGGTTTATCGAAACGGCATTTGCATCAGGTTGAAAAAAATAGGCTGCGCCTCAACTGGACGCAAACGGCGGCCGTATGTGCATTATTCAGAGATAGTGACATTTTAAAAGGGACACTAGGGGATGATCCGCTTGAGATTCTGGAAGTCGTGGCACATGATGAATTGCATCTATCGGTGGAACGGACAATCGGCGGAAAGGTTTGGTGGCGGACTTCTATCAAAAAAGGCACATTTCGTCTTCAGCAAAATGTGCTCAGTCAGCATTACCGCATCTTAGATGATGAGAATTATCGCTATTATAGTTCGTTTAATAAAGAAGAAGCGAAGCGGCGGTTAGAGGAATTAAGTCAGCTGTCTTCTCCTTATTCTTAAGCAGCTGAAAAAGGAAAGAGAGGCACCCGATTAATAGGGGCCTCTCTTTTCTATGTTTTTTATACTTTTAGGGTGTTTTTCGCCCGAATAAAGGCAACAAGCTGTTTGATTTCTTCATCATTTAGGGGAACGCCGTCTACAAGAATGGTTCCTTCTTTTGCTTCCGTCAGTTCAATTTTGATGTCAGAGATTTTACGTTGTATCTCTGGCTCGTCCGTTCTACCAAGTAAAAAATCAATGGACGTATCATACAAATCAGCCAGGCGCTTCACTGCTTCAAGCGAAGGTCGTCGGTACCCAGATTCGTAACCGGCATAGGTGCTTTTGGCGATACCTAGGCGATCTGCCGTATGCTGGAGAGACCATTTTTTCTTTTTTCTAAGAGTGGTTAAACGATCGAGTATCATTACATGAACGCTCCTTTATATACAACAACAGTATATCATATTTTGTGATGGAATGTACGTGTTATGCGTAATAATTTCTTGATTAATTCGCGTTATGTGACTATAATGGCAATGAAGGTACGCGTAAAGCGTATATTATAGAATAGCACAAGCTAGCTTATAATATGTGTGACAAACGAAGTAATTTTACTGAAAGAGGTGGACCTGTTGAAGAAATTATTGCTTTTAACCACTGGTGGGACGATTGCATCTGTAGAGAGTGAAAATGGTTTGGCTCCAGGTGTTAAAGCTGAGGACCTTTTAAGCTATTTAAACGAAATTAATGCAGAGTACACAATGGACACAAAGTCCCTAATGAGTATAGATAGTACAAATATGCAGCCTGAATACTGGGTGGATATCGCAACAGCCATTTATGAAAATTATGATCAATATGACGGCTTTGTCGTCACGCATGGAACCGATACAATGGCCTATACATCAGCAGCACTATCTTATATGCTGCAAAATCCGGATAAGCCAATTGTCATTACAGGCTCACAAATCCCGATTACATTCAAGAAAACAGATGCGAAGAAAAACATCACCGATGCGATTCGCTTTGCATGTGACGGCGTAGGCGGCGTGTATGTTGTCTTTGATGGCAGAGTCATTCAAGGGACACGCGCAATCAAACTAAGAACGAAAAGCTATGATGCATTTGAAAGTATTAACTATCCATATATTGCATCGATTGAAAACCATCAAATTGAATACAATAGCAAAGTAAAAAGATCGTCAATGAAACCGCTTAAATTAGATGCATCCTTAAACACTGACGTTTGTCTCTTGAAATTGCACCCAGGTCTAAAGCCTGAGTTCTTAGATGCAATCAAAGGTGTTTACAAAGGAGTCGTCATCGAAAGCTACGGCAGTGGCGGAATTCCTTTCGAAGGAAGAAACCTTTTAGAGAAAATCAACGAATTGCTCGAAGAAGGCATTTCTGTTGTCATCACAACTCAGTGTCTTGAAGAAGGAGAAGACATGAGCGTGTATGAAGTAGGACGTAAAATCAATCAAGAACTAGTGGCACGTTCACGAAACATGAACACAGAGGCCATCGTGCCGAAACTCATGTGGGCACTAGGTAAAACAACAGACCCAAGAGAAGTGAAAAAGATTATGGAAACGCCAATCGCAGAAGATTTAGTGATTTAACTATTCTATAGAAAGCAGGTCATATCAGATGGTTCAAGCAACTTATCGCCATGAGAAGGATTTTCTTGGAGAAAAAGAAATTCCGGCAGACGTGTATTATGGGGTTCAAACCCTTCGTGCAAAAGAAAACTTCCCGATAACTGGATATCGCATGCACGAGGAACTGATTAGAGCCTTTGCCATCGTGAAAAAAGCAGCTGCTCAAGCCAATATGGAAGTTGGACGTTTATATGAAGGAATTGGAAATGCCATCGTACAAGCCTCTGATGAAGTCATTGAAGGCAAGCTGCATGAGTACTTTATTGTAGACCCAATTCAAGGCGGCGCAGGAACGTCGATGAATATGAATGCCAATGAAGTGATTGGAAACAGAGCGCTAGAAATCATGGGACATCAAAAGGGTGAATACATCCATTTAAGCCCAAACACACATGTAAACATGTCACAATCAACGAATGACTCGTTTCCAACAGCTATCCATATTGCTGTATTGAAGCAGTTAGACATTCTGCTTGAGACAATGCAAACGATGCAGGACGTATTCAAAAAGAAAGCGAAAGAATTTGATCATGTGATCAAAATGGGACGTACGCACCTACAGGATGCTGTTCCAATTCGTTTAGGACAGGAATTTGAGGCTTACAGCCGCGTGCTCAGCCGTGATATTAAGCGGATCAACCAATCAAAGCAGCATTTATATGAAGTCAATATGGGTGCAACAGCTGTTGGGACAGGCCTAAATGCAGATCCTCGTTATATTGAGATCGTCGTGAAGAAGCTGGCCGATATTTCTGGTCTTCCGCTTGTAGGCGCAGAGCATCTTGTGGATGCAACGCAAAATACAGATGCTTACACAGAAGTGTCTGCTGCATTAAAAGTATGCATGATGAACATGTCTAAGATTGCCAATGACCTTCGCCTAATGGCTTCTGGTCCGCGTGCAGGTCTTGCTGAAATTGCATTGCCAGCTCGTCAGCCAGGATCATCCATTATGCCTGGGAAAGTCAATCCAGTCATGGCAGAGCTCATTAACCAAATCGCATTCCAGGTCATTGGGAATGACCACACCATCTGTCTTGCCTCTGAAGCAGGTCAGCTTGAGTTAAATGTGATGGAGCCTGTTTTGGTCTTTAACTTGCTTCAATCTATTAGTATAATGAATAACGGATTCCGTTCATTCACAGATCATTGCTTAGTGGACATTGAAGCAAATGAAATACGTTTGAAAGAATATGTCGAAAAAAGTGCAGGCGTGATCACTGCTGTGAACCCTCACTTAGGCTATGAAGCCGCGGCTAGAATCGCAAGGGAAGCCATTTTAACAGGACAATCGATCAGAGATCTTTGCTTGCAAAATGATGTGTTAACAGAAGAAGAACTTGATATTATTTTGAATCCATTCGAGATGACAAAGCCTGGCATTGCGGGTGCAGAGCTCCTAGAGCGATAATAATATCAAAAATTTTATTTTATTAATATGTAGAATTGCCTGTGAAATAGAGAAAAACAGGCAATTCACTTTCTTTCGAATTGACACACTTTTTTCACAATATTTTGAAAACGCTTAACGCACGCACAAAGGGAGGAAACACAATGAAATCACCACGTCTGCCGTCTATTTTAGAAGTCGTGTTTGTACTTGGCTTATTTTTAGCAATTGTTTTATCTTTTACTCTTTATTTCAAATTGGATATTCAACTGGCATTGTTTATCTCATGGTTTATGGTCATTGCTTTAGGTATTCGATTAGGACATTCATACAAAGACCTTCAAAACGCCATTACAAAAGGGATATCGAATGGTTTAGAGGCTGTTTTGATTTTAATTGCAGTAGGTGCACTTGTTGGAACATGGATTGCCGGCGGAGTGGTACCAACATTAATTTATTACGGACTGGAATTTATTCATCCTAATATTTTCTTACTAGCTACGCTGATCATCTGTTCCATTATGTCTGTTGCTACAGGTACATCATGGGGGACAGTTGGAACTGCAGGTATTGCCATGATTGCACTTGGTGAAGGATTGGGAATTCCATTACCTATCGTGGCTGGAGCCGTTTTATCTGGAGCCTATTTTGGTGATAAGTTATCTCCTTTATCTGATAGTACGGTGCTCGCTTCCTCACTTTCAAAAGTGGACGTGCTCGCACATGTTAGAGCGATGATGGTCTTATCCATTCCTGCCTTTGTTATTACAGCCATTATGTTTACAATCACCGGATTTATGTATGGCGGAAAAAATATTGATCAAGGCAAAGTAGAGTTTTTGAAACAAGCACTGCAGGACACATTCACCATTAATATTTGGATGATTATTCCGGCGTTGATTGTTGTACTATTACTTGTCTTGAAAAAACCTTCAATGCCTGTTATTGCTATTGGCGCACTTCTTGGTGCTGTCTGGGCAATGGCATTCCAGGGAATGAATCCAGCCGATGCACTTGGTACAGCTTATAATGGTTTCTCTATTAATTCAGATGTTGATTTCTTAAATACGCTGTTAAATCGTGGCGGTATTGTCAATATGTTAGGATCTCTAGTGGTGATTATTCTCGGACTTGGTTTCGGTGGAGTACTTGAATACTTGGGCGTATTAAAAGTCATCGTCGCTACATTCGAGAAGAAATTGCATAATGCAGGAAATGTGACTCTATCAACACTTGTTGTTGCATTCTTCGCCAATATCTTTGGCTGTGCGATGTATGTATCATTAATTCTTACACCGAAAATTATGGAAAAGAGCTATGATAAATTAAAGTTAGACAGACGAGTTTTATCCAGAAACTCAGAGGTCGGTGGTACGCTGACGTCAGGAATGGTTCCTTGGTCAGATAACGGGATTTACATGGCGGGAATTCTAGGCGTATCGACATTCTCTTATTTACCATTTATGTGGTTGAGCTTTGTTGCCATTGCTCTTGCTATTATTTACGGATATACAGGGAAATTCATCTGGTACGTTAAGAATCCACAAGAATCAGAAGAATCAGCTTCATAAGCCGTTTACAAAAGCCGCTCCTCAACCGAGCGGCTTTTGTTTGTCCTAGGTCTGCATGACTATATGTGACATATAACAAATAATCAGGATTTAAGACCCCCTATAAAAGAGGTCTTAAGGGGTAATGAGAAGCAGAATGAAAGCATATTTATCCCATAAAAAGGGCACAAATCCCTATTCAAACATGAGTCTTTGAACCTTATAATAACAATATTGGAAAAAGTGCTATTCACCTTACGCTCGTTTAGAGGATCTCTAAGCAGCGTTTTTATTTTTTGTCAGGAGGAGGAACCCATAATGAGCTTATCAAATATGCTGTCTGCCCTAAACGGTGGCATTACAAGTAAAAAAGCAGAAATCGAAGAGAAAATCGCTCGACTGAAAAAGGCGAAAAGTAAGGTCGAACGTGAACAAGATGCGGCAGAGACAGACCTGAAGCAAATCAAGCAGCCAAAGCTTGGGACCTCTTGGAAAGGTGAGCGAAGCCAGGATTTCAAATCAGAGCGGAATGAAGCACATGATGCGCTGCAAACGATTGTGAACGACAAGTACCCACGCTACGTGAGCCGCATCGAATTCAAAATCAGTACGTTAGAAGCCGAACAAGCTGCGTTATCCTTTGCCAGTTCCTTAGCAGGAGACGCCGCACGTCTTGCTGAAAAAGGAGAAGACGCAGTAGAGGACGCCAAACGCTTGATCTCAAAAGCATGGAGCAGCTTATAAGCTACCTTCATGCTGAACAAATCTGGAGGATATCACGATGGGACAAATTAAGTTAAACTACCAAACAGTTATGGATCAACTAGATGAAGTCTCCCAAGCAATCGAAGCATTAACGATGAAAAAAGCAGCAGATAAAGCAGGTGAAAACAGCCTTGAATTTGTGACCAAGTGGACGGCGCGCGAAGCAGAGGTGAACGAAATGGTTTCAAGTTTTAAAGAAGCCTTAATCAAAAATGTTCAGGACACGCGCTCTAATGTGAAAACTTTAAAAGAACAGGACGAAGCGATTGCGGCAAAATAATGGCAATCATTTTTCTAATGGGTTTCATGGGATGATAAGAAATATAGTTCTAAGGGATCATATATAATTCGGGAATTACGACCTTGTGTTATTCCGTTTTTCTTCCAAACACGTCACTAAAAGGACACCTTTTCCCTATTTAAGACTGAGGCTTTTCACCTTATACTATACTTAATGAAAGCAAAACGATAGAAATGTCAGGTTTGGAAAAATCAAGTGAGTCGATCGTTTCCAAGGCTCTGATGCTGTGCTTTCGTATGAGGTCCGATAGAGGTGGATGACATGAGTTTATCCGAGATGCTACACCATCTGCATATGGGAATTGAAAACAGACGTGCAGAATTTGATGACATGATCTCTCGGTTAAAGACAGCCAAAAGCAATATTCGAACAGAACAAGATCTTGCGCAGTCAGACATAAAGGAAATCAAGAAACCTGCTCTAGATTCGTCATGGAAAGGTGAGAGAGGAACCGACTTTCATCGCCACCGAAAAGATGCCTATCATGTCATGCATGACATCGTGAACAATGAGTATGAAAAATATATCGCCGAGATTGATCAAAAAATATTGCACTTTGAATTAAAAAAAATGGAGCTGGCTGTTGCCAGTAACTTTGCCGGAAGAGCCCAGGACGTGATGGAAAAGGGTGAGGATTTTGCACTCGATGTTAAACATCTGATTGAACGGGGCTGGAAGGCTCTTTAAAATAATAAAAACAGCCATCTCATCAGCGAGCGGCTGTTTTTTGTTTAGTCACATCCACCACCACTATCCCCGGAATCTCCCCCGCAGGAGGCATCAGAAGCGTGATGAGTATAAGAATCAGTATAGGTACTTGTTGTTGAACTGTGATGTGAAGAACGCTTCGCAGACGTACGTTGATCCTTTGATGTGAATAAATGGGCGATGATTGCTCCTAAAGAAGCCAATATCATAATAACAACAAACATAAAAGAACCCATGATGCATCCCTACTCTTGTTTCCTATTCATACGAATGAGCCATATCGTGGTTCCCGATTTGAAAGAAAAACTGGGCAAAGAGTTCTACTTTCGTTTATGATGATAGGCAAAAGTAAATGCCAAGGGAGGAGAGCCTATGCTATCTCTACGTCAGGAGGAGCTGCTGAAACGACTGATGCAAGCGGAACAGGAACTGACTAGTGAAGAAATTGCCCGCATGATTGGCGTCACATCAAGAACGATCCGAACAGATATGAAAGCGCTTAAATCTGTTTTGGATGAACATGGAGCCGTACTTCATATCAAACGCGGGGCAGGGTATACATTGACCGTAGAGGATTATGGGTCTTTTCGTACATTTTTGAAAAAGTCATTGGGAGAAAGAAACGAAAAAAAGGAGCAAACCATACCCAATCAGCCTGAGGACCGTGTAGCCCATCTATTGAAAAGGATGCTTCTGTCAGAAGACTATATTAAGTTAGACGCGCTCGCAGAGGAATTATTTGTGAGTGAATCGACAGTGAAAAATGATTTGAAAGCGGTCAGACATTTGTTTTCATTACATGGACTTTCTGTGTCACATCGTCCTAAATATGGACTGCAGCTGACAGGGGATGAGATGAAATTAAGATATTGTATGGCTGAGCATGTGTTTCAGCAAGCGCATGCGAACCCGGCGCTGTTACCTGAAGAAACGTATCAATTGATTCAGGATATCGTGCGTTCACGTACAAAAGTAAGCGGACTTCATCTGTCAGAAATCGGTTTAAGTAATTTAGTCACCCACATCGCCATTGCATGCAAACGAATTGAAGAGAAAAAACTGGTCATGATGCCAGAAACGGAATTAAAAGAGATTCAAGTGCAGCCTGTTTTCCAAGTAGCTCAAAAAATGGCAGAGGATATTCGGCATGTCCTAGCGATTGATTTTCCATTATCTGAAAGGGCGTATATTGCGATTCACTTGATGGGAGCGAAAATGATGGCATACGGAGATACCGGTCATACGCTATGTCATCTTCTAGACGAAGATCACTTTCGCTTCATCCACCAACTGCTTGCTTATGTAGAGGAGCACATGTCACTTGATATTCAATTTGATAAAGAATTAATCGTTGGATTAAGTCTTCATTTACGTTCCGCTATTCATCGTTTTAGGTACGGTATGAACATTCGTAACCCTTATTTAACGGACATTAAAAGGCATTATCCCATTGCATTTGAAGCTGGCGTCTATATGGGTAGGTGGCTTAGAGAAAAAGAGGGAATTGAGATTCATGAGGATGAGATTGGGTATTTGGCGCTTCATATCGGTGCTGCAATCGAGCGGACAAAATCACAGCATGTGAGAAAGAGATGTCTGATTGTATGTGCGACGGGTGTCGCCAGCAGTCAGCTCCTTCTTCATAAACTGACAGCGGCTTTTAGCGGAGGGCTAGAGATCGCTGGCACTGCAAGTGTTAGGGAAATTCCTTCGTATGATTTGAGAAGCATTGATTTTATTATTAGTACCATTCCGCTTCAGAACACGTTGCCGGTACCAGTGATTGATGTACATACCATTCTAAGTGACGATGATATTGTGCGGCTGAAACGGTTTGTTCAGGGCGCGCAGGATACAGGGGTTTTGCGGTATGTGAGTCCGGCGCTGACATTTTTTCAGCAAGACCTTCAATCAAGGGAAGAGGTACTGCAATTTTTCGTAAACGTGCTCAAGGAACAGGATCGCATCCCGGAAGAGTTTGAACAATTATTGCTGGAAAGAGAGCAAGTGTCACCGACATCGTTCGGTCATTTGGTTGCGATTCCTCATCCGATGAAGCCGGCAACAGATGACACGTTTTGTGCGATCTGTACGTTGAAAAAACCGGTGCTGTGGGGTGAAAATCGGGTACAAGTCGTTTGTTTGTTAAGTATCCAGAAGACGTATCAAAAAGAATTGCAATCACTTTATCAATTTCTTGTACGGCTGACAGAGCGCAAGGAAGTGGTGGAGCAACTCATCAAGGCCGCTTCATTTGAGGAACTGACGACGGCGCTTCAAGTATTGGAGCATCCGAATGAAAAAACGGGACACCCATTTCCGCATCTGTGAGGAAAAAGATTAGATGTTAATGAAAGCGCTTTTAAAATAACATCAAAAAGGAGGATGATCACGAGTTTTTGCAAAGGGGGAGACAGATCATGAGCTTCAAGGAGAAAGCGGCAGACGTCATGGGGAATGTGGCTTATCGCATCACGAATCAGAAGTATATTATGGCGATTAAACAGGCATTTGTCACACTGATGCCAATCATCATTACAGGGGCTTTTGCTGTATTGGTGGCAAATATGATCATGAGCCCGGAAACAGGGCTTGCTCATTTTGAGATGTTCAGATTTTTAGCGGAGCTTCAGCCAATTATGAAGGCAATCAATTATGCCACGCTGAACTTTTTAACGATTGGGGCTGTGTTCCTCATCGGGATAGAGCTTGGGAAAATCAACGGGCACAAGTCCCTGTTCCCAGGGCTGATGGCATTGATTTCATTTATATCTGTTATTCCAACGACACTTCTTCTTGAAGTGGATGGATCGATGCGTGAGGTTGTAGATGTACTGGCAAGGCAATTTTCCGATCCAAAAAGCTTATTTTTAGGGATGATCATTGCGATCGTATCTGTGGAAATTTTTTGTAAGCTGACCGAGGTGAAATGGCTGCAAATCAAGATGCCAGATTCAGTTCCATCGAATGTGGCAACATCTTTTTCATCACTTTTTCCTTCGATCATTACGATTACGATCATTAGTTCATTCGGCTTTGCATTTCACCGTTTGACAGGTATTTATTTGCATGAAGCAGTGTATAACGTGGTGCAACGCCCGCTAGAAAGTGTTGTACAGGGTCTACCGGGGATTTTAACGTTGATGTTTGTGGCGCAATTCTTCTGGGTGATCGGCATCCATGGCAACCAGATGATCAAACCGATCCGGGAGCCGCTCTTATTAGGATCAATTGCAGTGAATATGACAGCATTTCAAGAAGGAAAAGAGATTCCGAATATCATCACGATGCCATTTTGGGATGTGTATATGAGCATCGGTGGTTCAGGTGTGACCATTGGGCTTTTAATTGCGATTTTTATTGCTGGAAGAAGGGAAGAGATGCGAAGTATTGCCAAGCTCTCATCTGGTCCGGGTCTCTTCAACATCAATGAACCCGTTATTTTTGGCTTACCTGTCATGTTAAACCCTGTGATGGCAATTCCATTTATCGTCACACCACTTGTGACAGGAACGATTGGTTACATTGCGACAGCTACAGGGTTTGCTGGAAAAGCCGTCGTGATGGTGCCGTGGACGACACCACCGATTGTGAATGCATGGCTGTCCACCGCTGGCAGCATGGGGGCTGTCATCACACAGGTCATCTGTATTGTGGTCGCAGTCTTCATCTATTTGCCATTTGTTCTCTTGTCTAACCGCAAACCAGAAGCGGCACCAGATTCAGAATAAAAGGAGAGGCAGGAATGAATATGCAATTCAGGTGGTACGGAGAGGATGATCCCATTTCACTTGACCGTAAATATACGAAAAAAGGGCAGGAAGTCTCGATATGGGGGCAATTGTGAAGGCTATGTATTTGCAAGGATTTTGGGAAGGACTTCACGTTCAAACGAGGAAAGGGAAGGTGGCGACATGAACAGAATCGAGATTCCAAGAGATTTTATCCTAGGTGCTGCGGCCTCTGCTTGGCAAACGGAGGGATGGAAGGGAAAGCAAGCGCATCAGGACTCGTACATCGATTTATGGTATAAGAACGGGTATCACGTTTGGCACGAAGGATATGGCCCGGCTGGTGCGACGAACTTTTACGAGCGCTATCCAGAAGATGTAGCTCTCATGAAAGAAATCGGTCTGACTCATTATAGGACATCGATCAATTGGTCGAGGTTTCTCATCGATTACGAGAAGGGGATTGTGGATGAAGCATATGCCCGTTACATTGATGATTTGATCAATGAATTAATCGCAGTAGGTGTAGAGCCGATGTTTTGCTTAGAGCATTATGAGCTTCCAGCCGTGCTGCTTGAAAAGTACGACGGATGGTCATCAAAGCATGTCGTCGAGCTGTTTGTTCTCTATGCGGAAAAGGTGTTTGAGCGATATGGAGACAGGGTCAAGCATTGGTTTAGCTTTAATGAACCGATTGTTGTCCAAACACGCGTGTACCTAGATGCTATACGTTATCCCTTTGAGCAAAATACGAAGAAATGGATGCAGTGGAACTATCATAAAGCGCTGGCAACAGCAAAAGTAGTGAAGCTGTTTCGGGAGATGGGATTGAAGGAATCGACAGGTGCAAAAATTGGGGTGATTCTCAATCCAGAAGTGACGTATGCAAGATCCTCTGCCCCACATGATCAAGAAGCGGCACGGATATATGATTTGTTTTTCAATCGAATGTTCTTAGATCCCTCCATCAAAGGAGAGTATCCAGAAGAACTGCTTGATGTGTTAAAAAAGCATGAGATTCTTTTCGATGCGACAGAGGAAGAGCTTCAGGTCATCAAGAATCATACGGTTGATGTCGTTGGGCTCAACTTATACTATCCGCATCGTGTCAAAGCACCGAGTAAGGCGTGGAATGAGATGACACCATTTCACCCGTCTTATTATTACGATATGTTTGAGCTTCCAGGAAGAAAAATGAATCCATTCAGAGGGTGGGAAATCTACCCAGACATTGTCTATGATATGGGCATGAGAATTAAAGCAGAATACGGAAATATTGAGTGGTTTGTGGCCGAAAACGGCATGGGTGTAGAAAAGGAAGAACGGTTTAAAAAAGAAGACGGTATCATTGATGACCAGTATCGCATTTCATTTATCAGCCAGCATTTGAAACGGGCACTTCAAGTGAAAGCAGAAGGCTCAAATTGCACGGGCTATATGCTGTGGGCTTTTACGGATAATGTATCGCCGATGAATGCCTTTAAAAATCGCTACGGATTAGTCGAAATCCAGCTGGAAAATGAACGGAATCGTCAGTTGAAGGCATCAGCGTATTGGTACCAGACATTAATTAAAACAAGGGAACTGAAGGCCCAAACAGAAGTCAACTATCGATAGGAGTGTTGGGATATGAAACGAATCATTCTCGCTTGTGCCGCAGGAATGTCGACATCCATTGTAGTGTCCAAAATGAAGGCAGCCGCAGAAGCGAAGGGGCTGGAATATGAGATATACGCCATACCTGAAGGGGCTATTGCGGATGAATTAGAAGAGCATGGAGAAGATGTGCAGGTGATTTTACTTGGACCGCAAGTAAGCTTTATGAAAAAGGCAGCAGAAAAAACAGCGGCACCTTACCAAATACCTGTTGATGTCATCAATGTGAGATTATACGGAACAGCGAACGGAGAAAAAATACTAGAGCATGCTCTGAAACTAGCAAATGAATCTTAAGTAATTGGAGGAGAAGCAGATGACGGTATTAGAGGAAATGCAGGGAGCAGCCTTTCAAATCATTGCTCATGCAGGCGAGGCAAGAAGTTATTATGTCGAAGCGATTCGTCTAGCAAGAGCTGATGATTTTGAAAAAGCACAGCAGTTGATTGAAAAAGGGGAGGAAGCGTTTCGAAGCATCCACAACCTGCACTTGTCGCTGATCCAAAAAGAGGCGGCAGGTGAGCAGCTTCCCTTTTCTTTACTGCTGATACATGCAGAAGATCAAATGCTCACAACAGAGACCATTCATCTGCTTGCCATCGAAATGATTGAAATGTGTAAAAAAATGAACACCCTGTCAAAATAGATATCAGGTAGTAACCAATTTCTGTTATAATCATTCGATAGATAGAGAGAAAGCAGGATTGGTGAATGAAAAAAACATGTATGTTGATTGCGGTTGGTCTTGTGGCGCTGCTCATTTCGGGTTGTATGGGAACGAAGGAGCAAACGGAAGGAAACCAGCAAGTAGTCAAAGAGGAAAAGGGTCAATTACAAGCAAAAGAAACAAAACAGATTCAGCAGAAAGAAGAGGCAGAGATAGATACACAAAACTGGATTAAGCAAAAGGAACCGGTAGAGCTTCCGATTTTGATGTATCACAGCATCTCCAGCGGTAACTCGCTTCGTGTACCAAAGAGCGAGTTTGCGGCTCATATGAAATGGCTGAAGGACAACGACTATGTCACGCTGTCGCCAGAAGAAGCGTACCACGTCTTCACAACAAATACGAAGCCAAGTGAAAAGTGTGTCCTTATTACATTCGATGATGGATATACCGATAACTATACAAAGGCATTTCCGATTTTAAAGCAGTATGGAATGAAGGCAACGATTTTCATGATTGAGCAATCCATTGGCCGTCCGAACCACTTAACGGATGAACAAATGGATGAAATGATAGCAAATGGGCTATCAATTGAGAGTCATACCATTCATCATTTAGAGCTCAATCGTTTATCAAAGGAGCAGCAGAAAGAGGAATTAAAAGGATCAAAGGCATTCTTTGATCAACGTTTTTCTCAGCGTACGAGAATGGTCAGCTATCCTGTCGGGCGCTATAACGAAGACACGCTAAAACTGGCGAAGCAAGCCGGTTATCAAATGGCCGTCACCACTGAACCAGGACATGCGAAGAAGGAACAGGGCATGATGTCCTTGCACCGTGTTCGAGTGTCACCGGGACTTTCACCCGAAAGCTTTGGCAGGCTGGTAGAAGGGAATTAACTATAAATGTTTCACATGAAACATTTTACGACAAGTTTCACCAAAATGAATCACTACACATGATATGTCTTGGTTTCAAATGTCATTACAAGAGACACTTAGATGGACAGAACTTTCATTACAATGGGAGTTCTGTTTTTGAAAAAATTTTGCACTGTCATTTAGATGAAATCAATCAAACTCTACATCGTATGAAACACCTCACTGAAGGACTCCAAGTATCAAGCCCACCAATGAAGCAAAGAACAAAAATACCCAAGCAAATTTGCTCAGTATCACAAAAACTTAAGAAACACTTCATAGAAAAACCAATTGAGAAAAGAAAGGAAGAGAGGATTATGTCAAATTTTGTTGGAATCGATCATGTTCAATTAGCTGCCCCAAAAGGTAGTGAAGAGAAAGCACTTTTGTTTTTTGGCGGAATTTTAGGAATGGAGGAAATACCCAAGCCTAGTAATTTAGTTAAACGTGGAGGTGTCTGGTTTCAATGCGGTCATCATCAGCTTCACATTGGAATACAGGATCATTTCCAAGCTGCAAAGAAAGCCCATCCAGCTTTTCTTGTAAAGAGTCTATCGGAATTAAAAAAGGCATTATTGAATCACCACATTAGCATCAGAGAAGATGAGCCATTGGAAGGAGCCATCCGGTTCTATGTAGAAGATCCCTTTGGGAATCGAATTGAATTTTTAGAGAGAACAGACTAAAAAAAACTAGATTTTTAAAAACAAGGCGGCTGTTTAGATCTCCTCAACAGCCGCCTTGTTTTTGTTATTGATAAACGGGATAGCCCGTTATTTTAATATCTTTCCCAAGTGTTTCTACTGAGAGCTGATCCAATTCAATGGCATCACTCATGAGACGTATGCCTTCGCCTCCGAAAAAGGAAGGAGAAAGTCTTCCGCCAATGAGTTTAGGTGCCATATAAATGACCAATTTATCTACAAGCTGCTGTTCTAAAAATGAAGCATTGATCTGGCCGCCGCCTTCAATCATGAGGGAGGAGACATTTCTTTCTCCCAGCATTTGAAGTACTTCTTGCAGGGGCACCCGCGTCTCGCTGTCTGTTACAAAGACGCTGACGCCGGCTGCTTCTAAAGCGGCTCGTTTTTCCTCATCGGCTTGCTTTGTTGTAAAGATCCATGTTGGTGCCATCTGATCAGTGACGATCTTTGCTGTCAGCGGTGTTGAGAGCCTAGAGTCTAAAACAATTCGAATCGGATGATGCCCATTTGGAATCCGTGCAGTTAGTGAAGGATCGTCATGAATAACAGTTTGAGCACCGACCAAAATCGCATCATTGATGCTGCGGATATGATGAGCATCATAACGGGATGTCTCAGATGTAATCCATTTGCTGTCAGACGTAGCAGACGCAATTTTTCCGTCTAAGGTAATACCTGCCTTGAGCGTCACGAAAGGTGTTTTTTTCGTAATAAAATGATTAAACACTTCATTCATGAGAATGGATTCCTGCTCAAGTACGCCTGTAATCACTTGGATGCCAGCATCTTGTAAAATGGCGATTCCGCGGCCAGCGACAAGCGGGTTCGGGTCAAGTGCTGCCACGACAACGGTTTCGACGCCTGCTTTCACAAGTGCCTCCGCACAAGGACCTGTACGGCCATGGTGGGAACAAGGCTCGAGGGTCACATAAATAGTGGCTCCTTTTGCCTTGTCTCCAGCCATTTTAAGTGCATGAATTTCAGCATGTGGTTCACCGGCTTTCATATGAGCACCGACTCCAACAATTTCATTATCGCGCACAATCACAGCCCCGACGAGCGGGTTCGGTGATGTCTGGCCTTTCATTGCCCGTGCATTTTCTAGGGATAGATTCATATATCGCTCATGATGTGGCAATCGTACGCACCTCTTGCTCCGCCTTCATGTGACCTGAGCGGTTGATTTTTGTCTGCAAGTATTTTTCATTAAACTCTGAGACATCACCCCAAAGCGGAATACGTCCAGAAAGAGATAAACCTGCATGGCTGATGGCATCTGTCTTTTTCGGATTATTGGTAATGAGTCTGACTGGCTTTGTACGAAGTGTTTGAAGAACCGCGATGGCTTCTTCATATTGACGCGTGTCATCTTCAAAGCCGAGTGCTTCGTTCGCTTCTACTGTATCGTAGCCGTTTTCTTGAAGGATATAAGCCATGGCTTTCGTGAAAAGTCCAATACCTCGGCCTTCATGGTTGGCTAAATAAAACAGGGCACCTGCACCATTGTCCTCAATCATTCGCATGGACTGCTTCAATTGGAATCCGCAGTCGCAGCGCTTGCTTCCGAAAATATCACCAGTGTGACAAATGGAATGCATGCGGATAAGAGCTTCGTCAGCGTGCTCGAAATCTCCATACACTAGTACGCTTGACTGCTGATGATCGGCAAGCTGGCGGGAGGAGAGGCTTTCAATTAAAGCTTCATCTGACAATGGCTCTAACCCGTCGTCTTTTAACCATGAATACCAGTTGAACATCACCGTTCTGCCGTCTAAATTCACTGGCAATTTAATGGGTCCAGTGATATATATATACCCGTCTTCTTGCTGTACTCGTTTGATTTTATCTTTTAAAATGGCTGTTTTAAGATCTGTGTGTTTGTCCATATTCTGCACCTTCTTTTTTGTCTGTTTCTTCAATCTGTAAACGAACGAGAACGCCAAATGGATCAACAAATTCGTTACTTTTCCCTATTGTTTTCACTTGAGTGCCTGCTTTTGTTAGGCGCTCAACGACGGACTGTCTGTCTGCTTCTTGTGGGAATACAAGTGTATAGCTTCTAATTCCTGAAAAACGTGGATCAATGGCTCCTTTTCGTCCGCGTCCCCATGCATTAAAGGCAAGGTGATGGTGGTATACACCAGCGGCGATAAATACGCTTGCTGGTGGAGCCATTCGGATATGAAAACCGAGCGTATTGACATAAAAGGAATCAGCTTCTTCTGGGTTCAGATGGAAATGTAAGTGTCCCATGACTGTCCCAGCCGGAAGTCCTTCCCACGTCGTATCAGCGGCTTCTTGCAGGAGACCATCTCCATCAAGAGGTGCATTTCCGCCACCTTTCAGTTCTCCATTCTCACCTACCCAAACGTCCTCAGGGCGATCAGCATATATTTCTACGCCTATGCCGTCAGGGTCACTTAAATAAATGGCTTCACTGAAAAAGTGATCGCTTGCTCCAATTAAAGGATAGCCTTTTTTGATCACATGTGCCAGCCATGTGCCCAGGTTTTTTCTGGTAGGTAATAAAACAGCAAAATGATAAAGTCCTGGCTCGTGATCAGGTTTCTCTTTTAGCTGTGCATCTTCTTTTAACAAAAGGATTGGTTCCTTTGCATTGCTGCCAAGTGTCACTGTGGAATCTGTCTTTTCTAATATAGAAAATCCTAAAATGTCTGTATAAAAAGGTAAAGAACGCTCAAAGCTGGATACATGTAACTCTGTTACACCCAATCTTAGCTCCTCAATTGTCTTCAAGCTCGGTCATCTCCTTCATGATATATGCATCGGCATGTTTAAATGTTTTTGAAAATATATAAAAATGAATACCTTGTTACTTAAAGTAACTAAACTATATAATAGTTAGTAACTTATTTCAAGTAATTAATTATGTTATAATGAAAAAAAGAGAGAAAAGCGGGAGGGAGTAAGGTATGGCTCAAGTAGATGGCTGCCCAATCACAGATGCCATGGAGATTCTAGGCAAGAAGTGGGTCATTCTCATCATCAATCAGCTTCTGACAGGCCCTAAGCGTTTCTGTCAGCTTGAAAATGAAATGAACATCAGCGGCAGATTATTATCTGAAAGGCTGAAGGATTTAGAGGCTGAAGGACTCGTTGAGAAAAACGTATACCCTGACATTCCAGTACGGATTGAATACGAATTAACAGCGCAAGGGAAGAAAATAGACCCGATTATTCGTGAAATGTATGCTTGGTCTTTAGAACGTAAAAACAGCAAAAAAGGGGAACATGTTCCTTCCTAATCGATTTCGATCAGTCTGTCTGATCGAAATTTTTTTGTGCGATTTTCCAGAAATCTAAGTCAATAGTATGAAAAATGATGTTGACAATAAATTCACTCATCATATAAGATCAAGAAGAAGAGGGTTCTTTTCCCTGTAATGGAATGGAGGTCATGCCATGGTATCATGAATGGGACAGATTGCCTAAAACACGTGTCAAACCATCATTTAGAAACAGACATCTTTGGCTTTTAGGAAGCAAAGATTTATTTTTTCAACTCAATTGATAATGATTATCATAATCATCTATAAGTGTGATCAAGCGCTTATGAAGGTTATTTTTTTTATTATCCGTTGAGAATAATTATCAATATCATTTAGGAGGGTTCACATGAAAGCCATTCGTTCAACATCACACGTATTATTGTTCTTTAGCTTTGTTCTATTATTTGCTCTAGCCCCGATTAGCTCAGCCTCAGCAGCAGGCTTAGCAGATGGTCAACATTCAGCACAATATGTGGTATGGAAGGCAGATAGCGATTCGACTTCAACAGCGAATACGTATTTTGAAAAACCAGCCAAGCTTGTCGTGAAGGATGGAAAAATCAAAGCACAAGTCACGTTAACGAATAGTTCTTGGATCACTAGCTTTAAAACACTTGAACAAGGTGTCTACAAAGATGCGAAGGTGATCAGTACAAACACAGCTGCGAATAAGAGAACAGTAGAATTCAACGTGAACAGCCTGACAGAAGTCGTACCAGCAAAAGTGAGCGTGACTGTACCGGTCATCGGATATACAGGTAATTACGACATCCGTATCAAGTTTGATGCAGCATCTGTTCAGTAAAAAGGGAGGAAATTCGCTTGATGAAAAAAATGATGAGGCTATCAGTCTTCATGACCGCTTTATTATTGGCACTCATGCTGCCTTTTTCAAACGCACAGGCTGCCACGTTAAAGGATGGTACATACTCCGTCAACTATACTGTGCTCAAGGCTGAAGGAAATGCGGTCTCTATGGCAAATGACTACTGGCTGAAGCCAGCAAAAGTGATTGCAAAAAATGGGAAGCTGACAGTACAAATGACCATTAAAAATAGCAGCTGGGTGACGGAATTTAAAGTCCCCGGAAATGGCGGCTATGTCGATACAACGGTTCTCTCAACCAATAAAAAAGCCAACACAAGGATTGTTCAGTTCCAAGCTCAGAGCTTGTCTAAACCAATCAAATCAAAAATTCATGTCACTGTAAAATCTGCTGATTATGATCATGATTATACCATTCAGCTGAAATTTGATGAGAGCAGCATGAAATCACTTTCGTCTAACAGCACAAACAAATCAGCGGGTGAAGCAGAAAAGCAGCAGCCATCAAAAGAATCAACGAAAACATCTGATTCATCCACGACAAAACAAGAAGAGAATCCTCAAACTGGTGATACAAACCAGACAGGGTGGCTCCTTGTGCTTGCTCTATGCTCAGGCGGATTTTTAGCAAGAAAGTGGATCATTAAGCATTAAGGAAGGAAGTGTCACCATTTGAAACGTCTTTTTCATCTAAAGGCAGCCATTCTGCTCGTTTTATTCAGTTTATTGACTGCATTTCAGATTCCTCAAGGAACGGCTCAAGCTGCATCATTTGTTGATGGTGAATACACGGTCGGATTCACTGTTTTAAAAAATGGCAGCACAGAAGCGTCCATGATGGATACGTATACAGAAAAGCCAGCTAAGCTGATTGTGGAAAATGGCAAGACGACTGCCTATGTCACACTGAAGCAAAGCAAAGAGATTACAGATTTCAAGGTCGAACAAAATGGCGCTCTTGTCACCACTGAAACTGTCAGTGAGGATGCAACTGCCAATACACGTGTGATCAAGTTTGATGTTGCCGACCTATCAGCCAAATTAAACGGCTGGGTGAAAATTTACTGGGATTTAGGCGGCTTTATTTATGACGAAGCATATGACGTACAGCTTGCATTCGATCAAAGCAGCCTAACGCTCGTTACACCTGCAAAGCCAGACGATAACGAAACAAAACCAGATGACCAAAATGGCACAAAGCCAGACGATAACGAAACAAAGCCGGATGACCAAAATGGCACAAAGCCAGACGATAACGAAACAAAGCCGGATGATCAAAATGGCACAAAGCCAGACGATCAGCAGACAACACCAGACAATAACAATGGTACAAAGCCAGTAGATTCCGCGCAAAACCAACTGAAAGATGGCGAGTACCGCATCAATTACAGTGTGCTCAAAGGGGATGAGGACGAGGCATCTCGGATGAACCAATACTTCTCACATCCTGCATCCTTAACCGTCAAAAACGGAAAGCAAACCATTTCCTTTACGGTGAAGGACAATACGTCTGTTGCTTCTTTGAAAATAGAGAAAAACGGCTCTTATCAAGAAGTGAAGACCGTCAGCACAGATCAAGCAAAGAACACAAGAGTGGTGTCATTTGATGTCGCTGATTTGAAAAAAGCGGTCAAAGGAAAAGTTCACATTGTAGTAGCGGCCGCCCACTATGACCAAACTTACGATATTCGTTTTCAATTCGATGCAAAGAGTATCGCGCCACTTAAAGGCGGACAGGTAGAGGAAGAAACACCTGCTGCACCAGAAACACCAAAACCAAACACACCATCACCAGAAACAAATAACGGCGGAGTTGCTCAAGAGACGGCTCAGCTTAAAGATGGTGTATACAAGCTTCCTTTCTCAATGAAGAAAGCAGACAAGGATGAGCTTTCTCGTATGAACGATTACGTCGTGAGCCCTGCGACATTGGTTGTGAAAAATGGCCGCCATTTCGTTTCATATACAGTGAAGAATAGCTCAGCCATCACGTCCTTCCAAGTAGGAACAGGTGGCAAGTTTGAGGAGACGCTTGTTGCAAAAACAGATCAAAAATCAGATACACGAGTGATTCAATACGAAGCCAAAAGCTTAAGCACGGCTCAGGCAGCACGCGTAAAAATTGATATTCCAGCTGCGAATTATCATGAGCAGTACGATGTCAAACTTATCTATGACACAAAAGGAATTGCTCTTGGTGAAGGAAGCGGGATTCGATCGATCATCGGAGACGATGAGAGTATCGGCTTTGTCAAAAATCCAAATGATCGCGATTCTCAATCAAATCAACCAAATCAACTTGAGAATTTAGCGCCAGAGGAAACAGGTGCAGAGCAGCTAACATTTACTCCATCAGATGACCAAACCAAGTCTGAGACTGGACAGCTGAATCCAAAAACAGGAGATACCTCTCTTCTTTGGGTGTATATTCTTTTATTCGGCGGGTCATTATTCGTACTCGTCAGAAAGTATCAAACAAGAACAAGATAGATGGTTTAGTTGAAGTGAGATGCGCCGAGATCATCGACGCATCCACTCTCTTTTTTCGAAAGGGGGCTTCTGTTTTTGAAGCATCGAATGTTATGTACCTTGATCGCTGCCCTTAGTGTGTGCGTGATCTTATCGGGCTGCTCACAGTCAGCTGAAAGCTCAGCAAAAGGCAAAAAAAACGCAGATTCAAATGCGCGCATTGTGGCAACGACTGTAGCTGCTGTGGAGATCATGGATGCCTTAGAGATCGATCTTGTTGGGGTGCCAACAAGCCAAAAATCCTTGCCAGCTCGTTATAAAGGACTGCCAGAAGTAGGCAATCCAATGAGCCCAGACATGGAAATCATCCAATCACTTCAACCGACAGATGTCCTGTCCGTTACAACCCTTCAATATGATTTAGAGACACCCTTTCAACAAGCAGGTGTCCCTGCCACATACTTAAATCTCGAGAGCATGGCTAACATGGAGAAGGCGATTACGAAGCTTGGAGCTCAGTATGACAGAAAGAAACAAGCCGAGCGCATTGTGTCTGACTTTGAGCAAAAAAAGAAAGACATACAAGAGAAGACGAAGGGAAAACGAAAGCCATCCGTTCTGATTTTGCTTGGTGTACCAGGCAGTTATTTGGTGGCGACAGAGCATTCATATATTGGTGATCTTGTGCGTATCGCAGGCGGAGAGAACATTGTCAAAGGCGAGAAGATGGAGTATTTGGCTTCCAATACGGAGTATTTACAAAAAGCCAATCCAGATATCATCCTCCGGGCCGCACATGGGATGCCAGATGAAGTCGTCCGCATGTTTGATCAAGAATTTAAAACAAATGACATTTGGAAGCATTTTCATGCAGTCAAGCAAGACCGGGTGTATGACCTCGAAGAAAGCTTATTCGGGACAACGGGCAATTTAAAGGCAGCAGAAGCACTAGATGAACTAACGCGTATGCTGTATCCGTCATAAGCGGCGAATTTGAATGATAAAAGGACGTTTAAGATGAAAAAAACAGGGATTTTATTTCTGACAGTCAGTGTCTTACTGGTGTGCGTGTTTATTTATTCCGCCATTACGGGGAGCATTCATGTCACCCCGATTGAATTATTGGAAGGGCTCATCACCGGTCAACATGCACAGGTAGAAATCATTAAAGATCTCAGAATTCCTCGCATGCTCATTGCAATGTTTACAGGGGCCGCTTTATCTGTCTCCGGTGTACTGCTGCAGTCGGTCATGAGGAATCCATTAGCTGATGCCGGCGTCATTGGGATTTCATCAGGAGCCAGCTTCTTTTCTTTAATGGCAATAACAGCACTTCCTCAATTTTATTTCTACTCTCCTTTATTTTCGGTGTTAGGTGGAGCCATTGCGTGTTTCCTCGTGTATGTTCTGTCTTGGAAGGGTGGATTAAGCCCCATCCGCATGATTTTGGTTGGGATCGCCATCAATGCCATGTTTACTGGAATGGCTGAAGCATTTGTGACCATTTGCAGCTATTTCAATATCACGATCAATCAATCAGGACAGTCAAATCTCACGATGAAAACGTGGGGAGATGTCCGCTTAATCGGAGTCTATGGCGTCGTCGGCCTTGTCATAGCCCTTTTCTTTAGCAGATGGTGTAACCTCTTGGCTCTTCAGGACAAGACAGCGAAAAATTTAGGATTGCGTGTGACCAGAATGCGCCTTTTGATTTCCATCACAGCTGTATTGCTTGCGGCGGTGACAGCAGCGGTCGCAGGCGTGATTGCGTTTGTCGGTTTGCTTATCCCTCACATTTCAAGAAGACTTGTCGGCTCGGATCACCGGGTACTTATTCCATTTTCTGCGTTAAGCGGGGCTTTGCTGATTCTGACGGCTGATACGCTCGGCAGGACGCTTGTTGCGCCAAATGAAATTCCTGCTTCTACGATCATGGCCGTGATTGGCGGACCATTTCTGATCTTTTTACTAAGAAGGGGGGATCGTCTCCATGGACATTCGTGAGGTGTCATTCTCATATGACCAGCAGAAGGACATCGTTCAATCGGTCACAACACACATTGAAAAGGGGAAAATCACAACCATTATCGGTCCGAATGGCTCAGGGAAATCCACACTGCTTTCATTGATGGCGAATAACCATGCGCCAAACAAAGGGCAAATTCACTTAGACGGCCAAGCACTGAATGCATTTAAGCCAAAGGAGCTGGCAAAAAAGCTGGCTGTCGTCCATCAGCAAAATGAAGCGCCGCTTGATTTAACGATCGAGAGGGTCGTGGCATTCGGCAGAACGCCGTACCAGACGATGCGCGGAGGAGATAAGGAAGAGGATGAGAGAGCGATAGAGTGGGCGCTTTCCAGTACAAAGCTAACGGAAAAACGAAAGGTGCCGCTCGCCTCACTGTCAGGCGGTGAGCGGCAGCGAGTATGGATTGCGATGGCACTTGCGCAAAAAACGTCGATCCTTTTCTTAGATGAACCGACAACCTATTTGGATATCTATTATCAATTTGACATTCTTGAGCTGATCCGTGAGCTCAATGTCGTACATGGACTAACAATCGTTATGGTGCTACACGACATGAATCAGGCTGTCCGCTACAGCGATGTCATCATTGCGATGAAGAATGGCCGGATTATGAGTGAAGGACAGCCAAATGATGTGTTAACAGAAGAAAATGTGCGGCACATTTATGATGTGTCCGTCACGATTAAACAGGATGCAGAAACAGGGATGTATATCGTGCCTGTTGGGATATAAGCTGTGCAAAAAGCAGGTGAGACAGTGTGAAAAGAGGAAAACGGGTCTGGCAGCGGATGCTGACGATCGTCTGTTTAGGTGTATTCATTTATAGCGGGTCGGCCATTGGCTTAGAGCTGTTCGGCTATTATCAAAATCGTCAGGTGCTTGCAAAGGCTCAGACGATGTATGGACATGAGCAAGGAATGAATGAAAGCCGGGAGCCGGGAACCATTCGTACGTCATTTGATGAACTGCGGAAGGTAAACGATGACATTGTCGGCTGGATCAATATGAAGGACACGATGATTCAGTACCCAATCGTCCAATCTCGCGATAATGCGTTCTACTTAACCCGTAATTACTTAAAAAACGACACCCGGGCAGGCAGTATTTTTATGGATTATCGCAATGACGTCTTGCATGAAAGCCCGAATACTGTGGTGTACGGACATCGGATGAGGGATGGGTCCATGTTCGCTGGACTCACAAACTATTTAAAAAAGGATTTCTTCGATGAGCATCGGACATTTCAGTACGATACGCTGTATCAAAGCTATGAAGCGGAGATTTTTGCCGTGTATGAAACAACGGTGGACTTCGATTATATTCAAACCGATTTTCGAGATCTTGGCGAATATGCGCACTACTTGCAAGCTGTGCGGAAAAAATCAATCTACCAAACGAAAACAGACGTGTCCACCGATGACCTCATTCTCACTCTATCGACCTGTGATCATGTGCTTGCACCGAAAAACGGGCGTCTCGTGGTACAGGCAAAGCTAAAGAAAGTTTACTAGAAAAGGAGAGACAGACGGTTGAAATTTTCACATGTGATCTTCGTGGGACTTGTCTCGATGCTTCTCCTCGGCGGATGCAGTCAGGCAGCACCTGTAGAGAAAGGGAGCGGTCAAGGTGCGCTGAAGATAAAGGACTTTGCCGGCAGAACGCTGTCGTTTGAGGACTCCCCTCAGCGTATTGTCTCATTATCGACTGGAGACATGAGCATCCTATATGCCTTAGGCGGTGAGGTGGTCGGTCGTCCGGACGCCGAATTACCAGAGAGCTTACAACAGGCTACATCAGTCCAAACAATTGGTACCACACATCAATTTGATGTAGAGCTCATCACAAGCTTAAAGCCCGATGTTGTACTTGGGAATGAACAATTAAACAGCAAGGACATCACTACAATAGAAGGAATTGGTTCACAGCTTCTTTTGACAAGTGCCAATTCAGTGAAGGACATCCAGCGCCAAATTACGTTATTCGGAGATTTGCTAGGGAAGCAGCAAAAAGCAAAAGCGCTTAACAAGCAAATCGATCAGCGGAAAAAGCAGGTCAAACAGCCTCAGAAAAAAGTGAAGACACTCGTTGTATACGGGGCACCTGGCACATATATGGCGGCACTTCCTCAATCCTTAAGCGGAGATTTACTGCACATCGCTGGAGGGACGAACATTGCTGAGAATGAACCGGCACTCGAAAAATTCCCTCAATACGCTCAAATCAATGCAGAAAAGGTCATCGAAGCTGATCCTGATCTTATCCTGCTTATGACCCACAGCAATCCTGAAGATGTGAAAGCGGGCTTTATGAGTGAAATGAAACAGAATGCCGCATGGCACGATGTATCAGCTGTCAAACATGGACACGTCGAGATTCTGCCTAGTGATCTATTTGGGACGAATCCAGGCGCAGACGTGATGAGAGCGATTGATGAGCTAGAGAAAAGATTGAAGCGATTGTCATCATGAAAATGAATGCAGAATTAGATTTTCAAAAAAGACAGTCGAGGCGAAGATGGCTGATACCCGGACTATTCATCTCGTTAGTTGTAGGCGCATGCCTAGGGCTTGCATTAGGTTCTGTTCAATTATCACTGCAAGATTTACTCGCTGCTTTGACGGGATCAGGTCAGCCTGTTCATGAGAAAATTGTGATTGATTTACGCCTACCGCGCGTTCTCATCGGTTTCATCGTTGGGGCCTGTCTCGCAGCATCAGGGGCGATTTTACAAGGAGTCGTACGAAATCCACTCGCTGACCCTGGCATCATCGGTGTGACGGCTGGCGGCGGATTGGCTGCTGTGCTTAGCATGATTGTGTTTCCACAATTCACGTATTTGCTGCCAGCCGCTGCTTTCCTTGGCGCTTTATTAGCGGCACTTGTGGTGTATATGCTCTCATTTGATCAAGGGGTTTCACCGCTGAAGCTGATTTTGGCGGGAGTGGCAGTCAATGCCCTGCTTGGGGCGGTGATGAATGGGTTTATGGTGCTTTATAGTGAGCGTGTACAGGCTGTCCTGCCCTTTTTATCAGGAGGATTAAATGGACGAAGCTGGCATCATCTAACCTTCGTGTCGCCATATGCGCTCGCTGGGTTGTGCCTTTGTTTTTTTGCCATCAAGCCGGCAAATCTTCTTTTGCTTGGCGATGAATCGGCTCAGCTGCTAGGTCTCAGAGTAGAGCGCACCCGGTTTTTCTTAATTGCACTGGCGGCACTTTTAGCTGGTGCAGCAGTAAGTGTGAGCGGCTTAATTGGATTTGTCGGACTAGTCGTTCCTCATTTTATCCGTCTTTTAATTGGAGATGACTACCGGTATCTGCTGCCGATCTCGATGCTGGGCGGAGGCGTGCTTGTGGTTTTTGCAGATACAGCCGCAAGGGTATGGTTTACGCCAGTTGAACTGCCTGTCGGTATCCTGCTTGCCTGCATCGGTGCACCTTTCTTCCTCTATTTATTAAAAAAGAAAGGGAGGGGTTAAGTTGGATGTGATAGCTATGGATGACGTGAGTCTCAGTCAAGGAGGCTTTCAGCTGTCATCTATTTCAGCAGCTGTTCCTAAAGGAAGCGTGACAGGAATTATTGGACCGAATGGATCAGGGAAGTCGACTTTTATTAAAGCAGCCGCACGTCTTACGTCAATCGAAAGCGGCACGATATACATTCACGATATACCGCAAAAAGAGATGACAGCTCAGGAGATCGCAAAGGAAATCGCCGTTCTCATGCAGACGAGAACAGCCATTCCATCTATGACCGTACGGGAGCTGGTCGCACTTGGACGCAGTCCGCATCGTTCGATCTGGAAAAAAAGCTCGAAGACAGATCAAGAAGCGATTGAGTGGGCGCTTGATGTGACCAATAGCCGGATTAATGAAAATAGAATGCTGCATACATTGTCTGGCGGAGAAAGGCAAAAAGCGTATATTGCGATGGCGCTCGCTCAGAAGACAGAGACGATTATTCTGGATGAGCCGACAACTTACTTAGATATTGCGCATCAGCTTGATTTACTAGAGCTGCTCAAACAGCTGAATAAGACGCATGGGATCACCATTTTAATGGTTCTTCACGACCTGCAGCAGGCAGCAAAATATTGTGACCGCCTCATCGCGATGAAGCGTGGTCAGATTTATCAAATAGGGACACCAAAAGAAGTATTAACAGAAAGCTTTTTCAAAGAGGTCTTTGGAATTCAGGCTGAGGTTCACTTAGACGGTGATCATCCGCTTATTATTCCAATCGCTTCGATCCAACAACAAAAGGGAGATGAACAAAACATGATCATTGTCAACAACCAGGTAAGAGTAGAAAAAGGCAGTGCCGACCACCTCGTCAAGCGTTTTAACAAGCAGGGACAAGTAGAATTCATGGAAGGATTTTTAGGCATGGAAGTATGGGTCACACAGCAGACAACCGATTACGATGAAGTGACCATTCATACACGCTGGAATCGAAAAGAAGACTTTGTGAATTGGACAAAATCTCAGGCATTTGGTGATGCGCACGCTCATGGAAAAGCGAAACCTGAAGGTCTATTAAAAAACAAAATTACGTACTATGAAGTGCAAGTCACTAGACCAGCCTTACAGAAAAAAGCCTAAAAAAGAAACACAGCGCTGCAACTCACATGCAGCGCTATTTTTTTACGTTTTTTTACTTTCTGTCACATATCTTTGACAAAGTATTCAAACAACTGACACAATACCTCCCAATTTTTAGGTAAAATTTACTTTATTTTTGAAGCGTATGGGTGTAAAGTACAGGTATAAATAACTAACCGAATGAAAAGCAAGAGTAAAATTTCACCGAGTAAACCATTTCAAACAGGCTATTATTTGTGAATCATTGAACAAATAGTGAACATTTTGTGAAATGGTGAGCATAGACATTTCGAATCATTCGGCATGTGAAAGTAAGGGAGGATGTAAGGCTGTGAGTGAGCTGTTTTTAGCAAGATTTCAATTTGCTTCAACGACATTATTTCATTTTATTTTTGTTCCTATGTCAATAGGTTTGGTGTTTATCGTTGCATTGATGCAGACCCTTTATGTCGTCAAGAAAAAAGAGATTTATAAAAAGATGGCGAAGTTTTGGGGTCATCTATTCTTACTCAATTTTGCAGTAGGTGTGGTGACAGGGATTCTCCAGGAATTCCAGTTTGGGATGAACTGGTCAGATTATTCAAGGTTTGTCGGTGATGTATTTGGTGCACCGCTTGCCATTGAAGCACTGCTCGCCTTTTTCCTTGAATCTACATTTATTGGACTTTGGATATTCGGCTGGGATCGTCTGCCGAAGAAGATTCATTTATTGTGTATTTGGCTTGTTTCCCTTGGTACGATCTTTTCGGCGTTTTGGATTTTACTCGCCAACTCATTTATGCAAGAGCCAGTTGGATTTGTCATTAAAAATGGCCGTGCAGAAATGAATGACTTTGGCGCTCTTGTAACGAACCCGCAGCTTTGGGTTGAATTCCCGCACGTTCTGTTTGGTGCGCTGGCTACAGGTGCATTCTTTATTGCAGGAGTTAGTGCCTATAAAATGATCAAAAAACAAGAAATCGCCTTTTTCAAAAAATCATTCCAGATTGCCATGGTTCTCGCTTTAATTTCTGGCTTAGGTGTGGCATTCTCTGGACATGATCAAGCGAAGCACTTAATGGAATCACAGCCAATGAAGATGGCAGCAAGTGAAGCCCTTTGGAAGGATAGTGGAGATCCAGCGGCTTGGACACTATTTGCCAATATTGATACAGATAAAAAAGAAAACTCTGCGGAGATCAATATTCCGTTTGCTTTAAGTTACTTGGCTTATTCGAAGTTTAGTGGAGATGTGCCAGGCATGCTGACCCTTCAAAAAGAATATGAAGCAAAGTTTGGTCCTGGAGACTACATTCCGCCAGTAAAAACAACCTTCTGGAGCTTTAGAATCATGGTTGGTGCCGGCATGCTGATGATTTTTGCCAGTATGATTGGCTTGTACTTGAGCTTTAGAAAGAAACTCGAAACGAACAAATGGTTTTTACGCTTCATGGTAGGGATGATTGCATTCCCATTTATTGCGAACTCAGCTGGCTGGATCATGACTGAAATTGGGCGTCAGCCGTGGACGGTCTTTGGTATGATGACGACGGCTCAATCGATTTCGCCAAACGTATCGTATGGCATGCTGTTATTCTCAGTCATTAGCTTTACGACGATGTATCTGATTCTTGCCATCTTGCTTGCCTACCTATTCATTCGAGAAATTAAAAAAGGTGCACATTCGGAAGAGGATACAGATCAAAAGGATGAAACGGACCTGTCTACAGATCCATTTGATGGAGGCGCATATCATGGCATATCTTAACGAGATTTGGTTTATTCTTGTCGCAGTATTGTTTGTTGGATTTTTCTTCTTAGAAGGATTTGATTTTGGTGTTGGGATGTCCATGCAGCTGCTTGGAAAGGATGCGCACGAACGCCGCATTTTAATTAACACGATTGGTCCTTTCTGGGATGCGAATGAGGTCTGGCTGATTACAGCTGGGGGCGCTATTTTCGCTGCTTTCCCTAACTGGTATGCCACGATGTTCAGTGGATACTATATACCGTTTGCGGTTCTCCTCTTAGCACTTATCGGGCGCGGAGTCGCCTTTGAATTCCGAGGGAAGGTTGAGAAAGCCTCTTGGATCAAAGCATGGGACTGGGTGATCTTCTTTGGCAGTCTGTTGCCGCCGTTTTTACTCGGTGTGCTATTCACAAGTATTTTACGCGGGATGCCAATTGATCAAGACATGAACATGTACGCTGGTTTTACGGATTTTGTGAATCTTTATTCAGTGATTGGCGGGTTAGCTGTGACGGTTCTTTGCCTTCTGCACGGATTGATTTTCGTCACACTTCGTACAGAGGGAGATTTAAGAGATCGTGCGAGAAAGCTTGGCAAACGTGTCCTGCTTATTGCGCTACCAGTTCTTTTCCTATTTGTTGGTGTATCTATCATGGAAACAGACATTTATACGGTACGCCCGATCATCACCATTCCGTTAACTGTCCTCATTGTGGTTTGTTACGTAGCGGCGCTATTCTTTATGAAAAAAGAACGTGATGGCTGGACATTCCTATTCACAGGTGCGGGAATCATGGTGACAGTGACGATGCTGTTCACTGCATTGTTCCCGCGCGTTATGATTAGCTCAATCAACCATACGTTTGATCTGACCATTCAAAACGCTGCATCTGGATCTTATTCACTGACGGTGATGACGATTGTTGCCATTTCTTTGCTGCCCTTTGTGCTTGGGTATCAAATTTGGAGCTATTACGTCTTCCGTAAACGTGTAAGCGGTAAGGAGCCAATGACCTACTAATGGATAAACGTTTGCTTCAATTAAAAGGAATGAGAGGGCTTCTTGCCCTCTTAGGTATTGTGTCACTCATCCAAGGAGCAAGTATTATTTTCCAAGCACAGTGGCTGGCACATGCCATTACTACGCTGTTTGACGGGAAAAGCCTTTCGCAGGCAACGCCTTATGTCCTGCTGTTTCTTGCTGCCTTTCTGGTGCGGCACGGTCTCACCTTGATTCGGGAGAAGGTCATGTTTACCTACTCTTCCCGAATTGGAGCAGACGTCAGAAAACAGCTGTTAGACCAACTCTTTCGTTTAGGTCCAGCTTTTACAAAGAAAAAGGGTACAGGAAAGCTTGTCACATTAGCGATGGAGGGAATTGCTCAATATCGTCAGTATTTACAGCTATTTTTACCGAAGATGGTGAACATGGCTGTGATACCGGCAATGGTCCTCATCTATGTTTGGACATTAGACGAAACATCTGCCGTCATTTTAATCGTGACGCTGCCGATTTTAATTATCTTTATGATTTTGCTAGGTCTTGTCGCTCAGCGTAAAGCGGCCAAACAATGGAGATCGTATGAGAAATTATCCAATCATTTTACTGACTCTCTCCGCGGCCTTGAAACGCTTCGTTATTTAGGGATTAGCAAAAAACATTCCCGCAATATCGGGGAAGTGTCAAAGCGATATCGAAAGGCGACCATGAGCACGCTGAAGGTCGCATTTCTTTCATCATTTGCGCTTGATTTCTTTTCCATGCTGTCGATTGCAACCGTCGCTGTCTTTCTTGGCTTGCGATTAATTGAAGGAGAGCTTCTGTTATTGCCGGCTTTGACGGCGCTCATGCTGGCACCGGAATATTTCCTGCCAGTACGTGAAGTGGGAAATGATTATCATGCCACGCTAAATGGAAAAGAAGCGAATGAGGCGATGCAGGTCATTTTAGAAGAAAAGGGCTACCGCGCGCAGGAAACACAATCAGTGCAGTTGAACGAGTGGAATGAACAGTCTGCGCTCACCCTGCAAGATGTGAGTGTCCAGCATGACGAACATGCCCCTTATTCGATTCAGGATGTAGATCTCACTGTGAAAGGGAAGAAAAAAATCGGAATCATTGGTGCCAGTGGTTCAGGGAAATCGACATTAACCGATGTGCTCGGCGGCTTTGTTGAACCGACCTCAGGTCAAATCACACTAAACGGCCAGCCGCTTGTTCATTTACAGATGAAGGAATGGCAAAAAGAAGTCGTCTATATGCCGCAGCACCCTTATTTATTTCACATGACATTAAGAGAAAACATTCGTTTTTATGAACCGCATGCAACAGATGAAGAAGTGGAAAGAGCTGCCAGTGAAGCTGGCTTATCTCAGCTCGTGGCGCAGCTGCCAAATGGTCTTGATGAGGTCATTGGAGAACAGGGAAGAGGGCTAAGCGGCGGACAGGCACAAAGAATTGCGCTTGCGCGAACGGTGCTGGGCAAGCGGTCCATTATGCTGTTAGATGAACCAACGGCACATCTCGATATTGAGACAGAGTATGAATTGAAGAAAACAATGCTTCCGCTGTTTGAAGATAAACTTGTGTTCTTAGCGACACATAGGCTTCATTGGATGCCAGACATGGATGAGATCATTGTCATGGATCAAGGAACGATTGCGGAAATGGGTACACATGAATCATTGATGCAAAGAAAAGGCGTGTATTATCAATTGGTACAGGAGCAAATGGGGGCGGTCACACATGGTAAGTAAAGGCTGGTTTATACCTTATATCAAGGAGAATCAAAAGCTGTTTGCGCTAGTTTTATTTCTAGGGGCAATTGCAGTATTCTCTGCTTCTATGCTGATGTATACGTCAGGATTTCTCATTTCAAAAGCTGCCACAAGACCTGAGAATATACTTATGGTCTACGTCCCAATTGTAGCTGTCCGTACCTTTGGTATTTCACGCTCAGCTGCCCGCTATGCAGAAAGATTGGCGAGCCACCAGCTCATTTTGACCATGATTGAAAAAATGCGTGTCCGCCTATATGACATGGCTGAACGAAGTGCGAAACAGACAAAGCTGGGTACAGGTGAAATGCTGGGGCTCTTGTCAGATGATGTTGAGAGACTGCAGGATGCCTATTTAAAAACCATCTTTCCATCTATCGGTGCGCTGCTTTTATATGCCGCATCGATTGGGGCACTTGGTCTATTCTCGTGGCCTTTTGCTGGCTTGATGCTGCTTTATATGGCACTTCTCGTATTTGTTTTCCCATACGTCACCGTGCTAGTGAACCGGGCGAGACAAATTCAAATGAAAAAAGGCAGAAATGAACTGTACAGCCATTTAACAGATGCCGTCATGGGCGTGAGTGACTGGTTGTTTAGCGGTAGGCAGAAAGATTTTGTTGATGAATATGAACAGAAAGAAGCACAGCTGTTAGCGCTTGAAGCAGCAAAGCACCGATTTATCCGTCTGCGCCAGTTTTTTGCACAGCTTATCATTGGAGGAGCTGTCGTGCTTGTCGTGTATTGGAGCGGTTCAGTTGTGCAGTCAGGCTCGATGTCACACACCCTGATTGCAGCCTTCGTGCTTGTGCTTTTTCCGTTAACGGAAGCCTTTCTTCCACTCTCAGATGCAGCAGGTGATATTCCAGTCTATCAGCATGCTGTCAGCAGATTACATCATTATGAAAAGCTTTCGTATGAAGGAGAATCTGATCGCAAGATAGTGGATCAGTCAGCTGTTTCTCAAGATGAAGCTGTTTCTTTTGATCAAGTGTCCTTTGGGTATGATTTGCACCAACACGTGCTAAAGCATCTGTCATTTTCATTGAAGCAAGGAGAATCACTCGCTCTCTTGGGAAAAAGTGGTGCAGGAAAATCGACTATTTTGAAATTGTTAGAAGAAGCTGTCGTGCCAAATCAAGGAGCTGTCAGTATCCAGGGGAAACCGGTCGAAAGCATTCGAGAGAACGTGTCCACCTATGTGTCAGTACTCAATCAACAGCCGTATTTATTCGATACCTCTGTTTTAAACAATATTCGCTTAGGCTCTCCTAATGCGACAGAGGAGCAAGTAAAAGAAGCAGCGAGACAAGTGCAGCTACACAATACCATCGAATCTTTGCCAGAGGGCTATCACACCGGTGTGCAGGAGACAGGAATTCGTTTCTCAGGTGGAGAAAGACAACGGATGGCGTTAGCCCGGATTTTGCTGCAAAACACCCCGATTGTTGTATTAGATGAGCCCACCGTCGGACTTGACCCACGCACAGAGCGTGAGCTGCTTGAAACCATTTTCCATGTGTTAAAAGGAAAAACGGTCATTTGGATTACCCATCATCTCACTGGCTGTGAGGCATGTGACCGCATTATGTTTATTGAAGATGGACAAATTGAGATGCAGGGGGAGCATCAGGATTTACTGAAAGAAAACCTGCGCTATCAAAAATTGTATGAGATGGATCGTCCGTTTTCTACAATATAAATAGATGAAATGACAAGAACGTTCGGACAGAGATTTCTGCCCGAACGTTTTGTGGTTTTAAGGATTTACCTTTCCAACACCAGCATTTGATACCACTTCTGATTTGACATTGTTCACGTTAAGCAAGGAGTAGTTATAAGGAGGGTTGTACGTACCTGTAGAAGACGTTGGCAGACTGCCTGAGCTGTTAATATATGAGTTGTTGATGACATGCCATGTACCGACTTGACGGCTGTCCCAGCTGCCAATCGCATTTTTTGTATTTTCAAATACGTTGTGCTCAATTCTCATTTTTGCGCCCATACGAGAGTTAATTGCAGTTGTCAGGATGCCTTTGTAATAGTTGTTATAGACATGTCCTTCCCCAAAGCGCATAGATGGTACACGAGAATTCAGGTTTTCGAAACGGTTGTTGTGGAATGTGATTTTTCGGTTGTAGTTGTCGTTATCAGAGCTGCCCATGAGCATCGTTTTCCAGCTGTCATGAACATAGTTCCATGAGAAGGTAATATAATCGGAGTCATTTTTCACATCGAATAATCCATCATAATCATCTTTACCAGAGTTTAATGTATTGTACAGTTCATTATGATCGACCCATACGTTTTTAGAAGCGCCTTCGATTCCGATGGCATCCTTATCACCGATTTTGCTGTGATGGATTTTCAGGTTGCGGATGATGATGTTATTGGCACGCCATACTTTAATGCCAATTCCATTAAATTCACCTTTTGTGCCTTTGCCGACGATTGAGACATTGTTTGTATCTTTCACATCGATTTTATTGGCAGATGTATTAGAAGGGGTAATCGTCCCGTCGACAACAATTTTTAATTTTTCGTTTGTTCCTTTACTTTTGAGGGCAGCCAATAGCTCATTTCCAGTTTTGACTGTGACGGTTTTACCGCCTTCACCGCCTGTTGTGCCGCCATTTAATGTGGAGAATCCTTGTTGATTAAAATTGGCCATAATAGAAGGGCTTTCGGGATACTTTACTGCCGCCTTTGCCTCCCCATTAGGTGCAAATAATGAAGTCACGAGACCAACCGCTAACACACCAGCTAACATTGGAACTTTTTTCTTCAAAGTCAACATCTCCATTCATTTTTGTTTTAATGTAAACGTTTCCAAAAATAAGCTGCAATTCAACTGCTCCTCCTTTCTTCGCCAGTATTGCCTTTTTCGGAATGTAGGAAGAGCATAGCATGCAAAAAGGTATCATCGGCTAAGAATTGGCGCTTTGTATTCCATGATTTTCTAGAAAACTAAGGCCATGATTATTTTATTTTCATCTAAATGAGACAAGGATCATTGACGATAGGTATTGGGATGACCTAGTGATTATGGGGGAGAGCATCTCCGCTTGATAGAAAATCAGAACGCATCATTTTGTTAGAGATGAAGGAATGTCATAATCATTACATAAGAAAAAACTGGTTATTTAACGCTTCAATTACTGGATCAACAGGGAGAAAAGCAGACAAGCTAAAAAAATAAAATCTATTTTGAACGATATCGTCATACGTGTCGTCTCATGAATAAGAGAAGAAAAAGGAAGGAGGGGTGTGTTTGGAGCAGACAGAAGAGACATTATTGATTCAGCGGGCAAAGCAGGGGGATGATGCTGCATTTACAGCTCTTTATCGCCATCATTATTCCTTTCTTTACCGTTATATAATGAAGCTCACCCTTCAACAAGAGCTTGCAGAAGAAATCATGCAAGAAACGATGCTGAAAGCGTACATGAAACTCTCTTCTTTTAGAGGAGATTCCTTATTTTCAACATGGCTCATATCCATTGCATCTAGACAATTTTTGGATCACCAGAAGAAAAGAAAACGTGAACAATTGAGGGAAGGAAAGGCGAATCAAGAGACGATACGCCGTTTTAAATGGGAGATTCAGCAAAAGGGACATACATGGCATGAGATGTGGGATGCTCTTAACGAATTGAAGGCTCAGGAGAGAGCGCCGATTATTTTGCACTATTATTATGGCTTTACTTACCCAGAGATTGCTTCAATGCTCGGGATGAGAGAAGGCACTGTGAAGTCGAGGGTTCATCATGGATTAAAGAAAATTCGAAAGGAGTGGTCTCAATGAAGGAAGATCAGTTCACCGAACGTTTAAAGGAAGAGTTACAGCAACTAGATGATCAAATCGAAGTGAAAGAGCCAAGTGAACAGGCTGTCATGATGATGCTGAAGCAGGCGAAGGAACAAGAGAAAAGGCGTTTTAAACAAGAAGTACTGGCGTACGTTCTCATCAGTCTGACCATTCTCACACTATTTGTCGCTGCCATCACCCATTTGCCTATCATCTTCATTCTTCTTCAAGTAGTGAGTGTGCCGCTCTGCGTTGTTGTCGGCATCAAGGAATATCAACATAGTAAAGGAGGGTCTTCCTTATGAGTCAGTCGGAGATGATCATCTTATTGTGCGCATTGCCGTTACTATTTGCGCAGGGCCTTCTTTTATTTATGGATGCCAAAAAAAGAGGACGTTATAAGTGGTTTTGGGGCATTGTCGGTTTAATTAACTTCCCATCGTCTTCTATTTTATATTGGCTTTGTGTCGTGTACCCTGATCGAAAAAAAGAGAAGGAGATCCGAAAAGATTGAGCAGAGGCCTATAAAACTTTAGGCCTTTTTTCTTGTTGAAGATCAACTAGAAATCATTCATGGTTCATCTAATTGTCAAAGAGTGCGGGATATATAACGTCTAAATCATGATTTCTAGCTCAATAGTCATTCTGTAAGGGATACTTTCTAAAAACGATTGCGGCGGCTGCTTGATCCATCTCAAATCGGCATCATTTTCATCTGTTATCAGTATTGATCAGTTTTTACAAATGGTGTTAAATTAATCTCAATATGCGTTAGAAAATCTAACAGGATAAATGTGTGAAGATATACAAAGGAGGCAGATGAGACATGTTGACCTTAGATCGAGCAGCACAAACAGCACAAAGCTACATCGACCGTGTGTTAGAAGAGGTGGAAAAACGAAATCCTGGTGAGGAGGAATTTCAGCAAGCCGTAAGAGAAATTCTCGAATCACTCGTTCCCGTTTTTGCAAAGCATCCAGAGTATGAAAAACAAGGCATTTTAGAACGACTCATCGAGCCTGAACGGCTTGTGGTATTTCGCGTACCATGGGTAGATGATGAGGGGAAAGTACAAGTTAATCGGGGATTTAGGGTTCAATTCAACAGTGCCATCGGTCCTTATAAAGGAGGCATTCGTTTCCACCCATCTGTCAATGCAAGCATTATTAAGTTTTTAGGATTTGAACAAATCTTTAAAAACGCACTGACTGGTATGCCGATCGGTGGAGGAAAAGGTGGATCAGATTTTGATCCTAAAGGGAAATCGGATGGAGAAATCATGCGTTTCGTTCAAAGCTTTATGAGTGAGCTCAGCCGATATATTGGACCTGATCAAGATGTGCCAGCAGGTGATATTGGCGTAGGGGCACGCGAAATTGGTTATATGTTTGGGCAGTACAAGAAAATGCGTGGTGCTTATGAAGCAGGTGTGCTCACAGGGAAAAGCCCTGGATTTGGAGGCAGCTTAGCGAGAAAAGAAGCGACAGGCTATGGATTGGTGTACTTTATGGAAGAAATGTTAAAAGCACATGGACTTCAATTTGAAGGACGTTCAGTTGTCGTGTCCGGCTCAGGGAATGTGTCTATTTATGCGATGGAAAAGGTCATAGAGCTAGGTGGTAAGGTCGTTGCGTGCAGTGATTCAAGCGGAGCGATTTATGATCCACAAGGCATTTCACTTGAAACAGTGAAGCAGCTGAAGGAAGTAAGCAATCAACGGATTGGGGCATACATAGACATTCACCCGCATGCTGAATTGATTGAAGATTGCGAACAAATTTGGTCTGTTCCTTGTGACATTGCGCTTCCATGTGCAACGCAAAATGAAATATCTGAGATGCAGGCACAGCAACTCGTGGAAAATGGTGTCATTGCGGTAGGAGAAGGAGCGAATATGCCTTCTACTCTAAAGGCAGTCAAAGTTTTTGAACAGAATGATATTCTATTCGCGCCGGCAAAAGCGGCGAATGCAGGCGGGGTAGGTGTCTCAGCGCTGGAAATGGCGCAAAATAGTGCAAGAATGTCTTGGACATTTGAGGAAGTAGATGATCAGCTGAAACAAATGATGCAGACGATTTATCGTCAGTGTACAGAGACAGCAGACGAATATGGACACTCTGGAAACTTAATAGTAGGAGCAAATATTGCAGGATTTCGCAAAGTGGCAGATGCGATGATCGCACAAGGCGTGATTTAACTCCTGCTCTCCCGCACCTGTTTATTTCATGACAAGATGGGGAATCTTCCTTGTAAGAATGACAATAAGGAGGCGCGGGAGAAATGAAAAAATGGCTGAAACAAATTTTTAAATGGGCACCTGTGATTTATCCAGTGGTGAGAAAAATATATAAAGAGCGGAAAGCATCTAAACGTCGTAACGTATCAGCCGGATAATCCGGCTTTTTTTTATGCAAGCATGACCGAATTGTGCGCTAAACAAAAAAGATGATAGATTTGAATGATCCATTTCATGCTTCTTTCCGTTAAGTACATAACAAACGGAAAGAGGAGGAAAAACAGATGAACATGAAAAAAGCGATTTTAACCATTCCGCTTAGCGCAGCATTACTATTTCCGGCAGCCCATAGCGCAAGTGCACACGAAGGACATATGCATGGAGAGGCAAAGAAGACATCTTCGTCACAAGAGGTGTCAAACAAAGCAACCGATCTTCGAGCAGCACTAGACCAGTTATTTTCGGAGCATGCCTACTTAGCAGTCATCACAATGCAAAAGGGAATTGACGGCAGCAAAGATTTTAAACAAGCAGCGGCAGCGCTAAATGACAACACAAATGACTTATCGGAAGCCATCGCTTCTGTGTACGGAAAAAAAGCAGGGAAACAATTCAAAGACATTTGGTCAAGCCATATCGGCTACTTTGTGGATTATGTACAAGCAACCGCAAAGAAAGATGAGGCAGGTAAAAAGAAAGCAGTCAAGCAGCTTGACCAATATCGTATGAAACAAGCCGACATGCTCGATCAAGCAACAGACGGCAGGTTGAAAGCAAGTGAGCTTGAAGAAGGCTTGAAGATGCATGTGAACGAACTATTAAAAGCGTTTGACAGCTACACAGAAAAGGATTTTGATACGACCTATGAGACTGTTAGAAAATCCATTCATCATATGTTTGAAGTAGGCAAAGGCGTATCGTGGGCGATCACAGATCAATTTCCTGGGAAATTTGATCATAAATCTGTCGATACACCAGCCGCAGATCTTCGTGAAGATTTAAACTACTTGTTCTCAGAGCATTTGGCACTTGCGGTCGTTGCCATGCAAAAAGGAAATGATGGTAGCAAGGACTTTGATCAAGCAGCAGCAGCTTTGAACGAGAATACAAATGATTTATCTAATGCGATTGCATCTGTTTATGGTAAGGATGCAGGCAAACAATTCAAAGACATTTGGTCAAGCCATATTGGTTACTTAGTTGATTATGTCAAAGCGGATGCATCAGGAGACAAAGAAGCGAAAGAAAAAGCTGTGAAAAACTTGGATGCATATCGGATGAAGCAAGCGAAATTTCTAGATCAAGCGACAGATGGCCGTTTAAAGGCGGCGGATTTAGAAGCTGGCTTAAAAATGCATATTGATGAGCTGATCAAAACATATACGTCTTACCATAATGGCGAATATGATCAGCTTTATCCAACAGTGAGAGAAGCATACGGTCATATGTTCATGGTCGGTCAAGATGTCGCAGCAGCGATTGTTGATCAGCATCCTGAACTGTTCAAATCCAACATGCCTAACGAAATGCCGAAAACAGGTATGGGAGGCACAGCCGGTCCTTTAGGTATGTCATATGAAGCATTTGCGGGATTAATCGCAAGCTTGATCCTAGCTGGCGGTGCAATGGGTGCGTTCTTCCTAATTCGTCGTAAGACATCAAATTAAGCTCATATCAAAACAAAAAGGGGGGAGCGTGCACAATCGTGCCGTTCCTTTCTTTAAAAGGAGGCAGACTGACTTGAAAAGGTGGCTGTTTGGTCTTCTGATGCTTCTTGTCATCACGGGCTGTGCATCAAAATCGATGGATGATTCGTCATCCGCTAAAACAACCTCATCTCCTGAAAAAATGACAACAAACCAAGCCGCAAAACAGTCTCATTCAAAAGCCATGTTAAAAGACGAACCGTCCGGTATTGTCCCGGCTGAAATTGCGATTCCGGCGATTGATGTCAAAGCAAAAATAGAGAAAACCACTTTATCAAAGGATGGCAGTATGGGGGTTCCAAAAAATACGGACAACACAGCTTGGTTTAAGGATGGTCCAAAGCCAGGAGATAAAGGAAATGCCGTTATGAATGGTCATGTTGATAATAAGTGGGGACCTTCTGTTTTTTATCGATTGAAGGAGCTGAAAAAGGGAAACAAGGTAATCGTGACATCCATATCAGATAAAAAGCGAACTTTTGAAGTCGTCAAAGTGCAAAGCTATCCGCGTGAAGAAAAACCAAATGCGTTTTTCGGGTATGCTTTTACACGGAATCTCAATTTAATCACGTGTACAGGGACATTTGATCATGCAGCAGGGACTCATGAAAAAAGATTGGTTGTCTTTACTCAGCTGATTTCTTCATAAAAAAGGCGATGATACGAAGGTGTATCGCCTTTTTTCATGGTTTCCCAACGGTCCTACCAAAAGATTCATAGGTCATTGGATAGGGTTTGTTGTATAAATAGGGGCGTTTGTCATATAAATGAGATGGCAATTTTTATTTCTTTTCAGTAGAATATGAGTAATGAAGAGAACTGCAAGCGTATACACCTTGTCCAGACAAGGCAGATTCTCCACCCTTACATAAGGAGGCCGATCTGATGCTGAGTAAAAGACTGGCGCACATCTTAAGTCAGCTCATGGCAGCGGAGACCCCGCTCACAAGCGCTGCGCTTTCTGTCAGTTTACAAGTAACAAGCCGCACCATTCGTACAGACATCAAGGAACTGAACGACTGTCTTGCTCCTTATCAAGCGGCTGTAACAGCTGTTCGAGGAGCTGGTTATGAGCTGTTGATCAACGATGAGAATGCCTTTCGCCGTTTTATGAAAGAGGAGGTCGAACAGGAAGAGCCGCTGGCTGTTCTGCCAGAGGAGCGCGTTCGGTTTATTTTAAAAAAAGCTGCTTCTCGCAGAGTCTTATGTGAAACTGGAAGACTTACAGCAGCTGCTGTTTATTAGTAAATCGACGATGAGTAACGATATGAAATGGGTCAAACGCAAGCTTGAGCCCTTTGATCTGAAGCTGGAAGCGAAGCCGAATAAAGGCTGCCGGATCAAAGGATCGGAGATGAAAATTCGTTATTGTATGTCAGAATATTTATTCAGTGAACGCCGATCCTGCCAAACGATGCTGAACACGGCAGTCACCATTTTGCCAAAACATGAACTGGAATTGATTCAGAAAACAATCATTGATTATATCAATGAAGAACGAATGAATCTATCAGACATTTGCATGAATAATTTAATCGTTCATGTCGCGATTGCCTGCAAACGAATTAGACACGGAAACTATGTATCTGTTTTGCCAGAGGAAATCAATGAGATTCCACGGGCAAAGGAATACGAGGTGGCTAAAAAAATGGTGGAATGCCTTGAAGGACTGCTGGACGTCTCTTTTCCGCAAGAAGAGATCGTCTATATCGCCATTCATTTATTAGGAACAGCCAAAATGGTGCAGTCCTTTTCATCGAGCGCTCAAAAACAAATTGTGGATGATGACACGAGCCGTCTTGTCCAGCTGATGCTCCAAGCCATTGATCAAAAGCTGCAGCTTGATTTAGCCGGTGATGCGGAATTAATGATTGGGCTGAGTCTGCACTTAAAGCCAGCCATGACCCGGTGTAAATATGGGATGAACTTAAGAAATCCAATGCTTGATGAAATAAAGGCGGGGTATCCACTTGCCTTTGAAGCAGGAATTATCGCCAGCAGGGTCCTTGAAGAAGAGGAGGGGCTGAGTATTCATGAGAATGAAATCGGATATATGGCGCTTCATTTTGGTGCGGCTTTAGAGCGGAGGAAAATGGAGATTCCGCCGAAGCGATGTCTCATTGTCTGTGCATCTGGTGCAGGGAGTGCAAGACTGCTTCAGGATCGTCTGCGGTCACAATTTGGGACTAAGCTGACCATTTTAGGAACAGCAGAGCTTTATTCGCTTCCGCATGTCTCTTTACATGCCATGGATTTGATTATTACAACGGTCCCGATTCAGATGGATTTACCGATTCCAGTCATACAAGTGAACACCATTTTGGGAGGCGGCGACTTTTTAAAAATTGAAGAAGCCCTGACGAGTGAAACAAGGGTGACATTGGCCTCTCAATATATGAAAAAGGAATTGGTCTTTACAAAACGCGCCTTTCAAACAAAGGAAGAGGTCATCACTTTTCTCACGAAAAAAGTCATCGATATGGGATTAGCACCAGCAGAACTTACACCTTCTGTGATGGAAAGAGAAGAGGCTGCACCGACATCCTTCGGGCATTATACAGCCATTCCGCACCCTATGACGCCGCTGACAGAAGAGACATTTTGGGCGATCTGTTCATTAGAAAAACCGATCATATGGGGAGAGAAAAAAGTTCAATTTGTTTGCTTGCTTTGTGTCGAAAAAGAGAATGCCAAAGATTTAAAAGGGATGTATCGTCTGCTGGGCGAGCTTGTGCACAATGTGAAATTCATTCAGCATCTCATCGCCTGTGATACATTTGAAGACATGCTCGATATCATGTATAAAAAGGCCCCTTCGTACAAGAGCTAACAATGTGATCTTAACTTTTTCCGCTACCTAAAGGAAAAAGTATAGGTGTTTATGAAAGCGGTTTCATAATATGATGAATGTGTAAAGAAAAGCTACACACTTTCAAAAGGGGGCGTTTACACATGAACATCTTATTGGTTTGTGCAGCAGGTATGTCAACAAGCTTACTAGTCACAAAAATGGAGAAAAGCGCACAAGAACAAGGAAAAGACTATCGTATTTGGGCAGTATCTGGAGATTCAGCAAAAAATCATATTGATCAAGCCGATGTGCTTTTATTAGGACCACAGGTTCGATATTTATTACCACAAATGAAAAAGCTCGGAGAAGAAAAAGGGATTCCAGTCGACGTCATCAATACCGTGCATTACGGCGTATGTAATGGGGCTGAGGTTTTAAAATCTGCTGAACAGTTAGTGAACGGATAAAGGGGGCGGAAGGGATGAATGGATTCAACCGATTTCTAGAAGAGAAGGTCATGCCGTTTGCAGGGAAGATTGCCGCTCAAAGACATTTACAAGCATTGCGTGACGGAATTGTTTTAACCATGCCTCTCATTATTGTCGGTTCACTGTTTCTCATTTTAGCCAACCTTCCGATCCCAGGATACAGCGATTTTATGGCAAGTATCTTCGGAGCAGAATGGGCCACGAAACTATCCTATCCTGTTAATGCGACCTTTGACATTATGGCACTTGTTGCAACCTTCGGGATTGCCTACAGGCTTGCTGAAAAGTATGCAGTGGATGCCCTATCATCTGGTGCGATCGCTGTTGCAGCTTTCCTTTTGGCAACACCATATCAAGTTCCTTTCACACCTGAAGGCTCAACAGAAGCCATCTTAGTAGGTGGGGGAATTCCAGTTACATTGATGGGCAGTAAAGGGTTATTCGTTGCCATGATTATTGCCATGCTTTCAACTGAAATTTACCGATTCATTGTCCAGCGGAATATCGTCATTAGGATGCCTGATGGTGTACCGCCAGCAGTGAGTAAATCGTTTATCGCACTTATTCCAGGTTTTGTGGTCATCACGCTGATCTGGGTCGCTAGACTTTTGATTGAGATGACACCATTTGAGAGTATTCATAATATCATCACGGTCTTAATTGGCACACCGCTTTCCATTCTTGGTGGAAGCTTAGGCGGAAGTATTGTCGCCATTGGTGTGCAAATGCTCCTCTGGGCATGTGGTATTCACGGAGCAACCATTGTCGGCGGCGTCATGGGCCCAATTTGGCTCGGTGCGATGGATGAGAACCGTCTCGCATTCCAAGCAGGAGAAGTGCTGCCAAATATCTTCACAGCGCAGTTCTTTGAAATCTTCATCAATGTCGGCGGTAGCGGTGCAACGCTTGCCTTGGTGCTGACGATGATCTTACGTGCCAGAAGTAAACAAATGAAACAGCTTGGCCGACTTGCCATTGGGCCAGCCATCTTTAACATCAACGAACCGATCATCTTTGGAATGCCGATTGTTATGAATCCAATGCTTCTGATTCCGTTTATCCTTACGCCTATCATGATGATCATCACGACATATATCGGAATGAGCACAGGGCTTGTCGCAAAACCGGCGGGGATTGCGGTCCCATGGACGATGCCGCCTATCATTTCAGGCTATCTCGCCACAGGAGGCAAAATCTCAGGTGCTGTCATGCAGCTGATTAACCTAGCGTTGTCATTCGCTTTATACTACCCATTCTTTAGAATGTGGGATAAGCAGAAATTAAAAGAAGAAAGTGAACTAGAAACAAATGCAACAACTGATGAAAATGTCGTCAGCATGTAATAGAGGAAACAAGGGGGATGCGGCCGATGGAAATGGAACAAATTGTGTTTCAACTCATCTTACACGGCGGGAATGGCAGAAGCTCTGCGATGGAGGCCATTACATGTGCAAAGCAAGGGAATTTTGATGAGGCGAAGCAAAAATTGCAGGAAGCACAAGACGCGTTAAATGAGGCGCATCACGCACAGACAGAGCTGATCCAAGGAGAAATTAGAGGAGAAAAGACCGATATTAGCCTCTTAATGATCCATGCACAGGATCATCTCATGAACGCAATGACCGTCAAGGAGCTTGCGGCGGAAATCATCGAGCTCCATGAAAAAATGAAGCAACTCGGAGGTGTCAATTCATGAAAGATAGAATCAAAATTGTCACAATAGGCGGAGGATCAAGCTATACGCCTGAGCTTGTCGAAGGATTTATCAAACGATATCATGAATTGCCTATAAAGGAATTATGGCTCGTGGATATTGAAGCGGGTCAGGAAAAGTTAAACATCGTGGGTGCTCTCGCGAAACGCATGGTCGAAAAAGCCGGTCTGCCGATTGAGGTACACCTGACGCTTGACCGCCGGGAAGCCCTGAAGGACGCAGATTTCGTGACAACACAATTTCGTGTAGGACTGCTGGAAGCACGGGCTAAGGATGAGAGAATCCCACTTAAATATGGCGTCATCGGTCAGGAAACGAACGGACCAGGCGGCTTATTTAAAGGCCTTCGAACCATCCCAGTCATTTTAGATATCGTGAAGGATATGGAAGAGCTTTGTCCAGATGCATGGCTTGTGAACTTTACAAATCCGGCGGGCATGGTCACAGAAGCTGTGCTGCGCTACACGAATCTAAAAAAAGTAGTTGGACTATGCAATGTTCCAATTGGGATAAAAATGGGGATTGCCAAGGCGCTTGATGTGGATGTTGAACGGGTCGAGGTACAGTTTGCCGGACTCAATCACATGGTCTATGGATTAGACGTGTATTTAGACGGGGTCAGCATTATGGATCAAGTACTCGATGAATTAGGAAATCCGAATAGTCAGTGGTCTATGAAGAACATTGAAGCGAAAAACTGGGAACCTTCTTTTGTAAAAGGCTTAGGAGTGATCCCATGTCCGTATCATCGCTATTACTATAAAACAAAAGATATGCTGGAAGAAGAGCAAAAAGCGGCCCAAGAAAAAGGAACAAGAGCAGAGGTTGTCCAGCAGGTCGAGCACGAATTATTTGAGCTCTATAAAGATCCTGATTTATCGATTAAACCACCGCAGCTCGAAAAAAGAGGCGGGGCGTACTACAGTGATGCGGCATGTAACTTAATCAGCTCCATCTATAATGATAAACATGACATCCAACCAGTCAATACAGTGAACAGAGGGGCGATTGCCAGCATTCCGGCTGAATCAGCGGTTGAAGTGAACTGTATCATTACGAAGGACGGACCAAAACCAATCGCGACGGGTGATCTGCCTGTAGCTGTGAGAGGGCTCGTTCAACAAATCAAATCATTCGAGCGTGTGGCAGCAGAAGCGGCAGTCACAGGAGATTACGAGACGGCTCTTGTAGCGATGACGATCAATCCGCTTGTCCCTTCTGACGAAATTGCAAAGCAAATTTTAGATGAAATGCTCGAAGCACATCGTGAATATTTACCGCAATTCTTCAAATCAGTCAAAGCGTAAAACAAAATGGCCCCTTTATGGGGTCGTTTTTTTATCATTGCCCCATATGGAAATTCAAGAAAGAAGTGTATGATAGTAAAAAACAACATGTATGGCTTCAAAGAAAGGACGGTTTGAGTATGGTTGCAATTGGTTTAATGCTTTACGGCTTTATCGTTCAACCTCTGTTGAGTTATGGCACAGTGGTCTTGTTTTTGTATGGCATCATCGCTTCTTTTATTGGTCTTATTCGTCATAGACAGTATGTATGGATTTATGTTCTTCGCCTACTCGTTTGTTTTACCATTCCAGCAACCAACCTGTTGATGTATTTCGCAACAATTGGTGGAGATGAAAGAGACTTTGATTTTCAGCCGATGCCGTTTGTTTATTATCTTGTCTTTATCATAGAAATCATCATCGTTTTTTTACCAGAGATTTTTTTACTGATCGAAAGAAAGCGGAGCATCAAAGGGAAACAGTGGATATATATAGGGGCGATTTTGGGTGTATCGGTCTTGTTTTGGTGCACGATTTGATGGAAGGCTGACTGGACATCTAAGTCTATTTCGCCTTTTTGTTGCGTAACCTTTTTCGTCTAACCTTTACAAAAGTAATAGAAAGAACAAGGATAGAAATTCCGAGAAACTTAAATAGAAACCGGGTGTGGAACGGTGAATCGTCGAAACCTGTAGCGATGATGATCGATCCGATGCAAATACCAAAGAACGCTAGTAGATAAGTAAAAAACATACCATCACTCCTCAATGTGTTATTACCATTATAAGGTATATCAGAGAGGTAAATAAACAAAAAAAGAACCCTTCATGATTGAAAGGTTCTTTTACATGCTTAAGCTTGTTTGACGACCGAATCGACTTCTACTGTCCAGCCGAAGATATCTGGTTGTGTTCCTTTTTGAATACCCGTAATGGCTTCATACAATTTCTTCGATACTTCACCTGTTTGACCATCTTGAATCACATATGGCTGATCGTGATAAATTAATTCCCCGACAGGAGAGATGACGGCCGCTGTTCCAGTTCCAAAGATTTCTTCAAGCTCGCCTGATTGATGTGCTTCAATTAACTCATCAATCGAAATTTTACGCTCTGTCACTGGAATTCCCCAGTGTTTTAATAGCTCAAGTACAGAGTTACGTGTGATGCCTTCTAAAATGCTGCCGTTCAATTCAGGCGTCACGATTTCTCCATTGATTTTAAAGAAAATATTCATACTCCCGACTTCTTCAATGTACTTTTTCTCAACTCCATCAAGCCAAAGAACTTGTGAAAAACCTTTCGTTTCAGCAACTTGCTGTGCCTTGAGGCTTGAGGCGTAGTTTCCAGCTGTTTTGGCATTTCCTGTTCCGCCTTTAACGGCACGGACAAATTCGTTTTCAACGGCAATTTTGACAGGATGGATGCCTTCTTTATAGTAAGACCCCACTGGAGATAGGATAATGAGCAGCTTATATGTGCTTGACGGCGCAACGCCTAAATACGGCTCAGTGGAAATAATGAATGGACGGATATACAAGGAAGTGCCTTCTGCATCAGGTACCCAATCCTTATCAATGCGAATGAGTTCATTTAAGCCCTCTAAAACCGTTTCCGTATCAATTTGCGGGATACACAGGCGGTCATTGGATCTGTTTAAGCGTTCCATGTTCTTTTCCGGACGGAATAAGAGAATTTTCTGATCCTCAGAAACATAAGCCTTCAAGCCTTCAAAAACAGATTGCCCATAATGGTAGACCATCGAAGCTGGGTCCATTGGAATGGCCTGATAAGGGATAATTCTTGGATCATACCAGCCTTGATCAATGGAATAATCCATCACAAACATGTGATCTGTGAAGATTTTTCCGAATTCAAGTTGATCAGATTGAGGTTTTGGTTTTTTTGTTGAACTAAGTTCAACGCGGATGGGTTGTTTTGGCATCGTAAATCTCCTTGCTGTTTGATTATTTGAAAATTCTAATAATATGAAATAATTATGATTCTATTCTATACCTTCACAAAATATTAGCAATAGGTTTTCTGGAATTCAGACAAGAAATATCTGTTAAAGCGCTTTCCTTCTCTCTGCCGTCAGTCTGCCTCATGTCACCCCTTTTTAATAAAGAAATAAAATCCAAATACATTATTAACTGATTAATCTGACAATTTAAAAGCGGATAAATTACCTGTAAGATATTCTTTCAACCATACACCTTTTGACTAGTACATTGCAAGGGGCATTGTCATATTTTAATCCTCTTTTTTTTAACCGATAAAGAAAGAAGAGAAGTGAAAGGAGCAAACAACAAGATGAAACGAGCGATACCAGGCATTTTACTCATTTTATTCATGACCGTGATCAGCTTCGGCTGTCAAGCGATGACAGAGGAGGCTGGCGCCAAGCAGGGAACTGCCTATTACGTGGCGACAAACGGGAATGACAAAAGCCCAGGAACGAAGCAAAAACCTTTTCGCACGCTGAAAAAAGCGGCAAGTATGGCGAGAGCTGGTGCAATCATTTACGTGAGAGGCGGCACATACAAAGAGAAATTGATTGTTCGCCATTCAGGGACAAAGAAAGCACCTGTTATCTTTCAAGCTTACGGAAAAGAAAAACCTGTCATTAGCGGGGCTTCACTAAAAGGAAATCAAGCAGATGGCGGTCTTGTCACGATCGATCAAAAAAGTTACATTACCCTCAAAGGTCTGACGGTGGGACATCTCAAGACGAATAAGGAAGATCTGACCCCAGTCGGTATTTTCATCAAAGGAAGCGGGAAAGGCGTCAAACTTCTCAACAACCGAGTGTATGACATTCAGACGACACACAAAAATGGGAATGCGCACGGTATTGCGGTCTATGGAACAAAAGCTCCTGCAGCCATTGAAGACATTGAAATCAAAGGAAACACTGTTGAAAAATTAAAGCTTGGCTTCAGTGAAGCGCTTGTGCTCAATGGGAACGTCAAAAAGTTCCGTGTGACACATAACACCGTCCGCCACACGGATAATATAGGCATTGATTTAATTGGTTTTGAGAACGTAGCACCTTCTAAAAAGTACGATCAAGTCAGAAATGGTGTCGTATCTAGAAACAAAGTGTATGAGATTACGAGTGTAGGAAATCCAGCCTATGGCAAAGACATCTCCGCTGGCGGAATTTATGTGGATGGCGGGAAGGACATTGTGATTGATCATAACATCACACATCACAATGACCTAGGGATTGAAGTCACAAGTGAACATAAAGGAAAAATGGCAGATCGTATTCGCATCGAACACAATCAAGTGTATTTGAACCGTTATACAGGCATTTCAATTGGCGGCTATGATAAAAAGCGAGGCGGAACAACAAATACGACGATCTCACATAATATTTTATACAAAAATGACACAGCCGGCTTAGAAGGCGGTCAATTGTTGATGCAATATCAAGCCGTGAACAATCGAATCACGAGCAATATCATGACAGCGAGTGCCTCGCATTATTTAGTCGTGAATCTTTATGGAGTAAATCAAAAGAATATCTTCCAGAAGAACGTATATGACGACCGCAAAGGTGCAAAAGCATCACAGTGGGTATGGCGCGGGAAATGGATGGAAGGCTACAAAACGTATCTCTCTAAAAGCGGTCAAGATAAAGGATCAGCACATCTCAATCCACAATTTATGAATGAGAAAAAATATGATTTTCGCCTGAAGAAGTCATCACCTGCTAAGAAAATCATCGGAAATTAAGCAAGTCTGAATCGCAAACTCATTGTTTTAAATTTTCAAAAAAATCATTGACATTGATGTGACATCACATTAAAGTAAAGAAGACATTTCAACGAAAACAAAATTTCATAACGGATCTCTTATCAAGAGAGGCAGAGGGACTGGCCCTATGACGCCCGGCAACCGTTTCTACTATAGAAATTGGTGCTAATTCCTGCAAAGCTGTTACAGCTTTGACAGATAAGAGAGGAAGAATCCCGATACATGTTTCATGCAACGGTGATCAAGCCTCTCTTTCCAAGAGAGGCTTTTTTTCGTCTCTTTTTCAAATGAAAGAACAGTTTACTGGCGTTTTCCCACATTTTTACCTAGTTTTCCGATGTGAAAAATAAAAACAACTTGAGGAGGAACAGCAATGAAGCGTAACTATTTTACATCTTGTCTTATATTATTAACGGTATTGACCGTCCTATTAACAGGCTGCGGCACTGGATCAAGTGCAGGCTCAAAGACAAATGCGAACGAAAAGGTCTCCTTTGACAATGTACCGAAGCGATTTGCAAAGGGACAGGGAGCAAAAATTAAAGTCATTCGTAAAATTGGAGGAGATGATCATACAGCGCAGTTTTTAGCTGGGACGAAGGCAGAAGGTGAAGCGCTTGGCTTTACGGTAGATGTCTACACCGCAAATGGAGATACAGCGAAGTTCCATGACGCGATCTCTCAGGCGCTGGAAGAAAATTATGATGGCTTTATCATCTCTCATGGGGACGACGAGGCGACCGTCGCTGACGTGAAAAAGATCACAGCGAAGGGTATTCCAGTCGTAGCGTTCGATTCAAATCCTAAGCTGAAGGACATCAAAGGGGTCACAGTGACGTCTCAAGATGACGAACAATTAGCGGAAAAATCACTAGACGCACTCGTGTCTGACTTTAAAGGAACAGCAAATATTGCGTACCTCTGGGTAGATGGATTCCCGCCAATGGTGAGACGGAACAAGGTCTATCAAGAAACGCTCAAACAACATGCAGGGATCAAGGAACTTGACCGCTTTGGTATTGCCTCCTCTGATACGTCTGTTCAAACACAAAATGCAGTGGCAGCGATGCTGAATAAATATCCAAAGGGCAAACTTGACGCTATTTTTGCTACGTGGGATGCCTTTGCCATTGGCGCAGCAAGAGCGCTAAAGGAAGCAGGAAGAACAGAAGTGAAGATTTATGGGATTGATGTGTCAAATGCGGATCTTCAAGAAATGACAGCAAAAGACAGTCCATGGAAGTACACAGCAGCGGTTGATCCGAAGCTCATTGGCGCAGTTGACGTGAGAATTCTTGCGAAGAAAATTGCGGGTGAGAAAACCCCGTCTTCCTATGACCTTGAGGCCTCTCTCATCTCACAAAAACAGCTTCAACAATCAGGAAAGGCCATCAATATGGTCAATCTTGCAGACGAAGTGAAGGGGTTCGGTTCATCTACTGCCTTTGAAGAAGATTGGATGAAGACCTTGAAGAAGCATTATTCAAAATAAACGCCGTGCACTCTCTTCTATAGAGGGTGTTTCGTTTTTCAGATGATGATCATGAGAAGGAGGACATCTATGACTTCGCCGTTAGTTTGTATGAAACATATTTCGATTGAATTCCCAGGAGTAAAAGCGTTAGATCAAGTGAATTTCACATTAAAAAAAGGGACAGTTCATGCACTGATTGGAGCGAATGGTGCTGGGAAGTCCACGTTAATGAAAGTTCTTTCTGGCGCTCATTCGCACTATGAAGGAAGCATCCAAATCAATGGTCAGGCGGCATCGATTCAAACCCCAAAGGATGCGGCCTCATATGGTGTGCAGACGGTTCATCAAGAAGTGGATACAGCTCTCGTTCCCTACTTAAGTGTTGGTGAGAATATGATGATGCATCAGATTGAGAAAAAAACATTTGTCGAATGGAAAGAGCTGCACCGTAAGGCAGCTCAACGATTAAAAGAACTGGACATCGACATCTCCACAAAACGCCTTGTAAGTGATCTGACCCTTGCGGAAAAACAGATGGTGCTCATCGCCAAAGCCGTTTCAATCAAATGTAGCATTTTAATTTTAGATGAACCAACAGCTCCGCTAAGTCATACAGAAACAAACAAATTATTTTCAATGATTGACCGGCTGAAACAGAATGGAACGGGCATTGTGTTTATCTCTCATCGCATGCCTGAAATTTTCACCATTTGTGATGAACTGACAGTGATGCGAAATGGAACCGATGTCGCAGCTCATCTTGTTCAAAATACAAATCCGCAGCAGATCATTGAAGAAATGCTAGGTGCGCCATTAGAGGAGCAATTCCCGCTCCGTACACCGTTGAAGGATGCACCTATTGCCCTTGAAGTGAAGCAGCTAAACGACCAGCATAAATTACGCAATATTCATCTTCATGTGAAAAAGGGTGAAATTCTCGGAATTGCGGGCCTTGTCGGTGCTGGAAAAACGGAATTGTGTAAAGCCCTTTTCGGCGCCTCAGAAAAAACGACAGGGACTGTGAAGCTTCATGGTCAAACCGTTCGCATCACATCGCCTCATCAAGCCGTGAGAGCTGGAATGGCCCTTGTGCCAGAAGAACGGAGAAAGGAAGGGATTCTGACAGAAGAGAGCGTGGGGTGGAACTTAACGGCCGCAAGTCTTCGTTCATTCTCAAGCGTGTTCAGCTTTTTACATCGTTCGAAGGAAAAGCGGAAAGCAAACGAAATCGTCAAACGACTAGGTGTCAAAACCCCATCTCTTGAAGCAAAGGTGAAGCATCTATCCGGTGGAAATCAACAGAAGATTGCTATCGGAAAATGGCTGCTGGCTGAAGCGGATGTCTATCTCTTTGATGAACCAACTAAAGGTGTTGACGTTGGAGCGAAAAAAGATATTTTCACGCTGATTGCAGAGCTTGCCGCCCGCGGGAAATCTGTGATTTATGCGTCAAGTGAGCTGTCGGAGATTGCAGGGATCGCAGACCGAGTCTATGTGCTGTATGATGGCAGCATTGCCCGGGAAATGACTGCCCCAACGACTGAGGAAGAGCTTTTATATCATTCAACAGGAGGACAATCATGAGTGAACAACAAATTCCAGCCCCTGTGCAGCAAACGAAAAAACAGCGGCCATCCTTTCATCTATTTGATTTCTTTTATCGATATGGCACGATCTTAACCATTGCTGTATTGATTGTGGTATTTGCGGCAGCGAATCCAGCGTTTTTGCAATCAGGGAATATTATCAATATTTTACGGTCTATCTCCATTGTGACCATTATTGCGGTGGGCCTTACCATCTCCTTGGCAGTCAACGGCTTTGATTTATCGGTCGGATCAGTCGCAACGTTATCGAATGCAATTGTGATTTCTATGTTTGTGTGGTTTTCGCAAAACCCGCTGATTGCGATCCTCTCTGCGCTAGCGGCTGCCCTTATTGTTGGTTTACTCAATGCCTTGATGATTGTCAAAATGAAAATTCCAGATATGCTCATGACATTAGCCATGATGTTTATTATTCAAGGGCTGGCTCAGACGTATACGAAAGGGGCGACCATTTCTGAAAACATGGTGCTGCCTGATGGTACATTCTCAACGGGTACAATCCCTGCCTTTTTCAGCAAAATCGGACAGGTGCCATATATCATTCTCTTAATGGCAGTGATTGTGCTATTTGCACATGTTTTCATGACCTACACAAAGCACGGACGATATATGTACATCATTGGAGGGAATAAGGAAGCAGCTCGATTGTCCGGTATTCATGTGAATAAATATAAAATCGCGGCATATCTGCTTTCGGCTTTATTTGCAGCAATCGGCGGTATTGTGCTGGCATCAAGGGTAATGACAGCGGAAATAAATGCGGGCACACCATATTTAATGGATGGCGTAGCGGCAGCTTTTATCGGTTTTTCCGTCATGGGAGCAGGAAAACCAAATGCATTTGGTACTTTTATTGGGGCTGTGCTCATCGGTATTTTGCAAAATGGACTTGTGATGATGTCTGTCCCTTATTATGCGATGGATATTGTGAAAGGCTCTGTACTCGCCCTTGCGCTGGCGTTGACATATTATAAACAGCGAGGCTGACGACGTATTTTTTAAAACCTTTCGAGTCCCGTCTCCGTCTAGTAAACGGAAAGCGGTGCTGCCGCCGTTTCCCAAAAGGAGATGACAAAAAGAAATGAATATGTCAGCAACTCATGTAGAAGATTTGAAGAACGTCATGGAAGACTGGAAAAATGAATTATTAGTATATAAATTTGCATTAGATGAAATGGATACGAAGTTTTCAATCATTAGCCAGGAATATAATTTAATCCATGGCCACAATCCAATAGAGCATACAAAATCACGGATCAAATCCTTTGAAAGCATTGTAAATAAATTAGCAAGAAAAGGATGCGACATCACAACACAATGTGCCAAGGAGTATATTCATGATATCGCAGGTGTCCGTATCATCTGCTCCTTTATTCAAGATATCTATAATATTATGGATGTATTGAGGCAAAGAGAGGATCTAAAAATCCTTGAAGTGAAGGATTACATTCAACATCCAAAACCAAATGGCTACAGAAGTCTGCATTTAATTGTGGAAATCCCTGTGTACTTAACGAATCGTGTGGAGCATGTGAAGGTTGAGATTCAGGTGCGGACCATAGCGATGGATTTTTGGGCGAGCCTTGAACATAAAATCTATTATAAACTGCAAAACGATGTCCCTCATCAGCTAACCGATGAATTAAAGGAAGCGGCAGATATCGCCCATTACTTAGATGAAAAAATGCAAAATATTAAACGAGAAATCGATTAACGTATAAAAAAGAGCAGCTGCGATATTCACAGCTACTCTTTTTCTTGTTTAAGGATTGGTGCCGCGGTCTCTCTTTTGAATGATATCTTGAGATTGTGCAGATTGGCTCTCTTTTTGGATAGAAGCGCCAATAGAAACACCTGTTATCAAGAGTGTCAAAATCGCAGTTGTGATAAGCCATTTTTTCATCATACATCACTCCATATTCTTAACAAGTTTTTAAGGACAACGCCTTGTTCCAGAAATAAGTGGATTCTTCATGAAGTCCAATTTCTGTTAAGTAAGCAGCTGCATCCTGACAGATGGCTTCAAGATCGACAAGAAAATTCATAGATTCTAATTGATCACAATAAGACTTGATTTGCTCTATCATGTTGTCTTGCTGAAGCATAAGCGTTTCTAAAATAGATAATTTAAGAGAAATGTTTCGTTGTTTTAAATTTTCTGCTTTTTGAAGTGAAAGCTGCACATAATAGTGGAACAAACCAGGCTTTTTCAGCTTGAATAGTGCTTTTGTGTAGGCATACATGGCAAGTAAGTAGCCGCCTGGAGAAGACGTTTCAAATGTCTCGATCAATAAAGCCTTTTCTAGGAGCGGCACAGCTTCACTGTATTCATTTCTAAGACTTTTAATAAAAGCTGCATTGCAATACGCGTGACCAAGTAAATCTGGGTCTTCCATTTGTTCTAGTGAATGAATCACTTCTTCAAATAATGACTCTGCCTCATCATATTTTGATTGATCAGCATAATTCAAAGCGAGCATCATTTGACAGCTGATTGATTTTTTCACATAACATGGATCTGCGTCATAAATAGATGAAGCCATTTTCAAGTGGTGTATAGAGAGGAGCGTGGATCTTATATTATAGTAAAGACACCCTGTTTTATAATGAAATTCTGCTTTTTCAATGTCATCGTGGACGAGATCTAATTTATCCTCTGCCAATTTTAAAAGGTGAAATGCCGTATCCTGATTGCCTCTGCGCATTTCATACATCCCTTTAAAGAAATAGAAATAGTAGCTGAGCATGTCATCTGTACGGATTGCATTTTCATCAACAAAAAGACTGTGATCCAGCGAAGCTGTATCTTCAATGAGATCCTTAAAACGGTACTCTAGCAATTGATAGTAAAGTAGGACATCTTGATTCTCTTCCATGCGATCAAACGCTTGAAGAATCTCTTCTTTTAGCTTGATCGCACCTTGTATTTCTCTTTTTTTCATCATGACATACCAGTCATTTAACATATTCGCTACATCAACGGACGACAAAACACCTGTTTCTGCCAATTTATATCCTCCTTTCTTCATCTATCCATCTCGTTCGATTTCCGTTCATCTGAATTCACTTTCCATATTCAGTATCTTCTTATATTTTAAGCGCTCTCTCGCAATTTGTAAAACATGTTTTTTGATGTAAATTCAACCAGTTGTGAAAGAAATAGGGATCATGTGCCTTTTGTACACGCTTACATATTTTTAGGTAAAAAGAGGGTTTTAGAGAAGATATATTACGATATCAATAGAGAGAAGAAGATCATTCAAGCGTTTGTTTTCGTATGTTAGAAAAAACGGCGGTTTTCAAGGTGGTATCTCGTTTTTTGTGAGATTATCTCACATTATGATTGTGAATCGCTCTTCTTTTAGAATAAAATGAGTTATTCGCAAAAAAGTAAAATTTGAAGAGACTTTTGATCTAGGATTGTATGGATCTTTGGTATTGATAAAAAACATCACACACTATAGCTTTAGCGTGGTATAGTATTATTGGTATTGCGAATATTTAGACAAAACTGACAATAGGGGGTCGTGTTTTATGAAAAAATCGATGTTACTGATCATGGGACTCATAGTTGTGCTCGTCATGGCAGCCTGTGGATCAAAATCGGACAGCGGTTCGGGAGAAGGCAAAGGCACATATAAAATAGGGATAGATGTAACATATCCGCCGTTTGAATTTGAAAAGGGCGGTAAAACTGAAGGGATAGACGTAGATCTAATTAACGCCATCGCGAAAGACCAAGACTTCAAAGTGAAGCTGGAAGCTATGGATTTCTCAGGCATTATCCCAGCAATGCAGGCAGGCCAGCTTGATGTAGGGATGGGCGGAATGAGTATTACAGATGAGCGTAAGAAGAAGGTAGATTTCTCAGACCCATACTTCGACGCTGGACTGACAGTTGTTGTGAAAAAAGACAGCAGCATTAAATCAATTGATGATTTAAAGGGGAAAAAGCTAGCTGTTAAAAATGGGACGACGGGTGCAAAATTTGCATCAGATAACGCAGATAAATATGGGTATGAAGTGGTTCAATTTAATGACAGCCCATCGATGTTCCAAGAAGTTTCAAACGGAAATGCAGATGCCTTAATTGAGGATTATCCTGTCATTACGTATGCAATTGCACAGCAAGATTTAAAATTGAAAACAGTTGGAGACCGATTGAATGGAGACCAGTATGGTATCTCTGTGATGAAGGGGAAAAACCAAGACCTATTGAAAAAGATCAATAAAGGTCTAGAGAACCTAAAGAAAAATGGTGAATATGACAAAATTATTGATAAATATTTGAAGTCATAATACAAGCGAGGCGCGCTCCGAGCGCGCTTTCTTTATGATGCGTCGTATGTGAATTAGGGAGGGAGAAACATGGACACGATTATTAATGCATTTCCGTATTTAATGGATGGTTTGCAAACCACTTTATATATCTTTGTTGTTGCCATCATTTTAGGATTTATCATCGGTTTAATAGTGGCATTATTCCGTCTGTCACCTTTTAAAATCTTAAATTTCATCGCACTTGTCTTTGTCAATGCCATCCGAGGCACACCATTTATCGTACAGCTATTCTTCATTTACTTTGGTTTGAATACACTTGAATTCATATCGCTTGATCGAGTGCCGGCAGGGATTATTACAGTAGCGATTAATGCAGGAGCTTATTTCTCAGAAATTATTCGTGCTGGGATTCAGTCCATTGATAAAGGACAAACAGAAGCTGCGCGTTCCTTAGGTTTTACAGGGGGACAAAACATGCGCTTTATCGTCCTTCCACAGGCATTTCGCCGCATGCTTCCAGCAATTACAAACCAAGCCATCATCAGCTTGAAGGACACGTCTCTCTTATCAATTATCGGAATTGCCGATATTATGCAGCGAGGACAAGTACAGGCATCGGCAACATTTGATCCTTTGAATGTCTGGCTCATTGTCGGTATCATTTATTTCGTGATCATTTATTTACTTTCTCTACTGGCTAGCTACGCAGAAAGGAGATTTGATATCAAATGAGTATGATTACGGTGAAAAATTTAAAGAAATCCTTTGGCGATCACGAAGTGTTAAAGGATATTAATGCAGTCATCGAAGAAAAGGAAGTAGTGTGTGTGATTGGTCCTTCTGGATCAGGCAAAAGCACGTTTCTAAGATGTCTCAATAAATTAGAAGATATTACGGCTGGTGAAGTCGTTGTCCACGGACATACGATTACAGATCCAAAGGTGAATATCAATAAAGTACGACAAGAAGTGGGGATGGTGTTTCAGCACTTTAATTTATTTCCTCATAAAACCGTTTTAGAAAACATCACGATCGCACCGATGAAGGTAAAAGGTACCGACAAGAAGGCGGCAGTCGATAAAGCGATGGACCTGCTTGAAAAGGTCGGCTTAAAAGACAAAGCCAAAAGCTACCCTAACCAATTATCTGGTGGACAAAAACAGCGTGTCGCCATCGCAAGAGCCTTGGCAATGGACCCGAAAGTGTTATTATTCGATGAACCGACATCTGCTCTTGACCCTGAAGTCGTCGGGGATGTATTAGCAGTTATGAAACAATTAGCCGTCGAAGGCATGACAATGATTGTGGTCACACATGAAATGGGCTTTGCGAGAGAGGTAGGAGACCGCGTGATCTTTATGGATGGCGGATATATTGTCGAAGAAGACAAACCGGAGGCTCTCTTTGGAAATCCGCAGCATGAGCGTACAAAATCATTTCTTAGTAAGGTGTTATAAAAAAAGAGTAAGGGCATATGGATGCTCTTACTCTTTTTCTTTTACGGAGCCTAAAGGGAACTGGCCACATTTCCTAGGAAATATTAGCGCTGGAAGAATTCGATCCATTCTTGGTCTGGCCCTCTGAAAAAGAAGTAGCAGTATCCATTTGGTAGCGTCGTAATTTCTTCATCAATTAATTCGATTTGCAGCTTTTGAATACGATTGAATTCAGCATGAATATTGTCAGTTGTAAAGGCAAGATGGTGAACCTTTCCTTCAGATGGCAGATCGCTGCTGTACCCTTGGATGAGCTCAATTTCCGTTTCTGCCTCATCTTTAAAGCCGAGAAATGCAAGCTCAATGATTCCGTTTGTATGAGTGATGCGATCCTTTAATTTCATGCCCACGACTTTTTCATAAAAATCAATGGACGTATCAATATTTGAAACCATAATACCTGTATGATCTAATCGTAATGTCGTCAAAAAAAGAGCCTCCTCTATGGTGTGTTGATATTTTTCTCCTCATCTTATCATAATAGAAGTAACGTATACATTCATATGATAGGATAGAGAGAGTCAATTTAGGATAAGGATGACACGAATGAAAAAAATCTCATTAAAACAAACATTTGCAGAACAAGTGAAAAAGGGATACCCGCTCATTTCTAAAGATGCTGTATCGCATGTAAACGGTATGAAAGAAGGCGAGCTGATTGAATGGGTGGATGAGCGAGGCACCTTTTTAGGAAAAGGGTATTATGGTGTGCAAAATAAAGGGATCGGCTGGGTACTCACCTTTGATGCCAACGAAAAAATAGACCATGCCTTTTTTGTCTCCAAGCTTGAGCAGGCAGCGAAAAGCAGAACGCATTTATTTCATGATGCACAGACGACTGCTTTCCGTGTGTTCAACGGAGAGGGAGATGGCATTGGCGGGCTCACGATTGATCATTATGACGGCTTCTATCTCATCCAGTGGTATAGCGAAGGAGTTTATACATTCAAGGCGGAAGTATTGGCTGCACTTGAGCATGTATATCCAGACTATAAAGGCATTTATGAAAAGAAACGATTTGATACGTCGGGACAGTATATAGAAGATGATGATTTTGTAAAAGGGGAGAAAGGTCAATTTCCTCTCATCGTGAAAGAAAATGGCATGAACGTAGCGGTTTACTTAAATGATGGTGCGATGACAGGCATTTTTCTTGATCAACGTCATGTGAGAAAAGCAATTCGAGATCGCTATGCAAAAGGAAAGACCGTGCTCAATACATTTTCTTACACAGGTGCTTTCTCCGTGGCAGCAGCGCTTGGCGGAGCGAGCAGGACGACAAGTGTAGATGTCGCAAACCGCAGTTTGAAAAAAACATCTGAACAGTTTGAAGTCAACGATATAGTTGTGGACGGGCAGGATATTAAAGTCATGGACGTCTTTAAGTACTTTCCGTTTGCTGCGAAAAAAGGATGGACCTATGATCTTGTCATCTTAGATCCGCCATCCTTTGCACGCACGAAAAAGCACACATTCAGTGCGGCGAAGGATTATAAGAAGCTATTAAAAGAAGCTATCCAAATCACAGCTGAGAACGGCGTCATTGTGGCATCAACGAATAGCAGTGCATTTGGTATGAAGAAATTCAAAGGATTTATTGCGCAGGCCTTTAAAGAATCAGGACAAACCTATCGTATCCTTGAAGAATATACACTTCCTGAGGATTTCCGTACGACGAAGAATTATCCAGAAGGAAATTATTTAAAGGTTGTCTTCATACAAGCATAAGAAAAAAGCCATTTTCTGATAAAGGAAATGGCTTTTTTTATAAGGCAAACGACATGAGGAGAGGTGCTGCACATAATGTAATTATGGCTGAAAGAATCATTGACACACTTGAGATCGTCCCTGAGACGGAGCTCATTTCAAATGCCTTCGATGTTCCTGCCCCGTGTGCACCAGTACCAAGCAGGACGCCCATGGCAATGTCATTATCAATACGGAAATAACGAATGATCATTGGACCGATGATTGACCCAAACAGTGCGGTTAAAATGACGAATACTGCCGTAACGGACGGCATCCCGCCAATCATTTCTGACACACTCATCGCCACTGGTGTTGTGACCGACCTTGGAACAAGACTTTCAATAAGGCCTGTATCCAAATGAAACAACTTCGCGATAAATGCCGTAGATAGAATCGCAATGACAGAACCGCAAGCCACATTCAAAATAATTTCCGCTGCATGCTTCTTCAGAATGTGAAAATACTTATATAAAGGAATGGCAAAAGCAACAGTCGCAGGCTGAAGCATATTCGTGAGCCATTTCCCGCCTTGATTGTATGCATCGTAAGGAATGTTGACGATTAACAGAAAGACGACAAGGACAAGCGGTGTCACAAGTAATGGTGAGACATAGACCTTCGGATGCCGTTTATACACCGCTTTTGATCCGAGATATAAAAGAACCGTTAAGATCAGAAATAGTGCGCCAACTAACATAGCTTTTTCCGCTCCTTTCTTTTCGCAATCATTTGCGTCATGATACCAGTCGAGAGCATGACGACAAAGGTACTCAGTAAGACGACAAGGACAATACTTGTACCAGATTGAGAAATCAATGTTCCATAATCAATGACACCAACGGCTGATGGGATAAAGAATAGCAGCAGTTCTCCGAGCAGCCATACGGCACCAAGTTCAATCCATTTTAATTGAATGATTTTAAAATGAAGTAATAAGAAAATGACCAGAATGCCTAAAATCGTACCCGGTATTCTTAAATGCAAAAAGGCCGCGAGCACATTCATCAATTTCGCAAAAACAAACAAAGCCATAATCTGAAGGACAGCAATCAGCGGCGTTTTGAGCAATTTCACTTTCTGTTCACTCCTTTTTCTATATAAATTGTTCACTGTTTCACAAAAACATGACAACGTTCCAATTGATTAGCTTACTTTAAAGTGTACAGCACGTTCAGTTATAGGTAAAATACATATATCGAATAATTAGTATTCCTTTTGTCTATAGGAAGGGTGAGTCATGTGGACATTAGACATTTAACATATTTCTTAGAAGTGGCGAGGTTAAAAAGCTTCACAAAAGCATCACAATCTCTTTATGTGTCGCAGCCTACCATTTCCAAGATGGTCAAAAATCTCGAGGATGAGCTGGGGGTGCAGTTGTTTTATCGGAATGGCCGGCAGGTTGAAATGACAGATGCTGGACAAACGATGTATACCCAGGCGAGTGAAATCACACAATCATTTCAAAATTTAACGAGCGAGCTAAATGATCTAATGAATGTCAAAAAAGGGCATATTCGCATCGGGCTGCCGCCGATGATTGGATCGAGTTTTTTCCCGAATGTCATGGGAGAATTTCGTCAGCAGTATCCTGATGTCACATTTCAATTAGTGGAGCACGGCTCTATTAAAGTAGAGGAAGGGGTCGAAGATGGTTCGTTAGATATTGGTGTCATTGTTCTGCCTGCAAATGATAAAATCTTTCATACGTACACCATTATTAAAGAGGACATGAAGCTCGTGACGCATCCATCACATCCGATGGCAGGTCGAGATAAGGTTGATTTAGCTGATTTAAAGGAAGAGTCCTTTATTTTCTTTCGAGAAGACTTTGTTCTGCATAGCCGGATATTGAATGAATGTATGAATGCGGGCTTCCGGCCCAATGTCATTTATGAAACGTCTCAATGGGATTTCATTAGTGAGATGGTAGCCGAGAACTTGGGAATTGGCCTTCTGCCTGAGCGGATCTGCCGTGATCTTGATCCTGAAAAGGTGAAAGTCATTTCCTTAAATACGTCGATCCCATGGCATTTAGGAGTCATTTGGCGAAAGGATCGCTATTTGTCGTTTGCGGCAAGAGAATGGTTAAAGCATACGAAATCCTATGTATGGGGAGCAGAGTAAAAGGGAGGACGATACAGATGAAAACAAGCATCGCATCTCATTTATTGGAAAAGGTTCGAGCGGAAAATCCACTTGTTCATAATATCACCAATCAAGTCGTGACGAACTTTACAGCGAATGGTCTGCTTGCTTTAGGCGCTTCGCCGGTCATGGCAAATGCCAAAGAAGAAGTGGCTGAAATGGCGCAATTAGCCGATGCGCTTGTGCTGAACATTGGCACACTGACCAAGGAGACGGTGGAGGCCATGATTCTGGCTGGACAATCTGCCAATAAAAAGGGGATACCTGTTCTATTAGATCCTGTCGGCGTTGGTGCGACAGCGTTTCGAATGAAAGCGGCAAAACAGCTGTTAGAGCAAGTGAACATGACAGTTGTCAGAGGGAACGCTGCAGAAATTGCTCATTTACTTGAAGTGGATGGCTGGGAGTCAAAAGGCGTGGATGCGAAAGCAGCGAACGGAGATGTATCGGCACTAGTCAAACAAGCAACGAAGACACTTCAGACAGTTGTGGTGATCACAGGGGAAGTCGATGTAGTTTCAAATGGAGAGGATGTGTTGTCTATTCATAATGGACATGAATGGCTCACCAAGGTGACGGGAACAGGCTGTTTACTGACGTCTGTCATCGGGGCATTTTGTGCAGCAGGTGAAAGGCCGCTTCACGCATCGGCAGCTGCTCTATTGTTTTATGGTGTCGCAGCTGAAAAGGCAGCTCAGTACACCGAGAATAAAGGGCCAGGTACGTTTCAAATGGAATTGCTCAATGCACTCTCACACACAACTGGCAAAGATGTGTTGACGCTAGGGAAAATAGGGGGAATGTCACATGACAAAGACTGATCAACAGCAAATCAAACAGCAATTATCGGTTTATTTTATTATGGGAACAGCGAATACAAGCCGGCAACCGCTTGATGTTTTGAAAGAGGCGATTCAAGGCGGAATCACCATGTTTCAATTTCGAGAAAAGGGCGAGGGAGCCTTGCAAGGAGAAGAGAAGAAACAATTGGCTCGCCAACTTCAAGTACTTTGCCAAGAAGCGAATGTTCCTTTTATTGTGAATGATGATGTGCAGCTAGCGATAGATCTTGATGCAGATGGCGTACATGTTGGCCAGGAAGATACAAATGCAGAAGACGTTAGACAAAAAATCGGGAATAAAATATTAGGAGTGTCTACGCATAACCTAGATGAAGTAAAACAAGCCATGAAGGACGGCGCAGATTATGTCGGCATGGGCCCAGTTTATCCAACAGAAACGAAAAAGGATACACGCAGTGTCCAAGGGGTATCATTGATCACTGAAGTGCGTCATCATGGTCTTCATATTCCGATTGTTGGCATCGGGGGTATCACATATGGCAATGCAGCACCAGTCATACAAGCAGGGGCAGATGGTATTAGCATCATCAGCGCCATTAGCCAGAGCGCTGATCCTAAAAAAGCAGCAGAAGAATTGAAAGCACTTGTTGCATCAGAAAAAGTATCTCTTTAATCTGGAGGAGACATGGATTGACTCAATTCATGTCTTTTCTGATTTCGGGGAAAATAGACAGGTGAGAAACAATTGTGTACAATCAAATTGTTCGATTATTGTCGAAATGACAGGTAAATAAAGGAGAATGAACAATGGAAGTGCTCGATACGTATTTTCGCCGCTACGATGAAGCTGGAAAAGGGCAGGAGCAAATGGATGAATTGCTCGCATTGTTTTCTGACGATGTCATGATTGTCTTAAATGGTGCAGAGAAGCCTGGGATCCAAGCGTTTACACAGTTTTTAAACACATTTTTCCACGTGCATGAAGACATCAAGCATATGTGGGATGGATGGAAAAAAAGAGAAGACGGAAAGTATGAAACCAACTGGGCCGTTTGTGGAAAACTTTCGGATGGCCGTGTTTATACAGCAGAAGGAATTGATATTGCACAACTGGACGACAAAGGAAAAATCGTTTATTTAGAAAACGTTCCGAAAAATCCAGAGTTATTTCAGCGCTATTAAATAAAAAGCCGGCTCATCAGCCGGCTTCTTTTATTTGTCTAAAGAATAAGCCTCGATGGCTTCTTTCGCTGATGTTTCTTTATCAAAAATAAGGTGGCGGCTGTACACCTCACTTAAATGCAGTGGTTCTTGATCTAAGTCATCTACAAGCTCAAAGACATCTAATATGGCTGCTAATTTAATGGTCGTTTGTCCGCCTTCAGCATTCTCAAAGGTTTCTTCTGGAAAGCTTTTTTTGACAATATCCTTTACTTTACAATGGTTTTTTGCTCGCACCAAAATGATTCGTTCTTCAAATATTTTATCGGGTATACTGCTTGGTGATGAGATGGATTCGAATAATAACTTGGCAGAATATATCTGACGCATAAGTAATGTCACTTCTTTCTTGCAGCTTTTTTTGTTCAAATGAGAGTTTCTCAACATGTGAAATGATTTCCAGTATGTGTATAAAATGATAACATATGAATGATGTTGTGTAGGAGGATGTTTGAACACACATAAAAAGGAGGTGATAGGGATGAAAAGTGTGATTGATAATAGAGGGGAAGAGCATGAAATTTTGTTGATCCTCGTCACATGCTGCTCTTTGATCACACGTAGAAGGTTTGCCAGATTAGAGAAGTATAAAAATAAGTTAAAAGGTCAATTTATACCTTACTAAGGAAAAGAACAACACAAAGAAAGCCGGCTCATCAGCCGGCTCTTCCTTATGAATCAGTATCCATATGCATCCCTGTATGTGCCTTTACTTGAATTTCTGTAAAGGTGTCTTCATCTGCTTTTTCAGAGGAGAAGATCGTGCCTAAGTAAGCGGCAAGGAATCCAAGCGGGATCGAGATAATTCCAGGGTTCGACAGCGGGATGAGTGGGTCTCCTGTAAAGATGGCTGCTCCCGATGGGTCCCAGACGCTTGGGCTGAGCGAGACGATAATCAGTGCGCTCAGCAGTCCTACTAAGCTCCCTGCAATGGCACCCGTAGAATTAAATCGTTTCCAAAAAACAGTGAAGATAATCAATGGTAAATTTGCACTTGCTGCCACTGCGAAGGCAAGTGACACAAGGAAAGCAACGTTTAACGATTGGGCAAATAATGCGAGAATGATAGAAAGAATGGCCACGCCGATGGAAGCAAAGCGTGCCGCTTTTACCTGTTCCCGTTCACTCGCTTTCCCTTTGCGGATGATCTGACTATAAAAGTCATGCGCAAAGGCAGACGCGGCGGATAGGACGAGACCAGTTACGACCGCCAAAATGGTCGCAAAGGCAATAGCGGAAACAAAGGCAAATAGCAAATCTCCTCCAAGGGCTTGGGCGAGCAGTGGAGCGGCCATATTTCCTGCTGCATCTGCTGCTGTGATCGCTTCTGTTCCAACAAAGGCAGCAGCACCGAAGCCAAGGAAAACTGTCATTAGATAAAAAATACCGATGATCCACGTAGCGGATAGAACAGATTTACGCGCAGAAATGGCATCCTTCACCGTATAAAACCGGATCAAAATATGCGGCAAACCTGCTGTCCCAAGCACTAGAGCAAGGTTCAAAGACAGGGTCTCTAAAGGCACATCATATTTATTTCCCGGGTGAAGAAATGCCCCACCGAGCGGGGTCGCTGTTTTCATCTCCTCAAACATCTTCAGCAGGCTAAAATCAAACTTTGCAAATACAAGCAGTGAAATAATCAGTGTCCCAAGCATGAGAAGCACAGCCTTTGTAATCTGTACCCAGCTGGTTGCGATCATGCCACCAAACACGACATAAATGGTCATTAAGACACCGACGATTAGTACCGCAATCCAGTAATCAATGCCAAGAAGCAGCTTGATTAATGCACCTGCCCCAACAAGCTGTGCAATCATATAAAAAGTAGAGACTGTGATTGTGTTAAACGCAGCAACTCCTCGAATGGCAGGACGCTTAAATCGTGCAGCAATCATATCGGCCATCGTATATTTTCCTAGATTTCGAAGCGGTTCGGCTACAACGTAAAGTACGACAAGATACGCCACTAGAAAGCCAATGCTATAGAAAAAGCCATCAAATCCATTTAACGCGATCATTCCAGCGATTCCTAAAAATGATGCGGCAGACATATAGTCCCCAGCGATGGCAAGTCCGTTTTGAAATCCAGTCAGACCTCCACCTGCTGTGTAAAAATCGCTCGCATTGCTCGTTTTTTTCGCAGCAAAATACGTGATGACCAATGTGAGCCCTACGATCGCTATGAATAAAATAAAAGCGGTCATGCTCATTCGTCATCACCTCTTGATTCAATTTTTAAAGCGCTTACATATTTGTCGAACTGAGCTGCTTTCCTCGCATAAAGTCCACATAATACCCAAGTCATCACAAATTGTGTGAGGGCGAATAACCACGCCCATGAGATCGCGCCAATTGCCGGCGTGTTCAAAAAGGTGAAGTAGGATGTAGCAACCGGAAGTGAAAAGTAAAAGAGAAAAAAGAAAATCGTCATCGGTACGATAAATCTGCGTTTTTCCTCGAGAAGTTTTCGAAAATCCTCTGAAGCGGCAACCTTCTTATAATGAACTTTTTTGTCTGCCATTGTTTCCTCCTTTGTACGAATTAGGGACAAGGTACTCCAATGCATATGAGACGATCTGGCTGTTTATGACAGTATATCATAAAAAAGGCACCCGAAAAGGGTGATGAGCCTGATTAAAACATGACTTTATCTTGAGGTATTGTGTTAAGTCGAGAAGGGGCAAGCATTCTATTATATGAAATATCGGCCTTGGAAGAGTGACATATGGAAAGGTTACTGACCGTCTTGCAGGCGCAAGACGGTATTTTTTGCTTCGTACTGGCTTAGTAATCTATGATAAATTGTTTAGGAAATTAATGGGTTGATCCTGTTGTTAGAGGGGGAAAGGCAAATGGTTAAGACAATCTCAAGAAATGACCCGTGTTTCTGTGGTAGCGGGAAGAAATATAAAAAGTGTCATAGTGACATTCATCCTGAATCAAGAGCTGTACGGCTTATCCAGACATACAGAAAGTACGAACGAAAAATAGAAGATTATCAAAAATCAACAGGTAATATTCCTCCATGTCAAAAGGGGTGTTATAACTGCTGCTATGATGATTTTTCCATAACTGAAATTGAGTTTGAATTTATTATGCGTGAGTTGAAGACTTGGAGCAAAGATCGAGTAGAAAAAATATATGATACTGCTTTGGATCAGTGTGAAACGATTAAAAATGAGAGACCGGACACCTGGAGAAATTTAGAGATATATACACCGAACGATGGCACAATAATTGTTGAACAAATGAAGAAACACATGACAGTTGGACGGAATAGCTTTCCTTGTCCACTACTTGATCCAGAAACAAAATCATGTTCAGTTTACGATTCTCGCCCGCTGATTTGCCGTTCTTTTGGTTCGACTCATCATAGAATCAATCAAGCTACTCGTGTTGAGATATGCGAGTATATACCTGATTCTGTGGAACACGCTACAATGACTCCTAATGTTAATGATGAAACAGCAGAGACTATTGAATATGTACATTTACGTTTGCCAGACGGAAGTACAATTCAACAAAGGCCCTATCCGATCTATTACTGGTTTAAGATTTTCTTCGATCGGACCGGAAAAAAAGAAGCGCAGTATAATCATTATGATAGCTCAGTCAATTTTAATCAGTCACTTGAACAGGCAAACTTATATACTTTAAAAGGATTTAATCTGATTTAAACGAAAAAAAAGCAATATTCGCGAAATCATGTCTCTTGCATAGATGGCCACAATTTTTCATTCGTGTTTTAGCTCATTTTGGATCTTCCAGAGAAGCTACTTTGTTCGTATTCTCTCCACACAACAAAAAATCTTTAAGGAGTGTGAAAATAGTGCGGAAAATTCAGCGAATGAAACATTTGAGGTCATGCGATGCCGAGTTGGCATGTTGACATCAAGAATTACATAAACATGAGAAAAGCAGGCTAATGGAGCCTGCTTCTTTTTTTAATATTTTTTCCCAAGACGTGTCGTATGTGAAACTGTTTTAACATGTTTTTTACGCTTTGAATCTTTGTAGACAGATAAGACAAATTTGTTGTTCCAGTAGCCGTTTTTCGGGCTGTAGTATGTTTTGAAAGTGTAATGAAAGACTTTTTGACCTGTTGATCCTGAAGCTGTAGTTACTGTTGTTGCAAGTATGGCAACTGCTTTTAGTGTCAAGACTGCGCCTGCTACAGCGCCGGTCCCTGTCGGTAATGCCAAAATTGTAGTTGTCACAAGAGCGACAATAGCAAGAGTAACGTTGAATTTGTTTTTATAGGTTTTTACAAGTCTCCATTGATAATCTTTGTTTGATTTTGTGCTAAACTCGCCGTCTTCATTTAATAATTCTTGTCCAGCTTCTTTAAATTCTTTAATGTCTACTAGTTCATTGTTGATGCGAAGTTCTTCTTTTGCTCGGTCATAAAAGACGGTTTCTACTTTTTCGCCATTATCAATGGTTATCGTTTGAGTGCTGCCTTTGACTACAGAATTGAAAATATGTAGTTTGCCTTCAATTTCTGTTTGGTACGATTCTTTAATTTCTTGAGGTTCTTGGGTTACTGCGGCTACGGTTTGTAATGGAACTGTTAGAAATAACGTCAGGCCTAAAAGTACGATTATGAACTTTTTCATTCTGGATATTTCCCCCTTGTTTTTTGTGCGATAATATACACATGGATAAAAAATGCTTTTCTTTAAAAAAAGTTAATTTAGGAGTGGTTGATGTGTTTTGGAATTGGGTAGTAGGCATGATCGGGATAATCATAGGAGCTTGTATCTTTGCAACGGAGTTCGAAGATGCTACTTTCTTCACTCGCTTTATTTTCAAGCTTATTGCGATTTTACTTCTTGTGTTTTCAGTGACTTTTATTAAGTGGCGGCGGAAAAAAATAAAACAGCATAAGTCATAGTTCTCCCTCCTTTTTTTGACATGTTTTCATCCTATCATTGATTGATTCATCTTTGGGAATTCATTGGAAAATTTCTTTTTGGGTTGCGGTGACCGCAATATAGGTTCTTTAATATGGTCATCACTTGATAATAAAGAACAGGCTAAAGAGCCTGTTCTTTTGTTTCTTAAAAAACATGGAGTATATTTCAAAAACACCACCAAGAGCGTTCATATTCGATTCTAAGCACCTTTATTTATGCTCGGGGATTTTCCATAGTGTGATGCTTCAAATGCGCTTATATGGGATTTAAATGGGTTAACTGCTGCGATAGCATCTAAAAACCTATATGTCTTGTGCCCTACTTGCTTAAAAAGTGCTTGCGCCATGCCGAAAATTTTACATATAAATGGATAAATAGGTCTTTATTAGGAATTCTTGTGCTAACATTTATTAAAAATTGGTTTTCTAGGGGGGATTGTAGATGGCGTCTATACCGTCTCCAGTTGTAGCGATCAAGATAAATGAATGGTATAACCATATAAAAAGATTCAATGTTAAAGAGGCCCAAATACTAAAAGAAGAGGTTAGAAAAGATATCGATGTCATGGAAGAAGATGAACAGGCGGTTCTTTATTTTCAGTTGATGGAGTTCCGTCATCAATTGATGACAGACTATGTGCAGCCTTCTAAAGAACCACTTGAAAAATCGGATTACTTGAAAGCTGTAGAAGGACAAGGAAAGAAGATGTCAGCCATTCTTGAATACTATTTTAATTTTTTTCAAGGAATGTATGAATTCAAAAATGGTGAGTTTATTAGAGCTATTGTGTTCTATAAGCGCGCGGAAAAGCGCTTGGAGCAAGTAGGGGATGAGTTAGAAAGAGCGGAATTTTATTACAAATTATCAGAAGTGTTTTATCACATGAAACAGACACACGTGTCTATGTATTACGTTGGTCTTTCTTATGATACTTATAAGGCACATAAGAGTAATTCACTTTATATGATTCGAGAAATTAATTGTCTAACTGTTATGGCAGGTAATTTCATTGATTTTGAATGCAGAGAAAAGGCGCTTCCTCATTTATTGTCAGCTTTAGAAAAATCTAAGGCAATTTCTAATAAGCCAATGATTGTGAAGTCATTATTTAATACTGGGTGTTGTTATAAAGGATTAGGTGATTATAATAGGGCGCTAGCTTATTTTAATCAGGTTATTCTAGAAGGAGAGCCTATTAATGCTACAGAGTTGCTTTTGGTTTATTATGAATTATCGTTATTTCATTTGAGTCAAAAGGAATTTATTGAGGGTGAAAGATTTTTCAAAAGAGGCTTGGAAGAAGCGAAGAATAGAAAAAATGATCTGTTTTTATCGTTGCTGATGGTATTGGAAATTTTATTTTTAAAAACAGCAAACCTAAGTGAAGTCTTGAGCTCGTTGGAAAAATTAGAGAATGAGAGGGGTTATCCATATATGGAAGACCTAGCGCTTGAAGCGGCTCGGTACTATAATGAGAATGGGCGTATGGATGAATCTGTAAAAATGTATGAAAAAGTGATGTACGCCCGAAAACAAATCCAAAGGGGCGACTGTTCATATGAATTTTAAAACGGTTCTTACTGGTTTTTTGAGTGCTTCAGCATTGCTAGGTGTGATCTCTTTATCATCTGTCGATTTTGATGTGAATTCAAGAAATGCTACTTCTCCAGAATCCACTGATCTGACTGTAAGGAATGCTACAGGCAGTAGCGTTACTACTGAGGATTTTCCTCTTATAACTTTATCTCAACAAGATAACGATTTTGCTGTGAGGAATGGAACCCGTTCTAGTGAAAATCCTGATGTTCGTTTTGGAACACGTGATTCTAGATTATCTACTTGATGAATCAAACAGACCTTTAGGGTCAGGCTGTCGAGAAAATCTCGACAGCTTTATTTTCCCCCTTAAAATTTACATTTCCCCATTTTATAATAGAGAAAAGCGTATTAAAGGAAGGTGTTTTTCTCATGTTCCACATTAGACATTCTTCTCAGCACGAAGCTGAATTTGTATGACTAGATCAATTGGTTGAACACGATCACTTGCTTCGTAAAATTGATCAGTACATTGATTTTTCATTTATCATAGATAAAGTAAAACGGTATTATAGTGAGAAATAAGGTCGTCCTTCTCTCGATCCACTTATTTTGTTCAAAATGATGTTTATCGGGTACCTAACATCATGATGTGGAAAATAAAAAAGAATGTAGAAAAACATGAGTTTCTCTACATTCTGGACACCCAAAAAGGGTGCTTTCTATCGATATTTTGCAAGAAATGTTTGTCTCGCTTTTTCATATGCTTCCGCATCAAAATGATCTCCGCATTTGTGGATGCACCAAGGCTCTTCTTGTTTCGCAATGCCAACCTCATAGCCCTGTTGCATGAATTCAAAGGATTGCGAAACATCATAAAAATGAAAGCCATCAAAGAGGTCCTCACGCCACTTCACATCATATTGCGTCGCCATGAAAAGACCATCAATCGCCGAAGCGTTCATATAATCTTGCGTTTCTGCCTGTTGACGACCACTTTCAAACGAAAGCAGCTGATAGGTGTCGTGACGATATTCAATGACTTTCCCCCTGCAATCAGGACTTTCCCACCAGATTCCATTGTCAGGCACGCTTTCTGCACCTATGACCCCAATCATCCCAAGTGATGGATTTTGTAAAAAAAGCGGGATCAACTCAAGCAGCATATGCTGTTTGACAATCAAGGTGTCTTGATGAAGATAAATTTTAAACTGAGCTGGATGAGTGATGGCTTCATTATAAGCAGAGGTCATACTGGATGCATGTCTAATCGGCAAAACCTCCACATGATATCCATGGGGAGCAGGAAGTGAAGCGAGCTGCCGAAAGCAAGCCTGAAACATAGACTCATCATTTACACATAAAACAAACAGGATGGTGGGGTTACTCATGAAGCTGAACCGCCTCAACCACATACTGATAGGCGGTAGCGGCCTCATGAAAATCTGAACGAATGCCATGCTTCATAAGTAATTCATGTAAATCACTCATCACGCTCGCGTAGGTAGGATGCTGTACGCGAATGGTTTCGAGTTCGCGAATACGAAAGCCTGCTGAATGAAAAAGTGCATGAATTTCATGAAGAGTGAAGAAACGTAAATGAGTTTGATCCATTAATCCTGCATCTGTATAAGTGAATCTGCCGGCTAATAATTCTAAAACGGTTGATATGTGACCGATATTTGGAATGGATGACAGGATGGCTCCTTCTTTTTTAAGGAAAGGTTTGACCTTCTTTAAAACGGCCCACGGGTCCAATAAATGTTCAAGGACATCTCCGAATATAATGCAGTCAAATTGTTCCTGTTCGTAAGGGAGCGTCATCTGTTCAATATTTCCGCATAGCACATGATCTAGCTCTTGCTCAGCCTCTTTTGCTGCATTCTCAAACGATTCAATTCCATAAATGGTCCGGTCCTTTTGTTTCAGGACTTTTCCAAGCTTGCCTGTGCCGCATCCGATATCCAATAAAGACGTCCATTCCTCACGAATACGGCTGACAATGACCGGGTTCACGCCATGATAATACTGATCCTTTTTTTGGTGATAATAGGAAAGGGAATCTGAACTCACGCTCTACCCACCTTTCTGCTTTCTCATTGTTTTCATGCTTAATATATGGGTGGGGAGCTTGGTTTTATAACGAGAGAAGAACAATTTTTATGAATGGCGGCTAAAAAGGGATCATATAAAGAACGGGAAACGGACTGTCCTCCTAATATAGAAAGACAGAACCCCATGAGTGGAAGGGATTGGTATGAAGGGGTGTTCTACTGTAGCGTATCGTCATGAAAGGATTTTTAAAAGGTCAATTGACAAGTCAGAACTTTTAGCCAAAGCAGTCTGAAAGACAAAGGATAACGGCGTTGATTTACGGTTTGTTTATCATCTTCTGATCACCGTTGGATGTTAAAAAAGCTTGTATTTCTTCGATGGCTAGTCCAATTTTTTTCGCTTCCTGAATCAAATAAACCCACTCTTCGTCAACTCTTCTTTTCACTTGCGTATCCATAATATCCTCCAGTTCAATAAGACATATTCATCTGCAACCAATGACTTGAACAAACCGTCTAGTAACTGTACGTGTGGATGAAAACAGCGCAAAATAGATTTTGTCGAAAAATGATGACATTTAACCTATTTTGTAAAATCTATCACCTACCACGTTCCTAAAAAAATGACTAAAAAACCCATAAATATTGATTTCTTACTTCTAATAATAAACAATTGTAAAGTCAGTTAAAAGATTATAAATTAAAATAATGAAAAAGACCTAAAACATTTGGCTTATATAAACCAATTAGGTGACATATGCCATCGAGTAGAACAAATTTCATCTGTGCAGGACGTACATATTGTTCGTTTGGGAAGTTCTTCTCAAGATGGTATTCTAAAAGAAACAGAAACCACCAAGAAGGAATGAAGAAAGACATGTATAGCCTTTTTCAAAAGTATCAAGAAGTTGTCATGTATCTTGTGATGGGTGTGTGTACAACCATCGTCAACATAGTCAGCTTCTACTTATTCGTTGAGATGTTTTCCATGGATTATAAAACAGCTACAGTTGTTTCATGGGTATTTGCTGTTCTCTTTGCTTATATCACCAATAAGAAGTATGTCTTCAAGCAAAAGGCCCGTGATACGAAAAGCCTTATGCGTGAGCTTTCTTCATTTTTTAGTGTTCGTCTCATGTCTCTAGGTGTAGATCTAGGGCTGATGATTTTATTTGTGACCCAAATGGCGCTCAATGAAACTGTCGCAAAAATTCTTGTCAACTTTGTGATTGTGGTCGTGAATTATGTCGCCAGTAAATGGTTCGTCTTCAAGAAAACAAAAGAAGATGCGATTTAACACATGAAAAAAGATAGGTGATATGAAATGAGCAGCAGGCCAGACGAATTATATGATGTCATATATCAGCAAACAGAAAAGCAGCATGAACAAGTGCTGAGGCTAGTCAAAGAAATGACCGCACATCCAGAAGCGTTTTCGGAACAAGAAAAGGAAAAGATCAACCGAATGGACATTGCGCTTCAAACAGCAACGGACATTTTGGAAAACTTAATGACACCTGACACGCAAATGACCATTGTTTTAAGACAAGGGAGAATTCATGTTGACCTGACGAAAGCGTAAAAGAAGCAGCCAATTGTGAAAGCGGCTGCTTTTTATTATGCATCGCTTGTTTCCCGCAGTTGCTTTGGAGACATGCCGATTTTCTTTCGAAAGACTTTATTCAAGTAATTCGCATTTCTGTAGCCGCACTGTATGGCGATTTCTTCAATCGAGTATTTTGTTGTTTTCAGTAACGTTTCCGCCTTTTCTAACCGAATATTGGTTAGATAGTGAATAGGTGTGAAGCCAGTGGCCTTTTTGAATTCCCTCGTAAAATGACTTTTGGATAAACGTGCCGCAGCTGCCATATCGTCCGGGCCAATTTCCTCGTGAAAATGATGGCTGGCAAACAATGCCGCTTGAACGATAGGCTCGGGCCATTTCTCCATTTGTCCCTCAAGCTTTGGCAAATATGAATACAGTTCCATGACAAATTGATAAGCAAGGCTAGACCCCTCAAATGGATTGGTAATCCGTCTTTCACTGGCTTCATCATAAATGGTCTTGAGCAGGCGGATAGGTCTGGAATTCGGATGAAAACGCATGACCTGCTTTCCTTGGTCAATAAATTGGTCAAAGCAAAGATCGCAGGCTTCCCCGTAAAGCGTTAAATAAAGAAATTCCCAATGCTCACTGTCTTCTGGAAAATAATATTGGTAGGCACTTGGGCTTTTCACGAGAAAGGCCTGACCCGGCAATACTTTGAAACGTTTCTCTCCGATTTCAATCATGCCATGTCCAGACAGTGTGAGCTGAAAGATGCACTTGCCCTGATCCTTCCGCTCCACGCCATTCCAGCTATATAACGAAGAAGATTGAACTTCCCAGCCAACAGACCAGATTTGTGCTGGCAATGTCACACCAGAATGGTGAAAACGAAATGCAAATGCTTCTTTCTTCAAATTGGAAACCCTCCTTCACAGCAAAAAACAACCTTTTTCTATTTAGAATCATGTTACACCTCATATCACATCGTACCATTCACAGCAAAAAAAGGGTATTTTTTAACGATTTTTTTACCATTGAACTGATGCTGCTGGGACAACTAAAATAAAAAGTATCAGAAGAGAAAAGGGGAATGGATATGATCGATACGTTACGCGCGGCATTTCACCAGCAATTTGGAGATAGAGAAGAACTTCGCTACTTTTTTGCCCCAGGAAGAGTGAACTTGATTGGTGAACATACAGATTACAATGGAGGACATGTATTTCCATGCGCGCTTACTCTCGGGACGTATGCTGCTTGTGCGAAGCGGTCAGATGGCCGCGTGAGAATGTATTCCTTGAACTTTGATCGTGATGGTGTGAAAGAATTCAATCTTTTTGAAATCGCTTACGTAGAATCGGACGGCTGGGCAAATTATCCGAAGGGTGTGTTCAAACAGTTTATCGAAGCAGGAATGAAGATAGAAGAAGGCTTTGACATTGTGTACAGTGGCAATATTCCAAATGGTGCAGGCCTGTCTTCCTCTGCCTCCATTGAGCTTGTTACCGCTGTTCTCATCAATGAATGGCATTCATTCAGCGTTTCAAATGTCCAACTTGCCCTCCTTTCACAGCGTGCAGAGAATGAATTTATTGGTGTCAATTGCGGGATCATGGATCAGTTTTCGATTGCCCTTGGAAAAGAAGATCACGCCATTTTGCTCAATTGTGACACCCTTGCCTTTGAATATAGTCCGTTTCGGCAAGAGGGACTTGCGCTTGTCATCGCCAATACAAACAAAAAACGGACACTGGCTGATTCCAAATACAATGAGCGCCGGGCAGAGTGTCAATCCGCTTTAAATGATCTTCAGAAAGAAATCGACATTGCCCACTTATGTGAGCTCACTGCGGATGAATTTGCGAGGGTTGCCCACTTGATTGAAGATGACGTCTGCCGCAAACGAGCAAGACATGTCGTGACGGAAAACGAGCGGACGATGAAAGCAGTAAATTTTCTGAAAGATGATAAAATGGAAGAACTAGGTGGGCTCATGAAGGCTTCTCATCATTCTTTAAAGAATGATTATGAAGTAACAGGACTTGAACTAGATGCACTGGCTGAAGCAGCTTGGCGGCACCCGGGGACGATTGGCTCCCGTATGACAGGTGCAGGCTTTGGCGGATGTACGATCAGCATCGTGAAAGAAGAGCTGCTAGATTCATTTATAGAAGAAACTGGTGCGATATATCAAGAGAAAACAGGGATTCAAGCCTCTTTTTACACAGCTGGAATTGGAGGCGGCGCAAGAGAACTCACAAAGGGGGAAGTGTGATGACAATTTTAGTTTGTGGAGGAGCAGGGTACATAGGCAGTCATGCGGTGGCGGCTCTTTTAGCGAAAGGCGAACGAGTAGTGGTAGTGGATAATTTGCAGACAGGCCACAAAGAAGCTGTTTTGGAAGGAGCTGTCTTAGAGGAGGGTGATTTACGAGATCACGCCTTTTTAAGACAGGTGTTCAAAAGGCATCAAATAGAAGCAGTCATGCACTTTGCGGCAGATTCACTTGTTGGGGAGAGTGTAACAGACCCGCTTAAGTACTATAACAACAACGTCGGCGGAGCAACTGCTTTACTACAAGTCATGAATGAATTTGATGTGAAACACATCGTCTTTTCTTCCACTGCTGCTGCATACGGTGAACCGATGCGGGTGCCGATCGATGAAACGGATGAAACGAACCCAACGAATCCTTATGGAGAAACGAAACTAGCCATTGAAAAAATGCTGAAGTGGTCTGAGCAAGCGTATGGAATAGAATACGTGGTACTTCGCTACTTTAATGTAGCTGGTGCCCATACAGAAGGACTTGTCGGAGAGGATCATCAGCCTGAGACGCATCTCGTTCCAATTATTCTGCAAGTTGCTTTAGGAAAACGGGATCAAATCATGATTTACGGTGATGATTATGAGACAGAGGATGGCACGTGTATTAGAGATTACATTCATGTGATGGATTTAGTAGAGGCACACATCTTAGCTGTTGACCGGCTGCGTGCTGGAAAAGGCAGTGCGACCTACAATTTAGGGAATGGAACAGGGTTCTCTGTGAAGCAGGTCGTAGAAGCCGTCAGAAAAGTCACGGGGCATGCTATCCCTGCACAAGTGGCAAAAAGGCGCGCGGGAGATCCAGCAAAGCTGATTGCTTCTTCTGAAAAAGCACTGCAAGAATTGGGATGGACACCTCAATATGCTGACCTTCACACGATCATTCAGAGTGCGTGGGAATGGTTTCAGAAGCATCCAGATGGCTACCAAAGTGAATAAAACGTAAAGGCAGGCAAGAGAGGGGACAGAGGGAATGGCAATTGATATTTTTGAAAAGCTGGAACAGCTGATTCAATACGGGATGAATAAAGAGCTGATAACATCACTAGATATCGAATATACGAGAAATCGACTGCTTGAGGTGCTCAGACTCGATGAAGCGGAAGCAAGAACAGTCTCAGGAGAAGAAGACCTTGAAGACATCTTAATGCCGATGCTCGATTGGGCAGTAGAAACAGAACTTATTCCTGAGGGGACGGATACGTATCGTGATTTACTAGATGCGAAAATCATGGGCTGCTTGGTGGCACCTCCAAGTGTCATCTATGCGAAGTTTGAGGAAAAACGTCAGCAGGGAGGACCGAAGGCAGCTACGAGCTGGTTCTATGAGATGCAGCAGCATGCACACTACATTCATACAGGCAGGATCGCCAAAAATGTACAGTGGTTTACACGAACAGACGATGGTGTGCTAGAGATCACCATTAATCTATCGAAGCCGGAAAAGGACCCCAAAGCCATCGCTGAAGCCAAGAAGCTCAGTCAAAAGCAATACCCTCTTTGTTTCCTTTGTAAAGAAAACGTTGGGTTCGAGGGACGGATTAACCATCCAGCGAGACAGAATCATCGGATTATTCCTGTGTCACTCTCAGGTGAATCGTGGTTTCTGCAATTTTCACCTTATGTGTATTACAACGAGCACTGTATAGTGTTCAAAGGCACACATGAGCCAATGAGCATCACCAAAAAGACCTTTGAACGACTGCTTTCCTTCATATCTATATACCCGCACTATTTCATCGGGTCGAACGCCGACCTTCCGATTGTCGGTGGCAGTATATTAAGTCATGACCATTTTCAGGGCGGTGCACATGAATTTCCGATGGCAAAAGCAGAGATGGAAGAGGTCTTTTCTCTCAATGCCTTTCCAGGTGTGCGAGCTGGTATTGTGAAATGGCCGATGTCTGTGATCCGCCTTCGAAGCAGTGAGCGGCAGTCGCTCGCAGATGCAGCAGACTTTATCTTACATGAGTGGAAACTGTATTCAGATGAAGAGGTGGGGGTCATCGCTCATACAGGAGAGACACCTCACAACACCATTACACCTATTGCGAGGCGCCACGGGGATGCCTATGAATTAGATTTAGTGCTTCGTAATAACCGTACAAATAAGCAGCACCCGGACGGCATTTTCCATCCGCACGAAGAAGTCCACCATATTAAAAAAGAGAATATCGGATTAATTGAAGTCATGGGCCTTGCTGTGCTTCCTGGTAGATTAGCAGAGGAAATAAGCCAATTAAAAGAGGTTTTGCTATCCGAAAATCCACTTGAAGAAATCAAAGCCCGTCCTGCTATCATGAAGCACGAGGCTTGGGCGAAGCGGCTGCTTGAAGAGAATTCCTTTACAGAGAACAATACCGAAACCATTTTACAAAAAGAAATTGGCTTTATTTTTTCTCGAATTCTCTCGCAGGCAGGTGTGTTTAAAAGAACTGAGCAAGGGAAAATAGCTTTTAACCGTTTCATTCAAACACTTCAAACAGGCAGGTGATTAGATGATTGAACAAGTAAGAGAACTAATGGAAGAAAAGCAGCTTGAGGGTGTTTTGATTCAAAAGCGAAATAACTTCTCCTGGCTGACAGGCGGAAGAAGGAATCATATTGTGTTAAATACGCCAGAGGGCGTGTGCCAGCTGCTCGTCTTAAAAGACGACCTCGTTCTCATTGTGAATCAAATGGAAGAAAAGCGGATCATTGAAGAGGAAATGGCGTACGTCGATCATCCGTTTCAAGTGGTCACAATGGATTGGTATGAGGATGAGACCCCATACATTCAAGAACTCACAAAAGGTAAACGAATTGGGACGGACATTCAAATGGATGGATTCGAATGGATCGAACCGGATTTGTCGAATATTCGCTCGATCCTAACTGCCTCACAGCTCAGACAATATGAAACGCTCTGTCATGAAACAGCGGTCATTGTAGAAAGTGTCTGTCAAGAAATCGTTCCAGGGCAGACCGAGCACGAGATTGCTTCGCTTGTTGCTCAAAGAGCCATTGCGCAAGGGATGACGATAGAAGTCCTGCTTGTGGCAACGGATGACCGGATCCATCAATACCGTCACCCGATTCCAACAGATAAAGCTCTTCAAAAGCACGCGCTTGTTGTTCTCTGCGCGGAGCGGCACGGGCTCGTTGCAAATGTTACAAGGTCTGTTTACTTTGGTCAGCTTCCGAAGGAGCTTGAAGAGAACAAAGAGCGGCTAGCACGAATTGACACGGTCATGAATGCCGCCACACGTCCTGGGGAAACATTAGGAGATGTTCTGAAAGCAGGTATTGCTCAGTACGAAAAAGAGGGCTTCCCTGATAGCTGGAAAAAGCTTCATCAAGGGGGAAAGACGGGATTTGTATCTAGGGAAATCATTGCTGTTCCCTCATCGAAGGAAGAAATTCAGCTTCATCAAGTGTTTACATGGAACCCTTCATTGCCTGGACTGAAATCAGAGGATACGATTGTTGTAGAAAAAGAGGGCAACCGCTTTTTAACGTATACAGGCAAGTGGACGTACATGGACATTGAACATGAAGGGAAGATCTATAGACGACCTGACATCTTAGTGAGAGATGAATAAATGCAGAGTGCCGGCGCTGAGCCGGTTTTTTGTTGGAAGTCTTTAGCGAGATTCCACTAATTCAGCATCATTACCAATTCTTACAGCGTATACACAGAGGATCGATACTTTCTTTTCTTGTGAACTTGCGTTAAAATGAGTAAGGTTTTTGTTAAATGTGGGGATACCTATTTTGAAATTGTTTACCTAGATAAAATTTCATTAAGTTAAATTGAAATTTGACCAAACTTTTTTATTGTGGTAAACCTAAATTTGACAAAGTTCTTGATTGTTTGTCCTTTGCCTTCAACTCTCAACTTTTCAAAATCCTAGAAATTTATTGTGTGTGCAATAATATAAATTTATGTCGAATTTATGACATTTTAATAGAAATCTGTTGAAAAATAAATGAACTTTTGAAAAAAGGGAAGCTAACTCTAACAGATTTTGATAGCATTACAAAGGGAAGAAAAGTTTTCGAAGGCAGATGGCTTTTCACAATTATTCAGCAATATATACATTATCTAAGGAAGGATGGTGATCTTCTTGTTCAGAGCCATTAAACCTATGCTTTTATTAGCGATGCTCGTGAGTGTTTTTTTATTAGGAGGTTGCAGCAATATCGCTGTTTTAGATCCTAAAGGACCTGTCGCAGCACAACAAAAAGACTTAATCCTTTTATCCATCGGATTCATGCTCTTTATCGTTGGTGCGGTATTTGTACTGTTTACCATCATTTTGGTAAAATACCGTGAGCGTAAGGACGTTGGAAACGCCTCTTATAATCCAGAACTACACGGGAATACGCTTCTAGAAGTTATCTGGACAGTGATCCCAATATTAATCGTTGCTGCCCTTTCAGTTCCAACTGTAAAAACAATTTACTCTTTGGAAGAGGCACCTCAAGCAACAAGCCATAAAGATCCTCTTGTCGTTTATGCTACAGCTGTTGATTGGAAATGGATCTTTAGCTATCCAGAGGAAAATATTGAGACAGTGAACTACTTAAACATTCCAAAAGATCAGCCGGTTTTATTCAAAATCACTTCTGCTGATACAATGGCATCACTATGGATTCCTCAGCTAGGCGGGGAGAAGTATGCGATGGCTGGAATGGAGATGGAACAATATCTTCAAGCTGATCAAGTTGGCACATATGAAGGAAGAAACGCCAACTTCACAGGAGAGGGCTTTGCTCAGCAAAAATTCAAAGTCAATGCGATGAAGCAGTCTGACTATGATAAATGGGTAAGCAAAACGAAAAAAGAAGCACCAAAGTTAACGAAGAAAACGTATGACTACTTGATGCTTCCTGATGCTGCAGATGTGCAGACATTCTCATCAACACATTTATCCTTTGCGAAGCATGGAGAGGATTCTGAATACGCACTCCAAGCACGCAAACGTTTAGGTTACCAATCAGTTTCTCCGCATTCCAAAACAGATCCTTTCGAGAATGTGAAGAACTATAAAAGAAAACTAGATAATGAATAAACTGACTAAGGAAAGGAGGAGGCCGTTATGCATTTGAAATGGGATGAGTTTTTTGTAACTGGAGACCCATTAATTCTTGGTGCGCAAATTTCTATCGCTCTTACTTCCATTGCTATCGTGTTTGTTTTAACCTACTTTAAAAAGTGGAAATGGCTTTGGAAAGAATGGCTAACATCAGTTGATCATAAAAAGCTTGGGATCATGTATATCCTTGCTGCTGTGATTATGTTCTTCCGCGGTGGGGTAGACGGACTGATGATGCGCGCACAGCTGGCGCTTCCTAATAATACGTTTTTAGATTCCAACCACTATAATGAAATTTTCACAACGCATGGTACGATCATGATTCTATTCATGGCGATGCCATTTTTAATTGGTTTAATCAACGTCGTTGTACCTCTTCAAATTGGTGCACGTGACGTTGCATTCCCTTATTTGAACAACCTGAGCTTCTGGACATTTATGGTCGGAGCGATGCTGTTCAACATTTCCTTCGTCATTGGAGGATCACCAAGTGCAGGCTGGACGAGTTACATGCCGCTCGCCGGAAATGATTTCTCACCAGGACCTGGACAGAACTATTACTTGCTCGGGCTCCAAATTGCAGGTATTGGTACACTTATGACTGGTATTAACTTCATGGTGACCATCTTAAAAATGCGTACAAAAGGTATGACGCTTATGCGTATGCCAATGTTTACATGGACAACATTGATCACGTCTGTCATCATCGTATTCGCATTCCCTGTACTAACAGTTGCTTTAGCACTTATGACATTTGATCGTTTATTCGGTTCTGCATTCTTTACACTCGAAGCAGGCGGTATGCCAATGCTTTGGGCGAACCTTTTCTGGATTTGGGGACATCCTGAGGTATATATCGTGATCCTGCCGGCTTTCGGTATTTTCTCAGAAATCTTTGCGACGTTCTCAAGAAAACAGTTGTTTGGTTACAAAGCGATGGTTGTATCGATTGTGGCAATCTCTGTTCTTAGTTTCCTTGTGTGGGTTCACCACTTCTTTACAATGGGGAACAGTGCAGCGGTTAACTCATTCTTCTCGATTACAACAATGGCAATTTCTGTACCAACAGGTGTGAAAATCTTTAACTGGCTCTTTACGATGTATCGAGGCCGTATCAGCTTTACTTCACCAATGCTTTGGGCACTTGGTTTCATCCCGAACTTCGTTATCGGTGGTGTCACTGGGGTTATGCTTGCGATGGCAGCTGCGGATTACCAGTACCATAACACGTACTTCCTTGTATCCCACTTCCACTATGTATTAATCGCAGGTACTGTGTTTGCTTGTTTTGCTGGTCTTGTTTTCTGGTATCCAAAAATGTTTGGTTACAAGTTAAACGAAAGAATCGGCAAATGGTTCTTCTGGGTATTCATGATCGGATTTAACATCTGTTTCTTCCCGCAGTACTTCTTAGGACTGCAAGGAATGCCAAGACGTATTTATACGTATGGACCAGAAGATGGCTGGACTGCACTAAACTTTATCTCAACAATTGGTGCATTTATGATGGGTGTCGGATTCATCATCCTTTGCTACAACATTTACTACAGCTGGAGACACGCGAAGCGTGAAGTGTCTGGAGACAGCTGGGGAGAGGGACGTACTCTTGACTGGGCGACATCTTCTGCAATTCCGCCGCATTATAACTTTGCAGCACTTCCAGAAGTGACAACACCAGATGCATTCCATCATTGGAAGCAAAACAATGTAGACGTTCATCCTGAAAAAGAATTCAAGAAAATTCACATGCCGCACAATTCAGGCAGACCGCTTATCATGTCTGCATTCTTCGGACTTGGTGCATTCGGTCTTGTATTTGAATGGTACTGGATTGGCGTTATTGGCTTAATCGGTGTATTTGCAACGATGATTTTACGTTCATTCGAATACGACGATGGCTACTATATTCCTGTTGAAGAAGTGATTGAAACAGAGAAAAAGAATAAGGAGGCGCAGAAGTAATGGGACATAATGATAGCAGCTATGCAAATGCACCGCTTGAATATCAGTCTGAAACGGGACGTTTAAACATCCTTGGTTTCTGGATATTCCTTGGCGCGGAAATCGTGTTATTCTCAACACTTTTTGCGACCTACTTTGTTCTTCATGGCAGAACAGCTGGCGGCGTTTTACCAGCTGAGCTGTTTGATATGAAGCTTGTATTGATCATGACATTCCTGCTATTGGTTAGTTCATTTACATGTGGGATTGCCGTTCATGAAATGCGCCGTGGAAGTACAAAAGGGGTTGTCATTTGGACGATTCTGACACTGCTTCTAGGTGCAGGCTTCGTTGGCTTTGAGATTTTCGAGTTCTTCCATTATGTACATGAGGGCGCGAGCATTCATACAAGTGCGTATTGGTCTGCATTCTTTGTACTCTTAGGAACTCACGGACTACACGTATCCATCGGTATCTTCTGGATTACCGGGGTCTTGTTCCAAATTAAAAAACGTGGATTAACTCCACAAACAGCATCGAAGATTTTTATCTCAAGTCTATACTGGCATTTCCTTGATGTAGTATGGATTTTCATCTTCACAGCTGTTTACTTGATCGGATTAGGGGGGCTTTTGTGATATGGCTGGAAAAACAAATTCCTCAGCAGAGCACGAACACTTCCCTTGGAAACACGTAGTTGGCTTCATCCTATCCATCGTGCTAACGATCTTAGCATTCTGGATTGCCATTGGAGCTGAAATTGGCAGTTCTGCAAAACTTTGGATTATCTTTGGTTTTGCCTTCATTCAAGCGTTCTTGCAGCTATTCATGTTTATGCACATGACAGAAAGCGAGAACGGAACTGTTCAAGTCGGAAATACATTGTTTGGTCTGTTTTGTGCGATTATCTTCGTTATCGGATCTGTTTGGATCTTTGCGGCTCACTACAGCCACGGAGAGAACAGCAAAGACGGTTATTCACCTTCTGCGCCAAAGCAATCTGAGCATTCAGAGAAATAATAAAAAACCACTCATCTCTCAAAGGTGAGTGGTTTTTATCATGATGTTGATAACGTCTCCAATAAGTGGTGCGTTATTTATCTGGTGCTACTGAATCTTTTGCGAATGAATGGAAGTCCATAAATGAGGAACGCTGCAATATGTGCCAAAATGACGTTAATGGCAAAGAATGCGATCATGAAGGTATGTCCTGCTGGAGATAAACTGCTTGTCATGTAAAGACCGAAGAAAATCCACATAATCATAATGGGTGGAATAGAAGCTAGTGCAATTTTTCTGTTTTCGAGCCATAAAAACAGGGGTGTAGCCGTTGCAATACATAGGTACGCAAAGAACATATCCATCGTATCCAACTCCTTTGTAAGTTGATGTTCAATTCAAATGAGAGGTCAGGATGCAATTGTGTCTGTTTTTAGGAGATATTGTGAACATTTTGTTACAAGTATTATACCACAATTGACTTTGAAGTAAACTCAATAATTGGAAAATGGGCCTTATTCCGTAGAGTAGTTTTTTCCTTTTCTGTCCATAAAACTTATGCTGACTTGATAATTGCTTGTCATATCGCCACATAGGTCATTGAATTTTCCCCTTAATATCTGTAAAATAATCTTTTTAAAGGACTCGTGATCGGTTGAATGGAAAGAGTATAGAGGAATTTTTTCCTATTGTTAGGATGAAAAGTATTTCATTTTTTGAAAAATGATTGGAACCTTTCGGATGTATCTTCCGTCATATTTAAGGTGAGTTGCTTTTGTGAAAATTTCAATCTAATATAAATAAGGGCTTTTATGTTTTGTAATAAGGGTGGTTAGTTCATGAACAAGCAGAATACATCTCCGTACTATCAAGGGGATTTAATTTTTATATTTTTAGCCTTCTTTGCCATCAGTGTCATTGCGATTTATGCTGCGGGTCAATTTGGGCAGTATGGATCTAATGCATGGACCAGACAGATTATTTATTACATGGTCGGAGTTATATGTATCGTAGCCATAAATTACTTTGATTTGGAGCAATTAGAGAAGCTAAGTCTCTATATTTTTATAGGCGGCATCCTGTTGTTACTCTTTCTGAAAGTCGCTCCTGCACAAATCGGAGGTCATGATTTTGCTCCAATTAAAAATGGTGCAAAAAGCTGGTTTGTGATACCGGGGGTTGGAACACTTCAGCCCTCAGAGTTCATGAAAATTGGTTTGATTATGATGCTCGCATCTGTTATTGGCAAGTCAAGCCCTAGAGGAAAACGGACATTAGAAGATGATATCTTCCTTCTATTAAAAATTGCCGGGGTGGCAGCTGTTCCAGTTGGACTGATTTTCTTACAGGATGCAGGTACGGCAGCTGTCTGTATGTTTATTGTCGTTGTGATGGTGTTTTTATCAGGGGTCAATTGGAAGCTGATTTCTCTCATCGGTTCCGTTGTTGTGCTTTTAGTTGCCGCTGTGTTAGCCGTGATCATACTTTTCCCTGATGTTGCGAAAACAATTGGTATTCAGCAGTATCAGATTAACCGGATTACCGCTTGGCTACCTGATAGTTCAACGTCAACCAACCAAGCGCAGACTCAGGATGCGTCGGGGTCTGATAAATACCAAGTAGACCAGGCCATTATGGCTATTGGTGCTGGACAGATTTTTGGGAATGGGGTTAAAAACTTAAAGGTCTATGTCCCAGAAGCACAAACAGATATGATTTTCTCCATTATAGGAGAAGCCTTTGGCTTTATCGGCTGTGCGTTTGTTGTGATCATGTTCTTCTTCTTGATCTACCGGCTTGTCGTGCTGATTGACCGTATCCATCCTTATAGCCGATTCGCGTCATTCTTTTGTGTGGGATATACAGCACTTATTGTGATCCATACGTTCCAGAACATTGGGATGAACATAGGCGTGATGCCTGTAACAGGAATTCCGCTCCTATTTATCAGCTTCGGAGGAAGCTCTGTTTTATCTGTTCTCATTGGATTCGGGATTGCTTATAATGCAAGTGTTCAATTAACGAAATACCAAAGTTATTTATTTAAATAAAACGGGTAAGGGCAGTCTAAGCATAGACTGTCTTTTTTCATTCGAGTTTTAATTTTTGAAAAGCCATATGGCTTTGCCTTATGATAGTAGAAGTGAAGGAGGTCTTCTAATTGAACAAAACGATAGAAACGATATTAAATCATCGGTCCATCCGTTCGTTTACAGACGAGCGTTTGTCCGAAGAAGAGGTGCTGACACTTATTAAAAGTGCACAGGCTGCTTCGACATCAAGCTATGTACAGGCGTATAGTATTATTGGGGTGACAGATCAGGAGAAGAAGGCCAAGCTTGCTGAACTGGCTGGGAATCAGCCATACGTTGAGAAGAATGGGCATTTCTTTGTCTTCTGTGCAGACTTGAAACGCCATGATGATATTGCAAAAAAAGCAGGGAAGAATCATCAGGAGGCGCTTGAGAATACGGAAGCCTTTCTCATTAGCGTCATTGATACGGCGCTCGCTGCGCAAAATATGAGTATAGCCGCAGAATCAATGGGACTTGGGATCTGCTATATAGGCGGTCTGCGTAATCAACTGAGAGAAGTCTCTGATTTGCTTGAAACGCCATCATATGTGCTGCCGTTATTTGGTCTGGTTGTCGGACATCCAGCGAGTCAATCGTCACAAAAGGAACGACTGCCAGTTGAACTCATTTATCATGAAAATTCATATCAGCAAGATGAAGCACATGTGGATCGTTATATAAAAGAATACGATGACCGTATTTCATCATATTATGAAGAACGGACAAACGGAGAGAGAACCGATACTTGGTCTAAGCAGATGCTTCGCGGCTTTAGTCAGCCAAAGCGTGCCTTCCTTGGGGAATTTGTGAAAGAGAAGGGCTTTAATCGAAAATAAATAAGACATCCCCCTTTCGATTGAGAGAGGGGGATTTCTGTAAGAGGTGCAGTAAGATGAAATTAAGTATACTGGATCAATCTCCTTTGATTGGAGATGCAACACCTGCTGAAGCCTTAAAGCAAACGGTTGAATTGGCAAAGCAGGCAGAGAAGTGGGGCTATCACCGTTTTTGGGTATCAGAGCATCACTTTTCAAACCGGCTTGCAGGATCGAGCCCAGAGGTGCTTCTCGGTCATCTATCAGCCGTTACGTCACATATACGTATTGGCTCAGGCGGTGTGATGCTGCCCCACTACAGTGCCTATAAAGTAGCAGAGAACTTCAGGGTTCTTGAAGCACTCGCTCCTGGCAGAATTGATCTTGGGATTGGACGTGCTCCTGGTGGTATGCCCATTTCCTCCATAGCTCTTCATCATGGTGAACGAAAACGTCTAGGTGATCAATATCCTGAGCAGGTAGAAGAGCTGAAGGTCTATTTACACGACCTAGCAGATGAATTTTATCCACTGCCTCATTTAACCGCTTCTCCGAAGGTAGAGACTGCACCAGAAGTATGGATGCTTGGTTCCTCTGGAGGAAGTGCAAGACTTGCGGCGAAAGCAGGTGCAGGCTATACGTTTGCTCTATTTATCAATGGCGAAGGCGGAGAAGATTCTGTGGAGCAATATATCAACCGGTTCGAACCTTCAGCATTCGGTGATGAGCCGCGCGTTAGTCTGGCGGTCTTCGTTTTATGTGCTGAAACAGAGGAACAGGCAGAAAAACTGGCAGTCAGCTTAGATTTATCCTTACTTGCCAATGAACAGGGGCAAAACCTCGGGGGCTTTCCTTCATATGAAAAGGCACAGGCTTATTCCTATAGTCCATATGAACAAAAACGAGTGGCTGCCAATCGTCAAAGGATGGTGGTTGGAACGCCATCTTCTGTGAAAAAACAGCTGACGGCACTAACGAAGGCTTATCGTACAGATGAAGTGATCGCCGTGACCATCACTCACCGCATGCAAGACCGGCTCACATCTTATCGTTTATTAAAAGAAGCCTTTGATGCATAACGTATGTATGTCTGTTTACCGTCCACGCAGCCGGTAGATAGGGAAGAGGAGCATCATGATGAAAATAAACGCGGCTGTCACCAGCAAACTAAGCGGGTAAATGAAGGACACATAGACCGTCAGCTCGCATGCTTGATGAAAAGGACGAGGATGGTTCGCATATAAAAGGGTGAAAAAATACACCAAGGTGATCGTTAGAAAAAAAGCAATAAAAAAAGAAACGATCCATAGCAATATCAACATCAATCTCTCTTTCCTCCATATATGATCGAAAAGCCTTGATGAGCGATCCACTCATACAAGGCTTTTCTTGTGATTCACATTTATTCAGGATAAATATCGAAAGGTTCCTTCGTTTGAACAGTGTCGGATTTCCCTTTCAAACTTGCATACGCAAGCATTGTATACTCACCAGATTCGAGCTTTTGACCTTGATTAATTGTGCCATTCCATTTTACGCGGTGTTCTCCTTTATCAACATGTTGATAAACACCTGCTTCACCTAAATACTCTCCATCTGTCGAGTAGACGAGGAATGCAAGGTTTTCAGCTCCGCCAGGCAGATAGCTGCTAATGACATAGCTTCCAGCACGGTTATCCGGCTCTACAGAAACCGAAGTGACGCGAGGATAATCAGGCTCTTTTACAATCAATAAAGTCGGAATCTCTGTGACCTTTCTGCCATTTTCGCGAAGGGTAATGCTGCCTTGGTACGTTCCTTTTTTCGTTTTACCATATTTCACTTGTACCGCGGAAGTAAAGGACCCAGTGGAATTCCCTTTGACAGTGATTTTTTTCGTTCCATTTGTGCTGATGCCGCTGCCATCGAATTTGTAATCAATGGTATACGTTTTCGGTGCTTTTGAAAGGTTTTCTACCTTGAATTTCTTTGTTTTGATTTGAACGCCTTTTTCTTTCAAGAAAGTGCCGTAAGAATAACTCGCATCAGAAACGATAGATGACGCTTGGAGTGATTCAATGATTCGAACACTGCCTGTCCCTTGTGTGTTGTGAGGGAATGGGCTGCCGTTTGCGTCAAATAGTTTTTCTGCTGTATTCATGAGTAATGCTTTGATTTGTTCTGTTGAGTAAGATGGTTTTGCTTGCTTCATGATCGCTGCAACCCCTGCCACATGCGGTGAAGCCATGCTTGTCCCTTGCTTTGAGCCATATCCGTAAGGTTGAGAAGGATCATGCGTTGGGATTGTACTCACAATGCTGACGCCTGGCGCTGATAAATCAGGTTTAATCATCCACGTATCCACAACTGGTCCACGAGAGGAGAAGTCAGCGACTTGCTCACTAAGTTCTTTGACAAATTGAATGGAGAAAGTCGTTGTATTGTTTCCAGCCTCAATGGCTTTGACAAGCGCCGTTCCTTCAGCTTTTGAAAGCTTAATCGTAGGAAGAGCAAGACCCGGTACATCGACAGGGATTTCTCCATCGGTGTTGTTATACATCACAACGCCGATTGCACCAGCAGCTTTTGCATTGTCGACTTTATCAACAAAGGCAATGGCTCCTCGTTCGATCACGGCAACCTTTCCTTTCACGTCGATGTCTTCAAACGCTTTTTCGTCACCGATACCTGCATGGACGAGTGTGACTTGTTTTTGGTCAAGTGCTTTTAAATCACTCTCTTGGTAGTAGCCCATCACTTTTGCAGTAGAATAGTTCGGGAATTTCACATTGTAAAGGCTGTACGGAAGCTGAGTTGCTCCGACAGATATTGCATCTCTTGACGTGCCGGGAGATCCGACTGTCCAGCTGTTCGGACCGCTGTTTCCATTTGATGTGACAGCGACAACGCCTTCAGACATGGCCCAATCGAGTGCGATGCTTGTAGCATAATCAGGATTATTCACACTATTTCCGAGAGAGAGGTTCATGACATCTGCTCCATCAGTAACAGCACGGTCGATGCCTGCAAGGACGTTTTCAGTCGTCCCAGAACCGCCTGGTCCAAGTACACGGTACGCAAGAAGTGAGGCATCCTTTGCGACACCTTTAATTTGTCCATTGGCAGCAATTGTTCCTGCGACGTGTGTGCCATGGTCTGTCGATTCACCTCTAGGGTCTCCTTTAGGTGTCTCTTGCGGAGAATAATCATTATCAACAAAATCATAGCCTTTGTATAAACCGAAGTTTCCTTTTAAATCAGGGTGGGTATAGTCTACTCCAGTATCAATGACAGCGACTTTTACCCCTTTTCCAGAGTAGCCGGCATCCCAAGCTTTTGGGGCACCGATAAATGGAGCGCTTTTATCCATAAGGGGGGAGACATCTTCGTTTGGAAGCTGGATGCTTTCTTTTTTCACTTCATCTGTTTGATATGTAACATCCGGATAAACGGCTTTTACTCCGTCAACTGCGAGCAGCTTCGGAATTTCGTTTGCAGGAAGTTTCATAGAGAAACCAGAGAAGACTTTTTCGTATTCTTGACGAACACTCGCTTTATCAATTTCTTTGAGTGCTTCATTTTTTACTTTTGTTCGAGATTTTTTGAGGGAGGCCTTTGTTTGAGCTTTGCCTTCTTGCTTTGCTTCAACTAAGGATTTTTCCTTTAATTCAACAATGACAGTGGTGTGTTTTCTAGAATTGACATTGATTTCACCGAAGATTTCTGCTTTTTCCAGTTCCACCTGTTTGTTTGATGGAGCGGCACTAGCCTGTTGACCTGTAAAGAATGTGGATAAAATAAAAATAGTGGAGAACAATAGAACAGAAGAACGAGAGATGACCTTTTTCATTAATTTTCCCCTTTCTAGCTGTGTTTTTAGGGAGATAGCCTTTCTTTTTGTGGATAAATAGGAAAGATTCACTGCCCGTTATTAAGTATTCAATACGATGAAAACAATTCCTTTACTAAAATGGTCTTATTTTACATAGTTACAAAGAACTATTTTGTTTATAAAGTCTCACTTATGCACAAACTCCTGTTGATAACTCAATTATTTAGATATATATATGGAAAACAAAAAAATCTCATACACAAAATCTAGTAATGGGGTGTTGATATGTGGATAAACCCTGTTGATAAGGTGTGCTTATCTTTTGGATATAGTGTGTATAAAATTTTTATTCAAACATCCTCGTAAATAATGATCTTCTGCACTTTTCAACAAAACTTCTGAAAACTAGTTTGTTTTTTCACCCAGATTGTGACAAACCTCTCTTTTTTCTCGGGATATGATAGGAGCAGTTGTTTTGCTAGAACTGCTAGATTCTAAGAAAAGCGGAGGGATGTTCAGTGAGGAAATTCAAAAACTGGTTGAGTGTATGGTTTGGTTTCATGATGAATGTGCTTGTGAATCCTGGTGTGATGATGAAGCAGCAACGTTTTCAGGCGGCTGCGGTGGATGATCGTTTCTTTCAAGTCGTGAAAGAGAGAGAGCTAGAGAAGCTGGCAGAAGAAAAGAACAAGAAGCGCAGGTTAGAGAAACTGTTTAAGCAAAGTCTGATGATGCTTGATGAGAAGACGACGAGAGAGGCGCGTGCTGGTCCGCTCTTACCTTTACATGGGAGATGAAACAGGGTAAAATCCCACATAAGAAACGTTATCTAGTGGGAGAGGATACCCCTTGAAGATATATAAGATATTGAATAACAATGCAGTGATTGTAAAGGAGGGTGATCAGGAGAAAATTGTGATGGGGCCCGGAATTGCTTTTCAGAAGGGGAAAAATGACGTCGTTCCCGTTCAAAAAATAGAGAAAATCTTTGTTGTGCGTGAAGAAAATGAGAAATTCAAACAAATTCTTGCGACATTGCCCGAAGTTCATATTGAGGTGGCAGAGCATATCATCAGTTATGCAGAGGGTGAACTGATGATGCCACTTAGTGATCATATCCACATATCACTGACTGACCATTTATCCTTTGCCATTGAGCGCATTCAAAAGGGCATTGTGCTATATAATAAATTGCTTGGTGAGATCAAAGTCTTATATAAGCAGGAATATGAAATTGGAAAGTATGCCATTCGTTATGTAAAGGATCGGCTTGGGGTTGAACTGCCGGACGATGAGGCAGGGTATGTGGCACTCCATATTCATACGGCCAAAATGAATACGGAGTCCATGAAAAAAACCGTGAAATATACAACGATGATCAAAGAAATGATCGAGCATATAGAAAGCTATTTTCAGCATTCAATTGATGAGGATAGTATTTCCTATCAGCGACTTGTGACACATTTGAGGTATGCATTAGGCAGGTTGGAATCAAATGAGGCATTTCAAATCATGGACGATGACATGCTGAGTTTTATCCAAACAAAGTATGATTTGGCTTACCAGTGTGCACGTGGACTCGCTGAATTGTTAAAAAATGAATATGAACTTCATCTCCCTGAATCGGAGATCGGCTACATCACGCTGCATGTCCAGCGTCTGCAGGATGCCGAATTGGTTTAGTGGTTGTGCCTGCATGCAGGCTTTTTTTTATGCACACTACTTTAAATAGTGTATATGGGTCAATAGATTCGAAAAAAGAGGTTGACGCACGTCACGCTCTTATACTATGATGAAAGCGTAATCAAAACTTGATATCGCGGGATTGTGACTGTCAGGCAGGCAAGACCTAAAATTTGCGTAACGAGGGGACGTGTATGTCCTTTTATCGTTAGTGAATTTTAGGTCTTTTTTGTTTTAAAAAAGGAGGAGACAACATGGATTATCAAAAAACAGCCAAAGAATTAACAGAACTATTAGGCGGCAAGAAAAATGTCATCAGTGCCACGCATTGTGCAACAAGACTCAGATTGGTGATGAAAGATGAGGAACTGATTGACAAAGATGCCATTGAGGAACTTGAAGGGGTAAAGGGGGCTTTCTCAAGCTCGGGGCAATTCCAAATCATTTTTGGAACGGGAGCGGTCAACAAAGTATATGAACCATTTGCTCGTGAGACCGGCCTTGAGACAGACGACGAGAAAGAAAAACCTGTCAGCCATGATGAAGCAGTGAAACAAAAAATGAATCCACTTGCACGTTTTGCAAAGACGTTGTCAAATATTTTTGTACCGATCATTCCAGCCATTGTTGCAAGCGGTTTATTAATGGGGCTTTTAGGCATGATGAAAGCCTTCAAATGGGCTGACCCAAGCTCCGCGATCTTCCAAATGCTTGATATGTTCTCAAGTGCAGCCTTTATCATTTTACCGATTTTAATTGGTGTCAGTGCAGCGAAAGAGTTTGGTGGAAATCCGTATTTAGGAGCCGTTATTGGGGGGATTATGATTCACCCGAACCTGCTCAACCCGTGGGGACTGACGGATGCGAAACCAGAGTATATGCATTTATTCAATTTTGATATTGCTCTTCTTGGTTACCAAGGAACAGTCATTCCAGTGTTATTGACTGTGTACATCATGTGTCTTGTTGAAAAGAATTTAAGAAAAGTGGTTCCGAACAGTATTGATTTACTTGTGACCCCATTTGTGACGGTGATTGCAACTGGATTTGTGACGTTTATTGCTGTTGGACCGCTTGGAAGAATGCTCGGTACAGGAATTTCAAATGCACTGACATTTATTTATGATCATGCAGGCTTCTTAGCAGGGTTCATTTTCGGAGGAGCCTACTCTCTCATTGTGCTCACAGGGGTTCATCATAGCTTCCATGCGATTGAAGCAGGACTGCTGAATGATATTGGGCGGAACTATTTGCTGCCAATTTGGGCGATGTCCAACGTAGCGCAAGGCGGGGCAGGCTTGGCAGTCTTTTTCTTAGCGAAACGCGCGAAAACAAAAGAAATTGCACTTCCTGCAGCCTTCTCAGCTTTCCTAGGGATTACCGAGCCTGTTATATTCGGTGTCAACCTCCGCTATCGTAAACCGTTTATTGCCGCGATGATCGGAGGCGCATTAGGCGGGGCATTTGTTGTCTTCACAAAGGTAGCCGCCAACGCCTATGGTTTAACGGGGATTCCGATGATTGCGATTGCAGCGCCATTCGGTGTGCAAAATGTGGTGAATTATGTGATTGGTATGTTAATCGCTGTTGCTGTTTCATTTACTCTTACCATCATCTTTAAAGTAAAAGAAGTCGAAAAATAATCAAGGAGTGGTCACAGTCATGACAACAACTGACGCAGTACTTCGTCAAAAGGTAGCAGAACGTATTCGAAACTACGAGCATTTGGTGAAAAAAGATGTGTACCGCCAGCATTTTCATTTAATGCCGCCAGTAGGTCTTTTAAATGACCCGAATGGGTTGATTCAGTGGAAAGGCGTTTACCACGTTTTTTATCAGTGGCAGCCATTCGAAACGGGTCACGGCGCAAAATTTTGGGGCCATTACACATCGACAGATCTAGTAAATTGGCAGCACGAGGAAGCCGCCCTTGCGCCAAGTGATTGGTTTGATCAAAACGGCTGTTATTCTGGCAGTGCAGTCATTGACGATGGACATATGTATGTGATGTACACTGGCAACGTTCGCGATGAACAAGGGAACCGCGAGACGTATCAATGTTTAGCTGTTTCAGAGGATGGCATTCATTTTCAGAAAAAAGGTGTCGTGGCGACGCTGCCAGATGGATTCACCGCCCATTTTCGTGATCCGAAAGTATGGAAGCGAAATGGCCAGTGGTACATGGTTCTAGGTGCACAAAGCCTGAACCTGAAAGGGAATCTCGTCTTGTTTACCTCTGATACTTTAGATAATTGGACGTTTCAAGGCATCATTGCAGGCAGTGGGAAAAATGGATTAGAGGATTTCGGCTATATGTGGGAATGTCCAGATCTATTTGAATTAGATGGCCGGGATGTATTGATTGTGTCGCCGCAGGGGCTCAAGCCGGATGGCTTAAAATATCATAATACACATCAATCAGGCTATTTTGTTGGGAGATTGGATGACCATACCTATCAATATACGCACGGAGCATTTGAGGAGCTGGACCGAGGCTTTGACTTCTATGCGCAGCAAACCTTTCTAGACGAATCAGGCAGACGTCTTTTAATCGGATGGATGGGAGTGCCTGATCAAGGAGAAGAGCATCACCCAACGATTTCGTATCAATGGATACACTGCCTCACCATTCCGAGAGAGCTGTGTTTAGATGATGACGGACATCTGATTCAAAAGCCAGTCACTGAGCTTCAGGCGATGAGAACCAACGAACATGAGCATATTTTCCATATCAAACGCTCCGTCCAATCGATTCCTGTAGATGATATTACGAGCGCAGAGTTATTCATTGATCAAATTGATACACAAAAAGGGTTTGAATGCTGTATTCGAGCGGCAGCCCGTATCATTTATGATAAAGATGAGGGCAAACTGACACTAGAGCGAGATCGATTTGAAGATCGATCAAAAGAAGTTCGAGAAGTAGCAATAGAGGAATTACAAGATCTTCACATCTTTATCGATGCATCGTCGATTGAGATTTTTGTAAACGGAGGCCGGGAAGTATTGACTGCTCGTTACTTTCCTTCCCCGGGAAATAAATCAATCTCGATCAGTGGTAGAAATGAAACAAATCTTAAACTAAAAACATGGCATTTACAAAGAGAAGCAGGTCAATGATCTGCTTTTTTCTAGTGAATTCAGCCTGTATCTAAGGAGCTATATCATGTATATACAAGGTTGGCTGGAAGCGGTTTGATGACGTTTTACATATAGGATATCAAGTGGCATTATGGTATCATTTTAAAATATATACAGCTGAGGCTGACGTTTATCCAAATGCGGTAGGACAAAAAAAGGGGTTGTTTATTTGAATTCAAAACAGCAGCCGACGACTAGAAAACGCTTGGAGACAATGGCAGATCATGTTGAAGATAAACGTGAAGAATATAAAGAATTGCTCATTCAAGTCCAATCTATTCTCGGTGAACCTTCTCTAGAGCAGGAAGAATTAAAAGAGAAGCTGTCAGATACGTATAAACAAATGAAAGAATATGCCTTATTTGTTGAATCCATTGAAGCCTTTATTCGAAAAATGGCGAAAGAATCTGATCAGCAAAAGTAGGTATTCATTTATGGATAAAAGAGTGTACTTGCGTGCGAGTGCACTCTTTTATTTCGGTCAGATGATTCAGAAATTAAAATGAAAGCGTTGACATTTCTATTGTCATGATAAATAATAAATAAAAATTCATCTGAGCATGTACAGGAGGAACGATATGAACCATACAACCAAGAAATGCCTGATCACCTTTATCATTGTCCTATTTTCTATGAGTTTTCTTTTTCCTTCCGTTTCTTCTGCCCGAAATCATACGTCGTATTTTGCATCAACTGCTTCAGTCCCATCTGGTCAATATTATCGTTCACAAGAGGTAGCTCTGCATTCTCACGTTCAAAAAGCTTCTCTTTATTACACAACAGATGGCAGCCAGCCGACAACTCAAAGTCAGTTATACAAAAAGCCCATTCATATAGAAACTGATACGACTTTAAAAGTAAGCGCTTACAAGAAAAACCACCGCCTTTCCACGTCTACGTACAATTATCGCTTTGTCACACGAGAGGACATTGCATCATCTTTTTTATCTTTCGAATACCAAGGAATGCCTTATCGGCTGTATATTCCAAAAAACCGTAAGAGGGGTAAAGCCTATCCTCTAGTCCTGTTCTTACATGGAGGCGGGGAGAGGGGAACAGACAATCAAAAGCAGTTACTTGCGAATGATGGTGCAGTTTTATGGGCTTCCCCTGAAGTTCAAAAGAAACATCCTTCGTACGTACTAGCACCTCAGGCGCGAAATGCTGTCGATGGAGGCTTTGCATTAACAAGAAATTTGCAAAATGAAATCGATCTGACAAACGTGTTTCAATTTTCACCAGATTTACACAAAGCTTATGATGTCCTTCAGCATGTGTTAACTTCTTATCAGATTGATCAGAAAAGAATTTATGCGACGGGTTTATCACAAGGTGGATTTGGCACGTACCAGTTGAACATCACATATCCTCGTTTGTTTGCAGCGATGATTCCTATTGCGGGGGGTGCAGATCCAAGCAAGGCAGGAATTTTAGCACACAAGCCAATATGGGCATTTCATGCAGAAGATGATTCCATCATCCCTATCAGCTATGCGAGAAATACAATTCAAGCTATTCAAAAAGCTGGTGGCCAGCCGCTTTATACGGAGTACGCAAGCAAGTATGGATATGACCATGCATCATGGACGCCTGCTTATGAGACACCAGGCTTAACAGATTGGCTGTTTGCACAGAGACGCAGCTTTCGATAAACAAAACCCGATTCACCTTCTAACAAGGCGAATCGGGTTTTTTCTGTTTTATCTGTCAAAACGATGAGCAGAGTGCTTTGTTGGTCCGATGTATTCGTTTAGTTGGAAAGAGCCTTTGATGGCAGCTGTGATGAATTCTTTTGCTGCATAAATGGCTTCTTTCACGTCTGAGCCGTTTGCCAGTTCAGCTGTGACTGCTGCTGAGAATGTGCAGCCTGCGCCGTGTGTGTATTCTGTGTCGATCTTCTCTGTTTCAAGTCGTTCGAAGGTTTGTCCATCATAAAGCAAATCGATCGCTTTATCTGCGCTTAGCTTACCGCCTCCAGTGATGACCACATACTTGGCACCAAGTTCGTGAATGCGTTTTGCTGCTTCTTCCATTTGTTCGATCGTTTTGATCTCACCGATTCCGCTTAATTGACCTGCTTCGAAAAGGTTAGGCGTGATGACGGTTGCCAGTGGCGTAAGCTTTTCGCGCAGTGCTTCCGCGTGCTCTGGATAAAGGACTTCGTTCGCACCCTTACAAACCATAACAGGATCAATGACGACATTTTTTAGGTCGTATGTTTTGATGGTGTCAGCTGCAAGTTCGATCACGTCGACCGTTGGGAGCATACCCGTTTTCAGCGCATCTACCCCAATACCTTCTACAATGGTAGAGAGCTGCGCACGAATCGTCGCCGTATCAATTGGAAACACCTGATGATCCCAATGGTTATGAGGGTCCATTGCAACGACAACGGTTAAAGCTGTCATCCCGTAGACGTTTTTTTCTTGAAACGTTTTTAAATCTGCTTGGATACCTGCACCGCCGCTTGAATCCGAGCCTGCGATGGTGAGTGCTTTATTCATAGACATAGTTGCTGAACCTCCAATGTGATGTGTAACAGTTACTGTTCTATCCTTATTATAATCAGCTTTTCCATTTATCACAATGAAACGACATAAAAAAGCGTTCTACCCTAGGAAGAACGCCTTTCCCCTTACCTTTTACAAATCACCAATTTCCCCTTTTTCAGTTCGTCTAAAAGAGTTAAAGCTAATTCCTGATCGGCGCCAACTGACATCATTTTGGCCATGAGCTCGTCATCCCGAGTGCGGATGACATTGGCAATTTGATCTAAAATCCCTTGATCGACCGCTGTCATGCTTTTGGCATTCGTATGCTCTGTGACGGTATCAGAGCGTTCTGGATCGTATGCAAAAACAAAAATATCATCTTTTGCTGAGCGTATTTGTTCAATGGTCTGCTTCGCTTCTTTGCTATTTTCTACTGTGAAATATTCCATCGTGATCACTCCTTTCCATCGAAAATTCCCATTTTCCCGTCACATCAAACCGCCTTTTATATCATGAGAAGAACGTCATTTTATGTTTTAATGGAAAAAGACGAATCTATTAAAGGAGTTAGCTGAATATGAAGATTTCCTTATTAATTGTGACACATAACCGGCTCAGCGCACTGTGTGAGCTGCTTGAATCTATTACGAGACAAACCGTACAGCCTTTTGAAATTGTGGTTGTGAATGATGCAGGAGAGCGCGTCGAGATCATTCAGGAACTCTACCCCGAACTTCCGATCCGCTTGATCCATTTAGATGAGAACGTCCAGCATGTGAATGCTAGAAACGTGGGGGTGCGGGAGCTGACTGGCGATGTCATCATGCTGAGTGACGACGATGATTACTTTACACCTTGTCATATTGAACGTATGAGTAAGGCGCTGGAGGACGCCGATTTTGTCTTTTCTGATGCAGAAATTGTGTCATTTGAAGAAAAAGGCGCGACCCGCTTCCCGGTGTCAAGACGTTTGTTTGCGTATACAGCTGCTATTGAGGATATGCGTGTCTTTTCTACATATGTTCCTTCCGGCAGTATGTATAAACGCTGTATACACGATGAGATTGGCTATTTTGATCCAGCGATGCATCATTATTGGGACTGGGACTTCTTTTTGCGTGTATCACAGCATGCCCGGATCAAACGAGTGCCAGCTGCCAGCGTGATCTATGCGTTTTTTGACGGCGGAGGGAATCAGTCTAGTGATCTTGGTGAGACAAGGAAGAACTACTTAGATGATCTAAGTGAAAAGCATGGGCTGGGTGACCTTCCGACAGCGAACTTTGCTGTCTTATTAGAAGAACCAGCAATGAAAAAACGAGAATCAGAGAGTGAGATTGTGTGGGATGGAAAACCGATGATCTCAAGACTAACGCAGCAGACACAAGGAGGAGAACCCCAATGAAGCCATTTTTAAATGATAGCTGGTGGGCTGTGATGAAAAGTGAATTTGAACAGCCATATTATCAGGAATTACGTGAATGGATGAAGGAAGAATATCGCACGCAGATCGTTTTTCCGAAACCAGATGACGTTTATCGTGCGCTTCATTTGACGTCATATGAAGCGGTCAAAGTGGTGATTTTGGGACAAGACCCTTATCATGGTCCAGGTCAGGCACATGGATTAAGCTTTTCTGTTCAGCCTGGTGTGAAGCATCCGCCATCGTTGAGAAATATTTTTCAGGAGCTAAAGGATGATCTTGGCTGTCCTGTTCCAAATCACGGCTCACTTGTGAGCTGGGCAGAGCAAGGTGTGCTGCTCTTAAACACTGTGCTAACCGTGAGAAAGGGCGAGGCGAACTCGCATAAAGGCAAAGGCTGGGAACGTGTGACAGACCGCGTGATTGATGTGCTGAATGAACGTGATCAGCCCGTCGTTTTTGTGCTGTGGGGAAGACATGCTCAAAATAAGAAAGAACGCATTGATCAAAACAAGCATTACATCATTGAGTCACCTCATCCAAGTCCTTTTTCTGCAAGAAACGGCTTTTTTGGCAGTCGTCCGTTTTCAAAGGTAAACGCGTATTTAAAGCAAATGGGGATCGAAGAAATCAACTGGTGTATCCAAGATATTGAGTAAAAAGAGGACGAGGGGAGAGACCCTTCGTCCTGTTTATTTTAAAAATTTACGAACCAAGTCGAGTCCGTTTTTCGCATTTGGATAACGGAAGGAAAAATCGAAGCGATTGGTTTGGCGCAGGACGCTTTTTTCATGCGTAAACGTAAAGAAGCTTTCTTTCCCGTGATATCGTCCCATGCCGCTTTCACCCACGCCTCCGAATGGCAGGTAAGGAGTAGCGACATGCATGAGCGTGTCATTGATACATCCTCCGCCAAATGAGAGATGGTCTAGAATATAGGCTTCTGTTTCTTTACTTGTTGTAAATAAGTAAAGCGCAAGCGGCTTCGGTCTTGTTTTGATCATATGAGCTGCCTCGTGCAGAGAATCGAAGGTCATGACAGGCAGAATCGGTCCGAAAATTTCCTCCTGCATGACAGGATCTTCCCATGTGATGTGGTCTAATATGGTTGGTGCAATTTTGAGCTCGTTTTCGTTGCGCTGTCCACCTGTAACGATCGTTCCATTTGAGAGAAATTGTGAGAGCCTGTCAAAATGACGCTGGCTGACATTTTTCCCAAAGTGCGGATGTGTTTCCGGTTGTTCGCCATAAAAGTCACGGATACAGGCTGTCATTTCCCGCAAAAGATCGTCTTTAATGGATTCATGAACAAGCAAATAGTCTGGTGCAATACACGTTTGGCCAGCATTGGTAAATTTGCCGAACGTGATTCGCTTTGCCGCTAATTTGATATCTGCATCAGGCGTGACGATGCAAGGGCTTTTTCCGCCAAGCTCAAGTGTGACAGGGGTCAAATGCTTTGCGGCGGCTTCCATGACGACTTTGCCAACTGCCACACTTCCTGTAAAGAAGATATAATCAAAGGGCAGTTTCAACAGCTCTGTACTCACATCTACACCGCCTTCTACGACAGCTACATGGTCTTCTTGAAATACAGGTTCGACCATTGCACTGATTACTTCTGAAACTTGCGGCGTCAGCTCAGACGGTTTTAAAATAACGGCATTACCCGCAGCAATGGCACCAACTAATGGAGAAAGGGCCAATTGGAAAGGATAGTTCCAAGGGGCAATGATGAGCACATTGCCATAAGGTTCCTTCATAATCATGCTTTTCGACCCGATATGAGTGAGGGGCGTTTTCACGCGTGTTGGCTTTGCCCATTTGTGGAGGTGCTTGATGGTATGATTGATTTCCTCATACACCATCCCGATCTCTGTTGTGTAGGCCTCCTGTTCGGATTTATGTAAATCATGGGCCAAGGCTTGTAAAATATCCTTCTCATGCTGTTTGATGGCTGCTTTTAAGTCTTTAAGAAGACGGATGCGTTCTTCCACCGGCGGCTTTTGAAAGACTTTTTGTTTCTGAAAAAGAGTAGTGAGTTTGTCCATTATTCAATCCTTTCATAAACGATGTTGTTTCCTTTATTATGTGTGAAGGGCTATGTCGGGTCAAATAAGAGAGGCGGGAGCAGACTGCTTTGAAAAAATGAACCCATTTCGTTTGTTCATTTGGTAAAATAATGTTGAAAAGAGACTTTTTTAGATTGGAGGGTCTACCCTTGAATATTCATATATCAAGCCTGCTTCAAAAAATGGAGGAAGCGGTTCAAAAGGCGAAACAAAGTGAAAATGATGAAGAGGTGAAACGCCAAGTGGCGGCGATTTCTTCACTATGTGATGTCATTCTCGATGCACCATCACAGGTGCAAATGCCGCAAACGCCGGTTATCTCGCCACCTTCTTCGATACAGACACCGCCCGCGCCGCCCGTATCCTCAGATCAAGCCATGCTTGAGAAACTGATGGGTGCGAGTGGTGCGAAGAAATTTCAGCATCAAGAAGAGGTGCAAAAAGAGAAGGATGGGAACGGCGACTCTATCTTTGATTTTTAATGGTCTTGTCACGATAAAGGGAAGGTGATCGGTTTGAAACTATTTTTGGGCGCCATTCAGTGGATGGCATTTTTTATCGCAGCTTCTATTGCTGTACCAATTGCGATTGCACAAGCATTTGAATTGAACCAAGTGCAGTCAGCGGAGCTGATTCAAAGTACATTCTTTTCACTTGGTCTTGTGGCGATGGTTCAGTGTTTATGCGGCCATATGCTGCCAATCAATGAAAGTCCAGCGGGGCTTTGGTGGGGTGTGTATACCCTTTATGCAGGTATGACAGGAACCATCTTTGCGACGTATCCTGAAACTCTGCAAGCACTACAAGGGGCTTTAATTTTTAGTGCCGCTTTCTTTTTTATTTTTAGTTTATTTAAAATCATTAATTGGCTCGCGTCTTTATTTACGCCAGTCGTCACAGGCATTTACTTGCTATTATTAGTTGTCCAGTTAAGTCAGCCGATCATGAAAGGGCTGATGGGCATCGGCTATAGGGGAAATCAGGTGGATGGGCTTGTCTTTTGCTTATCAATCTTCATTATTATCCTGACCTTCATGATCAGCCGCTCAAAATGGCATTACTTAAGACAGTTTTCTGTGTTGTTTGCCCTTGCAGGAGGCTGGTTGTTATTCGCTTTACTCGGGTTGGCAAAGCCGGTTCGAATTCCAGAAAAAATCATCGAGTTTCCGAAGCTTTTCCCATTCGGCATGCCAGTCTTTGACAGTGGATTGCTTGTCACGTCCTTTTTCATTACCATATTACTCATTGTGAACATGCTGGCAAGTATTCGAATTGTGGAAAGTTCAGTGAAGGCATTTGGTGAACTGCGTGAGCGGAAGAGAGCTCGTCCGGCTGGTTTTGTCGCAGCATTTGGTCACTTACTGAGCGGATTGATCGGAGCGATTGCGCCTGTACCTATTTCCGGGGCAGCAGGATTTATCCAGACAACGAAAATTCCATCGAGAAAGCCATTTTTCATAGGAAGTCTGCTCATTGTACTCATTAGTTTATTCCCGCTGCTCATGAGCTTTTTCTCCGCATTGCCATCACCTGTGGGGCTTGCTGTAAACTTTGTGGTGTTCTCCTCGATGATTGGAATTGCGATGTCTGAGTTTGATCAGTATGAGAAAGAAGAAATTCCGCGGATTCGCTTTGTCCTAGGGATTGCCGTTTTAGCAGGTGTAGGGGCGATGTTTGTACCGCAGGAAGCCTTGAAAGGCATGCATCCTGTGCTCATTTCATTATTAAGCAATGGACTTGTTCTAGGTACACTCATTGCGATCGCGGTCGATCAAGTTCTGTTACGAAAGAAAAAGAAATCCGACAATCTCGTGTCAACGTAAAGGGAAAGTTGAATATCGTCTGTCACCCGCGCTATGATAAATATAATTGACGAGATAAGGAGAATGACGAATGAAACTATTTTTCATTTTAGGTGCGATTAATGCGATGCTAGCTGTTGGACTCGGAGCCTTCGGTGCGCACGGTCTTGAAGGGAAAATCCCTGAAAAGTATATAGAGATTTGGAACAAAGGGGTTCAATATCAGATGTTCCATGCGATTGGACTATTTATTGTCGCCTTTCTTGCAGATAAGCTGTCAGGTGTTTCTCTAGTCCCAACCGCTGGCTGGGTGATGCTTGCAGGTATCCTTTTCTTCTCAGGAAGCCTTTATGTCCTAGCATTGACTCAGGTGAAGATTCTAGGTGCCATTACCCCAATTGGCGGAGTGGCGTTTATTGCTTCTTGGATCATGCTTGTCATTGCAGCAGCAAAAAATTTATAAGCTAAAAAACCGATGCTCTGAGAGGGGCATCGGTTTTTTTCTTAATTCCAGTAAGGGACGTAGTTTGGCGGTGCTTGATAATAAGGGATGTAGTGAGACGGAGGGACAGGGTTCGTTTGTGCTTCCTCTTCTCTGTGGCAAAATGGTCCGATAAATACACTTGGCTTCACCGGCTGTGTCGCCTGTTTCCACTGTGTTTCGTTCATGCAATACGTATGTGCCATGATGTGAGCAGGGGTGAGGGTGAGAAGGTCTGAGCCTAGGATCACTTCTGGCGTAGATGCGTTGAAAATGGCTAATAAATGAGTTCTGTCTTGAAGGGCAACTTCATAGTGCCACCAGCCTTGAGGTACGTTTGCTACCTGTCCTGGGGTGATGGTATAGGTGTGAAGTTTTTTTGTAAATGGATTCAGCATCGAGACGGCAGCAGAACCGGCTATACAATAAACAAGCTCTGCGGCATTTTGATGATAATGAGGCTCTACGACTTTGCTTTTACTCAAATATATATCCAGCAGAGATACTTGATCCAACGAGTTTAATTGTTTTTTTCCTAAAACGTTAATCAGGTTATGCTGATCGTATTTCACAAGGGGGCTTTGATTCAGATCGTATGAATATTTAACATTTGGGGAAGTATAATCCAGCTCAACAGTCATGAATGTCACCTCTAGGCGTTTGATAAAAACTACTAGGCATCTTATGACGAGCGCCCTAGAGGTGTGACAAAAACCTAATCAAAAGAAAAAAGCAAGGGCGCCTGCTCCTTGCTTTTGCGATATGTGCGTTATCTACCTCGGAGAATACGTGGACATGGAGTATGGATAGTCGTATTGAATTTCCCCATCAAACGTAATGTAATCAAGATAGATCGTTAATAGTAAGTATCGTGTTCCTGTCTTGTTATCACTAATGATAATGTGGTCACGTCCTGCAGCTTCAATGACGCCTCTGAAAATCTTCGAGTTCCATTCCTTACTTGCCTCAAACGTCATATAAATCGTGGCTACCTTGCCGCGGTTCAATCGTAAAATATTTTCAATATAGGACTGCTCGATTGGCAGTTGACCAGTGACATTCTGCTGATAAATCGGTCCAGAAGGAATTTGATACGGCTGCCCGCCGCTCTGCGTGCCCTGCCCCCCTGGTGAAGAACCAGTAGACGGCATTGGTGAAAATCCCTGCTGCATTTGTCCTTGCATTTGACCCTGCGTTTGGGGAGGGACTGAATAACCCATCTGCTGCGCAGGATACGGATTTGCTCCATATTGTTGCTGGCGAAAATCTTGACCTTCGAAACCCGAACCTTGCCCAAATTGATTTTTCAATTTCATAACGTTCCTCCTCTTTCCTCATGGTGTTCTAAACAGAAGGCGCTTGAGCACCTGTTGTTTCCATAGCATTCTTTCTCTCTTTCACACTATGAGACAGGAGGGGAGAATATGTACATTGAACGAAAAAAAGGAACTGTGGTGCAGTTCCTTAGGCGCGGGCAAACCCTCGCATTCTTTGTCAGGCCTTACATCATCCAATTTACAGCGCGCTGGACACCAAATAAAAGAGTAATGATAAGAAAACATGCCGCAAGCGGTGTGATCACGATGAGGAAGGCTTGCCATAATTTCAGCTTCATCACAGCGACAATGCCTAAAACAGTCATTCCAAATATCCACGTCTTTGCATAAGCATCAATCAGTGTCAAAAGATCGAGATAATACCATACCTCAAAATGCTGATCTAAATAGGGTGAGATTTTGACAAACGTATACGGACCAAGCATTCCAATCGTGCAAATCCAACTGAGTGCAAATAAAGCGGAAGGGAAAAAGGTCGTCAGCGTGAAGGCTTTGAGTACATCTCGATATGCCGTTTGACTGCCGAAAAAAAGACGCCCTAACCACTTTAGGATGAGTACACCGAAAAATAGACCGAGATTGCCTGCGAGAATACCATATCCCGCACCTTGTAACAAAATAAAAGGAAATGGAATATGATTGCCCATATACTCGCTAAAATACCCTTCGTAGACCCAGCCTGTACCAGCGATACTTGCAAGGAGCATCATCAGCCAAATGGGAATATAGGAATGTTGATATGAGCGAATAATCGTTTTTGTTGCGACAAAAATTTTGAAAAATCGAAAAAAATCTTTTACTTCCTCTTGTTGGGAGTGATCATTCTTCATAGCTTCCAATGTTCTTTACTCCTTTAATACACATAAATGATTACTTATATTACCAAAAAGTTCGCGTTTTTCAAAGATAGATCATTAAAAAAATACAATTTTATAAAAAATAGGTCACTCTACAGTCTCTTTAAGAGGAGACACATATGATAAACATAGTTTGAAAGAGACCGAGGTGAAAACTTTGACAAAAGTAACTGTCATTATGACGAGCTACAACAAGGCGGCTTACGTCGGCAGATCGATTGAAGCGGTTTTGCAGCAGACACTGTCAGACTTTGAACTATTTATCATGGACGATGGTTCAAATGAAAAAACCCTTGCCGCGATTGAGCCCTTTCGCAAAGATCGCCGTGTTCATTTTATCCAAAGCGGTGTCAAATCGCTGGAGGAGAGAACAGCGAAAACCCGATACGCCGTCCTCATTAATCAAGCTTTAGAACTAGCAAAGGGCGAGTATATTTCCTATGCCACAGATGACAATGTCTATGCCCCGGACCGTTTAGAGAAGCTCACACATTATCTAGATGCTCGATCAGGTGAAGATATTGTCTATTCTGCATCGAAAGTAATCTATTTAAATAGCAATAAAGAGCCAGTAAAGGAAACGATTCGACCTGCGCAAACGGTGCAATGGAATGCACCTTGTGCCATAGATCATTGCTCGGTCGTTCATCGTGCTTCTATTTTAACAAAAATTCATGCTGAATTTGGGTCTTACTGGGACGAGAGTCCGCATTTTTATCGAATAGGGGATGCCCGGTTCTTTTTTCGATTAAATCATTTTTATCCGTTCTATCCCTATGATGAAGTGTTAGATACAAATTACATCACAGAACAGTCGATTCACTATCAATTGGCGGAAGAAGAGAAAAGTGCCTTTATTCAAGCACTTCCTGAGCAGTCTACCTGCTGGGAGCTCCGCCATATATTAAAACAAAGACATGGGAGGTGACCTAAAGTGTCGCACTATATTCATCATTATTGGCAGGTGTATTTTGAGTATGTAAATCTCATGAAGGATTTGTCCTATCAACAAATTCCTCTTGGGTTGATCAGCAATTTCTATCAATATATCAGTCCTGAAGTGAGGGAACGTATGGAGGATGAAGCATTCGGTCATGAATTGACAACCGATTGTCCATTGCCGGAAGAGATTCAGCCATTTTTTGATCAACATAAGCAGCAGATCAAGCGTATTGCTTATCGTCCGGCGAATGGAAAGGTCTTGCTTCACTTTGAACATCTGCGTTTTACTGAACAAAATTACACGCGGTTCCATCCGAGTCAAACGGTGGTGCTTGCTCGCTGGAAGAAGGCAGACTATTTTGGTTTACCGGTCATCAGCAAGCCAGAATTAGCAGGAGAGGTTAATAAAGAAGCCCATGCTGAATATATTGAGAAAGCAAATGCTCTCCTTAAACCTTACGCAAAGCACCCCGTCTTTGGCAATGTCTTTTTTAGAGAAAAGCTTCGGAAGGACATTGTGCAATTTATTGATGTGATTGACCAGACAGAAGTGCTATTTCAGATGGAGCCAATTGCAGCCATTATTGTGGGGACAACGGAGGATGCTTACAGCCGCGTACTTGCACTGCAAACTGTGAAACGCCAGCTCACGAGTATCTGTCTTCAGCACGGCGCACTGATGGGAGACGAAGCCTTTTTGCCGATTTTCACGACGTGCCACGGGGTGTTTGGAAAGTATGAAAAAGACTGGTATGTACACAAAGGCTGTCAGCCGGAACAGGTGGAGATCACAGGTCATCCGAGGTTTGATTTGGTGAAGGATCGAACGCCGCTTCAACAGGAAATGGTCTTTCGAAAATTGAACTTCAATCCTGCCAAAAAGACCGTGCTTGTGGCAACGCAGCCGTTTTCAGAAGCCTTCTATGGTGATGTGCTTAAAACGATTGCAAAACGGAAAGACATTCAGTTGATCATGAAGCCGCATCCGTGGGAAATTGCCCGAAACCGATTAAATGAGTATGTGTCCATTGAACGAGCAGGAAATCATGTGAGATTGATTAAAAAAGAAATCGACTTGTATGACCTATTGCCTTATATGGATATGGTCATTACGCTCACATCAACCGTCGGCCTTGAAGCGATGCTGTTTGAAAAGAGTGTGCTGATCGGGAAAATGACAGAAGGCAGAAGATACCCTTATTACGAGTCGCTTGGCAGCTATCATATGGAAAACCCTGTTGAACTGGCTGAGAAAGCCATTCGTATTTTGTCGGATGATCAAGAAATGAAGCTGGCAAAGAGGCAAGGAGCTGAGTTCATTAAACAACATTATCCGCATGCGCGATCGACCGATGTTCTGCTTTCTCTGCTTCAAACAAAAACAGGTGTGGATTTTCAGAGATGAGGATAGGGGTGTGCAAGCGATATGGAAAAAAAGAGAGAACAATTTCTTCCTTATGCCCTGCCGTTGATTGAGCAGGAAGAAATTGACGAAGTCATTGGAACATTAAAATCCGGCTGGCTGTCAACCGGACCAAAAGTCAGACAGTTTGAAGAAGAGTTTCGGCAGCTGACCGGTGCAAAACATGCGATCGCTGTCAATTCATGTACGGCTGCTTTATTTTTAGCCTTAAAAGCAAGAGGGATTGGGAATGGGGATGAGGTGATCACAACGCCTCTGACATTCTGCGCAACAGCCAATACGATCATTCATACAGGGGCAGCTCCTGTATTTGTCGATATTGACCCAGCGACACTCAACCTCGATGCAGAGAAACTAGAAGCGGCGATTACACCACACACAAAAGCGATTGTCCCTGTTCATTTTGCTGGTCAATCGTGCGATATGGACCGGATTTTAACCATTGCCAAAAAGTACGATCTATTTGTGCTTGAGGATGCCGCTCATGCTCTTTACACAACGTACCACGGTCAGCCCGTTGGTTCGATTGGTGATGCGACTGCCTTTAGTTTTTATGCGACGAAAAATATAGCGACCGGAGAAGGCGGCATGCTGACGACGAATGATGATGCACTTGCCGCTCGGATCAGAAGACTAGCACTCCATGGGATGAGCAAGGGAGCATGGAATCGTTATGGAGAAAAAGGAACGTGGTACTACGAGGTCGAGGAACCTGGCTATAAAATGAACATGTTTGATGTGCAGGCATCGTTAGGGCTTGTTCAGCTAAGCCGTTTAGATGATATGCAGGCACGGAGAGAACAAATTGCGAAAGCATACAATCAAGCATTTCAAAAGGAAGCAGGGCTGATCCTGCCGCCAGTCCATCATGAGGGAAGACATGCATGGCATTTATATGTACTGCAAGTGGACCCGAAAGAAGCATTCATCACACGCAATGAGCTGATTGATCAGCTGCAAAAGGACTATAAAATCGGCACGAGTGTTCACTTTATCCCTGTTCATTTGCATCCATACTATCAACAAACCTATCACTATTCACCAGAGGATTTCCCTGAGTCACTCGCGTACTACAAGCGGACTCTCTCACTGCCTCTTTATCCAAGCATGACAGATGAAGATGTGCAGGATGTCATCACTGCGGTGCTGTCTATTTTAAAAGAACAGAAGGCATCTTCATGAAGGCCGTTCATGCAATAGACGATCAGGTGCTGTCCGCTTGGATTGAGAAATACGGTCCACAAATTGAACAAATGAAAGGCTTCAAACAGTTTGGTCTTGTCAGTGGCGCCCAGCTGAAAGCAGTGCTGTTATACGACTGGTCAAAATGGGAAAGCGGCATATTTGATCAGCATATTTTTCATGTGAAGTTTGCGGAAGCTGAGTCAGCATCTGCTTTTCAGGAATTGATGGAGCGCTTCATCAATTGGATGAGAACAGAAAAATGCGATTTTTTCTTTTTACGTCTTGAAGCGGCGGATGTTGAAAAAAACCGCATCGTCCAAAGGCTGTCACATGTGTACTATGTGGGCGGTCTCACTCGTCTTGAAGCGCCACCTGTTCACATGGAAATGCCATCAACAGGTGAAGATGTGGTCATCAGTCTGCCGGATGAAAAGGAATACGATGAGGCGGTGTCACTCGCTTATCAGGCTTTTGTCAAAAGCCGGTATGCCCTCGATCCATTTTTAGACCAGAATGTCGTCCAGCATTTCTATCAAGAGTGGATGAGAAATAATGTGCTCGGACGTGCAGATATCAATATCGTAGCAAAGGTGAACGATGAAGTCGTGGGCTTGATACAAGGGATGACCAAGGGCGATGAGCTGGCGCTTGAGCTGTTTGCGATTAGACCGGATGTACAAGGAAAAGGGATCGGGAAAAAGCTGTTTATTGAGATGATGAAGGTCTCTTATGAGAGAGGGCATCGTTTTATTTCTGCCGGAACACAGCTGCATAACACAACCGCCATTCAGCTGTATGAAAAGATGGGATTTAGAACAACAAATGCCTTCTTGTATTACCATGTATGGCCGAAAAAAGGAGAGAGATAAGATGGCGCATTTCTACATTGGAGATCGCAAAGTGGGGGATGGCGCGCCTGTCTTTATCATTGCAGAGGCAGGCATTAACCATGATGGAAAGCTGGATCAGGCGCTTGCTTTAATTGATGTGGCAAAAGAAGCAGGTGCCGATGCAGTGAAGTTTCAAATGTTCCAAGCTGATCGGATGTATCAAAAGGAACCGGGTTTATACGAAACAGCCAAGGGAGAAGAGGTGTCCATTTTTTCCTTAGTCGAACAAATGGAGCTGCCGCCAGAATGGCTGCCGGTGTTATTAACCCGCTGTGAGGAAAAAGGGCTAATATTTTTAAGCACAGTGTGTGACGAAGAATCTGCGGATTTATTAAATCAAACCGATCCACCAGCTTTCAAACTGGCATCCTATGAAATCAATCATTTGCCTCTTTTGCGTCACACAGCTTCTTTTCAAAAGCCCATCATTTTCTCAACAGCCGGGGCCACTATTGCAGATGTTCATGAAGCATATGAGGCGGTTACAAGCGTGCAAAACGATCAGGTCGCCATCATGCATTGCGTCGCAAAGTATCCAGCACCTAGAGCTTATACGAATCTTCGTGTGCTCCAAACCTTAGCCGCCGCTTTTCCTGAGGCAGTCATCGGCTTTTCCGATCATAGTGAGCATCCTACTGAAGCCCCTGTTGCTGCTGTGAAGCTTGGGGCAGCCATGATTGAAAAGCATTTTACGATAGATAAGACGCTGCCTGGCGCCGATCATTCCTTTGCGCTCAATCCCGGAGAATTAAAGGAAATGGTTCAGCATATTCGAGCGGCAGAAAAGGACCGAAATCAATCAGAAACAGACGCTCATTCTGTGTCAGAGGAGCTCCTTGGCAGTTCTTTTAAAACGACAACAGCCATTGAAGGGCAGATTCGTGAATTTGCGTATCGAGGGATTTTTACGACAAAAGGGATTGCAAAGGGCGAGACATTGACCGAAGAAAATCTAGCCGTATTACGTCCAGGAAAAAAAAGCCAAGGTCTGCATCCGCGGTACATGGAGATTTTACTTGGCGTCAAGGCTGTCAGAGACATTCCAGCCCATACAGGGGTTTCGTGGAAAGATGTGCTCATGCAGGAGTCTACAAATGATCAATGATGTGCTCTTTGTCATACAGGCTAGAATGGGCTCAACAAGACTGCCAAAAAAGGTGATGAAGCCGATCGGAGGTATGGCATTGATCGATTTCATCGTTGAACGGGTAAAGCAATCAGATCATTACAATCACAAAACGCAGAACCTCATGATCGCCACAACAGTCGAAGCAGAAGATGATCTATTGGCTCATTATTGTTTATCAAAGGGCTATAAGGTATTTCGTGGCAGTGAGATGGATGTATTGCAGCGATTCGCAAAGATAGCTCAACATTTTGAACCACAAACCATTGTACGTTTAACGGGAGATAATCCATTTATAGATCCGGCGCTTTTGTCGAAAATGCTTGAAGAACATAGACGGAAGAAGGCTGATTATACGTATACGACTGGAACGCCACTCGGTATTTCCGGGGAAATGATCGACGCATCCATTTTACGTGAAATCGACAATTTTCCCCTTACGCAGCCGGAGCGTGAGCATGTCACGCTGTATATCCGAAAGCATCCTGATCGATTTCAACTGCAATTATTCACACCGCCCAAAGAACTCGCATATCCTGCTTATCGATTCACGATTGATACAGAAGAAGATTATGTATTTGCTACCCGTTTACTTGAGAAAGCCGGTGGATCTATTACTGTGCCTACGGCTGAGCTTATCGTCATTTGTGAACAAGACCCTAATATTGTTCGGTTGAATCAATTTGTGAGACAGAAGGATGCTGAATGAATAAAAAAATCATGATTGTTGTGTACGGTGGTTTTTTAAGAGGGATGGGGCATGTCGTTAGAATGAAACGGCTGGCAAAGGAACTGATTCAAGAAGGAAACGACTTATATTTTTATACAAATGAACAGATTTGTGTAGAAATGCTCTCGCATCCAGCATGGCACGTTCATTTGGTGCAGGAATCAAACGTATTCCTTCAAATGGAGCAGGACATAAAAGAGCTAAATCCTAATCTTCTGCTAATCGATGTCCTTGATTGTGACCTTCAGTTCCTTCGATCGATCAAAGCGTCCTCCAGAAATGCAAAACTGGTCTTATTTGAAGAAGAAAGAACAGAAGCTTGCCAGCTTGCTGATGCTGTCGTAAACGGCATTTATGGTGGACTGGATGAAAAACACCTGCAAGTAAATGGAACGGACTACTTTTATGGAACACCTTATTTATTGTTAGATCACGAGATCAGCAAATTAAAAGACACATATGAGGTTCGCAAAGAATGTAAGAAGGTGGTGATCAGCCTTGGAGGCAGTGATCCAAGCGAATTATTAACAAAGGCTGTATCAGCACTTCTCGAAGCTTGCCATTTACACATTCTAGCGGTTACAGGAAAAGCCTCTCGCATCGAAGAAGAAATCGAGGCTGCACATATTCAATTCATTCGTCATACGGATCAATTACCTGCCCGTCTTGCAGAAGCCGATCTAGCGATTGTTGCTGGCGGGATGACGTTATATGAGGCCGTTTGTATCGGAGTGCCCAGCATTGTCCTTTCGCAAGTAGACCACCAAGCAGTAACAGCCACTCGTTTTGCACAAAAGGGAGCCTGTCACCATCTTGGATTAGGTCGCCTTGTGGATGAAAAGGATATATGGCGTGCTACTCGCAGACTATCCGGCAGCTACTTTCTCCGCAGGAGCATCCATCTCAATGGACGGTCACTCATTGATGGAAAAGGAACCGAACGAGTGAAAAACATTCTTATACACCTCATGAATCATCACCAAAAAGAACATAAGGATGTGTAGATGTGAAGGGAGTTATTTTAGCAGGAGGAAAGGGATCACGACTGGCACCTTTAACAAAGATTTTCAATAAGCATTTATTGCCGGTTGGCCCATATCCGATGATTTATTGGTCATTGTTCAAATTGAAAGAAGCGGGAATATTGGATGTAATGGTCATATCACAAGCAGAACAAATCCCGCTGTTTCAAAAGCTACTTGAAGGCGATCAGGAACTAGGGATGAACATTGTGTATCAGGTCCAGCCTGAAGCTTCTGGAATTTCGGACGGCTTATCCTACGCAAAGCCCTTTGTAGAAGGGGAAAAGTTTGTGCTAATGCTTGGTGATAATGTATTTGAGGATTCGCTAACCCCTTTTGTTGAAGCCTTTCAGCAGCAAGAAAGCGGAGCGAAGGTTCTGTTGAAAGAAGTGGCAGATCCAAAGCGGTTTGGTATTGCAGAAATTGATGCCGCCCACCACCGAATTTTATCAATTGAGGAGAAGCCGGAGCATCCGCGTTCATCCTACTGCGTCACGGGTATCTATTTTTATGATCAAGAAGTCTTTCAATATATTGAGAAAATCTCGCCGTCAGATCGAGGCGAATTAGAGATTACAGATGTAAACAATCTCTATATCTCAAATAGCCAGCTGACCTATGATATGTTAAAAGGGTGGTGGATTGATGCAGGAACACATGAATCTCTCCACCAAGCATCGACGAAAATGTTTGAAACGATGAAGAAAAAAGAGGGATACGAATGACGAAGTCTTATTTAATTACAGGCGGAGCTGGATTTATTGGACTGAATTTTGTGAAGCTGTTGCTTCAGGAAACAGATGTCCGGCTCACTGTTTTTGACAAGTTAACATATGCCAGTCATCCAGAGGAGATGGAGGAATTATTAAAGCTGTCTCATTTTCGTTTTATTCAAGGGGATATCGCTCTTCAACATGAGCTAGATCAAGCGTTTGATGAAGTCTATGATGCCATCATTCATTTTGCAGCGGAATCCCATGTTGATCGCAGTATTGAATCGGCAGAGCCTTTTATTCAAACAAATGTCCTCGGAACGTACCGTATGCTTGAAGCGGTCTTAAAAGGAAAGGCGAAAAAACTTATTCATATTTCAACAGACGAAGTATATGGAGATTTGGAACTGAATGATCCTGCTTTCACAGAACAAACACCACTTTCACCGAATAATCCTTATTCAGCAAGCAAGGCAAGCTCAGACCTGCTTGTAAAATCTTATATCCACACTCACCAATTACCTGCAATGATCACAAGATGTAGCAACAACTATGGACCGCATCAGCATGAAGAGAAATTAATACCGACGATTATTAGAAAAGCAATCAATGGAGAAAAGATCCCGATTTATGGGGACGGCCAGCAGATTCGCGATTGGCTGTATGTAGAGGATCATGCGAGAGCTGTAAAGCAGGTCCTTGAAAACGGAACAGCTGGGCAAGTGTACAATATTGGCGGCGGCAACGAGAAAACGAATCTCGATTTGACCAAAACCATTCTGACGCAGCTCGGGATCAGTCATGACCGTATTGCGTTTGTTGAAGACCGTAAAGGACATGACAGACGGTATGCGATTGACGCCAGTAAGCTAAAACGGGAGCTTGGCTGGACGCAGGAGACATCATTTGAAGCAGGTATTGAAAAAACGATCAATTGGTATCATGCCAAATATGATCAGAGCGAAGAAGGGTGACGGATGAAAGTTTTAATCACCGGTGCAGGCGGGCAACTAGGGAAAGAATTGAGCAGACAGCTCAAGGAGAAAGACATCACCGTCATTGCCTTAACGAGGAGCATGCTCAATATCGCAGACCAGCAAGCAGTCAGACACGCGATGAGACACTTTCGCCCTAATATTGTTGTCAGTGCAGCAGCATATACCTCTGTAGATCAGTGTGAAACAGAAACGGAAAAGGCGTATCTTGTTAATGGCATTGGCGCCTACTATACAGCGCTGGAGGCTAAGAACATAGGGGCTGATGTGCTACATGTCAGTACAGATTATGTGTTTGACGGGCAAGCAGACACGCCTTACCAAGTCGATGCACAGCCAGATCCTCACACCATTTATGGAAAAAGTAAAAAGCTTGGTGAGGAATTGCTTCATCTTGTATCAGACGAAGTGAAAATTATCCGTACATCGTGGCTATACGGACATGAGGGACATAATTTTGTGAATACCATCCTACGGCTCGCAGAAACAAAGGATCATTTGCGCATCGTGAATGACCAAATAGGCTCACCTACTTATACAAAAGATGTCGCAGAGGCCATCATTCATTTATTTGATCAACAGGCAGGAATTTATCATGTCAGTAACCGAGAAAGCTGTTCCTGGTTTGACTTTGCGTCAGAAATTGTGACAAAAAGCGGCCTGTCTACGACCATTGAGCCAATTTCCACAGAAGAGTACGGCTTCCAAACACCTCGTCCAGCCTATTCTGTGTTAGACCTTCAAGCGATTGAAGCCACAGGCTGGAAGCCGAGACATTGGAAGGATGCGCTTCACGAATTTTTGCAGAAAGAAGGGAGATGGCATCAGCATGATTGATGGTGTACAAACGAAAAAACTCATGAAACATTGTGATGATCGCGGCTTTTTTGCAGAGCTCATTCGAGATGATGAGCCGATGCTGCAACGTTTTGGGCAGGCATCGTGGTCGAAAAGCTTTCCAGGTGTGATCAAAGCCTTTCATTATCATGAAAAGCAAGATGACGTTTGGTTTTTCCCAGCAGGTCATGCTCAGGTCGTTTTATACGATTTGCGTGAGGACTCTCCTACAAAGGGTCAAACCGATGTGTATTATATGGGGGAAGACAATCCAATGCTCCTCCTCATCCCAAAGGGTGTCGCACATGGCTACCGGGTACTAGGCGAGACGCCGCTGCAAATTGTCTATTTCACGACAGAATCCTATGACCCGAAAAACCCAGATGAAAAGAGAATCGCTTGGAATGACGAGACAATCGGATTTGATTGGGAAACGACATTTAAATAAAGAACAAAGGCCTTTCGCAGGAGAAAGGTCTTTTTTTGTTGAAATACATTCTGTAAGTGTCATTTTATGTATTTTTCTAAGTTAAGCAGAAAAGGGATGTGGATGAGTTTGTCTAAAAGAATTGCATTTGTAACAGGGGCAAGTACAGGGATTGGGAAGGCAATCGCCATAAAGCTTGCCGCCCAGGACCATGTAAAGGTCATCATCAATTCTAGAAATCAATCCTTACTAGAAGATGCGCGGCAGCATATTGAGCGTATGGCAGAAACAAAGGAGCCGGTGTCTCTTTTCTGTGGTGATATGTCGCATGAAGGAGTGCGAGCTGAGGCCTTTGCGGCAATAGATAAAGAGTATGGCAGACTGGATGTGTTGATTAATAACATTCCAGGAGGGAAGCCAGATACTTTTGATTCTTGTGAAAGCGAGCAGATGCTGGCAGCATTTTCTCAGAAAGCCCTAGCGTACATTGATATGATGAAACGTGCGGCAGCGATGATGAAAAGACATGAATATGGCCGGATCATTCAAATTGTCGGGAACCTTTGGAAGGAACCTGGTGATCAAATGTTTACGAACAGTATGATGAATGCAGCGATTATCAATGCTAGTAAAAATGCAGCCACACAGCTTGCGCCCTCAGGGATCACAGTGAATTGTTTAAACCCAGGATTTATTGCTACAGATCGATATGAACAGTTTATCGAAAACATGATGCGTGAGCAGTCATTATCACGGGAAGAAGCTGTACAGGCTGTTGCGTCAGGAATCCCGATGCAAAGAGTAGGTTCAGCGAGTGAAATGGCTTCATTGGCGGCATTTATCGCATCAGAGGAAGCCTCCTATGTCACCGGACAGCAAATATCTGTCGATGGTGGTTCGATGAAAAGTATATAAATATGAAAAACCCGCTATATGCGGGTTTTTTGATGAAAACGAATTGGCAGTATATGCAGCCGATCGATAAAAAGGGCAAGCTGTTCAATTGGCGCCACCATTGAGATGCGGACATGATGTCTTCCATGTGTTCCAAACACACCCCCAGGCGTCACGACGACATCTGCATGCTCGAGTAAATAGTCGGCAAATGCATGAGAATCCTCGAAATCATCAGGAATCGGTGCCCACAAATAAAAGGCGCCGGCTGGACGTTCAATGGTCCAGCCAAGCTGCTTCTCGGCTTGACTGATGAAGAAAGCCATTCGTTCAATGTAGACTTCTTTCAATGATTGAATATGACAGTCATCACTTTGTAAAGCGACGGTGGCGGCATGTTGAAATCCACCATACATACTGACAAACACATGATCCTGGAAGGCGTTAATGGCATGAATGATGTCCTCATTGCCTACAGCAAAAGCGACTCTCCATCCTGCCATATTGAATGTTTTGGATAAAGAATATAATTCCACTCCTACGTTTTTCCCAAGAGGAGCCTTTAGAAAGCTCACTGGTTTTTGCTCATAATGAAAGGAACCATAAGCAAAATCATGAATCACATGCAGATCGTGAGCGGACGCAAATTCTGCAGCCTCTTCAAAAAAAGCTTCATTCGCCACAGCACCAGTTGGGTTATTCGGATAATTTAAGAAAAGCACCTTTGCCTTTTTTAACACGTCTGGATCAATTGAAGAGAAATTCGGCAAATAGCCATTTTTCTTTTCAAGCTGGATGCAATGTGGCTTTGCGTCCGCCATCAAGATACCTGAATGATATTCTGGGTATCCCGGATCGGGGACGAGGGCAATATTCCCTGGATCAAGCAGGCACTGACTCATCACATAAAGCCCTGTTTTTCCTCCATTGAAAAGGGCAATTTCCTTCTTCGGGTCAACCTCAATGCCGAATTCCTTTCTGTAGAAATCTGCAATGGCTTGCTTGAAAAAGTCAAAGCCTCTAAAAGGTGCATATTGCTGAAATTGCAAAGAGCCTGCTGCCTCTTGAAGGGCATTCACAATGTGCGCCGGAGTAGGAAGATCAGGATTTCCCTGACCAAGGTTCACAATGTTCGCTCCGTGTTGTGTTTTATGCGCAATTTTCTCAAATACGGTTCCAAATTTTTGTTCTGGCAGCCGTTCAATCATGTTAGATGGTAAGATCTTCACCACGACATCCTCTCTTTCTTATCCCTTCACTAATTCATCCATTAACTGAATGGCTGCCTGCTTTTGAATGTTACGGATGGAGGCGGCAACCTCCTGAGAAGACGACCCTTTTAATTCAAGAGACACGATGCCATTAAATGCTTCAAATAAAGATAGATCTACAAATGTTCCTTTAGGTGGGACAGATTCGCTGATGATGACAGTATCTCCAACTAAAGTGTCCTGCGGAATATGCACATGATCAATGGTGATGTGTGTGGCCTCAGGCGGAATGTGTCCGTTCTCTTTGAAATGCTGAGGGTATAAATGACAGTCTGCTACATAATGCGTATGTCCAGAAAGTAGTTCTTTTGGCAAATTAGCTTTTTTTCCATCGACTAATACATCAATCAGCAACTTAGCCATATCCACCCCAAAGACCTTTTTGATATTCGGAATCATATTCCAGCCAGCAAATCTAGCTGCTGATTCGATCAGTCCGGTTTCTCGATGTTTCATAAGCTTGATTTCTGTATGAGTGGCACAGTTTTCAAGACCTAATCCTTCATTTGCTTTCCTCGCTGCCTCAATGATGATTTGCTGGGCTTCATTGTCTAGGATCGACGGAGTGATATGAGCCGTTTCTGTAAAGCCGATTTGAGGGGTCTTATCATGAATGACAAAAGGGATATATTCACCCTCAACAACTAATCCTTCTACACTGACATAATCAGAATAGCCGTCGTCTTGATACCAATCCTCGTAAGCCCCCTCTAAGTACGTTTCAGCGACAAACGGTGCTTCATACGTCACAGCGTTTGGAACGGGAATGGTTTGCAAATAGGATTGTACGTTTAAAAAGAGATCATCACTGCCGGATCGGTCATGAAAAAGGGTCACGCCAATGGAGCTTGCTAAATATGTAGGCTTTAAAATAAGCGGTGTACCGATATGTTCAATGGCTTGCTGAAAATCAGCTAAAGTCGTGACAGGCTGAGTTTTTACTGCTTTGACCCCAGCCGCGTTGAATGCAGCCCTCATTTGGCTTTTATCACGCGCTAATTCAGCCGCCTTTACCCCAGCGCCGCGCAGCCCAAGTCGCTCAGCGGCTTTTGCCATTGGTGCAATGAATAATTCATTATTGGTGGTGATCGCATCCGCTTTGAAAAAGGAAGCGACGCGAACTAGGTCGTCCACCACCTCTTCCTCGGATTTTAGATAATCATCATGTGCCCAGTAAATCGAATCTGGGTGTTCAAAAGAAGGGTTTTTGTCAAAATAATCTCGATCTTTGATGACCGCAATAGAGTATTTTTCGATTAGCTCAGCGTGTCCCTTTGTAATAGCAAAAGGTCTCGGGATATAAGAAACGATATGATACGATACAGCCACGCTTTCATAAAACATATGGGGCGGGCATCCTCCCAGATCAGCAATGACAAGTACGGTTTTTTTACTCAATGAAAGCACTCCTTTTTATCTAGCGGTGTAACCGCCATCTGCTGTGACAACACTTCCAGTCATATAGCTGGATAGATCAGAGGCGAGAAACAGCATGACGCCCGCAATTTCTTCGGGTTTTCCGAGACGAAGTAATGGGTTCACCTTTGCTTTTTCCTTTTTAACAACCTCAAGGCTTTCTGAATGATTGTCTGAAAAGGATTTTTCATTTAATGGTGTATCAATAATGCCTGGGGCGATACAGTTCACTCTGATTTGATGGGCGGCATAGTCGACCGCCATCGATTTGGTGAGCTGGATGACACCGCCCTTTGTTGCGTTATAGGCAGGGATGTCAGGCCAGCCGACAAGACCCCCGACAGATCCAGTATTGATAATACTTCCGCTTTTCTTTTCAAGCATATGCGGCAAAGCATGCTTACTCATGAGAAATACACCCGTCAGGTTGACCTGTACAATGTGATTCCAATCCTCCAGCGTCATCTCGTGAACGGGAGAGACAATTTCAATGCCTGCATTGTTAATCAGCACATCGATTGTCCCAAACTGGGTCAGCACAGACTGAACGGTTTTTTGACAGTCAGACTCATTCGTAATATCTGTTTTGAAAAACGCAACATGCTCGTGCGCCAATGATTCGACGAGCTGTTTGCCGCTTTTTTCATTGATGTCAGCCACTGCGACTTTTGCTCCGTGCTCAAGGAAAAGCTTGACTGCGGCAAGCCCAATTCCCGATGCACCTCCTGTAATCAGGACGACTTTTCCGGCAAGGTTCATTTCTTCACCTTGGACGCTTTTGGCTTCAACCGATTATAGCGGGGAGGGAAGAAGAGATTAATAGACTTTGATGCTTCCAGCTTTGGATTTATCGCCCCGTGGTCTTCCCTAGGGTCACAAAAGTAGGTAGTACCAAATTCCATTTTCTCTGTAAAGCCTTCAATCGTCATATCATAACCTCCGCTAATGCAAATGCCGATTTGTTCATTGCGGTGTTTGTGAAAAGGCATTTCTCCGCCATTTCCAGGAATGTTGGCTATCATGAGCTCCATCCAATCCTCAACAAAAAAGGTCACTTCCATGCCAGGAAGTAAATCTCGTGTTTTGAAAATGTCTAAGAAATAAGCAGGAGGCGCCGTGTATTCCTCGCCATCTTTTAATCTCTTAATATCAATAGCAATCACTTCTTCATCTGTCAGGTTAGAAGCGCCGTGAGGGACAAAAGGTGGTGCGATATACGCTGATTCTAAAGGGGTAAGCAATTGGGTCGATGGGCCGACTGTCATTTGAAGCTCGCCTTTTAATACGATGCCGATTTGTGCTTCGGGATGCTCGTGAGGTTTAATGATCGTGTGAGGAGGGATGTATGAGATGAGCACTTCCGTATCACCTCTGACCGTGGAATATTGTGTGACACCATTCTCCCATTCTATTTTTTTGGCTTGTGGAAAATATCGTTCTTGCGTTTTTTGTTCAGTTTGCATATTATATCTCTCCTTTTCCGAATATGGACCAGCTCATAGGAATACTTTTAAACGTTCGAACGAAGGTGAGGCCATATGTGGCTCTGGCTACCTCATTGGTTAAAGCGAAATCAAATTCGCCGTCTCTTACTTTTTGTGCGGCAGTACTTGTCGAATTGACTAGCTCAAATTCAGCATTTTGGTGAATGAAATATTGAATCAAATTGACAGGTGCAGGGTGAGAGACAATTTTTAAATGGTGGAGCATTTGTTCTTGAAATGGAAAATCTGGTCTGACAGCCAAGCCATACATGGGTGTGTCACATCTGAAAATTTGTAAGAGCTGCAGGTCAGGTCTCATGTAGAAGTGTTTGATTCCTTCGTATGCGTGTGGAACGAGAGTGTATTGGAGTGCGTGAGAGAGAGTATGTTCAATGCAAGTTTCGAATGTGTCATAAAGGGATAGTTTCGTATGAGTGCCGAGAGTAGTGGTGGAATGAGAGATGAAGTGTTTTGCTGCGTATTCACTGCTTGTCCCCTTAGGGCCTAGTGTATTGACTGTAAACATCTTAGGTGAAACGATGGGCTCTTCTTTGAAATGAAAAACATCATTCTTTAAGATCATGTTTACCATCCAATCTTTTTCAAATTTTTACTAGATTATAAAAAATAAAATTGGCAATTGTCAACAAAATTTATAAAAAATGTATTTTATGATGATATTAAAAATTGATCTAAAAAACTGCACATACCTAGATGTGCAGTGAATTGAACTTACGTTTCAAATGTGTTTTTATGTTTCTGCTGTAAGGTTCGTTCACGTTTATAGCTGACGAAGCTAATAAGAAAACCAACAAGCGTAACGAGAGCACATACAAGCCCTACCGTATGATAGCCGAAATGGACATAGACAGGTCCCATAAGAGCGGAACCAAGCATAACGGCAAGATTGGACGCAAGGCTGTAAAAAGCCATCACTTTGCCTCGGTGGGTTTGGGAGCAGTCACTTAGAACAGTGCTCAAAAGCGTGACAGATAAACTTTGCATGGCACCCCAAATAAATAGGGCAAAAATCAGCAATGTCCATGAGAAAGGAGCATAAGGAAGTAAGGCGAGAACGAGCGTAATGCCGCCCAGCACAAAGAAAAGAGAACGAGTTTTGCCAAACCAGTCTGCTAATTTCCCTGTAAATACACTCATGGAAAAACCAACGCCGTAAGCCATGATCAGAAGTCCTGCCGTCGATTGCCCTCCAGAAAACAAACTTTGCAGATACGCTCCTAAAAACGAGTACATGCCATAAAATCCAAGCATATTACAAAATGTCACGGTCAAATAGGCGGGGACACGATCAATTTTCAAAGCTCCCCATAAAGAGCCAGCTTTCTCCCTAGCTTGAGGTGTTCCTGTATTCGCTGTGGCGGTTTGTTTACGAGATTCAAGGATGACGAGCAGCAGGACAATGAGACTCATGATGGCGAAAATCCAAAAGGTCCATCGCCAGTTTAAACTCTGCCCGATGAAGGCACCAATTGGTACACCAAGGACAAGAGAAAGAGACCAGCTCGACACAATGAGCCCCATCACTTTGCCTCGATATTCATAAGGAACCCGGTCACCCACAAGCGCATAGGCTGTTGGCACAAATACACCGGTCGCCAGCCCAGAAATAGCACGGCCTGCAAAAAATACGGCCAGATTCGGGGCAGCCGCACACATTATGGTGCCAATCAAAAAGAAAGAAAGCCCGATAATCAGGCATAGCTCCCTTGAATACCGGTCCCCTAAAGGAACAAGCAGCGGGGCTCCAACCAGCACAGCTAACCCATAAATGCTGATGGAAAGGGCGAGAATATCAAGAGAGTGCTGAAAAGAGTTTGATAAATCAGGCAGCAGTGGTGAAATCACCAGTTCTTCCGATCCCGCCGCAAAGACGCCAAGTGTGAGCGCAATGGCAAGTGTGATGGGAAATGTTTTAGAAGCCTGGCTGTCTAAAGATTCTTTCATCAGGTGATCCCTCCAAACTTGCTTTTTCATCCAATTCCGTTAAAATAAATTCTACCATTATTTAGTTTTATTTTACATTTCGCATCATAAGTATTATCATAAAATACTTTTCAAATGGAACGATTTTTGGATAGGAGAGGTACGAATGAAAATCACCGATGTTGATGTGCATATTTTAAATGAATTGAAAGAAGATGCCCGCTTATCTATGAGGGAATTGTCCAAGCGGGTCAATTTATCCGCACCTGCGGTAGCAGAAAGAGTGCGTAAATTAGAAGATGCAGGGATTATCGAAGGGTATTCGGTTCAGGTTAACTATAAAAAATTAGGGCTTATGATTGACTGCCTGCTGGAAGTCACAGTGCTAAACGGGGAGTATCAACGTTTTGTGGCTTTTATGAATCAGCATCCACGCGCTTTTTTTGCTTATCGAGTGGCAGGGCAGTCATGCTTTTTCATTAAGCTGTCAGTCGTTTCCCTTGAAGAAATTGAAGCCTTTATTCAGGCAGTGTCTGGGTTTACAAAAACAGTATCTCATATCGTCTTATCAGGGCACTCTTTTTCTCATCCCATTCAGGAACGTGTGAAACCAATAGAAGAGCCAGAAATGACCGTGGTGAAGTAAAAAAGGACCTGACTCAGGCCCTTTTTGTTCGTTTATCTGACTGATAGCTCATGATCGTAATGATAAGTCCAATGAAGGTTACAGCTGCAGCAAATAACGGAACAAGCTGTAAATGTGTGATTTCGATGGCAAGACCGCCAAGCGCTGCACCGCCGGCATTCCCGATATTAAAGGCAGAATGACTAAGCGTTGATGCGAGTGTCGGTGCTTCATGTGCCATGTTCATCGTGCGGTATTGCAAGGTAGGAACAAGAATAAATGAAATGATTCCCCACACAAAAATGGTCATCACAGCAGGCACTTTGAATTCGGAAGTGATTGTAAACAATAACAGGACAGCCATTAGCAGGATCAGGGACACGATAATACTCGGCATCAGCTTCCAGTCGGCAAGCTTTCCACCAACTAAATTTCCAATAGTGACCCCAAGTCCGAAGAGAACAAGGATAAGCGTCACTCCATTTTCCTGAAAACCAGTCACTTGGAGCAGGATTGGGCTGATATACGTAAAGGCTGTAAACACACCTGCAAAACCAAAGATCGTCATTGCAAAAGAGACGAGCACTTGTGGTTTTTTCAATACAGACACTTCATTTCGAATATCAAGTACTTCTTCCTTCGATTGATTGGGTACTAAGCTGATGATACCGATTAAGGAAATGAGCCCAATAACGGCAATGACGAGAAACGACATACGCCAGCCGAATTGATTTCCGATGAATGTACCGAACGGCACACCCAGCACATTGGCGACCGTCAGTCCTGTAAACATGAAGCTGATCGCACTTGCACTTTTCTCCTTAGGCACAAGCCGTGCAACCATGATTGCCCCGACGCCAAAGAAGGTCCCGTGAGCAAATGATGTCAAAATACGTGCGGCCATTAATAGACCATAAGAGGTTGATACAGCAGCAACAGCATTTCCCGCCACGAACAGGATCATTAATAAAATGAGAAGACGTTTCCTCGACATTTTCCCAGTCGATAAAGTTAAAATAGGTCCGCCAACTGCCACACCAAGTGCATATCCAGTAATCAGCTGCCCTGAAGCAGAGATAGATACATGAAGGTCGTTTGCGACGTTTGGCAAAAGTCCCATAATGACAAATTCAGTCATGCCAATTGAAAACGCACCGAGCGTTAAAGCAAAAATAGCGATGGGGAAGTTTTTCATGATGTGATCACCCTTCTAAAAAAATACATAAAAAGGCTTCGGAAAGATCCGAAGCCTTAAGAGTTTATCATACATGAAAATAAGATGCCAGCTGCTCGTTTGCTAATCGGTTTCCGACAAAGAAGGAACCAAATTCGCCGTAGCGTGCACTGACTTCATCAAAGCGCATTTCATAAACCAATTTTTTGAATTGAAGCACATCGTCAGAGAAAAGAGTGACGCCCCACTCATAATCATCAAAACCGACGGAGCCTGTAATGATCTGCTTTACTTTACCAGCATAGCTGCGGCCGATTAAACCGTGGCTTCTCATGAGTGATTTACGCTCATCCATAGAGAGCATGTACCAGTTGTCATTGCCGGAACGTCTTTTATCCATTGGATAGAAGCACACGTATTGAGAAGAAGGGAGCTCTGGGTATAGACGTGCACGTACATGCGGGTTTTCGTAAGGATCTCCGCCATCTCCGCCTCCTGCTAAGTAGTTGCTAAGTTCAACAACTGAAACGTACGAATAAGCTGGGATCGTAAACTCTGCTAGTCGTGTCTTGTTGAATTCAAGTTCAATTTCACCCAGTTCTTCCATGGTTGGACGCAAAATCATGAGCATAATATCTGCTTTTTGGCCGACAATACTATAGATTGTTTGGCTTCCAGCCTTATCGTGCTCAGCTGTTTTCCATTTTTCTAATAGACCTGTGAACTCATGAAGAATCGCTTGCCGCTCATCACTTGTCAGCAGCTTCCAAGCTGTCCAGTCAAAGGTTCTAAAATCATGCAGTGCATACCAGCCGTCTAGTGTTTGAGCTGCTTCATTGGTTGTATGTTGTTCGCTCATTTATTTCACTCCTATTTACAGTTTTCCATCTGTTCCAACTATAACATAGTTTGTCCAAATGGAGATGTGATCAAAACTTGAACGACGAAGTCAGCTTTTATGGAAATTGATTAAATTAGTTTGAAAAATATGAATTTAATTTGTAAGCGCTATAATGTAAGTTGGTAGTTTGAATTTATGTAGAAGAAGAGTATGCTTGAAAGAGAACGCTTTTTTTGTAAAATCAAGGAGGGTATATAAGTGGCAGATATTTTTTCAACAGTTCAGGAAAAGGTTGCAGGTAAAGGAGTAAAGATCGTTTTTCCTGAGGGAATGGACGAACGCATTCTAACAGCCGTTCAAAAACTAGCAGATGGCAAAGTCTTGCAGCCAATTGTTGTAGGTAAAACACAAGAAGTTGAAGCAAAAGCAAAAGAATTAGGTCTTACACTTGATGGTGTTGACGTGTATGATCCTCATACATATGAAGGTTTTGAAGAGCTTGTACAAGCTTTCGTAGAAAGACGTAAAGGCAAAGCAACTGAAGAGCAAGCAAGAAAAGCATTACTAGATGAAAACTACTTCGGTACGATGCTTGTGTACAAAGGTCTTGCAGACGGACTTGTGAGCGGTGCAGCACACTCAACTGCTGACACAGTACGCCCAGCACTTCAAATCATTAAAACAAAAGAAGGCGTAAAGAAAACATCTGGCGTCTTCATCATGGCTCGCGGCGAAGAGCAATATGTGTTTGCTGATTGTGCAATCAACATTGCACCAGACAGCCAAGATCTAGCTGAAATTGCAATCGAAAGTGCAAACACAGCCAAAATGTTCGACATCGAACCACGTGTGGCAATGCTTAGCTTCTCTACAAAAGGCTCAGCAAAATCAGACGAAACAGAAAAAGTATCTGAAGCAGTTCGTATTGCAAAAGAAAAGGCACCTGAGCTTGTACTTGATGGGGAATTCCAATTCGATGCAGCTTTCGTTCCTTCAGTAGCAGCGAAAAAAGCACCAGATTCCGTCATTAAAGGCGATGCTAGCGTATTTGTTTTCCCTAGCCTAGAAGCTGGAAACATCGGCTACAAAATTGCACAGCGCTTAGGTAACTTTGAAGCTGTAGGTCCAATCTTACAAGGCTTAAATCAGCCAGTAAACGACCTTTCAAGAGGTTGTAATGCCGAAGACGTTTACAACCTTGCACTTATCACAGCAGCTCAAGCACTATAAAATAGCATCTCGGCTAAAACAGTCAGCGCGATAGATTCGTGCTGGCTGTTTTTTTATTTTGGACAAATGTGTACAATATAGAAAGAAAACAATCTGATCGTAGATAAAGCCGATAGGATGGGCAGGTGCTAAAATGGAGGATTTGATACATAAGCTTCAGCATAAGGTCGCTTTTTTAACTGATGCACAGAGGAGAATTGCAGATTATATCGTACAACATCCAATGGAGGTCGCTTTTTTAACTGTCGATAAATTAGCGTCAAAAGTCGGGACGAGTACAGCAACCATCATGCGCTTCTCTGCTGCTGTGGGGTATTCTGGTTTTTCTGAGTTTCAAAAAGAGCTTCAATCAGCGATGAAGCATAAAGCTGACCCTCAAACAAGACTTGAGGCGAATCTCAAGCATTCAAATAAGAGTAAGCTCCTGCATAACCATGTAGAACTGCAATTTCAAAATATCCAGTACGCATTGGACAATATCACGGAAGAAACCTTTCAACAAATTGTTGGGAAAATAGCCAACGCGCGCCACGTTTTGTGTACAAGTGTCCGAAGTGGAAGACCTGTTGGCGAGTACATGTCATTAGGAATCAATCGGCTATTGGGGAATTGCCAGTATATTGATGCAGATCAAAGTGACTGGATGGATGATTTGGTTCATTTCAACTCGGATGATTTCATTATAGCTGTCAGCTATCCGCGCTATGCAAAGCGTATGAAGGATTTGATGGAAGCAGCGAAGTCTTATGGAGTGGAAGTCCTTTTAATTACAGACAGTTACAGCTCTCCACTAACCAAATATGCACAATATGTATTACCGTGTTCCTCAGCAAGTGTAGGCTCTCATAACTCTGTCGTATCTGCTATCTTTATCGTCGATTTCATCTTAAGTGCATTAGCGATGAATGATCCTGAAAGAACAAAACCACGTTTAGATCAAATCAATCATATGTTAACGAAAATGAGTTATCACACAACACATTAGTCGTGTGGTGACTCATTTTTTTTATTTTAAAATTTTCTGAAAGCGCTTTACTAAATAAAAATGAGATGGTATGATCTTATCACAAAAGTAATATATATTACTTTATATAAAATTAAATGTAATGAATATAACTCAAAGGGGATGATGGAAACAATGAGTACTGTTCAATTCGTGTCAAATGATCTTATAGCTAGGGCAAGAAAGCTTAACTCGACCTTGCTGTCAGACGTGATGGGATGCACCGGCGCGATGGATCATCAAATCAAACCAGTTGCGAGAGGCATGAATGTAGTCGGCACAGCTTTTACCGTGAGCTTACGGCCAGGAGATAATCTGTTTCTTCACCAAGCGATTTATTCTGCACAAGTAGGCGATGTACTCATCGTAGATGGGAAAGATCATAGGGGTCACGCATATTTAGGAGAATTGATGGCTAGTTCAGCAAAAGCTGTTGGAATAGAAGGAATCGTGATCGACGGTCTTGTCCGCGATAAAGTCGCTTTAGAGGAATTAGCTTTTCCAATCTATAGTAAGGGATTCACGCCGAATGGACCTTTTAAGGATGGGCCTGGTGAATTGAATGGAATCATCTCGTGTGGAGGGGTCAAAGTATCACCAGGTGACTTAGTCGTTGCAGATGATGATGGAGTGGTGATTGTTCCGAAGGAGAAAGCAGAAGAGATGCTGTCGTTGGCTGAAGAGAAACAAGCATATGAACATCAAAGATTAAAAACCATTCAACATTATATGAGCGAAGGAAAGCAGGATATCAGTCTCTTAGCGCCTGCATGGCTAGAGGGCAGAATGAAAAAATTCCAGAGATAGGGGAATCTGTGATGAAGATAGGCTTTATCGGTTATGGAGAAGCTGCATATGAGCTGTCAACGGGATTGAAAACAGAAGGATTAGATCATTTTTATGCGTATGATGTACTATTACAGAATGAGAAACTTGCTGGACCAATGAAAGAAAAAGCAGCCCGCACAGGCGTCGAATTAACAAGTAATGTGAGTGAAGTCATTGGAAAATCTGACATTGTCATTGCGGCTGTGCCAGCGAATAAAACCCTAGAAGTGGCTCAATCCGTATTAGGAAGTTTGAAAAAAAATCAAGTATATGTGGATGTGTCGGCATCAACTCCAGATATTAAAAAACAAGTGGCAGACGAAATTAAAAAGCAAGAAGCTCTATTTGTAGATGCCGCCATGCTAGGATCTCTTCCGGTTAACAAACACAAGGTTCCAATCACTGCTAGCGGAAGTGGAACAGATCGATTCATTGAATTAACGAAAGAATACGGTATGAATATTACAAAAATCAGTGATCAGCCAGGAGATGCCTCAGCCTTAAAGCTAATAAGAAGCATTTATATGAAAGGGATTGTCGGTTTACTCATTGAATTTTTGGAAATTTCCAAAAAATATAATGTCGAAGATCAAGTGATTTCTTCACTAAGCGAAACGCTGGACAGCAAAAGTTTTGAAGAGACGATGAATCGTCTTGTGACAGGAAGTGCATTACATGCAAAAAGACGAGCGGTCGAACTACTTGGCTCTATTGAAATGCTGGATTCAGCTCATATTGATGCGAGCATGTCCCGGGCAGCACAACAGAAGCTAGAGAGATTAGCAGATTTTCAATTCGTTGAACGGTTTAATGGGGAAAAACCAGCCAGCTGGGAAGAAGTCATTGACGTGATGCAGCAAGGGTGATGTTTGTAAGCGCTTTATTAAAATAAGGGGAGGCGAAGAAACGACATGGGTTTTATTGCATTGATTGTATTCATAGCCGTCATCATTATATGGAATGTCGTCGTGAAACGAAATATGGGAGAAGCCATGCTGTTAGGCTTTATTGCAACCACTTTGTTTGGCGGAATGGATGCGCTTAGACTGTTCTGGGATGGTTTAAAATTTGCATCCACATATGAGGTGCTTTATGCAGCCGTTGCGTTTGTGTTCATGGCCTATTTAATCGAAAAGCTGGAATTAATTCACGCACTCTTGCGCATCCTGAATTCGGTTGTCGGCAAGCTTCCTGGGGGAGCGGCTTATATGAGTACGTTAGGTTCAGCAGTCTTAGGTGCTCTTTCAGGTTCAAATTCTGCAAACACAGCTGCCACTGGCTCTATTACGGCTTCTTGGATGATTAAATCAGGATGGAGCCGAACCCATACGGCCACGATTCTAGCCGGGAATGGCGGACTTGGAGCCGCGCTGCCGCCAAACTCTTCCATGTTTATCATGCTGGGCTTTGCACCAGTTGCAGCCCTTGTCTCTGAAGGTGATTTATATATTGCTCTTTTAATAGGAGGACTGTATCAAGTCGTATACCGGTTTATTTTGGTGTATATTCTGGTGAAAAAGAATAAAATCCAAGCGATGCCGCCAGATGATATTGTTCCCTTTAGAGAAGCTGTGAAACAGGGATGGAAATCGATTTTTATTTTTTTCGGTGCCTTGATCCCTATCATCATCACAATTGGTCCGCTGGCAAACTACTTAAAAAGTAATCCAAACATTGGACCAGAGGCAATGGATCAAATTTCTTTAATTACGTGGATTCCGATTCTCATGATGCTGATTAGCTTAACAATTGGAAGAAAAAAAGCGTCTGCGTTAGATTGGTCTCAGTTTTTCAAGTCGGCCATTCCTAAGTTTACAACGATCGGTGCCTTGATGCTGTTTGCTGTTGCTGCTAGTCAGGTGCTTGCTGAATTAGGACTCGCAGAAGATTTGACGCAAATCACGTCAGTACTTGCCATTCCGAAGTGGCTCATGGTGCTCATTGTTGGTGTTCTTGTCACGCTGGTGGCTGGACCATTATCTTCAACTGCCACATTAACAGCTGTTGGGCTTGTCTCATTTTCAGCTTTAATCTCAGTCGGAGTAGACCCTGTTGTCGCTGTTGTCGCCATTCTTGCTTTTTCATCAACAGAAGGCGCTTCCCCGCCGGCATCTGGGTCAATTTTCATCGCTTCTGGTCTTGCAGGAGCCCGGCCGGAGAAAACATTTATACCGCTCATTCTTTACTATATGCTGCCGATTGTAGGAATTGGCTGGCTCATCGGAATGGGCATACTTCCAGTATAGAAAGGAGAAACACATGAGAGCATTGATGGAATTTTTATTTAAAGTGCTGCTTGTCCTTTTCTTAACGTCAGGTACCCTGTTGGTATTCGGTCAAATACTAGGGATTCTCTTGCAGAATGGAGATTTGATCATAGCAAGTACGAACCTATTCAAAAATCCCACACTAGTGTTAAGCGCTTTTTTTAGTCTTGTTGGTTTCTCTCTTCATTATATTTCTGAAAAGAAAGACACGTCATTTAGCGATCAACCATCAGCATCAGCTGGTGATTCGATCAAATAAGCGTCAAAAGCTGGATTCAGTTGGTGAATTCAGCTTTTTTTGTGCGTGTGAAATAGGCATAGAAACCCAATACGTACGATTCATTTTTCGTTGAATTCGTTTTCAATCATATGCCTCTTGTGCTAGGAAATGGTAACATAACGGAGGACTATTTAAGGAATAGAGGTGTTTGACGATGTCTGGAGCTATCATCGGTTATACAACAGCCTTGTATTCGTTAAAGGCAGACATATCCATAAAAAAAGAACAAATCATAGAACTGAGCATGTGTCGAAAAGAAATAAAAGAAGCAAAATCGACTCTGGCAGATGCTGGTAAAAAAATCACTCATCCAGATCTGACATCACATACATGGTTTGGCCATCTTGCAGATACGTTTGATGACATTCGAGACGAGATGGCATCCGCCAGTCAAGAGATTAAAGGTGTACAGCTGACCAATCTAGTGAATCGAATTGATGAGAAAATCAGTGACCTAAAATCGGAAATCCATTCGTTAGAACATGAGATCCATTCCGTTGAAAGAAAAATAGAGAAAGAAAAGCAGAAACAATTGGAAGAAAAAAGAGGGAAGTCACATGAGTAGAGAAATCAAAATAGATGCCAGTGAAATCAGACAAGTTTTACAACATACCAAACAATCAGGCGCTCAAATGAATACAAAACTTCCAACAACCATCAAAGGGAGAAACCAGCTCCTAGCAGCAGATACATTAGAAAGAATCAATCAACAGTTGAACGAATTAAGTACATCCTACATAGGCATTCTTCAGAAACAGCTTGTACAAACAGAACAAGCGGTGAACACCATGATCGAAACGGACAAGGCGCTTGCCTCCAGCAATAAAAGAAAATAAAGGAGAACGCAATGAAAACCCTTGACGCCTTTGCGCTAATAAACGGAATTGACCAAACGCTGAATACATTAAAGCAGCAATCACAACAAATCAGCTCCATAGAAAAACAAATCCATCACATCATTTCACTTGATGGCGCACTAAAGGGAGAGGCGGGACAAGCCATCCGCTCCTTTTATACAGAATGTCATATTCCCTTCCTGCAATTCTTTCAGGTCGTCATTGAAGAATACAGCACTGCGCTGAAAAGCACAAAACAGGCGCTTCATGCACTTGAATCAAACGGGCATGGCTTTATATCACAAGCATTTATTGAACACGAACTTGATCAAGGTTTAAAAAAAGCTGAACGAATGATTTCTGAAATCGTATCAGAGGTGAACCAAGCTATTGGCAGAGTTGGTCATATTGTTAAATTACCAAATGTAGACGAATCAGCTTTTCAGCAGAACTATCAAAAAGCATGGCTCGAGACCTCAAGAACCGTTGGTCTGCTTCATGCATTTGACAGAGAGCAAACAAGCGCTTTACAAGAAACAAAAAGCTCCCTTCAAACAATGAAGCAATACATCAACACGTTAAGCACCATGTTCACCGGCCCAAAAATCGACATCACGAGCTATCAAAAAGGGTCTATTTTCAAAAATGAAAAAGAAGAAAAAATAAGCAGCACCATCAGTGGATTGAATGACAAAATAGACAACCCGAAAGACAACCCGATGATGATCATGCTGAAGAAGCTGAGAGAGAAAGAACGGACGAATGTGGAGACGGTTGTTCTGGATGACACACATAAACACATCAACAAACAAGTCACAGTCAACGACCCATCCCTTACGACATTGCAAAGGGAAGCCGTGAACGGGAAAAACAAGATTCATAGAGACATCAGGGTCATAAATGGTAAACTATACAACGTCAAAGGCATTAAAAAATTAAAAGAATTCGATATCGCAGATGAAGTCGTCACCGATTCATCCGATATTGATTTTATTGGCGGCCGATACACCGTTTACGCCAATAAACAAATCATCCGAACGTATATCGCGAACGGTGAAGTAAGAATAGAAGAAGTAGACAAAATCCCAGAAAGCCGCAGCCGAGGAAACGCGAAACGCATATTAGACGGTGAAGTCGTCTCAACAGCCGAAAACATCATCCTAGAATACAGCGGCATCTACGACGGATATCGAGCCGTTACTGGCAAAGACCCAGAAACCAGCCAAAACATCAGCAGAACAGACCAAGTTCTGTCCGTAGCTTCAATTATCCCAATCGCTAAAATAGTGAAGGTAGGGAAATATGTTTTTAAGATGGATCAAGGGAAGAATGCGGTGAAAAGGGTTACTATTAGTACAGGGAGCAAGATAGATTCTAACACAATAAGAAAATATGTTAGGGATATAGAAGGACGAACAGGAAGAGAGCTACCTAAAAACCAAATAGATAATTTGAAAGCAGCATTAAGAAATAAAGAGTATAACAAAATGTCACCCATAGAAACGGCTAAGCATCGGGCGAAATTTGACAGTTTGAAAAATAAAGTAATCAAAGATTGGGAAAGAAATACTGGACAAAAGTGGCCAGTGTATAATGAAAATATTATTTCGGAAAAAACCGGTAAAGTAATTAGAAAAAAAGGAGATAAGTATGATGCTCACCATATAATTGAAAATACTTTTGGAGGGGAGCATGAATGGTGGAATATGCATCCTGCAAAATTTCCAAATGAGCATCAAGCTGGTATACATGGTGCAGGTTCACCAGCAAATACATTATTTAAAGGAGTTAAAAAATAATGAGATATGAGTTTATTAAGAAAAACGAAGAAAATAGTTTTTTTTTAGTAACTGAAAAAGAAATAATAGATGTTGAAAAGGAACTTGATTTAAAGTTTCCCAAGGAGTTAATTAATTTTTATATAGAGGTAGGTTACGGTTTTATTAATGGGTCTGAGTTTAACATTAATCGTATTATGGACCCTTATTCTGTAAGAGACTTTCGATTAAGGGCTAATGATTTTGAATTCTATCCAGACATTGAAATCTATGATGAATTTGAGAATAACAAATTAATATTTTTTGAAGCAAATGAGACAGCTTTAATGTCAATTGAATTGAATGAAAAGGATAGAAGCGCAATATACTATTATGATATCCAAATCGCTAATTCTTTAGAGGAGTTTTTAACCAATATCCAAGAGGATGATAAATATTATCTAGATTTACTAATAGACTATTAAAAGCCTTTCAAGATTTACTTTGCCATTGATCAATTAATATATGAGAATTGGACAAGGGGAAATTTATAAATTGGAATATAATTGTGGATTGAGTGACCTGTTAAGTAAATCTAAAGATAAAGCAAAACTTCATAAACATAGCACTTATCTAGGAGGATCCAAATGGTCGATTTATCCCAAATCCCAGGCCTAATCATCAACAATCCAGAAACTGATATAAACATCAAAAAGGCAGAATCCCAACTAAACATGGTGCTACCCGATGCTTATAAAAACTTGCTGAAACAGACAAATGGATGTTCCATTGGCGGCGATGTCCTACTATACGGCACTGAGGACATGGTGGAACGCAATGCAACATGGGAGGTTCAGCAATATGCAAGCGGCTATGTGGCGATTGGCGACGATGGCGGCGGGCGAGTATTTCTCATGCGTCAGGCCGAAGAGGAGAAAAAGGTGTGGATTGTGGATGCTGGTGTAATGGACCCTCAGCATGCAGAGTTGGTGACTGAAAACTTGCTGGAGTGGGTGAGTAGGGGATGTATCATTGAATGATCACAGCCTTCAAATACATGAATCACTGAAAAGTAAAACTGAATCATCCAACTGAACGCTCTGTGACGTCAAATGTCATGGAGCTTTTTTGACGATCTCTCTAATTCTCCCTCCATTCATCCCATGTTATAATAAACACAGTTTATGAACGAGAGGATATGCAGGACATGAAAAATGAACCTATTGAGTTACTGACACAGCCGAAATGGCGAATCATAGATCAATCGAGCCTAGGTCTCTATGTGGACCCGAAGCAATCCTTTGCGATGGATGATACGCTTTGTGCGTCGGTCGGGAAAGGGCTCTCACCAGCGACAGCGCGTTCTTGGGTGCATCACAATACAATTGTGCTTGGAATTCAGGATACAAGGCTTCCTTTTCTGCAAAATGGCGTGAAGCTGCTTGAGGAAGAGGGGTATCGCGTCATTGTACGTAACTCAGGCGGTCTTGCTGTGGTGCTGGATGAAGGTGTCTTAAATGTGTCGTTAATCTTTGCGGAACAAAAGAAGGGCATTGATATTGACCGCGGGTATGATGCGATGGTGGAATTGGTCCGTCGGATGCTGTCTAAGTATGAGGTGGACATTGAAGCTTATGAGATTGTCGGCTCTTATTGTCCGGGCAGTTATGATCTAAGCATCAATGGAAAGAAATTTGCAGGCATTTCTCAGCGTAGATTACGCGGTGGAGTCGCTGTGCAAATTTATTTGTGCGCAGATGGAAGCGGGCGAAAACGAGCTGATTTGATTCGCCGTTTTTATGAGGTGGCCTTAAAGGATAAACGACATGAGGTGAAAGCGGTATTCCCTGATATACAGCCTGATACGATGGCATCCCTATCAGAATTAACTGGAGAACCAATTGACTGTGCGCTTCTCATGCGTCTTTTACTAGAAGAACTCCAAAAGCTGAGCGAACAACTGACAGCTTCAGGACTGACCACCGAGGAACAGCTAGATTTTGAGAAAAACATGACGCGGATGATTGAACGGAATGAAAAGGTATTTTCTTAAAAATCTTGAAAAGCATAGAGGTGAAGTGATGGAAACGAAGCTTGAGAAAGCCATTGAACTTCGAAAAAGTGGACACCTTCAAGAATCAAATAAAATGCTCTCTTATCTTGTAGAGAAGTATCCAGACGATGCCTCTATTCATTATCAATGTGCCTGGAGTTATGACTTGTTAGGAGAGGAAAGGCAAGCTGTCTTTTTTTATGAAAGAGCCATTGAGTTAGGATTGTCTTCAGAAGAACTAGAAGACGCTTTACTAGGGTTAGGAAGTACATACAGAACTTTGGGAGAATATGAAAAGTCAAAACAGATATTCCTAAAAGGGATGGAAACTTATCCAGACAACAAAGCCATTCAAACGTTCTATGCCATGACTTTGTATAATTTAAAGGAACATAGCAAAGCGATGGAAATATTACTGAACTGTTTAACTGAAACGACAAAAGATCCTGCTATTTTAAGTTATCGAAAGGCGATTGATTTTTATTCAAATCAGTTAGATAGGTTATGGAAATAATAGTTGATTTGGCTACTTGAATAAAATTGGAGGGGCAATGTTATGAAAAAATCCCCTCCTTTGTTATGAAATTTTATATGTAATAGTCATTTATGGCATAAGAAAGAAGGAAAATGTATTGTCATTATTCACCACGTATTACCCGCTGTTTATGCTTTGTGTTTTATCTGTGCTGTATGTAATGTATCGTATTCAGCCGGTGGCCACTACTGTTAAAAAAATCATCATTGTGCTCTGTGTGTTAACAAATGCCGCCTATATTTGCTGGCGTCTTTTCTTTACACTGCCGCATGAAGGTATTTTTAATATTGTGATGGGTATTTTGCTTGTTGCCTGTGAATGCATTGGGTTTTTACAGCTGCTTGTGTTTTATACACTTGTTTGGAAGCCTTCCAATCGGAAACAAGTTATGATCAGTGATCTTGACAGGCTGCCAACAGTTGATATTTTCATAGCTACATATAATGAACCAATTGAAGTGCTGAAACGCACTGTTGCAGGTTGTGTGAATCTCTCTTATCCAAAGGACAAAGTCCACATTTATTTATGTGATGATGGCAAGCGGGCGTCTGTAGAGCAGCTTGCTTCTGAGTTTAGTGTTCATTATCTGACAAGAACAGATAACAAGTATGCGAAGGCGGGTAACTTAAACCATGCGATGTCTCAAACGAATGGGGAGCTGATTCTCACACTTGATGCGGATATGGTCCCCCTTCCTTCGTTTTTAGAAAAAACAGTCCCTTACTTTCATGATGGAGCGACGGCGTTTGTTCAAGTTCCACAGGCGTTTTATAACGAAGATCCTTTCCAATATAATATGTTCTCGAAGGATCGAATTCCAAATGAGCAGGACTTCTTCATGCAAACCCTCCAAGCTGGGAAGGATCGGTTTAATGCTGTGATGTATGTCGGTAGTAATACTGTCTTTAGAAGAATCGCCTTAGATGAAATTGGCGGATTTGCTACTGGGGTGATTACAGAAGACATGGCGACAGGAATGCTACTCCAAGGAAAGTTCAAATCTGTGTCTGTCGGAGAAGTATTAGCCGTCGGTCTGGCACCTGAAAGCTGGCTGGATCTGTTAAAGCAGAGAGATCGGTGGTCGAGAGGGAACATTCAGTGTGCCCGTAAGTTTAATCCTTTGAAGGTTCGTGGCTTAACGCTGATGCAGCGAGTTCTTTATTTAGATGGTATTGTGTATTGGTTTAACGGTTTGTTTAAAATGATTTACATTCTCACACCGATTTTGTTTTTATTGTTTGGTATTCAAAGTTTCTGGGCAGATTTCCAGTCCATTTTCATGTTCTGGCTACCGGCGTTCTTTAGTTCCTATTTAGCATTTAAACTAGTGTCGAATCAAAAAAGAAGCATGTTTTGGAGTCATATTTATGAAAGCTCTATGGCATTCCACCTGGCTGGTGTGGCTTTAAGTGAGCTGTTTTTCAAAAAGAGAGTGGAATTTCTTGTCACACCAAAGGGAATTCAAACGGACAAAAGACACTTTCATTTGAAAACGATGATTCCCCATTTGATCTTTTTGCTGCTCTCATTGCTTGTCCTAGTGAAAATAGGATACGATGTGAAGGTAAATGGGACGATGAATGCTGATCTCATGTTGATTAATATATTTTGGGTGATGTATAACGGTGCAGGTCTATTCATGGCACTGCTTGTGGCGTTTGACCGTCCGCGTTATCGGAAATCAGAGCGATTTCTCATTGAAAAAGACGGGCAGCTTCATTCCGATCATCAAAATCAGTCGATTGCTTGTTTTCTACTAGATATGAGTGATTCAGGTGCGCGTCTATCCATTCCATTGGATCAAGCTTCTTCTCTTTATCAAGGACAAACGCAATTGTTCTTTTCAGAGGATGCAAGTGTGGCGTGTGATGTGGTTTGGAGCCATCCAGAGGGAGACAAGCTGATGGTTGGTGTTGCTTTTACTGACACACAAAAATCAGAGTATCTATCACTGATCCGCTTCCTATTCACACGAGAGCATGTAGCCATTACGGATCGTGAGAAAAAATCCTATGCTGTTCGGACGTTTCTCCGCTTTATAAGAGAAACAGAGAAAGTGCCAAAGGCTATACGGCGCAAATGGATGAGAAAACCTTTAAAAGGTGTGACAGGCACGTTATCATATGAGGACAAATTGGTGCCGTTGATCATACACGATATTAGTGTATCTGGGTGTAAAATAGAGTCTGAAGCAGTCATTGAATTACATGAGAAAGTGCGGATCACCATTGACGCAGAATCTCTGACGGATCAGCCCGCAATTGCCGTTTGGACTTCAAAAAGACGCGGCCGCACAATGGTCGGATTCAAATTTGTTCAACCTGACATCAAGCAGATAGAAGAAAGAGAGGGAGTGGTTTCTTGAAATCAAAAAACGGCGGTTACCTCTATTTACTATGGCTTCCTGTCCTCATGGGAGCCGGCTACGGCATTTCGCTTTTGGTGCCGTTTCTTCAGCCTGTACTGACACTTGGCATCGCAGGTCTTTATATTTTTATATTTGGTGATTTTCAGGTGAGACAAGTCAGGTATATTTTTATGTTTGTTTTTTTGATTAATGTCCTATTTAGTGTGATGCTATTTTTGGGCATTTAAAAAAGTGCTTCCCGCAGATGGGGAGCACTTTTTGTTATTCTGCCATTTTTTCGAGGTTGCCGTTCCGGTCCATTTTAAAGGTTGGAGCGGCAGTGTCGTCCTCTTCAAACAAAACTAGTTTTCTTGCACGGTTCATGATTTTGACGAGTGTTTCATAATCTTCTTGAATCGTGAGTTGATCCTTTTCAAGCTTTTTCACTTCTGCTTCTAGCTGTGTGACTTTATGTGAAAGTTCGTTATTTTCTCGTTTTAACCGGCTGTTTTCCATGCGTAAGGCAGAGGATTGCTGTCCATCGCCTTCATAGCGGCGCAAGAAATCAATGACATCTTCGATGGTTAAATCCTGTTGCTGCCTAAAAGGATTGGCTTCTGGCTTTTTCTCTACGACATGAGAAGCCTGTGACAATAAATGTGATAAACTAGCTAACTCTTCATTGTAGCTTTGGTCTACAAACTGAAGTTGCTCGGCTGTTTCAGATGCTGGTGCAAACGTTTCTTCCTTCGCTGGTTCCAGCTCCTGTGAGAATTCCTCTTGCGTGACTGTTTCTTCTACTTGCGGCTGATAGAGTAATCGTTTCTTTGCAGGCTGACCATTGCCGAGTGCGCGCATCCGTTGTTTCCGCTGCTTTTTGGCAAGGGCTAGAGCTTTTTCATATTGATGCCTCACAACAGCATTCCATCTAAAACCGCATGCCGCTGAGGTGCGATTTAGCTTGTCTCCTACTTCTTCAAACGCATTCAGCTGTGTGCTGCCCTCTCTGACGTGACGTAAGACGGTTTCTGCCAAAAGGAGATCGTCTTCCTCTGACCAAGCATCTTGTCTTTGTTTTGACATGTTTAAACCCCCATATGATTTGATGGTATTAGATTAGCCAAGTTCAAGAAAGTTTATACAAGTTTGCTAAAAGGATAGTGGAAAATACTAGCTTTTATGTGAGCATGCTTCGGCGTTTACAATGCGTCTTGCAAGTCCAGCCGCTTCGATGTACAATGTTGGGTGGTATATTAAGACTCTTGGTTGTCCAACTGTTTCATATAAAATGAAGTTCATCATTGAAAGGAAGCGTAAGACCATGGCTAATGAGTTTCGCGTATGTGACGATTGCGATGCGACGAACCTAAAGACGTTGCTGCCTCGACTCAAATCGGTTGACCCTGATGCAAAAATTGAAATTGGCTGTCAATCCTATTGTGGTCCAGGACGAAAAAAGGCTTTTGCGTTTGTGAACAATCGCCCATTATCCGCACCAACAGAAGATGAGTTACTCGAAAAGGTTCAAAAAAAAGTCAAATAAATGTCACTGAATGTGTTCAGTCGACCTAAAAAGAGGTCCGCCCCTGTCAGGTCGGGCTTTTTACGTCCGTGCAATGGTTGAGAACACATTCTCGAGCAAATTCAAGGATGTTTTCGGGAAAAGTTACCCGATATAATAGAAACACGTCTTAAAAAAAGAGGGACGAAACGATGGCGTATCCAAAAGGGAAATTATCTGAGGAAAAGGTATTTAAAGATCCTGTGCACCGTTATGTTCACGTACGGGACGCATTAATATGGGATTTAATAGGAACAAGAGAATTTCAGCGCCTGCGCCGAATTAAACAGCTAGGAACCACTTATTTGACGTTTCATGGTGCAGAACACAGCCGTTTCAATCATTCACTCGGTGTATATGAGATTGTGAGACGGATTGTGGATGATGTATTCAAAGGACGGCCGGAATGGGATGAGGGAGAACGCGAGCTTGTCCTGAGTGCGGCCTTGCTTCATGACCTCGGACATGGACCATTTTCTCATTCCTTTGAAAAGGTCTTCCACTTAGATCATGAATCGTTTACAAGAGATATTATTTTAGGGCAAACCGAAGTCAATGAAGTGCTTCGCCGGGTGAGTGATGATTTCCCGAAGCATGTGGCGGAAGTGATTGCCAAGACGTATCAAAACAAACAGGTGGTCAGTTTGATCTCAAGTCAAATTGATGCCGACCGTATGGACTATTTGCAGCGTGATGCCTACTATACAGGCGTCAGCTACGGCCATTTTGATATGGAGCGTATTTTGCGCGTGATGCGTCCGAGAGAAGATCAGATTGTGATGAAGCAGAGCGGGATGCATGCGGTCGAGGATTATATTATGAGCCGCTATCAAATGTACTGGCAAGTCTATTTCCACCCAGTGACACGCAGTGCGGAAGTCATTTTAACGAAAATTCTCCACCGTGCAAAAGAGCTGCATGAAACGGGCTATATTTTCACACATGCCCCTGTTCATTTTTATTCGATTTTCGAGGGGAATGTCACCACAGAGGACTATATTAAACTGGATGAATCCATTGTCTTATTTTATTTTCAGGCGTGGGAAGACGAAGAAGATCATGTGCTGGCTGATTTGTGCCGCCGTTTTATGAACCGCCGATTGTTCCAATATACAGAGTTTAATCCGAATGAAGAAATGACGAAATATTTCAAGCTGACCGCCTTGTTTAAGAGGGCAGGCATTGATCCTGACTATTATTTAGTCGTCGACTCTTCCTCTGACTTGCCATACGACTTCTACAGACCAGGGGAGGAAGAAGAGAGACTGCCGATCCACCTTTTGACGCAAAGTGGTCATATTAAAGAGCTGTCGAGACAGTCAGATATTGTTGATGCCATTTCCGGTAAACGAAGAACCGATCATAAACTTTATTTCCCGATGGACTTAATTGTAGATATGTCGGAAAAAGCTGAAGAAAAGAAGGCAATCATGAAGCTGCTTGGATTGGGATAAGGAAGTACTGAAAAAGGAGATGTCGGGAATTTGTTGAAAGAGCATGCAAAGTTGATGAAGGTATTCTCTGAATCCGGGGAAATCGTTGGACGGAAGAAGCTGCAAAAGATGATTTACATAGCAAAAAAGCTAGATTTGCCTTTTTACGAGAAATACGATTTTCACTTTTATGGCCCCTATTCAGAGGAGTTGACGCTCAGAATTGAAGAGCTGTGCAACCTTGGATTCTTGGACGAAATGAAGGAAAAAAAAGGCGGATACTATCAATATCGCTATTCGCTGACGGACAATGGGAAAGAGTTTCTCGATCAGTGTGAAGTGGACATGCCTGACCTCAAAGTGCTGACGAAGCAGATGAACGAGCAGTCGTCTCGTTTCCTAGAGCTCGTCTCTACGATTTTATACTTTGATGATCTGCCAGAAGATGAGGTAAAGGAAAAGGTCTTCACCATTAAAAGCAAGCTGCGCTATACGGACGAAGAATTTGAGGATGCTCTTGCTTATATTGATCAGTTGAAGGAATTGAACTAACGAGAAGAACCAGTGTGTGATGGCTAATGGCTAGAACAGACTGGTTTTTATTTTGCGCAGAAACAAGTCGACCGCATGGATCGACTTGTATTTTATGAATGGTGATAAGAGAATCTCGCTAAAAATTGTTTTGTACGTTCTTCTTTCGTCTGTTCAAAGACTTCTTCCGGCGTACCTGATTCGACGATGACCCCATCTTCCATGAAAATCACCTTGTCGGCAATATCATAGGCAAAGCTCATCTCGTGCGTGACGATGATCATGGTGACCCCGGTTTGCGCTACCTGTTTAATGACATCAAGCGTTTCTCCTACAAGCTCGGGATCTAATGCAGAGGTCGGTTCGTCGAACAAAATGACTTCTGGATTTAAAGCCAGTGCCCGTGCAATGCCAACTCGCTGCTGCTGTCCGCCAGATAATTGATGCGGATAAGCATCCTTTTTCTCTAGCAATCCAACCTTTGTAAGCAATTGAAGAGCTGTGTCATAGGCTTGATCTTTCGGATGTTTACGGGCAATGACTAAACCTTCCATGACGTTTTCAAGTGCTGTTTTATGAAGAAATAGATCGTATTGCTGAAAGACCATGGCGGTTTTTCTTCGAAGTGCGAGAATGGCTTTAGGCTTGGCTTGATTGAACTTGACAGTCGTGTCATCAATGCTAATTTCTCCTTGATCCGCACGCTCAAGAAAATTCAAGCAACGCAGAAAGGTTGATTTCCCAGAACCGCTCGGACCTAATATGACAACCACTTCGCCTTTTTCCACTGATAAATCAATTCCTTTTAGAATCTCGTTCTTGCCGAACGCTTTATGCACCTGTTTTATGTTAATCATGCCAATCGTCTCCTTTTGTTTTTGTGTCCATATTTCTCATATGCGGCTGTGATGGCTTCAATAGAGGCGCACAGTGCCCAGTAAATCAGGGCAACGGCGATGTATGCTTCAAGATAACGATAGTTCACATTGGCTTTGATTAAAGCGCCGTTTAAAATATCGACCACAGACACCATAGAGACGAGAGAAGAGGCTTTGATTAAACTGATCAGCATGTTGTTCAGAAGTGGAAGGGAGATGGGAAAGACTTGTGGAATGATGACCCTTCTTAAGACCTGTTTGCTGGTGAAACCAACGGATAATGCGGCATCGAATTGACCCTTTGGAATAGATGCAAGAGAGCTTCGAAATATTTCGGATAACCCGCTTACGGCATATAAAGTAAGGGCGAAAATGGCAATCCATCGTCTGTCCAAATCACTGAAACGAATCTGAAGAGAAAGAGATGCAGCCAAATGATCTAGCGAGTCTGAAAAAAGAAGATAAGATACGAGCAAAATTAGAACAACAGGAATTGCTTTAAAAATAGCCACAAACCATTTGAACAATTGAGATAATACAGGCACCTGATAAAAACGGATAAGGGCAATACCAAATCCAAAGACAGAGCCAAATATTAGCGGTAGAAAGCCTAACAGCAGAGTTGTTGGCAAATAATGAAGTGCAGCTAGAAAGGCCTGCAGCATAAAGGCAACATCAAAATCCACTCAGATCGCTCCTTTCTTATGATGTAGTAAAGTCTCCGCCCAATATTTTTTTAGACAATTCAGCGAGCTTGCCGTTATCGATCAGCTTTTGTAATGCTTGATCAATGTCTTTTTGAAGTTTTGTATTGTTTTTTTGATAAAGATAGTACGTTTTAGATACATTTACAGGCTTTCCAGATGTCACAAGATTGGCATTGAACTGTTTGTTTAGCTTATTGACGTCATACTTTGTGAGCAAGGCTGCATCGACTGTGCCATTCTGAAGGTTTTTGACTAGAATTTCGTTCCCGCCATCTCCGTAGACAATGTCAATTTTCCGATCGTGCTTTTCGTTATATTGTTCTAGCAGATAAGCGAAATTACTCCCTGTAGAAGTATGTACCTTGTGTCCTGCCAAATCGTCCAGGCTTTGAAAATCATGACCGGATGCTTTATCAACAACCACATAGCTTGTATAGTCTGTGTAGCCAACTTTTCCAAATAGATATTTCTTCTGGCGCTCATCATTGATTTCATATTGATGGGCAGCGAGATCTACTTTACCAGCATCTAAAGCGGGCAGAATATTTTTAAATTCAAAGGATTCATATTTAAACTGATATTGTGGAAGCAGCTGATCGACTTCGTCTAATACAGCCTTCTCATAGCCTGTTAATTTGCCGTTTTCATCTAAGTAAACGAAAGGCTGGTACGCGTTCCCTGTGCCAACGATGATTTCTTTCGCATCTGGATCATTATTCGTTGCTTCTGCTTTGACTTCATTCGATTGTTCCGTATTTCCGCAGGCAGCAAGCAGCAATGAGCCAAGTGTAAGCAGACCGATGATGGAATGTTTTTTGAATTGTTTGTTATTTTTCATGTGAAATCCTCCTCGTTTTACTTCGCACGCTTTTCGACTGTAAAGGCCGTTTCCGCTCTTTTTAAGGAAACGAACGTTGCTTGACGCTGTTTTCTTGTTTTCGGTGTATTGATCCACTTTTCCAATAGGTCAAACGCTTTTTCTAGCAGCAGACTTAACATTATAAAAATGACGGCAGCAATAAAGTATCCTTCTAATACGCGGTAGTATAATGCCCCTAATGTTTGAACCTTTCCGATAATATCCATTACGCCCAGTGTAAAGGCGAGAGAGGTATTTTGTAATAAGTTGACGATGGCCACACCAATATTCGGTAGTGCGATTTTTCCTGCTTGAGGAATGAGTGTCCTTCTATAAATCTGCCATTTTGTCAGCCCAATCGAGGCAGCCGCTTCATATTGAGATGCTGGGACACTTGATAAGGCTGATCGGAATATTTCTGAAAAGTAGGCAGCAGTATTGAGTCCATATGTAATATAAAGAAAGATCAATTTGTTCCACATGGAGATATCAAGGCCAATTGTTGCGAGCACACCTGGCAGGCCATAAAAGACAATAAACATTTGAACAAGGATAGGTGTTCCGCGAATAAATGAGACATAGATTGCACTGAGCTGATGCAGGACAGGAATGCGCTCAATTCGGAAATAAGCAAGGATGAATCCAAGAAAGCTGCCAATCAAAGTGGCAAATAAAACGATCAGCAAGGTGGTCGGAAGGGCTGATAATACTTTAGGGAAGAGTGTGACCACATACTCCCATTTGAAAAACTCACCCATGTTGAATCACCTCCTATGTAGAAGTCGTTTCGACTTTTTCTTCTGCGGGTGGCGCGCCTAATATGGCAGCATCGAACCGTTCTGGGATAAGTACTTTATACATCAAGATACCTAAGTCACCATTTTCGGCTTCACGTTCAATATATTTTGTGTATCCTTTTCGTTCGTACATGTCTAAAAGCCAAGGGTGTTTCCGGCCAGAAGTGCCCAGTGTATACGCAGGCGCTTTATATGTTTGCCGGAGCAAGGTGTTTTCCACATAATCGAGCAGCTTGTTTCCAATCCCTTGCCCTGCTAAATCAGGAGCTGTCGCAAACCACCAAACAAATGGATATCCTGAGACCGGTTGCGTACTCTCCCAAGGAAAACGGATGGTGATGGTTGATATGAGCCGCCCGTCTCGTTCTAAAACAACGGCAGCGGACTGTGTAATGTTTTCTATGACCATTTCAAGTGTGGCGTTCGTGGATGGCCAATCAATGCCCATTTCCCCAAGTGGTTTAAATGCACTGGACAGCAATTCTAAAAAGGCTGGCGCATCTTCTTCGGTAGCGATGCGAAAAATATCTCGACTCATGACAAACCTCCATTCAAAATGTAATGTCAGATTATTGCTTTTCTTAAAGTCTCGATATCTGGATTCAACAATGCTTGATACACGTGGGGGTCATGACTGATCTCAACTACAGGCACATAGCGGACGCCGTATTTTTCCTCTAAAATGTTTCTGTAATCATCGTGTTCAGTGACATCAATCGTTGAATAAGGGATCTGCTGTTCGTTGAAATAGGATTGAATGTCCTTGCAATAACTGCATCCATTTTTGCTCCATAAAATGATTTTTTGACTGTTTGACATTAGACGTTCACCTCGTGATTTATTTTTTTAGCTGCTGTTTGTTCATGGTTAAACGCTTCTTTTAACAATGTGACAGACGCAATTCTTGCCTCAATGTCTACGATCGGAGTTAGTACGATGAATTCATTGATATCGTATGTCTCGGCCAGCTCAGTCAGCCGGTGATGAACAGTTTCTTTTGTGCCAGCGGTATAGCCGGTTTTTTGTACGTGAATGCTGTAGTGTTCTTTTTTCGTTCCTTTCACTAGCTTTTCTGCATCCTCTATTGATGTGACATTGAGCTTTCTTCCATCGGAAAAGGAGACCTTTACTGTTTCCTTTTGTTTGATGTGCAAGAGTGCTTGTTCATGATCTTCGGCTGCGGAAACGGTGATGGCGAGAAGGAACTGCTGGCGAGTGCCCGCTTTTTGATATGTTTGGAAGGTCTCCCTTGCTTCTTTTAATAATGATTCATCTCCATTAATAAAGAAGGCAAATACAAAGGAGATTCCGAGTTTTGCTGCGAATTTAGCGCTCTCCGTACTTCCCCCTAAAAGGAAGATGTCGGGTGACAAACGTGGGATGGGCTGAGCATTCAATTCATTTGATTGTTCCGTAAGGTAGGTTTTGAGATCTACTAATTTTTGAGAAAAATCTTTCCGTGACGCTTGATAATCCTCCTGAAGTGCTTGTGTCGAGAGGTTCAGCCCTCCTGGTGCTTTCCCAACGCCTAAATCGACTCTGCCAGGCGCTAGTGATGCCAGTACATGAAATGTTTCAGCTACTTTAAATGGGCTATAATGCTGTAGCATGACACCTCCAGAACCAATTCGCAAATTGCTCGTTTTTGCTAATAGATAGCCGGCAAGGGCTTCAGGGGATGAACCTGCTACTTGAGGGTTATTGTGATGTTCAGACACCCAAAACCTGTGATAGCCAAGCTGATCCGCTGCTTCAGCTAATCTGACAGTATGCTGAATGCCCGCCTCTGCGTTCTCGTTTTCACCGACAAGGCTTTGATCAAGAATACTAAGGGTGATCGACATTGGCTGTTCCTCCTATCAGACTTTGATATTGAGATAATGCGAGGTTTAACCTGTTTATGGCATCTGAATCAATTAAATAATTATCTGAACTCTGCTTTTTGACCTGTTGATCCACGACATACACACCAGATTGAACAACTGTTGCACCAAGTTGGTGAATAATCGGTTTAAGAGCATATTCAATGACGAGCAGATGACCATAGGTTCCTCCTAAAACGAACGGAAGGACGGGTTTTCCTTGTAATGCTTTTTGGGGAAGTAAATCTAAAAACGTTTTTAAAATACCAGAAAATGACGCTTTGTAGACAGGCGTTAACACAATGACACCGTCACTCTCATTCACGAGTTCAATGGCCTTGACAATCTCTTCGTTTGAAAAGTCTGCTCCTATTAGTGCGCTGCTAGGCAGCTGGTGAACTTGAATGGTATGTACATCTATTCCATTGAATGTTAACTGCTGCTGAATATGCTGCAGGACACCCGTTAATCGAGATTGGACGGAATGACCTCCTGCTATAATCGTTACTTTCGTCAATTCGTCTCCTCCATTTCTTATAATTCCGTCTAAACAACTTGGAATAGTTGATAATATAAATTATAATAAGGCAAACCAATAGAAAAGTATAATTAGTAATCATAAATACACGATTCAGATATTTAAAATACAGGGAGAAGAGGGGTTTTCATGGAGATTCGAGCGATACGCACTTTTGCCACCATCGTGAAATACGGAAATTTTTTAAAAGCAGCAGCAGCGCTGAATTATTCTCAGCCAACCATTACTTTGCACATCAAACATTTAGAAGAGGAAATTGGAGAGAAGCTTCTAGAAAGAGGGAAGACCTTAAAGTTAACAGCATCAGGACAGCTTTTTTATGAAAGAGCCAATTCTTTACTCAATGAATATGAGAAACTGACGAAAACGCTCCAAGATTTAGAGGTAGGCATTGCGGGGTTCATTCGCATCGGTGTTTCTGAGCCCACAGCCAGCTTAGAGTTCCCATCGCTTCTTGCAGAATTCAAGGAAAGGTTTCCGAATGTAGAATTTTCTGTGCAAGTAGCAGATGCAAATACACTGAGTTCCTTGCTTTCCCATGATGAGATTGATTTTGCGATTTGCGGCGCACCAGAAGCTTCGATGGAAAATAGCTATAAGCCGCTTTTTCAAGATGATATTGTTTTGCTGGTTCCGTCTTCCCATCGATTGGCGGAAAAAGATGCAGCGGAGGTAACAGATTTAGAAAATGAAACCATATTATTCACACCTCACAATTGCCCCATCCGCATCCAAATTGAACAACAAATCGTTAACGTCATTGGGAGCAATTACAATAAGTTAGAGATTACGAGCAGCATGTCCCATAAACACTATGTTCAGGCTGGATTAGGAGTGTCTCTTTTTACTCGAACCGCCCATTCTTTTACACTCCCCGGTACAAAGGTATTAGAAATAAAGGGCATTCAAGTGTCCCCGCCAGTTGGTCTATTGAGGAAAACAAATGATGCGCCTGGAAGAGCTGTACTCCAGTTTATTGATCTCATTGAAAATCGATTGCATCGAACAACATGAAAAAGGGGTTAGCCTTTGTGCTGACCCCTCTTTCATGTTTATTTTACGGTTTGTTTAAGAAACTGATTCTTCTTAATAGGCAGACCCAAATTTTCGCGAAGGGTATGAGCTTGATAATTTGGATCATAATATCCTCTTTCTATCAAAATCGGGATCACATGCTCTGTCCATTCGGATAAACCACTAGCTAGAATCGGAGCGCCAAAAATAAATCCATCTGCGGCATCTTCTTCGATCCATTGAATCAATTTGTCAGCCACTTGTTCGTAAGTGCCGAAAAAGGCACTTTTTGGAGTGGTCACTTGTAAAGCGACTTCTCTTAAGGACAAATTTTGTTCTTTGGCCATTTTTTTAATGGATTCTGTTGTAGATTGAAAGCTGTTTGAACCAGCGTCACCTATATCAGGAAAAGGTTCATCAAGCGGGAATTGACTGAAGTCCAAATGATCAAAGAATCTGCCGAGGTAATGCAGGGCTTCTTCAATAGAGACTAGATGTTTAATGGCTTCATATTTTTCTTCTGCTTCTTCGACTGTTTTCCCTGTAATCGGGTGGATGCCAGGGAATATTTTGATATCGGATGGTTTTCGACCAAGCGCTTCGGCTCTATTTTTCACGTCACGGTAATAGGCTTTTGCCTTTTCAAGTGAATCGGCATTTGTAAATACAGCGTCTGCTTCTTTTGCGGCTAGATCTTTTCCTGCCTCTGAAGCACCTGCTTGGAAAATCACGGGCTGCCCTTGTTCAGATCGTTCAATATTTAAAGGACCTTTGACAGAAAAGTGTTTCCCATAATGGTTCAATGTGTGCAGTTTATCTCGATCGAAGAAGACACCTGTTGAACGATCTCTTATAAAAGCATCTTCTTCCCATGAATTCCAAAGCCCATTCACTACATGTAAATACTCTTCTGCAATTTCGTATCGAAGGGAGTGGCTAGGATGAGAACGGATGATGTGATTTTCAGCAGAACCTTCTAACGGTGAAGTCACAACATTCCATCCTGCCCGGCCTCTGCTTAACTTATCCAAGGAGGCAAATTGTCTGGCAATGGTAAAGGGCTCACTGTAGGAAGTGGATACGGTCCCCACAAGTCCAATTTGTTTGGTGACTGCAGCAAGAGCGGATAAGATGGTTAATGGTTCAAATCGGTTCAAGAAATGAGGAATCGAATGTTCATGAATATATAAGCCATCTGCGACAAAGACAAAACGGAAACCCGCTGCTTCTGCCTTTTTTGTCATCGCTTGATAGTAATCAATATTAACACTTGCATCTGCTGGAACTGATTCATCCTTCCACGCATTCATGTGACCTCCCGGACCATGTAACATTAATCCAAATTGTATGTGCTTTTTTTCAGACATGCGGATCGTCCCTTCTGTTTTGAAATAGCCATGTTTTATATTTTTCATCATAAGGTAGAATCGTAAAGAAGTATAATTGGTATCAGTAAAGTATGACTTTATCTTTTCTAATATCATTTTTTGTTTCTTTCAGATGTGTCATTGAGTCCATGACATCATTTCTTAAAACCATGGGAGTTTATTAAGTAAATGACCCAGACCAAAAGCGCTATTTTTCGATGAAATGTGTGCTGAAGGATCCGGAAAATTAGTGAATATGACGTATTTCGACTTTCTTCCTGTGTATCTAATTCCCTGTTTTTGACTGAATAGAAGGAAAAAAGTGAATTTTCAGTGAATATATAACTTTGTGAAAATCAAAGGAGGGATAGGAATGAAAAAGCGTTCAGTCTTTTTGTCATTTTTATTGGTAGGTAGTTTGTTACCGGGAGTAAGTTCAGCTTCAGCACCAGTCGCGAGTACTGGTCATGGGCATGATCATGGTCATGCGCCGTTCGAAACACATATTGGTGAGGGGTTGCCAAAGGCAAACGATTTTAAAGATTTGACGAAAGCACCTCCAATTGAACGAGATGTGACAACAAAGGTATTAGATGAGTCTGGTAAGCAGGTAGGCTCTAGAACCTTTAAGGCGAATACAGGAGATTCTATTTCAACAAAGGCAAGTACAGGCAGTCAAAAAGTAACGGTCTATGCTGTAGCAGATGCGCAGTATCGTGCGAAATATAGTGACTGGCAGACGCGTATTGTCAGCATCATCGAGCAAGCGGACGTCACCTTTAACCGTGATCATGATGTGGACTTTGTCGTACAAGCAGTAGGATCTTGGACATCTTCTGGATCAAATGCAGAGCAAATTTTATCTAACCTTTCGCGCAGCTTTGATGGCAGAGGATACGATTTTGTCACTGGATTTACAGCAAATCCAAACTTTGATGCTGGCGGAATTGCCTATGTATACAATAGTGCACCGCGCGGAAGTGCATTCGCCGTCAACCTTGATCAAGGAACAGCGAATACAGCAAAAGCGGCTACGCATGAATACGGCCATAACTTTGGCTTACCGCATGACCCTCAAGGCAGCGGCATTGTCTGCTTAATGAATTATGATTATTCCTACACTGTCGATTTCTTTGATGCGGCTCATAAAAATCAAGTGAACCGTAACAAAGCGTGGTACAGATAAGGTAAAAATGAAAAAGAGTGAATCACAGAAAAACCGATTGAAGACAATAATTGTATTTTAAATCATTTGCAAAGGGTTAGAAGGGTTTTTATTCTGGCCCTTTGTTTTCGTAGTTAATAGAAATTAAAAAATAAAGATGTCTTCTAGCAATGTAAAAGTTACACAACAATTTACGAATACTAGTTAAATACATAAATAGTATTTTATAAGAAAATAGTAATTTTTTTCTTGTTATTTCAAGTAAACTATGATTAAATTTTATTGTGTTTCAAAAATATTCATTCACAAACAATAATTATGGATTTGTCAAAAAGTACATCGCATCCAAGATAATAGACTTATTAACATTGACTAAATAGGGGTCATATAAATGAAGAAATTATTTATCTTATTATTAATGATATCAATCGCTGTCATAATAGTTGTCGTATCTACAGGTAGTCATCAAATTGTTGTAGGCAAGTTAATTATTATTTTTTGTTCGACTTTGGCTACAACAAGTGTTTTGAAAATAATTGGCACAAGAAAATAATTTTCAGCCTCACAATCTTTACGTGAATACGAATTTAATAATGATCTATTCTAAACAAAACAGATTGAGTTTATATAGAGAGGGTTAATAACTGGATACAACTCTAATTTTGTTTGAATTCATTTAGCAAGCAATATAAAAGACGTCTCTTTTTCTAAAGAGACGTCTTTTATATTGCTTACAGGTCGCTCATTCTTTTTCCTGCTACGGCATAGTGTTCTTTTTTCATTTCTTCAATAATAACAGAGACTTTTTCTGCACCTGCGCCTGTTGTTTCAACAACAGCATCAGTGACTTTCTCCACAAGAGCTCTTTTCTGCTCGTCTGTTCTTCCTTCAAGCATTTGTACGGTGACAATCGGCAATGCGAAAACCTCCTTTTTCCTTTCATGCTACGCTTCCCTTTAGTTTAAGGGACTTCTTATAGTATACTGAATGAAGTAAATCATTGTATAGAAAGAAAGAGGGATTCATGCCTTTGAACCAATTTCTTGTGTATCCATTAGAACTCATCCCATATGTCGCCATTACGCTTGTTGTTGCATTTACGATGCACGAGCTGGCGCATGCATATGTTGCGTATCGTTTCGGAGACCCGACAGCTAAGAACCAAGGGAGACTCACATTAAATCCACTGAAGCATCTTGATGTATTTGGGACGATTTTGATCTTTGTGGCTGGGTTTGGCTGGGCGAGACCTGTACCGGTCAATCGTTACCATTTCAAAAACCCGCGCTTAGCAGGAATCTGCGTCTCGATTGCTGGCCCTTTAAGTAACTTAGTGTTGGCGTTTCTAGGCTTTTTCGTGTACGTGCTTCTTCAGAAATTTGGCGGGGAGTCGCTCATGCGCTTTGAGCCGGGAGTTGATCATTTCTTCCGGATATTTATTAACTTGAACGTCATTTTGTTCCTATTTAACTTATTGCCACTTCCGCCGCTGGATGGGTATCGTATTATTGAGGACGTCGTCAGCCCCCGTATCCGGGCGAAAATGACGCAATTCGAACAATATGGGATCATTATTTTTCTCATATTCGTGATCACGCCGCTAGGACAGTTTGTTTTTGGTCCATTGATCGGAATGCGGGATCAAATCATTCAATGGTTTAATCTTATTTTGAAGCCGCTGCTTTAGGAGGTTTAATGAATGGAAGGTAAAAAGAAGAAACCAATTGGTTTTAACATCATTAAAAAAACAGATGCAACCGACGGACACGGAGGCTTTGGAGCTGGTGCGCTCAGCCTAGATAACATTTCGCCGGTGATCATTGACGTAGAGGAAAAGGAAGCTGTCATTGATATTGGTGCGATGCATGCAAGAAGTGCCGTGGAAAAAGGAATTAAATTTTTGAAAACAAAAGAAGAGGTACCGAACGGAAAGCCGTATTGGCTCGTATGGGTGACCATTGACCGCAGAGAAGAAGGTCCTTATTATGCGGGTGTGACGGCTTGCGAAATGACCGTCGACCGTTCAATCCGCCGCGGGTATAAGTCGCTTCCAGAGCATGTGAATTTCATGGATAAATCAATGAAGCGAAATATCGTCGTCAGTCATATGGATGATGTATCGAAAAAGGTGCTGGCTGATTTCTTGAAGAGTCATAATGAAGCACTATGGGAAGCATCCACAGATGAATTAAAAGAAGGATTGTCTGTCCCTGAATAATTGTGAAATTTTTGTGAAGAATGGCGAATTGCTACCAATTCCAGCTGGTTTTTGAGTAAACTGGTGTTAAAGCTAGGACATGGAGAATCCCGAGATGTAAATCTCGGGGTTTTTCATGTCTTTTTTTAACGTTTCAACCACTTTTCCCACCATTTCTTTGGCTTTTGATCTTGAACTGGATCTTGCTCAGATGATTTATCCTCAGCACCGTAGCACACACCTGTCGGCTCCGTTCCTTCTATAAAATAGGTGAATACCTTTGATTCACATCCTGGGCCTGCGAGATCGCCGGTTTTTGGATTGATATACACACCTTTTACGCCGTCTGGCGGCATGAAGGAGGACGCTGGCTGTTTGGAGAGGGCTGATTCCATAAAGGATGCCCATATCTTTTTTGCATAGGCTGTTTCTTCGACCGAGTCAATGGTACGCCCTTTATCATAGCCCGTCCACACACCTGTGACGAGCTGGGGAGAAAAGCCGATCATCCAGCTGTCGGCTCCTGTCGTTCCCGATTTTCCTCCGTATGTTCGCGTGAGATCCTTCATAATGGTGCGGCCTGTGACACTCGTATAGCCGTTTAGCTGATCATTGAACATTCCTGACATCATGTCGGTGGTGACAAAGGCTGCCTTTTCATCTAAGACTTGCTCTCGTTTTTGTTTTTCTTCAAAAAGCACGTTGCCTTTAGCATCCGTTACTTTTGTAATAAAGGTGGGTTTGACTCGTTTTCCGCCATTGACAAGCATTGCGTAAGCATTGGTCATTTCAATTGGTTTGATAGGAGACGTGCCTAGGGCAAGTGATGGCACTTGATCTAGTTTTTCGTTGATGCCAAATGTTTTGCCAGCACGTACAAGCTGCTCCATTCCTAAAAATAGATGGGTTTTCACGGCATAAATATTATCAGACAGCGCCAAGGCTTGAAGCATGGTAATGCCGTCATTGGCGTAATAGCCATGATAATTGCTTGGTGAATAAGCAGCGCCGCTTCCTTGATCATCGAGCTCAAAAACCGTTTCTTCACTGCGCATGACGGTTGCTGGTGTAAACCCATTTTGCAAGGCAATGTAATAGAGAAGAGGCTTCATTGTTGAACCGGGCTGTCTTTTCGCTTGTGTCACCCGGTTGAATGGACTTTTCTCATAATCTCTTCCCCCAATGAGGGCGAGTACATGACCAGTTTGGGGATGGATAGCGGTAAAGCCGATTTGGATGTCTGATTTCGAATAGATTGTGCTTTTTAACGTCTTCTCAGCAATTTTCTGTAACTCTGGATTTAAAGTCGTTTGGATATGAAGGCCATAGGTTTCGATCTGTTCCTCAGTTAACCCCAAGCTTTGTTTCAACTCACGAATCACATCATCATAAAAATACGGGGCTTGCTTTGCTTGCAGCTGCTTCTTTTGCAAAGGGCGATAGGACAGTTTTTCTTTCGCGGCTTCAGCGGCTGCCTTTTTCGTAATCATGCCGTCCTCTTGCATGTGCCTCAAAATCATATTCTTTCTTGCGCCGGCTTTCTCTTCATTCACATAAGGGGAGTAGAGAGAAGGGCCCTTTGGGATACCGGCAAGTAAGGCAGATTCAGCGAGGGTCAAATTCTTTGCCTTTTTTCCGAAATACAGACGGGACGCTGCTTCCACGCCATAAGCTCCATGACCATAATAAATGGTGTTCAAGTATCCTTCTAAAATCTCATCTTTTGTATAGTTTTGCTCTAAGCGAATCGTGTAAAAGGCTTCATTCCACTTCCGCTTCCACGTTTTATCATGATCTAAATACAGATTTCGTGCATATTGCTGGGTGATCGTGCTGGCGCCTTGTACCTTAGCCATGGCACGAATATCAGCCACTGCAGCACCCGCCATCCGTTTCACATCAAAGCCATGATGCTCATAAAAGGTTTTATCCTCAACAGCTACAGCTGCCTGCCTGATATAAGGGGACATGTCCTTTAAGGGCACCCAATATCTCTTTTCTCCAAAGCTGGATTCTCCAAGCTTTGAACCATCGGCTGCATAAATGGTCGTAGATTGGGGAACTTGAACAGAAGGGGCGCCTTGCCATTTGGCTATTAAAAGAATCGTCAAAAAGACAGTGCCTGCAAATAGAAAAGCGAGCAAACCAATAAAAAAACAGGCTCGAATCGTTTTCACGGTCATGCGGATTTTTTTATTACTCATGATTGTGTCCATGCAAAGCCCCCATTTTGACGGTTTTTTATCAGTATGGAACAAAGAAAACCGTTTTAAACAAATGATTGAAAGAGCGTGCATTAAAATTGAAGAGAAGTCATGCGGTTCTTTACAATTTGATATGAATCCACTATACTTTTTTCTTGGACAATCGATATAGTCATAGCCGATAAAGGCACTAACAATAGATGTTTGTTTATTATTGGATGAGAGGAAGATGGACAATGAGCGAACTTTGGTATACAGAGAAGCAAACGAAGAATTTTGGTATTACATTGAAGGTGAACAAAACCCTTCACACAGAACAAACAGATTTTCAGCATTTAGAAATGGTGGAAACAGAAGAGTTTGGCAATATGCTGTTTTTAGACGGTATGGTGATGACGTCTGAGAAAGATGAGTTTGTATATCATGAAATGGTGGCACATGTTCCTCTTTTCACTCATCCAAACCCGGAAAATGTTCTCGTCGTAGGCGGAGGAGACGGCGGTGTCATTCGTGAAATCCTGAAGCATCCAAGTGTGAAAAAAGCGACACTTGTTGATATTGATGGCAAAGTCATCGAATACTCGAAAAAATTCCTTCCTTCGATTGCTGGAAAACTAGACGATCCTCGTGTGGATGTCAAAGTCGGAGACGGCTTTATGCACATTGCTGAAGCTGACAACGAGTATGATGTCATCATGGTGGACTCAACTGAACCAGTTGGACCAGCTGTGAACCTGTTCTCTAAAGGATTTTACGCAGGAATTTCAAAAGCACTCAAAGAAGACGGTATTTTCGTGGCACAAACGGACAATCCTTGGTTCACACCTGAGCTGATTACAAATGTACAGCGTGATGTGAAAGAGATTTTCCCAATCACGAAGCTTTACACAGCAAATATTCCAACGTATCCAAGTGGTCTTTGGACATTTACCATCGGTTCAAAAAAATATGATCCACTTGCTGTAGAAGACAGCCGTTTCTTTGATATTGACACGAAATATTACACAAAAGAATTACACAAAGCGGCATTCGTTCTGCCGAAATTTGTGAGCGACTTAATCAAATAAATCAAGCGAAGAGGAAATGCGCAAATAACAGTTTGCGCATTTTTTGAAGCGTAAAAGGAGGAATCTTGCATGAGATTCGACGAGGCTTATTCAGGAAAAGTGTTTATTGGAAGTCATCCGACATGGGAAGATGCAAAAGTCATTTTATATGGTATGCCGATGGATTGGACCGTCAGTTATAGACCAGGCTCACGTTTTGGCCCAAACCGTATTCGTGAAGTTTCGATTGGATTAGAGGAATACAGCCCTTATTTAGATCGTGAACTGCACGAGGTGCCATTCTTTGATGCCGGTGACATTCCGCTTCCTTTTGGAAATGCTCAGAAAAGCTTGGACTTAATTGAAGAGTATGTCGACAGCATTTTAGAAAAAGGGAAGTTTCCATTAGGAATGGGCGGCGAGCATCTTGTGTCTTGGCCGGTTTTCCGTGCGATGCATAAGAAATATCCTGATTTGGCGATTATCCATATGGACGCACATACGGATCTTCGTGAGGAATACGAGGGTGAGCCTCTGTCTCATTCAACACCGATTCGTAAAGTAGCAGGACTCATTGGACCTGAGAATGTGTTCTCTTTTGGGATTCGTTCTGGGATGAAGGAAGAATTTGAATGGGCAAAAGAAGCGGGCATGCACATTTCTAAATTTGAAGTGCTGGAGCCGTTGAAGCAAGTATTGCCAAAGCTGAAGGGGCGTCCAGTTTATGTGACGATCGACATTGATGTACTCGACCCAGCTCATGCACCTGGTACAGGCACGGTGGATGCTGGCGGTATTACATCAAAAGAGCTGCTTGCATCTATTCATGCCATTGCAGGATCTGAGGTTCAAGTAGTCGGTGCAGACCTTGTAGAGGTAGCACCTGTATACGATCATTCCGACCAAACAGCGAATACAGCGAGCAAGCTTTTACGCGAAATGCTGCTTGGATTTGTGAAATAACACCTTGATAGAGGAGCTTGTCATCTCATGTGGACAAGCTCTTTTTTTACATGGATCAAAAAATAAAGGAGGCAGTTCATGTTTTCTTCTATATTGATGGTGCTTCTCGCTTTTTGTGTGTTAGCGGCGGGTTTTCTCACGCTGAAACGAGAGCTCGCAGCTGCGCCGCCCGTTTTTGCTTCGAAAAAGGAAGCAAAGGAAGAGATGTTGGGGCTGTTTCAAGATCGAGGCTTTTTCTATTTGACGGCCATTGCGTTATTCATGCAGGTGATATTTAAGCGAGCACAGATCGTGCCATTTGATTTTTTTCAGGTATTTTTGGCAAGTTCAGGCGTACAAGCTCTTTTTTATTTAATCAAAAGAAAAGACATGGGCGTAAAGGCTGTGTTGGTGGTATTAGTCAGTTTCCTGTTTCTTTTTTTCTAAAGGGATGGTGTAAGATCAAAAACGAAGTTTAATCGCAGTGAAGAAGAGAAATGATGGTATGATAGGCGATCATGAATATGGTATACTATTTTAGTTAAACGGGTCTTAGCAAAGGAAGTGCAAAATGACACAAAACCAAATTTCAATTCATGTAAAGTCAGTGATGAAACCAGAGACGGAGCCGGCTGAAACGATCGAATTCCGCACGACTGGAACGTATCAAGAAAAGAATGACAAAACGTATCTCACTTACCATGAAGAACATGAAATGGGTCAAGTAAAAACCGTTGTGAAAATGAGTGAAAAAGAAATTTTTGTCATGAGATCAGGGGCCATTCAAATGAAGCAGCGCTTTCTCATTGGAGAAACGACCGTCACACATTACACGATGCCATTCGGTACACTACAGCTTGATGTACACACACATGGCATTGATCTCGATGTGGACAAGGGACTGCTGCACATTACGTACGATATGCTGACAGGGGAAGATCAAAAGCATTTACATACATTATCGATTTCGTATAAGGAGGATTTACGTTCATGAATATCGCAGAACAGGTCAAAGATGCGTTAAAGGAAGAAATTATTGCGGCAGTCGTCAAAGCAGGACTTGCTGATGAAAGCCAGGTACCAGATGTCCTTTTAGAAGTGCCGAAAGATAAAACTCACGGTGATTACTCCACCAACATGGCGATGCAGCTTGCCCGCATTGCAAAAAAAGCACCTCGTCAAATCGCAGAGGACATTGTCAAAGCGTTTGATAAAGGGAAAGCTTCTATTGAAAAACTGGATATCGCAGGTCCAGGGTTCATTAATATTTATATGAACAATCAGTATTTAACAAAGCTGATCCCAGCTGTCCTTGAAGCAAAAGAGGCATATGGTGAAACGAATACAGGCGGCGGCCAAAAGGTGCAAGTTGAATTCGTCTCAGCCAACCCAACAGGTGACCTTCACCTTGGACATGCCCGCGGAGCAGCTGTAGGTGATTCTCTTTGCAACATCCTTGATAAAGCAGGGTTCGAGGTGAGCCGTGAATACTATATCAACGATGCAGGCAATCAGATCAATAACCTCGCTTTATCTGTAGAGGTACGTTACTTTGAGGCGCTCGGTCTTGAAAAAGAGATGCCTGAAGACGGCTATAGAGGAGAAGACATCAAAGGCATCGGGCAAAAGCTGGCAGATGAATTTGGTGACCGTTTCGTGCATGAGCCAGAAGAAGAACGTATGAAGTTCTTCCGTGAATACGGCTTAAAATACGAGTTAGAGAAATTACGTGTAGACCTTGAGAATTTCCGTGTCCCATTTGATGTATGGTATTCAGAAACCTCTTTATATGAAAACGGAAAAATCGAACCAGCGCTGGAAACTCTTCGCGCTAAAGGCTATGTCTTTGAAGAAGACGGCGCAACGTGGCTGCGTTCAACTGATTTTGGCGATGACAAGGACCGCGTGCTCATTAAAAAAGACGGCAGCTTCACTTACTTGCTTCCAGATATCGCATATCATAAAGACAAATTAGACAGAGGCTTTGATCAGCTCATTAACATTTGGGGAGCGGACCATCACGGCTATATCCCTCGAATGAAAGCGGCGATTCAAGCACTTGGATATCCTGCTGGCAAGCTTGAAGTAGAAATCATTCAGCTCGTTCACCTATACAAAAACGGTGAAAAGATGAAGATGAGTAAACGTACAGGAAAAGCCGTCACCATGCGTGATCTGATTGAAGAAGTAGGCCTAGATGCCACTCGTTATTTCTTCGCGATGAGAAGTGCGGCGACACATATGGACTTTGACCTAGACTTAGCGATTTCTACGTCTAACGAAAACCCTGTGTACTACGCACAATATGCCCATGCGAGAATTTGCAGCATGCTGCGTCAAGGGGAAGAAAAAGGCTACGAGCCAAACCTTGAAAAAGCAGATTTCTCTCACATTCAATCGGAAAAAGAATACGATCTTCTCAAAATCATTGGTAGCTTCCCAGAAGTTGTAGCAGAAGCAGCTGAAAAGCGTATTCCGCACCGTGTGACAAACTATATTTATGACCTTGCATCAGCCCTTCACAGCTTCTACAATGCCGAGAAGGTCATTGATGTAGAAAACGAAACAAAAACAACAGCACGTCTTTCACTCATGAAAGCAACACAAATTACGCTTGCGAATGCATTAAAACTCATTGGCGTATCGGCACCGGAAAAGATGTAAGAACACGAAGAAACCCGCTCGGAACGAGAGTGGGTTTCTTCGTGTTTTTCATCAATCAGCTTTTAGATCACTTTTATTTCTCTGAAAAATCTCAATTTCATAATCCTCTAATGCTTGTTTAGGAAGTTTCTTTTCTAAGACAGATTGCAAACTTGCCATATCTTTTGAAGTATCGATGCCGATGGAAATTGTGGGATCAGTCTTGATAATTTGATAGTTAAACAATGCATGCTCTTCCCATAATGAGTCCAATACGTGGATGACCTTTTCATCTAATTCCTCTTCAGAAAGGGTGAGAGTTTTTGAAGTGAAGCTTAATCCAACAATACAAAGAGTAATAAAAAACAAACCAATCAAACGTTTTATCATTATATCTCCTTCATATAGTTAATATATTCCTTTAATAGATCATAACATCCAATTGGATTTGTAGAAACAAATTCATAAAAGGTCTTTTGAATTGATGATAATCAAACAAGGTTCCTTATAGTTATTTAAATTGATTCCATTCAGAATCTGTTAAATAAAAACATCCGCTATCTACTAGAGACAGCGGATGTTGAACATTACCCAAGCGTATTAATAATGTTAGAAATAGAATCGAATAATTGGCTAAGTACATCAGAAAACATGTTTTTGCCTCCTCTCTTTTCTTTTTACATCTACTTAACGAAGGGGATGGAGGGTTGGATCACTTTTTCTAAAAAATTTTTAAAAAAGTTGGTGGCATAGAAAAAAGCACCACATATTCGGGTGCTTTTTGGCTTTTATTAGTTATGAATGAATACGCAGCTTCACGTCTCCATTTTCACACGCTAGCTGAACGTTTCCGCCAATCGGTAAGGTGAAGACCGGCTGTGTATGTCCGATATCGACATCGTAGATCACTGGAATGTGTTTGAGCATGGGGTGCTTATCTAGGATGAATCTCAAATGTTCCTCTGTCATCTTGGATTTCTTCTGAAAGCGTCCGATGATCAGCCCTTTAATGGATTCTGCATGCTGTAAGAGGGATGTGAGGTCTCTGGCGAACATTTCAGGGAAAACCAAATCATCATCCTCCACAAATAAGATGGCATCCTTAATATGAGGCATAAACGATGTCCCTTGCAGTAAGTTCAGTGTACAAAGGTTACCGCCATACAAGGTACCTTCGGCTGTTCCCTCTTGATATATTCCCCATTTCGTCGGATGAAACTGTCTGTTCGCTTGATCAAGATACCACGCATCATCACTCCACTTTGTCGAAGGATTCACATTAAAAGACTCACTACCATTCATCAAGCAGGCTTGAAACATAGCGGTCTGCTCCTCTTGTCCCTGTTCCATTTGAAAGCTGGAGAAATGGGGTCCAGAGTATGTCACCATCTCACATTTGGCAGTAATAGCACTTGCGAGTGCGGTAATGTCACTGTAGCCGCAAAGGACTTTAGGGTGCTGACGAATCAAGTCGTAATCAATATAAGGTAAGAGCTCATTGCAATTGAAGCCTCCGATTGCTGTCAAAATACCGTCAACTTCATCATCCATGAACGCCTCATACAGATCAGACAAGCGGTGCTCAATAGATGAAGAGGAGTGAAGGTCACATTCAAACGCGTGCTGTCCAAAGGAGACAGTGAAGCCTAACATCTCTAAACGCTTTTTTGCCTGAGCGATTCCTTCTTTTGATAAAATGCTGGCACTTCGGCTTGGGGCAATGACACGAAGATGACTGCCTTTTTTTAAAGGAGGTGGTGTATGCATAAACAAATCTTCCTTTCCATCACATATTTATCCATTATATCGGATCAAATGGTCCAAGTCTGTAAAAGCTAGAAGAAAGAAGTGGACCGTGCGTTTCATACAAGCTGTGCAAAGGGTATGGAAGAGAAAAGACAGAAACGAATGAGGGCGAAGAATGTGAAAAAGAGGAGACTGGAATTTTTATTTTTATATTTTATGATATTCGGGGCATATGTGGTGTATTGGTGGCCGGTTCCAGCGTGGAGTGTTCAGCTGTACGCAGCAGTTTATATCGCCATTATTTTATTTAGTATCATCTCGCTCATGCTAGAGAACCGTACATCACAGCACACACTCTTATGGATGTATGTTTTAATCTTTTTCCCGATCATTGGCTATATGTTTTATTTGTTCTCGGGACAGCTCTATGTGAAAGGTCATTTATTCAAATCAAAAAGAATGTACAACCGTGAAAAACTACGCAGAATATCTGAGCTTGAGAGCAAGCCGGATGAATCAAGTCTAACCGAAAATCAGCGGACTTTTTTTCATTACACAGAAAAAGCAACAGGCATGCATGTGAACACAAATAGTGATATGGACATTTTAAAAAATGGGGAGGAGACGTTTCCCCGTATTTTTGAAGAATTAAAAAAGGCAAAATCGTTCATCCATATAGAATATTACATGTTCAAATCGGATTTCCTCGGGCACCGGATGATGGAGATTTTGATAGAAAAAGTGAAAGAAGGGGTAGAGGTTCGCTTCATCTATGATGCGGCTGGCAGCATTCGCTTCTCCCGAAAAGATATTAAACGCTTGAAGCAGGCAGGAGTCAAGGTCGCTCCTTTTCTGCCTTTAAAATATGGTTTCTTTAATCAAAAATTCAATTTCCGCAATCACCGCAAAATCGTGATCATTGATGGGAAGACAGGATTTGTCGGCGGGTTAAATGTCGGAAAAGAATATGTCGGACGTGATGAAAATATCGGTTTTTGGCGTGATACGCATACCATGTTAAAGGGTGAGGCTGTCCAAACCCTTCACTCTATTTTTATGCTCGACTGGGAGTATGTATCAGATGAAGTATTAATTGATGATCCGAAATATCATACGCCGCATCCTGTGACGGGAGAGGATGTCATTCAGGTTGTACCAACTGGACCCGATATGAAAGAAAGTATGAGTGATTTATATGATGCACTCATCTCAAATGCGAAACAATTTGTCTGGATTGCGACACCTTATTTTGTCCCTAATGAATCCCTTCGTACAGCATTGAAAATTGCTGCGACAAGAGGGGTGGATGTCCGGGTGATGGTACCGGAGATCAATGACGGCTTTCTCACACAATACGCCACACGATCCTATTTTTCTGAGCTTCTAAAAGAGGGCATCAAGGTGTATCACTATCAAAAGGGCTTCATGCATCAAAAAGTAATGATCGCAGATGGAGAACTTGCCTCTGTCGGCACTGCAAATGTGGATATGAGAAGCTTTCAGCTCAATTTTGAGGTCAATGTCTTTACAGCCGCGAAAAAGCCCATTGAACAACTGATGGTACACTATGAGGAAGATATGATGGAATGTGAGCAGATGGGACCTGTTCATTTTTATAAAAGAGGCTTAAAAGAACGATTAAAGGAATCATTTGCTCGGTTGTTTTCTGGCGTTCTATGAGGATTTCTAGTCAAAGAAATCATTTCCTAATCTAGTATTTTGAAGAGGATTCCTCTATAATTGAAAATGATTATCAATTATAGAGGAAATGAGGTTCTTTTACATATGCTAAAACGCTTTTTCGCCTATTACAGGCCCTATCGAGGTCTGTTCTTTTTAGATTTCTTTTGCGCTGTCGCCGTTGGATTAATGGAACTGGGTTTCCCGCTTATCGTGAACTACTTTATTGATACATTGTTGCCAACAGGGAACTGGACAGTCATTGTCTGGACCGCATTTGCGCTGTTTGTCATTTATGCCCTCAGCTCGGTTATGCAATTTATTGTGTCGTATTGGGGGCATATGCTTGGCATCAATATTGAAACAGATATGAGGAAGAAGCTGTTTGATCACTTTCAGCGCCTATCCTTTAAATTCTTTGACAACAACAAAACGGGTAAGCTCATGTCACGGATGACAAACGACCTCATGTACATTGGAGAAGTGGCGCATCATGGTCCTGAAGATTTGTTTATAGCGATTATGACGATTCTTGGTGCCTTTGCAGTCATGCTGATGATTAACTGGCAGCTGGCCATTTTAACCTTCCTGATCATGCCGGTCATCATCTGGCTTGCTCTTCATTTTAATAAGAAAATGACGCATGCGATTACACAGCTGAACAATGACATTGGAGACTTTCATGCAAGGGTTGAAAACAATATCGGCGGCATTCGTCTTGTTCAAGCCTTTGCCAATGAACATTTCGAGAAAAAACGTTTTGCTGAAAACAACAACCGTTTTCGAAAGGCGAAGCTTCTTTCCTATAAAATTATGTCGGTCAATGGATCGATCAGTTACATTCTCACACGTCTTGTGACACTGTTTGTCCTTCTCGCAGGTACATGGTTTGTCCTGCAAGGTCAATTAACGGCAGGTGGCTTTATCGCGTTTGTTCTGATCACAAATGTTTTATTTAGACCGATTGATAAAATCAACACGGTCATTGAAATGTATCCGAAAGGCATTGCGGGCTTTAAAAGCTATGTCGATTTACTAGAAACAGAGCCGGATGTGAAGGATACAGAGGGAGCACGTGATGTACACGGACTAAAAGGTGAAATTGAATATCGAAACGTAACATTTGGCTACGATGAACACAGTCATGTGCTGAAGAATATCGATTTAAAGATTAAACAAGGAGAAACGGTTGCGTTTGTCGGGCCTTCAGGAGCGGGGAAATCAACCATTTGCAGTCTGCTGCCTCGCTTTTATGATGTGGATGAAGGGGAGATCACGATTGATGGTATAAGCACAAAGTCGATGACATTGTCATCTTTAAGGCAGCAGATCGGTATTGTGCAGCAGGATGTCTTTTTATTCTCAGGCACCATTCGTGAAAACATTGCGTACGGCAACTTAGAAGCCAGCGATGCAGAGATTTGGGAAGCTGTAAGAAGTGCGCATTTAGAGGAACTCGTACAGCGTTTCCCAGAAGGGTTAAATACCGTCATAGGTGAGCGCGGCGTCAAACTGTCAGGCGGTCAAAAGCAGCGTCTGTCGATTGCGCGGATGTTCCTGAAAAACCCGTCCATTCTCATTCTAGATGAAGCCACGTCAGCACTTGATACAGAAACAGAAAAAGCCATACAGGATGCACTGAGTGAACTGGCTGTCGGCAGGACAACGCTCGTCATAGCCCACCGCCTTGCAACAATTAAACACGCCGATCGTATCATCGTCGTGACAGAGGAAGGCATTGAAGAACAAGGTCGCCACCAAGATTTAATTCAAATGGGCGGCGTATATAGCAGACTGCACGAAGCGCAGTTTGGTCATTAAAAAGAAAGATAAAGCCCTTTTGATAAGGGGCTTTTTTTGTTAGGATAGAAAAAACTCGTGTAGGAAGGATCTGATGGAATGAAGAGGCTTCGGCGATTACAAAAGGGCGATAAGATCGGTATTTTTTCACCTTCAAGTCCTGCATCAGCGACCTCGCCTCTTAGGTATGAGCGGGCGAAGAAGTGGCTTGAGCAAAAAGGATTCATTGTGGTACCAGGATCATTAACAGGGAAAGAGGATCATTACCGTTCAGGTACAATTCAAGAACGAGCAGATGAGCTGAATGAGCTAATGGCTAGGGAAGACTTGGCGTGCGTCATGTCAATGATTGGCGGGACAAATTCAAATAGCTTGCTCCCTTATCTTGATTTTGAGCTGCTGAATCAACATCCGAAGATCATGATCGGTTATTCAGATGCGACAGCGATTCTTTTAGCCGCTTACGAAAAAACGGGACTGCCTGTATTCTACGGACCGGCGCTTGTCCCATCTTTTGGAGAGTTTGAACCGTTCGTCGCTTATACGTATCAGTCGTTCAAAGACATCCTGATGCATCCTCAACCCATTCCTTATCAGATCAAAAAACCACCTTTTTGGACGGATGAACGAATCAATTGGGAAGAAAAGACGCGTGATAAAGAGCAGCGTTCGAACGATTGGCTGTGCGTCATAGGAGGACGGGCAGAAGGCAGATTGATCGGCGGAAACCTGAATGCAATGTACGGCTTATGGGGCAGTGAATTCATGCCAGCGATCCAAACAGGAGACATTCTCCTCATTGAAGATTGCATGAAAACCGCTTCGGTTGTAGAAAAAAACTTCTCTTTATTGAAAGTAAATGGAGTGTTTGAGCGAGTATCAGGTATTCTTTTGGGAAAACATGAGCTGTTTGATGATGAGGGAACGGGAAAAGAACCTTACGAGATTTTACTTGAGGTGCTTGGAGAGACAAAGAGACCGCTCATCGCAGATTTTGACTGTGCCCATACGCACCCGATGCTTACGATGCCAATCGGGGCACAAGTGAAAATGGATGCAGCTTCAAAACAAGTGTGGTTGACGAAAGAGTGGATATAACAAAAGAGCGGCCTGATGGCTGCTCTTTTTTATGAAACTTTCTCTTTTTCAAATGGCTGCAAGAGATCTTGCGCTTTTTTTCCCTCTACGACAATTAAGTAGTCAGATTCTAAATGAGTGAGCCTGAAGGTTTCAAGCTCTACGATGTTCTTGATGTTACACATTGTTTTTTTAGAATACACATATAGACGATGTTGAGCCTGGTGGCATTTTTCATAAAGAGAAATAAGCTTATGTAAATTCAATGCTTTCGCAGCGATTTGGATTGAATAGATTTGAGACATCTTCATATCCTCCTGTTAATAACTTTCTCACAATAGCTTTGTTACCCCTGTTTGAACAGAGATAAACCTTTCTCTATGATTTCCACTCAATGGTTCCTCCGCCGGTTCGCTTGTTGCCTCTTATCGCAGACAGCTCTTCGACAAGTCGGAGCAGTGCCTGATCCTTTAACTTCGCCTCAATCATAAAATCTATATCACGCCCATACGGTTTTAATGCATGAAAAAGCGGTAAGACAAAGGACATATCTACACCATCTGCATGACTGCGTATGGCTTTTTCTGATTTCGGTGAGGATAAATGGATTTTAGGCGGAATTCCAGTGCTCGTCCAAGTGTCGAACATTCTTGGCAGGATGTCTTCAAGCGCGGCATCGTCATCTTTATTGGCCACGTGATGATGGTAATCAAAAACAAAGGGAATACCGTGCTTTTCACATACACCAAGGGTTTCTAACGACGTATACGTTTTGTCATCATTCTCAAGCGTCATTCTTGCCTTGATATGCGCCGGAAGCTGTTTGATATTTTCATCAAAACGTTGAAGCGCCGATTCTTTATCACCGTACGCACCGCCCACATGAATGTTCATATAGCCTTCCTTTTCGAGCTTCATCGCCTCAAGCATTTGATAATGGTACGTCATATCAATCACGGCATTTTCTGTGATTGAAGGCTTGGGGCTAGTAAACAAGGTGAATTGATTGGGGTGAAAGCTCACACGCAGTTCATGCCGTTTCACCAACTCGCCAATTTCAAGAAACTCCTTTTGAAAAGGTGTCACAAAGTCCCAGCGTACCTCGGGATGGGTCGCAAGCGGGACGATCGAACTCGAAAAACGGTAAAGCGGGATATCATGAGCAATGGCAAAGTAAAGCGTTCTTAATGTATTCACGAGATTGGCCTTTGTTGTTCGTAATAAAGCCTCTTCTCTCTCTTCCTTCGAGAGCTTGCTGTATCTTGCAAAGGTCAGCGACTTGGCAGGAGAAGCCTCCCACAAGGTGACGGCATTGGATACATAACCAAATCGATAACGCATAGGTCAGCTCCTTTATAAAAAGTACGAGAAAATGGCGCCAACCCATTCCAGCGGACGTGACAAAAGCGGACGCTGTGTCAATTTCTCCTCTGTCATAAGCTCAGACACTTCTATATGCTCGCGAATTTTTTCTTCTACGTGTGCAGTAAAGTCGACATCATCAATGGCGACGTCTACTTCCTCGTTTAAAAACAAGCTGCGTTTATCAAAATTTGCCGTACTGATGATACAGCGTCTCTGGTCAATTAGAATGGCTTTTGCATGATAAAATCCTTTATAAAAACGATAAACAAGGCAGCCGGAGGCAATGAGGTCCTTCAAATAATGAAATCCAGCCTCTTTGACGAGGGGATGATCTGCTTTCATTGGGATGATGATTTCAACCGTGACGCCCCGCTTTCGTGCATCAAGCAGTGCACTCAGAAGAGGAGCAGATGGAATAAAGTAAGGTGTACAGATGATGATCTGTTTCCTCGCCTGCTGAATATCTTTGAGGAACAAAGCTTCTAAAGAAAAACCAGCAGTCGCGCGTGTTGTGCATTGTAGTGTTCCCGGTTCCAAAGCAGGAAAAACCTCATATTGCAGCTGATGAATACCAGATGTCCGGTATAAATCATTCAAAAACACATGCTGGAGATCTGCGACAACTTGCCCCGTCATGCGCAAATGATAATCCTTCCAAATGCCAAACCGACCCTTTTTCCCAACATATTCATCGCCAATATTAAACCCGCCAATATAGCCAATCTTTCCATCAATCACCGTGATTTTACGATGATTTCTCATGTTTAACCGATAAATCAAAAAAGGGAAACGAGGCTTATTTAAAAAGTAAAATTGGATGCCACTTTTCTCTAGCATGTCGATGGACTTTTGATCAAACGGATAGGACCCTAGTCGATCGGTCAGCAAAAAGACTGAAACCCCTTGTTCCGCTTTTGTTTTCAAAGCTTGTAACACCCTTTGACCAATCTTGTCGTTCTTTACAATAAAGAACATCATATGAATAGAAGAAGAGGCGTGCTGAATATCGGTGAGCAGCTGATCAAAGAGTGGTTCGCCATCATGATAAAAGGCGGCATCACCGCTTGTTTGATCAAAAGATCGTTCAAAAGCGCGGGTAGAAAAATATTTCTTTCCCATATAAAGGTCTAACAATATGAGGCAAACGATGACAATGAGTACGAGTAGGATGATCAATGCGATCATGTTGCTTCCTCCTTTTTTGCATATTTCAATAGTGTACCCAAACGTGTAAAAAATATTGACTGAATACTCATTCATTATTTATGATAGAGGTACAACATGGAAACGGAACAAAGTGGGTTTTGGGGAATGAAAGGGGGAGCAAGATGAATAGCCTTTTAATCATGAACATGATCGCATTTGCGGCGGTGACCGCTTACGCTGTGTATTTGTTTATTTATCTCATTCGAACACGAGCAGCGTACATTCGTCTTGGTAAAAAAGAAGAGTTCCAACAAGACATGAAAAAACGCTTAGAGCGTGTTTGGGTCAATGTATTTGGGCAAAAGAAGCTGTTAAAGGACAAGAAGAGCGGCATCATTCATGTGCTGTTTTTCTACGGATTTATCCTTGTACAGTTCGGAGCCCTTGATTTTATTATGAAGGGACTCGTTCCAGGCAGCGGACTCCCTTTAGGTCCGCTTTACGGTGTCTTTACCTTTTTCCAAGAGGTAGTCACACTTCTCATTTTAGTAGCTGTTGTTTGGGCGTTCCATAGAAGGTATGTGGAGAAGCTTGTCCGTTTAAAGCGTGGCTTTAAATCCGGTCTAGTGCTTTTATTTATTGGCGGCTTGATGCTGACCGTTTTACTTGGGAACGGGATGAATATCATCTGGCATGGACACTCTTTATCACCAACGGAGCCAATCGCATCCAGTATTGCTTTCTTGCTGGGCGGTATTTCACCTCTTGCGGCAACGGTTGTTTTTTATGTCGCATGGTGGGTGCATCTCCTGATTTTGCTGACATTCTTAGTGTATGTCCCGCAGTCAAAGCATGCTCACCTCATTGCAGGGCCGGTGAACGTATTTGCCAGCAGATTAGACCCGCCAGGCAAGCTGCAAAAAATTGATTTTGAAGATGAGACACAAGAGACCTTCGGTGTGGGAAAAATTGAAGACTTCCGTCAGTCACAGCTGATCGACCTTTACGCTTGTGTGGAATGCGGGCGCTGCACAAATATGTGCCCAGCAACAGGTACAGGGAAAATGCTGTCTCCTATGGATTTGATTTTAAGGTTAAGAGATCATTTAACCAATAAAGGGGCCGCCATTACATCGAAGACGCCTTGGGTTCCGCAGCTTGCCTTCAGGCAGACAACAGGAAATCAACTGGCGCTTCAGGCGAGAGGAGCAGGTGCAGAGGAATCGGCTGCCAGCTCGATGTATCATCCTTCTCTTATTGGTGAAGTCATTACAGAGGAAGAAATTTGGGCATGTACGACGTGCCGAAACTGTGAAGACCAATGCCCTGTCATGAATGAACACGTCGACAAGATTATTGATATGCGCAGATATCTTGTGCTGACCGAAGGGAAAATGGATGCAGATGCACAGCGTGCCATGACAAGTATAGAGCGCCAAGGGAACCCGTGGGGATTGAACCGGAAAGAAAGAGAAAATTGGCGTGAACTGAGAGAAGATGTGCACGTGCCGACAGTAAAAGAGCTGAAAAAAGCAGATCAAACCTTCGATTATTTATTCTGGGTTGGTTCAATGGGGGCATACGACAATCGAAGCCAAAAGATTGCGCTTGCCTTTGCAAAGCTTCTCAACGAAGCAGGAGTCTCCTTTGCCATCCTAGGCAATAAGGAGAAAAACTCTGGTGATACACCAAGAAGGCTTGGAAACGAATTTTTATTCCAAGAGCTTGCTGCAAAAAACATTGAAGAATTCCAAAAAAACGGTGTCACAAAGATCGTTACGATTGATCCGCACGCCTATAATTTATTTAAAAATGAGTATCCAGACTTCGGGCTAGAGGCAGAAGTGTATCATCATACAGAATTACTGGCAGAGCTAGTGCAAGAAGGGAAGCTAACGCCTGTACATGAAGTGAATGAGGTCATCACCTTCCACGACTCTTGCTACCTAGGCAGATATAACGAGGTGTATGATCCGCCAAGAGACATTTTAAAAGCCATTCCTGGTGTGACGCTGAGAGAAATGGAGCGTCATCGTGAAACCGGTATGTGCTGCGGTGCCGGCGGGGGCTTAATGTGGATGGAAGAAGAGACGGGTACCCGGATTAACACTGCCCGAACGGAGCAGGCGTTACAGGTGCAGCCGTCCATCATCAGCTCCGGATGCCCTTATTGCTTAACCATGCTGGGAGATGGCACGAAGGCGAAGGAAGTAGAGGAGCAGGTAGGCACATTTGATGTCGCAGAACTTCTTGAAAAATCAGTGTTTGGCGAGGCTGGAAAGCAGGTTTCGTAAACAAAACAGGCCGATGAATAGAATGTTCATCGGCTTATACATGGCGCTGTACATCTGCTGTTTAGATAATATGTAAGCGGTAACAAACGGGAGGGAACATACATGAGTCAGACGGTCATTGTATCTGGAGCAAGAACACCATTTGGAAAACTAGGCGGTGCTTTCAGCGGATTGACTGCCGCAGAACTAGGCGGAGTGGCAATCAAGGCTGCGCTGGAAAGAGTGCAGGGATCACATCATGTGGATGAGGTCATCATGGGAAGTGTTTTGCAGGGAGGACAAGGTCAGATTCCTTCAAGGCAAGCAGCAAGATATGCTGATCTTCCGTGGTCCGTTCCGACGCAAACCATCAATAAAGTCTGTGCATCAGGAATGCGCAGTGTGAGCACAGCAGATCAAATCATCCGAGCTGGAGATGCGGAGGTCATCGTAGCGGGCGGTATGGAATCCATGTCAGACGCCCCTTATTTGCTAAAAAAAGCGCGATGGGGCTACAAAATGGGAGATGGTGCGGTACAAGATGCGATGATTTTAGATGGATTAACCTGTTCGTTTACAGGCGTTCATATGGGTGAGTATGGGAGCATGGCTGCGAAGGAGCTCGGTATCACGCGGGAAGAGCAAGACCTTTGGGCATTAAGAAGTCATGAACGAGCGATCGAAGCGCAGAAAAACGACTTTTTTCAGCATGAAATCACTCCCGTCACCGTCAAGACGAAAACGGGAGAGCGGCTGATGACAGAAGATGAATCCCCGCGTCGTGATACGTCATATGAACGGCTGTCAAAGCTCATGCCTGTTTTTGATCAAACGGGTACCATTACCGCTGGAAATGCACCAGGTGTCAATGATGGAGCAAGTGCGCTTCTTTTAATGAAAGACACATATGCAAAGCAGCATGACGTCAAGCCATTGGCAATCGTGCTTGGTCATACGCAGGTAGCTGTAGAGGCAAAGGATTTTCCGAAAACACCAGCCTTTGCTATCGAGAAAATTTTACAGAAAACAGGCAAGCGCCTAGAGGATATCGATCTATTTGAAATCAATGAGGCCTTCTCAGCTGTGGCGCTGGCATGTGAAAAAATAATCGGGCTGGACCGGCGGAAAATGAATATCAACGGTGGTGCAGTTGCGCTTGGTCATCCCATTGGAGCAAGCGGAACACGGATCATATTGACCTTGATTCATGCATTAAAACAAAGAGGCGGCGGTATTGGCATTGCGGCGATTTGCAGTGGAGGCGGTCAAGGAGATGCCATCATGATAAAGGTAGATTAAAAGGGAGGCGTTCATCGTCATGAGTACAGAAGAAACCGTCATGGTCGTTGGAGCTGGTCAAATGGGATCAGGCATTGCCCAAGTTTTTGCTCAGTCTGGCTACACAGTCCTGCTGCATGATGCATCTGAAAAGCAGATTCATCGAGCCATTTCCTCCATGACCAAACAACTGACGAAACGAGCAGAAAAAGGAAAGCTAGCCCATCAGGCAGTCCGAGATATTACGCAGCGGCTTGCCGTATCTACAGATTTAAAGGACGTGCAGCAGGCACGTTTAGTGATTGAAGCTGCATCTGAACAAATGAGTGTGAAAAAACAAATCTTTGAGACACTTGATCAATTTGCAGAGGCGAAGACGATATTTGCAACAAACACATCCTCCTTGTCGATCACAGAATTAGCAGCTGTTACGAGTAGACCGGAGCAAGTGATTGGCATGCATTTTATGAATCCGGTGCCTGTCATGAAACTCGTTGAGGTCATTCGAGCGCTGCAAACGAGTGACGACACGTATCAACTCGTTTGTGAAACAGCAAAGACATTAAACAAAACCCCAATTGAAGTGGAAGACTTCCCAGGGTTTGTATCAAACCGCATATTGATGCCAATGATCAATGAAGCCATTTACACCCTTTATGAAGGCGTGGCAGATGCAGAAAGCATTGACGGTGTCATGACGCTTGGAATGAATCACCCAATGGGGCCACTTCGTCTCGCTGATTTCATCGGACTAGATACATGTTTATTTATTATGAATACCCTTCATGAGGGACTTGGGGATAGCAAATATCGACCTTGTCCTCTTTTGAAAAAATACGTGAATGCAGGCTGGCTGGGCAAAAAGACAAAGAGAGGTTTTTACACATACCACGACCACTCATAGGGGGAGTCAAAATGGATGTTTTGCTTACGGATCAACAGCGACTCTGGAGAGAACAGGCAGCAGTATTTGCAAGACAGCGTATATTCCCTGAAGTGGAAGCCATGGAACAAGGTCAGTTCCCAAGAACACTTTTAGGAGAAATGGGACGACAAGGCTTTCTGGGGATTCCAATACCAGCTTCGTATCAAGGCTTAGGAGCAGATTTTACAACGTATATCATCGCCATTCATGAATTATCCAAAGTGAGTGCGACCATCGGTGTCATTGTGTCCGTTCATACATCTGTTGTGACGATGCCTATTTTGGCTTTTGGAACGAATGAGCAAAAAGAATCCTATGTTCCGCTGCTTGCATCCGGGCAGAAACTGGGAGCATTTTGCCTGACTGAACCGAAGGCAGGCTCAGATGCCTCCAGTATTCAGTTAAGAGCAGAGCGGGCGGGCGACCATTATGTGTTAAATGGTACAAAAATGTTTATCACAAGCGGCGGGGAAGCAGAACTGTATCTTGTCTTTGCCGTGACAGATCCTGCTTCTGCGAAAAAAAATATATCGGCATTCATTGTTGAGAAAGATACACCAGGATTTACGATCGGAAAAGATGAGAAAAAGATGGGGCTCCATGGGTCAAAAACTGTCACGCTTCATTTTGATGATGTGCGGATTCAAAAACAGCAGCTGCTCGGTGCAGAAGGAGAGGGCTTTCACATAGCCATGTCTAGTTTAAATGCGGGGAGAATCGGTATCGCGGCTCAAAGCCTCGGTATAGCTGAAGCCGCATTAACCGAAGCGGTGACGTATTTAAAGCAGCACCCGGCAGGTCTAGAAACGACCATTCGGCTGGGTGATTTGGCAGCGAAGCTTGAAGCTGCCAAACTATTAGTCTATCAAGCGGCTTTTTATAAAGAGGCGAATCGTCCGGTGACAAAGGAAGCATCCATGGCAAAGCTATTTGCGTCAAAAACGGCGGTTGAGATCAGTACAGAAGCGATCCATTTACTCGGCATGGACGGTTATACGAATCGCTATCAAGCAGAACGTTACTTTCGTGATGCGAAAGTTTGTGAGATCTATGAAGGAACAAGTGAAATTCAAAGGCTGGTCATTTGTAAACAGCTAATATGAAACGAGGTGGCTCATGATGCAGTTTCAATTAAGTGATGAACATGAAATGATTCAAAAAATGGTGAGGGATTTTGCGAAAAATGAAGTAGAGCCAACAGCAGCAGAGCGGGACGAGACAGAAACGTATGATCCAGCTATTTTTCGCCAAATGGCGGAGCTCGGTTTAACGGGCATTCCTTGGCCGGAAGAGGTAGGCGGGATCGGAAGTGATTATTTAGCCTACGTCATCGCAGTGGAGGAGCTTTCAAGAGTGTGCGCCTCTACAGGCGTCACCCTCTCCGCCCACACCTCTCTCGCCTCGTGGCCTATCTATACTTTCGGAACAGATGAACAAAAAGAGACCTATTTAAAGCCGCTTGCAGAAGGACAGAAGGTAGGGGCATATGCACTCACTGAGAGCGGTTCGGGTTCAGATGCCGGCGGAATGAAGACAACGGCAGTAAAAGCAGGCAGTGAATACGTCCTGAACGGTGCTAAAATCTTTATTACAAATGGAGGCATTGCAGATTATTATATTGTGTTTGCTGTGACAGACCAAGAAGCTACATCTCGAAATACGACCGCCTTTATTGTAGAAAAAGAGACACCGGGTTTCTCGGTCGGCAAAAAGGAAAGCAAACTTGGCATTCGCTCATCGCCAACGACTGAAATTCGATTTGAAGATTGCCGGATTCATGAAAGAAACCGGCTCGGACAAGAAGGAGAAGGCTTTAAAATAGCTATGATGACCCTCGATGGCGGAAGAAACGGTATTGCTGCACAGGCTGTTGGGATTGCACAAGGCGCTCTTGATGCGGCAGTCGATTATGCGAAGGAGCGAAAGCAATTCGGCAAACCAATCATTCAGCATCAAGGAATTGCTTTTAAGCTCGCAGATATGGCAACCGCAATTGAAGCATCTAGGCTGCTCACTTATCAGGCAGCATGGCTCGAAACGAAAGCGCTCCCGTATGGAAAGGAATCAGCTATGTCCAAGCTCTTTGCTGGAGATACAGCCATGAAGGTAACAACAGAAGCCGTCCAAATCTTCGGCGGCTACGGCTATACAAAGGATTACCCAGTCGAACGATACATGCGTGATGCAAAAATCACCCAAATTTATGAAGGCACACAGGAAATCCAGCGCCTAGTCATCTCACGCAAACTGCTAGATATGTAGAAACAAAGCAAAGACCACCTGATGTGAGGTGGTCTGTTTTGGTTTGGTTCATGAAGCATTAATCACTAGCATCATCCAAAGTTTTTTTATTTTAGGATTGTAAAAGGATAGTGTCGGCAACAGGAAACAGCTTTAACGTATGAGTGATTTGTAACTGGTGAAGTAGTGAGTATTGGTACATGTGAATTGGCAATATACCTACTAAAGAATTAGACCTCAAGAACGATATAGCTATAACCCACATACAAGGTAATAGTCAGGTTTTCCTGAATTTAAGATGATTTCCAGTATCGATCCATATTATATTAGCATTATGTTAAAATTAAGAAAATAAAAATATGGGAGGTTATTATGACCACAACTACTACCATTTTAGCAATTGTGACTTTGGTGATATGGATCATGGTTTCCGCAGAACTTTCGAAGTCTTCAAAGAAAGATCACAATGAAAAAGAAAATAGCCGTAGAAAATTAATTGTTTTAATGCTTGCAGGCATCATATTGACCATAGCAGTAGTCATCTCATTACTTCAGAATCTCTAGCCTTAAAATAAACGATAAAAGTGTATCGTTATGAAAGCATATTTCAATGCTTGAGAACTAGATAACAAGTTCATCTCATTCACTAATGTGTTTAGACTTTGCAGAAATGTCAGGGTTCAGCCTCATTTCTAACGTGATGGTTATGATTCTGCCTACATAAAGGAGCAATGCTTTTTTTGCCCGAATATCTGGATCTAAAGAAAATACAGAAATGACTATACAGACGATTCATGCAAAAAGCAGCCATTATTTTTCATCATACGTTCAAAGATTTGAATAATGGGTATCTATTTTGATATCAAATCGAAGTCGAGACAACTCAATATGAGTGTCTCGATTTTTTTGGAATTGAGGAAATTGATTCAATTTAACTAGGTAATTTAATCCATTTTCTTCTTTTTCGACTCCGATTTATAGGGACTTATGTTGTGTTTTAGAGAAATAGTATGTTTATCACATTTTCTAAATGTTACAATTTTTCAAAAGCTATGATAGGAACTGAAATGTATAAAGATACTGATATATTTCCAAAAATGAATCGCTCCCTAATACAGGATACGGTTCTTCTCTCCTTAGGGTCAATGTGTATAACTTACTTCCCATTCTATTCATCATTTCTCTTGAATTCAAAATAAAATCAACTCTTTTTCCACATCTATAACATGATCTTTCAGTGATTTTTTGAACTTGGTCTCTGTCTTTAACGAAGGTGAGCTCCGATTGTTGAAGAATATCTCAGTAATAATCAAAGTACTACAGGAAACGAGCATCTCTTAAAAAAATTCATCATAAAAGTTTACCTGTCTCTAAAAAGAAGGCATTGAAGATTTGAAACGAATTGATTTTTTGATAGTGTTTATCAGAAATTCTGACTAGATTTAAATGAATCAGAGCATTTTATGCTATTACATAAGTGCCCGGTAAAAATGGAAAATGAACGTAAATTCTGATAAAAACTGATTACAAATACCGTTAATTAAATAAATATTACAAATTTTCCAAAAAAATATTGAAATGTAATTTACTTCTTGCTAGACTAAAGAAGTAGTAAATAATCGAAGGAGGTCATATTATGACGAAAGCAACAGATTCTAAGTTTTATGCTTTATTATCGCTGTCACTTCTTGCGGTAACATTAGTAGCTTTAGTGATTGGTAATGGTTCTTTGATTGCAGCAAATCTGGGTGTTAGTACTGCAACTGCGGCAACAGTAGTGAATTTCTTAGATACTTGGTCCTCAGTAGCAACTGTCATTACAATCGTTGGTGTTTTCACTGGCGTAGGCACAATTAGTTCAGGTGTAGCTGCTGCTATCTTGGCTATTCTTAAAAAAGAAGGAAAAGCAAAAGCTGCTGCTTTTTAATCTAAAAAAAAATCATCTCAATCTTTATTGAGATGATTTTTTTTCCAAAAGTGTATTGTATCAGATGAAACAACGTTTAATAGATAGTGACTTAAAAACTAATTTAACGTTTTATGCCCATCCGGCTTGTAATAAAACATTAATTAGGAGGAAATTTTATGATAAAAGCAAAAAATCTTGGCTCATTCTCACTATTGTTATTTGCAGTTACAATGGCATCTTTAGTTGTTAGAAATGGTTCTTTGATAGTAGCCAATCTAGGTGTTAGTACTGGGACTGCCGCTGCTATTTTGGTTGTACTTAAAAAACAAGGAAAAGCCAAGGCTGCTGCTTTTTAAAATGACTTATGCATAAAACAAATAAACTATTTAAAATATATGATCAAAGTATAATGGGGTACCTCAATTATATTGGGATGATTCTTTTTTCTTTCATTGTGATGGTAGCGTTGATTTTCTATCGGGGTGAGATTCCCGGCACTTACCTAAACAGCTTTGTTTTTATTTCAATATACATTGTAGCTACAGCTAATATTAATCGTTGTGTATTACCGTATAGAAGACAGCAGCCAGGAGTGGTCTTTGTCTCTAAACAATTGTTGTTGAAACATTTATTCTTTACGATTAAAAAAGGATATTCAGTTCAATTACTTTTGGCTTGTTTCATCGCTTTAACCTTTTTGTTAGTAGAAAATCAATATTTCATTATGATACTAGCACTTATTGTCGTGATGCTTTCTTTTGCATCTCAATTATTGTCAGGTCTATTCAATATCATCAACAGAATACTCCTTTTGTTGCAATTTTGGTATATCATAACATCCGTTTTTGAAGCAGTGATGATACTGCAAATAGTACAGTCTCTTCTTATTTACATTTACATAAGTAATTCTCATAGAATACCTTTGACAACTGGACTTTCCTTCCTAAAAAGTGCGAATAAGCAATATAGGTCTGGAAATATTCTGTATTTATTTTTGTCATATATCACTAGTAATAAAATATTGATCATTTTAATAGGTGCCTTAGTATCAATGCTTACTTATTTCGCCCAATCCTTTTTAACGAAAATAGAAAATCTGCCTGCGCTCATTTTAGTCTATATAAACTTTATTACGATCTTAGAAATCTTAATAGGGTCGAAAAAGGAAGAGATTGTGCTTGATAGGGCAAGAATCGAGACGTTGCAATCCTCTTTGATTGTGAGTCCGTACGAGAGATTTAAATCCAGTACGATATATTTACTATGTCTTGTACTGATTTTTGTCAGTGTGTGTGGAATAGTCGGAGTAATGATCAACACGTCCGATATCTCAATTATTCTTAAAAATACGTTATCGTTGCCTTTAATCATCTTTATTGGGGTCGTATATTTCAGAAAAACAGAACTATTAATCAACGATTATGAACATAAGTTATTGAAGCTGTCCTTGCCTATTTTATTACTCATATGCATTACTATTTTCACGATTACTTCATGAAAAGAGGAGGAAAATGATACATAAAAGATTGAAGTATTTTCTGTGGTACTACTCTATCTACTGTATATTGCTGATAGGTACAGGGATTTATCTAGGGAATATAGTCAACAAAGATTTATTTGAAGCCGCACCACCAACTTCGGGCCAGGAATTTATGTCTGTAGTCCTGACACATAACTTAACGAACTTTGCAATGTATTTACTGGGTTTCTTGTTGTCGCCGTTATTTCAAATAATGGATTTTGGAGGTTCGTCCTTCGTCATTACGATGGGTTTTAGAACGCTAGGAGCACAAGAAGCTTTAGGTAAACTAATTCCTCATGGGCTATTAGAATTTCCAAATATGTTGTTTTATCAAGGAATCAGCCAGTATGTGCTTTTCACACTAATTTATACGAAATCAATTAAAGCTGCTTTAGGTGTCATGAAAAAAATGATTCCTTATTATCTACTATCGTTAGTCATCCTAATAATAGCTGCTTTTATTGAAGGGTATGATTCTTTATTATTTTCTATCATTATCAATCATAGATGGTTTTATTGAAGACTCTATACGACAGAGAAGGGGATTCAAGTGGGATTAGAATTTGTAGAATGTACGAAGAAGTTCAAAAACAATATCATACTAGATAAAGTGAATTTTTCAATTCCAACAGGTCTCTTTCATTTAGTGGGGAGAAATGGTGCAGGTAAAAGCACTCTCCTTAAAATGATAGCTGGTTTAGATAAGAGATACTCTGGAAATATTGAGGCAAACAAAGAATCGACTCTTTATTTAAATGTGGATCCTATTGGCATTCACCCATTTACAATTAGAGAAAACCTAGAGATTCTGTGGAATACGTTTAAAATTGTGCCGACTGAAGAACAAATGGGGAAAGTGAATGATTTTTTTGATGGTAACCTAGATGGTTCGTATAGCAGAGCATCTACGGGTATGAAAGCGAAGGTAGGATTATCTTTATTATTCGTAAAAGATTGGGAAACCATTCTAATTGATGAAACCATGTCATCTCTAGATTCAGAGAGTATAGAGATGCTATCTGAGAGGCTAGTGAATCTCTCTATTAAAAAAATTTCAACCATCATATATGTTTCCCATAGCATGGTGAATAAACGCTTAAACGATCATTCAAGCATTATGAGTATAGGGGATGGGAGGTTATTATGGAACAACGTCCAAGAATAACATCATTGATATCATTGGTCATTTTTATTATGGCCAATTATTATTTCGTTACTTTTGCTATTGAGCTGAATGGCTACATTTCGCAACTAGATGATTTAAGAGCTATGTTAGAGGATATGTCCTATGAAACGATGCTGAATCTAATTGTTGTCATTACAACAATTCTAACCACCATCAGCCTATTAGTTCAGTATCTCATCGCAAAATTCCTATTAATCATCTTTGCTCCAGAGGTTAAGGGTCATTTGTTTTATGCTCTAATTCCTAAGATTATCATTATGTTTATTAATGTAATATGTATGGGGATCTTGCAAATACAAAGCTTATGGCTGTACCTCTTCACGGCACTCATAGGAGCAGTGTTGATCTTGTTCTTTTTTCAATACAAAAAAGCGAACTGGAAAGCTTCGATTCTCTTTGCGGCACCATTTATTATAGATGCTTTCATTTCCTTAGGAAAAGAAATAGTCGCTGTACTGTAATGAATAATAAATAGAGCATGAACTCTTGCGAAAAAAAGTAACGGTATTCGCATAAAAACTGAATTCAAGGTTACTTGAGAAAAAAGGTGTTATACAATTTTTTTCATTAAAGGTACACGTCAACTGAACCCGTTGGCGTGTACCTTTTTATACGCTTTATAAAAAATGGACAATCACTTCGTTCGAATGATAGCCAAAATTTATTCATTCACCATTGCTGCCTCTGATTGTTCCCATTTTTTCGTTTGGAATGAATAAAACGGTTTACAAAATGCAGGCCGGACACAAAAGCTAGACCCATTTCACCTAAATGATGAACCATTAGTTGCTCCCCTTGAGAAAAAATCAAAAATTAACATGATTAAAGGTGGCATAAACTCCCCTAATTTGTTTATAATGAGAGGTATGGTTTGTCGTAAAAATAAGGGATAAACACTTATTATTTCACTGATAAATGGATACATACATGTAATAGAAAGGGAGTGTCTGACCTTGAGTTTGAAAGAATACTCACAGGAGCAGCTCAAGCACATGTCTTTAGTTGAACTTGCTTATGAAATTTTCAGAGACAGCAAAACACCGATTACGTTTTCCGAGTTAATAGATGAAATGGTCCGTTTACAAGGAATACAAAAATCTGATCTTGATGATCGCCTTGCTCAATTTTATACAGACTTAAATATAGATGGCCGCTTTATTTCGTTAGGTGATCAGAGATGGGGACTTCGCAGCTGGTATCCAGTTGATCAAATCGAAGAAGAAGTTCAGCCAGCTGTGAAAACAAAAGCGAAAAAGAAAAAAACAAAAGCAGCTGTCGTTGAAGAAGACTTCGATGAAATTGAAGAGGAAGAGGAAATCGAAGAGCTTGAAGAAGACCTTGATCTTGTTGAAGACGACGATGATCTCGACCTAGACGATGATGAGGAAATTGAGGAAGATATAGAAGAATTCGACGAAGATGATGACGAAGATGATGACGGCTTAACAGAAATTGACGAAGACGATTTAGACGATAAAGAGGAAGAGAAATAACCCTCATAAACCGGTCCTCAAAACAGGACAAAACCGTCTTGACTTTCGAGAGCGAACTATGTAGTATGTATTTTGGGCTCTCTAAAAAGAGTACGTAAAGATACGTTCATTTACGCTCCCTTTCATTTATTTGAAAGGGAGCTTTCTTATTTTTCAAGAGATTTAGGGATACACTCTAAAAAGGATGAAGCTGTGCATGTCTAGTCATGCAAGGGTAAAAAAGAGAGGAGCATACGAAATGACAAAGTATATTTTTGTAACAGGAGGAGTTGTTTCCTCACTTGGAAAAGGGATCACGGCTGCCTCGTTAGGCCGCCTTCTGAAAAATAGAGGGATGGATGTCACCATTCAAAAATTCGATCCATATATCAACGTAGACCCAGGGACGATGAGTCCATATCAGCACGGTGAGGTTTTCGTCACAGATGACGGTGCTGAAACAGACCTTGATTTAGGTCACTATGAGCGCTTCATTGATATTAACTTAAATAAGTACAGCAACGTCACAACAGGTAAAATCTACTCTACTGTTTTGAAGAAAGAGCGCCGCGGCGACTATTTAGGCGGAACTGTACAGGTTATTCCCCATATTACAAATGAAATTAAAGACCGCGTGTACCGTGCCGGAAAAGAAACAGGTGCAGATGTGGTCATCACAGAAATCGGCGGAACAGTAGGAGACATCGAATCCCTTCCTTTCCTTGAAGCGATTCGTCAAATGAAGAGTGACATTGGCCGTGAAAACGTCATGTACATTCATTGTACCCTTGTTCCTTACATCCGAGCAGCAGGTGAACTGAAAACAAAACCAACACAGCATAGTGTCAAAGAACTTCGCAGCCTTGGTATTCAGCCAAACGTTATTGTGGTCAGAACTGAAATGCCAATGACCCAGGACATGAAGGACAAAATTGCGTTATTCTGTGATATTGATACAAAAGCTGTTATCGAATGTCAGGATGCAGACACGCTGTACTCTATTCCGCTTGATTTACAAAAACAAGGACTAGACAAGCTTGTATGTGAACATATGAAACTTGATTGCCAAGATGCAGACATGACGGAGTGGACAGCGCTAGTCGATAAAGTGCAAAACCTCTCAAAACAAGTCACAATTGGTCTAGTAGGAAAATATGTTGAATTGCAAGATGCATACATTTCTGTCGTTGAATCACTTCGCCATGCTGGTTATGCCTTTGATGCAGACGTTCAAATCAAATGGATCAATGCAGAAGAAGTGACAGCAGAAAATATGGCTGATTTCGCGCAAGATGTCGATGGCATCATCGTTCCTGGAGGCTTCGGAGACCGCGGAGTGGAAGGGAAAATTATTGCTACACAATATGCCCGTGAAAACAAAGTGCCATTCTTCGGAATTTGCTTAGGAATGCAAGTTGCGTCAATCGAATATGCACGAAACGTACTTGGCCTTGAAGGAGCTCATTCAGCGGAAATTGATCCTGAAACAGCATTCCCAATTATTGACCTTCTTCCAGAACAGAAGGATGTAGATGATTTAGGCGGAACACTTCGTCTTGGTCTGTATCCATGTAAATTAAATGAAGACTCCAAAGCATTTGCTGCATACAACGATGAAGTGGTCTACGAACGCCACCGCCATCGCTATGAGTTTAATAATGAATTCAGACAGCAAATGGAAGCTGCAGGATTTGTCTTCTCTGGTACAAGCCCAGACGGACGTCTTGTTGAAATTATCGAGCTGAAGGATCACCCTTGGTTCCTTGCTTCTCAATTCCACCCAGAATTCGTCTCAAGACCGACAAGACCTCAGCCATTATTTAGAGATTTCGTTGGTGCTTCACTGCAAGCATCTGAATCAAAATAAAACAAAAAAACTGCCGAGAATATCATCTTCTCGGCAGTTTTTTTATTCATATTCCTCAACGATTTCTTTCACAGTAAACGATAGAGCGTGGTAGACGTATAAGCATGTCATTAAAGCAGGATAACCGAACCTTGTTCCGTCATCAGCAGGCACAAGCGGTTTCTTGAGCTGAAAATCAATATGGACATCACAAAGCTCTTCAATCATGGACGACTCCTTTTGTGCCGGCCCGACACCAACAACGGGCGTCCCTTGCGCGTGCAGTTCTTTTACAAGAGATTGAATCTCCTCTTCTTCTGGGTCTGAATAAAATAGCAGCACTCTATCGCTTGGATGAAGCAAGCTGCGCTCCATTTGATCAAGCGGCAGCACTTTCGCACCTGGAAATGGCTCCTTGCTTTCAGTTGCCTCTAGGGCTACAGCAGCCAGTTCATTCTTCCCGTGAAAATAAACAGCATGTCCACTGACAATGGCTTGTGCAAGAAGGCGTGCACCATCCTCGATCGCTTCAGCCTGCTTTTCTCCAATACGTGAAAAAATACCTGATAACTGGGTCGTGAAAATTTTTAACAAGACTGATTTCCTCCTTCGGTCAGATCATTTTATAATAGAATATAAAGAGAATATTAGGAAAAATGCTCAGAAAATGTCGTAAAGTAAACTATTATAAATAAAGGAAATGTGAAAATCAAACAGAATTATTTAACAACAGCTCTTTTTATGGCGAAAAATGAAAGCAATGGGGTGTAACAGATGAATGAGAAAATTTTAATTGTCGATGATCAATATGGTATTAGAATATTATTGAATGAAGTGTTTCATAAAGAAGGCTATCAAACCTTCCAAGCAGCCAATGGACTTCAGGCGTTAGATATTGTGAAAAATCATAGACCAAATCTTGTGCTGCTTGATATGAAGATTCCCGGAATGGATGGAATTGAAATTTTAAAACGCATGAAATTAATTGATGAAGACATCCGTGTCATCATTATGACAGCCTATGGGGAATTAGACATGATCCAAGAATCCAAAGAACTCGGTGCTTTGACGCATTTTGCGAAACCTTTTGATATTGATGAGATCCGAGATGCTGTCAAAGAATACTTGCCGCTCGAAACAAATGGGTAGTTGGAAATGATTGAATCGAGTCATTCTGTTGCCGATTTGTCGAATAATTGGTATCCTAGATAAGAAGAAGAAAGCGATCTGACTTTGAAAGTTTACATATGGCGAGAAATTCTGGTCATGCTAGGGTGGAGAGCTTTTTTTAGTAAGCAAATTAGCTACATAGGGAGGATTTTTCATCATGCCTTTAGTTTCAATGACAGAAATGTTGAAAGACGCAAAGGAAAAAGGTTACGCTGTTGGACAGTTTAACTTAAATAATTTAGAATTCACGCAAGCGATTTTACAAGCTGCTGAAGAAGAGAAATCTCCAGTTATCTTAGGAGTATCTGAAGGAGCAGGACGCTACATGGGCGGCTTCAAAACAGTTGTCGCAATGGTTAAAGCGTTAATCGAAGAATATAATGTAACAGTTCCTGTTGCGATTCATTTAGATCACGGTTCAAGCTTTGAATCTTGTGCAAAAGCAATCCATGCAGGATTTACTTCTGTCATGATCGACGCTTCTCACCATCCATTCGATGAGAACGTAGCAACAACTGCGAAAGTAGTTGAGCTTGCACATTTCCACGGTGTATCTGTAGAAGCTGAGCTTGGAACTGTTGGCGGACAAGAAGACGACGTCATCGCTGAGGGCGTTATTTATGCTGATCCAAAAGAGTGCCAAGAGCTTGTAGAACGCACTGGCATTGACTGCCTTGCACCTGCATTAGGTTCAGTACATGGTCCATACAAAGGTGAACCAAACCTTGGTTTCACTGAAATGGAAGAAATTGGTAAAATGACAGGTCTTCCACTTGTTCTTCATGGCGGAACAGGTATCCCAACTGCTGACATCAAGCGCTCAATTTCACTTGGTACAGCTAAAATCAATGTAAACACTGAAAACCAAATTGCTTCTGCGAAAGCAGTACGCGAAACACTTGCTGCAAAAACAGAAGAGTATGATCCACGTAAATATCTTGGACCAGCTCGTGACGCAATTAAAGCGACTGTTATCGGCAAAATGCGTGAATTTGGTTCTTCTAACCAAGCATAATTTGATGAGAACCGAAAGCCGCCTGAGTCACAGGCGGTTTTCTCCATATCTTGAGAAAGCGCAATCAAAATTTACATTTCAGACAATTTATTGATAGGAGAGTGGCACGGTTATGTTATTTTTCGTAGATACAGCGAATATCGCAGACATCAAAGAGGCGCACGAGCTTGGCATTTTAGCAGGCGTCACAACAAACCCTAGTTTAGTAGCGAAAGAAAAGGACGTATCATTCCACGACCGTCTTCGCGAAATCACTGACGTGGTATCAGGTTCTGTCAGTGCGGAAGTCATTTCCCTCAAAGCAGAAGAAATGATTGAAGAAGGAAAAGAGCTTGCTGCCATCGCACCAAATATCACGGTTAAAATCCCAATGACAACAGATGGTCTTAAAGCTGTCAAAGCGTTAACAGACCTTGGAATCAAAACAAACGTCACTTTGATTTTTAGTGCAAACCAGGCACTTCTTGCAGCTAGAGCTGGTGCGACGTATGTCTCTCCATTCCTCGGCCGCTTAGATGACATTGGCCAAAATGGTCTCGATCTCATCAGCGAAGTGAAAACCATTTTTGATGTTCATGGCTTAGATACACAAATCATTGCTGCATCCATTCGTCATCCGCAGCACGTGACAGAAGCTGCACTTAGAGGTGCTCATATCGGCACAATGCCGCTGAAAGTCATCAAGCAGCTGACGAAACACCCATTAACGGATGCGGGCATTGAGCAATTTTTAGCAGATTGGAATAAATAAGTGATTGTGGCAGGCGGGATTGTCTCCTGTTTGCCGCAGTTTTCCTTAAAAACGCTAAGAAATGTTTTGTGCAAAGAAGAGAACATCACAGCCTCGCAAAGCTTCGATTATTTTTCTTCCGACAAATTTCGTTTAACCTGTATTCTTTCTCTTGATATTGGCTAAATTTTGGACAAGACCTTTTAAAGCGCGACATCCACAAACAGTATAACTCCAACAGTGATCTTCTTTAAGAAGGGAGACAAATATGGAAAAGTTAAACATTGCCGGCGGTGACCCCTTACGCGGGACCGTACATATTAGTGGTGCGAAAAATAGTGCAGTGGCACTGATTCCTGCCACGATTCTCGCTGATTCTCCAGTAACGATTGAGGGCCTTCCGCATATTTCAGATATTGACACATTACGAGATCTGTTAGAAGAGATTGGCGGAAAGGTCACGTTTGAAAAAGGTGAAATGGTCGTCAATCCTGCTTCCATGATCAGTATGCCTCTTCCTAATGGGAAAGTGAAGAAACTGCGTGCGTCTTATTATTTAATGGGCGCTATGCTGGGAAGATTCAAGCAGGCTGTCATTGGGCTGCCAGGAGGGTGCCACTTAGGACCTAGGCCGATCGATCAGCATATCAAAGGCTTTGAAGCACTCGGAGCCGAGGTGACAAACGAACAGGGTGCCATTTATTTGCGCGCTGAAAAATTAGTCGGAGCCCGTATTTACCTTGATGTGGTCAGTGTAGGTGCGACCATCAATATCATGCTGGCAGCCGTACTGGCTGAAGGAAAAACGGTCATTGAAAATGCCGCAAAAGAACCCGAAATTATTGATGTAGCGACACTGCTTGCAAGCATGGGAGCCAAAATCAAAGGTGCGGGTACTGATGTGATTCGAATCGAAGGTGTAGAATCTCTTCATGGCTGTAAGCATTCCATCATCCCTGACCGTATAGAAGCAGGCACATTTTTAATTGCTGGTGCTGCGATGGGAGATGAAGTTGTACTTGATAATGTGATCCCAACTCATTTAGAATCAATTACGGCGAAACTTAGAGAGATGGGGTTCACCATTGAAACGAGCAACGATCAAATGCTGATCGTTGGCAGAAACGAAGGACTCAAGCCTGTCGATATCAAAACCCTTGTGTATCCGGGCTTTCCGACGGACCTTCAGCAGCCGATGACGGCGCTGTTAACAAAGGCGAAAGGCACGAGTGTGGTCACAGATACGATCTACTCAGCCCGCTTTAAGCACATTGACGAATTGCGTCGAATGGGTGCAAACATGAAGGTCGAAGGAAGATCTGCCATTATCACTGGACAAACGCAGCTTCAAGGAGCAAAGGTGAAAGCAAGTGACCTGCGTGCAGGTGCTTGTCTCGTTGTTGCAGGGCTAATGGCAGACGGTGTGACCGAAATCACAGGGCTTGAACATATAGACAGAGGATATAGTTTGCTTGAGAAGAAGCTTGAAGGCTTGGGTGCAACCATCTGGCGTGAAAAGCTGAGTGACCAAGAAATAGAAGAACTTCAAAATTCATAAGGCTTTGACTGTGAGAGGAGATTTGGACAAAAATGGAAAGAAGTTTATCGATGGAACTAGTACGGGTGACAGAAGCAGCCGCATTAAAATCTGCTCGTTGGATGGGAAGAGGATTAAAAGACGAAGCGGATGATGCTGCAACAAGTGCAATGCGTGATGTATTTGATACCATTCCGATGAAAGGAACAGTGGTCATTGGCGAGGGGGAAATGGACGAAGCACCAATGCTTTATATTGGGGAAAAGCTTGGGAACGGATACGGACCTCGCGTGGATGTAGCTGTTGATCCATTAGAAGGAACAAATATTGTGGCAAGTGGCGGCTGGAATGCCTTAGCTGTTATTGCAGTTGCAGATCATGGCAACTTGCTGAATGCACCTGATATGTACATGGATAAGATCGCAGTAGGTCCAGAAGCGGTAGGCTGCATCGACATTGAAGCGCCTGTCATTGACAATCTTCGCGCTGTAGCAAAAGCAAAAAACAAAGATATTGAAGATGTGGTTGCAACGATTTTAAACAGAGATCGACATGAGAAAATCATTGCTGAACTGAGAGAAGCAGGAGCAAGAATCAAACTGATCGATGATGGTGACGTTGCAGGAGCCATTAATACAGCATTTGATCATACAGGTGTTGATATTCTATTTGGTTCAGGCGGAGCGCCCGAAGGTGTCCTTTCTGCTGTTGCGTTAAAGGCACTTGGTGGTGAAATCCACGGAAGGCTTCTTCCTCAAAGTGAAGAAGAACTAAGACGCTGTGAGAAAATGGGGCTAGATGTTGGCAAAGTCCTAAGAATGGAAGACCTCGTGAAAGGCGACGACGCCATTTTTGCAGCGACTGGTGTAACAGACGGTGAGCTATTAAAAGGTGTTCAATTCAAAGGCTCTGTTGGAACAACACATAGCGTTGTTATGCGTGCGAAATCAGGTACAGTTCGTTTCGTAGACGGCAGACATAGCTTAAAGAAAAAACCGAATCTTGTCATTCGTCCGTAATCTGAAAGCGGGTATTTATTACCCGCTTTTCATATAGGTGTCAAATGTATATCATTTTCTTTTTAAAGTTGAATATTCTCTGCAAATGAGGTAAAACTAAAGAGTGCTGCGAAATTTTCTGCGAATTTACTTCTTTTAAGCTTCAACAAGTTTAAATACTGCCGCATCATGACGATATACTCATTATCCTTCTCTATGTTGACAAAGCTCGAGTTCACATTGTTCCTATCTTTACGATAAAACGAGTGGGAGCGTTACCATGAGAGCGAGGTCATTCCATCAAAAACGGAATTAAAAGCTAATCAAATACAATGGTCATGCATTTGTAATGAAATACATTGACTAGAAAAGTGTGGTGTCCATATTGAAAGATGTTTCGATTTCATCTTTGGAAAATATGAAATTAAAAGAGCTGTATGAGCTAGCAAAAAAGTACAAAATCTCTTATTACAGCAAACTAACAAAAAAAGAATTAATCTTTGCCATTTTAAAGGCGAACGCTGAGCAAGAGGATCTCTTATTTATGGAAGGGGTTCTTGAAATTATTCAGTCTGAGGGATTTGGTTTCTTAAGACCAATTAACTACTCCCCAAGTTCTGAAGACATTTATATTTCAGCTTCACAAATCAGACGCTTTGATTTACGAAACGGAGATAAGGTGTCTGGAAAGGTACGACCTCCAAAAGAGAATGAACGCTACTATGGCCTCCTTCATGTCGAAGCGGTAAATGGGGACGACCCAGAATCAGCTAAGGAACGTGTTCACTTTCCTGCACTCACGCCGCTATTCCCTGATCGTCAAATGATTCTTGAAACACAGCCTAATCACCTGTCTACTAGAATTATGGATATGATGGCGCCAGTTGGGTTTGGGCAGCGTGGTTTAATTGTTGCACCGCCTAAGGCTGGGAAAACCATTTTGCTCAAAGAAATTGCCAACAGCATTTCTGAAAATCATCCAGAGTCAGAGCTGATTGTCCTTTTAATTGACGAACGCCCAGAGGAAGTAACAGATATCGAACGTTCTGTTGCAGGGGATGTTGTTAGTTCAACCTTTGACGAAGTACCGGAAAACCACATTAAAGTAGCAGAGCTTGTATTAGAGCGTGCCATGCGTCTTGTCGAACATAAGAAAGATGTCATCATCTTAATGGACAGCATCACAAGGCTTGCTCGTGCGTACAACCTTGTCATCCCGCCAAGCGGCCGAACGCTTTCCGGCGGTATTGATCCAGCGGCTTTCCACCGTCCAAAACGCTTCTTTGGTGCTGCGCGTAACATTGAAGAAGGCGGAAGCTTGACGATTTTAGCCACTGCGCTCGTTGATACGGGATCACGTATGGATGATGTGATTTATGAGGAATTTAAGGGAACGGGGAACATGGAGCTTCATTTGGACCGCTCTCTTGCAGAAAGAAGAATTTTCCCAGCAATCGACATTCGTCGTTCTGGTACGAGAAAAGAAGAACTGCTTGTACCAAAAGAGCATCTTGATCGTTTATGGGCGATGAGAAAATCGATGTCAGATACACCTGACTTTGCTGAGAAGTTCATGCGCAAAATGAGAAAAACAAAGACAAACCAAGAATTTTTCGATATTTTAACGCAAGAATGGAAACAAGCGAACATGTCTGCATCAAGAAGATAGCTTGTTGAAAAAATACATTTGCAATCATAGACTCACACTGTTATAATTTCATCATGTGCGTTTCAGAATTTATTCTGAGATATTAACTCTGTTTCCGAATTGGATTCAGGGCGGAAGGAGATGACAGTAGATGAAAACAGGAATTCATCCTAACTACAAAAAAGCTACAGTCAAATGCGCTTGTGGAAATGAGTTTGAAACTGGATCAGTAAAAGAAGAGGTACGCATCGAGATTTGCTCTGAGTGCCATCCTTTCTATACAGGCCGTCAAAAATTCGCTTCTGCTGATGGACGTGTTGACCGCTTTAACAAAAAATACGGTCTTAAGTAATAATAGATACAATAAACAGGCAGGAATCCGTTCTTGCCTGTTTTTTTACGTGGATTGATGGAACTTTAAAACGGGGGAGAAGACCTTATGTATGTGATGAAACAAAGCGGTTGGCTTGAAGTCATCTGCGGAAGTATGTTTTCTGGAAAGTCGGAAGAATTGATTCGGAGAGCCAAAAGGGCCACCTTTGCCAAACAAGAAGTAAAAATATTCAAACCAGCGATTGATAACCGATATAGTACAAGCTCAGTTGTTTCACATAACGGTTCATCGGTCGATGGGATTGCAGTAGCCTCACCAAAAGACATAATAACGCACATATCAGAAAGAACCGATGTCATTGGCATAGATGAGGTGCAATTTTTTGATGAGACAATCATTGACATTGTCACTCAATTGGCTGATAAAGGTTACCGAGTCATTGTTGCAGGCCTTGATCAAGACTTCAGAGGAGAGCCATTTGGTGTTGTTCCGCATTTAATGGCATGTGCAGAGCTTGTAACAAAACTTCAAGCAGTTTGTTCGGTATGCGGCTCCCCAGCGAGTAGAACACAACGCTTGATCGACGGTAAACCCGCATCCTATGATGATCCCATTATTTTAGTAGGTGCGCAGGAATCATACGAAGCACGATGCAGACATCACCATGAAGTACCAAGACTTGACGTTGGTACAACACTTGACAATTAAAAAAATAGCAAATGCCGCTGTGTTTCGTTTTTTGAGATTTTGGCTGAACACCCATCATTTGTACTTAAATAAATTAAATAACGCTACGAAAAAATTATCTAATTTTCAACGCTTGCGTTTTAGTATAAGCAGGCATAAAATGACTAACTGTAGTGTAAAGCATTTTAACGAAAAGTTCGATTTCTTGTCATAATTTTTTTGATTAAGGATTATTCTCCTTAATCGTTCTTTGAATTAATAGTTCACTTTATTTATATTTTAGAAAGAGGGTAGTTTTTGATGAACAACGTGAAGAAAACAAAAGAAGGGTACCTCGAAACCACTTTGACAGGTAAAGATGTATTATCGATTCCAACGTTGAACAAAGGCGTTGCTTTTTCTGAAGAAGAAAGACAAGAGCTTGGACTAGAAGGCTTACTTCCTCCAACTGTTCTCACTTTAGAACAACAAGCGGAGAGAGCGTACAAGCAATTCCTAGCACAGCCAGATCGTCTTCGTCAAAACGTATACTTAAGTGATTTGCAAAACCGTAACGAAGTATTGTTCTATAAGCTTATATCAGACAAGCTTCGTGAAATGCTTCCTGTTGTGTACACACCAACTGTTGGTGAAGCGATTCAAGAATACAGCCATGAATACAGAAGACCTCATGGTGTCTATCTTTCAATCGAGAACATTGACGGCATTGAGAAAGCATTTGAAAACTTACATGCAACAGCAGGAGATATCGACCTTATCGTAGCAACTGACTCTGAGAGCATTCTTGGAATTGGTGACTGGGGTGTTGGTGGTATCAACATCGCAATTGGTAAATTAGCTGTCTACACGGCTGCTGCAGGTATTGATCCAAGCCGCGTGATTCCAGTCGTATTAGATGTTGGAACAAACAATGAAAAATTATTGAATGATCCATTATACATCGGAAACCATCACAAACGTGTACAAGGTGAAAAATACGAAGAATTCATTGATGCATATGTAAAAGCAGCGCTTAAATTCTTCCCGAAAGCATTGCTTCACTGGGAAGACCTTGGAAACAAAAACGCGCGTAACATCATGAAAAAATACAATGATAACATCTTAACATTCAATGATGATATTCAAGGTACTGGTGCCATTACTTTAGCGGGTGTTCTTGCAGCTGTCAAGAAAACTGGTACTCAATTGAAAGATCACCGTGTGATGATCTTCGGAGCTGGATCAGCTGGAATCGGAATCGCAGATCAAATGCGTGACACAATGGTTCTTGAAGGTCTAAGTGAAGAAGAAGCAAACAATGCTTTCTGGACATTAGACTACAGAGGTTTACTGACAGATCAATTCGAAGATGAAGTGTTTGATTTCCAAAAACCTTACCTTCGTTCTTCTGATGAAGTAGAAGGCTGGGCACGTGATGAAAAAGGGCAAATCTCATTTGCTGAAACTGTTCGCAGGGTGAAGCCAACGATTCTAATTGGTACATCAGGTCAAGGCGGTGCATTCACTGAAGAAATCATTAAAGAAATCGCAGCACATACAGAGCGTCCAGTGATCATGCCAATGTCTAACCCAACACCACTTGCGGAAGCTGTTCCAGAAGATCTATTCAAATGGACAGACGGCCGTGCACTTGTTGCGACAGGAAGCCCGTTCGAAAACGTTGAGTATAACGGAATTGAACATGAAATTGGACAATCAAACAATGCGTTCGTTTTCCCTGGACTTGGTCTTGGCTCAATCGTAACGGAATCAAAAATCATCACAAAAGGCATGTTCGTTGCTTCTGCAGATGCGATTGCTGAAATGGTTGATCATGATAAACCAGGTGCTGGTCTTCTTCCAAGCATTGATAAATTGCAAGAAGTTTCTATCAAAGTGGCCATTGAAGTGGCAAAAGCGGCAATTAAAGATGGTGTCGCAAGAAGAACGCCTGACGACATCGAACAAGCTGTGAAAGATGCAATGTGGATTCCTGAATATAAAAAAATTGTAAGAGCATAATAAATTGTGTAACGCGGCATTGTTTAGGGTAATTTAAACAATGCCGCAATAAATAGAAACTTGTAAGGATTTAAGGAGGAAGAGTAAGGTGGACTTTTTAAATATTTTGATCCTCCTAGCACCGATTTTTTTCGTTATCGCGCTGGGTTGGTTCGCAGGACACTTCGGTAGCTATGACGCTAAATCTGCAAAAGGTGTAAGTACACTTGTGACAAAGTATGCTTTGCCAGCGCACTTTATCGCCAGCATTCTGTCAACACCAAAAGATAAATTCTATAGTCAAATTCCATTTTTCGTTGCATTGATTTTAGGAATCGTAGGTTTTTATATCATTATCCTTCTTGTTACGAAATTTGCTTTTAAATACGATTTAACAAATTCATCTATTTTCTCGTTAAACTCAGCTCAACCGACCTTTGCATTTATGGGGATTCCAGTCCTAGGCAGTTTATTTGGGGCTCAAGAAGTTGCAATTCCGATTGCAATTACCGGAATAGTTGTAAATGCAATGCTTGATCCAATTGCGATTATTGTGTCAACTGTCGGTGAAAAAACAAAAGGAAAAGCCAAAGACGGCGAAAGTTTCCTTAAAATGACGACGAAAGCTATTTTGCACGGTTTATCAGAGCCGCTTGCACTTGCACCACTAGCAAGTATCATTCTTGTTCTTTTAGGATTTAAACTTCCTGAAATTGGACATGAAATGTTAGAGGAAATTGGAAGTGTTACGTCAGGGGTTGCGCTATTTGCAGTCGGTGTCACTGTTGGTATCCGTAAAATTAAATTAAGCCTACCAGCATTCAGTATCGCATTGCTAAAAGTAGCTGTACAACCATTGCTTATGTATTTTATCGCCATTTTCATGGGTCTTTCGGCTGATGAAATTACAAAAGCTGTATTACTTGTTGCCTTCCCAGGTTCAGCTGTTGCAGCCATGATCGCAACCCGATTTGAAAAACAAGAAGCAGAAACTGCATCCGCATTTGTGATCAGTGCAATCATGTCATTAATTTCATTACCGATCATTATTGCACTTACCTCATAATAAAGTAGAAAGGCTGCCTCATGAGGCAGCCTTTCTTAGCGAAATGAATGAAACAGAGGGAAGAGCGCACGCTTTTTTTTGATGTCAGTGTGCGTGATTTCCTTTTTTTCTTCTATTTGAGAGGGTTGTTTCAAGCTCGCAGCAAGACGCTCAAGTTTAGTGGTGAGATCTTCAATTTCTCTACGGTGCTGGAGCAGCTGATAGGATACACCTTCATCTGCTTTTTTAGCCAGTTTCCGTTCGAGTTCTTGCAGTCGTTTTTCTACATCAGTGCTGTGCAATTGCTGCTGAATGAGCTGATTCACCTGCTTTTCCAATGCTTCGATCCGCTTTGTGGAGGCAGCAGTTTCTGCAGCAGGCGATAACTGTTGAACGGTTTCCGTGTGGATTGGCAGTCGAATGTCTTGAAGGATCACACCTTCACTCATTTGGTGTTTGACTTCTTTGAGAAGCTGTACAATATCTTCATGAAATTCATAATGTCCAAGTTCATTCCGGGCGACAGGGATGTTGAGCTGTTTAACCCAACGCTGAATCGTTTTTGAAGAAACGCCAATTTCTTTTGCAACCTCATTTGTATTCAAACCAAATGCCCTCCCTTTTTTCAATTATAAGTACCATTCTCTTCAAGGAGGAACTGTTCCTTCACGTTAGACAAAACAAGTAACCAATCGCCAAAGATCGTGTTTTCTAGCGGAAAATTGCAGAAAATCAATTGTTTTGGATATTTTTTTGACTGTCATACCCCGCTATACTATAATTAGACTGTTACGCACAAAACAGAGGTGAAGACCATGTTAGACCGTTTAAAATCAATTGAAGAACGCTATGAAAAGCTAAATGAATATTTAAGTGACCCTGAAGTGGTGAACGACCCTAAGAAGCTTCGTGAATATTCGAAGGAACAATCTGATATTCAAGAAACTGTTGAGGTATATAGACAATATCGTGCGGCATACGACCAGTTGAGCGAAGCGAAAGCAATGCTGGAAGAAAAGCTAGATGCCGAGATGCGCGACATGGTCAAAGAAGAAATTTCAGAGCTCACAGAGGAAACGGAACGTTTAGAAGACGAGCTGAAAATCTTGCTGATCCCGAAAGATCCGAATGACAACAAAAACGTTATTGTGGAGGTTCGTGGTGCAGCAGGAGGAGAAGAGGCCGCGCTTTTTGCTGGAAACCTTTACCGTATGTACAGCCGTTATGCTGAAATGCAGGGCTGGAAAACAGAAGTAATGGAAGCGAATGTGACTGGAACTGGCGGTTATAAAGAGATTATCTTTATGATTAGCGGGAAAGGCGCATATTCCAGACTAAAGTTTGAAAACGGTGCACACCGCGTGCAACGTGTTCCGGAAACGGAATCAGGCGGACGGATTCATACATCAACAGCGACAGTTGCTGTGTTGCCCGAGGCTGAAGAAGTTGAAATTGATATCCACGAAAAAGACATCCGTGTAGATACTTTCACATCAAGCGGGCCTGGCGGACAAAGTGTTAACACAACCATGTCTGCTGTTCGATTAACTCACCTTCCAACAGGCGTGGTTGTTTCCTGTCAGGATGAGAAATCACAAATCAAAAACAAAGAAAAAGCCATGAAAGTATTACGTGCGAGAATTTATGATAAATTCCAGCGTGAAGCACAGGCTGAATATGATCAAACGCGTAAATCTGCTGTTGGAACAGGGGATCGTTCAGAGCGTATCCGTACGTACAACTTCCCACAAAACCGTGTAACAGACCACCGCATCGGATTAACGATTCAAAAGCTTGATCAAATTTTAGAAGGAAAACTTGACGAGGTCATAGATGCATTAATTATGGAAGACCAAGCAAGGAAGCTTCAAAATGCAAAATAATCAGCGTACCAACTTTGAAGCCCTTAAATGGGCTTCTTCTTTGTTAACGGAAGCCGGTAGAGACCAAAACGCAGCAGAGCTCCTTTTGATGCATGTACTGGACTTAAGCAGAAGTGAACTTCTTGCACGTTTTCATGATCAGCTGCCAGAGGAGCAAGATCGGTTATTCAGCGAGTTTGTCAAGCAGCACAAGAAAGGCGTGCCTGTTCAGCATCTAACAGGTATTGAATTTTTTTACGGCCGTCCCTTCGAGGTGAACAAACATGTTCTCATTCCTCGCCCTGAAACGGAAGAGGTCGTTTTGGCGGCACTGAATTTGATGAGTGACATCTTCCCGCACGATCAGCCGCTTCAAGCAGTAGACGTTGGCACCGGAAGCGGGGCAATTGCGATTACGCTCGCTCTTGAAAAAGAAACACTATCTGTCACAGCAACGGATATTTCACATGAAGCACTTGCGGTAGCAAAGCGGAATCAGCAAGCGCTAGGTGCAGACGTCCATTTTTTACAAGGGGACTTACTCGAACCTATCAAGGATCAGGGCATCAAAGTGGATCTGTTTATTTCCAATCCACCTTATATTTCGGCAGAAGAAATGGACAGCTTGTCAGAGGTGGTTACGAAGCATGAGCCAGTAAATGCGTTGACAGATGGACGTGATGGTCTGTGGTTTTATAAGCGTCTCATTCGTGATCTTCACCATGTACTTCATAAGCAGGCGGTCGTTGTCTTTGAAATTGGACATACGCAAGGGCAAGATGTAAAAGCACTTCTCTTGCAGTCATTTCCCGCGGCAGATGTCCGCATCGTCAAGGATATTAACGGTAAAGACCGAGCTGTTTGCGCACACATTCAAAACGGAAAGTCCGGCTGAATAAAGTCGGACTATTTTATTATGTAAAGATGAAACTTATGGTAAAAGAGAAACGTATATATAGAAGAATGAACATTCTGATCATGATTTTTTTACATAAATTTGTTTTGAAGGAGCGAATGGTGTGAACAGAAGGTATGCGATGGTGTTGGTCATCGTCAGTGTACTATTGATTGTGAGTGCTTGTGGCAAACCGAGCTTTAAAAAAGAAGCAGCAGCATTTGGAGAAAGCTATAAAAAAGCACAATACACAGTGAATCGAACAGATGACCTAACTGACATGAAGGAGAAGCTGAAGTCTTATTTAACCGAGCATGAATATCAAGAATATACACAAGACAGCATGTTCCCGAGCGTGTTAGAAGCAGCAAAGGATCAAGATTGTCAAATTAAGCTGAAGAAAATTACGTTTACGCCTTCAGATGAAAGCGATGACAGAATTGAATTTAACTATGAAATGATGATTCAATTTATTAATCAGAACGGAAAAGTCAAAAAAGAAATCAAGAAAAAAGGAGCAATGACTGTCATCAAAACAGATGCAGGGTTAAAAATCAGCCGAGATTGGGATGGAAGACTGTACCCTTCCGATTACCAATCCTCACTCCAAAGCCGTTCTTAATGGAGCGGTTTTTTTTCATTTGACTCATAATCTATTAAAAAAATCATTTTTCCTGTTTATGAGATGGGTTTCCTGGACACAATGTTTGTAGCGAAGAGAAAAAGTGGGGGGAACACATCATGCTTAAAAGTAAAATGATGATTTGTCTTTATATGTTTCTATTATTATGCGGTGCTTTTGCAAACCTTGGCAGAGAGGAGACAGCGGCTGCTTCTGCAAATCAGCCTGTTGTGATACCAGACGAAGCCATTCGATTACGCATTTTAGCAAATAGTGATCGTTCAGCAGATCAGGATGTGAAAAGAAGCATTCGAGACGAAGTCAATGCTAATATGACAGAATGGGTCAAAGACCTTACATCCATTGAAGAAGCAAGACGTGTGATTCGGTCCAAGCTTCCAGAAATCAATCGTATTGCCAAAGCGAAATTGAAGGAGCAGCACATTGATCAATCCGTATCAGTCAGCTTCCAAAAAGCCTCATTTCCAACAAAGCTTTATGGAAATTTCGTTTATCCTGCTGGGAAATATGAAGCCATTTTAATTACGCTTGGAGAAGGGGATGGAGCCAATTGGTGGTGTGTGTTATTCCCGCCGCTCTGCTTTATCGATTTTTCAAATGGAGAAGCTATCGCATCGCCAGAGGGGGATGAGGATAACGAAGTGACAGCACAGCAAACAGATGAGTCTGTGAATGAAGTGGTCAAAGAAGAGAAAGAAGAGACGGGTGAAGTGAAATTCTTTTTATTCGAATGGGTCTCTAGTCTTTTCTCCTAAAAAAGGTATAAATCTGTTTTTGCCTCATAGAGTTGAAGTAAGAGATCAAAAAGAGGTGAAAGCATGTTTTATCAATTAAGAATAGCCACAGAAGAAGATGCCCCAGCGATCAATGCTTTTCTTGAAAAAGGACAAGCGAAAGGCGGCGTCACGCTTGCAGAGCGTACGACATTTGTTGTCATGGAAGATGCAGAAGGTCAGCTGGCAGGGTGTTTAGGTCTTGAACAGCTTAGTGAACAAGAGGGCCTGCTGCGGTCTCTTGTCATATCAGATAAACTAGGTCAGGGACACATCGTATCTTTGTTCCAAAGTGTTCAAACGCTCGGAGGGAAAATAGGTGTGGATACGTTTTATGTCGTCGCCAACCACTCCTCCTCACATGACTTTTTGGCATTGATGGGCTTCACGGCTTTAGAGGATATTCCAGAAAGCATGTGGGTATCTGCACATGCAAAAGAGATCTTAGCGAAAGAACAGGCAGTGGTTCTTCAAAAAAAAGCCAGTTAATCACAATATATTGAACTTATACACATACTTATCCACCGTTAAACAAGCGTTATCCACAAATTGTGGACAACGCTTGTTTTATTGATCATCATCTTTTATACTTTCAAAAGGATAATTGAGATATATCAACAGTTTTATCTTTTTTAAAAGGAGTTTGTATGATGTTAAATACAAGAAGGTGGTCTGTGGATTTAGAAAAGAATTTATCCACATACTATCCACAAATTGAACAGGCAGCGTTGTTATTGCAGCAAAACGAAGTGGTCGCTTTTCCGACAGAGACGGTGTATGGACTAGGGGCTAATGCGAAAGAGACAGAAGCTGTCATGAAAATATATGAAGCGAAAGGGCGTCCAAGTGATAATCCATTGATTGTCCACATTGCGGAAATTGAGCAGCTTCATGAATTTGCGCAAATAGAAAGCGAAAAAGCAAAGGCGTTGATGGATGCCTTTTGGCCGGGTGCATTAACCATTGTTCTTCCGTGTAAGCCGGGCACTTTATCAAAGCAGGTCACGGCAGGTTTATCCACGGTCGGTGTGAGAATGCCTGACCATCCGATTGCGCTTGAGCTCATCCGAACGGCTGGCCTGCCGATTGCCGCACCAAGTGCCAACCGTTCAGGCAAACCATCACCAACACAAGCTGACCATGTAGCGAGTGATCTCGATGGAAGAATCGCTGGAATTGTCGATGGTGGTTCAACTGGTATTGGCGTTGAGTCAACGGTTGTATCCTGTGTCGACGAGATTCCAGTCATCCTAAGGCCGGGCGGGATTACAAAAGAAGCTTTAGAAGAGGTAGTAGGAACGGTTAGTATTGACCCAGGGCTGACAAAAAAGGACGAAGCGCCTGTATCGCCAGGGATGAAATACACACACTACGCCCCTGAAGCTAAGATGTATCTCTTTTTTGGAAGTGATGAAGAGATGCAGCGTCACATTCAAACATACCAGGCGGAAGGTTTCAAAGTTGGCGTGCTGACAACAGAAGAAAAGAAATCGTTGTTTGCGGCAGATGTTGTTTTCAGCTGTGGGTGGAGAGAAAAACCTGAAACGATAGCGGCAAACTTATATCGTGTACTAAGACAATTTGATGAGACAGATGTAGATGTCATTATTTCAGAAGCCTTTTCAGAGCAGGGGGTTGGTTCAGCAATTATGAACCGTCTGCAAAAAGCGGCAGGAGGGCGCACTCTCTCTTCATTCAAATAGTTCTAACCCTTCTTGGACAAACATAGGTTAAAGGAGAATGCGTGTCCAAGGGGGATTTACATGTACGAACTAGCTGGCGAATTGCTGACGCTCAGCATCATGGCTTTTGCACTGGGTATGGATGCTTTTTCGGTTGGACTTGGCATGGGAATGATTCAACTGAGGTTTTGCCAGATCATTTATATTGGACTTGTCATTGGGATATTTCATATGTTTATGCCGCTTTTTGGTATGCTAACAGGTCAGCTCCTATCAGGCTGGCTCGGTCTCCTTGCCACCTATATCGGCGGGGCGCTGCTTTTGGTGCTCGGGCTGCAAATGATCATTGCGTCTATTCGGAAAGAAGATAAACCATTTATCGCACCTGTTGGCGCTGGTCTTGTTCTTTTTGCAACAAGTGTCAGCTTAGATAGTTTTTCCGTTGGTTTAAGTCTCGGAATTTACGGTTCTCACGTATGGATGACCATTTTATTGTTTGGTTTTTTTAGTATGATCCTCACATGGCTTGGATTATTACTCGGTAAACAGGTCCGTTCATGGGTGGGATCATATAGCGGAGCGCTTGGCGGAATCATTTTACTAGCCTTTGGTATCAAATTATTATTTCCGCTCTAGTCAGTCTCCTTACATAACATGTAGAATGAAATGCTATATAATAGAAGAAAAGGAGGGCGAAAGATGAAAATCTTATTTGTTTGTACGGGAAATACATGCAGAAGTCCGATGGCTCAAGCCCTTTTTGCTTCAATTGCACAAGAGAAAGGTTTAGAGGTCACTGTTAAATCAGCGGGCATTTTTGCCTCAGATGCTGGGAAGGCTTCTCCTCAAGCGGTCGAAGCACTATTTGAGAAAAGCATTCCACTGAATCACTCTTCAGCAAAACTGACAGAGGATCTTCTGCGAGAAGCTGATTACGTCTTCACCATGACCATGCAGCATAAACAGTTGATTGTGGAGCAATATGCACATGCAAAAGACAAGATCTTCACTCTAAAGGAATTCGCGACAGGGACAGAAAGCGATGTTTCCGATCCATTTGGAGGAAGCCTGTCTGTTTATCAGGAAACACGTGATGAACTTGAAGCATTGCTCCAGCAGCTGGCTGAGAAATTGAAAAAGGATTAGACGTCCTCGTAATGGACAACCTGTAAAACCGTTGCATCAACGGTTTTTCTGCTTTTGTTTGCAAATGACTAAGCAGAGGTTAAAATATAACTGTAAATAAAGAATAAATGTAAGGCATAACAGATCAACTCAACCTTAGGAGGAATTGCCCGATGAAAGTAGCTATTGCATCCGATCACGGCGGAACGAATATTCGTGAAGAAATCAAACAACTGATGGATGAATTGAAGATTGAATACATTGATATGGGTTGTGAATGTGGATCAGGTTCTGTAGACTACCCAGATTATGCTTTTCCTGTAGCTAACATGGTGGCAAACGGAGAAGTGGACCGCGGCATTTTAATTTGCGGGACAGGCATCGGTATGAGTATCTCAGCAAACAAAGTAAAAGGAATTCGCTGCGCGCTGGCACATGATACATTTAGTGCGAAAGCGACTAGAGAACATAATGATACAAACGTCCTTGCAATGGGAGAACGAGTCATTGGACCTGGATTAGCACGTGAGATTGCACACATTTGGCTGACAACAGAATTTACGGCAGGACGACATGCTGTACGGATTGGTAAGATCGCTGATTACGAAGAAAAGCACCTATAAGGAGCGCTTAACATGAACATTGGTCAAGATTGGCTTGAAATGTTAAAAGAGTTTCATCAAATGGTCGAACTGCGTGCTGGGCAAATCTTAGTGATCGGCTGCAGTACATCAGAAGTGGCTGGTGAGCATATTGGGACAGCAGGAAGTGAGCAAATAGCTGCGTCCATTTATCAAGAATTGGATCAGCTAAGACGAGAGACCGGCATTGAGGTCGCTTTCCAGTGCTGTGAGCATTTGAATCGTGCTCTTGTTGTGGAGGAAGAAGTGGCTTTCCGGCTTAATCTAGAGATTGTGGCGGCAGTACCTGTCCGAAAGGCGGGTGGTTCGATGGCGGCTCATGCGTATCAGCACATGGAACATCCTGTGTTAGTTGAATCCATCGAGGCGCATGCTGGGATCGATATCGGTGATACATTCATTGGGATGCATCTAAAGAGAGTCGCTGTACCTGTTCGCCTTAGTCGTCATCAATTAGGACATGCACATGTGACGTTTGCGAAAACGCGTCCGAAGCTGATTGGCGGAGAACGAGCGGTTTATACAAAATCTTAGCTAAGATATATTTCTAATATAATGTTGAATGATGAAGGCGCTTCACCACTTGAATATTCGGTTTTTCGTAAAAAAAGAAGTCGATTTTCCAAAAAAACTTTTACATTTCACTCAAAAACCGTGTACAATGAGATGGTGAAAACATCGAATGGAAATAGATTGGAGAGGATTTCGCTGATGAAACATTTACCTGGGCAAGACGCACAAGTATTCAAGGCAATTCAACTAGAGCGGAAACGCCAGCAAGACAAAATTGAATTAATTGCATCAGAAAACTTTGTAAGCGAAGCAGTCATGGAAGCGCAGGGCTCTGTATTAACAAACAAATATGCAGAGGGCTACCCTGGTAAACGCTACTATGGCGGTTGTGAACATGTAGACGTTGTAGAAGATATCGCACGTGACCGCGCAAAAGAAATTTTTGGCGCTGAGTATGTGAACGTACAGCCTCACTCAGGTGCTCAAGCGAACATGGCCGTATACTTTACCATTCTTGAGCATGGCGATACAGTGCTAGGTATGAACTTATCACATGGCGGGCATTTAACGCACGGAAGCCCTGTTAACTTTAGTGGTGTACAGTACAACTTTGTAGAATATGGTGTTGATAAAGAAACGCAGCATATCGACTATCAAGATGTACTCGAAAAAGCACGTGAACATAAGCCAAAGCTAATTGTTGCGGGTGCAAGTGCATACCCACGTCAAATTGATTTCAAAAAGTTCCGTGAGATTGCGGATGAAGTCGGTGCTTACTTTATGGTCGACATGGCTCACATTGCAGGTCTTGTTGCAGTAGGTCTTCATCCAAATCCAGTTCCTTATGCAGATTTTGTGACAACGACGACTCACAAAACATTGCGTGGACCTCGCGGCGGAATGATTCTATGCCGTGAAGAGTTTGGTAAAAAGATTGACAAATCGATCTTCCCTGGTATTCAAGGTGGACCACTGATGCATGTCATCTCTGCAAAAGCTGTTTCTTTCGGTGAAGTATTGAACGGAGATTTCAAAACATATGCACAAAACGTCATTGACAATGCAAAGCAGCTAGCTGAAACCCTTTTATCTGAAGATATTCAGCTTGTATCCGGTGGAACGGATAACCATCTTGTTCTCATCGACTTGCGTTCTCTTGGTATCACAGGAAAAATTGCAGAAAATGTTCTTGATGAAATCGGTATTACAGTGAACAAAAATGCGATTCCTTATGATCCAGAAAAACCTTTTGTCACAAGTGGTGTACGTGTTGGCACAGCAGCAGTGACAAGCCGCGGTTTCGATCAAGAGGCAATGAAAGAAGTCGGTTCCATTATTGCGCTTGCTCTAAAACATCATGAAGATGAAGCGAAATTAGAAGAAGCGAAAAAGCGTGTATCTGATCTGACTGCCCGCTTCCCTTTATATAACGAATTAGATTATTAAAAAGCAGACCCATTTGCCTATTTTTGGCATGTGGGTTTTTTTTTGTAGGATTTGCGAATCATATTGAAAGATGATGTCTTTTTATGTAGAATTGTAGGAAGTGTGCAAAGTTCACCGGAAGATGACAGAAAAGGAGTTGTAGCAAGCAATGGCAAAGGTTTATGTATTTGATCACCCGCTTATTCAACACAAACTTACATATATTCGTGACGTTCATACAGGAACAAAAGAATTTAGAGAGCTAGTGGATGAAGTCGCAACATTAATGGCATTTGAAATCACAAGAGACTTACCGCTTGAAGAGGTAGATGTAGAAACACCTGTACAAGTAGCGAAATCAAACGTGATCTCAGGGAAGAAACTCGGTGTTGTGCCAATTTTAAGAGCAGGTCTTGGTATGGTGGACGGGATTTTGAAACTCATTCCAGCTGCTAAAGTGGGACATGTCGGTTTATACCGTGATCCGAAAACATTAAAGCCTGTTGAATATTATGTGAAGCTTCCATCTGATGTGGAAGAGCGTGAATTTATCGTAGTAGATCCAATGCTTGCAACTGGCGGTTCAGCAGTCGAAGCATTGAACAGCTTGAAAAAACGCGGAGCGAAAAACATTCGCTTCATGTGTCTGATTGCTGCTCCTGAAGGTGTAGAAGAAATGCAAAAGCACCATCCTGACGTTGATATCTACATTGCAGCATTAGATGAGAAATTGAACGAAAAAGGCTACATTATCCCAGGTCTTGGTGATGCTGGTGACCGTATGTATGGAACGAAATAACATGTTTTAATAAAAGCCCACATGCAAACGTGCATGTGGGCTTTTTGAAATATATGACAAACGGTTGATGTCGTTCTTAGAAAAATCAATGTATACTGAACATTAGCTGTTTTTTTCAATGAATGTCACGTGTCTCCTAAAGTTTGATGAAATTGTGAACATTTTGTGTGCTCTATCATTATAGAAAAGTTTTTTAACTTTCAACGGATTGACACATCATAGACGCTATTGTATGCTAAACGAGGGTATTATGGTAAGGTTTTCATAGCCTATAGCACTCTACTAATCCTCATTGTGAACCCTTTAATTATCAGGGTTTGTATCAGCGAATGAAGCAACATCCCATAGATCTTTAGATTTCAAGTCTGATTGTGCAATTAGACCGATGGGTGATTGATTTTTTTCGAACAGGACTGCTTATCATAAGCGTCTTCTACGCAGTTTTCATCACCATTTATTACCTTTTTTACAATATTTTTCATCGGGAGTCAGATGAATGAACGATCCAAACGCGATTTTCCGCAGACAGAGTAAATACATGTTCTATCTATTGGCAATTTTTGTGTTTGGCTATGCCATGCCTGGTTTTAAACCACTGTTTCTTGGTTTGATTATCGGCACAATTTTTGCTTTCTTTAATTTATTCCTACTTATACGGAGAATGCACGCTTTTGATCGAGCGGTTAAAAAAGGAAAATCCATTCGTTCAATGGGAAGTACAGCCAGGTGGGCCAACGCAATTCTCGCAGTAGCGATTGCTTGGCGTTACCCTAATGAAGTTCATCTGGCAGGTGTTGTTATAGGATTAATGACAATATATCCTGTCATTATGATAGATTCCTTCATTCAACTTAAACGTTCTACTATGGAAGAGAGGTGAATACTCTTTGGGTCACAGTTCAAAAACGACAGAATTTTTAGGGTTAACGTTCAACTTATCCAATGTTCTCATGATTACGATTGCTAGTATCATCGTTCTTCTCATAGCGGTGCTGACTACTCGTGTTCTGTCTATTCGTCCGACAAAGGCGCAGAACTTCATGGAATGGATTGTTGATTTTGTTCGAAATATCATAGGTAGTTCGATGGACATGAAAACAGGAGCCCCATTTCTAGCGCTTGGCGTTACATTACTCATGTACATATTTGTTTCAAACATGCTTGGACTGCCATTTTCGATTACGGTCGATCACAACTTGTGGTGGAAATCACCAACAGCAGACCCTGCAATTACAATGACACTAGCGATTATGGTCATGGGATTGACACATTACTACGGTGTCAAGGCAAAAGGAGTCAAGGAATATACGAAAGACTACTTTAGACCAATTCCGCTTTTAGTACCATTGAAACTTATTGAAGAATTTGCAAACACGCTAACACTTGGTTTGCGTCTTTATGGAAACATTTTTGCTGGAGAGATTCTTCTTGGTTTGCTTGCAGGACTTGCGACCAATTTCTACACGCAAAACATTGCGCTTGGTATCGTTGGTACATTAGGTGCCATCGTGCCGATGATTGTATGGCAGGCATTCAGTTTGTTTGTCGGAACAATCCAAGCATTTATCTTCACCATGCTGACAATGGTGTACATTTCTCATAAAGTCAGCGACGAACACTAAAAAATTGAGAGTCCAAAAAGGACGTTATTTTAAAGGAGGAGCTTTTTAATGAATTTAATAGCAGCAGCAATTGCAATCGGTTTGGGAGCACTAGGAGCAGGTATTGGTAACGGTCTAATCGTATCTAAAACAGTTGAAGGAATCGCTCGTCAGCCAGAAGCTGGTAGAGAACTAAGAACTCTTATGTTCATCGGGGTAGCTTTAGTTGAGGCACTTCCAATTATCGCTGTCGTTATCGCATTCTTGGCATTCTTTGGTTAATATGTGAGAAGCGTTCTAATATGAATTTTAATGGCGAAGATCAGATTAGTTCGAAACTTCGCCATTCCTTTATGTTTTGTTTCTTAACATATTATTTAAAGAAGGGAGTTGCCGTACTAAATGTCTCAGTTACCAGTGGTTTTAGGAGCAGGTGGCTTAAGTTTCAACGCCGGGGATATGATATTCCAGCTGATCGCTATGCTCATCTTGCTTGCACTTTTAAAGAAATTTGCGCTTAAGCCTTTATTAGGGATTATGAAACAGCGTGAAGATTATATAGGAAATGAAATTTCAAGTGCTGAACAAAAGCACGTTCAAGCTGAAAAGCTTCTTGAAGAACAACGTGTCTTATTGAAAGAAGCACGCGAAGAATCACATACACTCATCGAAAATGCGAAAAAGATTGGTGAGAAACAAAAAGAAGAGATCATTCAAGCAGCACGTCAAGAGTCAGAGCGCTTGAAAGAGTCTGCTAGAACTGAAATCGTGAAAGAAAAAGAACAAGCTGTGGCTGCACTGCGCGAGCAGGTTGCATCACTATCTGTACTTATTGCATCTAAAGTGATTGAAAGAGAACTTGATGAGCAAGCACAAGAGAAATTGATTCAAGAGTATCTTAAAGAGGCAGGCGAAAGCCGATGAGCGTGACTATTGTCTCTAAGCGTTACGCTTCTGCTCTTTTTGACATCGTTCTTGCTTCTTCGGCAGTAGACGAAACTGAAAAAGAGCTGAATGAGATCAAAAAAGTTCTAAAGGTTGACCAAGAATTGAATGACTTTCTTGTTCATCCAAAGATTACGGCAAACAAAAAGAAACATTTGATTGCAGAAGCTTTCAAAGGTGTTTCGACACATGTATTGCACACAATGTATTTATTGATTGACCGCGGACGCACGAATATTTTCTCTGAAATGACGTCTGAGTTTGTGAAACTGGCAAACCGCACGAAACAAATAGACGATGCGATCGTGTATTCAGTGAAACCGCTGAGCGGTGCTGAAATTCAATCTTTATCTGAAGTATTTGCCAAAAAAGCCGGAGTCACATCACTGCGTGTTGAAAATGTGATTGACAAGGATCTAATAGGCGGAGTGAAAATCCGTATCGGAAACCGCATTTATGACGGCAGTGTCAGCGGAAAGCTTTCCCGCATTGAACGTCAGCTTGCAGGCGAAAATCGTTAGAAGGGGTGAAACCTTAGTGAGTATCAAAGCTGAAGAGATTAGCGCGCTGATAAAGCAGCAAATCCAAAACTATCAATCTGAAATTGAAGTAAAAGATGTCGGTACAGTCATCCAAGTAGGGGACGGTATCGCGCGTGTACATGGCCTTGACAACATTATGGCAGGAGAGCTGGTTGAGTTCTCTAACGGTGTAATGGGTATGGCTCAAAACCTTGAGGAGTCTAACGTAGGTATCGTTATTTTAGGACCTTACAAAGATATCCGCGAAGGTGACGATGTAAAACGTACAGGTCGTATCATGGAGGTTCCAGTTGGTGAAGAGTTAATCGGACGTATTGTGAACCCACTTGGTCAGCCTGTTGATGGACTAGGTCCAATTTTAACAAGCAAAACTCGTCCAATCGAAAGTGAAGCACCAGGCGTTATGGATCGTAAATCTGTTCATGAGCCGCTTCAAACAGGGATTAAAGCAATTGATGCCTTGATTCCAATCGGACGCGGACAGCGTGAATTGATCATTGGTGACCGTCAAACAGGTAAAACATCTGTTGCAATTGATACGATCCTAAACCAAAAAGATCAAGACATGATCTGTATTTATGTAGCAATCGGACAAAAGGAATCAACGGTTCGTGGTGTTGTTGAAACACTTCGTAAGCATGGTGCGCTTGATTACACAATTGTAGTCACAGCTTCTGCATCACAGCCAGCCCCACTTCTTTACCTTGCTCCTTATGCAGGTGTAACGATGGGTGAGGAATTCATGTATAACGGCAAGCACGTACTTGTTGTATATGATGACCTTTCTAAACAAGCGGCAGCTTACCGTGAGCTTTCATTATTGCTTCGTCGTCCTCCAGGTCGTGAGGCATTCCCTGGTGATGTTTTCTATCTTCACTCTCGTTTATTAGAGCGTGCAGCGAAGCTTAGTGACGAAAAGGGTGGCGGTTCTATCACAGCATTGCCTTTCGTAGAAACGCAAGCTGGCGATATCTCTGCATATATCCCAACAAACGTTATTTCAATCACAGATGGACAGATTTTCTTACAATCTGACCTCTTCTTCTCAGGCGTACGTCCAGCAGTAAACGCAGGATTGTCTGTATCCCGTGTAGGTGGTTCTGCACAAATCAAAGCGATGAAAAAGGTAGCAGGTACACTTCGTCTGGATCTTGCTTCTTATCGTGAGCTTGAAGCATTCGCTCAATTTGGATCTGATCTAGACCAAGCGACTCAAGCAAAATTAAACCGTGGTGCTAGAACAGTTGAAGTCTTAAAACAAGACTTGAACAAACCGCTTAAAGTTGAAAAACAAGTAGCGATTCTTTATGCACTTACAAGAGGATACTTAGACGATGTCGCGATTGCTGATGTCAAACGTTTCGAAGCTGAGTTATTCATGTACATTGAAGAAAACCATAAAGGCTTGTTTGACACGATCTCTCAAACAGGAAACATGCCTGCTGATGAAGAGTGGAATACAGCAATCGAAGGCTTTAAACGTACGTTTGCACCAAGCAACTAATTAGTAATCTTTCCGAGAGAAAAAGATTCTCTTTTTCTCTCTTTTCACGTAAATGAACACGGATTCCTGAAAAAAGGTGGTGAAATCTTTGGCCTCATTACGCGATATAAAGTCAAGGATCACGTCAACGAAAAAATCGAGTCAGATCACAAAAGCGATGCAAATGGTATCAGCTGCGAAACTGAATCGTGCTGAAAACAATGCGAAGTCTTTTGTTCCCTACATGGAAAAAATCCAGGAAGTCGTTGCTGCAATCGCAACTGGAACAAGTGCTAAGCACCCAATGCTTCTTTCAAGACCTGTCAAGAAAACAGGGTATCTCGTCATTACATCTGATCGAGGACTTGCAGGACCTTTTAACAGCTCGATTTTGCGTGCCGCTTACCAAACCATTCAATCTCGTCATCAATCCGCTGATGAATATGCGGTGATTGTGATTGGTAAAATCGGACGCGACTTCTTCAAAAAGCGCGGTATTCCAGTTATTTCTGAAGTCACAGGGCTGGGAGACGAAGTAGCGTTTGCTGATATTAAAGAATTAGCAAGCAGTACAGTTCAAATGTTCTCTGATGAAGCGTTTGACGAACTTTACATGTTCTACAACCACTTTGTCAGTGCCATTTCACAAGAAGTAACAGAGAAGAAATTATTGCCGCTAACGGACATTTCGGCCGCAGCGACACCCAATAAACGTTCCGCATCTTATGAGTTTGAGCCTTCTGAAGAAGAAATTCTTGAAGTTCTCCTTCCTCAATATGCAGAGAGTTTGATTTTCGGTGCGCTTCTTGACAGCAAAGCAAGTGAACATGCTGCAAGAATGACAGCAATGAAGAGTGCAACAGACAACGCGAAAGAATTGATCGACGGCCTGACACTCTCTTACAACCGTGCTCGTCAAGCAGCGATTACACAAGAGATTACAGAAATTGTCGGCGGAGCAGCTGCCTTAGAATAGAAATAATTGTCAGGAGGGAATGCAATGAAAACAGGACGCATCAGTCAGATCATGGGACCAGTCGTAGACGTTCATTTTGAAGACGGTCACTTGCCTGAGATTTATAATGCGATCAGAGTTTCGCATAAAGCGGAAAGTGAAAGTGAAGTTACGATCGACTTAACTTTAGAAGTAGCACTACATTTAGGTGATAATACAGTCAGAACCATCGCAATGGCATCAACAGATGGTGTGAAGCGCGGTATGGAAGCTGTAGACCTTGGAAAACCAATTTCAGTACCAGTTGGTAACGTAACACTTGGACGCGTATTCAACGTACTGGGAGATAATATTGACTTAGATGAGCCACTTGGTGTGGAAGCTCAAAGAGATCCAATCCACAGACAAGCGCCTTCTTTTGATCAACTTTCTACAGAAGTTGAAATTCTTGAAACGGGTATTAAAGTTGTTGACCTTCTTGCTCCTTACATCAAGGGCGGAAAGATCGGTCTATTCGGTGGAGCCGGTGTAGGTAAAACCGTTCTGATTCAAGAATTGATCAACAACATCGCACAAGAACACGGCGGTATTTCTGTATTCGCTGGTGTTGGAGAGCGTACACGTGAAGGAAACGACCTTTACTACGAAATGAAAGATTCTGGCGTTATCGAAAAAACAGCCATGGTCTTCGGTCAAATGAACGAGCCACCAGGTGCACGTATGCGTGTTGCCCTAACTGGTTTGACAATGGCAGAGCATTTCCGTGATGAACTAGGTCAAGACGTATTGTTCTTCATCGATAACATCTATCGCTTTACACAAGCAGGTTCCGAAGTATCAGCCCTTCTTGGACGTATGCCTTCAGCGGTAGGTTATCAGCCGACACTTGCAACAGAAATGGGTCAGCTGCAAGAGCGTATCACGTCTACAAACGTAGGATCGGTTACATCGATTCAAGCGATCTATGTACCTGCGGATGACTACACGGATCCAGCTCCAGCAACAACGTTCGCTCACCTTGATGCAACGACAAACCTTGAGCGTAAGCTGACTGAAATGGGTATTTACCCAGCGGTTGATCCTCTTGCTTCAACATCTCGTGCACTTGCACCTGAGATCGTTGGCGAAGAGCACTATGCCATTGCGCGTGAAGTGCAGCAAACATTGCAGCGTTATAAAGAACTACAAGATATCATTGCCATTTTAGGTATGGATGAATTATCAGAGGACGATAAGCTTGTGGTACACAGAGCGCGTCGTGTTCAATTCTTCCTATCTCAAAACTTCCACGTAGCAGAGCAGTTCACTGGCCAAAAAGGTTCTTACGTGCCATTGAAAGAAACTGTTAAAGGCTTCAAGGAAATCTTATCTGGTAAATACGATCACCTTCCAGAAGATGCATTCCGCTTAGTTGGACGCATTGAAGAAGTGGTTGAAAAAGCCAAAGAGATGGGTGTAGAGGCCTAATCTGGTCCTTAGGAGGGTAAAAGCATGAAGACCGTTCAAGTCAATATCGTTACTCCCGACGGCCCAGTGTATCAAGCGGATGTGGAAATGGTCAGTGTCAGAGCAGAAAGCGGTGAGCTTGGTATTTTAGCTGGCCACGTTCCAATGGTTGCTCCGCTAAAAATCGGTGCAGTTCGCTTAAAACATAGTGGATCAACTGAATTGGTTGCAGTAAGTGGCGGATTTGTTGAAGTTCGCCCTGAACAAGTAACCATTCTTGCTCAGGCCGCTGAAACATCAGATAAAGTTGATGTCGATCGTGCGAAATCAGCGAAACAGCGTGCTGAAGAGCATTTGAACCACCCGAATGAAAGTGATGTACGCCGGGCGGAACTCGCATTAAAACGGGCGTTAAACCGTTTAAATGTAGCAGGGAAATAAAACAGAAAATCCTTCTTATCACAATGATAAGAAGGATTTTTTTTAGAATGACATGAGGGATTGGTACATTGACACATACGGGTGAGAATCCTGTTTTTCCAAATATAAGTGCTCGCAAAACTGCGTACTATGCCACGTTTTATTGTGCCGGCGCAAACCCAGCGTATATTGATGCGGAGAGTCCATATAAGGACGTACCACCCAGTCAGCATCAGAATGATGACGGAGGACAACCTCTCCCATATATACACTCATCATCGCTTCTAATGCATCTATTGGCATTTTCCACTCAGCAAACAACTGCTTGGTAAATGCATCAAAGTAAAGTGTTTCTAACTGATACAGGCTCTCCTCAGAATAATCCAAAGAAATGTTATGAAAATGACACAATTGCGCTAATTCTTCTAGCTGTGTCTGTCTATAATCAAAGTAGAAAGCAATGGCCTCCCATTCATGATCAAATGAGGGAACCAGTTCTCCGTACAAATCAACAAAGTCAGGAAAAGAATCTTTCAATATGTTCAGCTCCTTCCACACGCAGTATATCATCTCCTTGGCACCAGGATAAGAGGGGATTTACTCTAAATGTAGCTCTTTTTTCCAAATGATTCATCTTTCCGATTTTCGAGGATATAATGAAAGGGAGTTTTCCTTTACAGAAATAAATATAAGGAGGATTCAACTGTATGGAAGACGTAGGACAACAAGCAATTGTTAGTATTGTGATCCACCTGTTTTTTATTGCGATTACATGGTGGGCATTGCTTGCCGTTAATATTGACCCACTGATTAAAAAAGGGAAAATCATTCAGGCAAGATTGCTGATGATGCTCATTACCATTGCTATTGCATCTGCAGTCAGCAATTTCTTCCTTGATTACTTAAATTTCTCCAAACAAATACCTTATATGTTCTAACATAAAAGGTTTGGTCACTGTCTTATGCGGGAACGTAAAAAGAAGTGTCAAAAGTATGGCCTTTGATGACTTTTCCACGTATGCATAGACCTCCTTGCGGCAACACTTGTAGCAAGGGGGAATGACAAGTGAGAAAGTATGTAAAAGGTTGGCCATTATTTGCGTTTATTCTTTTTTTTGTTCTGATGATTCAAGGTGTTCGTGCGGAAGAATCTTCTCCGCTTGTCCAAATAGCAGAAGGTCTAAAAAACCAGCAAATTGAAGTAGATGGATGGACTCTTCACGCCAAAACAAATATAGACATTTCATCCGAACAATTTTCAAAAAAAGTGAAACGTTTGAGAGACGAACTACGACAGTATGAGTGGACCGAAAAAGAAGAAAAACATGTCACCAAAGTCACAGGAATTTACAAAGATGAAAAAAATGATACATTATCGAAAATTTTACTCGTGAAGACCGACACAAAATCCAATCAAAAGTCGTATTTATTATATGAGCAAAAAGGTGCTCGCCCACTGAATACCTGGAAGCATACATATGATCAGTTCGTACGTCATGCAAAAAGCATATTACAAGAGAAATTTGTAATTTTTACTTGTCTCGATGGTCATGTAAATGGTATGATGGATGTTGTTTTGCAAAAAAAGGCTGAAATGTTAGCGAATGAATTTCAAGCAAAACCAGTTGAGTATCTCGTTGAGTCTAATTTTGTGTCGCTTTCCGCTTACACAGATAAGTGGGAACAGTTCATTATGACTTCAAATGATAAAATGAATGTTCAAATTGCCATCAGAAGTTCGGAAATGAACGAAAATCATACGATTACGGTTGGCACACCAATCGTAACGACTGAATATTAATATAGAGAATTTGGGACGCGGAGGGGAAGACCTTGGAAAAAATCATCGTCCGCGGCGGTCAAAAGTTAAACGGCACAGTTAAAGTAGAAGGAGCAAAAAATGCCGTTTTACCAGTTATCGCTGCATCTTTGTTAGCAAGTACAGAAAAAAGCGTAATTTGTGATGTACCTACGCTCTCCGATGTATATACAATCAATGAAGTGTTACGTCATTTAGGAGCAGAAGTACATTTTGAAAATAACGAAGTATCAGTGGATGCATCTCATGCACTAGAAACTGAGGCTCCGTTTGAGTATGTCCGTAAAATGCGAGCGTCTGTGCTCGTCATGGGACCACTTTTAGCAAGAACAGGTCATGCAAGAGTTGCATTACCTGGAGGCTGTGCGATTGGTTCAAGACCAATTGACCAGCATTTAAAAGGCTTTGAAGCAATGGGAGCTAAAATTCAAGTAGGAAATGGTTTCATCGAGGCTGAAGTTCAAGGCCGTTTAAAAGGTGCGAAAATCTATTTGGATTTCCCAAGTGTTGGCGCAACTGAAAACATCATTATGGCAGCAGCATTAGCTGAAGGAACAACGATTTTAGAAAACGTAGCAAAAGAACCTGAAATTGTTGATTTGGCAAACTACATCAATGCCATGGGCGGTAAGGTTCGCGGAGCTGGTACTGGTACAATCAAAATCGAAGGTGTGGAAACACTTCACGGTGCAAAACACAACATCATCCCTGACAGAATTGAAGCAGGTACTTTCATGGTGGCAGCAGCCATTACAGAAGGAAATGTTCTTGTGAAAGGCGCAGTGCCGGAGCACATGACATCACTTGTAGCAAAAATGGAAGAAATGGGTATTCAGATCATTGAAGAAGAAGAAGGTTTAAGAGTCATTGGACCATCTGAGCTCAAGCCAATCGATCTAAAAACAATGCCACATCCTGGTTTCCCAACGGATATGCAATCTCAGATGATGGCGCTATTGCTTCGTGCGAACGGAACAAGCATGATCACAGAAACGGTATTTGAAAACCGCTTTATGCATGCAGAAGAATTCCGCCGTATGAATGGTGATATTAAAATTGAGGGTCGCTCTGTCATTATCAACGGGCCGGTTCAACTTCAAGGTGCTGAAGTGTCAGCGACTGATTTAAGAGCAGGAGCAGCACTTGTACTTGCTGGATTAGTAGCAGAAGGTCATACACGTGTCACTGAGTTGAAGCATATCGATCGTGGTTATGTGAACTTCCACCAGAAGCTTGCAGCAATCGGTGCAGATATTGAAAGAGTAAATGATGAAACAGCAGATGTGACACAAGAACAAGTTGTATCAGATCTGAACGCGTAATCATAAAGAAATCAGTGTGTCCATTGGGCATGCTGATTTTTTTTTAGAATCATAGAATGCTTTATTTTAAAAGCTTATCACTAGTGTATCCAACCATCTTAAATTTTATTCATAAAGACGAACAGTAAAATCAGTTGATAAAGAGCCTCTTATCTTCATCAAAAGACTTGTCCACTGAATGAAAGTAGCTGTCATATTAGCTTGTCCCCGCCCATAGGATAAAAGAGATCCAATGACAAATGGGGGCAACCAAATATGAAACCAATGATATGGACAATCGCAGGAATATGCATCATTATTTTAATGATTCCAACTTTACTTGTGTTGCCGACGTTTCAAGGGAAACCGGAGGCAAGCCAGCATGTATCAGCGGAGCCATCAGTTAAAAAAGAAGTGAAGGGTACAGTCAAATTGAAGCAATCATCCGTCGCTATCCCCGTCTATCGTTCAGCTCATCAGCAGGTAGAAAACATCCCCTTAGAAGAGTATGTGATCGGTGTCGTAGCATCTGAAATGCCAGCTGATTTTGAGATGGAAGCACTTAAGGCACAGGCACTCGCCGCAAGAACGTATATCGTCAGACAAATGATCATCGATAAGACCGTCAAATCACCAAAGGGCTCTCTTGTAGATGATACCCAAATGTTCCAAGTGTATAAAAACAAGCAGGAACTCAAGAAAATTTGGGGAAAAGCGTACAATTGGAAGTTAAAAAAAGTCACAGAAGCTGTCGCTAGCACACAAGGAAAAGTGTTGACCTACGACGAAAAACCAATTGATGCCTCATTCTTTTCAACAAGTAATGGAAAAACGGAAAATGCGGAAGCTTATTGGAAAAACGAAATCCCCTATTTGAAAAGTGTCTCAAGTAAATGGGACGAAAAATCGCCAAAATTTCAAAATAAGAAAACCATCTCAGTGAATGAATTTCAGCAAAAATTAGGTGTGACGCTCACTCAGCAGGCTCAGATAGGGCAGATAGTAGAAAGGACACCTGGAAATCAAGTGGCGAAAGCCGTAATAAACGGTAAAACACTGACAGGCAGAGACATTCGAGAGTCATTAGGGCTTCACTCAGCGGACTTTACATGGGAACGACAGGGCCAGCAAATTATCATCACGACAAAGGGGTATGGCCATGGTGTTGGAATGAGTCAGTACGGTGCGCATTATATGGCACAGTCAGGCAAAAAAGTAGATGCTATCGTGAAACATTATTATAAAGGGATTCAAATTGAATCAGCTGATCGTTTTCTTAACACGTATATGGCTAAAAAATAAAGCAAAGGTGCCTCAAAATGGGGGCATCTTTTTTGTGTGTTCCAAGAGGTTTGAACAGAATGTGTCAATTTGCGACTTAAGACGCACCTCAGGAAATCTTAAACATTTACGTCCCGACAAGAACCGATGGCCGATACAAAGCCCCTCGAAAGAAGGAGAAATCAAAAGAAAAAATGATGTGTTGGGTGAATGTATCTAGACAACTGACAGATTTTTAGTGATTTTGATGAAAGAGAAAAAGGGACCGAGTCCTATACCATTCCAAGACAGAATATTTTACGATTAAGATGTTTCAATTTAATACATAGGGAGGAAGGAAAAAATGATGTTGAAAAAAGTATTTACACTCGTAACCTTAGCTGTATTGACATTATCTATGTCAATCTCTTCACCAGTATTTGCAAAAGCATCTACAGTCAAAAAACATAACAAAGATGTAAGAGTCACCATCTTACTTGATGCAAGTGGAAGCATGGCAAGAAAAGTAGAGGGAGAACGCAAATTTGACCTCGCAAAACAAGAGGTATTTAAATTTGCTCAGTCACTTCCAAAAGACGCTAAAATTCGTATGAGCTTGTTTGGCTCTGAAGGAAACAACAAAAATTCAGGTAAAGCTCAATCATGTGAAGTCATTAGAGGCGTTTATGGCGTACAGCCTTACGAAAAAGAAAGCTTTGAAAACTCTTTAAACGAACTTGGACCAAATGGCTGGACACCGATTGCTCGTGCTCTTGAACATGCAAAGCAAGCGGATGAACAGCTTAATAATGGAACAAAACATATTGTGTACCTCATCACTGATGGCGAAGAAACTTGTGGCGGGGATCCAGTAAAAGTAGCAAAAGAATTGCATAACTCAAAAGGCTCGACTGTTGTTAATGTCATTGGATTAGACTTTAACGATGGCTATGAAGGTCAATTAAAGCAAGTAGCCAAAGCTGGTAAAGGCCATTACTACCAAGCAAGCACTGGTAAAGAAATGGGTTCTATCCTGTCAGCAGAATCATTAAAACTACACGAATAACTTGCTGAACAAAAGGGAAACGATTGATGTATGCTTTCGTTTCTCTTTTTCTGTACAAATGTAAAAAGGGAGGTTTTTATGAATGAAACGCAATATTGTATTAACCATTTTGGCTAGTCTTGTCCTGCTTCTTTCTTCACCAGCTCATGCTGTGACAAAAAAACAGGAGCCGGCTCATGTGGTGATATTACTCGATCTAAGCGGCAGCATGGCGCAATCAGTTGAAGGCGAAAAGAAAATCGATATCGCCAAACGTTCTATTCAAAGCTTCGCAAGTATTTTATCAGATGATACACAAGTTCTTCTTCGTGTGTTTGGTCATGAAGGAACCAATAAAAATGCTGGAAAAGCAATTTCTTGTGAAAGCTCTGAAGCCGTTTTTGGATTTGGATCATATGAGTCATCAACATTTCAGCAAGCGCTGAATGTGTATAAGCCAACCGGATGGACACCACTTGCAAAAGCATTAACAGATACGAAGCAAGATTTTGAAGATCACCAGGCTGAAGGGAAAAATATTGTCTACGTCGTCAGCGATGGTCAAGAAACTTGTGGAGGAAGCCCTTCACAAGCAGCAAAGGAATTACATGAAGGCGGAATTGACACCATTGTTAATATCATTGGCTTTGACGTGAATGAAAAAGAAGCCAGAAGTCTAAAGTCTGTTGCAAAAGCAGGCGGTGGACAATATCAACCGGCTGCAAATGCCGAAGAATTGAATTACATTCTACAAAATGCAGCGAGCACTTTTAGTCAGTAGGATATGAATGGGAGCTGGGGATTGTTTTCCCCAGCTGTTTTTTAGTTGAAGATCAATTCAAGGTGGTTTCTAATTCATCAATTCGTTTCTCCACGTAGTGCTGGTCTTTTCTTGCATGAAAGGTTTCGGCTTTTTCTAATATGGCCGCCGTATTATATTCGGGAATCTGTGAGTAGCTCTCATACACACCCTTTGGAATTAAAACGTTCCCTTCAGGCCAGTAAACAGCGATATTGCCACGTTTCAACTCCCCAAATTGAGCGACTCCTTGGTAGGATCCATACTGATTAAACAAAACAACTGGATCACCTTCTTTGACATAAAGCTCTTTAGCATCTTCTTCATTCATCAAGATGGAATGACGCTTCCCACCATTAAAGGCATCCTTTTCACTATAGATCATAGAGTTGAATTGCTTTCCTCTTCTTGTCGTAATATTAAAATGTCCCTCGGTTTTTCGGTATTGAGGCAGCTGGGCAGGAAGAAGATGTCCTTTGCCATCCGGTGTTGGACACTCTCCGTCTTCACATAGCCAGGCACCTCCCCATTGGAAAACGTCTCCTTTATGACGTAAATGCTGGATGCCATCGTAGTTTCGATTTGCGATCGCAATCTCACGGCGAATGTCTTCAGCCGTTTCGAAATGAATCAGCTCAGCATCTTGTGGACGTACTCTTTTTGCAAGATCCATATAAATATCCCATTCTGCTCTGGCTTCCTCAATCCGAGGTCCTTCAATTTCTGGACTGAAATATACCATGCGTTCCGTACTAGTGGAAGTACCGCCGCCTGGCTGCTCATATCTTGTCATAGCAGGGAGAATAATTACCGTCTCTTCTGCCTCTACTAGCGTAGAGGTATTCAAAATGATATCTTGATGGACACGGAGTTCAAGCTCAGATAATGCTTTTTCGATCGCATCTGGATTTGGCATCGTTTCTAAAAAGTTCCCGCCGCTCGTAAACAGCATTTTGAGTTTTTGCGGATGTTCTTTTGGGAGAGCCATTTTCTCAAAGGATTGCCCAATGGTGTCACCATGCCATTTCGGAATGTCAAACCCCCAAATCTTTTCGATTCTTTCAATATTCTCTTCATCAAAATCACTGCCCGGCAAAACAAACGGGTCAGCACCCATTTCACCAGAACCTTGAACACCGCTATGCCCGCGAATTGGCATGACACCACAATGTTTCCTGCCAATAAACCCACGTAACATAGCAAGGTTGGCAACCTGTGATATATTATCAGTTGCAAAGCGGTGCTGAGTAAGACCCATGCTCCAAATGAAAACGCCTGAATTGGCATTGGCAAGAAGGATCGCAAATTCCTTCATTCTTTCTTTTGATAAGCCTGATGATGCTTCAAGGTCTTCCCATTTCAACTGTGCGACATGCTGCTGTAAATCCTGTATGCCGGTAGTATGGGCTTGAATAAATTCATGATCAAGAGCGGAATGGGGCGCGTGCTGCTCCATGTCAAACCAATGTTTGATGACACCATTCATAAACGCAATATCGCCGCCTATATTGACTTGATAGAAATCATCCGCGATTTTTGTGCCGAATAAAGCACTTTCTGGAATAGAGGGAACCCAGTACTTTTCCATGGCAGGCTCTTTGTACGGATTGATGACAATAATTTTGGTTCCTTTCTTTTTCGCCGCATACATATATTTAGTGGAAACGGGCTGATTGTTTGCTGCGACAGATCCCCAAAAAATTAAGACATCTGTTCCGATCCAATCGTTGTAATTACAGCTGGAGGCTCCTATCCCAAGGGATCGCTTAAGAGCGGTTTTGCTCGGTGAATGACAAATGCGAGACGCATTATCAATATGATTTGTCCCGATAAAGCGAGCTGCCTTCGCAGCGGTATAATAGACTTCATTTGTAATTCCTCTAGCTGTTAAATAGAAAGCGAGCTGTCGTTTATCAATTGATTTGATTTTAGCTGCGATTTGATCTAATGCATCATCCCAGGAAATACGTGTAAAGGCATTGTCACCTTTTTTTCGAATCAGTGGATAAGGGATACGGCCAAGTTTGCGGAGAGTAGTGCTGTCCATTTGTTTGAGCTGTTGAATGTCTTCAAACCATTTTGGATCAATAGCTGGCATTGTATTAAGACGAAGTACATTTAGTCTTGTGGTGCATATATGAGGTCCTGCGAGCGTTTGGTCATATAGCCCTGAAACACCAAGGGCACAGCCGTCACACACGCCTTGCGTTAAAATGCGATATGCATAGGGGAGATTATCCTTGTTCTCCCAAGCCACTTTCATCGTATCTCGAATGTGTTTCGGCTTTACTTTTCCAAGTCCCATAGGCGCAAAAGAGGCCCATAGCTTTGGTGAGGGTTTTTTATTAAGCTTAATAGGCCCCTTATGTTTTGTTTTCCCCATGATATCATCACCCTCCTATTACTTTATAAAGCGTTTTCATATCTAAAAATTACCTTTAGATTGTGATTCTGTCAAATTCAAATTAAGGTCGGGATGAGACAGAAGCATCAGCAGTAAGGTTTGTTTCTCTAAGCTGCTGAATATCCTTCCGTATGAGAAGAGATATGATAAAAGCGATGAAAAATAAGCCAGAGAACACCATCAGACTCTGCGTGTAGTTACCTGTTATATCCCGGATAAAGGATGAAAATAAAGGTCCTGCTAAACCAGCAGCTGCCCAGGCTGTCAAAATATAACCGTGTATGGCACCAAGTTGTTTCGTGCCAAATAAATCCCCAATATAGGCTGGAATTGAGGCAAACCCTCCTCCATAGCACGTATAAATGATCGCCATCACGATTGAAAAGACGAGCGGTTCTTTTAAGTAGGGAAGTAAAGGAAAGGCAATGAGCTGGATACTAAAGAAGATTGTATATGTATTCGGCCTTCCGATATAATCTGAGAAGGAAGCCCAGCCAATCCGTCCTAAACCATTAAAAGCACCTAAAATGCCAACAAGGGTAGCTGCAGCACCAGCAGTGAATCCAACACTTTCTTGAGCAAGAGGCGATGCTACTGAAATAATGGCAATTCCGCATGTGATATTAATAAAGAGCATGAGCCACAAATAATAAAAACGTCGTGTTTTGATCGCTTCATTTGCTGTAAGCTGTGATAAATCCTGAGGGATTTTTCTTTGATTTGTTTTTAACACATCAAATTGTTTGACGTCATCAGGTGTTGGTGGTGATAAATAAAGAGATGAAATCACCATGATCATAAAATAGGAAATTCCAAGAATGTAAAAGGTATTTGCGATATCTACTTTTTCAATGAGATATTGGATAATTGGGCTGCAAATAAGAGACGCAAATCCAAAACCCATAATAGCTAAGCCGGTTGCAAGTCCTCTTCGGTCCGGAAACCATTTCACTAAAGTTGATACAGGTGCAATGTAGCCTACCCCTAATCCTATCCCAGCGAGTACACCATAAAATAAATAGAGGAGAGGGAGTGAGGACATGTGTACAGCGAATCCTGACCCTGTCATCCCGATACCGAAGAAAATGGCTGAGAAGAGCCCTGATGCCCTTGGGCCATATCTTTCAACGAAATGCCCCATGAAAGCAGCAGATAATCCTAAAAATAAAATAGCAATACTGAAGGTCAGGCTTATTTCTGTCAATGACCACTGAAAGGCCTGATGTAAAGGATTCGTAAAAACACTCCAAGCATAAACAGACCCAATAGATAAATGAATTCCCACAGCACTTGTTGCGATGAGCCAGCGATTTTTCGATTTGTTCATTTTGTTCCCCCCATATAAAGCAATCAAAAAGTTTGATAAGATAGAAATATGTTACATTTTTATGACTTTTTAAAATAATATCACAATTTAATTGGTTCATATAACTAAATTTGTGCTGAAAGGAAGATCATACAATGAATCCTTCTGTTAAAAAGAAACGAGTTATACACCAATACCGTGAAGGTCAATTTACTTGCAAAACAGATGAAGTTGTAGAAGAATTTCCTTTAACTGTGATCGTGAATGGAGAGGAATTTGTAACACTTGTTTGTTCACCAGATCATTTAAAAGAATTGGTGATCGGTTTTTTAGCTTCAGAAGGAGTCATTCGATTTGAAAATGAGATTAAAAGGTTTACAATAGATGAAAGTATGGGCTTTGCCTATGTTGATTTAGTTCACTCAAGCGAGTTTCAGTCATCAGATTTTACTAAGCGGGTGATTGGTTCTTGCTGCGGGAAAGGGAGACACTTTTATTTTCTCCAAGATGTGAAAACAGCAAAAACAGCCATTGATCGAATCAACATTTCTGCTGAAACCTGTATGCGTCTAATGAAATGTTTACAAGAAGAAAGTCAATTGTTTCAACATACTGGTGGTGTGCATAATGCAGGACTGTGTGACACAGAAAAGCTATTTATCACTAGAACTGATATAGGAAGACATAATGCTTTAGATAAAATCTATGGATACTGTTTACTTCATCGAATTCCGCTTAGAGATAAAATCCTTGTGTTTAGCGGCCGGATATCGTCAGAAGTTCTATTGAAGGCAGCAAAACTAGGAGTGTCGATCGTCATCTCAAAATCAGCACCAACTGAGCTGGCGCTTAATATGGCAGAAGAATTAAATATCACGACAGTTGGATTTGTCAGAGGAGAATCTTTTAATATATACACTCACCATCAGCGTATAACAGAATAGGAGGCAAAGTATGGACAGTATATTGGATAAGAGACATCGACCATTGCGCGATTTAAGAATCTCAGTAACAGATCGCTGTAACTTTAGATGTACGTACTGTATGCCTGCTGAAATTTTTGGACCAGATTATCCTTTTTTGAATAAAGAAGAACTGCTTAGTTTCGAAGAAATTGAACAGCTTGCTACCCTTTTTGCAAAGGACCTAGGTGTGGTGAAAATACGCATCACGGGTGGTGAACCCTTAATGCGAAAAGATTTGCCTATCTTAATAGAAAAGCTCTCGAAAATTCCAGGAATCGAAGATATTGCTATGACAACTAATGGAACGCTTTTACCTGTATATGCTGAAAAGTTAAAGAAAGCAGGTCTTCAAAGAGTCACCATTAGTTTGGATTCATTAAACCCTGACCGTTTCAAGCAAATGAACGGAAGGAATATTTCTATCCAAAAAGTGTTTGATGGGATTGAGGCTGCAAAAAAAGCTGGACTTGCTATTAAGATCAATATGGTTGTTCAAAAAGGTGTGAATGATCAGGATGTCTTACCAATGGCAGCTTACTTTAAAAAAGAAGGACATGTTCTCAGATTTATCGAGTTCATGGATGTCGGAAATACGAATAAATGGAATCTAGAGCATGTCATGACAAAGAAAGAGATCATTGGTCTAATTGATTCAACATTTCCCATCAAACCAGAACCTCCTCAATATCCAGGTGAAGTAGCCAACCGATTCTTTTACCAAGATGGTTCAGGAGAGATAGGCATTATTTCTTCTGTTTCAGATGCCTTTTGTGGAACATGTAATAGAGCGAGACTTTCTGCTCGCGGTGAATTGTTTACATGTCTTTTTGCATCATCGGGTTTTGATCTGAAGCGGGTGATTCGCTCAACAAAAGATAATGAAGATATAAAGAACATATTGAAGGAACTATGGTCGAATAGAGATGATCAATATTCAGCTGAGAGAGAGCAGAAGAAAGATCAGAAAAAAGTTGAAATGTCATACATCGGTGGGTAGTGACAACAAAGTATCATGATCATGATTTTTTGAAAAGTAGAGAAAATGTCATAATCATTGTTGAAAATACTTTTATAGAAATAGGTCTATTCATCTTAGAATCCTGTCATGATCAAAAACCAGCAGAAACTCTGCTGGTTTTTAAAATGTTATTTTGTGGCTCAAAAAGGTTGAGATATGCTTAGAAAGTAGATTTTTCAACATTTTTTACTGCTTTACTTTTATGGGAGCTGTGATAAGATCAACTCAATCTTTACCAACTCGATTTTTTCACTCCTGGAATTTGGCCCTTATAGGCAAGCTCACGAAAAGCAATTCTAGACATTTTAAATTTTCGTAAGTAACCTCTAGGACGACCGGTTAACTCACAGCGGTTTTTTAAGCGAGTAGGGGAAGAGTCTCTAGGTAATTTCCTTAAAGCTTCATATTCACCTTTTTCTTTCAACTCTTTTCTTAATTCTGCATATTTCAATACAAGCTGCTGCCGCTTTTTTTCTTTAGCAATTTTAGATTTCTTTGCCACTTAAAACCCTCCTGGCTTAATGTTGGATTTTCCATTGAAAGGGGTCTTCAAACGTAGTCCATTCTTGATCAAATTCCTCAGGTGTGAGTAAGCATTGATCAAGTGTGCGAATGATATCTGCTTTAGGTAAATCTACGCCAATAAACACAAGTTTTGTATGCCTGTCACCAAATTCTGCGTCCCACTCATCAAGAAGCTCTGGTTCTTGCTTTAATATCTGTGCTTTTTCTTGCTCAGGCAAGGCAGCAATCCAGTAGGCAATTGGTTCAATCGCAACAGATTTTCCAGCCTGTGAAATTAAAATGGTTAAATCATGATGTGTGGCAAGCCATGTAAATCCTTTAGCGCGAACTATTTGCTCTGGCATCTGATCTAACCAATTATTTAACCTGCCAGTATGGAAGGGAAGTCTTCTTTCATAAACAAAGGATGAGATTTGGTATTCTTCTGTTTCTGGCGTATGCTGAGAATGCCCAGCGTTGATTTCTTTAATCCAGCCAGCAGAAGCACTGGACTTTTCAAAATCGAATAAACCAGTATTTAAAATGTCACTTGGCTTTACTTGCCCTTTTGAGGTTCTGATGATAGATGCTTCTGGTTGAAGTGTGGTCAGCACGTGCTCAAGTCGGTCTAATTCTGAGTTTGATACTAGATCACACTTATTGATAATCAACACATCGCAAAATTCAATTTGATCAATCAGTAAATCGGAAATTTCTCGTTCGTCATCATCGGAAACGGCTTGTTTACGGTCTAATAGACTTTCTCCTGACTGGAAGTCGGTCCAGAAACGGTTCGCATCTACAACAGTGACCATCGTGTCTAGCCGGCAAAAGCGCGTCAAATCTACCCCCATTTCTTCATCAATATAAGAGAAAGTTTGCGCGACTGGAATAGGTTCACTAATACCTGTTGACTCAATGACAATATAATCAATATGACCAGTCTTACATAGGCGCTCTACTTCGATTAACAAATCTTCTCTTAATGTGCAGCAAATACAACCATTAGATAATTCAACTAGCTTCTCATCTGATCGAGAGAGCTCACCGCCTTGTTTGATTAGTTCTGCATCAATATTAATTTCGCTCATGTCATTAACAATAACAGCTACTTTTAACCCTTTACGATTTTGTAGTACATGATTTAATATCGTTGTTTTTCCAGCTCCTAAAAAACCACTTAATACTGTAACGGGTATTCGCTTATTCATTTCTTTCTGTCCCTTTGCCAATGCTCATGTTCATTTCCGCCTCTCTTAAAAAGTAATGATTACGATTTGAAACCTAAAAAATTATTTTGTTTCTCTATGAAGGGTATATTTCTTTAACCGAGGAGAATATTTTTTTAACTCCAGTCGATCCGGATTCGTTCTTTTATTCTTTGTTGTGATATAGTTTCTGTCACCAGTTTCCGTACAGGCCAAGGTAATTTTCACACGCATCAGTAATAGGACCCTCCTTTAATTCGTAATAGTTACGATTTGTATTTTAAAATGATCAAGATAGAATGTCAAGCTTAGAAGGGTAAAACGATGCCAAATATCAAACAAAAGGGGTATCGAATGTTCATTGATACCCCTCTCGATTAATAAAAGTCACCAAGCTCTTCCTCGTATTCACCTTCATATTGCTGAATGTCACTAGGAATTTCTTGAAGAAATGCTAGACCGCCTAATATCAGCATCAGGATAATGGCGATGAATGAGAGAATGGCTGCGACAATACTTGATATGGCAAATAGCGTCTGCATTTTCATCATCTTAGCATATTGTTCTAATAACTCTTCATAAGAAGTATCAGGAGCTTGAATTAATTGTTCCGCTGCGTTTACAGATTTTTGTACATGGATTCCCATCATAATGAGGAAGACGCCAAGGGCAGCAGGAAGAACAAGCCAAAAACCAATAAGAATAGCTAAGCCACCTGAAATATAGAGAAATATACTACCAACTTTTCCCCACTTTGTGATCGAATGAAGAGATTGAATGATTTTCTCAGTTTGTTGCAATGGTGTTCACTCCTTTATGTATTCACTCTTTATCATACTTGAGCAGGTAGTACTTTAGGAAGAGTGAATGTAGAACAATTTTTAAAAATTTCTATCTTCACTTTACTATTTATGGATAAATAAATTATCTTCGAATAAGAAAAAAGTAACATTTACTATGAATTTTAACGACAATTTATGTCATAAATGAGATTAGTAGTTAAAAATAATTAGTAAAATTATCAAAATATGTTGTTAGTTGTCTTGTAATTGGTTATTATTGTGTTGTATTACCATAAAAATTGGAAGGTGGAATTCATATGTTAGATCGTTTCTTAAACAAAATGACCAACGTTCAACCTGCAGCTTCAAGATGTATTTTGCAAAAATTAGTCACTTCATGCAAATCAGCACCAACTTGTTTCCTTCAAGGTGTTGGAACTTTCCGTTACTACGTGGATCGTGATACAGGTGAGATTTGTACTAGCCAAGAACGCATTAGATGTGGCTGCTAAATTCAAGGATTTTATTTAATAGGATGTGAACGCATGAGCATATCTTCAATTTCATTCTTAACAAATGCTATGCAGACGTCAAACAGTCGTCAAGCAAGTCAAACATCCAATTCTTTTTTAAACGAAGCAGCGAAAATTGTTCAAGGCGACCATTCTCCAGAAGAGAGAAAGGCATTATTTCAACAACTGACTCTAGTTCAGCAAGGAAAAGATTTAGAGCTTCATGTGTCTAAATTAAAGGAACTAGAGAAAGAGGTTCAAAAAGAATCGTCTTCTTCGTCCGTTACTGTGAATCAGCATGGTGACCAAGTAGATATTTCAAATGAGGCTCGCAGTGAGTTTGAACAAGCTGAGGAACAAGCCGCAGCTTCAAGTGAAGCGAGTGAAATCGCCGCAAGGGAAAAGGATCAGGATGTTCTGGCAGATCCAAACCAATAAAAAAATGAGGCGTGTGTTTGTTATCTTCACATGCCTCATTTATGTTTATTTTGCAGAAAACCTTGAATAAAGACCATCCGGAAAAGGGGCTGCATATGAGATTGTTTCATCTTCTTCTACCATGATGTAATATGGAAACTCTTCAATATGAAAGGCGCCTATCATTTGTTCGTCCACTGAGATAATTCGCATGTTGGTTTGGTTATCACGATATAATTCTTGATCCTCTTCTTTCCCATTCTTTAGCAAAATACTAAAAGAAATGTCTAATTGACGCTGCTTTTTCGTTTCTAGGAATTGTTCCAGTGATGGGATGCAATGCGGACATGCTGTGTCAGTGAATACAAGCAGCTGCTGCTTGTGATTGGTTTGCAGTAGATCATTTATTTGAATAGGTGATGGTTTTTCGAGTAGCGGATGAACAAATTTTTGTCCAACATGCTGGATCGGTAAGATGATTAATTCCATCTGGTGTTTTAAATAGATAATGATTCCGATCGTCAATAAAAGGCTACAAAGAATAAGAGTTAGCTGTAAAAGTAAGATTGAAGTCATCGTATATCGTCCTCTCAGAATGAAGTTACGCAGAGCTATCATAATATAAATATCAAAAATATGTCAATTATACTAAATGGTGTAAGGTGGAGCGTTTGATGAGTACAGTGAACCATTGTTTATATGCAATCTCCTATACTTGGAAAAGAAGTCGATCATATCTTCTGTTAACTCTATTCATCCAAGTGATCGTTGGCTTTATGCCTTTGGCTAGTGTCTGGATTATTCAAACATTGATTAATGAAATTATTTTATTCATGACTTCTTCAGGAGATATTCAAAAGGTCTTAAGGTTATTTGGGTTGCAAATGGTCATTGTGATTTTAGGATATGGGCTTCAATTCATTCTTCAGCTTAGTCAGCAGAAAGCGACAAATCTGATTGGTTTGCATTTGAAGGGTGAATTGCTTCAAAAAGCGATCAAGCTTCCATATATTACATTTGAACACCCGTCTTTTTATAATGAAAGTCAACGTGTGATGAACAGTCATCAGCATGTTCTGAGTATGGTTAGAAGTATTTTTACAATCATGAGCGCATTGATTACTGTTGTATCACTTCTCATTTATATGATTGGTATCCATTGGGGCTTGGCGGTCATTCTGATCTTATGTACTCTGCCTGTCTTGTGGATTGAGCTTTTCTTTGGAGGCGCACGGTATCAATTAAACCGCATGTTAACGGCAAATGATCGAAGAGAAATGTATGTGTCTGATCTTGTTGCGCAGCGAGATTCATTGAAGGAAATCCGTTTATATGGAATAGGAAATTACCTTCTTCAAAAATGGAAAGGCCATTATGTAAAAAGTGCAGATGAAAAATATAAATTACTAAAACGTCAGGTTCGCTGGGAGATGGCAGGTGGATTGCTTATGACATTTGCCTATGTGTGCTGCGGTCTTTTTATTGTCTTTCTTATCTTTCAAAAGAAATTAGCTGCGGGTACGTTTGTCGCTGTGCTCCAAGCTGTGCAAAATATTCAAAGTGGTTTTCAGGATTTGACGAGGGAATGTTCTAGTTTATATGAAACGAGTCTCTATATTGATGAAATGAGAGCTTTTCAAAAGAGAGAAGAAGAAATTGATGAGCAGACAGAGGAAGCGGCATCGCTTCGGAGGATTGAATGTATTCAGTCCATTACGCTAGAAAATCTCTCTTTTACCTATCCGAATATGAAAACGCCTGCTATTGAACATATACATTTTCATATCGATAAAGGTGAACGCATTGCATTGGTGGGGGATAACGGATCAGGTAAGACGACCTTGATTAAATGCTTGACCGGTTTATATGATCCAGACAAGCCGAATATGCAAAAGGTCAATGGTGAATCGATTTCGACCCTTTATAAAAAATCATATCATGCGAGAATGGCCGTCCTTTTTCAAGATTTTATGAAGTACGAATTCACTGTGAAAGAAAACATTGGATTTGGCCGTATTGACGAAATAGATGATGAAGAGCGCATGATCTCAGCTGCACGGCAAGCAGGCATAGAGAAAAGAATTCATCAAATGGAAGAAACATACGATGCGCAGCTTGGCCGGTTTTTTGAAGAAGGTCATGAACTATCTGGGGGACAATGGCAAAAGCTTGCAATGGCGAGAACCTTTTTTAGAGAAAGTGATTTTATCATTTTAGATGAACCGACTTCTGCTCTCGATCCGCTATCGGAGATTTCACTCATTCGAAAGCTATTCGATCATACGCAGGAGCAAGGGGTCTTGTTTATCACACATCGTATGGGAGCGGCCCGCTTAGCAGACCGGATTATCGTGATGAAAGATGGTGCTTTCGTTGAAGAGGGGAACCATGAAGAGCTAATGGCGCTAGATGGAGAGTACAAAAGGCTTTACGAGGCACAATCCCAACTATTTCAACAAAAGGAGATGGCGTAAGGTGAGTGTCTTTTATTTTATAGGTGTCTATTTATTAGGAATCATCTTTGCAGGTGCATGGCTTGATAAAGTGAGAAAACAAACGGCGCATATTCAGCAGATGAATGCTTATCGATTGCTGCCTCCTACGCTCACGGCGCCCATGTTTTATTTGTTTTTGACTGTTGAATTGGCTTGTACGGGTTTATTGTTCGTGTGGAACATGTCTCTTGTACCTGCGATTGGTCTTACAGCACTTTTATGTATCTATACTGGAGCGGTCACCTTCAATTTATTGAGAGGACATCGTAACATTTCATGCGGCTGTGGAGGTTTGCTTGAAAATGACCATCTTCACTGGGGAATTGTGATTCGTAATGTGTCGATGCTGGAACTTGTGATTGGGTTGTTTTATGTACATCCCTATGTAGAAACAATTCCGTGGCCACTTCATATTATTTGTTTTTTGATTGCAGTGGCTGTCTGTTTGATTATAGCGGTTGGGAAAACAATCATGATGTTCAAAAGAAAATGGATGAATCAATTTGAATCGTTTATAGAAGGAGACTAAGTGAAATGACTGATATTCTACTAATTATTGTGTTATTCATTGTCATTGCTCAGCTGGCGGTCGTGTTTTTGCTTGCCCGCTTTATCGGAAAATTTATGAGTAAAATTAAATCCCTTGATGGGATTGAATTAAAGGAAGCGGATGTTGGTGATACTGCGCCGTTATTTCGTAGCTATACACATTCAGGGAATAAGGTCATTTTAAAGGAGTATTTACAGAACGGAAGAGCCGTGATGCTGTTATTTGTAAATACCACTTGTATGACATGCAAAAGCATTTTGTCTGATATGCATCAGCACATCTCTAGCGATGATACTCAATTCATTTTCATCAATGGAGATGAACAAGGAGATGATGCATTGCTCCTTCAATTGCTGCCTGATCAAGCTGTGTATATGCGCTCTTCGCAAATCATGGAGCTGTATGGGGTAACTGTTGTTCCGCAAGCGATTCTGATAGATGAACATGGCATCATCCTCCAAAGAAAATCTGTTCAAAATGCGAAACAGTTTGAACAGCTGTTACACGCATCATAAAAAAGCGTCTCTTTGTTGGAGAGACGCTCCAGCATGTAGACAAACCCTCGCATTCGTTGTCAGTCCTGCGTGCTGGTGCTCACGAATGTCAAATTCGCTCCGCTCCAGTACTCGTCCTTCCTTGACTGCAAAGGTTTTCTATCACGCTGAAAAGAAGACAAAGGGCTAAAATCAAGATCATTTTAGCCCTTTGTCAACAATCTGAAGCGTCTCTTTGTTGGAGAGACGCTCATTTTATAATTCTTTTCCTAGAATGTCTAAATCGTACCTGCTGCCGTCCATTTCTGCGATGCGTGGCAGGTGACCCCATGTTTCAAAGCCGTGCTTTTTAAATAATCGAATGCTGGCTTCGTTGTGCCCGAAAATAAAGGCGAGTAATGTTCGAATGCCTAGTGAAGGTGCCAACTCAATGGCCTCTTGTAAAAAAAGTGACCCTAAGCCTTTCCCTCGATCGTCTTGGTTTAAGTAAATACTCATTTCAACGGTCCCGTTGTATGCAGGTCTTCCATAAAACGTTTCAAAGCTGAGCCAGCCGTAAATATGTCCATCCTCATCTGTTTTCACATAGAGAGGTCTTTTCTCTGAATGATTCAAAAACCATTGCCGGCGGTCTTCAACTGAAACTGGTTCTGTATCGGCGGTTACTTCTCTTGAAGCAATAGTCGAATTGTAAATATCAACGATTGCTTTGAGGTCATCTTCTGTTGCTATACGGTTGAAAGTTTTCACATTAAAGTCCCCCATCTTTTTTTCATTCATCATACATATTATTGATGCGATTGCGCAAAATAAAAAGAAAAATGATTTCGTGTGTATATATTTTTTGAAAAGTGTTCAGAATGTTGCTGAGGTGATGAAAAATGAGAGAGGAAGAAAAGAAACGTACTTCCAAAATCACAAAAGTTCAGCAATTTTTCCGTAAGCGCTGGGTATTCCCTGCAATTTACTTGGTCAGCGCAGCGGTCGTGTTAACAGCCGTTCTTTGGTATCAAGCTGTATCAAAAGATGTGAAAGACCAACTATCTGATGGAAATCAAACAGGGCAAGAACAGCGTGATGATGCCGTTGAAGTTGGAAAGCCAATTGAAAATGTTGCCATGCCAGTCCAGAATTCTGATAATGTTTCTGTCGTGAAAAAGTTCTATGAAGCAGATGCTGATCAAAAAGAAAAAGAAGCAGCACTTGTAAACTATAATAACACCTATACCTTGAGCAAAGGTATTGATCTTGCAGATAAAGATGGCAAAGTGTTTGATGTCACAGCTGCTCTTAGTGGAACAGTGGTTCAAGCGAAAAAAGATCCAGTTCTCGGTCACGTCGTTGAAATTGAACATGAAGATGGATTATCGACTGTTTATCAATCGTTGTCACAGGTGAGTGTTAAAGAAGGCGATGAAGTGAAGCAGAATGATGTCATCGGTGCTTCTGGTAAAAATCTTTATGGTGCTGAAAGCGGCAACCATGTGCATTTTGAAATTCGTATGGAAGGTTTAGCGCTTAATCCACTTAGCTTCATTGACAAGCCTGTTTCAACTATTGAAAAGGCCGCGCAAGAAGTGACGGAAGAAGCAAAAGAACCTGCTCAGCCAAAAGCTGATGAAAAAACGAAGGAACCTGCTGCTGAAGATAAGGCCAAAGAGCCTGCTGGAGAAAAATCTGAAGAAAAGTCTGATGAGAAGGGGAAATCCTCTGATCAAGAAAAGTCTTCTGATTCCTCTAAAGACAGCAGTCAATCTGAAGAAACAAAACAATCTTAATTCTTGAAACCTCTGTATATGAATCATGCAGAGGTTTTTTTCTGTCTTTAAAAAATCCCCGCACTCGGCGGAGGATGGTTTAAAGAGCGGCAGGTCCTTCTTCACCTGTCCGAATGTTGATTGTATTTTCTATCTCATATATAAAAATTTTCCCATCCCCTGGTTCGCCTGTACGAAGTACCTTTTGAGCTGTTTCAACGACCTGTTCGACAGGTACTTCGCTTAGGACGATTTCAATCTTTAATCGTTCGTACACATTACTTTCCTTTTTGACGCCACGGTATAGCTCTGTATGTCCCTTTTGTAAACCGCAGCCGTGTACATTCGAAAAGGTAATGGAAGTAACACCAATCTTTCCAAGCTCCACCTTTAATGTTTCAAAATTGGCTGGACGTGTGACAATCTCCACTTTATACATTTTGCTCATAGAGACACCCCTTTTTCTTTAATCTTGATAAGCTTTTTCCCCATGCATGGTTAAATCAAGACCCACTGATTCTTCTTCTTCGGTTGCGCGAATCTTAAAGAAGAGATTGACCACTTTGATGATTACGTATGTCACAACAGCTACAAAGGCATAAGTGGCAACAATAGCGACGACTTGCTTCCAAAGTAAGCTGGGATCTCCGTAGAATAATCCATTGGCTCCACCGTCATTGACAGAGGTTGTTGCGAAAAGCCCGGTTGCAATTCCTCCCCAAGTCCCGCCAATTCCGTGAAGACCGAATGCATCTAGTGCATCATCATAGCCAAATTTGGCTTTGAGTGAGAAGACTCCCCAGAAACACACAATCCCGCCAATAATTCCGATGATGATAGAAGCAAAAGGTGTGACAAAACCGGCGGCAGGTGTAATTGCCACAAGACCTGCGATGGCTCCAGAAATCGCGCCGAGCATGGTCGGTTTTTTGTTGATCATCCACTCGACTAACAGCCAGCCGATGATTCCCGCAGCAGCAGCTGTATTGGTGTTAATAAAGGCATACATTGCGACACTGTCTAAGGTAAGGGCACTTCCAACGTTAAAGCCAAACCATCCAAACCAAATGACAGCTCCGCCAAGAAGAGTATAAATCAAATTGTGAGGAGAAGAGCTTGCTGCTTCTTTACGCTTCCCGAGCACAATCGCTACGACTAGACCTGCAACACCTGATGAAATGTGAACCACGTTTCCTCCAGCGAAGTCGAGCGCACCCATTTCGCCAATCCAACCGCCTCCCCATACCCAGTGTGCGACTGGCGCGTATACAAATGTGACCCAAAGGAGTGTAAACACAACGACCGCTGAGTAACGAATTCGTTCAGCAAAGGCACCTGAGATGATGGCTGTTGTTAAGACGGCAAAGGTCATTTGGAACATCATGAACAATGAATGTGGGATGGTCTCACTGTAGGGACCAGGTTCAAAGCCAACGCCTTTTAATCCAATCCAGTCTAAGCCTCCAATCCATGCATTGCCTGGCGCAAAAGCCAAGGAATAGCCAAACATGATCCATACGATAGAGACGATCGCTAGTGAAGTTAAGCTGTGCATGGTTGTACTTAAGACGTTTTTACTTCTCACGAGTCCTCCGTAGAATAAGGCTAAACCCGGTGTCATTAACCACACGAGTAGTGCGCAGAAGAACATAAATACTGTATCACCCATTTGCATGCTGCATTCCCCCTGAATCATTCAGAATTAATTGATTTCTTAATTCTTCATTATAGAGAGAAAAGTCATATATGACATATTCATGTAAGGTAATCTTACATGGTTTTTGGTTATATTCAATATAAATGGATGAAAAGTTCGTGAAATATGAGAAAAAACGTGCATTGAGCACGAAAAATAAAGGGCGTTTGACCTATAAAATGGAGCTGAGAAAAAGCTTGGTTCGTTCCTCTTGAGGGGAATCGAACAATTTTGATGGCGTGCCTTCTTCGACGATACGGCCTTCGTGCATATAGACGACACGATCGGCGACTTCTTTCGCAAAGCCCATTTCATGTGTGACGATGACCATCGTCATGCCTTCTTTTGCGAGACTTTTCATTGTTTGCAGTACCTCGCCTACAAGCTCTGGATCGAGGGCAGACGTAGGTTCGTCAAATAACATGACATCTGGTTTCATGGCGAGAGCTCTTGCAATAGCCACACGCTGCTTTTGACCGCCTGATAGCTTAGAAGGATATACGTTGGCTTTATCCGCAAGTCCGACCTTTTCTAACAGGGCATTGGCTTCTGATACAGCTTGAGCCTTTTTTGTTTTTTTCACCATAACAGGCGCTTCGATGATGTTTTCAAGCACAGTTTTATGCGGAAAGAGGTTAAAATGCTGAAACACCATGCCTATTTTTTGCCGCATCTCGTTTAATTGATCGCGTTTTGGGTGAACAGGGCTGCCATCAATGACGATTTCTCCATCATTTTTGATTTCTAAAAAGTTCATACAGCGGAGCAAGGTGCTTTTTCCAGAGCCACTGGCTCCAATTAAGACGACCACATCATTTTCATAAACAGTGAGGTCGATATCCTTTAAAACATGCAGTTCTCCGAAGTGTTTATTGAGTTTTTCAACACGAATGAGTTCCTTTGATTCTGTCATGTTTCTCCTCCTAATGGTCACTGACTGATAGTTTCTTCTCAAAGGTTTGGACAGCGAATGTTAACAGCAGGACAAGAACTAAGTAATAGACGGCTACAACAAGTAAATAGGTCATATTGTCAAAGCTGTTTGAGCCTTGGGTCGTGGCGACGTTAAATAGTTCATTGACGCTAATAAAGGCGGCGAGTGATGAATCTTTTAAGCCAATAATGAACTGGTTGCCAAGAGGAGGGAGGGCACGCCGCATCGCTTGCGGGAGAATAATACGTCTCATTGTTAGAAAACGCCCCATGCCAAGAGAGCGTCCAGCCTCTTTTTGCCCTTGATCGATTGATTGGATGGCACCTCTGAATATTTCTGCTATATACGCTCCATTATGAAAGGCGAGCGCAATGGAAGCGGCCCAGAAGTCGGGGATATTTAATTCTGTCAGTCCAAAATATAGGATGAAAATTTGAACAATCAGTGGTGTGCCGCGTACAAGGAAGATATAGGCGTTGGCGATATAACCGAAGACAGCCACGCGTGATATTTTCAATAAAGCAAAGAAAAGCCCGATGAACATGCCGATGAAGATGCTGATCACAGTGAGCTGTAACGTGAGTAGCATTCCTTCTAAAAAAATACCTCTTGAATCAATCAGCGTCTGAAAAAAATGTGATAGGCTAGGCAAAACAATCATCTCCATTTGAAGAAAGTGCGCCTAAAAAAGGCGCACAATCGTGGTTTTAATTTTGTTTGACCGTGATGTCTTCATCAAAGTATTTCTCGCTAATTTGTTTTAATGTTCCGTCCTTTTTTAATGCGTCAATCGCATCGTTGATCTCTTTTATGAGCTGTTCATTTTCTTTAGATACAGCAATTGCCTGCTCGCTTTGTCCGAGTCTTTCTTGTGCTTCAATCTTTAATTTTTTCTTCATGGCTTCTGCACCTGTGGCGAAATCCGTCACGACTGCATTGTGTTTTCCGTTGGCTAGTGCTTCTAAAGCGACTACATCACTGTCGTAATATTTTGGTTCCTGTCCGCTATGTTCCTTTGCAATATCAGCGTAGGATGAGCCTTTTGAAACAGCGATTTCTTTGCCTTTTAAATCATCAGCATGTTGAATGTCTGCTCCAGGTCTTGTGAAAATTTGCGGACCAGAGTAGTAGTATGGCTTAGAAAGAAGGACGTGTTTTTTTCGTTCCTCATTGATGGTATGACTTGCAACTGCCGCATCAAATTTTCCTGATTTCACACCTTCAACGATGCCTGCGAATTTATATTTCTTCTGTATAGGCTCGAGGCCTAGTTTGTCACTAATCGCATTGCCTACATCGATATCAAAGCCTGACATCTGATTTCCATCCATGTAACTGAACGGGTGAAATTCACCTGATGCTGCAAATATAAATTTTCCATCCTCCAAAATTGGCGACCCTTTCGCTGTAGAATTACGTTTATCTCCGTTCCCATTTGTTTCATTTGCACCACACGAAGACAGAAGTAATACTGCAACCGAGAAAAGGGCTGGGACCCAAAACCGTCTTTTCTTAATAATAAGCTTCTCCTCCTTTTCAGCCGTTCTCCATATAAGGAGAAAGTAGGCTTTTAAATATGTGTAGCATCTTACCATTTGTTCCTCATATTCTCAATTTTATATGTGTTTTTCCAACACTCGCCCTTTTTAAAATGTATGTCTTGCTTTTCCAAGAGAGAACTTGAATTGATCAGGGTAAAAAAGGGAAATGAATCTCATAATAACGGAAGGAAACATGTCAGAACACAAAGAGGGGGTCGGTGTATGAAGAAGTGGAGGGACAACCGAAAAGTCTTTTTAACTGCGATTGCCTTTGGGACCATGTTAAATCCGTTGAATTCCTCAATGATTTCTTTGGCCTTGCATCAAATCCAGCATGAATTCGGTTTGTCATTTACGACTGTATCTTGGCTTATTTCGTCTTTTTATTTAGCTAGTGCGGTGACGCAGCCGGTGAGCGGCCGGGTTGGGGATCATGTGATGAGCCGGAGAACATTATTTTTATTCGGACTGGGTCTTGTCGCGGTCTCAGCCATCTGTGCGCCGTTTGCCCCGACGTTTGCGGTGCTGATTGTGATCCGGCTATTGCAGGCAATTGGGAGCAGTGCCATTTATCCTTCCGGTGTCGGACTCATTCGGGATCATATTCAAGACAAGCAGGCATCGGCGTTAGCGGTATTGTCCATTTTTGCTTCAGCGATGACGGCGCTTGGACCGACACTTGGCGGCTTTTTAATGACAATCGGCGGCTGGCCGGCTATCTTTTTAGTGAATCTGCCTTTTATTTTAATCAGCTTCTTTCTTGGACTATCTTTGTTTCCAAAGGAGCAGAAAAAGAGAAAGCTGCGTATAGGTGAAACGGTACGGAAGCTCGATCTGCCAGGGATGCTGCTTTTTACAGTTTGTATTGTCCTTCTGCTTTCGTTTTTATTATCACTAGGTCATGGCATTCAATATGTACAGGGGATTCTTTGTCTCTTGAGTGCAGGCGCTTTTATTTGGTGGGAGTATCAGGTGGATGAACCGTTTATTCAAATTCGGATGTTCAGACAGGAGCAGCGACTTTCACTCGTGTATGTGCAATTTATCATTTTAAATATCTTTTTCTATTGTCTTTTCTTTGGTTTGCCGAGCTATTTCCAAGATGAATTAGGCTGGCGTGTGGAAATGACGGGTCTTTTTATGCTTTGCATGTCTGGGGTGAGCATCATTGTCTCTCCGCTGACGGGTAAGTGGGTGGACCGCGGGGATGAACGCCATCCGGTATTAGCCAGTGCGGTATTGATGCTGGCTGGGGCGTCTGCGATGACCTTCTTTTTTATTCCGGCACCATTATGGGGAAAAGGGCTGGTTCTAGCGCTGCTTGGACTTAGTTACGGGATTGGAAATGTTGCACTGCAAGCTGCGATGCTCAAGGCAAGCCCTCAGTATATGATTGGCACGTCCTCTGGGCTTTTTCAAACATGCCGCTACCTTGGTTCCATTCTGTCGTCTGCTGTCCTCGGTATGCTGTTTGGTGATGAAATTGCTGGTCCTCATTTTGAGCAGTTAGGCTGGACGTTGATTATGATTTCCCTTATCGGCATCGGTGTCAGTCTTTATTTTTCGAACAAGGTTAGAGGAGGACAGTCAATAAAAAAAGCGGCGCGATAAGTGGAAGAAGATTCTTCATCACGTTATCGCAAGCCGCTTAAGAGTTAGACAGGTCAGAGCCCTGATCCTTTTGCTTCCTTCTAAATATTTTCCCTACAATTGTCTCATAGAAAGTAACGATGCGATCAATTGGAGAGTTAAAGAATTTCCATAATTTATTCATGATAAAGACGACCACAATCGATACGACCAAGCTGCCTAAAACATCTAATGGATAATGGTGACCGACCCAGATGCGGGAGAATCCTGTGAGTAATCCAAAGACGAGCAAGATGTTGCCAAGCTTTTTATTACGAGATCGAATGGCAAGTGAAAGAGCCAGTGCACCTGTTGTATGGTCACTTGGGAAGGAAGCATCTGCTGAGTGCGGAATGAGTGTGTCGACTTTATGCGCCACAAACGGCCGCTCCTCATAATGAAACAGTGTAATCGCAAAATTGACGATAAGTGCCGCGATACCCGTTACACCGGAAAAGAAGACATGCTTCTTAAATTTGTGATTACCTAAAAACCAGCAAATCAATAAGACAAGGGCGTACACAAGAATGGCCTTTTTCGTAATGAAAATCATGGCCTGATCTAAAAACTCAGAATGATGAGCCATCCCGTGTATCACTTTAAACAATTCGTAATTCAAAACATCACCTATACCTTCGCTTAATGCCAACTATTTTTCAAATAATCGTCTATTTGAAACATCCTATATTTTAGCATGTTTCCGTTGAAGTTTAAAATAGAATCCTATTCTGATAGGGAGACCTTCTGTGCTTCTGCTTCTTGGGGCTTTCGTTCACTCCAATAAAAAACAAACATACTGAGCAAGACAACAATACCTGCAATGAGATATACGTTTGAAAAGTCTGTGAAGCTGACAAGAAGACCAAATACAAATGAGCCAGCAGCAATACCCGTATCATATAAAGTGAAGAAAGTAGCCGTCGCATAGCCTGTACGGTGAGCTGGTGAGTGCTGAATGGCAAGTGTTTGTAAACATGGTACTAGCGATCCATAGCCAAGTCCAATGACACCACCTGATAGAAGAAGCATTGTAGCTGAATGTGTAGCTGTCAGCATCCATAAACCAATCGCAAAAAGAGCAATCGAAGGATAGATCACAATGTGAGGTCCTACTCGGTCAAAAAGTCTGCCTGTAAATGGACGTGATCCAAGCATTGCTGCCGCAAACACAATAAAGAAATAACTGCTTGCCCCCATCAAGTCAAGGGAATTGGCATAGACTGAAATAAATGAAATGATCGGCGAATAACAGAAGGAAATAATGATGCCGACTGCCGCTGTTTTTAATGCACCTTTTTCAAACAGATGAGAAAAAGTAAATCGGAAGACGACACTACCCCCATCTTCAAGCTCTGGCTGTCTGATCAGCATCGTAAAAGCGGCACCAATGGTAACGATAATGGAAAAAAGAAGGAATAAGGAATGGAATCCTACTTTTCCTACTTGATTCAGTGCGATAAATGGACCGATGACCACAGCGAGGTTCATGGACATGACAAAGTAGCCGAGTCCTTCCCCACGTTTATGTTTTGGAATCATATCTGCCGCAATGGCACTGGTTACTGTCGTCAAAATGCTAAAAAAGATGCCCTGCACGAAACGCAGCATGAGAAGCGTTTGGAATTGATCAATTGGGATGTATAAGTAAGTGAGTAAGGCAAAAGCCGTTGATGAGAAAATCGCCATCTGTTTTTTACCGAATTTCTCAATAATCGCTCCTGAAAACGGTCTTGTCACAATGGCAGACAATAAGAAGACCGTCACAAGGAGACCGCCCTGTGATTCTGTTCCATTTAGTTCATCCATTGTGTAAATAGGTAGCAAGGTTAAAAGGGCATAAAAAGAGGTGAACGTAAATAAATTCACCAGGACAATCATGATAAAGTCTCTCGTCCAAATGCGTTCGTTCATGATGTATGTCACTTCCTATTCAGTTGATAATTTGTGTAAAAGTGTATGGAGGAGTTGTTTTTCTTCGTGGGTGAAATTTGAAAGACATTCTTCTTCAAATTGTTCCATCGTACGTTTGATTTCTTCAAATCGGGCCTTAGCATCATCTGTCATCACGATCAGATTTTCACGTTTGTCTTTTCCTTGTACACGTTTCACCCAGCCATTTGCTTCTAGACGGGTTACGGTTCGGGTAATGGTTGGGGCTTCGACGTTCAAATATGTCCAAATGTCTTTTTGGGTTTTCGGGCCGAATGTATCCAAACAAAAAAGTACAGTCCATTGGGACATGTACAAGTCATAAGCAGCAAGCGCTTCGTTCGCCTTTTTAGACAGCAACCTGGCGCTTTGGTGTATTTGATGTAAACACTCTCTATTTAACGTATCCATATGATCACCTTTATTCAATATTTAGCTAGGTAAATAAAATCACCTTTTCTATTTTACGTGCTCGACCCATTCTTGTAAAGTGAAAATTTTCGCCACTCGAAATGATTGCATTTTCTGATAAATCCCTTGTCCCATCTTCATTTTTAGCATATTCCCTATGCAATGCTAATACACTGTTACAAACCTGACAAAGAGAGTGTTTGAGGTGAGGGATCGTGTTTGGCATTTACTACCTAATGGATGAGGAATTAAGACGAACAAGCGCCGCTGAAAATGGACAATATTGATACGGATCTCATTTCACACTTCTCACATCCATTTTAGGGAGGTCGAGTGGTGTGCACGATTACATCAAAGAGCGAACAATCAAGATAGGAAAGTATATCGTGGAGACAAAGAAAACCGTTCGTGTAATTGCGAAAGAATTTGGAGTCTCTAAAAGTACTGTACACAAGGATTTAACAGAAAGACTGCCAGAAATTAATCCAGATCTGGCTAATGAAGTGAAGGAGATACTGGATTATCATAAATCAATCCGCCACTTGCGAGGGGGAGAAGCCACTAAATTAAAGTATAAAAAAGAAGAAATTTTAGAAGGCGAGCCTGTGAAACAATAAGATTAGTTCTTTGTTCTTAAACATGATATATATATCTTCCTCATATCGGTAGTTTCTAACCACAAATTTTGTAAAGACTTTTGTAAAGAAATATCTTTTTTTCTGCAAATTATGATAGAATATATAATTAGGGCAGAATGTGGTATTTGCTATGGAAACAGATTTTCAAGGAGGATATATATAGATGTTTGCTAGGGATATTGGAATTGATCTTGGTACTGCCAATGTACTGATTCATGTCAAAGGAAAAGGAATTGTGTTAAATGAACCATCTGTTGTAGCTCTTGACAAAAACAGCGGGAAAGTTTTGGCTGTTGGAGAAGAGGCTAGACGTATGGTTGGACGTACGCCTGGGAATATTGTTGCGATTCGTCCATTAAAAGATGGCGTAATTGCTGATTTTGAAGTAACTGAAGCGATGCTCAAGCATTTTATTAACTCATTAAATGTGAAAGGGCTATTCTCAAAGCCGCGTATGCTCATCTGCTGCCCAACAAACATTACATCTGTTGAGCAGAAGGCGATCAAAGAAGCTGCTGAAAAAAGCGGCGGTAAGCATGTATTTCTTGAAGAAGAGCCGAAAGTAGCAGCTATTGGTGCTGGTATGGATATTTTTCAGCCAAGTGGAAACATGGTCGTAGATATTGGAGGCGGAACGACAGATATCGCTGTCATCTCAATGGGTGACATTGTAACCGCCTCTTCTATTAAAATGTCTGGAGATAAATTTGATCTGGAAATTCTCAACTACATTAAAAAAGAGTACAAGCTGTTGATCGGTGAACGCACGGCTGAGGATATTAAGATCCAAGTTGCAACGGTATTCCCAGACGCACGTCATGAAGAGATTTCAATTCGTGGACGAGACATGGTGACAGGATTACCAAGAACGATTACCGTCACAAGCAAAGAAGTAGAAGAAGCATTGCGTGAATCTGTATCTGCGATTGTTCAGGCTGCGAAGCAAGTTCTTGAGAGAACACCGCCTGAATTATCAGCTGATATTATTGATCGCGGCGTCATCATTACAGGTGGCGGAGCTCTTCTAAACGGGCTTGATCAATTGCTTGCAGAAGAGCTGAAAGTACCAGTTTTCGTGGCTGAGAATCCGATGGATTGCGTAGCTGTTGGTACTGGCGTCATGCTTGATAATATGGACAAGCTGCCAAAGCGTAAACTCAGCTAATGATGTCCCTCATTCTTTTTCGAAAGAATGGGGGATTTTTATTAAAGAACCCTGCAAATATGCCGATATATTTCATAGAAGATTGTGTTTAGGTCATGTGAAAGAATTTTAATGAGGTGAGCACGTGTTAAAAGGACTATATACCGCAACATCTGCCATGATCGCTCAAGAGCGGCGGACAGAAATGCTTTCAAATAATATCGCAAATGCGAATACGCCAGGATATAAAGCGGATGAGGGGACCATGCGGGCATTTCCAGAAATGCTGCTAAGCCGAATGGAGTCAGGACGTTTCCAAACTTCCTCAGGCAAAGGTTTTAGTGTTCCACAGCAAACGCCGATTGGCGGCATTAATACGGGGACATATATGCAGGAACTGATTCCTCAATTTACACAAGGAACTTTAAAAACAACAGATCAAACAACGGATGTCGCACTAGTCGAAAATAATGTGCCGATCAACCCGGAGACCAATCAGAAATCAGCGCTTTTTTATGCGGTCAATACACCAGAAGGCGTTCGTTATACGAAAAGCAGCTCAATTACAATGAACGCACAAAATCAGTTGACTATCAATGGACGTGCCCTTCTTTCTGTCACAGGTCAGCCAATTACGGTTCAGAGTGAGAATTTCAAAGTGAATGCAGATGGAACTGTGAGTGAAAATGGACAAAATCTCGGGCAAATTGATGTGCGTGTTGCGATGGATACAAGGAACTTAGCGAGAGAAGGAAATGATTTATACCGTACAGCTGATAACCAGCCCCTGCCAAGCGCAGTCAATAACGGTCAAATGTCCTATACGTTAAGTCAAGGTGTATCGGAGCTGTCGAACGTGGATGTGACGAAATCATATACAGAAATGACAACCGCCTATCGAGCATTTGAAACAAACCAAAAAGTGGTTCAGGCGTATGATAAAAGCTTAGAAAAAGCAGTGAATGAAATCGGCAGAGTGTACTAATCAAGACATGAAAAAGAAAGGAGGATTCTCATGCTTAGAACGATGATCAATGCAGCTGTATCAATGAACGAAGTACAAAAGCAGCTTGATATTATCAGTAATAACATCGCGAACAGTGAAACAACAGGGTACCGTGCGAAAAATACCCGTTTCTCAGAGCTGATCAGACAACAGTTCAACCAGGTGGATGAAAAAAATGCGCAGGTGGCAAACAGTCGTCTGACACCTGATGGGCTAAGGCTTGGTACAGGTACGATGGTGAATGCGTCCATTAACTCGCTGCAAGGCTCGATTAAAGAAACAGGTCGTGATCTTGATGTTGCATTTGGAGCGCCGTCTCAGTATATGCAGGTCAATGTCGGCGGCAATATTCGTTATACAAGAGACGGTTCTCTTTACTTACAGCCAGGCAATAATCGTAATCAAGTGCAGCTTGTCACTAGCGAAGGCCATCCGATTCTTGATGAAAACGGAAATGAAATCGTCTTAAATGCGAATTTCCGTGATATTTCAATTGATAAAAATGGACGTCTAACAGCCATTTCAAGAGATAATCAACCGAATCAGCAAGTGAATCTAGGTGTTGTACAAGTCAATAACTCTTCAGCACTTGTCTCTGAAGGAGATAATTTGTTCTCAGTTGACGGTACTTATCAAGGTGCATTAACGGCACTAAATGGAGCAAACCGCCAAGCGATTCAGCTTCAGCAAGGTGCACTTGAAACGTCGAATGTGGACATGTCTAAAGAATTAACAGATCTCATGACAACACAGCGCTCCTATCAGATGAATTCAAGAACGATTACGATGGGTGATCAAATGCTTGGACTAGTGAATACAATTCGATAATGAGCAGGCTGACATCAGCCTCTCATGATAAAAAAGGCGGCTCGCTCAAAGTCGCCCTTTTTTTATAAAAATCTGAGACATCGGCAAGCAGATCCTCAAGATCAATCCAAGCTTCTTTTCGTTCAAGGCATGTGACGAGCCTTGCAATCTGCTCATCTGCCTTTGGCGTTTGGCTGTAGAGAAGAAATAAGATTTGGAACTTGATTCTTAATATATCAAATTGAGAAGCAACGGCTTCTTTCAATCCTTTTTGAATATACTTCATTCCTTCATCGGTTAAATTTTCTTTATAACAGGAACGCACAGTTTCGTAGAGGCACGATACATAGGAGTGTGCGGACTTCCGGTATGCTGGGAGACGAAGTGCTTTTTTAAAGTATTCCAGCGCTTTCTTGTGACGGTTTTGCCTCGACTGAATAAAGCCAGCGTCATAATAAACGATACCGAGCAGTTCTTGATCATCAATGATTTTCACGTATTCGATGATCTCAATAAAAAGAGCTTCTGCTTCTTCATATTTTTTTTGATCACTATAATTAAGACCAAGCACAATTTTACAACGATAGAGGCTGTGGTCATCCCCATGCTTTGCAAAGATATCCATGGCTTTTTGAACATGACGAATCGATAGCAACGAATAGCGGTTGTTGTAATAAACACCACTTGTACGGAAATGGAACTCTGCTTCCTCCAGCTCATCGTTAAGGAACGACAGTCGTTCTTCCGCCTTTTCGAGATAGTAGATCGCATCATTTTGATCGCTGTTTAAAGCTTCGTAAAGTCCGAGAAAGAAGTAAAAGTAATAGGCCAGTTCTTCGTTCATATCATCTTTGTGCTGCATCAATTCATGTTTCATTTTTTCTAAGTCCTCTGTCTGATTCATCCAGAGCTGCTGGCGAAAAAGCATCAGCTGATAATGTAAATAGAGTTCCTGTTTTTTTGATATTTTACGTTGATGTTTTAATAGAGTTGTTTTGATTTCTTCAGCCTTCGAAAAATGTCGATGCTTTAGCATTGTATACCACGAATGGAGAAGTTTTTTAATGGATTTATCACTTTTAAAATTCATTTTTACCCTCTTATTCAATCAATGATGTAATATATATTACCATATTTGTGAAAAAACAATGAGTGTAGTGTGGATTATATTTGATGACAATAGGTAATAGTAGATTCTATTTTTTACCATATATGTGGAGCGGACGTTGAAAAATACGAGCATTCATAATATACTTCTATAGGAATCAAATGAAGATCATCGATATAGAAAAAAGGAGAGATCAAGATATGCTTGATGCTCAGCAAATTCAAGACATTATTCCACACCGTTATCCATTCTTATTGGTCGACCGTATTTTAGAGGTTGAGGGAGAGAAAAGAGCGGTTGGGATTAAAAATGTCACAGTGAACGAAGAATTTTTTAATGGTCATTTCCCAGGATACCCAGTCATGCCGGGTGTGCTAATTGTAGAAGCACTTGCGCAGGTGTTTGGAGTCATTATGTTAGGCAAAGAAGAAAACAAAGGGAAAATTGGTTTATTTGCAGGAATTGATGGCTGCCGTTTCAAAAGACAGGTGAAGCCTGGCGATCAGCTTCGTTTAGAGGTAGAAGTGACGCGCCTCAAGGGTCCAGTTGCAAAAGGAAAAGCAGTAGCCACAGTAGATGGCGAAGTGGCATGTGAAGCAGAACTTACATTTTCTATCGGTCCTAAAGTATCATGATTTGCCTGGCGGTTCATCAAGGATGAATCGCTTTTTATATGGAAACAACTAGTCTGAACGGATCAGGACTTGCATTTTTGACAAAAAAACGTCATATTAGACAAAAAAGATGAAGGTGATAAAAGATGCTGAAAGAATTTAGAGAATTTGCAGTCAAGGGAAATGTCATTGACTTGGCTGTAGGTGTCATCATTGGGGGAGCATTTGGCAAAATTGTCACTTCTCTTGTGAATGATTTGATCATGCCGCTCGTCGGTATTATTATTGGCGGACATGATTTTAGCGGTCTATCTATTAAGATCGGATCTGCGCAAATTTTATATGGAAGCTTCATACAAACAGTGATTGATTTCTTGATTATCTCGTTTTCCATTTTTATCTTTATTCGTTATTTGAATAAATTAAAACGGAAAAAGGTAGAGGAAGAAGAGGTTGTAGAAACGCCGGATCAAACGGAAGTTTTACTAACTGAAATTAGAGATCTCTTGAAACATCAAAGCCAATCGAAAGATGTGCAATAGAAAAAGAGCGGCTAACCCCGCTCTCAGCGTGTAGGCAAACCCTCGCATTCGTTGTCAGGTCTGTGCTTCGGTGCTCGCCCTTTCTAGACTGCAAAGGTTTTCTATCACGCTGAAAGGAAGACAAAGGGCTAAAATAAGATTCATTTTAGCCCTTTGTCAACTATCTAAGAGCGGCTAATCCCGCTCTTTTTATGTGTTTTGTTTAAATGCATCCAGCAGTTTTTCTCCGGAAAGCCCCTCTTTGACGAGGTCTTTAAGTACTTCTTCGGTTTCTGTTCTGTAACGATTTGTAATCATCTTACCATCGAGCAGCACAGAAATGTTTTCTTCTAAAGCAACAATGTTTTTGACTTGGACAGATAGATGAACAGGGCGGTTGTTTTCTTTTGTGATCGTTACTAGAATCTTCACTTCAGTGTGCTGCTGAAAGAGCACCTCAAACACCTGTCTATGTTTCTTTGGAATGAGTGCCTCGATCATCCAGTGATTTTCACCATCTTCTTTATTAATGATTAAACCGTCACGAAGGGGAATGCTGGACATTTTATCTTGCTTTGGATCAAGTTCGATTTTTAAATCAATCAGCCTAAAGGTTTTCATTTTTTGCACCTCACAAGCGTTCATTATTCGTAAGTAACATTATAGCATACAACATCTGTATAAATGAAACCGCTGCCTGCTTAAAGCGAGCTGCATATGAGTGAAAGGAGATGTTTTATGGAGTCTTATCAATTGCGAAACATACATATTGGCGAGGAGAAGGCAAAGAGCACAATGCGCGTTTATTCGTGGGGAGACATTCTTTCATTTTGTGATGTGTACATGGAAGAAGGCGAGTCACTCACGTTTCAATACGTCACCGAGGATCAAATGGACTACTTTGAATTTCAATTGTCGATTCATGACGGGCAGCTTTGTTTTTATTGGTTTGCGTGGGACGGATCTGATTATATTCACATGCCTTCTAGTAATTGGATTCATTCAGATGTTTTTTATCAATTTATGAAAAATAAGTTTTTCATCAAACAAAACAAGATGATGTTTTATACTCAAGCGGTAAAAAGCAGAAATTAAAGAGGAAATAGAGAATTTGAGGGGGAATTTTGTCATTTTCATGTTTTGTCATATACAACCTTTCTCGGTAGACTAAGGGCAGTTGAAAGGAAAGGAGGTACGGTCTGAATCAAAAGGTAACGTCTAGCATCTGACAGCCCCCTCTAGCTAAAGCTGATAGACGCTGCCTTGAGCATAAGAACACTGCGTAATAGAACCATCGCTTCTTTGTATAGGTCATGTGTCCCCTTAAATCCCCTTGTGTGTATCCGGTCATGTAGCGTGGCCGGGTACCCTTTTATTCAATGATAAACCGATCACCTCTTGATGATGGATTTTATCAGCGGTATGATAGCCAAAATGGAGACAAAAAGGAGAGAACGATGACAAACATTCAATTGATTGCAACGGATTTAGACGGAACGTTATTGAATAGTGAACACAAAGTGAGTCAGGAAAATGAGCAGGCATTAAAGGAAGCAGCGGCGAATGGATTGGAAGTTATCGTTTCTACAGGAAGAGCGTATTTTGATGTGAGGTCTATTTTTGATGAGCTTGGGATGAATACATGGGTGATTAGTGCCAATGGAGCTGTGATTCATGATCCGGCTGGACAAGTATATCATTCAGCTGCTTTACAAGAAGAAAAGGCCAAACGCATATTGTCGTGGCTTGAAGAACGTGATTATTATTATGAAGTTTTTACAAACGAAGCCATTTTCACACCGAATCGTGGTAGAGAGCTTCTTGCGATTGAAATGGATCGCTTAAAAAGTGCAAATCCAGAAGCGGACCTGAGTGTTTTAAAACAAGCGGCAGAAGTGCAATACAGTCAGTCGGGTTTTTCTTATATTGATACATATAAAGAGTTGTTTCGTGAGGATCGAAAGCTTTCATTCTACAACATCTTAGGTTTCTCTTTCTTTGAAGAAAGATTGAAGGCAGGATGGGATATGTTTGGTGATGATTCAGATGTCACAATGGTCAGTTCAGCCGATCATAACTTTGAAATTGGTTCAAAGGATGCATCTAAAGGCCAGGCATTAACAAGGCTGGCAGAACGACTTGGTGTTCCTTTAAGCCAGACAGCGGCTGTAGGAGACAGTTTAAATGACGAATCGATGCTTCGAGCAGCTGGTGTTGGGGTTGCGATGGGCAATGCGAGACAGGATATGAAAGAAATCGCTGATCATGTCACGTTAACAAATGATGAACATGGTGTGGCGTATATGATTCGACACCTGTTGAAATAGATGCATCGGATGTCGTTGTATAAATCACATAGGATAAAGCGCATTCTACAAAAGAGTAATTCAGAACTACTTCTATTTACACATGATGTGGAACATCATATAATTTAATTATGAACATAACCCGCTTGTAAGGAAATTAAGGAGAGTAAACGAATGGCGCTGGAATCTTATAAGTCCGAAAATCTGCATTTAATCAAGGAAGCCTTAGACTATACTCAGGTTGGCCTGACGGTGACGGACCCGTCTTTACCTGATAATCCTTTAATATATGTGAACAAGGGCTTTTTAGATATGACAGGCTATCAAGAACCCGAAGTATTGGGGAAGAATTGTCGTTTCCTTCAAGGAAATGAAACAGAGCAAATTGCTCTCCAACAAATTAGAACAGCTATTGAGAACAAAGAGGCTGTCACTGTTCAGCTGAAAAATTATAAAAAATCTGGACAGATGTTTTGGAATGAGTTAAGTGTAGCTCCTCTTTGGATTGACGAAAATGAAGGGAAACGTCTTTATTTCGTTGGTCTGCAAAAAGATGTCACGAAAGAGAAGGAACAGCAGGAGCTTCTTGAGCAATCAATTGATGAAGTGCTGAACATTTCCGTTCCCATTGTTCCTGTGAAAGATGGTATTTCTGTGTTACCGATCATTGGTACGTTAACAGCGCCAAGATTTGATAAGATTATCTCCACAGTCTCCACCTATATCTCTCAATCCAAGGACGATTATTTTATTGTCGATCTGTCTGGTTTATTAGAAGTTGATTCATTTGTGGCAGATGCGATCTTTAAGCTGAACGATTTGATTTTAATGACAGGTACGGAACTCATCGTGACAGGAATTAAACCGAACCTTGCGATGAAAATGGGAGAAATGAGAGAAGACTTCCGTGAATTGAATACGTATATGAACGTGAAATCTGCATTGAAAAAACTGCACATTTAACCTATGTTCATATGAAATGAAAAAAGAGGACTTTTCATCATGTTTGAGAAAAGTCCTCTTTTTGCTTGGATTAAGATGATTGAGCGGCGGCACTTAATGTGAATAAATCCTCTAGTTCGTTTGTCGATAGCTCTGTAATCCAGCTTTCACTTTGGATAATTTGATCATTTAACGTTTGCTTTGTTTCGAGCATTTGATCGATTTTTTCTTCAATCGTGCCCGTTGTAATCATCTTATGGACGTGAACAAATCGTTTTTGTCCGATTCGATAAGCACGGTCGGTCGCTTGGTTTTCCACAGCAGGATTCCACCATCTGTCGTAGTGAATGACATGGTTTGCGGCGGTTAGGTTAAGTCCTGTTCCTCCTGCTTTTAAAGAGAGAATTAAGATGTTGAATTCTTTCTTCTGGAAGCGGTCCACCATTTTATCCCGTTCCTGTTTGGACAGACTGCCATTTAAAAATTGAACTGGTTCTCCAAACATTTTTTCCGCCAACTGCTTGATCATATTCCCCATTCCAATATACTGCGTAAAAATGAGGCAGCTTTCTCCTTGCTCATGTATTGCTTTTAACAGCTCTGCGAGTTTATCCATTTTTAATGAACGTTTCAGCAGTTTCACATCGGTTCCACTCTCTTTTAAATAGAGAGCCGGGTGATCGCAAATCTGTTTGAGTCTGCCGAGCATACTTAAAATAATGGCTTTCCGCTGCATTCCTGTTAACGAAGCCATGTGTTCGAATGTATCTTTCACGAGCTGTTCATATAAAGAAGCCTGCTCAGCAGATAGCGGAATGAATTCTTTTTCTTCGAGTTTCTCAGGCAGGTTCAGGGCGACCTCTTCATCTTGCTTTGTTCGTCTTAATAGGAAAGGCTTAATCAGCTGCTGCAGCTGTTCAATTCTTTTTTCATCACGGTCTTTTTCAATCGGCAGAACGAATTTCTTATGAAAGCTCGTCAGGCTGCCGAGATATCCTTTGTTGACGAAGTCAAAAATGGACCAAAGCTCTGTCAAACGGTTTTCCATAGGTGTCCCGCTAAGGGCAATGTGATGCTGCCCTTTGAGCTGTCTGATCGCTCTCGATTGTTTCGTATGGGCATTCTTAATGTTTTGGGCTTCGTCTAAACAAATCGTATCCCACTTTGATGACGTTAATTCATCACGATCAGAATGTGAGAGTCCATAAGACGTCAGGACAATATCTGTTGACTCGTATGCCTTTGTAAAGTGTTCCCCTTGAGGACGCGATGGCCCGTAATGCAAGGCAACATTCAAATGTGGTGCGAAGGTTTCAAGCTCTCGCTGCCAGTTTCCTAAAACAGAGGTCGGCGCAATGATAAGGGATGGAGCGGCATTTTGCTCCTGCTCCTTTAAATATGTGAAATACGCAATCATTTGAATCGTTTTTCCAAGACCCATATCGTCTGCTAAACAAGCCCCAAATCCATGAGATCTTAAGAATAACAGCCAGTTGACACCATGCTGCTGATACGGCCTGAGTGTGCCTTTGAAGGACTCACTCATTTCGTAGGAAGGCAGCTCATGCGTATCATTTAACTGATGAACAAGCCCTCTTAATTGAGACGAAAGTTCAAATTGAATATGTGCAAATGCTGAGCTGTCTAGCAGCTCTGGAATCGATTCAGAGGATGCTTCTTGATCTGCCAGTTCACGTGACAAAATATCAGACATGTGCAGCCCTTCATTTTCGGCACGCTCCATCCATTTTTTCATTTGCTGGATGAAGGTTGGATCGATTTTGATCCATTGTCCACGAATATTGACAAGGCGCCGTTTACTTTGGACAAGCTCGTTGAACTCATCTTCTGTCAGCTCGATGCCGTTTGTAGCGAAGCGCCAATTAAAGTCCATCAAGGCATCCATTCCGACATGCGACTCGCCTCTCGGGGTAGAGGAAATCCTTGCTTTTAGCATCATGGTGCTTTCTTTGACAATTTGCCACCACGATGGGAGCAGGATCTCAATGCCCATATTCACAAGTGTTTCACTTGCTTCAGATAGGAAGAGCCATGCTTCGTCTTCTGACATGAGCGTGGTGCCAGATGTGAAAGAGAGCCAAGGGACAATTTGACCGAATCGTTCCAGCTCTCTTGAGATTTTATCTTGATACGGATGCCAAGACCTTTTCAATGAACGGATGCCTTCAAAAAAGTGAAGGTCGCTGTTTTTCTTATCACGCAAAAACAATTCGATTTTCCAATCATCTCCGTCGAAATCCGGTTCATTTAAACGCAAGCCGACAGTGAAAGGTGTGTCGTCATCAATCCAGCCAATCGTTTCCAAGAAATCCTGCTCATCTAAAAAATGTCCTTGGAAGGATGAGAGCGCAGGCGATTGTTCTGTCATCCGGTTCCATTTGTGCTGTAAGGCATTATCAAATTGAATATAATCCTGTACGGCAAAGGAGAACCACTCAGCCGTATAGCCATCTAATAGTCCTTCTTTGTCTTTAAAACGAAGCACACCTTTTGTCCATGCCTCGTAATCGGGAATGAAATCTTCATCCTCAATGAATTCATAAATGGTGGAGGCGGTCTTCATCAGTGGTTCCGTTTCATCGGTTAGTGTCACATGACTAAAGGTATTAAACGAATTTTTTCCTAGCAGTTCGACGGTCATCCAAGGGCTTAGCAGGAAGGCAGGTGTGCCAATAAAGCTCACATCTTCTAAAAATGTTCCGTAAAAAGACGATTCGTGCCATTGGAAAAGCTGCCTCTTCATTTCATTAAGCGGAACAGGGTGTCCGTCCTCTGCTTGCGCTGAAATGGTGAAAGAGAAATCTTCTGTTTGTTCTGCATGAATGACAATTTGTTTATGGCGTGTCATCAATTAATTTTCCTTTCTTCATTTCCTCTTGGAACGCACGCAGCCGTTTCGTTGAATCCTGTAGCTGCTTTACATATCTTTCCCAAATCGCAGTTTTTTTCGTTTTATGATAAAGCGTGCGCAGTTTTTTTAGCATTTTCACAGATTCTCGGTAAGCACTTCGATTCTTTTGATCGAGAAGCTGTGAGATTTCACGGTGATATGATGGAATGAGCGCTTCAGGCTCCTCTTTTGCAATTTGTTTGATCAGATCCTTCTCCAGTTCACTGATGGAGAAACCAACAAGGCTGTGAATCTCAATCCATTCTGCATAACGCTGTTGTGCATATAATAGCTGACTATATTCAGTAAACGCATAGGGCATGCAAATCTGGAGGTAGCGTTCATATAAATGATGATCCTTCGTCTGCTTAAAGTATGCGTCTAAATAAAAGAAGAAATCACTGACGGCTCCTCGCAGTTCTCTGTAGGAAAGGTCGAGCTGGCAATATTCCTCTAAAATATAGGTGATCTCATGATACCAGAGCTTGAGCCGCTTCCAGTCCTTGCGGTTTGTCAGATCCTTCAGCCAATTGAGCACATTTGGCAGCATATCTGCATTGAGCAGCTTTAATTGCTGAAAAAGGCTATCGTCTTCTTTCAGTAAATAATCCATGTGCATCAATCCGATGGTACGTTCAACCGTTTGTTCTTGCTTCTGAGCGTTCCTTAGTAATTCTGTTTCTTTTTTAACCCATTTCCCTCTATTTAATATGGTGCCCCAAATCTCCATAAAGACCGCTACTCGTTCATGCTGGAAAGGTCCGTTTATTTGAAGAAGTGTCCGAACGGCAGTTGGTGTGTTTTCAAGAAACGGATCGAGGGAAAAGGAAAGGGCGTATGTCTTCAAGTGATCCACTGAATCGAAAATGGTGTTCATAAGCTGTTCGACATATGGATTCATGGAATAAAAGTCCTTCTCGGCATCAAGCTGGCCAAGGTCGATTAATTCATGAATCCTTAGCCACACATCGATTGACGTATGAATCGCATACAAACTCTTAAATTCAGGAGAATGAGGTGCGTGTTTTTTTAGGATCGATAAATAGCCGTAATACAAATGCTGCGGTGTTTGCTGGTGCTTTGGTGTCCGTTTCAGCCAGAGGTTAAATTCCTCTTGGAAAAAATTCAGCCAGCTTTGAAGTGATTGTTCGTCTGGGCGCTTCACTTGGAAGTGCTGACGAATCAATTCTTTGCTGCGCTGTAATTCATCCTTTTCTGACCAATTTTCTGTAAATCCAGTCACACTCTCCACTTGAGCGTATAGCGAAAAGAAGACAGCGAGAATGTGTTTACAAAGTCCATCTGCCGGACATGAGCAGCTGCTTCTCACAGGAAACAGCACATGAAGGTGGACTCTTGCTGCCACGACATCATGTACATAAGCTGACCATTCCGTATCAGATTCTTGCTTGAGACGATATACACTGTCCTGTCTATAAGTAATCAATGCTTTTTTGATGAGTTGTTTGTTTTCATCTGTTGCAGGAAGAAGTTCTTTGATCTGTTCGGCTGTTTGTTTGATTTCTTCCTCGTTGATGTTGTGCTGAAGCATTTGATCCGCTCCTAACCAAGTAAAAGATTCCAATTCTTTTATTATAGCTCAATGGTGATTTATAAAAAAGTTTTTCATGAAAATGGTCATAAATTTCAAAAGCTGTCGAATGATGTATTAGAGTATTGCATAAACCAACCTTACAGCATATAATAATGAAATTAGTGGAATCGAAAGGATACAGACATGGATAATAAGGGTTTGAATCAAGAAGAGTTTTTAAAAATTTTGATGTACGCTCATGATATTGGTGAGAATTCAAATGACGTCACCACAAAAGAAATGCTTGAAAATCTGATTGCTCATATTCGAAATGGTCTTGTTTCATAATAGTGACCCCCTGCTGGTGATGGCAGGGGGTTTTTGTATGCTTTTATGAATGGAACGAAAGCTCCCAGCATACGATGTCATTACAAGCATAAGGCGTATGGGGAGCTGATGGTGTCATGAATATTGCAATTGCAGGCTGTGGATATGTGGGACTGGTCACAGGTGTGTGTTTAGCGGAGGCAGGGCACAATGTGGCGTGTATTGATATTGACCGGAGAAAGGTCATGCAGCTGAAACAGGGACATCCACCAATGTATGAGCCAGGATTAAAAGAACTGCTGAAACGCAATCTTGAGCAAGGACGAATTCAATTTCACATAAATGGAGCGGCAGCCTACCCGCGGGCAGGTGTGTTAATGATTGCGGTTGGCACCCCGCAGCAGGCAGATGGCCAAGCTGATTTACAATATGTGTTTCAAGCCGCAAAGGAGATGGGTACAAAAGCGAAATCAGGTGCGGTTCTTGTGGTGAAAAGTACGGTGCCTGTTGGAACGGGTGATCAAATCGAACATATGATCCATCAAGAATTAGGACGGAATGAGCCATTATCGATTGCATCTAACCCAGAGTTTTTACGAGAAGGCTCTGCCATTTCAGATACATTGAGGGCAGATCGCCTTGTTATTGGGGCTGAAACAAAAGCTGTATTAGACCGGCTCGAGGAGATGTATGCTCATTTCCACCTGCCAGTGGTCAAGACAGACCGAAAAAGTGCAGAAATGATCAAGTATGCATCAAATGCTTTCCTTGCGACCAAAATCAGCTTTATGAATGAGATTGCCTCCATTTGTGAAAAAACAGGTGCTGATGTTGAATGGGTGGCGCAGGGAATGGGGCTCGATCAGCGGATTGGTTCTTCATTTCTCAAGGCGGGGATTGGCTACGGAGGTTCTTGTTTTCCAAAGGATACAAATGCACTTGTCCAAATCGCAGGGCATGTGTCGCATGATTTTGAGCTGTTAAAGGCTGTTATCAAAGTAAACAATGAGCAGCGAGCCGGTTTTATCCGAAGTATTCAGGAGAGACTGGGATCAAATCTTGAAGGAAAGCGAATTGCACTTCTTGGCCTTGCTTTTAAACCGAATACAGACGATATGAGGGAGGCGCCGTCGGTTCCAATTGCTCATGAACTCCATCAATTAGGCGCGGAGCTTGTGGCGTATGATTCTGTTGCCGCACGCAATGCCGCTCGTGAGCTACCTGAAAAAGTCGTGTTTGCTCATACGATTGAAGAAGCGCTAAAGGATGTCCATGCAGCTTGTATATTAACAGAGTGGACAGAAATTCAGACGTTCCCGCTTACGTCCTATAAGGAATGGATGAGACAGCCGCTTATTTTCGATGGGCGAAACTGCCATACGCTTGAAGCGGCAGAACAAGCAGGAGTCGAGTATCATTCGATTGGGCGCAGACCGGTTTCTCCAATATATATGTAAAAGAAAACCGATAACAGGTCATGTTATCGGTTTTAGCGTGTAGACAAACCCTCGCATTCGTTGTCAGACCTGCGCGCTGGTGCTCACGAATGTCAAATTCGCTCTGCTCCAGTGCTCGCTCTTCCTAGACTTCAAAGGTTTTCTATCACGCTGAAAGGAAGACAAATGGCTAAAATAAAATTCATTTTAGCCATTTGTCAACAATTTGTAACCGATAACAGGTCATGTTATCGGTTTTTTTAATGCGGCAGAATGAATCCGCCATATAAAAAGGCAGCCACAATGAGAAAGGCGGGGTGCATTTTGAATTTAGTCATAAAGAAAAAGGAGATCGCGGCAATGGCGAGCGACTGCGTCCAGCCAATGGCTTTCACTGCATCTCCGCCAATTTCCCATGTTAATAAAAGCATCATCATCGCAATGACAGGCTGGACGGATAAGGTCATGCCTTTGACGACAGGGGATTGGCGAAAACGGTCAATCAGCTTGAGCAATAAAATCAATCCAATGGCTGATGGCAGTACAGTTGCAAGCAGTGCCACAATAAAGCCTGGCCAGCCCATGACGTCATAGCCGACATATGCCGCGATTTTCGTCGCAATTGGTCCTGGCAGTGCATTGGCTAAAGCAAGCATATTGGAAAATCCTTCGTTCGTCATCCAATGAAAATGGTTGACGATTTCTTCATAATTCAGCGGGATGGATGCAGGTCCTCCGCCATATCCTAATAGATTGGACAAGAAGAATGCCCAGAATAAAAAGAAAATCAGCATCATGAAGACACTCCTTTCTCTTTATTTGGTCGATTCCAGCGTTGTTTCAGTTTGAAATGAAAAGCACCATAGCATAAAAAGATGATAACAATGATTCCTGGATGAATGGACAGCACCTGTAGCCCGATAAAGGCAAGAAGGAACAGAGCGATCCCGAAGATCATTCCGAAGCCTTTCAGCGTTTTTTGACCAAACTCGTATGCCATGATCCCGAGCAGGACGGCAATAACTGGTGTCACGGCGCCAATCATATTTTGAATGATTTGTGAGGAGCTTAAGACGCTGACAAGTGTGACGAGTGCCACCATGGCGAGGCATGTCGGTAAAATATGGGCAGCTGTTGCGACAATTGCGCCGGATACGCCCTTCAATCGATAGCCGAGATATGCTGACATTTTGGTCGCGATCGGACCTGGTAATGCGTTGGCGATGGCGAGTGTTTCTCCAAACTCGTCATCATTGACCCATTGATATTTCACCACCGCTTCATGGCGAATGAGTGGTATGACGGAAGGACCTCCGCCAAAACCGAGAATACCGGTTCGCACCATAGCGATGATGAGTTCGATATATGATTGCAAGTGCTTCAACTCCTGTCTACAATTTCATGCCCATTCGGCTTTTGTATCGTTTAATGAGCATTTGGCAGTCCACACTCACGACGCCTTCTAGCGGGTACAGTTTTTTTGTCAGGAATGTCTCCATTTCCTGTTCATTTTGAAAAATGCCATGCATATGCAGCTTGCTTGGCCCTGTCATGTGATAAAGACTTGTGACAGCTGTTTCCTGCTCAAGCTGAAGGGCGACTGCTTCTAAAAATTTCGGCTCCACTTCTACATTAAAGAAGACAGAAACATGAATGCCGATCTTAGCAGGATTGATGACCGTTGTGAATCGTTCAATGACGCCTGCTTCAATGAGCTGCTGTATACGGGCTTGTACAGCAACACGTGAAAGACCGACTTGTTTCCCGAGATCTGTATAGGACATACGCCCGTCCTCGTGTAATATGGATAAAATTTGTTTATCTCTTTCATCTAATGTTAAGTTCGGAATGCTATAGTCGTTTGACACCGTATGACCACCTTTCTTCTGTTGATATTTTAACATATTTCATTACGAATAGAATGAGTGAATTTAAATTTACTAACGAAATGAAATATAATGAAGTGATAAGTATTCTTTTTGCATAAAAAAACACCCCGGGATCACCGGGATGTCTTTATTTTATTGATCTGGACTGCTTTCTGCACTGGCAATTTGTTGTGCGAGGTCAGCTCGATCAATGTCTGCTTGGAAGAATTCCTGCGTATTTGGCAAGTGTAAATTCATATGACGTTTTTGAGAAATTCGGATGGTCACTTGATCAACAGTGTAATCAAAAACGTGTCCGCCGACACTTCGATCGTCATCAATGAAATGAAGATGATATCCACTCACTGCAATACCATGTGCGTACTGCGGTGTACGGAAACCGGCGATCGTTCCTTGAATATCCTCGAAATCGAAGATGGGCTGTGACTTGACTGCTTCCACCATCGGAACGTAAGGTTTTTCCTGTTTTTCGACCGTACGTGTTTGCACCTTTTTGAATGATCCATCAATTCGGATTGCATAAAACACATTCTTACTTGGTAAAATGCGGTCGATTTCTTCTTCTAGCTCTTTGCTCGTCATGGCTGCATCAATTCGATGAACGATATCTGTTTCAAAGAATGCTAAAGAGCAGAAGGGTGAATAGTCTTGATTGGTAACCGGTGTCGCTGTTCCATCCGAGCGCAGTCGGTAGAATGCGCCATCAAAGCCGATCAGCTCTCCATCTAATTGATTGAATGTACCAATACCGAAATCACCGTGCTCGGGAATTTGTGAAAGGGAGAAATCTCCATCATATACGGCTTCCAGCAAAGAGGTCATCGTCGATACTTGATAGACCTCTTGCTGTTTGTCATGTTGTTTTGTGTCGCTGTGTTGATTCATTGGGTGCATCATACCCATATCCGCTCACTCCTTTGGTGTAATGTATGGACATCTTATCAGACGTTCAATGTGCGATTTTCACGAAAGACTTCTGGCCATTTTTGACTGGCGAGGTCTGGGTTGTCTTGATAGTCAATCGGAATATCAATAATAACGGGTCCTTCTATGTTTATACCCTTTTGGAGGACAGTTGAAAGCTCTTCAGGTGAGTTAACCCGTAATCCAGTCGCTCCAAAGCTTTCCGCATATTTCACTAAGTCGATCTGTCCGAATTCAACGCAGGATGTGCGGTCATATTTCATTTCCTGCTGAAATGCCACCATGTCGTATGTGCTGTCATTCCAAACAAGGTGAACAAGATTTGTTTTCATGCGGACAGCTGTTTCTAGCTCCATTGCAGAGAAGAGAAAACCGCCATCACCAGAGACCGAAATGATCTTTTCATCTGGATTCAATATGGAAGCCGCAATGGCCCAAGGTAAGGCGACGCCTAATGTTTGCATTCCGTTGCTCACGAGGAATGTGTTCGGCTCATAGACGCGGAAGTGACGCGACATCCAAATCGCGTGAGACCCGATATCACATGTGACCTTCGTGTCATCAGGAATCAGGCGTCTTAATGTATGAATGACATCCAGCGGGTGAGATAGATGGCTTTCTCTTTCTGGTGCTTTTTCAATGTCGCTTAACAGCTCCTGCAATTCAGTGACGAATTCAATTTGTTCTTTGCATAGAGAAAGTGGAACACTGTCATGGGCTAGATGTTTAACGGTTTCAGCTATATTGCCAACAAGCTCAAGCGCCGGCTCATAAAAATGGTCAATATCTGCCTGGATGTCATCGACATGGATGATCTGTCGCTGCTTCGGCTGAATATTCCAATGCTTTGGATCGTATTCAATTGGATCAAAGCCGATGGTTAAAAGGACATCTGCTTGTTCAATGAGAAGATCCCCCGGCTGATTTCGGAATAAACCGATTCTGCCTACATATTGAGACTCAAGCTCTCTTGAGAGAACGCCGGCTCCTTGGTACGTTTCGACAAATGGAATTCCAAGTGTTTTCAATAATGTTCTTGTGGCCTTTGCAGCAGCTGGACGACTTGCTTTCATTCCCACAATGGCAACAGGTAAGTGTGCATTTTGAATTTTGGCGATAGCCGAGCTGATGAGAGCATCCGGTGCAGGACCTAGTTCTGGAGAAGGGTGAGCAGACACTGGTATTTGTGTGGTGTGTTCTGTCACGACATCTTGTGGAAAGCTGATAAATGCTGCACCAGCCTGCCCCTTTTGTGCCGCGCGAAAAGCATTTGTTAAGGCTTCGGGTATATTATGAACGTCTTGTACTTCAACACTGTATTTTGTGACTGGTTTGAATAATGCCGCATTGTCGAGTGATTGATGTGTTCGTTTCAGCCGATCCGCACGAATGACGTTTCCAGCGATTGCGACAACAGGATCACCTTCTGTATTGGCTGTTAATAGACCTGTTGCTAAATTAGATGCGCCAGGACCTGATGTGACGAGACAAACACCTGGTTTGCCGGTTAAGCGGCCGACAGCAGCTGCCATAAAGGCGGCATTTTGTTCGTGTCTGCATAGGACAAGCTCTGGACCTCTGTCTTTTAATACATCAAATACGGCGTCAATTTTTGCACCTGGAATTGCAAAAACATGGGTCACACCTTGAGCAATCAGCGTATCAACAATCAATTCTGCTCCTCGTCTTGTTAGGGGTTGTGCTTGAGAATTCATTTACCCCGCACTCCTTTCGGCAAGTAAAATTTTTTATGAAAATATATTTTCATGATATGATTTACTATACATTTCAAAATGGAAAATTTCCAATATCTGTTTAACGTGGTTTTAATATGTTTCACGAATAAGTGTGCGAGGGGTGAAAGGATGGAACTGAGACATTTGCAATACTTTGTCACAGTAGCGGAGGAGCTGCATTTTGGCAGAGCAGCCGCACGGTTGAATATGACACAGCCTCCACTTAGTCAGCAAATTAAGCAATTTGAAGAAGAATTGGGGTTTCCTTTGTTTCACCGGTCGAAGCGAGTGGTGGAGCTAACAGCTGCTGGAAAGGTCTTTTTACATGAGGTGCGGGGTGTGCTGCATCAGCTTGATAAAGCCGTTGATCATGCCCGGCATACAGCAAGAGGAGAGCTGGGAAGAATCATCATAGGGTTTGTTGGAACAGCGACGTATGATATTCTGCCGCCAGTTGTACGCGAATTCAGAGAGCTGTATCCCTCTGTCAGTATTGAACTGGAGCAGCTTTCTGTTCCGCAGCAGTTAGAAGCGCTTTTAAATGGGGAGATTGATATCGGTTTTTTACATCCTACATCTCCTCATGAAGAACTGGTCAGCCGTTTGATGAAGCAAAGTGAATGTATTTTTGCGATTCCGAAAAATCATCCGCTGGCGAAAAAAGAGGCGGTCACGATCGAAGATATTCGTCATGAACCGATTATTTCTTTATCACAGGAATCATGGCCGTCCCTTTATCAACACTTTGTCCTGCTATGTGAAAAGTACGGGTTTTCTCCGAATATTGTGCAGGAAGCGGCTGAATATCAAATGGTGATTGGCCTTGTCACAGCTGGTATCGGCATTGCGGTCATTCCGAAATCAGCCCGGCGTTTATTTAATCTAGATGTTGTGTATCGGTCCATTGAAGGTGAACAGCTTCTGGCAGAATGGACGATTTCCTATAGACGAGAAAATCATAATCCTGCTTTATTTCATCTTGTCCACCATATCCTGCATCGCACCGAGCCTGAATCAGAGGCATAGAAAAAGAGGTATGGTATGATGTCGATACACCAAAAGGAGGCGTGTCTGAATTGATTACGTTGCAAATGGATCAGCTATCAAGAAAAGAAGCATATAAATTATTATCGGGCTCTATTGTTCCACGACCGATTGCGTTTATTACAAGTCTGTCTAAAGACGATGTTGTCAATGCCGCACCATTTAGTTTCTTTAATGTCATCAGCGGACACCCGCCGCTCCTCGCAGTTTCTATCGGACGACGCGAAGGTCAGATGAAAGACACAGCGCAGCATATGATTGACAGAGGAGAATTTGTGGTCCATGTGAGTGATGAAGCGATAATAGAAGATATTAATGAAACAGCTGCTACGCTGCCACAGGATGAGAGTGAGCTGGATCGAACCGGTCTTCATCAAGTAAAGAGTCATGTCGTGTCAGTGCCGGGCATTCAGGAAGCGCGTATTCGCTTTGAGTGTCAGCTTGAAAAGCATCTTACCTTTCAAAATGATGAAGGGGAGATCACAGTCGATCATATCATTGGCCGGGTTGTGTGTGCGCATTTAGATGAGGCTGTATATGATGCAGAAAAAGGATATGTTTCGACTCATGAATTAAAGCCAGTCGCACGTTTAGCGGGAAATGATTACGCCCATTTAGGGACGTCATTTGTGTTGAAAAGACCAGAATGAAATGAAAAGAAGACAAAGGACTAAAGCCCTTTGTCAACCATCTGTACCCCCGAGGGAAGTCGGGGGTTTTGTGTTTATTTTTTCTGTTCTAGTTTCAGTGGAGCTGCGATGTTCTTTTCTACCTTTTTCCCTTTTAAGACGTCGCTTGCAGCACCGACTGCTAGTTTTCCGATCAGCTCTGGCTGCTGCGCAACTGTTGCAGATAGTTTTCCTGCTTTGATCGAGCTGAGTGCATCTTCGTTTCCGTCAAAGCCAACGACAAGAATGTCTTTCCCAGAACTTTGAATCGCTTCTAGAGCGCCAAGTGCCATTTCATCATTGTGGGCAAAAACGGCTTTGATGTCAGGGTTTCCTTGAAGGAGGTTTTCCATGACGTTCAATCCTTTTGTTCGGTCGAAGTCAGCTGCTTGTTTTGCAGTCACTTTTAGATCTTTATCTGCTATTTGATGGAATCCTTTTCCGCGCTCACGTGTAGCGGAAGCGCCTGGTACACCTTCTAATTCAGCGACTTTTGCTCCTTTACCAACCTTGTCGATAATAAAGTTAGCTGCCATTTCGCCGCCTTTGACGTTATCTGAGGCAACAAGTGCTTCTACTTTTCCGCTTTCAGCTGAGCGGTCTAATGTGATGACAGGAATATCAGAAGCATTCGCTGATTCAACAGCAGTCGATATAGCAGACGAATCAGCTGGGTTGATAAGTAATGCGTCGACCCCTTGCTGAATTAAATCTTCTACGTCACTTGTTTGTTTTGCTGAATCATTTTGAGCATCTGCAATGACGACTTCGATGCCAAGCTTTTTCGCTTCTTTCGTCACCCCGTTTTTAAGAGAAACGAAGAATGGATTGTTTAAGGTCGAGATCGAGAGACCGATTTTGATGTCTTTTTTCTTCCCATCTTTTGTTGATTTGGCCCACTCTGGCGGTTCTAGCGAGCAGGCAGAAAGCATGAACAATGAGAGAGTCAGAATGAGAATGAGATATTTTTTCATAGCAGCTGCCTCCTTAAGCAGATTTCTTTCTGTCTAGTAGGACTGCAATCAAGATGACAATCCCTTTCACAACAGATTGATAGAATGATGATACACCAAGTAAGTTCATACCGTTGTTCAGGACACCGATGATAAGCACCCCGATCAGTGTGCCGACAATTCGCCCTCTTCCGCCGGAAAGGCTTGTCCCGCCAAGTACAACGGCAGCAATTGCATCAAGCTCATAGGACGTACCAGCTGTTGGCTGGGCTGAGTTTAGACGAGATGTTAAGATCGCACCTGCTAGAGCAGACATGAACCCTGCTAATGAATAGATCATAATTTTTACGCGCGGTACTTTGATTCCTGAAATGAGCGCAGCTTTTTCATTCCCACCGATTGCATATGTTCTTCTGCCGAAAGGCGTTTTATGAAGCAGCACCCAGAGCACGATAAAGGTGAGAAGCATCGTGATCGCTGGAACAGGAATGCCTAAGAAATACCCGCGGCCAAATAACTGAAAGGCATAATTAGAACCGAGTCCTGTAATCGGGTTGCCGTCTGTATAAACAAGTGTTAACCCTCTGAAAATCGTCATCGTGGCAAGTGTTGCGATAAAAGGAGCCATTTTTCCTTTTGTGATTAAAAGACCGTTGACCATCCCAAGAATAGCGCCGATGATACAGCCAACGATAATAGCTAAAATCGGGTCCATACCAGACACGATAAATCCGGCAGTCAGTGCACTAGAAAGTGCTAAAATGGCACCGACAGACAAATCAATTCCTCCGGTTAAAATAACAAACGTCATTCCAAAGGCAATGAGGGCATTAATGGAGATTTGTCTCAGTAAGTTTAGGATGTTTAATGGTTCTAAAAAGGCTGGGTTTAAAATAGAAACAATGGCGACAAGGATGATGAGTCCTAAGAATGGCCCAAGCTTTTGCATGATGTTGTCAAATCGTCCATTTGAAGTAAGTGGTTTCATGTTACTTCCCTCCTGTAGCTAGTGTCATAATTCGTTCTTGTGTTGCGTCTGCTTTATTTAATTCTCCGCTGATGGTTCCTTCATGAATGACAAGCACTCGATCGCTCATCCCTAGAACTTCTGGGAGCTCAGAGGAGACCATTAAAATGGCAACACCTCGATCAGTCAGTTCATTCATTAACTGGTAGATTTCTCGTTTCGCTCCGACGTCGACACCTCTTGTCGGTTCATCTAAAATCAAGACCTTCGGCTGGATGCCGATCCATTTGGCGATGACGACTTTTTGCTGATTTCCACCAGAGAGACTTCGAGCCGAGATTTCAGAGGAAGCCGTTTTAATCGTCAATCTTTTGATGAGCAGGTCAACAAAATCTTGTTCGTTTTTCTTATCGATCAGTCCCTTTGGAGAGAAGCTTTCTAAGTTTGGCAGACCAATGTTTTCTCGAATGGATGCATCCAGCATGAGTCCTTCATCTTTGCGATCCTCTGTGATAAAGCCGATGCCGAGCTTGACGGCATCACTTGGTTTTTTAATGATAGCCTTTTTCCCATGAACCCAGATTTCCCCTTGATCAAGAGGATCAAGACCAAACAGTGACCGCATCATTTCGGTCCTGCCAGCGCCCATTAAGCCTGCAACACCGACGATTTCTCCAGCTTTAACGGAGAAATTGATATCTTGAAATTGTCCTTTTCTTGTCGCTTGCTTCACCTCAAGGATAGTATCTCCTAAAGAAGGCGTTCTCTCAGGGTATCGATCTGTTAATTCGCGGCCGACCATTTTTTTGACGACCTCATGGAAATTTGTTTCAGGTATGGCTTTCGTATCGACCGTTTTCCCATCGCGCATGATGGTAATCCGGTCACAGATCGCAAAAATTTCCTCCATACGGTGAGAAATATAGACGATGGATACGCCTTCCTTTTTGAGAGATTCAATGACCTGAAAGAGCTTTTCAATTTCACGGTCTGTAAGAGCTGCTGTTGGCTCATCCATGATGATGACCTTCGCTTCCGTCATTAATGCCTTTGCAATCTCAATCATCTGTTTTTGTCCAACAGAGCAGCTGCCTGCCTCTTGATCAAGCGAGAGGTTCACAGACAATCGGTCCAGCTGGCTTTGGGCAAGAACCTTCATTTTCTTTATGTCTAGCAATCCAAATTTCGTATAGATTTCTTTCCCGATGAATAGGTTTTCCAAGACGGTCATATCTGGCCATATGTTGAGCTCTTGATGAATAAAGGCGATACCGTGTTGTTCCGCTTCCTTCGGATTTTTGAAAGCGGTTTCTTTCTCGTCGATTTGAATCGTTCCCTGGTCTAATGAATAAAGACCTGTGAGCAGGTTCATTAAAGTTGATTTTCCTGCGCCATTTTCACCCATGAGCGCGTGAACTTCACCTGTGACGAGGTCAAAGGAGACCCCGGAAAGAACGGTGTTTTTTCCAAAGGCCTTATGGATGTTATGCATCTCAATGTTCATATCTGGCTCCTCCTTTTAAAAGATGACACCGGCATGAAGAATGCAGTTTGCGTATGGGGTGGCTTCACCCGTGCGAATGACTGCTTTTGCCTGTTTGGTCATGTCTTTGAACGTCTCGTGGTCTACATCATGTAATGGCTGTGAGAACGCTTTCTTTAAAAATAGATGATCTCGCTCATTGGCTTCTTTGATTTCACTAGCTACAGTAATGTGTTCAACCGCCATTTCTTGAAGAAGGAGGGAGGTGACCTCCTGAAAGGACGGTGTGCCGATTGATAGTGCCAGGTCGATTTTGACTGGACCTTCTGGAATCGGCAGGCCGCAGTCTGCGATGACGATTCTATCTGTATGACCAAGGTCAGCAAGTACCTTGGCGATATGACTGTTTAAGATGCCGTTTTTTTTCATTTTTTTCTCTCCAGTTCTTCTCTTGTTGGCATGCCGCCTTGTGCACCGAACTTGGTGACAGACATTGATGCTGCAAGGTTAGCGAATGCAAGTGCGTCATAGAGAGATTTGCCTTCTGTTAAGGCGACAGCCAAGGCTCCGTTAAAGGTATCGCCTGCTCCTGTTGTATCAACTGCTTCGACTGGAAAGCCTGGGACGAGCACTTCTTTCAATCCGTCAAAATATCGAACCCCATTTTTCCCTTCTGTAATCAGTAATTTGTTAGGGTATTGACGCAAGGCGTCTTCAATTGGGAGTCCATTAAACATGAGAACAGCCTCGTGCTCATTCGGTGTAATATAGGCAGCCTGGTCTAAAACTTGCTGCGATACTTTGCGGGCAGGTGCAGGGTTTAAAATCACAGGGATTTCTTTTTCACTGCAAATGGCGCAGACAGCTTCGACCGTTTCTTCAGGTATTTCCTGCTGAATGAGCACTATTCCAATATCATCTATTGTAGAAAGTGCTTCTCTCACATAGTCAGGAGTGACCTCGTCATTTGCCCCTTTGACCACGACAATGCTGTTATCACCTTCTGCTAAAATGATATGAGCCGTGCCGCTTTCCATTTCGGTAACCGGTTTCATATATGAGGTGCGGACCCCTTGATCTTGTAGATTGCTGAGAATATCTTGACCATAAGCGTCATCACCGACTCGGCCGACCATGTATACATCAGCACCGAGTCTGGCACTGGCGACTGCTTGATTGGCGCCTTTTCCGCCTGGGACGGTTTTAAATGATTCGCCTAACACTGTTTCACCGGCATTTGGTCGTTTATTCGAAGTGACGACTAAATCCATTGAACAGCTTCCTACTACGACAATATGACTCATTGTGAATCCACCTTTCTTGTGGTCTCTCGTTCAATAAAAGAGACGGGCATTTGGATAACTGGTTGATCTATAGGTTGTTTCTGAATCGCTTTGATTAACAGCTGTGCCGCTTCTTTTCCCATCTCATAGGCAGGCTGCCTAATCGTCGATAGGGAAGGGAAGAGCAGCTCGCTTTGCGGAATATCATCAAACCCAATGATTTGAACATCCTCTGGAACGGCTTTTCCGATCCGAAGTGCTTCGTGAATGACCGCTGTTGCGACGATGTCGTTACTGGCAATGATGCCATCTGTTTCAGGGTACAGCTGGAAAAGAGCCTTGGCACTCTTACGGGCTTCTTGAAAAGAAAACGAAGCATTAGACATCACATGGAAGTCGACACCCTTTTCGGTCAGTACATCGAGTGCACCCTTGAATCTCTGCCTCGCTGTTTGAAGGTGGGCAGGTCCTTTCAGCAGTGTGATCTGCCGGCTGCCGCGCCTGATTAATTCCATTGCAGCCATTTTCCCGCCAGCTGCAGTATCTGCAGATACAGAAGGTGCATGCGAGACGGTTCGATCTAAGAACACAACCGGCAATTCATCATCATTGTATATATCTGATTCAGGTTCGTTTGTGACAGCGATGACACCGACTACTTGATTTTGTTTAAATGTTTGTAAATAAGCCAATTCCTTTTCTCGATCTTCATCACTGTTTCCGAATAATAACCGAAAACCTTGCGCATGAATCTCATCCTCTACGCCTCTAGCAAGCTGAGGAAAGAAGGGGTTTGTGATATCAGGCAAGATCAAACCGATTAAGCGGGATTCTCTTTTGAAAAGGGATCTAGCCACTTCATTGGGAAAGTAGTTCAGCTCCTGCATCGCTTGTGTCACACGGGTTTTCGTATCTGTATGGACATATCCAGTATCGTTAAGCACGCGAGACACAGTGGCAACAGACACTTGTGCAGCTTTTGCAACATCTTTAATGGTAGCCAATGGAGTGCCTCCCTTCGTGAATGTGTAACCGTTTACACAAATAGATTATCATGAAAGCTTTTAAATGACAATCTTAAAAAAATAAAAAAAGAAAAGAAAGATGAACTCTTCCTTTTCTTAACTAATAATCCCTGTTTGTGTAATATTGACTTTTACTTTTGGGATGATTTTTACATTTGGATAATCGGTGACCCAATTCATTTTTATATACTCATCATAATGTCTCACTCTATATTTTCTGCCGAGGCTTAAGACGTCAGAATTTGCTTCTTGTAATGTAGCAATAATTTTTTCTGCTTCTTTTGTCAAGATGGTTGAAAGTCTTTTGTTCAGCATTTCAATTTTTTTGTCTGTATCTAGATTATCCTTTGGGTACTCAAGGACAGAAGTATTAAATTCAAATTTGAGTGAGTATGTTAAGTTTCGATGATCAGGATTCAGAATCTCGATGTCTCTCTTCACATCAGTGACTTGGATGGTGATGTAATTGTTTTCTTTTGACTTCATGTCACTTCTCACTTTTTTTGTGAAGTTGGCATACTTGCCCATTTTTCCGTCCATGACGGTGAGCAAGATCGCATCTTGACCGTACAACTCGCCTTTCTTTTTCTCATTATCAAATAGGGCAACACCTTTTACACTGATTAATTTCTTCGATTGATCAAAATGGATTAAGGGCAATGTGAAGTCCTCTCCAGTTTGGAGCATTTTAGATCGAATACTTTGCATGTTTTTAGGTGCTACTTGGGAGGAGCGTGATGCGGTTGTGATCAAGTTATTTAAATAGTCACTCACAATGAGCTTTTCCTTCAGCAGCGAGTTAATCACTTCTTCACAGGTCCCCCCTTGAACAACGGCAAGATTTGCGAGGAGGGGGCTTTTCGGATCACGATAAAACATATCTAAGTAGGGCAGAAGACGATTTTGGGCAAATTCATCACCGATCAGCATCACCCGCATTTTCGACATGTCTATTTTTTGATCCACAATCCGGCTGAAGTTGGTTCTTGCTTTTCTTAAAGTAGGTGCTTCCGTTGTGAGAAGAGTGGTTAAAAAGCTGCCTGTATTTCCTTGCTCCATACTTTGAGACTGCTGAACCTTTCGATAAGTAATCGAGTATTTCGCATTGTCATCCTCTCCTTGATCAACGGCAGAGGTTAAAACAAGAGAGATATTCTTTAATAAATTTTGATCCCAGCAGCCAGGCATAAATATGAGAGACACACATATGAGCAAAGTCAGTATGTATTTATGACGCATGTGATTTCACCTTCCCTTTACGATGTTTGAAAAAGATGATAATGGCCATAAAGATCGGGAGTGTGTAAATAAATGAATATTGCGCAATGGTGGTAAAGTCATTAAAGCGTTGAATTCTAAAATTATCGGTTGCAAGATAGCAGCTAGCCGCATAGATCAAAATGGCAAAATAAAAGACGTATTTTTTGTGGTCTTTTTTCTTGAGAATACTTGCTACGCCATTTGCACAGAAGTAGAGATAGTTACTGAGTGTGGCTAAAATGACAAATACCCAGAAACTAAGAAAAATTAAATCCGTCCGCTCAATCACACCGAACGAAATGGTTTTTAGTAGATAAAGAACTGGATTCGGAATGATATTAAGTTCAATTGGGCTGAAAAACATAAAACAAATCACTGTGATAAATAGGTAGTAAAGTGTCGTGCATATATTGGCAATGGTCATGACCTTGTATCGCGCTTTAATGGTGCCTTTCATCAGTGGAGAGATGATCAGAATCATCTCAAATCCATTCATAGATAATACAACATCCTTCAAACCAAGCTGAAATTGAGAGAAGTCCGTTTGGAAAAAGGGCATAAGGTAGTCGATATTGGTTCCTTTTAATGAATACAGCATGATGAGAGACAACAAGAGTAAAAAAGGAGTCAGAATAAAGTTGAATCTGACAATCGCTGTAATTTGTTCCTTCGCGATGTAAAGGATGGATATCATGAGTAGTAGGTTGATGACCCAATTAGGTGTAAGTGGTAAAACCCATATACTCAGAATTCTCGTGAAAATAGATAGAACGACAATACAGACTGAGGCGAAATAAACTGTATAAAGAGCCACTAAGATTCGCCCAACCCATTTTCCAAAAACTTCAATTAACGCCTCGAAAAATGATGTCTCAGGATATTTGTGAATGATATATATAAAAATGGTATTGATGATTTGGATAAAAAAACAGGCCAAAATGATAGCCATCCAGCCATCATGTCCCATATCTTTCATTAGCAAATGAGGCAGGGCTAAAATACCGACACCAATTTGAGATTGAATGATAAAAAAGACAGCTTGAGGTGGAGATATTTTATTTTTCATCTTGATTTTTCCATCCTCTCAAATTTTCAATTTGCTCTTTCTTTTTTGGATTTAAGTAAACAGGGCGCTTTTTATACATCCACATCGGTAATCGAATCACAGTGTCTTTTAAGTCCTGCCAGTTAAATGGAGCTACTGGAGATAAGTACGGGACACCTAGTGATTCAAGGCGACATAAATTCATCAGGACGATCGACAGGCCGAATGAAATGCCAATAAACCCAAACATTGAAGCCATGAACATGAGCGGAAAACGCAGCATCCTGATGGTAGACGTCATTTCAAACGAAGGAAGAACAAAGGAAGCAACAGCAGTCACGGCGACCACAACGATAAGAACATTCGAAATGAGTCCTGCTTTTACTACCGCATCCCCAATGACCAAACCTCCTACGATACCAATGGTCTGTCCAATTGGTTTTGGCAGACGCACCCCAGCTTCGCGTATGAGCTCAATCGTAATCTCCATCAGCATAGCTTCTATTAAAGGCGGAAAAGGAATGCCGATAATGGAATTTTTCATCGTAATCGCTAATTCATCCGGGACTACCTCATAATGAAAGCCGATGACCGCAATATAAAAAGAAGGCAAAATCACAACGATGATACAGGCAATATAACGAAGAATACGAATAAACGTAGCTGGAATCCAGCGACTATTGTAGTCATCTGGTGATTGAAAGAAGCTAAAGAACGTAATAGGCAGAATGATAGCCATTGGACTGCCATCCATCAGCACAACAATTCTCCCCTCAAGAATGGCGGATCTCACTTTGTCAGGTCGTTCTGTATCAATGAGCTGCGGGAAGATGGAATATGAATCATCCTCAATCGCTTCTACAATAGAACCGGGGCTGAGCAGCGTGTCTACTTTAATGGAAGAAATTCGTCTGTTGACCTCATCTATCTTTTCTTGATTGGCTATATCAGAAATATAAACTGTCGCAACCTTTGTTTCAGATTTTGTGCCGATCTTATGATACTGGATCGCAAGTTTTCGATCATTTAAGTGTGACCGCAGTAAATATAAATTGGTATCTAAACTCTCAACAAACCCATCATGTGCGCCTGCAATAATACTTTCAGAAGAAGGTTCAGAAATGGAACGCAGCGGCGGCTGTCCAACGGCAAATATTTTGATCTGTGAGGATTTTTCATCAAGGAAAGCAATGCTTCCTGCAATAATGCTGTCAACAATCAGCGTCAAGTCTCCTGTTTCGAGTGTACTAAGTGATTTTGTATAGTTCTGCTCTCCAGGAGGACCGAGCAAGTTGCCGATAATGAAGTCGTTTAATTTGCTTTCTTCAACTCTTGTTTTAATATAAAACAGCACTGATTTCGTTTCATTCACCATTAATTCCCGGTATTCAAAATCGGCGCTTTGCTGAAATGCTTTCTTCAGGATTCGAATCTTTTCCTCAAAACCGCCTGATAAAAAATGTAAGCGTGTTTGCTCATTCGTATTTGGCATCTTTAGCCTCCTCTCACAGTTTTTTAACCATAGTGTGAGCGGAGAGACCGATTTTATTCGTCATCTTAGTTGAAAGCATGACATAAGCTGACAACTTTCAACTAAAATCATATTAAAAATGTTAAGAAATGATGAATCTTGATAAAAACAAATGAATAATATTTCATTATGTGGGTCATAAGGAGCGAATATCGTAAAGAGCAGGCATTTCGAAATGATCAATAGTTTACATCTTATCCCAATTTTTTGTGACCCGAAAATAAGCATATGACTTGATTTTTTATGAGGTGACCTTTGTCATAGGTCAACGTGTAGCGTTCTGACCGATGAGGATGACTTTCTAACCTGTTCCTTCAAAAATCGAAAACATTCCAAAACACGCACTATTCATTTAAAGCGCTGATACGACTGATGTTATAGAGTTTAAAGGGCTTTAAAACATTGATTCAAAATACATCTTAACAATTGTCAAAAAATTTAGGGAGAAAAGGACAAAAGATTTTTCGATGCTTGATGGTAACGCTTACTCTTGATTGAAGCGGAAATTCAGGCTGATTTTTGTCCGTCTTTTGGCCTTTTCATTTAAAGAGGAGCTAGGTCAATCCACCTTCTGATTAGAGGAATTTGGCATACGAGGAAGTGAAAGATTATGTTACATAATACCGATTGTGATTTTATGCTGAACCTATATACTGTTGATTGAATTTACATATCACACTCATAAAAAAAGGAGATGTAGATAAGCGATGTGGTTAATCGTTATAGCCTGTGTCATCATGTTAGGGATTGGCTTTATTGAAAAGAAGCGTCACCAGAAAAATATCGATGCCCTACCGGTGCGCGTCAATATTAATGGTATTCGCGGAAAGTCTACCGTTACAAGATTGACAACCGGTATCTTAATGGAGGCAGGTTATAAAACTGTCGGCAAAACAACGGGAACAGATGCAAGAATGATTTATTGGGATACGCCAGAGGAGAAACCGATTAAAAGGAAACCGCAAGGACCGAATATCGGTGAGCAGAAGGAAGTTATGAGAGAAACCGTTGAAAGAGGAGCAAATGCCATCGTCAGTGAATGTATGGCGGTAAATCCAGATTACCAAATCATCTTTCAGGAAGAGCTGCTTCAAGCGAATATTGGCGTGATCGTAAACGTTCTTGAAGATCATATGGACGTCATGGGGCCGACACTTGATGAAATAGCAGAAGCCTTTACAGCGACAATTCCTTACAATGGACACTTGGTTATTACGGATAGTGAATATACGGATTTCTTTAAAGAGATTGCGAAAAAACGCAATACAGAAGTCATTGTTGCAGATAATTCCAAGATTTCTGATGAGTATTTACGGAAATTTGAGTACATGGTCTTCCCAGATAATGCCTCACTTGCACTTGGTGTTGCACAGGCATTAGGAATTGATGAAGATACGGCATTCCGAGGAATGTTAAATGCGCCACCTGATCCAGGAGCAATGAGAATTCTTCCATTAATGGATGCGAAAACACCTGGACACTTTGTAAATGGTTTCGCGGCAAATGACGCATCATCTACATTGAACATTTGGAAGCGTGTGAAAGAAATTGGATATCCAACAGATGAACCGATTATTATCATGAACTGCCGTGCGGATCGTGTAGATCGAACGATCCAGTTTGCGGAGGATGTACTTCCTTATATTGAAGCAAGTGATCTCGTCTTAATTGGTGAAACAACAGATCCAATTGTAAAGGCATATGAGGATGGAAAAATTCCGGCTGACCACTTACACAACCTTGAATATCAATCTACAGAAGAAATTATGAACATGCTTGAGAAAAAGCTTCATAATCGAGTGGTTTATGGAGTCGGCAATATTCATGGTGCCGCTGAACCGTTAATCGAAAAAATTCAAGAATACAAAATTAAGCAGCTTGTCAGCTAGGAGGAAATATAGAAAATGTTCGGATCAGATCTTTATATCTCGTTAATTTTAGGTGTTCTACTTAGTTTAATCTTTGCAGAAAAAACAGGAATCGTACCAGCTGGACTTGTTGTCCCAGGTTATCTGGCGCTTGTATTTAACCAGCCAGTCTTCATTTTAGTTGTCTTATCTGTCAGCTTGCTTACGTATGTCATCGTTCGCTTTGGTCTATCGAAATTTATGATTTTATACGGACGCAGAAAGTTTGCTGCAATGCTGATTACAGGGATTGCCTTAAAGCTAGTCTTTGATTTCTTCTACCCAGTGGTCCCATTTGAAATAGCAGAATTCCGCGGAATCGGTATTATTGTTCCTGGATTGATTGCAAATACGATTCAAAAGCAAGGTCTTACGATGACCCTTGGAAGCACGTTACTTCTAAGTGGTGCAACATTTGCCATCATGTATGTTTACTATCTATTTTAAGATAAGGTGTGTCCAATGATGAATAAAAAATTGAGCTTTCAGGAAAAGCTGCTGAAAATCACAAAGAACCAAAAGAAAAAAACGAATAAACACGTGCTGATTGCTTTACCGATCGTCATTGCTTGTACATTTCTATTTACGTTTATCGGGCAAGCAAAAGTGCCAACTGTACAAAAGAATCCAGAAAACATCCTGACCGCTTCGTTTGTCGGTGACATTATGTTTGGAAGAAACGTAGAGAAAGTAACCGACCGCTATGGAAAACAGCATCTCTTTCGCTATGCCAAGCCATACTTTGATGTGTCAGATTATGTGACTGGTAACTTTGAGCATCCAGTCGCATCAGACCGGGAACAAGCGGCGCAAAAGAATATTCATTTAAAAACGGATGAGGATTCGGTCAAAGCGTTGAAGGATTTGAATTTCTCTGTATTAAACTTTGCGAATAACCATGCGGCAGACTATGGTGAAAAAGGGCTGAACAAAACGATTGATGCCTTTAAACAAGCTGACATGGATTATACAGGCGCAGGCCTTAACCTTCAGGATGCGAAGCAGAACATTTCGTATAAAGAAGTAAATGGTGTCAAAATCGCTACACTTGGTTTTACAGATGTGTATGGGAAAGATTTTAAAGCAACGAATCGCCAGGCGGGTATCTTGCCAGCCGACCCATCTATCTTTATTCCGATGATTTCGCAGGCTGCTGAAAAGGCAGATGTCGTCGTTGTTCATGCTCACTGGGGACAGGAGTACAACAATGAGGTAAACGATAGACAAAGAGAATTGGCAAGAGCGATGTCTAAGGCTGGTGCTGATATCATTATCGGTGCTCATCCGCACGTTCTTGAGCCAATGGAAGTCTATAACGGCACGGCGATCTTCTATAGCTTAGGAAACTTTATTTTTGACCAAGGCTGGTCAAGAACACGTGATTCTGCACTTGTTCAGTATCATCTGAATGAAGATGGAAAAGCGACATTTGAAGTGGTCCCAATGTACATCAAAGAAGCAACACCTGCTCCGGTTAAAGCAGGATCATTTGAATCAAAATCCATTATCCGTATGCTGACAAATGGTACGAATGCGGATTGGAAAGAAAAAGACGGACACATTTTCTTTGAAGTAGATCACGCTGATAAAGTTAAACACTTAAAAGAAAACGGAGGGAAAGAGAAGAAATGAAATTTCTAAAAGCAAGCTGGCCGTTTGTTGCGTTAATTTTAGTCTTTGTCTTTATGTCTGCTTTTAAATTTAGTGACAGCCTCACAGATCATGAAAAACAAAAGATCTCGGTTGAAATGCAGAAAATCGAACAACAAAAACAGTCAAAAACGGAAGCAAGTAAATAACTCTAACGAGCATAGAGGGCACGCATTGCGTGCTCTTTTTTGTCGAAAAAAGGTGTAAAAGGTTAGGTGTCATGCCGAAACTATAGAAGAAAGGAGGGGAAAGGTCATGAAGTGGAAAGGAATAGTGATTGGTGGGTGCGCGCTCGTAGGGCTGATGTTCATGACTCAATCAGAAGCAGTTGCTCAAACAGCGTCTCCTTTGCAGCAAGCGGAAAAGTTGATTGGAACACCTTATCATAAAGGAGGAACCGATCCAAAAACGGGCTTTGACGCATCAGGGTTTACGCAATATGTGTACAAGACATCAGGCGCTTTTGATTTGCCGCGGAAGGTAATCGATCAGTATCAGATTGGAAAAAAGGTATCATGGGACAAAGCCCAGCCAGGTGACCTTGTATATTTTCGAAGCCTTGAAGAAACAAAGGATATCCCGACACATGTAGGATTTTACGCTGGTAACGATCAGGTCATTCACATCACGCTTAGTCAAGGTGTGGTGAAAACAAACGTCAGCAAAAGCAAATACTGGACGGACCGATTTTATGCAGTCAAACGACTTCCCGGCACACCGGAAATCTCGGATAATCGCCTTGTGAAAGATGCGATGAAATATGTAGGTATTCCTTATGTATTTGGTGCAGCAGACCCTAAAGTTGGCTTTGATTGTTCAGGCTTTTTACAATATGTATTTGAAAAATCACTAGGGATTTATTTGCCTCGAAGTGCTGAACAGCAGTGGATAGTTGGAGAAAAAGTAGCATTAGATGATATACGTCCTGGGGATTTTGTCTTTTTCAGCAACACATATAAGCCAGGCATTTCTCATGTAGGGATGTATATTGGGGGCGACCGTTTTATTCATGCGAGCCGTTCGGAAAGTGTCACGATTTCTTATTTGTCCGAATCGTATTGGCGCGAAAAATGGACAGGTGCGAAACGATTAACAGAGCTGAAATTAGCAAAAGAAGACCCGATTGTCTCAAAAGCCGCAACGTATATTGGAGAAGTTCCTTATGTCAAAGGTGGGACGAATCCAAAGCAAGGCTTTGACACAGCAGGGTTCACACAGCATGTGTATCGTGAAGTGCTTGGTATTGAGCTGCCTCGTTATGCGTCAGGTCAAGTCAAGGCAGGTACGCCTGTGAAACGGTCGGAGCTGAAGCCGGGAGATCTCGTTTTCTTTAGTGGAACGTCATTGATACCGGCCATTTATGCAGGATCAAATCAAGTCATTCATATGACCGTCTCAAATGGTGTCGTGCTTACGAATATGAAAACAAGTACGTACTGGAAGGATAAGTATGAGACGGCTGTTCGAATTAAAAAATAAAGAAAAAGCCCGATCCACGTTCGTATCGGACTTTTAGACTTCTCTCTAGGCGCTGATCAGACAAGCGTCTTTTTTTCGTGGAATTGATTTTGTAAAAGGAGATCAATAAAGTAAGCAACACCGTCTTCATGATTACCTTTTGTAATGTAGGTGCTCTTTTCTTTAATAACATCGACTGCATTCCCCATTGCAATGCGGTGGCCTGCTTCCTCAAACATGGATAGATCGTTGGGGCTGTCGCCGATCGCATAAATATGTGAGCGGTCTACGCAGTAATGAGCTGCGAGCTTTTTGAGGGCATGTCCTTTTCCAGACTCTTTTGGAAGAACCTCAATGATATGTTTTCCAGAAGAGGTCAATGAAAGCTCAGGCATTTCCGCGAGGAGATCTTGTGCTTCCTGTAGTTTATTCATATCAAACGAGAAGCAGAGTAATTTATAGGTCGCTTCATTTGACTCAAAAACCTGACGAATATCATCCACTGGTTTGATGCCGAATTGTTTGAATTGAGTCATTGCCCCTTCCCATAAATCAGCTATATCTTCATTTGGATTCGCGCTTTTGATCACATCAAATTCTGCTTTCAGCTTCTCTTTTCCATCAAAAGGAGAGAGGAGCGCATCGTCCGTGTAAACCTCAAAGTAAATGTTTCGTTCTACTAATGCCTGAGCCGCTCGTTTTCCTGCTTCTTGGTCAAGTGTGATACGGCTGAAAAGTTCGTAACCTTCTGTATGAACGGTTCCGCCGTTTGCTGCAATAATAGGGATGTCCAAATCGCCAAGCAGTTCCTTCACGTCAAAAGTCGCCCGCCCTGTACAGATGGTGACAATATATCCCGCTTCCTTCGCGCGGATCAATGCCTCCCTGTTTTGAGCAGATATTTCACTTTTTGTATTTAAAAGTGTACCGTCTAAATCAATCGCAATCATTTTTTTCATCGCTGTCAAATCCTCCTTCATGCATGCAATAGCCTCTTCAAAGTATGTACGATTTCGTTCCTTCTCATGAGCAATACGATGCTTGTTCCTCTCTATCAAGGCTAAACAAAAATGATCGAATGATCAAGGAAATAAGCCAAAGGGGAAAAATCTGCATCATCGTCAGCAAGTAAAAAAGCGCCCCTTAGGGACGCTTTCAGCGTGTAGACAAACCCTCGCATTCGGTGTCAGTCCTGTACGCCGATGCTCACGAATATTAAATTCGCTCCGCTTCTGTGCTCGTCCTTCCTAGAGTGCAAAGGTTTTCTATCACGCTGAAAAGAAGACAAAGAGCTAAAATAAAAACCATTTTAGCCCTTTGTCAACAATCAAAAAGCGCCCCTTAGTGACGCTTTCAGCGTGTAGACAAACCCTCGCATTCGTTGTCAGGTCTGCGCTCCGGTGCTCACGAATGTCAAATTCGCTCCGCTCCGGTGCTCGTCCTTCCTAGAGTGCAAAGGTTTTCTATCACGCTGAAAAGAAGACAAAGAGCTAAAATAAAAACCATTTTAGCCCTTTGTCAACAATCAAAAAGCGCCCCTTAGGGACGCTTTCTGTTTATGATAATTCAAGCTGCTTCTTCAATTCAGTCTTCACTTCGTTTAGCTGGTTTTGATCCAATTGGTAATAATAAACTCCGTTTGGCTGGTAATCAGAGCCTTTCAGCTGAATGGTATCAACCGATTTCAATGACGTCAGAAGCGGGAAAAGCCCGACTAGCTCTTTCATTGAAAGGTTGGTCGCGACATTATCACCAAGTGTATCAATGATATTGTCATATGACGGAATAGATGTTAACGATTTTGATTTATCAAAAATGGCTTTTAATACTTCCATTTGACGCTGCCCGCGCATTAAATCACTATCTGCTTTTCTTGTTCTCACATATGCGAGAGCTTGATCACCGTCTAGTGTATGGGTTCCTGTTTGAAGCTGTACCTTGCCCTTTGTATCTTTTAGAACCTGTTTGACCACATATTCATCCTTGACGTTAATAGAGACCCCGTTTAGTTCATTGACGATCTCTTTAAATGCTTTGAAATTACTTTGGATCACAAAATCAACCGGAATATCTAGTAAATCTTCGACTGTACTTAAGGTTAAATCTGCACCGCCAAATGCGTGTGCATGTGTAATTTTGTCATAGCCATGCCCTGGAATATTCACGTATGAGTCCCTTGGAATGCTTAATAATTTTACGGTTTTATTTGTACGATTGACGGTTGCTAAGACCATCGCATCGCTTCGTGCTTGTTTCACTGTTTCGCCCGGTCTGCTGTCAATACCAAGCAGCAAGACAGAAAAGCTGTCTTTCCCAGGATCGAATGCTTCAATCCGTTTGACAGATTGTGCGCCGCGATCTAAAGATACTTGTGCTTTTTTGGCAGCGCTTGTCACTTTATAGTAGGCATAGCCTGTGACAGAAGCGGTTGTCAGTAAAAGGATACCGACTATAAATAGAGTGACTTTCACCCATGGTTTTAAACGCTTTTTTCCTTTGCGTTTGCTTCTTGATTGATCCATATATTTTAAACCCTCGCTATGATTTTTATAGTAAAGATGTCCTTCTTTTTGCTTACAAACTAAAACAAATATACCTTAAAACGGGATATAGTGCGATGTTTTTTTCACTAACGCTTAATTGACGTTTCCTTATCGTAAAAAGTTTCAATGATACGCAAATGAAATATATTTGTCATTAAACATCGAAATGTTTGAAGTGACAGGAAGTGAGGAAAATGATTTTCCATAGAGAAACATCCAGTACATACAGAACAAAAGAGGGGTTATGAACATGAAAAATCGGAATGGATGGCTTTATTTTTTCGGCGCACTTGGCGGCGCCTTATATGGCTATGATACAGGTGTCATTTCTGGCGCCATCTTATTTATGAAAGAGGATTTAGGGTTAAACGCATTTACAGAGGGACTTGTTGTCAGCTCAATTTTAATCGGAGCGATGCTCGGTTCCTCTCTTTCTGGAAAGCTGACAGATCAATTTGGGCGGAAAAAAGCCATCATCGCCGCAGCGATTTTATTTATTATCGGCGGATTTGGTACAGCCCTTGCTCCGAATACGGAAGTGATGGTCTTATTCCGAATTGTGCTAGGACTTGCTGTCGGGTGCTCGACCACGATTGTTCCATTATATTTATCTGAACTTGCTCCAAAGGAATCGAGAGGTGCACTGTCCTCATTAAACCAGCTCATGATCACATTTGGTATTCTTCTCGCCTATATTGTGAATTACGCTTTAGCGGATGCAGAGGCATGGCGCCTGATGCTTGGAATTGCGGTCGTGCCTTCTGTGCTTTTATTATGTGGGATTATGTTTATGCCAGAAAGCCCCCGCTGGCTGTTTGTCCATGGACAAGCAGACCGTGCGAAAGAGATATTATCTAAACTCAGAAAGAGTAAGCAAGAAGTGGAAGAAGAAATTTCAGACATTCAACAGGCGGAAAGTGAAGAAAAAGGCGGTTTTAAGGAATTATTTGAGCCATGGGTACGCCCAGCATTAATCGCTGGTGTCGGTCTTGCCTTTCTGCAGCAGTTTATCGGTACCAATACGATTATTTACTATGCACCAAAAACATTCACAAGTGTTGGCTTTGGTAATTCAGCGGCCATTTTAGGAACCGTCGGAATTGGGGCAGTGAACGTCGTCATGACGTTTGTGGCGATTAAAATCATTGACCGTGTAGGGCGTAAAGCGCTGCTCTTATTTGGGAATGCTGGCATGGTCCTAAGTTTAATTGTCCTGTCAGTGGTCAATCGATTTTTCGAGGGGTCAACAGCTGCAGGATGGACAACCATTATTTGTTTAGGACTCTTCATCGTCATCTTTGCTGTCAGCTGGGGTCCAGTCGTTTGGGTGATGCTTCCTGAGCTGTTCCCAGTACATGTCCGAGGAATCGGTACGGGCGTCTCTACCTTCCTCCTTCATACAGGGAATTTAATCATCTCGCTTACATTCCCAACTTTACTTAGCGCGATGGGTATCAGTAATCTCTTCCTCATTTATGCGGTCATTGGCGTAGGTGCCTTCTTATTTGTGAAATATATGGTGGCTGAAACGAAAGGGAAAAGTCTTGAAGAAATTGAAGAAGATTTAAAAAAGAGGAACCGTGCCGTCACAGGTGAAGAAGGAAAAACGGTGTGAACAATGACCAGCTGCACACATGCAGCTGGTTTTTCTTTGTTAAACAAACGTTTAATTAAGAAAGGACAATCTCTCATCTTCTGAACGTGCTGCATATGACATACATATGGAACAGACGGGCGAAAGGTGGAAATGAGATGAAAGGGAAAACGAGCATTGTCATCCTGACATACAATGAACTGCATTTAACGAAAAAATGTATCGACAGCATTAAGCAGCATACCCGAAGTGACCAATATGAACTCATCATCGTTGATAATGCGTCAACCGACGGGACGAAGGAATATGTGAGAGAGTTGAAAGATGTGATTTTCATAGAAAATGCAGAAAATCGAGGCTTTGCAAAGGGCTGTAATCAAGGAGCGAAAAAAGCGACAGGAGATAGCATTCTCTTTTTAAATAACGATACGATCGTGACGGAAAACTGGCTTTCTCCATTAAGAGAGGCGTTATTTGCATCAGAACGTATTGGGATGGTAGGACCAGTCTCCAATTATGTGAGTGGTCCTCAAATGGTCGAGCCATCGTATACAGATGTGAAGGAGCTCCCAGCTTTTGCGAAGAATTATACGGCTGCGAAAAAAGGTCAGAGAACTTATGTACATCGGCTTGTGGGATTTTGTCTGCTTGTGAAAAGAGAGCTTATTGAAGAGGTGGGTTTATTTGATGAACGGTTCGTGTATGGATCATTTGAGGATGACGACCTTTGTTTGAGATCCTTGCTCAAGGGATATCAGCTGCAAATCGTTCACGATTCATTTGTGCATCATCACGGTCATGCAACCTTTCGAGCAAATCAAGAAACGAACATCTCTACACTGTTTGCAGAGAACAGGCTTCGGTTTTTAGATAAATGGGGCATTGACCTCAATCTGATGGCTCCTCATCCGTACTTTGCGGCTCTGCTGCCTGAAGACGCTGTTTGTGTACTGGATGCGGGATGCGGCGCAGGAGCAACAGGGCTTGAACTAATGAATCGGCAGTCTGTTGACATGTACGGAGTAGAGGCTAATCCATTAAAAGCAGCCATCGCAAAGGCATATTACAAAGAAGTCATCGAGGCAAAAGCAGATGAGTACCCGTGGTTAGAGAAAGAGGCTTTTTTTGATGCGATCATTTTTTCGGATGTTTTAGAGCATGTGTCAGATCCTTGGCACATCATTGAACAAGCACACGCATCATTAAAGCCAGGCGGCGTGATCATTTGCTGCCTGCCCAACATGATGCATGCAGAGGTGCTTCTCCCGTTAATGACAGGGGATTTTACGTATCAAGATGTAGGAATTTTAGACCGAGGTCACCTGAGGTTCTTCACACCAAATACAATGCGTGCGCTTTTCCCAGACCATTTGTTTGAACGGGTGATCGAGCAGAGGATCAATGTTCCGATTGATCAAAACGTCCAATTGTTTTTTGACGAGGTGGCGAGAGTAGGAGTGTCACTTGGCTTTCAAACAAAAGCGTTGACTGATCAAGTGACTCTATATCAGCTTTTACTTGTCGTGCGTAAAAAAGGCGGCTCCCCTTCGGGATAACCGCCTTTTTGCTTTACCATTTAAAGCTTTTTGTTGCACCTTCTGCACCAAAGTTCAAGATGCTGACTTTGACATCGTAATCAATGGCTGCTTCTTGGAAGAGCCTATCCCACTCGGTACCATGCCGATCCCAATAGTCAGGATATTTCATACGGAACTGCTGGTTAAACAATATGGGATCAACGCCCACTTCTTTTTGCACATGATGGACCGCTTTTTGAATGCGTTCTTTAATTTTATGAGCAAAGATCCGCTCAAATCGTTCGATATACTGCTCATCGAATGAGTTTTCAGAAGGATATTGATCCTCAGACAATTTTCCATTTGTTTGTACGCTAATTTTAAAGGATACCTTTCCATTTTTCAGATAGGGATCGACCTTCGTTTTTGCTTTTTTGATTTCATACGTTATCGGATAACCTTTGTAGGTGGCAGGTACAACGCCGCCTGAAATTCGGTCCATCACCCAGTTTAAAGATTGGACATCCTTCGCAGGGATGAAACCGATCAGCTTACGTGTTTTTCCGTGAATGATGCCTGCTCCATCATAAATAAGTTCACCGTCTATCGCATCTACACTTTGCACAAGGAAGCTAACGCCCATCTGAAAGTAATCAGACGCCCGGCCAATACGTGTTGGCGGTACGATCTTTCCGTTAAAGCTTCGATTTTTAGATGTTTCGAAGATATGCTCAACTGGGACCTTTTGCTGTGATTTCAATTTTTGGTTGACGACTTTTGACGCATCTCCTCGTGTCACGAGGAGATAGCTGCTGCGCCGAACCTCATCATCTCGAATAAAATGATTGAGTGTTCCTTGAATATCGTGATGCTCCGCCTGAGTTTTACCAAACAAAAAGATTTTCAGGTGATCACTATAGATCGGCGGGTCCTTCAAGGCGACATTACTGACAGCCTCCAGCACATTTTTTCCCTTCGAGACAACATTCACATAGCTGGGAGAATCGGCTTCTTGTGTTCCGCCTGTTTTCGGTACAAGGTTTTGGTAGGTCAGCTTAACGCTATTCTCGTCTTCCTCATCAATACCAACACCGCGTACAAACGATAGTTTTTCAATATCCTTTAAATCCCAGCATCCTGCTGATAGAAGAAAAAGGCAGCAGGAAAAAAAGAATAACAGTACACGCCTTCCTCTCATGCAGAACGACCTCCCCATTTTTTGCGTATCATCAGCAGAACAGCTGTAATAAAAGGAATGGCTAAAACCGCGAACAATGCGTAGCCGAGTAAAGTAGAGTAGTAAAAGACTTCATTGATATTTTTCGGAAATAAAGAGAGAGCAGAGGTAATCAAAAACAGCAGCCAAAGCAGTCTCGTTACATTGGTCGTCTTAAAGACTGTGTGGCATCCTTTAATGGCAAATTGGAAAAAGCCAAGCATGCAAATAAACTGCTGGCACGTCCAGATCGTCAGTAAAAAAATATCAAATCTTTCAATGAAGACCCCTTCAAGTTCTAGTGCTTGAATGAGTGAGACAGTGGGCCAGGTGAGGGATTTCGTTTCTCCCACTGTCATGGAGCCAATCACAATAAAAAGTGTGAGCGAGTACACGAGGGTTGTAATTCCAACTCCAATGGCAGCGGCCCATTTCGCCTTCGACCATTTGTCTTTATAAATGAGTGGTACAACAAACAAAATGACCTCAAAGCCTGTAAATTGAATAAATGTTTGAGAGAACAAATTACTGAAATCTTTAAATCCGTGCGCCATGACAGGACGTAAATAATCAAAATCAAATATTTTCAGACAAAACAGCATGAGCCCAATGTAAATGATCAAGGCGATGGGATAAATGTACGTGACCATTTTGACGACTGGAAAGATACCACTTTTCAAATGATAGATCGCCACGAGTAAAAAAATCATCACAATCACTGCCATGGGAGTCGATTCCAGCAGGAAAAACTGAACCACTTCCCCAAGGACACGCGCTTCAAAGCCGACAATGCCTAGTAAATAGGCAATCAGCATTAAATTAAAGATCGTGCCAATGATGGCACCGGCTCCTTTTCTATTTGACTCAAAAATAGTATCCGGCGCATTTTTTTCAGCAATCCATCCTAACAAAAAAGCAACGAAAGCAAAGATGACTCCCTGTATTAATACAATGATCCAGCCATCAGGGAATCCTGAATTGGCAGAACTGCGAGGAATGGTTAAAATTCCAGCGCCTATCATTGTAGAGCTGCACAGAATGGTGACTTGTAACAATGATAGCTTCTCAGCTCTGTACATCGTTTAATCTCCTTGTCTTTTGAGATTTTTTATTTTTGCTGTTTTCGGTCTCGATTTAAATAGCCCAATTGGTAAACGTACGTACGTATCCTTTAAATCTGAAAACGGTGAAGACAAAACAGGTGTGAAATAGTCAAAACCAAAGGTCTTTAATTGCATCAGGTGACAAAGCACAAATAAATAACACATGATTAAGCCATATAACCCAAACATCGCTGAACTGAAAATAGCCATAAACCGCAAGATGCGTAGCGGGAAACTAAAGTCATAGGATGGTGCCGTAAAGTCAGCTAGTGCCGTTAGCGACACAATAATCACCATTAAGGCACTGACGATATTGGCTTGGACAGCCGCCTGACCAATGATGACGCCGCCAATGAGCCCAATTGTCTGCCCGATGGCTCTAGGAAGCCGAAGTCCAGCTTCTCGCAGCAGCTCTATCGTAAAAGACATAAGAATCGCCTCAACAACAGGAGGGAACGGAACATTCTGCCGGCTGCCTGCGATGGTGAGTGCCATCCGTGTGGGTAATAAGCCTGGATGATAAGAGACAAGTGCAATGTAAAGCCCGGGTAAAAAAATCGTGAGCAACACGGCGATATAACGGAGTAAACGTAAAAGAGTCGCGCTAGTCCATCTCTGATAATAATCTTCAGGTGATTGCATCAAGGCTGTAAAGGTCATCGGTAAAATGAGCGCAAAAGGAGTGCCATCGAGTAAAATTGACACTTTTCCTTCAAGCACAGATGCAATCACCCGGTCAGGACGTTCTGTATTTTGAATCTGCGGAAAAATGGAGATGTGGCTGTCCTCAATTAGCTGTTCAATATAGCCGGTTTCAGGGATGTCATCCATTTTGATTTCGGTCATACGTGATAAAACATCTTCTACTAATTTAGGGTCAACAATATCACGAACGTACACAAGGGCTGCGGACTTCTTATTGCGAGTACCTACATTTACCTTTTGAATGACAAGGTTTGGGTCGTTTGCCCGCTCACGGATTAAAGCCGTGTTTTTTTCAAGATTTTCAATAAAACCGATCCGAGGCCCTCTTACAAGGACTTCCGATTGCGGCTCTTCTACTTCTCTAAATTGAAAAAGGTTCGTTTGGAGCGCAAGTGCTTGAGCCGCTCCATCTACAAATAAAATAGCCCTGCCGTTATATAACTGCTCGATGGCAAGGTTCATATCCTCGAGCACGTCATTTTGGATGCCAAAGAACGTTTTAGACAGGGCTGGAAGCGTACTAGAATCAACCTCGGTGATAGCCAGCTCCTTTTGCATGGGTGAAATGATTTGTTTGGAAATCATCTCAAATTCTGTGAGTCCTTCAACGTACATGAGACATGCAGAGATAGCAGAAGGGCCAAATGAAAATGAGTGGAACACGATATCATCACTTTTCCCGGCAAAGCTTTTGACGCGCTTGATGACGGACGCTATATCTTGTTCAATACGACTTTTCATAATACCTCACCCTCATGTCATGTTTTTTATAGAGTGACTCGGATGGTGGAGAATTATGCAAATAGAAAAAAGAGAATCCCTGCAAATAGGAATTCTCTCGTCTGTTTATCTCGCAAGCCAGCCGCCATCAACCGCTAAAATATGACCGTTCATATAATCGGAGGCTGGTGAGCTAAGGAAAACAGCCGCACCGGCTAGATCCTCAGGCTTTCCCCAGCGCCCGGCAGGGATTCGTTTGAGAATCTCTTCATTTCGATTCTCATCGTCCCGAATGGCTTGCGTGTTATTGGTCGCAATGTAACCAGGAGCGATCGCATTCACTTGTATATGCTGGTTCGCCCATTCGTTTGCAAAAGCCTTCGTCAGCCCTGCCACTGCGTGTTTACTTGCTGTATAAGCGGGGACAAAGACGCCGCCTTGAAACGATAGAAGGGAGGCGATATTGACGATTTTCCCTTGCCCATTTTTCAGCATCTGCCGCCCAACCCTTTGGGTGAGGAAAAAGAGACTATTGATATTCACATCCATGACCGTAAGCCAATCTTCCTCTGAATAATGAGCAGCCTGCTCTCTTTTAATAGTGCCAGCATTATTGATTAAAATATCGATCGTATGCTTTTGTAACATGGCATCGACAGCCTGATTTGCAGTTTGAGGGTCGGAAAAGTCAACCTGAACCGCATGAAACGAGCGGCCCGCCTGTTCGACTAGCGCTTTCGTTTCCTCAAGCGGTGTGTGGTGGTATGTGCCAATAATATCTGCGCCTGACCTGGCAAGCGCCACAGCAATGCCCTGCCCAATGCCGGTTCCAGGGCCTGTCACAAGGGCTGTTTTGCCTTCAAGAGAAAAGAGGGACGCTACATAGGATGCTGTCGTCATCACATTACCTCAGCTGGTCCATTGGGACAAAGTCCATATCTTTGAACGTATAGTTCTCGCCCGCCATCGCCCAAATAAATGAATAATTCGCTGTACCCGAGCCTGAATGAATAGACCAGGCAGGAGAAATGACCGCTTCCTCATTGGCCACAACGAGATGTCTTGTTTCAGATGGCTCCCCCATAAAATGAAAGACACGAGCATCTTCTTCGATATCAAGATATAAGTACACTTCCATACGTCGATCATGAATATGAGCGGGCATCGTATTCCACGTGTTATTGGTTTCCAGCTGAGTGATTCCCATCATGAGCTGACAGCTTTGGATGCCGTTTGCGTGGATGACTTGATACAGGTTTCGTACGTTTGAAGCAGACGCTTCCCCTAAGTGATTCGGTGTTAATTCAGCGATAGCTGCTTTTTGCGTAGGGTACGCTTGATGAGCCGTGGCGGATACAAGATAGAACTTGGCTCCCTCGCCGGATGAACTAGCAAACTGTACATCTTCGTGTCCAAGCCCAATATATAAGAAATCTTTGTGCTCCAGTACAAAGGCTTCACCATCGACAGTGACTGTTCCTTGACCGCCGACATTTACAATGCCGATTTCTCGTCTTTCAAGGAAATATTCCGTACGTAGAAAGTCGCCGGCATCTAATTTGAGCGGCTCTGCAGATGGCATGACTCCGCCAATCACCACGCGGTCTTCATGTGAATAGTAGAGCTTTAATTCACCGCTGACGAATAGTGTAGGGATATGAAAATGACGACGAAGTTCCTCTGTTGTAAAACGTTTGACCTGCTCAGGATGTACAGCATAACGATTTTCCATTTGAAATAAGCCTCCCTTTCCATCTGAAACAAAGTATGGGTATTTTATTTGGTATCGGTTTCAAGGAAAATTTTAGAGGAAAAAGAGCATGCCGTCAACCGTTATTTTGAAATCGCTTTCTTTTTGTTTATTTAAATGTTTTTTTGCCATCTCCAAGCAAAAAAATCTTCTAGAATTCAAGAAATTATGATATGCTCTTTTTAAGTTATTTGAAATCGGTTTCGAAACAAATGAGAAGACATTGATTGTGGGAGTTTTTTGAATGAAAGAGAAAAAGCAAACGAAAGTGACCATCAACGAAGTGGCCGCTTATGCAGGTGTTTCAAAATCAACTGTATCCAGATATATCAATGGCAGAACAAATGAAATTTCTACTGAAAAGGTCAAAAAAATTAAAAAAGCCATTGAGGAACTGCATTATCGTCCGAGTCAGCTCGCCCAAGGTTTGAAAGTAAGAAAAAGCAAGGTCATTGGGTTCATTGTAGCCGACATTACGAACCCATTCTCTGTAGCGACACTTCGCGGAGTCGAAGAAATTTGTGATGAATATGGATACAGCATCATGGTATGCAACACAGATAACCGACCAGAAAAAGAACGAGAAATGCTCCTCAAGCTGAATGCACATTATATTGAAGGGCTCATCATCAATACGACAGGTCAGAACAATGATATTCTGCAGGATTTGAAGAAAAACGGTGTGCCGATTGTCCTTGTTGACCGGAAATTACCTGAACTAAAAGTCGACACAGTGACAACGAATAACCGTGATATCACCATCCAGTTGCTTCAACAAATGTATGAGAAAGGCTATGAGCACATCGCCTTCTTTACTGAGCCGGTCGATGGAATCAGTCCTCGTGAAGAACGAAAAGAAGCATATGAACAGACAGCCATGAGTAAATATAAGAAGCCGCTCATTGCAGAAATTGATTTGAAACAAAAGGAACAACTGCGAGAAGAGCTTGTCCATTTTGTCCAATTAAGCCAGCAGAAAAAAGCAATTTTAGCAGCCAATGGATTACTTATGCTGAAGCTGATCAGTGAGCTTGTAGAACTCGGGTTAAAGATTCCAGAAGATATAGGCATCGCAGGCTTTGATGATACAGAATGGTATAAGCTGATTGGGCCTGGAATCACAACGGTTGCCCAGCCATCTCATGAAATGGGGAAAGCCGCCATGCAAAAAATCAAGACTCGGCTTGAAGGGGATGAAAGTGCGCCCCAAACCATTCAGCTTGATGGAGAAATCATCGTAAGAAAATCCTTATAAACAGACAGAGAAGAGTATACATACGTGCATGCTCTCTCTTTTTCAACTGATTTGAAACCGGTACCAAGAAAGGGGAGAAATGAGTGAAAGCATTGGATGCGGTCACATTTGGGGAATCAATGGCGATGTTTTACGCAAAAGAAGCCGGAGAGCTTCATCAAGTGCATACATTTCAAAAGGCGCTTGCTGGTGCCGAAAGTAACGTGGCAGTCGGTTTGGCGAGGCTAGGTTTTGATGTGGGATGGATGAGCAAAGTCGGAGCAGATTCACTTGGCACATTTATTTTAGAAGAGCTTCAAAAAGAAGGAGTCGATACAAGTGCAGTGATCCGTTCAAATGATGGGTCTCAAACAGGGATTTTACTTAAATCCAAAGTGATGGATGGAGATCCTGACGTCACGTATTATCGCAAAGGCTCTGCTGCGAGCACAATGAGTCCCAGCGACTTTCCCGCGAATTATTTCAAACAGGCAGGACATCTCCATATGACAGGTATTCCACCTGCATTATCCAATGAAATGAGAGCGTTTTCTTTTCATGCTCTTCAAAAGATGAAAGAAGCAGGCAAAACCATTTCATTTGATCCAAACCTTCGGCTGCAGCTATGGGAAGAGGAGGAAGATATGATCCATACAGTGAATCAGATCGCTTTTCAAGTAGATTGGTTTTTTCCGGGGCTTGCAGAAGGGCAAAGGCTCACAGGCTGTCATGAGCCGGAAGAGATTGCCGATGTTTATTTGCAAAAAGGCGTCAAGCTTGTGGTCATTAAGCTCGGTGCAGAAGGTGCCTTTTATAAAAGTGCAGCCAGTCAGGGGATTGTGAGCGGCTTTTATGTGCCAAATGTCGTGGATACAGTCGGTGCCGGTGATGGGTTTGCCGTGGGGGTTATCAGCGGTTTACTGGACGGTTTATCATATGAAAAATCTGTGACAAGAGCCAATGCTGTAGGAGCTCTTGCGGTGATGTCTCCAGGCGATAAGGACGGCCTGCCTACTCAGGAAGAGCTTCAGGCCTTTATGAAAGACGCCAAACGATATCAGAGACGGGAATATATGAAGGGGGACGAAGGATATGGGAAAGTCAGCAAGTTTGAGCGTTAAAGAACATCTCGGGGCTTGTAAGCTGATCGCAGTGGTGAGAGCGGGGAGCGAAGCAGAAGGCATTGAGATCATAGAGCGTTTAAAGAAAAAGGGCGTTCGTGCCATTGAAGTGACGTATACCACGCCCAATGCGGAACGCATCATCGCATCCTTTCAGCATGAGCAAGATCTGATTGTAGGAGCGGGCACAATCACAACCCTTCAGCAGGCGCAATCAGCCATTGACGCAGGCTCGCAATTTATTGTCAGTCCAGGATATCTTCCTGTCATTGGAGAGCATCTCTCATTTCACGACACACTCTATGTACCAGGTGTCCTCACCCCAAGTGAAATCATGCAGGCAAAAGCAGCTGGATACTGCTTGCTCAAGCTTTTTCCAAGCGGCTCCTTCGGTTTATCCTATATGAAAAACTTACAAGGCCCATTTCCAGACATTGAATTTATTCCAACGGGTGGGATTCATCCAGCTGATGTGCCAAAATGGCTGAAAGCAGGCGCAGTGGCTGTAGGGGTCGGAAGTCAGCTGGAGAGCAGTTCAGCAGAAGAATTACAAGCGGTTCTTTCTTCATAAATAAGCGCTATCAAATGAACAACTGGCAGATGGATGCCGGTTGTTTGTTCGTTTATCTGACATAACAGCAGGTGAATGCTGACTCTTCACGTACAATATTTGTGAAGGAGTGATAGATGTGTACATTCAACAAGATACACTCACGGATGGACAAATAGAGCAGCTGATTACCGCTCATATAGAAGAAATGAAAGAGCATTCCCCGCCAGAAAGCATTCATGCCCTTCCGTTAGCTGATTTGAAAAAGCAAGATGTCACAGTGTGGAGTGTGCGGGATGGAGAAGAGCTTCTTGGCTGCGGAGCGTTAAAGGAGCTGTCAAGTGATCACGGCGAAATCAAATCCATGAGGACCGCAGCTCTCCATATGCGAAAAGGTGTAGCAAGGTATATGCTGAACCATCTTCTCCAAGAGGCAAAAAGGCGCGGTTATTCACGTGTCAGCTTAGAGACAGGTACGATGTCTTTCTTCGAGCCAGCAAGAAAACTATATGAGAGTGTTGGGTTTTATATTTGTCCGCCTTTCGGTTCATATCAAGAAGATCCAAACAGTTTATTTATGACAAAGGAATTATAGAGGTCGAGAGAGTATGCTTATAAGCAGCTCTTTTTTTATGCGCAATTTTGAAAGGGGGAGGATGTGGTGAAAGGTTCAAAGTGGATCGGGGTGGGCGCCTTTCTCACTTTTTGTGTCGTATCTGTCATTTTTTTAACATCAATAGGTCAAGATTTATTTAAAATTGAAAGCGCTTCCGAAAAAGCGTCAACAACCTATCAATATCACTTTGTCCTTGTACCGGAGGAGCTTGATAACGAATATTGGCAGCTGGTACAAAAGGGAGCTGCTGATGCGGCAGCCGCTCATCGCGTGTATTTAGAATATTTGGGTCCGAAGCAAGCCGATATAGACGACCATTTGAAAACCATTGATATGGCAATCGCAGGGCATGTCGATGGCATTATGACACAGGGTCTTGATGCGAAAAAATACAAACCGCTTTTTCAGAAGGCGAGGGATAAAGGCATTGATGTTGTCACCGTTGATACGGATGCAGAGGGGAGCAAGCGTCAAGTGTATGTAGGCACGGACAATTATTATTCTGGCTTTATCGCAGGACAGGCACTCATCGCAGATACAAAAGGCGAACAGTATGTAGGAATTGTCACAGGCAGGCTTGATGCCGTTCATCAAAAGCAGCGCGTCAAAGGGTTTCGAGATGCCGTCGCCGCTGAAAAACGCATTCATATTGCTGGAATAGAAGAATCAGCCATTACCAAATCAGGGGCCTCCGGTGCCGCGTATAAACTATTAAACGATCATGCGAAGCTTACCGCATTTTACGGTACGAGTGCATTAGATGGTGCAGGTATCATTCAAGCAACAGCGCAATATCAATCGTCCGCAGATATCTATGTACTTGCATTTGATACGTTGCCAGATACGATTCAGGCGCTCGATGATGGAGAGATTGATGCAGTCGTTGTTCAGCACCCTTATGAAATGGGCTATCAAGCAGTGGAATCGCTTGTGCGTTTGCAAAAAGGTGAAAAAGAAGAACCGCTTCAGTACACAGGAACGAGTGTGATTCGGCGCGAGGATCTGCCGCTGCAGCAAACAGACAGAAGGCAGGGGGTGCAGCCGTGAGAAGGATTCGAAGTAAGTTGCTACTGGCATTTTTAATCCTTGTGTTTGTTGGCAACGTGGCCGCTTTTTTCGTCTATTGGAGCAGCTCGAATATCACATCAGAATATAGCAGAAGCTTTCGTTCTTTTCTCCTGCTTAATGATATATCGACAGAGGCAAAAACGATGTATGAAAAGGTCAATGCGTATGCAATCGAAAAGGATCAGCAGTTTGCCAAAGAATATCTAGCTTCAAAACAAAAAATGAAATCCTACGACCAGGCATTGCGAAAAGATGCCGGGCTTCATGCGGCCATTCCTTCTATCGAAAAATACCAATATATGATGCGGACGCTCATCAATGAAAGTGATGCGACCATGACACATGTAAAAGAAGGGAAAATCAAAGAATATGCAGCAAGTGTGAAGGAAGTAAGAACCGTCTCCTCCTACATACAAGAGCAAACGATGACCCTGCTTGATGATGAATTGTCTGAGTATCAAGCACTCTATCAATCTCTGCAAAAAAGACACCAAACCTATGCGCTCTTTACCTTATGTTTGTTTACGCTGTCCATTGGGGTCGCCTTATGGATGGCGTATATGATTGCTGGCGGGATATCAAGACCGATCGTCCATCTCTCTCGAAGCGTAAAGGAAGTATCAGAAGGAAACTTTGATGGAGCGAACTTGCATGTCACCTCAAAGGATGAAATTTCTGTATTAAATGAGGCTTTTCAGCGAATGCGTCAAGAGATGAAAATGATGATTGAAGAGATGAAACAAAAGGCAGCCTTAGATCAAAAAATCAAAGACATGAAGCTGAAAACGCTGCAAAACCAAATGAACCCACATTTTTTATTTAATACATTAAACATCGTCTCACGCATGGCTTACTTAGAATCAGCGGATGCCACATCGAGGTTGATCCAATCTGTTTCCACTCTCATGCGTTATTCGCTGTCAGCTCTCAGTGCATCCGTTACGCTCGAACAAGAAGTAAAAGTGGTCAAAGAATATTTTCATATACAAGAAACGAGATTTGCCGATCGTATCACATGCAAAACGATCATAGATGAATCGTGTTTATCTGTACATATCCCAAGTCTCACCTTACAGCCGCTTGTTGAAAATGCCTTTATTCATGGCGTCGAACCAAAGGAGGAAAACGGGCTTGTCGAACTCTCGATCTATCAAGAAGGCGGCTATGTGATGATTCGGATTCGGGACAATGGGATGGGAATCAATGAACAAGAGAAAAGAAGATTGCTATCAGAAAAAGAAGAGGAAGATCCAAACATCTTGAGTAAAGGGCACTCGACAGGGATCGGACTTCGCAATGTGATGTCAAGGCTGCATTTGTTTTATGGGGTAAAAGATGCCCTGCAAATTGACTCAAAGCCAAACGAAGGCACCACCATTCAATTGGCTATTCCGATGAAGGAGGGACCATCATGCTGAACGTGCTGATTGTGGATGATGAAAAAATAGAACGGCTAGCGATGCGGAAGTTCATGACGGATTGGCTTCCAGAGTGTCATATCGCAGGAGAAGCTGAAAATGGAAAGAAAGCGGTTGAATTCGTGCGAACTGAGCCCGTTCATCTTGTGCTCATGGATATTCAGATGCCCGGAATGGATGGACTCACAGCGATCAAGCAAATCAAAGCGAGCAGTCCTCATACAAAATTTATTATGCTGACAGCCTACGATACGTTTGATTATGCCAAGCAAGCGATGCAAGAAGGGGTGAAGCAATACCTCGTCAAACCGGCTGACAAAGATGAAACCATCGCCGCCATTCGCACGGTTGCGGCAGAAATTCAGCAGGAGGCGTCTCAGCGGCAGGCGATGGCGACCGGTCAGCAGTCAAAGTGGCTTGAAGCTCATGTCATAAACGGTCAATCCTATACCTCAACGGAGTTTCAACAACTGTTTCATGAATTCGAAGCAGGTCTTGTCATCGCTGTACAGCGGACAATCGGGGATCAGCTGTTGATAGATTTACAGACATCTCCCCTTTTTCATACGGTGCCGATTCAGGTGAGTGGTGAGCTGTTTACATGTCTTATTTATCGTCACCAAGCGCCTGGTCAGTTAAAGGCAGATGTCCTGCAGGCGATTCGAACTGCCACAACAAACGATCAGCCTTCACCTGTCGTTGGCATAGGACACCCGGTCTCAAATCCGCTTTATCTTCAGAAAAGTGCAGCAGAGGCGAAGCTTGCCTATTATCAGCGGAAAAAGAGTCCCGGCGTTGTTCGTTATGGTTTTTACCAAACAGAAGAACAGTCGCATCCATTGATCCATCTGCCTGAGCTTGCAGACGATATGATGCAGGCAATGGAAGAAGGGAGAAGAGAGGATGCGCTCGCTTTATTCGATGCCTTTGAGCTAGAGGGGGCGACCCTGTCACAACTAAAAGAGCTGCTGATTTTATTTAAATCACGGCTCCGAACAGACTGGCCAATATTAACGATCAGCACCGCTGCTGAATGCCGTCAGTGCTGTGAATATTTATTTGACGTGTACGAAGCAAGAAACCAGACTGTGAATGATATCGAGCGGGCAAAGCGCTACATCAAAACGCATTTTTGTGAACAGATCACGCTTGAGCAGACTGCCGCCTATGTTGATTTAAGTCCAACCTATTTCACAAAACGGTTTAAAGACGAGACAGGGCTGACATTTAAAGAATATGTGACCACCTGCCGGCTGGATAAAATCAAACAGCTTCTCAAAGACAGCTCGCTTAGTTTAAAAGAAATTACCTATCAGGCAGGATATACAGACCCCAATTACGTCAGCCGTGTGTTTAAGAAGATGGTGGGTTGTTCACCGAAGGAATATCGAAAACAGACCGTAAAAAAATGAAGAATTTCATAAAAAAGTGAAGAAGTTTGCCTGAAAAAAGAAAGGATCTGCCATTATACTTATTGTGATAACGCTTACAAAATGAGGATGGGGGATCAATCATGAAGGTTAAATTAGGCTTTACGCTGTTAGTGCTCTGTATGCTTATCGTCACTGCCTGTAGTTCATCGACGAGCTCAGATGCGAAAAAAGAGGGCGGAGCAGAGAAGCTCGACATTTTCTCTTGGTGGACTGGAGCAGGTGAGGAGGACGGACTGAAAGCACTCATTCAATTGTTTGAAGAGAAAAATAAAGACATCCCAATTGAAAATGCAGCCGTCGCAGGTGGTGCTGGTACAAATGCAAAGGCTGTTCTGACTAGTCGGATGCAAGGAAATGACCCGCCAGCTACATTCCAAGTACATGGCGGAGCGGAGCTGAATGAGAGCTGGGTCGCAGCAGGCAAAATGGAGCCTCTGGATGATCTATATGAAAAAGAAGGCTGGAAGGACAAATTTCCAGAATCACTCATCGACCTTGTCAGCAAAGATGGGAAAATCTATTCAGTACCAGTGAATATTCACAGAGGCAATGTGCTTTGGTATAACAAGAAGGTATTTGACGATGCAGGCTTAGAGCCACCAACGACCTTTGATGAATTTTTCAAAACAGCAGATGCATTAAAGAAAAAAGGCATTACACCGCTCGCTCTTGGGGATAAAGAGCCTTGGGCAGCGACGCATTTGTTTGAGAGTGTGCTGCTCGGCGTTTTAGGCGCTGATGGATATCAAAAGCTTTGGGCTGGCGACATGAAAATGGATGACGCAAAAGTGAAGGAAGCGGCAGATATTTTTGGACGTATGCTTGAATACGTCAATGATGATCACAGCTCACGTAACTGGCAGGATGCCTCGCAGCTCGTAGCAAAAGGGGAAGCTGCAATGAATGTCATGGGCGACTGGGCGAAGGGGTACTTTGTGAATGATCTGGATCTGAAGGTGAATGAAGACTTTGGATACGTGGCGACTCCTGGCACAGAGGGAAGCTTTATGGTGATCACTGATACATTTGGACTGCCAAAGGGCGTGAAACAGCCAGAAAACGTGAAGAAATTCTTATCTGTCTTAGGATCTGTGGAAGGACAGGATGCGTTTAATCCGCTGAAGGGATCGATTCCGGCGCGTGTGGATGCAGATGTTTCTAAATATGATGAATACGGAAAATCGGCGATGAAGGCATTTAAAGAATCAAAGCTGGCGCCGTCTCTCGCGCATGGTTCAGCTGCTGAAGAAGGATTTGTGACCAAAGCGAATCAAGCCGTCAATATCTTCGTCACACAAAAAGACAGCAGCCAGTTTGTTTCATCTTTAAAAGATTCAATGAAATAAAGACGAGGAGGCGGCGACTAAGCACCGCCTCTTTTTTAAAAAGGAGTGTAGCTTCATGCGTATGGATACATCGCCGATCACAAAAGCAACAACACCCAAAGTCAAACGCGTTCGGAGAAAATGGAGTGGGGATCAGCTATTAGCGCTTCTCTTTTTAGCCCCGTCGGCTGTGTTATTATTCATCTTTGTTTACGGTTTTATTGGCTGGACAGGGTATGTGTCATTATCAAATTGGACCTCGCTTGTTCCTGATTTCTCTTTCGCAGGGCTTCAAAACTATATGATGCTGTTTCAAGATTTCCGCTTTCAGTCAGATCTTCGGAATACGGTCTTTTTTACTCTATTTTTTATTGGAGCCGTTATTGCCTCTGGTCTTGCACTTGCGATTTTACTAGATCAGAAAATCAAGGGTGAATCTCTATTTCGGAATTTATTTTTCTTTCCAATGGCCCTTTCTTTTGTTGTGACAGGGGTCGTCTGGCAATGGATTTTAAACCCGTCCACTGGGGTGAATCTCTTTTTAAAGACGCTTGGTATTCAGCCTAAGTGGTACACGGATACGAACATTTTAGCCGGATTTGCCTGGGGGAAAATTGAGTTTGGTGTCCCTGCGGCCATGATTGCCGTCGTCATTGCAGCTGTTTGGCAGATGACTGGTTTTTCTCTAGCGATGTATTTGGCAGGTTTGAGAGGCATTCCAGAGGAAGTAAGAGAGGCTGCTAGAATGGATGGCGCAACCGAATGGCAGATTTACCGGAAAATTATTTTTCCTCTATTAAAACCGATTACTGCAAGTGTCATTATCATTATGGCTCATATTTCATTAAAGATTTTCGATTTGATTTACTCGATGACAGGACCGGGTGCAAACTTTGTCACAGATGTTCCGGGCGTATACATGTTTGAAATGACCTTTAGAGGAAACCATTATGCAGGTGGTGCCGCCATCGCGATTGTGATGCTGATCTCTGTTGCGGTCTTTATCGTGCCATATCTCCTGTCGAGCCGAAAGGGGGCGTCATCATGACAGCTAGATGGTTTGTCCGTCTAGTCCTTTATGCTTTATTGATTTTGTGCAGTCTCTTTTTTCTAATGCCAGTCTATGTCATGCTCGTCACAAGCTTGAAGCCATTAGGTGAAGTGACCCTTGAGAAAATGTGGGCGCTGCCGTCAACACTCGATTTTTCAAGCTATCAAATCGCATTTGAAAAGCTAGCGCCCAATTTAATGAATTCTCTTTATCTAGTCATTCCGGCTACCTTATTGTCAGCTGTCTTAGGGGCGATGAATGGCTATGTCTTATCAAAATGGCGTTTCAAAGGATCAGAAGTGGTCTTTACGCTGATGCTGTTTGGAATGTTTATTCCATATCAAAGTATCCTCATTCCACTCATTCAATTTTTACGTGAAGTCGGATTGTATAATTCGATTCCGGGTTTGGTGCTTGTCCATGTCGTATATGGACTTCCGATCACAACGCTCATGTTTCGAAACTTCTATGTGAGCATTCCTGATGAAATGATTGAATCGGCAAAAATGGACGGTGCAGGGTTTATCGGGATTTTCAAACATATGATACTTCCGCTTTCGATCACAGGATTTGTTGTGGTCGCCATTTGGCAGTTCACAAATGTGTGGAATGAGTTCTTATTTGCAGTCACGATGACCACTGCGGAGCATCAGCCAGTGATGGTTGCCTTGCAAAATCTATCAGGCAGTCAAATTGTGCAATGGAACGTCCAAATGGCAGGGGCGATATTGGCCGCATTGCCGACACTTTTGGTCTATATTCTGCTCGGAAAATACTTTGTCAAAGGGCTTCTCGCAGGCTCTGTCAAAGGATGAAACATTTTAGTGTTATCGTTTTCATTTGGTGTACTGAAAGGATTGACTTCTCTTTAGATAGCGTCATAATAAAAGTTGAGACTTGCTAGTTTTCATCAAGCTTGGCAAGGATTATCAAAGGGTAGCAAAGGGAGGAGTCATCCTGAATGAAGCAGTCACCAATTTTTTTACTGCCTGAATTGAAGGAGAGAATATGGGGAGGTACAGCCTTAAGAGATCAATTTGGCTATGATATTCCTTCTGATCAAACGGGAGAATGCTGGGCAATTTCTGCTCATCCAAACGGACCAAGTGTCGTGCAAGACGGTCCATATAAAGGGAAAACGCTGATCGAACTATGGGACAATCACAGAGAATTGTTCGGGGGAATAGAAGGCGATCGATTCCCGCTGTTAACCAAAATTTTAGATGCAAACCAGGACTTATCCGTTCAAGTTCATCCAGATGATGATTATGCGGAAAGACATGAAAATGGCGAGCTTGGAAAAACAGAGTGCTGGTATATCATTGACTGCAAAGAAGGAGCAGAAATGATCTATGGGCACAATGCAAGAACAAGAACTGAGCTTGTGACCATGATGAACAGTGGAGATTGGGAAGGTCTTTTGCGTCGTGTGAAGATTAAGCCTGGTGATTTTTATTATGTGCCAAGCGGTACCATTCATGCGCTTTGCGAAGGAACGCTTGTCCTCGAAACGCAGCAAAGCTCAGATACCACCTATCGGGTATATGATTATGAACGAAAAGATCAGAATGGCAATGAACGTGAACTTCATTTTGCGCAAGCCATTGATGTCACAACGGTTCCCCATGTAGACGGGTATGCAGATGAATCAGTTGAAACACGCCGTGGGCTGACCATTCGAACGTTTGTTGAAGCAGAGTATTTCTCTGTGTATAAATGGGAAATTGATCAAGCAGTGGAGCTTTCGCAAGATTATTCATTTTTGCTGTGCAGTGTAATTAGCGGGGAAGGGGCTCTAACGCATGATGGACATACATATCCACTGCCTAAAGGAGCTCATTTTATCCTGCCAGCTGAAACAGGGAGCTTCTCAATTGAAGGAACTTGTGAGCTGATTGTATCGCATATATAAAGAAAAAGAGGACTTTGAAGGGGTCCTCTATTTTTCTATTGCATAAATAACTTGAAAGAGTACTTGTTTTTGTCGATAAAGAGATTAGTAGACTATTATGCAAAGTAAGAGAGGGACAGTGAACGTGAAAAAAACCATCAAGATTATGTTACTCGCAGCTGCCTTTGGTATGACAATACAGACGGGCAAAGAAGCGCAAGCAGCCTCCTATGTCGATCAATCCATTTATACGATGAGCACCTCAAAAGTATTTACAACAGAGTCAGAAGTGAAAAAAGCAGTGGAAACATTGAAGAAGGACAAAAAGTGGACAGCCACTTATCAAACCTCAGGAAACACGTCGACCTATCAGCTCACTGCCTCAGGATATGAGTCACAAGCAGCAGCGAGTGCAAGTGCAGCTGCATTAAAAAAAGAGACGGGTATGAGCGGTACGGTGTCCCCAGTGGGTGACCGCCTTCCATTACAAAAGGTCGTATCTGACCCCGTCAATGATGAAGCTCAGGCGAAAAAGCTCTCACTCGAGCTAACGAAAACATCAGGACTCAATAGCACCTATGAAGTTATCAATCAAAGCAGACCTTCTTATCAGGTCATTTCAGGGACCATTGATTCTGAAACGAAAGTCAAAAATATTCAAACCGAATTACAAAAGCAGGCCGGTGTCACTAGTACATACCAAACTGAAAACAAAGCAGGCACTGTGTATCAGCTGATTTCAGGCGGTATCGTTGGGCAAAGTAAGGCGAATACGATCTTGCAAGGCTTTCAAAAAGAGTCTGGTTTAAAAGCGGTGCTTCAAACGGTGACAGCAGGCAAGCCATATTACATCGTCACATCAGCTGCACAAGCGAACCAGTCAAAAGCACAGACGCTTCTTACCCAGCTTCAAAGAGAAGCAAAGATCAGCGGGAAGATTCAAAAGACAGGCGCTTTAAAAAATGTGTATCGCTTGGAATCAGGCTATTTCAAAGACAACAAACAGGCATCCTCAGCTGCGGCCCAGATTAAGAAACAAACCGGCGCTACAGGGACTGTGCAGCGAGTGGGAAAAACAAAAAATTATATCGTGAAGCTCAATCAACTGAACGATACAGCATACGGAAAAACGGTGGCCTTTTTCAAGAAAAAGAAATGGCGCTACACATCGCAAAAGATCTCTTCTACACAGCCATATCAAGTAGTGACTGGAGACCTATTAGGAGATGATCAAGCGAAAAAAGCAGCAGCTTTCTTCCAAAAGAAAAAGGTATCAGCAACAACGAAAAAAACAGGTAAAGCATCTGACAGCACGTATCGACTTGTCGTCAATCAATCAGCGGAGCAAGCCAAAATAAATAAAGGTGCCGCATATTTAAAAACGCAGAAAGTGACAAGCAGCATTACAACTGGTAAGGGCCAAGCTGTCAGCAAAACGTATAGTCTCAAGACAACACCTGTATATGAGCAAAGTAAAGTCAAGCAGGCTCAAGAGATTATCAAGAAAAATGGCGTTGCCAGCAGTACAAAAACGTTGACAGAAGCGGTTAAACAATACCGGATCACGACAGAGCCGACGGTGAATCAGACTAAACTGAATCAAGCGCTAAGCTATTTAACGAAACAAAAAATGAAAGCAGCTGCTCAAAAAACAGGGACAACTGATTATGGTCAATATCAGATCAAAACAGGTGCCATCTCAACAGCTGCATTGCGCGATCAAGGCATGGCATTTTTCAAAAAACGGAATGAACCAGCTGCCTATCAAACAACAACGAAACCAACCTACAAAATCAACATTACGCAGCAATTCACAGGATTACCAACTGTAAATGCAGCGATTGCTTTTGTGAAAAGTCAATATGGCTGGACAGCTACAGCTGTAAAAATTAAAAATGGCCCAATGGTCATGCAAACGAACTACAACCTCACTGTCAATGAGATGGTGAACAAGCAAATGAAGGTGTCACCACAGACAGATGGTGCAGCCTATGTCTATGCACCATATGTTGACACGGCGACGTCAACTGTTAATACGGACGGCTTAAATGTTCGTTCGACACCTGATTCGAGCTCTGCGAGCAACATCGTGGCGCAGCTGAATAAAGGAGCAAAAGTGAAACAGCTTGGGAAAGAAGGAAACTGGATCAAGATCAGCCTTGGCTGGAGAAATGCAAGCTCAGCAGAGGTGCAAAAATATGTAGACCCAGCCAATATTGCTGAGGGCACTCAATCTTATTTTCAATTTCTGAAACTCTCTGAAGCTGCGAATCTCAATCCGGCAGAAGTCAATTCGAAGATTCTAGCAGGCAAAGGGATTCTTGCAGGTAAAGGACAAGCCTTTATTACGGCAGCGAAAACGTATCATATCAACGAAATTTATCTCATTTCTCACGCGTTGCTTGAAACAGGTAACGGAGGTTCCATTTTAGCGAATGGTACGATGTTTAATGGAAAGAAAGTATATAATATGTATGGCATTGGCGCATACGACAGCAATCCGAATTACCTCGGTGCAAAATATGCGTATGAACAGCAATGGTTCACGCCAGAGGCAGCCATTATTGGCGGGGCAAAATTCATTGGCAACAGCTATATCAACCACGCCACATACAAACAAGATACGATTTATAAAATGCGCTGGTCTAGTTCAGCGACTCATCAATATGCAACAGATATTGGCTGGGCATATAAGCAAGTCACTCGTATGTATAGCTTGTATAACTTACTTGATAACTATACGCTCTATTACGATATCCCGGTTTATAACAAATAAAAAAACGTCCGTGCTTCCTAATGAGAAGCCGGACGTTTTTTGTGTAAGAGCTGCTGTTCAATAAAGAATAAGAGCTGCTCACTGGACCTTCCCTTTGAATATTGATTCCATTCCTCGGCGAAGGTTTTGATTCGTTCTTGGTAATCTGATTCGTTTAGATGAAACAGCTCTTTCAAGAGCATGTCTCGAGTGACACAAGCCTTCCCAGGAATGATGTCCTCATACCGATCGACTAAGCCGCGTTTCTCTCGATAAGTGTCTAAGTCATAAGTGAAGAACAAAACAGGCTTTTCAAGCAGTGCATATTCAAACACAATCGATGAGTAATCTGTGATCAGGACATCGCATGCACAAAGCAATGGATAAAGCGGCTGATCGGACACATCAAATATCCATTCATCGTCTGTTTCCGCCTTCGCTAAATGTTTGACCGCAGGATGAAGCTTGACGAGCAGAATATAATCTCCGTTTAGCTCTGTTTGTAATTGCTCCTTTGAAAAAGGAAGGACAAGACCGTCCATTGCAAAGTCTCGATAGGTCGGTGCATAAAGCAGGATCCTTTTCCCTTTAGGAAAATCATTCGGCTTCAAGGAAGACGGGCACTGGTCATAGTACACATCTGTCATCGGTACACCTGTTGGTAAAAAACGTTCATCATTCACCCCAAACGAAGACTTAAAAATCTCGCGCATATGATCTGAGCCTGTAACGATATAATCGAAAGACGCATAGACTCGTTTGAACCGTTTGATGTCACGAGGACTTCGTTCCGAATTTGAAGCATCTTCAAGACCGAATTTTTTCAACGCCCCATTGGCATGCCATACTTGAATACAGGTGGTAGAAGGACGTTTTCTGAGTACGCTTGTCATGAGAAAGTAGTTATCTGTCACGACAACCTTGCTTTTAAACATCGTGTAAATACATTGAATGAGATGGAGAGGATTTTTTTCATGAAAATAGCGAAATGACAGATGAGACTCGTCCTTTTCTATCGCAGAAGCATGCTTCGTATAGAGGACAGTAAACTTCATCGTCATGTTCGCCTGTTGTTGATAAGTATCAATAAGAGCAGCTGCATTCTCTTGAAATGAAACAAGCAGCGTCACCTGGTTTTCCCGTGGTTTCACGCCGCTCATCAGCCATCCAATAAAAGAAACGAAAGCTGCATAGCTTGAAATGATCATTGAGCGTATATTTATCATTGGTCAGTCTCTCACAGCTGCTTCGTCTGATCCTTTACTTGCTCAGGATAGTAACGTTTTTTTCCTTTGTTTTCTTTCAATACGGCAAAAGCGTATTTAGGAATATTCAACATTCGCTTCCATCTCCATGGATTCACAACAAGTCTGTACAGCCATTCTGTATTTGTTTTAATCATCCAGCGTGGTGCACGCTTCACTGTTCCGCTAAATACATCAAAGCTTCCGCCTAAACCGATGCAAACAGCCTGCGGGAATAAATGACGGTATTCATAAATAAAGTTCTCCTGATTTGGATAACCTAAAGCAACGAACACCATATCTGCTTTCGAGCGAGCGATTTGCTTTGCTACGAAACGTTTATCGGCTTGATAACCGTCACAGCTGCCTGCAATGACCACATTTGGATATTCCGTATCAATTCGTTGTTTAACAGCCTCAAGCACTTCTTTTTTTGCCCCATATAAAAAGATACTTTTAGACTGCTTGTTTGCTAGATCAAGCATAGACATGAAGACATCAAAGCCAGCAATTCTTGACTTCAGCGGACTTTGTGTCAAACGTGACATTAAGACGACGCCTACACCATCCGGCAGCACATAATCCGCAGAAGAGACAACTTGATGATACGTCTGATCCTTCATAACAGCATAGCCAATCTCTGGATTGACAGTCGCAATCATGGCGCCTCTTCTTTGAGAAATATGATGGTGATTCATATAGCTAATAAATTCATCTAGGTCGCCATTTACATAAGAAAGGTTAGAGACCACTTCTGTTTGCATTGTTTAGACCTCCTTTTTCATCTTGTTATCTATGAACGTTCATTGTAAATTCATTCTTCGTCTACTCATCATTTTATCACAGATGCTCCATGAAATATTAACAATAACTTTACAAACCTTTAAATTTCATGACATTTTCATCAATTCATAAGGAGGCTGCTGCGAGAAACATTGATTCTTCGGACTTTCGCTTCTGCGCCCAATAAATTGGAAATAGTTTGTCTTTACATCTGCTTAACGTTTGATGGGCGCTGTGATATAATGAGGTTCCGAAGAGCGAAAAAATACGAACGAAGATCATAGGATTACGGATAAACGTTACTGCATGAAAGCAGTTGAATAAGGAATGAAGAAAGGAGTTCATGTTTGCGATGAAGAAAGTTATTACTTACGGTACATTTGATTTATTACACTGGGGGCATATTAAGCTGCTCGAACGTGCAAAGCAGCTTGGAGATTACTTAGTGGTGGCCATTTCGACAGATGAGTTTAACTTACAAAAATCAAAAAAGGCTTATCATAGCTACGAGCATCGAAAGCTCATTCTTGAAACGATTCGTTATGTAGACGAAGTCATTCCAGAAAACAGCTGGGATCAAAAAGTCCGTGACGTGCAAGAGCACGATATTGATGTGTTTGTCATGGGAGATGACTGGGAAGGTAAATTCGATTTCTTAAAAGAGCATTGCGAAGTCGTGTACTTGAAAAGAACAGAAGGCATCTCGACAACACAAATTAAGGAAGAAATTGCTGGACTTTAATAGATCAAAAAAAGTACTTCTTATCTTTTGGTGAGAAGTGCTTTTTCATGTAAAATACAATGAGCAAGTTATCATTATTTTTAAGGAGAGCTTCCTTTGTTTCAAAATTGGATGAAGAAAAAAGTTGAACACACATTGGATCAACCTGAACAACATGAAACAATGACATCGGTTGACATGCCTGATATGGACTACTACTTTATCATGGGTGATGTACCAAAACAGGATGAGCACTTAACGAAGTCTTTAAAAGCAAGATTAAAGCCATTGGCTGACAAACATAAACGTAATGCCATTTTAACTTTGAATTATGATGCAAATGTGAAAGAACATATTCATAGCTTGGAGGAGACCCTTCTGCACCAAGTTGACATCTTGAATGTATTTGAGCACTATATTCTACCGGAAAGCGGAAGTAAAAGGCGTTACTCGGAATTTATCATCGGTACATCTTTTCAATCGATCAATGAAGCAGTGATGCCAGCAGAAGAATCAACAGTGCAGGTGACGAGATATGAACTGCCATCTTCCCCTATTTGTTATATTGATCAATATAATGAAGAGCAGGAATTAATAAAGAGGGAAGAGTACAATTGGCAGGGCGTTTTGTGCAGAGTACAAAGCTTTGTTCCTCATACAGGTGCCCTATACTTGGAAGAACTAATCAATGACGATGGCAATATCTATATGGAGATCATCTACCCTGGAGATACAAAAAAGAATCCAGTACGGCATATTAATTGGTATAAAAAAACAGGAATTCAAACTTTTACAAAGAAGACAGATATAAAGCAACGATGGTTATCTAGTATTCAAACACAAAATGACCGTTTGAAACTGATGATTACAGAAGACCGGGATCAAGACCGTCACCTGTTTAAAATCGATCAGCCCGAAACAACGTATTATGCTGCATTTGTACATGACGCACATTATGAAGAAGATCCGCATCAACTCAATTCTCAATATGAAGAATTATTTAAACAAATAAGAAAACAGCAAGTGGATGCCGTCTTCTTTGGAGATACTAAGCATAAGGTAGATGTTGAGAAGGTATTGGGAGAACAAGCCTATTTTTATCTTGTGCCTTCTGATGAAATGTCTCTTTGGAATACAGCACTTCATCATATGCTCGAAAATCGTGAGCGTAAAGATGAACTGAGAAGGATCGTGGACCGCATGAAATGGGTTTTGCGTGATCTAAGCGCTGAACATCATGTTCTTCATCTTCAGCTTGAGCTGAAGGACGAAATGAGTCATGCGGATCATGTGCAAATCGATTTCGCAGGATATGATCGAGTGAATGGAGCTGAAATCATATCTCAAACAATCGATGAAAACCATCAAGTCAGCTTCCCAATTGGGCATTTTCAAACAAAGAAAAACATTGAAACCAATCAAACAAAATACGTTGATTTTTACATTCGTTTTAAAACAGAAGAACTTCAGGAAGTTTTGCAGCGTCTAGAAGTAGAGGAAAAGCTGCTCACCAATAAACCATCGTCAATCGATGGGTGGTCGTATCAAACGAAACAAGGAAACTATTCTTGGAAAGTAAAATAATGTGACAACACAACGGTAAGATTTCTGAACAGAGGAGATTAACGATTAATGATTGAAGAGGGAATTCATAAGAAGAGTGTCGTTGAAGGGTTAAAAAATCATCATGAGAAACTAGAAATGCTTATTCGCATCGACGATGACATGCCATTAACAGATAGAGAATTTTATTTGTTTATGAGGGAAAGGGTATCAAAACAAGAGCTTTTCCTTCCGCTTGTTCATCAAGAAGACAATCTATTTAAATTGGTATTGAGTGAACCATCGCTTCCGCTTGCATTAGAGCAGGGTCAGACATACAACCTGTATGTGACAGACTATCTGAGTGCAAACAAAGAAGAGGATGAGGACGAGCTTGAGGACTCAGCCTATGATTCTGATTCAGAAGAAGAGGAAGAAGAACTAAAAGAAACGGATCATGCCGAAGTAGAAGAGAAGACGCCATACTATAAACGCCGTTTAAAAATGGAAATAGAGAAGCCAGAGCTGACTTATTTAGAAAATAAAGACGCGATGCTGTATGTCATCCCGTATCGTACGGATAAAGGAAATGCATCGTTTAAAATCAAGCGTGAGCTAAAGGTTGTGAAATTCAATCATATCGAGCTCAACAAAGAATGTACGTTATCTTTATCTGGTTATGCAGGCGTTCTCAGTGCAGAGCATCCTTATGAAATCAAGGAAGTAAAGCTTCTAGTGAAGAGAAATGGCGAAGAGCCAATTGAGCATCGTTTTCCGGTAAATATGACTCCAATAAAAGAGGGAGTGGTCAAATACCGTGATGATCAACAGGTACCTCAGCTTTATCAATTTCTAGCAGAAGTTCCTTTAGAGGAATTGACCTATTCGTTAAACAAACGTTTTGTATATCGCTTCTATTTTGAATTTATTTGCGATGTAGGTGGAGTAGAGGAGACTTTAACGACCACTTCTTTAGTCCTTGGAGATCGCTCGAACAAACTCAAAGGACTTGTTCAAATTCATAAAAGAAATGATGTACCGATTCGATATGAGGTGTATCGAAAGAAAAAAAGACAAACGCTTGGCATTCGAATTAATGATTATACAATGAAAACACGTGCGAAGTACTATGTCAAAAGCAAGTGGAAGAAGTTCAAAAAGCAAATCGGTAAAATCAAAAAAGTCCGTAACCGTCTTGTAACAAGGACCTTTAAAACGACCTTTCAGCTGGCGAGCAAGCTGTCTGTGAAAAAGAAAACCGTTATGTTTGAAAGCTTTAATGGAAAACAATTTAGCTGTAACCCACGTGGGATCTATGAGTATATGAAAGAAAATCATCCTGAATATACATTGATCTGGAGCGTGAAAAAAGGGCACGAAGCACCGTTTAAGGAAAAGGATATTTACTATATCAATCGTCTGTCATTGAAATGGATTTTTGCGATGGCAAGAGCTGAGTATTGGGTCGTCAACAGCCGTTTGCCGCTGTGGATTCCAAAACCAGAGCATACAACATACTTGCAGACATGGCACGGTACGCCGTTAAAACGACTGGCGATGGATATGGACGAGGTGCATATGCCTGGAACAAACACGAAAAAATACAAAAAGAATTTCACGAAGGAAGCGTCGAATTGGGATTACCTCATTTCTCCAAATGCTTACTCGACTGAAATCTTTACACGTGCCTTCCAATTTCAAAAGACCATGATTGAGTCAGGATATCCGAGAAATGACTTCCTTCACAATCAAAACAATGAAGAAACGATGAGAGCACTCAAACAAAAAATGAACCTGCCGCTTGATAAAAAATTAATCTTATATGCTCCGACATGGAGAGACGATCAATTTTATAAAAAAGGACAGTATAAATTTGATTTAGACCTTGATTTGCATGAGCTGAGAGCCGCTATCGGAGATGAATATATTATCATTCTGCGTATGCACTATCTAGTCGCTGAAAACTTTGATTTAGGACCATATGAAGGCTTTGCCTATGACTTCTCTCATTACGAAGATATTAGGGATCTTTATATGATTTCTGATCTGCTCATCACTGACTACTCATCTGTATTCTTTGATTATGCAAACCTCAAACGTCCGATGCTATTCTATGTGCCAGACATTGAAACATATCGTGACAAGCTGAGAGGCTTCTACTTTGACTTTGAACAAGAAGCACCTGGACCTCTTGTGAAAGAAACAGCCAGCGTCATTGACTGGGTAAGAGAAACAGAACAGCCAACCTTTACATTGCCAGCTTCATTCGCGCCGTTTTATGAGAAATTCTGTTACTTAGAGAACGGAGAGTCCTCGAAGCGTGTGGTGGAAGTAGTGTTTTCTGAAAAATAGTTTAAAAAGTACCGTTCTTCATCTTTTGAACGGTACTTTTTTGTGTTTTTTATTCCAATGTACACATATTTAAAAGTTATGGTAAAAATAAAAAAACATAGAATTTTAACAGTAAACATGCTAAATTTAGATAAGATTATCCGGTAATGTAAATTTGCTGAAAATAATATAGAGGTGCTTCAATGTACAAACTTTATCATAATTTTATAGAAATTCTTAATTTAGATGAACAAAAGTTAGTGTTATATATTGATGACATAGAGAAGTTGTGTACTTTTGAATTTAAAGAGCTAATTGTAAACGAATCAAAGAGGATTTGTGAAATTAATGTAAAGGATCAGATGATTTTTGAATCTTCAATAGATCATTCTAATGAAATGATCTATCTTTATTCTAAGGATCAGAACTTGTATATTGTCAAAGAAAGTTCTGACATTCTTCAACCAAATCAAATACATCCTATCGACATTAACAATCAATTTGAAGATATATATGTCAAACAATTAGGGTTAGACCGCTATGGCTTATATAGAGGCGAAGAGGAACTGTTATTATTCTCAGGGCTGCTGAACTTAGATGAGATCAATCGGAATTATAAAATGGATTTGAAGATTCATGGGGCAGATAGAAGATTTGTAGACATCTCCTTTATCAAATATAGTCCCTTCAACTTTGTCGTTACGTATGATTGCCAAAATAAAGAACTAAATGTAAGGAAAATTTTGTTTGATGTGATGCAGGAACATAAAGATATTGAAGTGACTGTGAATAATCGTAATCAAATCAAAATTTTAAATAAGGTGACTGAGCAAAAGAAAATCGTCAACTTTAGACTTGTTCCAAGATATCAGCCGCTCAAGGTTTTTGGTAAAGATACATTAGAGCAATTCAAAGAAGATAATATCATTAATATTTTGGTGATTAATAAACAAAGGTATTACATTTATGTAAGAACGAATGGTGTTTACTTAGTAAGAGGAAACCCTTATCTTGTTACAAAACATACATCAAGACTACGTATTTTTAGTTTGTTTAATAGCTTTTATGTTTATGGAAGGCTGACACATTACGCGTATAATTCAGACCAAAAATATGAATATCTGTACATTAGAAATTCTGATTACCAAGTGGCGAAATTTATAAGACCATTTAGAAAGATCAAATTCCTAAAAAGGTATGGTTTCTTTAAAATTTCGTTAAATGATCTTGATTTAGACAGCAGAATCCACAATAACTTGTTCGTAGGAAATGATCACCGAATTATCCATAGTTTAAGGTTGAAAAAGAGGGATAAGAAGGTCAAAACATATATCACGAAAAAGAATGGGGACAAGCTGCAAGTCCTAAGAACCAATCTATTTGGAAATGTGACATCAACCATTATTCCTTATTCACAGGAATATTCTTTATTTAGTAAAGTGAAAATAAAAATAGCGAGTATCCTATCATCATTCTATAAAGACAAAAAGTATCGTGTGAATTTGTTTTTTGAGAAAAAGAGTGATAAAGCAGATGAATCAGCTATTAGAGTGTATGACTATGTACAGGAAAATTGTCAAACAGACTCAAAAAATTACTTTATTCTTAATAAGAAATCAAACGCATATCCAGCATTGAAAGCGAAATATGGAAAGGGTATCATACCGAAATACAGTCTCAGACATTATTTAAGTATATTTAATGCCAGTTATTTTATATCAAGTGAATTATCTAACCATGTTCTGAATGATAGGTTGTATATTGACCATCTCAGAGAGAGAATCATGAGTGTCCCACTCGTCTTTTTACAGCATGGCATTATGTTTGCTAAACCGGTTGATAATCCAATGGCCTTTGGATTCCATAAAGACAAGAATCAATACAATATTTATAAATCAGTCATCAGCTCTGAATTAGAGGCCGGTGAATTTTATAAAATGAACTATGATCGTGAGGATTTGATTTTGACAGGTCTGGCAACCTTTGATCATGCCAAATTAGTAGATGGTGCAGATAAGATCGCCTTTATGCCAACTTACCGATATTGGGAAGAGGGACTTATTTATACGAATAGAATTGAAGAAACATCTTACTATAGAGTTCTAATCAAAATCATCAAAAGCTTTGAAGAAGCAGGTCTTCTTGATCGTCTGTTAATTGTACCGCATAACAAATTTTCACAGTACGTTTATCAAAATCTGCCTCAGTATAAACATATTATTTCTGATAACCCATCGGAAGCGCTAAAAGTGTCAAAAGTGTTTATTACTGATTATTCATCTGCTATTTATGATGCACAATATAGAGGTGCCTACCCTATTTTTTATTGGGAAGAAAAAGATTACTTGATTAGACAGTATAAGGCGATTCCTCCTGTAAACGATGAAAATGCACCAGGACCGATAGCATATAATACACAAGAGCTGATTCGAATCGTGAAACATGCGATCGATTGTCAGTATGTTGTGGAAGATGAATATAAAGAAAAATACCTGAAAATCAACAGCTTTAACGATAATCAGAATACGAAAAGAATTACGGATTTCTTAAAAGAACACCAAATTATCTAATATGTGAGGACCCCCTGAATCAACGATTGAAAGGATTCAGGGGGTTTTTGTCTTCTAGTTTGACGTGCATGACTTTTGTTATAAGATGAAATGTGCATCGTTATCTGTTACAATTATGAGCGGTGCTTTTTAAAAAAGTAATCCCAAAAACTTATATCTAAGGAAGATTAGAATGAACGCAATGTTGACGATATTAAAGGAGCAAATCAGCTCATTTCCGCTGATTATGCGACTTGCTGTTTATGAAACAAAATCAAAATATCAGATGAATTATTTAGGTGTTTTATGGCAGTTTTTAAATCCATTGATTCAAATGCTGGCTTACTGGTTTGTTTTTGGTCTGGGAATTCGCGGAGGACAGCCAATTGTCATTGGAGGGATGGAAGTTCCGTTTATCATTTGGATGCTGGCTGGATTAATCCCTTGGTTCTTCATTAGTCCGACGATACTTGATGGATCAAACAGTGTGTTTAAACGTATTAATATGGTATCGAAAATGAATTTCCCGATTAGTGCGCTGCCGTCTGTAGTGATTATGTCCAACTTGTTCAGCTACTTTGTCATGATGGGTGTCTATCTGATTGTGCTGATTTCCTATGGCATATATCCTGATGCGCATTGGCTACAATATATATACTATCTTATTTGTATGATCGCGTTTATGTTTTCGTTTAGTTTGTTTAATTCCACGATTAGCGTACTCGTGAGAGACTATCAATTTCTTTTACAATCAGTGACACGTTTACTTTTCTTTTTGCTGCCGATTTTTTGGAATATCTCAGAGAAGCTCACTGGAGACAAAGCATGGATCGGGGATATACTAAAATTGAATCCTCTTTTCTACATTATTGATGGTTTTAGAAATAGCTTGTTAAAGGGAGAATGGTTCTTCCATGATGTGAAATATACGCTTTATTTTTGGCTGATCACGCTACTTCTTTTAACAGTCGGTTCATTGCTTCATATGAAATTTAGGGATAAATTTGTCGATTTTCTTTAAAAAGTAAGGAGATTATACGATGAAACTAAAGGTTTCGTTTCGAAACGTATCCAAGCAATACGTCCTATATAAAAAGCAGTCAGATAAGATTAAAGGGCTGTTTTTTCCTAATAAAAATGAAAAAGGTTTCTTTGCTGTTCGTGATGTGTCCTTTGATGTATATGAAGGCGAGACGATTGGTTTTGTAGGGATCAACGGATCTGGAAAATCAACGATGTCGAATCTTCTTGCGAAAATCATTCCACCGACAAGTGGTGAAGTTGATATGGACGGTCAGCCTTCGTTAATTGCCATTGCGGCAGGGCTAAACAACCAATTAAGCGGGAAAGACAACATTCGCCTCAAGTGTTTGATGATGGGGCTGACGAATAAAGAGATAGACGAACTATATGAAAAAATCGTAGAGTTTGCGGATATTGGTGACTTTATTGATCAGCCTGTGAAAAGCTATTCAAGCGGAATGAAGTCACGTCTTGGCTTCGCCATTTCAGCGCATATCGATCCAGATATCTTGATTATTGATGAAGCGTTGTCTGTTGGTGACCAAACCTTCTATCAAAAATGCGTGGATCGAATCACAGAATTTAAAGAACAAGGGAAGACGATCTTTTTTGTCAGCCATTCCATTAGCCAAATTCAAAAAATCTGTGACCGAGTGGCTTGGATGCATTATGGTGAGCTTCGTATGTTTGATGAGACGAAGAAGGTCGTGAAAGAGTATAAGGAGTTTGTTGAATGGTTTAACAAGCTTTCTAAAAAAGAAAAAAAAGAATATCAATTGAAACACAAAGAAGGTCGCAAAGGTGTACAAAAAAAGACAGAGAAGGTGTCTCGATATGATGAGAACGGAAAACGACGTTCCTTTTTTGGACCAGCCTTTCAAGTGACGATAATAGCAGTTTTAACGATTTTACTTGCCTTATCGATGTTTTCGGATCGTCCACTTCGTACACTGGCGACGTTTGGCGCCATCCCAGCAGATAAGACAGAATCGCCTCAGTCAAAGAACCAGCTAACGAAAGGGGCGCCTGATATGAAAAAGGTGGATCGACAGACGCTTGTCACGGCAGATCCACTCACGGTGTACAAAGATCAAGCCATGAAAAAGAAGGTAGGTGTCACTTTGCCATTCGGACAAGAAGTACAAGCTGTCGCTGAAAATAAACAAACCGTTCAAATCAAAACAGCATCAGAGACGTATTTTGTCAAACCTGAAGGGCTTCAACATGCAGAGGAATTAAAGTCTTTATCCATTGGACCTGGACAGTTCAACTCGTATGTATCGCCCGCATCTGCTGGCTCGTATGAGTATTTACTTTCTTTCCTCGGAAAAGAAGAATCGGTGCTTAAGCAAAAAATGCAGACGCTGAGCTCGATCAAAAGTGATCAAGGCGGTACGATCGAGCGATTGACCACAGAGAAAACTGACTATGTCATTCAAAATGGTCAAGCAAATGCTATTGTCTTTCATGAGGTGATGCCGATCTCTCCTTCGACACTTGGACTGACAGAACAGAAGGTTTGGATGAATGAGAAACAAACGAAATTCGCAGTAAAGGGCGAAAGCAATCTGTTTGTCATTGATAATGAACAGCATACACTGACGATTTCAGTGATGAAATAAAAAGCTGCCGATTAAGGCAGCTTCAGCGTGTAGACAAACCCTCGCATTCGTTGTCAGGTCTGCGCGCTGGTGCTCACGAATATTCAATTCGCTCCGCGCCAGTGCTCGCCCTTCCTAGACTTCAAAGGTTTTCTATCACGCTGAAAAGAAGACAAAGTGCTAAAATAAAAATCATTTTAGCACTTTGTCAACAATCTAAAGCTGCCGATTCCGGCAGCTTTTTTTAATTCGCTTCTTCTTTTTCGAGAAGCTGTTTCATAAATGGAATGAGTTTCTTTTTTAGATCCTCATCTTGAAGGGCAAACTCGAGAGTCGTCTCGATGAATCCTTGCTTCTCACCAACATCGTATCGTTTTCCTTCAAAATCATAGGCGAATACACGCTGGATATCATTCAGCTTTTGGATGGCATCTGTCAGTTGAATTTCCCCGCCTGCACCAATTTCTTGCTGATCAAGGTACATAAAAATCTCTGGTGTGAAAATGTATCGTCCTAAGATGGCTAGATTGGATGGTGCTGTACCTTGCGGCGGCTTTTCTACAAAGTTTTTCACTTGGTAGCGGCGTCCTTCTTGTGTAAGAGGGTCGATGATCCCGTAGCGATGCGTATCGCTGTCTGCTACCTGCTGAACACCGATCACAGATGAAAGGGTCTTTTCGTATTCATCCATCAGCTGGCGAAGCCCAGGTGTTTGAGCTTGAACAATATCATCGCCTAATAAAACGGCGAATGGCTCATCACCGATAAAATTGCGTGCGCACCAAACAGCGTGTCCAAGTCCTTTAGGTTCCTTTTGACGTATGTAATGAATGTCAGCAATGTTAGAGGATTTTCTCACCTTCTCTAGAAGCTCGCTCTTCCCTTTTTCCTCTAGGTTGCGCTCTAGCTCTGGTGCAAAATCAAAATGATCCTCAATGGCTCTTTTTCCTTTTCCAGTGACGATAATAATGTCTTCAATTCCTGATTCAACAGCTTCTTCAATAATATATTGAATGGTTGGTTTATCAACGATTGGCAGCATTTCTTTAGGCATAGCTTTTGTTGCAGGGAGGAAACGTGTCCCAAGACCTGCAGCTGGTATAATGGCTTTACGTACTTTTTTCAATGAACTTTGCACCTTCCTTACATAGATAACCGATTTAATCACTCAATGTTTGTTCTTGGTCGTCTGTTTAAAGTGTAACTTACAAATCATAGGAAAGACAAATGATTTCACTAAAATGAATTTTAGATAATTCATATTTTATATGTTAAATGTAAAGGAAAGAGAAATTTAACGTTAATTCAATGTAAATTTCTTTTTTTATACCATTAAATTTATCCTCCAAATTGTGTATAATTGAAAGTACTATACTAGGAAAGAGGATTAAACAAGTGAAAAAACTAAATGTAATGACTATTTTCGGTACTAGACCTGAAGCGATCAAAATGGCACCACTTGTCCTTGAATTAAATAAACATCCACTGATAAATTCGATTGTCACTGTGACAGCCCAGCACAGAGAAATGCTTGATCAAGTTCTTGAGGCTTTTTCAATTACGCCAGATCATGATTTAAACATCATGAAGCAGCGCCAGACATTATCTGAAATCACATCAAATGCACTGTTAAAGCTAGACCAATTATTCCAAGAAGAAAAACCTGATATTGTCCTTGTCCATGGGGATACTACAACAACCTTTGCAGGAAGCTTGGCAGCATTTTATCACCAAATTTCAGTTGGGCACGTCGAAGCAGGATTGAGAACACACAATAAGTATTCGCCGTTCCCAGAGGAATTGAACCGTCAAATGACAGGCATTATTGCCGATATTCATTTCTCTCCTACAGAGGAAGCGAAGCAGAATCTTTTAATTGAAAATAAAAAAGAAGAGACCATTTGTGTGACAGGGAATACAGCGATTGATGCCCTGCAAACTACAGTTACTGAGCATTATCAGCACCCTATTTTAGAGAAAATAGGCACGGATAAAATGATTTTGTTAACGGCCCACCGCAGAGAGAATCTCGGCCAGCCGATGAAAAATATGTTTAGAGCCATTAGACGTGTTGTAGAAGAGTTTGAAGATGTTCAGGTCGTTTATCCTGTTCATTTAAACCCTGCCGTACGTGATGCAGCTCAGACAGAATTTAGCGGTCTCGATCGTGTACACTTAATTGAACCGCTTGAAGTCGTTGATTTCCATAACTTTGCTGCCGCTTCGCACTTTATCTTAACGGATTCTGGCGGTGTACAAGAGGAGGCGCCTTCTCTAGGGAAGCCAGTTTTAGTGCTCCGTGATACAACAGAACGTCCAGAAGGCGTGAAAGCAGGCACACTTAAGCTTGCAGGTACGGATGAAGAGACCATTTACAAAATGGCTAAAGAGCTGCTAGTAGATCAGAAGGAGTATGACAGCATGTCTAAGGCGTCTAACCCTTATGGTGACGGACAAGCATCGAGACGAATTGTCGAGGAGCTCCTCCATCGATTTGGATTAAGTGAAGAAAAACCTGCCCCATTTAAATCATAAAAAAAGAAGACAAAGAGCTAAAATAAAAACCATTTTAGCCCTTTGTCAACAATCTGAGACTACATTCATGTAGTCTTCTTTTTTTACTGCTCCAAACTGTCCTTCAATTCCTTCTTCACTTTAGCCAAACTGCTATCATCAAGCTGATAATAATAGATATTATTGATGCGTGCTCCCGTTCCTTTCAGCTCGTGCTGCTTCACACGCTGTCTTGCGTCACGGTAGTCATTCATCATCGTCCACATATCATCAAATGACATATTAGTCTTCATATTGTTTTCCACGACTTTGAACATATCGCCGAACTTCGTAATAGATGAAATGTTTGCCCCTTTAGCAATGATGCCTTCAATGACTTGACGCTGCCTTTGCTGACGTCCGAAGTCACCCTTTGGATCTTGTTTTCTCATTCTTGTGTAGGCGAGGGCTTGATCGCCATTTAGATTAATTTCTCCTGTACCAAATGAATGACCATCATAGCTGAAAGCTAATGTGCTGTTCACTGTAATGCCGCCAAGTGTATCGACAATATCCTTAAAGCTTTCCATATTGACTTTCACGAAGTAATCAACAGGTACATCAAGCAATTCCTCTACAGTATCAGCTGCCATTTGTGTGCCGCCGAATGCATAGGAGTGGTTGATTTTATCCATTGTGCCTTTTCCGACAATTTTCGTATACGTATCACGCGGGATACTCACCATCTCAGTCGTTTTGGTTTTTGGGTTAACGGTCATGTATATTAATGTATCCGCACGGCCGCGGTCATTTTTTCTTTCATCAACACCCATGACTAAAATAGAAATCGGGTCTTTCTTATTTAAATCGACATCTTTGTCACGCTTATCTGACTTCTTTAAATTCTCCTGAATGCCTGCCACGGTTGATGCTGCTGTATTCCAAAGATGATATGCATATCCGCCAGTTGCTAATACGAATAAGCCAATAATCGATAAAACAATCCAAAGAACCTTTTTCTTCTTTCGTTTTCTTTCAGCTCTCATAATGTCCCTCACCTTTTCTATGATTCTTCCATGATTATAGGTTTACGAATCTTGATAAACAAGTTATTTTTTTACTCTGAACCTAGATATAGACGTTGTAACAAAAAAAAGGTTTCAAAAAACCTTAAATTTACCTTAAAATATTAAGTTATAAGACGATACAAAGACATGAGGTGAAAAAAATGAAGAAAATCGTCGTTTTACCGTTCTTAATACTACTACTTGGTATCGTGCTCACAGCATGTGGAACGGCTGAGCAGTCCTCGGGAGAAAACAACACAAGCAGTTCAACTCCTCAGGTGCTGGAAGAAAAAGCTGAATTTATTGGAATGGCTGATGCACATACAGTCGAAGTGAAAAAAGTGAATACGACCTTAAGCTATGAATTTACGGATAATTTTAAAGATGTGTTAAATGAATTCAAACCAGGAGACAAAGTAGAAATCTCTTACTTTATCAATGACAGTGGTCAAAAGGAAATTCAAAAGATTGAAAAACAGAAGTAAAAAAGATGGGCGGGATGAACAAAATTGAAGAAAACAGGCGTTACACTTATTGTTCTCATGACAATGACTCTACTAATCGCACCCTTTCAGTCTGCCATGGCTAGCTCGACAATTTCAGTGAAATTGTCTAATTATATCGGAAATAAAAAAACGATGGATCTATCCACAGCTGGAGAATACAAGCTGTCAGGATCGAATGTGGCTGTCACGAAAAGATATGATGGCAAAAATCGATACGAAGTTGCCAATAGCATCGCGTCTGCCGGCTGGAAGAATCCATCAACAGTTGTCATTGTGAGCCGTGATGCATTTGATCATGCCATTTCTGTATCACCGTTAGCTTACAAACTAGGCGCACCCATTTTGTATACAAACATTGAAAAACTAACAAAAACAACTGAAAACCAGCTGAAGAAAATGAAGCCGGATAACATCCTGATCGTTGGTAACACGAAAAGCATTTCAACAGCTGCTGAGAAATCTATTAAAAAGTATGGGAAAGTCAGACGCATTAGTGGAAAAGACAAGTTTGAAATCTCCCAAAAAATTGCTAAAGAAATGGGTAACTATAAGCAAGCTGTCGTTGTCGGTGGAAACTCATTTATGAATGGGATTGCGATTGCATCCTATGCATCGAGAAAGGGATACCCAATCCTGTTAACAAAAAAAGATTCCATTCCGTCTTACAAGCTGCCAAGCAAAGTCATCATCATCGGCAGTACGAAAAGTACGGGACAAAAAGTAGAGAATCAAATTAAAAAAACGTCACAGGTAACAAGAATCAGTGGTGCCAATCGCTATGAACTCTCTGTGAATATAATGAAGAAATTAAATATCAATGCAGATAAAGTTTATTTGGCAAAAGCCTCTAGCTATATTTATGCTATGCCGCTGTCTCAATTGGCTGCAAAGTCTAATAGTACTGTTGTGTATGTGAAACCGGATTCTGTCACAGCGTCACTAAAAAAACTGCTGAAAGAAAAGGGTACATATGCTTATCACCTTGCTGGTAGCACAAGTGCGATTAAAGATAGCTTGAAGAACTCATTAGCCAAACAAGTCTATCTGAAAAAAAATCAAAACTACCAATTGAATATTTCTAACGGAAAAATTTCATTAAAAGGCATAAAGACGTATAACAATGTAAGAGTTGTTCCTGAGAAATATTCAACGAAAAATATCCTTCAAATTGCAGGGAAGCCTTACCTAGGCAGCGTCAACTTTGCAATTGAATCAGGTTATATCAGGCCGACTCTCGAAAATATTCCATTTGAAGACTATCTAAAAGGCGTGGTACCAAATGAAATGCCTGCAAGCTGGCATGTTGAAGCGCTAAAAGCACAGGCAGTGGCCGCTAGAACGTATTCAGTGAAAAGTATTGGAAAAGTCGTACCTGATACAACTGCCTTCCAAGTATATGGAGGATATAACTGGTACACAAATTCGACAAAAGCTGTCGATGCCACAAAAGGGAAAGTACTGAAATACAACAATCAGCTCATTTCAGCCACCTATTATTCTAGTAATGGTGGATATACAGAGGCAAGTGAAGAAGTGTGGGCAAATGCACTGCCGTACTTAGTGGCCAAAAAGGATACAAAAGATCCGGTCAATGCATGGACATTAAAACTCTCTAAAAAACAGCTAGGCACAACATTGACTGCTAGTACAGCAGCATCTCAGTGGTCTAAGGCAAAAGAGACAAATGCAACGGATCTTGCTGGTCTCAAATCATGGCTGCTCAAAAACAAAGAAACAGCTGCATCTGATATGAAGATTGCATCCATCTCAAGCCTGACGTTCTCAGGAAAAACAAAAGGCCAACGTGCGAAGACGGTATCAATCAAGCTGACATATCATCTGAAAAATAAAACAGGCACATATGCAGTAAACAAAAGTACAACGGCAAGTATGAAGATGACCGAGTTTAGATCCATCATGGGCGCAACAAAGGTGAAGAGCACATTTGCGTCAGTCAAAAACAATACAAATGACTTTACGATTTCAGGAAAAGGATATGGTCACGGCATTGGCATGAGCCAATACGGTGCCAAAGCTAGAGCAGAATCTGGAAACTCATATTCTTCCATACTTTCGTTCTACTATCCAGGTACAAAACTAACAAACTATTAAAGGGTTAAAGGAGGACATAGATGATGCGCTCAATCATGAAAACAGCCATCCTCAGCCTCATCGCCATTTTCGTTATTGTTCCAACAGCTTCAGCAGATAATTCAGTCTCACGAATTGATGGCGGAAGCAGATATGCTGTAGCAGCAAACGTAGCGAAAAAGGGATGGGGAACTGCAAGTACAGTCGTAATAGTAGGGAAAACTGCGTATGCAGATGCAACAGCAGGGATTCCACTTGCACACCAAAAAAATGGACCAGTTCTTTATACAAACAGTAAGAGTCTTTCAGGTGATACGAAAAAAGCCCTAAAGGCTTTAAAAACAAAGACAGTGATCGTTTTAGGCAGTACATCAAGTGTGTCAAATAACGTAATCAATGAAGTGAAGAAGATGGGCATCTCTACACAACGTATTTCAGGAAAAAATCGATATGAGCTATCTGCAAATATCGCGAAGAAAATGAAAAAGCCAGCAGGCGTCGTTGTCGTTGAAGGTTCCTTCTATGCTCATGGGATTGCAATTGCACCGGTAGCAGCACAAAAAGGTTTCCCGATTCTCTACACAGATAAAAAGGGACTTCGTTCTGAAATCGCATCTGTTGCAAAAGCAAGCAATGTCAAACAAACCATTGTAGTCGGCGGAGAAAATTACGTCACAAAAGCAGCTTATAATCAATTGAAATCTCCAACACGAATTAAAGGCTCCACTCGTTATGACGTTGCCGCTAATATTGTGAAAAAGTATAATATGAGCACGAACAATACCTATGTAGGAAGAGGGTTTGGCTACGCCACTTCATCTTCTGCTGCAGGGATCGCAGCGAAGCAAAACAAAGCATTGCTTCTAACGAATGAAAAAACATTACCAAAAGTAACAAGAGCAACCATTAGCGGTAAAAAAATCACCAAATTTACTGTCGTAGGCAGTGCAAATACGGTGACACCAACTGTCGTGAATCAATTGAAAAACCCTGTCGTCGGGAAAAAAGTATTCATTGACCCAGGTCATGGCGCACATGATTCAGGAGCTGTAGGCTACGGGTTATATGAAAAGAACTTGAATTTAGATGTAGCCAAGCGTTTAAATACGAAATTAAACAACGCGGGTGCACTTGTTACCATGTCAAGAACATCAGACACATTTGACAGTCTTCAAACACGAGTGAGCAAAGGTGCGTCAGCAAATGCAGATATCTTCATCAGTGTCCATGCAAACTCAAATGATAACAGCAGTGCAAACGGAACAGAAACGTATTATGACAAAACATATGCGTCTGCAAACAGCTTGAAGCTTGCGCAAAACATTCAGCCGAAAATGGTCAGTGCACTTGGTACAAGAGACCGTGGTGTGAAAACAGCTGGATTCTACGTGATTAAATATTCTAAAATGCCGAGTGTTCTTTTAGAAACTGGTTTTGTGTCAAGTCCAGTTGATTCAAACATCTTGAAATCGGCTACGTATAAAGATCGTTTAGCGTCAGGCATTTCAAGCGGTGTGTCAGGTTACTTTAGATAAGAAAATACAAACATGAGGGGTGCCTCAGATACTCCTCTTAGGCTGCTCGAGAACGTCTCTCGGCAGCCTTTTTTCAAAAGTCTATGAAGTGATCGGGTCATCAATAATGTGTCAAGTTAAAAATACATTTCATTTCTAGTTATCTTTGTTATAATTGAAACATAAAAGGTGAATGGTTTACGCATGAATCTAAGCGACAGCCAATCGACAAATCATGAAGAGGTGACAATTTTGAAAAAATTAATCACAATGCCGTTTCTAGTATTGCTTCTAGGTGTACTACTCACAGCATGCGGCACAACAAATCAATCAAGCGACAACAATAAGGATGATAGCAAAAAGGAAACAACCGAAGCAGCTGATCAAAAGAAAGAAAATGCTTCAGAGAAAAAGGAAAAAACAGAAGATGAGTCATCAAATGAAAAAGCAGATGATCAAAGCAAAGAAACAGTTGCTCCAAAAGAAGAGCAATCTGGTCAATCTGATGAAGACGCAAAAGACAGCTCAAGTAAAGAAATCACAAAAGAAGAACCTACTAAGGAACAATCAAAAGCTGAATCTAAAACAAAGAAAGAATCAACAACAAATAAGAAAAATGAAGTCACCAAGGAAGGCACATATGTCGGCTTGGCTGATGGACATACCATTGCTGTGAACATTGATGGCAAAGAAGTCGCTATTCAATTCGGAAATACGTTTTCTAAACAAGTGAACAGCTTAAAAGAAGAATCAAAAGTGAAAGTCACTTATACAAAAGATGCAAACGGAACCCTTCGATTAAAAACGATCGAATCTGTTAAAGCAAAATAAAGAAAAGACCCGGAGACCCGCAGAATTGCGGGTCTTTTTTACGTTGAAAAGGGCATAACTTGATATAAGTGCACATTCTTAACACAGTTTTACAAGACTTAACAGCGCATTTACATTTGCTTAATGTTGCTCTGCTAAACTGACTTTCATAGAACATCTCTTTACACAACAACTACTTTGAATGGTGAGGTGCAGGTCAGTGAGTGCAGAGAAAGCGATGAATCTTTATAGAGAATATGAAGTGAGACGAAACCACTCTTTTGCTTTAACAGAACATATGGTTCGTTATTTATTTGCAAAACGTTTCATAGATTTAATGTTCTCGTTCATCGGATTGATGTTGAGTACGCCAATCATTTTGCTGTTTGCTCTTTTGATTAAGCTGGAAACACCGGGACCAGCCTTTTATATGCAGGAGAGGGTCGGGAAAGACGGTGTTTACTTTAAATTATGGAAGCTCAGATCGATGAGAACCGATGCTGAAAGCGGAGGAGCAAAATGGGCACAAAAAAACGACCCACGTATCACCAAAGTGGGAGCCTTCATTCGTAAAACAAGAATCGATGAACTCCCTCAATTCATCAACGTGTTAAAAGGAGAAATGAGTATCGTAGGTCCGCGTCCGGAAAGACCGATGTTTACCGCAGAATTTAATCGGACGATTCCAGGTTTTACGAAAAGATTAACGGTCAAGCCGGGACTGACAGGTCTTGCACAAGTAAATGGAGGATATGAAATGAGTCCAAGTGAAAAATTAACACACGACTTACATTATATTCAAAACTTGACATTTTCTCTCGACACGAAGATTATGGTAAAAACGTTAAAAGTCATCATGACGGGTGACGGAGCCAGATAAGTAAAGTAGGGAAGAGAAATGGCAAGTATGAAAAAACGCATGCTAGGCGGGGCAAAATGGACAAGCTTGTCCGCATTCATCATTACGATCATCCAAATTGCACAGTTCGCCTTTTTAGGGAATGTGATGTCACTGAAGGAGTTTGGACTCGTTGGCATGATCACAACTGTCACAATATTTACGCAGATTTTACTTGATCTAGGGATCGGGGCAGCGATCATCCAAAAGGAACAAACAACAGAACGTCAATTATCCACATTATATTGGATCAACTTACTCACTGGAGTTGTCTTATTCTGTTTACTCATTCTAGTTAGCCCAATGATTGCCGCCTTTTATAACCGGCCAGAGCTGGAGGGGTTGCTGAAACTATTATCAATCATGTTTTTGATTGCTCCTATTGGCCAGCAATACCAATACATGATGCAAAAGGACCTAGCCTTTAAAACATTAAGTGCCATTGAAGCCGTTGCAACCATGATATCGCTGATTGTTTTACTCGCTTTGACCTTCTTCATCAATCCGATTGTTGCCTATGTCATTTCTCAAGTGCTGCTGCAATCAGGAAAAGGGCTTATGTATGCCGCAGCTTATTGGAAGAAGTGGCGCCCAGCACCTGTTTTTGCATTAGGAGAAGTGAAAGAATTCTTCTCATTTGGTGCATTCCAGCTCGCATCCAGACTAGTCAATCGAGCAGGATCGAACATAGACATGATTTTAATCGGCCGGTTTCTTGGAGCAGAAGCGTTAGGTATTTATAGCTTGGCATATCAAATCGTGACGATCCCCGTGCTGAAGATTAACCCAATCGTGACGAGAGTGGCTTTCCCGGTTTTCGCAAAAAGTCAGCGTGATCACTCCATGCTGCGAGAGGGCTTCCTCAGTATGACGAATATGCTCGCATTGATTAGCTTTCCGTTATTAATCGGTCTTGCTGCCGTATCAGATAGCTTTATAGAAGTAGTGTTTGGCGAGAAATGGCTCGTAGCTGTTCCGGTTCTTAATATATTATGCATTGTCGGACTTCTGCGTGTGCTGATGAATCCAAACGGGTCAATACTTCTTGCAAAGGGGAGAGCGGACTTAGCCTTTTATTGGGATACGGGGATGCTTCTTGTGTATGGATGCGCCTTATATGTAGGTGTCAGCACAGGCAGTCTGCTCACAGTAGCTTGGGTTTACTCAGGTGTCAGCCTGCTCAACTTCATTGTCGGCAGATGGCTCATGGCGTATGTCATTCAGCTAGATATGAAGGTTTATTTGAAATCACTTGGCAAGCCTGCTGCTATGACGCTATTGATGGCCGCCTGTGCGGTAGCCCTCCATCAAGGGATGAAGCTGACGTCAGCCGACATTTTACTTCAATTAGGATTGACGATTTGTGTCAGCGCAGCATTGTATGGCTTGCTGCTCATCAAAATGTATCCGCAAGTTGCAGGCAAATTATTGAGAAGAGGTCGTTCGTCATGAAGGTGCTATGGCTGACAAGTGTATATCCTAGTGAAACACATCCAAGTGAAGGCGTATTCCATGAAACGCAAGTGCAGGAGCTGCTCAAACAAGGAATACAAGTGACCGTCATATGTCCCAACCCGGTCAATCCACCGGTTTTGCGGATGCTGAAGGCGTCCTATCGGCAGAAAAAAGATCTGCCCGAGCAGGAAGTGAGAAACGGAGTGACCGTATACAGGCCGCCCTATACAGCGCTCCCTGGACAGCTGAAATGGGCACAGCCGAGTAAACGAATAGCTTCTACTGTTCTCAGCGCCATGCAGCGTTATCAGCTGTCACCAGATTTTATCCATGCGCACTTTGCGATGCCATCTGGCGGAGCGGCGGCTGTGATTCAGAAAAAAACGCAAATTCCTTATCTTTTGACCTTACATGGCAGTGATGTGAACGTGTATCCGAGCTATAGCAAAGGGGCACATGCAGCCTTTGAAACGGCGGTGAAACAGGCATCTGCTGTTCTGACGGTGAGCGAGGAGCTTGCTAAAAAGACAAATGACATGACAAAGGTGGAAACGCAATGCCTCCCGCTCGGTATTCCGCTCCAGTCATTTTCTAAAACGGAAGAAGATCAACAAGGCATCAGGAAAAAGTTAGGCTTACCCCTTCACGACAAGCTCGTTGTCTTCGTCGGACGATTAGTCAAAGAGAAGGGCTTACTTGAATTAGCTGATGCTGTCAGCGGCTTGGATGGTGTGAAAGCAGTTTTTGTTGGAAAAGGCCCTCTTGCAAAGGAGCTCACAGAACGTGCTGGAGCATCCATTCTACTCCCAGGGCAGGTGCCGAATGATCAGGTGAAAGACTATTTAATAGCAGCCGATTTGTTTGCACTCCCATCCTATAGTGAAGGAATGCCAACCGTTGTTCTGGAGGCGCTCGCTTTAAAAGTACCTGTCATTGCGACAAGAGTCGGTGGTCTCCCAACCTTATTTTCTAGCTATCAACACCTCCTCGTTGATCCGCATTCGGCAAATCAGTTAAAAGAGGCCATTCACGCCTACCTTTATGAAAACAGATGGAATGAGCAAGTGAAAAACGATCTTTATCAAATCGTTCATACAGAATATTCATCAGCAAATAATACGAAGCAGCTCATACAGCAATATGAAAAGGTGCTTCATCAATCAAGATCCATCGTTTAAACAAGATGAAATGTGCAAAGAATGATAGATAGATAAACAGCTTGGAACGGACAATATGCTTTTACTGAGAGGATGAAAAATGTTGAAGAAAATTGCTGTGATTGGAACAGGGTATGTCGGGTTAGTATCGGGTACTTGTTTTGCTGATATCGGAAATCGTGTCATCTGCTGTGACATCGATGAATCAAAAATCAACAGCTTAAAAAGTGGTGTCGTTCCCATTTATGAACCGGGTTTAAAGGAATTGATTGAAAAAAATACGGAAGAAGGAAGACTGTTTTTTACAACCAATATTCCTGCTGCTATCCGGGAATCAGAAATTATCTATATTGCTGTAGGGACGCCGATGACAGCACAGGGGGAAGCAGATTTAACGTACGTGAAAGCTGTCGCTCAAACAATTGGTGAACATCTAAATGGCTATAAAATCATCGTCAATAAAAGCACAGTGCCCGTTGGAACAGGCCGGCTCGTTCAAGCCATTGTCGAAAAAGCATCGCGCAGTAAATATCCTTTTGATGTCGTATCCAATCCAGAGTTCCTCAGAGAAGGCTCTGCCATCCAAGACACGATGAATATGGAGCGGGCAGTAATCGGCTCAACAAGCACCCATGCGTCAACCATCATCAAAAGATTGCATGATCCGTTTCAAACAGAGGTTGTGGAGACCAACTTAGAAAGTGCTGAAATGATTAAGTATGCTGCAAATGCCATGCTTGCCACAAAAATCTCATTCATCAATGACATTGCAAATATTTGCGAGCGGGTGGGCGCTGATGTTGAAAAAGTTAGCGAAGGCGTTGGATTAGACAGCCGCATCGGGCATAAATTTTTAAAAGCGGGCATTGGATTTGGGGGTTCTTGTTTCCCGAAAGACACGATGGCTCTTCTCAAAATTGCCGAAACAGCCGGCTACCGGTTCAAGCTGATCGAGTCCGTGATTGAAACGAACAATCACCAAAGAGCGCACCTTGTCAGCAAACTGATGAGTGTATTCGGTGATATTAGAGGAAAAACCATCTCTGTTTTAGGTCTCGCATTCAAACCGAATACGAATGATATGCGTTCTGCGCCCGCATTAGACATTATCCCAATGCTGAGAGAGCTAGGTGCTTTTGTGAAGGCCTATGATCCGATTGCTTATGTAGAAGCAGAACGAGAGCTTGGCCCGCAGGCTGTCTTCAGTAATGACCTGTATGAAACAGTAAAAGATACGGATGCTTGCCTCATCCTAACAGAATGGGATGACGTACAGAAGATGGATAAAGATCAAATCAAGCAGCTGCTTCGTTCACCGATTGTAATTGATGGAAGGAATTTGTTTGATCCAGCAGAAATGAAAGAGAGAGGATTTATTTACCAGTCTATCGGCCGCCCAGGCGTATGGGAAGCAGAATTGGTATCAAAGGCACAATAACAGGGGGAGCTTGGATGAAGAAAGTATTGGTTACTGGGGGAAGCGGATTTATTGGATCACACACGGTAGAGGCTTTACTAGAAAAAGGCTACGAGCCCATCGTTCTTGATAACTTTTCAACTGGATCTCGGGAAAATATTGACCACCTTTCCGTTCAATGCATTGAGGCAGATGTCACAAAATCAGAAACGGTCGATTTGATCAAACAAATAAGACCGGATTATATCATTCACCTTGCAGCACAGGTGAGTGTCGCCGTTTCCGTTCAGAATTTCGTTTATGACGAAGAGGTCAATATCAAAGGGTCTCTGAATGTCATGAAAGCAGCTGCTGAAACGGGGGTGGAGAAAGTGGTATTTGCTTCATCGGCAGCTGTCTATGGAGATCCAGTGTATTTGCCAGTAGACACCGCTCACCGGCTAAAGCCTGGTTCGCCTTATGGTTTATCGAAACTCACAGTAGAGCGATACTTAGAAATGGCAAAATCACTGTATGATGTGGACTATTGTATTCTTCGGTATAGCAATGTTTATGGTCCGCGACAAGATGCACTTGGCGAAGGCGGGGTTGTCTCTATTTTCTCTGATAAGTTTGCAAAGGATGAGGCTCCTTTCATTTTTGGAGACGGGGAACAAACAAGAGATTTCATCTATGTAGGTGATCTAGCAGCAGCGAATGTCGCGGCTTTAACAGCTCAATCAAACGTTTGTTTAAATATTTCATGTGGTGTTTCGATCACTGTGAATGAGCTATTTCAAACGATGAAGCGAGTGACGAGGTCGCATCTTGAACCAATTTATAAGCCGCAGCGTGCAGGTGATATTGTGCATAGTACATTGGCAAATGAGGAAACGAAACAAGTCTTAGCATGGGAGCCTGTTGTGAGTTTACAGGAAGGTTTGGCTCGTACCATTTCCTACTATGAACAGGAAGTCAAGGCTTAATCCCTCAAATCGGATGGGTTGCTTAGGAGGAAAATGGGTATGAGTGTGAAACAAACAGCATGGCAAATCATGATTGGATGTATTTTGTTTGCAGCAGGGATCGGGCTTGTACAAATGGCATCCGCGCAGCCCGTCGGGTTAAAGAAGATGGTAGCTGTTCCGATTATACTTCTGATCCTGTCGGCTGCTCTCGTGTTGATGAAGCTGTACATGAATGGTGAGCAAATCTTCATGTCAGCCATCTATCTTTTGATTACATTGACCTTTCTCAACAACGCGTTCTTTTCTATTAGTGCAGGATTCTTTAGTCTTTTTCTCTACCGTATCATGCTCATCGCCACCTTTACTTTATTCATATGGCGGATGAGAGATAAGGGGACGTACATATCGCAGTGGCAGCAGATTCGTGTCAAAGGACTTCTTGGTTTTTTCGCTGTATGGTTTCTTTACGGGCTCATCTCACTGCTTTGGGCTCATTCGGTCACATACGGCCTGAAATATATGTCCCTTCTTGCAATGGGGATGGGATTTGTCTTTCTAGTCGTCATGTATATTCAGCGAATGGATCAAGTGGTGACTTTTTATAGCATTTGGCTTGTCATGACTGTATTTGTGATGGGGATTGGGTTCTATAATCACTTTACATTGAACCATTTACCGAATACCTCATTATATCTAGGGCCAGCGTATAAACAGCACTATCCTACATCTGTCTTTTTTAATCAGAATGACTTTGCAACGTTTTTATCGATTAGTTTCTTTTTATATCTAGCATGCATGCGTCAAATGAAAAACGGTTATATCAAAGCGTTTGGATTATTAGGTGCAATCGCAGCGCTGTATCTCATTTTGTTAACCGAATCCCGCGCTAGTCTGCTTGGGATATTTGCAGGAGTGGCGATCTATGTGTGGTTGCTGCTGCCGCGTTTTCTCAAAAAGTGGTCAATCGTTGCAGCAAGCGGACTTGTCGTCATCGGTATCGCTGTCTTTTCAGCCAAGATTTATTCGATTTTTTATGACTTGTTTCTCGCTTCTCAGGTCGCGCATTCTTTTAGTGAACCACTCCCGTCTAACATCGCGAGAGCAAATTTAATCAAAAATGCTTGGCACTTCTTTACGAATTCATACGGATTCGGAGTTGGAGCGGGGAATGTGTCTTACTACTTAGCTCACTTTTCGATCTTTGACACAGACCAGGTCGTAGAAGTGCACAATTGGCTGCTGGAATTGATGACGAACTTCGGATTTGCAGTCATGCTGGGCTATATCTCAGTATACGCCTATCTCATGTTCACACTGTACAAACAATACCAATGGGCTGACACAAGATCGGCAAAAATGATCATTGAGGGGTTGTTTGCAGCCATGCTGAGCTTTCTCGTTTCAAGTATCAGTCCTAGCTCCGTCTCGAATTTATATTTCCACTGGGTATTTTTAGGACTGGTGATCGCAGCGGTGAATATGCTGAAAAACAAACAACGACTCAAGCTGTGGTAAACCGTGTGTGATGCTTTGTTTGTATGACTACACTAGTGAAAGAGCAAATACGTCAATGTTGGGAGAATGAACATGTCTGGTTTCATATCAAGGATAGGGAAGCGAATCAAAAAGTACATCGTATGGCTCATACTGCTGCCTGTCGTATTAGGTGCCTTTGGTTTCTTTTTTGCTAAAGGAACTACGCAGCAGTCTAGTTACACAGCTGCTGTTACCCTCACTCTCGGTAAATATGATGATGGGGTGTATAACAATATGGCAGAAGTGACATCTCTATTAAAAAGCGATGCATTTCTAAACGAAGCACTCAGTGATGTGAAAGAAGAAGAAAGACAGGATGTGAAAACCCGTCTCATCCTTACCAATCAATCGGATACACAATTACAGCTGTCTTTCACGGATGCCGATAAGGGTCGTGCTTTGGCTGTTGTGAAGCAGGTGTCAGATACATTTCTCAAGCAAGATAAAGCGTTATTTACAAAAAGGCAGCAGGTGATTGAAAGTAGATTAGCTGCTCTTGAAGACGAATCGGTCAGCAATGATTCCAAAGTCGATAAAGAACGATTCTTATATGAATTGGAGTCAACAAAGCTTGGAATGAAGCAGGCAAAAATTGTTGATCCTGCCCAAGTACTTGATGAAGGCAATAAAGGCATGTCAGCTAAAAAACGTGCACTTCTTGGGCTTGTCATTGGCTTTAGTATCTCGCTCATGTTTGTGGTCTTACCCGAAGTGTTCAAAGAATCTTAATGATGAACTGGAGATGAGTCTAGGTGAACAATCAACCGTTAGTATCCATCATTACACCTGCGTATAATGCGGAACGTTATTTAACGGATACAGTTCATTCCGTCCTTGCCCAAACCTATTCCAATTGGGAGCTGATCATTGCAGATGATTGTTCTACAGATGGAACTAGAAAGCTATTAGGGGATTTAAGTCAAGCGGACGACAGAATCAACGTCATTTATTTAGAGGAAAATGGGGGAGCTGCCATTGCTAGAAACGCAGCCATCAAACAGGCAAAAGGACGCTTTATCGCTTTTTTAGACAGCGATGATATGTGGAAAGAGACGAAGCTCGAAAAACAGGTAGACTTCATGCTGACAAATGATTTTGCTTTTACATTTACGGCATATGACATCATTGCAGAAAACGGAGAATCATTAGAAAAAACCGTCACTGCGCCAGCGAGATTAGACTATAATGAAGCCCTGAAAAACACCATTATCGGCTGTTTAACGGTCATGCTTGATCTTCAAAAGGTAGGACATGTGGAAATGCCGAACATTCGCACAAGGCAGGATTTAGCTACTTGGCTGTCTATATTAAAAAGAGGATTTACAGCCTATGGTATGAGTGAACCGCTCAGTGAATATCGCATCGTTGGGAACTCCATCTCTAGTAACAAGTGGAAAGCAGCGAAAAAAACGTGGTTTGTCTACAGAGAAATTGAGCAGCTTCATTTTGTCAAAGCGTCTTGGTGTTTTATGCACTATGCGACAAATGCTGTGAAGAAGCGCTTATAAACAGAAGGGAAAAAAGGTGATAAAGGTGAAAGCAGACTCGATCATACATGTTGTCGTAGCGACGGGAGAATGGGGACAGGACGGACTGAGGTACAGACGGCATCGGCTGGCCGAATTTCTAGCATCTGATCCAGAAACAAAAGAGGTCATCTGGGTATGCCCGTCATCATCTCGTCATACAGCTCCCTTTCAGCCCATAACAGATCGAATGAAGCAATTGACCATTCCTGATGTGCTCAAGAGCAAATTATTTCGCTTTGGTCGATATCAAGACATGTTCTATATTCATAAATTATCCCCTCTTCTTGAACATTTGCGGCAGGAGGAAATGAAGGGGATCGCCGTTTGTTTATGGTATACGTTTCCGGGCTTTCCGCTCTTATCTTCTTTATTTGAATGGAAACATATTGTCTATGATTGCAGTGACCTGTGGGGAGAGCCGATAAGCGGCAACCATAACATCCTTTCTTATATGAGGCAGCGTGTCATTGTCAAAGCAGAAAATCGAATCATTAAATATGCACACAGCATTACATGCTCTTCTCAATATTTACACGATCAAATCAAAAAACGTCTTATGGGAGAACCGAAAGATGTGTTTACGGTGGAAAATGGGGTCGAGTACGATGTGTTTGCGAAAAGCAATCTTCCGTGTAAAGAAGATGTGCTGGAAGGAAGAGAAGGGACTGTGCTTGGTTTTATCGGAGGAATTAAGCCAAAGCTCGATTTTGACATGATAGCTGAAGCTGCTCGTATGCGGCCTGATTGGACATTTTTATTTGTTGGTCCGGATGGAACGAATGGAGATCCATCTTTTCAGCATGCACTCAAACTGCCTAATGTGATTTGGACAGGTGCTGTTGCTCCAGAAGAAGTGCCTGCTTATATGAAGCTGATTGATGTAGGTATGATGCCATATAAACAATCCCCTTACAATCAAGCGGTGTTCCCTCTCAAGCTTTATGAATTTTTAGCCGCTGGAATACCGGTTGTCGGTTTAAATCTCCCATCAACGGAAAGGCTAAAAGAGAAGGATGTGTATGAATATTTAGAGGGCGATGATCCTGCGCTCTTCGTAGAAGCCTGCCTGAAAGTGATCAGCAAAAAAGACGACACGAGCTATAGACATCTAAGACAAAGCCGAGCGAAGAAAAAAGATTGGCACGCGCTGTTCACAAACATGGTGGAACTAACGAATATTAAAGAAAACGCATAATTCATTCGGGATTGTGCGTTTTTACTTGTTTCATCACCGGGGGAGGTTGTGATCATCCTCTATTCAATTGTATAATGGAAAGAGCGGCCAATATACAAAATACAGATTTCAATTTAGAAGGAGACTGACCTATGGATTACGAACGCGCCTTATTAGCGTTTTTTGTCTCTCTGGCTACAGTTTTAATTGTGACACCAATCGTCAAAAAGTTTGCAATTAAGATTGGTGCAGTGGACCAGCCGAATAAACGAAAAGTTCATGATAAAGTAATGCCTCGAATGGGTGGTTTGGCAATTTTTATTGGAGTAGCGGCTGGAGCATTAGCAGGCGGGCTGTTTCTACATAATAAAATTACAGCAATTTCAGTTGGTGCCGTACTCATCGTCATTTTAGGTATATTTGATGATAAATATAATTTAAGTGCAAGATTTAAATTTCTCGTACAAGTCCTTGTTGCTTGTTTGATTGTGAGCACGGGCTTAAAAATGGACTTCTTCTCTGTTCCTTTTTTAACAGATCGAATTGAGTTAGGCTGGATGGCATATCCCCTCACCGTGCTATGGATTGTCGGCATCACAAATGCCATTAATTTAATTGACGGCCTTGATGGACTAGCTGCCGGTATTTCTGTCATCGGTTTATCAACGATTGCAGTGATGGCATTTTCTGCTGATAAGATTCTGATTCTTTCTTTATCTCTTGTCGTCATTGGCAGTACGATCGGCTTTCTCTTTTACAACTTTCATCCGGCGAAGATTTTTATGGGAGATACCGGTTCGCTATTTTTAGGCTATATGATTTCGGTGCTGTCACTTTTAGGGCTATACAAAAGTGTTACTTTGTTTAGTGTTGTTGTTCCTGTGATCATTCTAGGTGTTCCTATATTTGATACGACCTTTGCAATCATTAGACGCATATTAAACAAACAGCCAATTTCATCACCGGACAAATCTCATATTCATCATAGACTAATGGCCTTTGGCTTGTCCCATCGCATGGCTGTCATCGTGATTTACATGATTGGCCTAGTCTTTAGCTTAAGTGCGATTTTGCTGACAAGCGCGACCATTTGGTTATCGCTGATCATTATCTTTTTACTGGTGATGTTTATGCAAGTGATTGCGGAAGTCACGGGTTTGGTCAACGAAGAGTTCAAACCATTTACGAAATTCTATAAACGAATGGTGAAAAGACAATAATAAAACAGCCCGTTCCTAGGAACTGGGCTGTTTTATTATTGTCCTGATGTGCTGGAAGGATTAGTTGTATCACTTGATCCTGTTTCACCAGAGGATGGATTTGTTTCAGTCGAAGGTTCAGTAGGAAGCTTTAAATGCGTCCGTAATGCATTTTGTACGTTAGCTAGATTGGTTTGATCTGGCTCAAAGTAATACGTTCGATTTGGCCCTAAATAAAGATCCGACCCTTTAATAGAAAGTGTTTCTGTGTCGTCTCCCTTAAACCCGCTGTAGATTTGCTGAAGCGCTAGACCTTCTGTGATACGGAAGTTGGTCGTAATATGATCACTGACTTCTTTAGCGATATTATCCACGTTCGCGATGTTATTTGCCTTCGACATTTGATCAATCATTGCACGTAAAATTTGTTTCTGACGATCATTACGTCCGAAATCACCGCGTGGATCTTGTTTTCTCATCCGCGCGTAAGCAAGTGCTTCTTCCCCGTTTAAATGCATATTGCCTTTTTTGAAATAAATCTTTTTCGATTTTTTCACATCACTTTTTTCATTGAAGTCAAATGGAACATCGATATCAATTCCACCGACTTCATCAATGACATCCTTGAATCCGTCAAAATCAACGGTCGCATATTTATCAATCGGAATATTCAAGAATTGTTCGACAGTTTCAATCGTTTCGTCTTTACCGCCTTTAGCATATGCTGCATTGATCTTTTCTTTACTTCCTGTCGTGTCACTTGCAAGCTGTACGCGTGTGTCACGGGGGATACTAACCATTTTCATCGTTTTGTCTTGAGGGTTAATTGTTGCGACAATAAGTGAATCTGAACGGCCATGATCACCATCTGTGGCATAATCCTCAATTCCGACAAAAAGTACAGAGAAGGGTTTCTTTTTAATATCAATGACCGCATCACGAAGCTTCGATTTCTCTCCGCGGTTTAGTTCGTCATATGTTTTGTCAGCGGCTTGAAGTGTATTGACTATTTTATAGACTGCAAATCCGCCCATGCAGATGATAAGAAGCAAAAATAAAACCAGGATACGTTTGAAAATTTTCTTCTTCTTACTCTTTTTCTTTCGTACACGCACTTTTACTCGTTGTGCCATTCATCTGTCTCCTTTATCGGACCAATGTCCTTTTCTAAATAAATCAGTTCGCCTTCTTTTGTAACACTCTTTCCATTTGTCAGCTCAGTCATCCATTCAATGAACTGCTCTGTTTGTGTTTCTTCTACATACGTCTCAAAAATAACATCTTCTGCATAATGAATTTCTTTTAGCTGAAAAGATGAGGCTCTAAGCTCATTCTCTACCTTTCCAAGCCATGTATAATCTATTGTTGTGTGCATCGTACGCATTAAACAGCGCTCTACCATCCCAACATGGTTGATGGCTTCTGATACAGATTTTCCGTAGGCACGAATCAAACCACCGGCGCCTAGCTTAATACCGCCGAAATAACGAGTGACTACTACGACTGTATCTTTCAGCTTCCGTTTTTTTAACACTTCAAGCATTGGCACACCTGCTGTACCACTTGGTTCACCATCATCATTCGCTTTTTGAATCAGGTCATGTTCTCCAATGAGATAGGCAGAACAATTATGTGTGGCATTCCAATGTTGTTTTTTAATGGATTGTATAAATGCTTGTGCTTCTTCTTCTGAGACAGCACGCTGTATATGACAAATAAAACGTGATTTTTCAATGACGATCTCATGCTCGCCACGACTTTTTACTGTAAGATAGCGATGCAGCAAAAGACATACCCTCCTGAAAAGCAAATTGTAAGACTAGAGAAAATTTGCATTGATTTTAGAATTTTACAGCGTATTTTGTTATGATGATAGGGGTAGAAAAAGGGTCGTCATAAAAACTTCATGATTTATACGCATTCTTTCATTATAATTCGACATAAAATGCAGATCAATGACATTTATAATAAAAAAAGATGACATCACTGTTACGGGAGGGAAAAGCCATGACAACACCTAAAATGGATCCGAAATTATTGGATTCAATCATCATGAAAATGCTAAGTACAGTTGATGGCAGCAAGGACGAAGTATTTAGGATAGGCGAACAGTCCCGTCAACAATATGAAAGCCTTGTAGAAGAGCTGAAGCAAATCAAGCAACAAGTAAACGAAGTAATTGATTTTGGGGATAAACTAGAAGTCCATACGAGACATGCTAGAAATCGCTTATCTGAGGTCAGCAGAAACTTCAACAAATTTAGCGAAGAAGAAATACGGGAGGCCTACGAAAAAGCACATAATCTGCAAGTGGAACTCACTATGATCCAGCAGCGCGAAAAGCAGCTGAGAGAAAGAAGAGACGATCTGGAAAGACGATTGTTAAGCCTACAAGACGTCATTGAACGCTCTGAAACGCTTGTGAGTCAGATCACAGTTGTTCTCAACTATCTCAATCAGGACTTACGTCAAGTTGGCGTGTTACTTGAAGATGCTCAAGCAAAACAAGATTTTGGACTTAGAATTATTGAAGCCCAAGAAGAAGAACGCAAAAGGGTATCCCGTGAAATTCACGACGGTCCGGCCCAAATGCTGGCAAACGTAATGATGCGTTCCGAATTAATTGAACGTATTTTCAGAGACCGTGGGACAGAAGAAGGCTTTAAAGAAATTAGAAGTCTCAGACAGAATGTGCGAAATGCTCTGTACGAAGTGAGAAGAATCATTTATGATTTAAGACCAATGGCTTTAGATGATTTGGGTCTCATTCCGACGCTAAGAAAATATTTAAACACAATCGAAGAGTATGATGGAAAAACCAAGATCACGTTCCAATGCCTAGGGGATACAGAAAGCGAAAGAATTGCTTCTCAATTTGAAGTGGCACTGTTTAGACTAGCTCAAGAAGCTGTCACAAATTCACTGAAGCATTCCGAAGCTGAAGAAATCTCTGTAAAAGTAGAAGTCACGAAAGACTTTGTCACGTTAATTATCAAAGACGATGGAAAAGGCTTTGATATGAAAGATGTGAAAACAAACAAAAACAAATCCTTCGGTTTACTTGGCATGAAAGAACGCGTAGACTTACTTGAAGGTAAAATGACCATAGACTCAAAAATAGGTCTAGGGACATTCATCATGATTCGCGTGCCATTAACATTGCAAAATAAAATTGTAAAATAGAGACAAAAGACATATTGACCATAAAGTTCAGGTGTAGAACAATAAACATGGGGAGGCGTAGCTTGTGACTAAAGTAAATATTGTAATTATTGATGATCACCAATTATTCCGTGAAGGTGTCAAACGGATTTTAGATTTTGAACCTACTTTTGAAGTAGTTGCAGAAGGAGACGACGGAGACGAAGCTGCACGTATCGTAGAACACTATCATCCGGATGTTGTCATTATGGACATTAATATGCCGAATGTAAATGGTGTAGAGGCTACAAAGCAGCTAGTTGAGCTTTATCCCGAATCAAAAGTCATTATTCTATCTATTCATGATGATGAAAACTATGTGACACATGCATTGAAAACAGGAGCAAGAGGCTACCTGTTAAAAGAAATGGATGCAGACACGCTCATTGAAGCAGTGAAAGTCGTAGCTGACGGAGGATCTTATTTACATCCGAAAGTTACTCATAACTTAGTAAATGAATTCCGACGCCTAGCGACTAGTGGCGTTTCAGCACATCCACAGCATGAAGTATATCCTGAAATTCGCAGACCACTTCATATCTTAACGAGACGTGAGTGCGAAGTACTTCAAATGTTAGCTGACGGAAAGAGCAATAGAGGAATTGGTGAGTCGCTCTTTATTAGTGAGAAAACAGTCAAAAACCACGTGAGTAACATTTTACAAAAAATGAATGTAAACGACCGTACACAAGCTGTTGTTGTAGCAATTAAGAACGGCTGGGTAGAAATGAGATAATATTCCGGACAAGTACTCCTTTTTCGCCTGTTTTTGATTCTCTCACATGTTAATTTGAGAGAAATGATAGGTAGATAAGGAGTCTTTTTCGGATATAACGGGCTTGCCTATTGATTAGGCAGGCTTTTTTGATTACTATTATAAATCTAATGAATAACAATGATCATTCTTTGAAAATAAAAAAGAGCAACTTAACGGATAAGGAAGGTATTTAAGAATGAAAATAGCCGTTGTAACAGACAGTACTGCTTATATACCACAAGAGCTGCGTGATAAACATCATATTCATATGATCCCTCTGAATGTCATCTTTGGCAATGAATCATACCGTGAAGAAATAGAAATGGATTGGAAGACATATTATGAAGAAGTCAAAAAGCATAAAGACCTTCCAACCACCTCTCAGCCTGCTTTCGGTGAACTAATAGAATTATATGAAAAACTAAGTGAAACATATGATGCCGTGATTAGTATTCACCTTTCTAGCGGAATTAGTGGAACATATAATAGTGCAGCCTCAGCAAATGACCTAGTTGACGGAATTGACATTTATCCGTTTGATACAGAAACTAGCTGTATGGCACAAGGTTTTTATGTGATAGAAGCTGCTGAGAAAATCCAAGCTGGTGCTTCTCCAGAAGAAGTGTTAGCCCATCTCAATTACCTGAAAGAGAATCAGAGAGCTTATTTTATGGTAGACGATTTAACTCATTTACAAAGAGGCGGCAGATTAAATGGTGCTCAGGCTTTTATTGGGAGCCTCTTAAAGGTAAAGCCTATACTGCATTTTGACAACAAGCTAATTGTCCCTTTTGAGAAGATTCGTACACGGAAAAAAGCCATTTCACGTATGTTTGAACTATTTGATGAAGATGCATCGCGTGGTGTCCCGATGAGAGCAACCGTGATACATGGTAATAGAGAAGAAGAAGTAGACGATTTAATTGCGCACTTATCAGAAAAATATCCTCATGTTGAATTTTATAAAAGTTATTTTGGTGCCGTAATCGGCACTCATCTAGGCGAAGGCTCTTTAGCTCTTGGCTGGCTGATTAGATAAATCCTAAAAACCTCTTTTCTCTTAGAAAAGGGGTTTTGTTTTTCTTTTTTAGCTGTTGGACGAAAGGTCATGTCTTTGCGCATAATAGGCAAACATCAGTTGAAAGGTGTTTGTTGAAATTGAACATGGACAAAGCAATGGAACTAGGGCAACACCTGCAGTCACGCCACCTGCTTACTGCTGAAACAAGATGCTCACAGTCTGATTTGGATTGGCTGGAGGAGAAAGGGTTAGTTATCCGAACACCTGCTATTGAGAGGAAAGCAAATGGTCTTATTTGCTGCAGATGTGGTGTATCAAAAAATCGGTACTTTGCCCACTCTTCGTGTGACAAGTGTCAAAAAGATTGTGTGTATTGTAGATCATGCATCATGATGGGGAAAACAACGGAATGTGGCTTTCTTTATGAATGGACGGGTCCACAAATGGAAGAAGCATGTCACTCGGAATTAACATGGCAGGGAAACCTGTCTAAAGGACAAAAAAGAGCGTCAGAGAAATTGATCGAAGCGATAAAAAACAAATCTGATCTACTCATCTGGGCAGTTTGCGGGGCAGGGAAAACAGAGGTGCTTTTTCATGGAATAGAATATGCCTTACATCAAGGAATGAGTGTCTGCATTGCGACACCTAGAACCGATGTTGTCCTTGAACTAGAGCCGCGGCTTAAAAAAGCTTTTCAAGGAATGAAAATAGCTGTTCTTTATGGAGGAAGTCCTCAAAGGTTCCAAATAGCACCGTTAGTAATCGCTACAACTCACCAGTTGATGAGATATAAACATGCATTTGATGTGCTCATTATAGATGAAGTCGACGCCTTCCCTTATTCAATCGATGAACGTCTCCAATTTGCTGTTTTAAAGGCAATGAGAAAGAAAGGGGTTAGGGTTTATTTAAGTGCGACGCCGTCTAAGAAAATGATAAGAGATGTATCTCGTGGACAACTAGAAGCCATAAAAATTCCTCTGCGCTTTCACCAACAACCTTTACCGGTCCCATCCTTTCAATGGATTGGACATTGGAAGAAGAAATTAAAAAAGAATCAGCTCCCACCTAAAGTAATGAATTTGATGCAGAAACATATTACAAAAAAGAGAAGGGTTTTACTTTTTGTTCCTTCTATTTCTACTATGAAGAAGGTAACGAAGGTTCTTAGAAAGCACCACTTAAATGTAGAAGGGGTGTCTGCTGATGATCCAGATAGGAAACAAAAGGTCCAGCAATTCAGAGATTACAAATACGATGTACTAGTTACAACCACAATTCTAGAAAGAGGTGTAACCATTTCAAATGTGCAAGTGGGGGTACTAGGTGCAGAATCTACTATCTTTACAGAAAGTGCACTTGTTCAGATTTCTGGTAGAGCAGGTAGACATCCCGATTTTTTTAAAGGAGATGTTTTCTTTTTTCATTTTGGTTTAACGAGAAGTATGAAACAAGCAAAGAAGCATATTGTAAAAATGAATGATACAGCTGAAAAAGAGTTCTCCGAAAAATAATGTAGGTTCAACTAAATTTCATGGTACAGTTATATTCACAATACACAAATGGCAGGAGAGACAAATATGCTACTCAATGCAAAAGAAACACTACTCAAGGAAATCCTCTATCAATATCTCAACCAATTAAACATGATTTGTCACTGTGAAAAGTGTATAGAAGATGTATTAGCGATTTCACTAAATCAAGTGAAGCCTCAGTATATAACAGATATCAATAAAATATCTTACAGTAAATCTGAGATGGTGGACAAACAGAAAAATACGGCCATGCTGGTCATTCTGACAGAAGCCGCTTCAAAGGTCTCCACATTTCCAAGATGCGAAAATCGTCTGTCGATAAATAAGGATAACAATTGATCTGCCTCATTTGTGAGGGACATTTTGTCGCTTCTTTTACATGGAAATCATTACTTCTATTAAATGATGATCGTCTATGTATAGCATGTAAGCATCACCTAGAAAAAATTCAACGCCCGATTTGTCCAGCCTGCGGGAGAGCACAGTCGAACGATCAATTATGTCAAGACTGTTCCATGTGGAAAGAACGCCCTGATTCTACTACAGTACTTGTGAAAAATAGGTCTGTCTATGCTTACAACGATTTGATGAAAGATGTCCTTTCCCGCTTTAAATTTCGAGGTGATACAGCTTTAGCTGAGCTTTTTAAACAAGATGTCCGAGCAGTATTTAAGCGCTCTTTTTCAATGAAAGAACCTGTCCTGATCCCGATTCCTTTAAGTAAAGAAAGACTAAAGGAAAGAGGGTTTAATCAGTCCGTCATACTTGCTTCCTTGATTGGTGAGCCGATCCTTCAGCCACTTGTAAAAATACATCAAAGCAAACAGTCCAAGAAAAAGAAAAATGAACGTTTAGATCAAAAAGGAATGTTTCAAATCACGCAGACAGATGCGATCGTTCAAAGGGAAGTTATCTTAATTGACGACATTTATACAACAGGGGCCACCATTTATGATGCGGCGAGAATTTTAAAAGAAGCAGGTGCCAAAAGTGTTTCCTCTTTTACGTTGATCCGTAGTTAAAATTCAGGATAATTAACCGATAATAAGAAGAGAAAATAACGTAAGGGGTTTTGGTTATGAATCAATTGGCAAACTGCCCGCAATGTAATCAGCTGTTTTTAAAAACGACCATCCAAACGGTTTGTAACAAATGCTTTGAAGAAGAAGAACGTTCTTTTGATATCGTTTATAAATTCTTGCGAAAGCAAAGTAATAGACAATCAACCATTGCTGAAATAGTAGATGCAACAGAAGTTGATGAAGAATTAATCTTAAAATTTATCCGTTTGAAAAGACTTCAAATTAGCCAATTTCCGAATATCAACTATCCTTGTGAAAGATGTGGCCAACCGATCAGAAAAAACAAGCTGTGCAGTCAATGTGAACAGGACATTCAGTCGCAAATGAGTCAAATGAACCAAGAAGAAGAGCGTAAAAGGGAGATTGAATCTAGGAAAAAAGACACCTATTATGCCATTAATCCTAAAAACGATTGATTCCCTAAACTAAGTTGCAGTTTGGTCGATAAAATGGATAGAATCAAGACAGACTGTAACGGAAAGCGAGAGGAATCCCGTGAAAATTAATCGATATGGAACACAACCAGTAAATCCTTACAAGAAAACATATGAGAAACAAACGTTGCAATCAAATCAAGCAAAATCAACTGATAAAGTCGAAATTTCTAAAAAGGCAATCGAAATGCAAAAGGTGCCGAATATCATGAAAGAACGCCAAGATAAAATAGACCAAATTAAAAAAAGCATTGAAGCCGGAACATATCAAGTAGATACAAAGGGCATTGCTGATAAAATGCTGAATTTTTATAAACAACAATAACAAAAGGGAGTAGCGTGAATGTCAGTTAAAATAATCATTGAAGAGCTGCATCGTCTCTATGGATTGCATGAACAGCTTTTGAAGCTGTCGAAAGATAAAACAGAAATGCTGAAAAGTAATGAGATTGATGCTCTTTCAGAGGTTCTGAATTTAGAGCAAAAATATATTCAGGCCATTTCTCAATTAGAAGAAAAAAGAATTGAAGCGACAGTTCAATTTTTACAAAATGATGAACCGCCAACCATCACCGCGTGTATCGAAAAGGCTGAAGGTTCGGATCAAGAAGAGCTCATTTCGTTATATGACAAATTAAATGACATCATGGTGGAACTGAAAGATGTAAATGAACTGAACAAACAGCTCATTCAGCAGTCGCTTCAATTTATTTCACTGACATTCGATCTCGTTAACCCTAATAAAGAAAATATGAATTACGGACAAAATGGTCTTGAGAGTTCAAAGCCTAAACAGCAGAGGGCTTTGTTTGATTCAAAGGCGTAAACAAGGAGGATACCAATGGGTTCTACATTCATGGGACTAGAAACGGCAAAAAGAGGAATCACAGCCCAGCGTGCAGGGCTTTATGTCACATCAAACAACGTCTCCAATGCAAATACAGATGGCTACTCAAGACAAAGAGTTACCTTTAAAGCAGATAATCCTTATCCAGTCATTTCAGTTTATGACGGCAAGACGTATGGCCAAATGGGGACAGGAGTTCAAGTTGGAACCGTTGAAAGAATTCGAGACAGCTTTTTAGATCTGCAATTCAGAGATCATAACAATAACTTGTCCTACTACTCAACAAAATCTGATGCCCTTTCGCAAATGGAGGGAGTCATGAATGATTTGACGGATGAAGGCTTAAACAGAGCTTTTGATAACCTTTGGAAATCATTGCAGGTCCTATCCGAAACCAAAAATGCTGATACAGCGTCTGCGCGTACAGTTGTTAAAACAAGTGCACAGGCTTTAGTAGATCAATTCCGTCTACTTAATTCTTCTTTAACAACGATACAAAAGAATTTAAAAACAGAACTCGATTCAACAGCCAAAAATGTGAACACGATTTTATCTCAAATAGATGAAGTGAACAAACAGATTGCAGCAGTTGAGCCAAACGGATATCTTCCAAATGATCTATATGATACGCGTGATGCGTTGGTAGATCAATTATCTTCACTTGTTGATATTAAAGTGAGCTACAATCCATCTGGCGGGAATGCACTCAAAATTGCAGAAGGAACTGTCAACATCGACATTATCGGTGCAAATGGACAATCTGCTGGAACGATTTTGAATGGCATTACGAACGAAAAATCTGAACTGCAAATCTCCTATGATAATACAACGGGACTTGTTAACTCACTTCAATTCGGAACAACAACCATTGCAGCAGATCAGCTTCAAGTGAATGGTAAAGTAAAAGCACTTGTTGAGGCTTATGGCTACATGTCAAATGGTGCTGAAAAAGGCATGTATCCAGACATGCTTGCAGAGCTTGATGAAGTAGCACAAGTCTTCATGGATACATTTAATGATGTGCATAAGCAGGGTTACACATTAAATGGCACAAGTGGACAAGACTTTTTTGATATCGAGAATAATAATGATCTGAATAAAGGTTTAGCTGCTCGTATCAAAGTGAGTGATGTTATTTTAGCATCAACAGATAATATTGCAGCATCTCTCAATCAAACAAAAGGTGACGGTTCGAATGCTACGAAATTAGCTGGTATTCAAGACTTAAAGGTACCAATCGGCGGCAATACAACGACGATCCAGGATTACTACCAAAATGTCATTGCTGAGATGGGGATTCAAGGGAAAAAGAACATAACGCTAGAAAGCAGTTCAGCCGCTCTTGTCAATTCAGCCAATGAGCGTAGAATGTCAACGAGTGCTGTTTCCATTGATGAAGAAATGACGAATATGATCCAATTTCAGCATGCATATAATGCAGCTGCGAGAGTTGTGACATTACAAGATGAAATATTGGATAAAGTAATAAACGGCATGGGTGTCGTAGGAAGGTAGGTATAACTGATGCGAGTCACACAAGGTATGATTTCTCAAAACTCACTTCGTAATATTAGTAAAAGTTATGAAAAACTTTCTAAAATAAATGAGCAAGCACAAACAGGGAGACGTTTCACAAAAACGTCTGATGATCCCGTTGCAGCAGTAAAAAGCCTTCAATATAGCACAGCAATGTTTCGAAATGATCAATATCAAAAAAACTTAAATGAAGCACAGAACTGGATTGATACATCTGAAACAAGTGTCACTGAAATCATTGATATTATGTCAAATGTACGAGATAAAGTGCTTGATGCGGCTAATGGAACAAAGCAGCCAGAAGATTTAGCAGCTGTCGGCGTGGAAATTGGTCAGATGAAGAAACAAATCATTGACGCGATGAACACTCAGATGTTAGGTAAGTTCGTATTTAATGGAACAAATACAAATGTCAAACCAGTTGTTGAGAACGCAGATGGTACGTTTACGTTTAACTTTGAAAACTATACAGATGCAAATTCTGTTAAGTCGAACATTTCTGATGGTATCACTTTAAATGTGAACTCAAATCCAATTTCAGCGTTTGGTGGACAGACTGCCAGCGGTCAAAATGTCATTGAAATGCTGACGGATTTAGAAAACTCATTGAAAAATGGAACGTTCGCAAATTCTGATGATGCGTTAGGAAGTATCGATCAGTTTAAAGAAGTGATGAGTGCTGAGCGCTCGGACTTAGGAGCCCGTTCAAATCGTGTTGACTTAGTAGGCAGTCGCTTGACTTCACAATTCGAAGTACTGAAAAATGCCAAATCAGATAATGAAGATGTAGAAAGTGAAAAAGCAATTATTGATCTTCTTCAACAAGAGACTGTGAATAGAGCTGCTTTAGCAACGACGGCTAAAGTTATTCAGCCATCCCTTGTCGATTTCTTAAGATAATAAAAAGCATCCGTTGGGTGCTTTTTTGCATCATGGAGGTGAACCTATATGCAAATCCCTAGATTGTTAATGCAACAAACCTATGCAAAGCTGCAAATGTCGACAACTCCTTCTCGGCAAGAAGTAGAGCAGCCAAGAGCAGACCTTGAGATTCAGCAGCCCAGAGCCGTCATGAATATGACAAGGACACCGTCAAAGTTAACAATAGATCAAACCGAAGCATTTGCCGATATGGATATCAAGTCAATTTTTAGGCGTTCTGAAGAATGGGCAGCTGAGGGGAAACGTGCTGTTGGAGAGGGAATGGGCCGAAGAGCGGAAGAAGGCAGTGAACTCATCAAGATCGAGAATGGTGGGAATGCAATTGCCGAGTTTGCCAAAATCAATGGCACTCCTCCAGCCAAACAATTCAATATTGGTGTGATCCCTTCATTCTTTAGTGTGAAAATTCACTATCAGCCATCTGAGCTTCAAATTGAAGTGGAGCCTCAAAAAGCTATTATAGAGGCAACGCCTCATAAACCAATCGTTAACTACCAGCCAGGTAAGGTCAATATTGATATGTTACAATACCCAGATTTAAAAATAGAAGTTGACGAAACGGGCCAAAATGGTGATAAGGTATAGTTAAGAAAAATGAAAAAGGTCGTGAATTATGATCATTCAAACAAAATACCATGGTGAAGTGACAATCAAAAAGGAGCAAATCATCAACTTCTCTAATGGAATACCAGGATTTCTGGATCAAAAACAGTTTGTCATTTTACCTTTATCAGAAGAGTCTCCATTTTTAGTTCTTCAATCATTGAAAAACGCAGAGTTAGGCTTTATTGTCAGCAGTCCGTTTTTATTCTTCAATCAATATGAATTCGATCTAGACGAAACGGTCGTAGATATTCTAGAAGTAGAAGATGCCAATGATGTGGAAGTCATGGTGATCTTAACAATGGAATCTTCTATTGAAAAAACGACAGCCAATTTAAGAGCGCCTATTATTGTGAACCGGAAAAACATGAAAGCCAAGCAGGTGATTTTGCATGATTCATCCTATCATACAAAACATTTGTTAGAGGTGGCATCCTCATGTTAGTTCTCTCGCGTAAATTAAACCAGTCGATTCAAATTGGCGATGATATTGAAGTCAAGATTATTTCGATCGAAGGCGATCAAGTGAAAATCGGGATTGAAGCTCCTAAGCACATTGATATTCACAGGAAAGAAGTGTACCTGTCTATTCAAGAAGAGAACAGTCGTGCTGCGAGTTTATCCGTAGATCTCCTCTCTCAATTATCCTCACAAAAAAAGTGAGGATTTTTTTATCTGATTCAGCTATCCTTCTCCACGTTTCTGTGTGGATGTTCACCATCTATATGAAACTTTAACAAATCGGTCCATCTATATTTAATTTGAAAATTCCAAGCCGATATAAAAGGTAGATTAAAGCACAGGAGCTGAATAACTATGTCTGTTGGTAAGTTGACATCGCTAGAGCCAATTATCGATGCATTTCAAACCCGTGTTTCTAATAACCAGAATGACAATGCAAACTCTGATTTACAAGCAAATGGCAAGGTCGTTTCAAAAGAAGAAATTGAAAAAACGCTTCAAGGCGCAAACAAGCTGATTGAACCCACTCAATTTCATCTGCAATTTGAATTACATGAAAAACTCAATGAATATTATGTCAAAGTCGTAGATAACCAAACAGAAGAAGTCATTAGAGAAATTCCTTCCAAGGAATGGCTTGATTTCTATGCGGCAATGACAGAAATTGTCGGTTTATTTGTAGATAAAAGAATGTAAGTGAAGGGAGAACATAAAAAATGGTCAATCGAATTACTGGATTTTCAAATGTGTTTGATATTGATGAAATCGTATCAAAACTCATGAAAACTGAGCAAGCACCACTTGATAAAATGACACGCCAGAAACAAACACTTGAATGGCAAAGAGACAGCTATCGCGAGGTTAACTCGAAAATCAAAGAATTAGATGATTTGATCAACAGTTTAAACTTAACGCGTCCAAGTACATATGGCGCAAAAAAGGTGACAAGCTCTAATGAATCTGCTGTCACAGCAACTGGGTCAACAAATGCGACCTCTGGCTCTATTCATGTCACTCAACTAGCGACAGCTTCCGTCTTCAAATCTTCTGGTACATCTGGATTTACACCAGCAAACGGCACGTTTACTTTTGAGGTGACGACACCAGATTCGACAAAACCGAAAATGGTGACGATCAATACTTCTGATACCGATACAATTGATAACATTGTGTCAAAGCTAAACAACGCGCAATTAGGTGTGACGGCTTACAAAGGCCAAATCTTTGATGGAACGAACTACGTGGATACAATTGCTCTTACTTCTCGGACAACTGGTGAGGGTGTCAGTATTAAAGCAGCTGATGGCAATTCGGCTTCATTTTTAACGCAATTAGGATTCCAAGTAGATGGAGATAACAAATTAGTTGCGACCACTCAAGGACAGAAGGCACAATACGAGATTAACGGTCTGAAAATGGAAAATAACAACAACACATTCACACAGGCTGATATTACGTACGAACTTAAAGGAACAACGGATCAGCCTGTCAGCTTAAACGTTTCAACAGATGTGGATGCAATCTTTGATAAAATTAAACAATTTGTTGATAAATACAATGAGCTCGTTGAGCAAATTAATGGTAAAGTCAATGAAAAGAAAAACAGAGACTATCAACCATTAACGGCTGAAGAGAAAAAAGGGATGTCTGAAAAAGAAATAGAGCTATGGGAAACGACCGCGAAGTCTGGCTTGCTGAGAAGTGATTCCATTTTACGAGCTGGTGCCTCTAAAATAAGAAGTGATTTTTATGCTAATATTACGACAAGTGATGCGAATAAAATTCACCTCACACAAATTGGTATTGAGACATCATCCAAGTATAAAGATGGTGGAAAGCTGGAATTTAGTAAGGATATAAATGGAGTAGAGAAATTAAGAAAAGCCATTGAAGAAGACCCGGAGAAAGTCAGACAAATGTTCATCTCGGGTAGTTTAAATGTGGATTCAAAAGATAAAGACAAAGCACAGCAGCAATATCAAGAACAAGGAATCATTTATCGTGTCAAAAATTCCTTAACTGCCTTCACGAAGAGCATTCAAACAAAGGCGGGAAGCACAACGATGGAATTAAAGGAATACGGACTTGGTAAGGACCTTGATTCTTTGGCCAAACGAATGGGTACGTTCCAAGACCGTTTGAAGATGGTTGAAGCCCGTTACTACAAAAAGTTTAACGCCATGGATAGCGCGATTCAAAAGCTAAACAACCAATCTGGCTATCTTTCTCAACTGCTTGGACAATAATTGGAGGTTTATAACATATGGCAATTCAGAACCCTTATGCCACCTATCAGAAAAATTCTATTGAGACTGCAACACCTGCCGAGTTGACGCTTATGCTTTATGAAGGCTGCTTAAAGTTCATTAGATTAGCGAAGTATGCCATTCAAAAAGAGGATGCAGAAACGAGAAATGTGAACCTGAAAAAGGCTCAAAACATCATTCAAGAATTAAATGTCACCTTAAATCGTTCTTATGACGTATCAAATAGTATGGCAAGTATGTATGATTACATTTATCGCAGACTGATTGAAGCCAATCTTCAAAATGACGAAGAGATGTTGAATGAAGTAGAGCAATACGTAACTGATTTTCGTGATGCGTGGAAGGAAGTTATTCAAACTGATCGAAAAGGGCGTCACCACTCTATCGGGGGATCTCTATGAGTATTGTGGACCAGCTGCATGACCAAACATTAAAAATGGCAGCCGAAATAACGGCAAATCCGCAAAGTGACACCTTGGTTGAAGACTTTGATGCCTTTTTAATTGAGAGAGACGAATTAATGAGAGATATTCAGCATGAGCTGACGGATCAAGAAAAAGAAAAAATCAAAGAAATCATCCAAACAGATCAACAGATGGCGAAGCAATTAACTGTGATCCAAAATGGGATCAAAGCAGATATTCAAGCCATTCAAAAAAAGAAAACGAAACAGCTGAATTATCAAAATCCATACCAGCCTATGACGAGTGACGGCGTATATTACGATAAACGGAAATAATTAGGTGAGACCTGTGGCGTATCGTTCAGATGACTATATTTTATTAACCACATATTATGAACTTCTATTTACGATAGAAGAGAGTCTAAAATATTTAGATGAAATTGAGAAGGATTTTGCTAAAACAGAAGGGGATCGGATCTTTAATGATCTGATCCATGCCTTCTTTCATTTAGAGACAACACATCCCCTTCTGCTTTCAATTATAGAAAATGAGCACTTTGCCAAAACGATTCGTTCGTTTGATCAAATTTTTTTAAGTTTTGATATACTAGCTTTCTATACATTCCCTTCAATACACTTCCAATCATTCCTTAAAGCATATTTTATACCTGAATATAGAAAGTGGATGGATGAAATACATGCCTGTATGAGGCCGTATGTCATTCATTAATTTTTGTTCAATTCAGACTTTCGGAGGAAATTATGAGACTAAAAAATCAATTTTTGTTTGGGCTTATTGTCATATGTGTATTGTTTGTCAGTATTTTAGGATTCTCAAGCTTTATCTATTACAAAACAGATCAATCCTATAAGACGCTTCTTAGCAAAGAAGTAAAGCTTTATCAAACCTCACTGGAATTAGAGGCGCTTTTGCAAAAACAGGAAGCACAAATTAAAACATATGTTGTCGTGCAAGATGCTGAAAATTTACAGAAAATTGAGCAAACATATGAAGAGATTAATAAGAAAACAACGGAAGCTACAAAAATGAGCTCTGTCAAACAAGCAAAAAATCTATTAGATCAAATCTCAGAAAAGAATTATCTCTACTACACCTCAACGAACCGACTATTTAATTCATTGAATATGCAAAATCAAAAAGAATTCAACACACGCCTCAATCAAGAATTACAACCTATCGAACAAGAAATACATACCTTTACAAAAGAATTTGCTCAAACTCAGTTGAAGCAACGTGACCAAAAAATCAATCAGCTCAACCAAGACAGTAATCAATTACTATTCACTCTCATTCTAGTTAGTGCGGTCATTATTGTTGGCTTTTTGTTGATTGGGACAAGATTCGTTTATCGTATGACAAAGCCGATTGTGTCTGTCACAAATGCTGCGAGAAGGATGGCAGATGGTGACCTTACACTTGAAGAGATTGAAGTGACCTCTAAAAATGAGATTGGTCAACTCGGTACTGCTTTTAATCAAATGACAAAGCATTTGCGTCAGCTCATTTTACAGGTGCAACATGGATCAAGACAATTAGCTGATTCTGCTGCTCAGTTTGAGGAAACGATTCATCAAACCATATCTGCCAGTGAGCAGACATCTAGCTCGATTGAACAGGTCAGTGAAGCTTCACGTGAACAATCAAACGCGGTCGGAAAAGTAGCTTCTGCCATTCAAGAAGTCTCGACTGGTATGCAAAATGCAGCTGAACACACATCCGATGTTTCGGGTCACTCAATTTCAGTGACTGAAAAGGCTGAAGAGGGTGCAGCGCTTATTCAGCAATTCGTAAAACAAATGAGCTCTATCAAAGCGTCTGTGAACGAGCACCATTCCACAATGGCTCATGTACAAGCCCAGTTTACAGGCATTGAAGATTTGTTAGGTCATATCCATGCCATCGCTGATCAAACGAATTTGCTTGCTTTAAATGCTGCTATTGAAGCGGCAAGAGCAGGAGAGCATGGGAGAGGCTTTGCGGTGGTAGCAGATGAAGTGAGGAAACTGGCGGAAGAATCTAGTCAGCTGACAGATCAAATTAGTCAATTGCTCGCGAACGTGAACAAAGATACTGAAAAATCATCACATTCGATGACAAAGGTTGAGCAGGATGTAGCAGAAGGTGTGAAAGTATCGCAATTGTCAGAACAGAGCTTTCATGAAATCCTGGAATCTATTCGTGATATTTCGATGAAAGCAGAGGAACTTTCAGCTACTGCAGAGGAGATTTCAGCTAGTACAGAGGAAATATCTCAGACGGTTGGGGTCATTGAAGAAGGAGCCAAACGCAATTCAGAAGAGACGGAGTACATGTCTGCGGCTGTTGAAGAATCATTGGCAGCAAATGAAGAAATGAAAGCAGCGGCGGAGGATTTAAAAACCTTATCTCAATCGCTGAAAACATCAATATCATCTTTCACCATTTAAATGTGCGCTGGTCTTTTTCAAGAATGAGCCGAATATATATTCATCACCTATCAAGTAACAGTTGATGCACCGCAAAATTCGACAAATTTCAATAAAAATTCACATTTTTTTTACGTTTGAGCAGGAGAAAAGGAGGGAAAAGTAGAAATAGGTTTACATATCCTTAATTTTAAAGGAGGCGTTCTTTACATGAATTACAATGTCAGAGGAGAAAACATCGACGTAACACCTGCACTAAGAGATCATGTCGAGAAAAAAATTGGAAAGCTGGAGCGTTATTTTGAGACAGACGTAGATGCTTCAGTCAACGTGAACTTGAAGTTTTACAATGATCAAGAATCTAAAGTTGAGGTTACCATTCCAATGACTGATCTAGCACTTCGAGCTGAGGTGCATAATGAAGATATGTACAATGCAGTAGACCTAGCAGCCAGTAAATTAGAACGTCAAATTCGAAAACACAAAACAAAAGTAAACCGTAAATTCCGCGAACAAGGTGCCAAAAAGCACTTATTTGCTGGAGGAAATGGGACGGCTGATGTAGCTGTTCAAGATGACGAAGAAATTGATGAAACAGAAATCGTCAGACAAAAACGTTTCAATTTAAAACCGATGGATAGCGAAGAGGCCATCCTTCAAATGAACATGTTAGGTCATAGTTTCTTCGTCTTCACAAATGCTGAGACAAATTTGACCAATGTGGTCTATCGCCGAAATGATGGAAAATATGGACTGATTGAGCCGAACGCTTAATCAGATCTAAAAACAACCTAAAAAAAGTAAACCCGTTCCCTCCATGAGGGGCGGGTTTTTTGTGCGAAATCATTGCAAATTCTTTGGAAATGAAGGAAGGTATGGTATGATAAATGCAGGTAAATATGGACCTGTCAATCTTTTGGACATGCCGAAAAATTGCATGAAATAGAGGAGCGTTATTATATGCTTGGAATCTTAAACAAAGTGTTTGATCCTACGAAACGTACGATCAGCAAATATGAAAAAAAAGCAAATGAAATTGAAGCTCTTGCTCAAGATTTTGAGAAATTATCTGACGAGGCTTTACGAAATAAAACGAACGAATTTAAAGAAAAACTTGAAAAAGGACAATCCGTGGATGACCTGTTGGTTGAAGCATTTGCAACGGTTCGCGAGGCATCACGCCGCGTGACAGGAATGTTCCCATTTAAGGTGCAGCTCATGGGGGGGATCGCGCTTCATGAAGGCAACATCTCTGAGATGAAAACAGGTGAAGGTAAAACGTTGACTTCAACAATGCCTGTTTATTTAAATGCTCTTTCTGGAAAAGGCGTCCACATTGTGACAGTCAACGAATATTTGGCAAGCCGTGATGCAGAGGAAATGGGCAAGATTTTTGAGTTTCTTGGCTTAACGGTTGGCTTAAACTTAAACAGCTTAGACAAAGATGAAAAAAGAGAAGCATATGCTGCTGATATTACGTATTCTACAAACAATGAACTTGGCTTTGACTATTTACGAGATAACATGGTGCTTTACAAAGAGCAAATGGTTCAAAGACCGCTTCATTATGCCGTGATTGATGAGGTTGACTCCATCTTAGTTGATGAAGCGAGAACACCTCTTATTATTTCTGGACAAGCTGCGAAATCTACAAAGCTTTACGTTCAAGCCAATGCATTTGTTCGTACATTAAAAATAGAAGATGATTTCACATACGATATTAAAACAAAAAGTGTACAGCTGACAGAAAGTGGAATGACGAAGGCGGAAAAAGCATTCGGCATCGAAAACTTATTTGATGTCAAACATGTCGCACTGAACCATCACATCGCCCAGGCGCTAAAGGCACATGTTGCGATGCAAAAAGATGTGGATTATGTCGTTGAAGAAGGTCAAGTCGTTATTGTTGACTCGTTCACAGGACGTCTAATGAAAGGACGCCGTTATAGTGAAGGTCTGCATCAAGCCATTGAGGCAAAAGAAGGTCTCGAAGTGCAGAACGAAAGCATGACCCTTGCAACGATTACGTTCCAGAACTACTTCCGCATGTATGAAAAGCTTTCTGGTATGACGGGTACAGCGAAAACGGAAGAAGAAGAATTCCGTAACATTTACAACATGCAGGTTGTGACAATCCCGACCAATCAACCAGTCGTTCGTGATGACAGACCTGATTTAATTTACCGCACAATGGAAGGTAAATTTAAAGCAGTGGCTGAAGATGTTGCGCAGCGCTATATGACAGGGCAACCAGTGCTTGTCGGAACAGTAGCGGTTGAGACGTCTGAGCTTATTTCTAAGCTGCTTAAAAATAAAGGGATTCCTCATCAAGTGTTAAATGCGAAAAACCATGAGCGTGAGGCACAAATTATTGAAGAGGCTGGTCAAAAGGGTGCCGTCACCATTGCGACCAACATGGCAGGACGTGGTACGGACATCAAGCTTGGCGAAGGCGTCAAAGAGCTTGGCGGTCTAGCTGTAATTGGGACAGAGCGTCATGAATCACGACGTATTGATAACCAGCTGCGTGGACGTTCTGGTCGTCAAGGAGACCCAGGGATTACCCAATTCTATCTCTCCATGGAAGATGAATTGATGCGTCGATTTGGTGCAGAGCGTACGATGGCCATGCTTGACCGCTTTGGCATGGATGACACTACGCCTATCCAAAGTAAAATGGTGTCTAAAGCCGTTGAATCATCTCAAAAACGCGTTGAGGGGAACAACTTTGATTCCCGTAAACAGCTTCTGCAATATGACGATGTGCTTCGTCAGCAGCGTGAAGTGATTTACAAGCAGCGCTTTGAAGTCATTGATTCTGATAACTTAAAATCGATTGTGATCAATATGATTCAGTCTTCAATTGAGCGCGCTGTTGGTTCTTATACGCCGAAAGAAGAGCTTCCAGAAGAGTGGAAACTAGATGGTCTTGTTGAATTAATCAACACGAACTATTTAGATGAAGGAGCCATTTCGGTCAAGGATGTTTACGGTAAAGAAGCAGATGAAATCACCTCCTTCATTATGGATCGTATTAAAGAAAAATACGATGCAAAAGAAGAAACATATGGCGACGAACAAATGCGAGAATTTGAAAAAGTCATCGTTCTTCGTGCGGTGGATTCAAAGTGGATGGATCATATCGATGCAATGGATCAACTGCGTCAAGGGATTCATTTACGTGCGTATGCACAAACAAATCCGCTTCGTGAGTATCAAATGGAAGGATTTGCGATGTTTGAGCACATGGTCGCTTCAATCGAAGATGATGTGGCCAAATATGTTTTGAAATCAGAAATCCAAAACAACTTAGAACGTGAAGAAGTCGTTCAAGGTCAAACAACAGCTCATCAGCCTCAAGAGGGTGATGAGGAGAAGACAGTGAAAAAGAAGCCGGTACGTAAAGTCGTAGACATTGGTCGAAACTCACCATGTCACTGCGGAAGCGGCAAGAAATATAAAAATTGTCATGGGAAGACAGAATAAGTAATGGAAAGAGGTGAAAACCTCTTTCTATTCATGTCAGCCCTACATCTATGAGGTGAAGGATATGGAATTAGTAGAAATTAGACAAGAGCTTGAAAATATGGCTAGCAGGCTAGCTGATTTTAGGGGGTCTCTTTGACCTCGAAACAAAAGAAGCCAAAATTGCAGAACTTGAAGCGACCATGTCAGAGGCTGATTTTTGGAATGATCAGCAAAAGGCACAAGGCGTCATCAATGAAGCCAATGCACTAAAGGATAATGTGAATTCATACCATGAGCTCAGTGAATCTCATGAAGAGCTGCAAATGACACATGACCTGTTAAAGGAAGATTATGACGAGGAGCTTCATGTAGAGCTTGAGAAAGAGCTGAAGAACTTAACTAAGCAATTTAACGACTTTGAACTGCAGCTTCTCTTAAGTGAACCATATGATAAAAACAATGCCATCCTTGAGCTTCACCCAGGCGCAGGCGGTACTGAATCACAGGACTGGGGTTCTATGCTTCTGAGAATGTATACTCGCTGGGCAGAGCGCAGAGGCTTTAAGGTTGAAACGCTTGATTATCTTCCTGGTGATGAAGCAGGAATTAAGTCTGTGACATTGCTCATTAAAGGGCATAACGCATACGGGTACTTAAAGGCAGAAAAAGGGGTCCATCGTTTGGTTCGTATTTCTCCTTTTGATTCATCTGGCCGTAGACATACATCGTTCGTTTCCTGTGATGTCATGCCTGAGTTCAATGAAGAAATCGATATTGATATTCGAACAGAAGATATTAAAGTGGATACGTATCGAGCAAGCGGTGCAGGTGGACAGCACGTCAATACGACTGACTCTGCCGTTCGTATCACACACATTCCAACCAATGTCGTGGTGACATGCCAAACAGAAAGATCACAAATCAAAAACAGAGAACGTGCGATGAAAATGCTGAAATCGAAACTTTATCAAAGACGGATCGAAGAACAGCAGGCTGAATTGGATGAAATTAGAGGAGAGCAGAAAGAAATTGGCTGGGGAAGCCAAATTCGCTCTTATGTATTCCATCCGTATTCTCTTGTGAAAGACCATCGAACCAATACGGAGATGGGAAATGTTCAAGCGGTCATGGATGGAGATTTAGATTCATTTATCGATGCTTACTTACGTTCGAAATTATCATAAAAACTCGGCTTCTTGCCGGGTTTTTTTTATTGTGAGAAAATATAATGAATATAAAGGAATACATACGCCATACTGACTCTATATCCTTTGTATGATGAAATTAGCAAATAAAGGGGGAAATATTTTGGGATTAACAACATTACAAGAGACGTGGGATTTAGATGCCTTTTTTAAAGGAGGCAGCGCTTCACCAGAATTTAAAACATACTTGCAACACATTCAGCAGCTATTAGATGAATTACGACAAAAGGTCGATGCCTTTTCAAAAGAAGATACACACATTGAGAATAGGTTAACGTCTGTCCTTGACACGTATGAAACCACATATAAAAAACTGTCTCAAGCAGGTTCATTTGTTTCCTGTCTTCAATCTCAAAATACAAAGGATATGAAGGCTGGCAGTCTTCGAGGTACGATTGCTAAGCTGGAAGCTGATTTAGGTACCATTCTTGCGCTGTTTGATCAGGCGCTTGCTGCCATCTCTCCTGGAAAATGGGAGGATCTCATGAATTCAGAGGCCTTTTCAGATGTTCGTTACATATTAAATGAACGCAGAGAACGCGTGAAGGATCAATTGCCTGTTGAACAAGAAACATTGATTCAAAAGCTAGCCGTAGATGGCTACCATGCATGGGATGAGCTTTATTCTAGCTTAGTGAATAAGATTACGATTCCATTTGAACAACATGGTGAAACGCAGATGATCTCTGTCGGCCAAGCGGAAAATGCGATGGATGATTCAGACCGTGAAGTCAGAAAGGCTGTTTATCATAACCTAGAGCATGCATGGACGCAGGACGAACATCTATTTGCAAGCACGCTCAATCATTTGGCAGGTTTTCGTTTGCAAGTATATGAAGCAAGAGGCTGGGATCATATCTTAAAAGAGCCGCTTGATATTTGCCGGATGAAACAAGAAACCCTTGATGCCATGTGGTCTGTGATTGATGAACATAAGCAGCCATTCATTGATTATTTACATCGAAAGGCTGACATGCTTGGAGTGGATAAGCTAAGCTGGTTTGATGTTGGGGCTCCTATTGGCAGTGAGACCAAGATCTATCCGTATCAGGAAGCAGCTGCTTTTATTGTGAAGCATTTCGCTGGGTTTGGAGAAGAGCTTGCTGCTTTTACAGAAAAGGCCTTTAATGAGCGTTGGGTAGAAGCTGAGGATCGCCCGAACAAACGAGTAGGCGGTTTTTGTACAAATTTCCCTGACAGCGGAGAGTCCCGTATTTTTATGACCTTCTCAGGAAGTCCATCCAATGTGGCGACACTTGCGCATGAGCTTGGTCATTCGTTCCATCAGGAAGTGATGCAGGATGTTCGCATTCTTAATCGCAAATATGCGATGAATGTAGCTGAAACGGCGTCGACATTCGCAGAAATGATTGTGGCTGATGCTTCATTGAAAGAAGCGGCAAATGAAGAGGAGCGCCTCAGTTTGTTAGAGGATAAGCTGCAGCGGAGTGTAGCTTTTTTCATGAACATTCAATCTCGTTTCTTATTTGAACAGCGTTTTTATGAAGAGCGTAAACAAGGAGAAGTGCCGGCGGATCGGTTGAATGAGCTGATGGTAGAAGCGCAGAAAGAAGCCTTTGGTGACTCACTAGATGAATACCATCCGCATTTCTGGGCGTCTAAGCTGCATTTCCATATCACAGGTGTACCGTTTTATAATTTCCCGTACACATTTGGCTACATGTTCTCACTAGGAATTTATGCAAAGGCCTTGCAGGCTGGTACTTCGTTTGAAGAAAAGTACATTGCATTATTAAAGGACACAGCTTCAATGACAGTAGAAGATTTGGCCTTTAAGCACTTAGGTGTCGATCTTACCCAAAAAGACTTTTGGGAGGAAGCCATTAGCCTCGCTGTAGCAGACGCTGAAGAGTTTTTAGAAGCGACGAAAAAGTGAAAATGAAAAACCCCCATTACGGAAGCTTTAGATTGTTGACAAAGGGTTAAAATGATCTTTATTTTAGCCCTTTGTCTTCTTTATGGAGCTTTTTTGCTGGTTTTAGCCATCCAAGCATCGTCTGAACGATATCCTTTTGCTGTGTGAGGGCTTGAATGTCCGCTGGCTGATCACCTTTTTGTTTACCATACATGCCAAACTGAGCATGGTTCCCGCCTTTTATTTCATGATAAACGGTTTGAGACGGCAAATTTGTTTTCGATTGCTTGATTTTCTCTTGTGTCGCAAGTCCATCCTTTTCACCTGATATAGAGAGGACGTTCAAGGAGGATGATTTTAGCTCATCTGAAGCTGGATAAGACGCGAGAAAAAAAAGACCGTCGAGTTTGCGCTGGTTTTTTTCTGCAAACATAGCGGCGGCTGTTCCGCCTAGTGAATGACCGCCAATATACCAGTGTTTGATCGTTTGATGATCTTTTATGATATCTTGTGCTTTATTTGTATTAAAAATCGCAAACGAAAATGGCATGTCAGGGATAAAGACAGAATAGCCTTTTTTCATCAATTCATTCCCAATATAGGCGTACGAAAGTGGTTCTACCTTTGCTCCTGGATAGAGAATGATGCCCGTATCGCTTTTAGTTGATGCAAATGTATATACGTCGTTTTTATGTTCCACTTGCTCGATGTTCACTTGCTTTTTTAAAGCGGCAGATGGTCCGTATGTAAAGCGGCTCCATGTATAGAAAGCACCAAAAGCCAAAATGATCAGTGCAAGTAATGAAATGCCTGTGATCTTCAGTATTTTCTTCATCGCATGTCCCTTCTTTCTCATGTACATATTAAATATACCATCATTTGCTCCTATGCCAAACGGCAAGCACGCTGATCCGTTTGTGTGATAAAGTATTAATCCATTAGCACTGCATTTGGCTGTTATTTACATTCATAATTGGAGGGCTTAAAATAGGTGTGCATTCAGAAGTAACGGAGGAAGACAGACATGAAGCAGGGACATTCACAATTATGGATTGAAGCAAAAAATTACTTGTTCATTTTAATTGGATCAGCCATTGTGGCGATTGGATTTAATACGTTATTATTACCGAATCAGATTGCCGCAGGTGGTGTGAGCGGGATTAGTACGATTATGCAGTCATTCGGCTTTGAGGCGGCATATGTGCAGTGGGGGCTCAACATTCCGCTGTTTATCGCTGGCTTTTATTTATTAGGCGGTACATTTGGCGTGAAAACGCTCGTTGGCTCTATTTTCTTACCTTTGATGGTGTTTGTCACAAGGCATATTGCACCTGTGACACATGAAGCACTCTTAGCAGCTATTTTTGGCGGAGTGGTGATTGGGATCGGCATAGGGCTCGTGTTCCTTGGAAATGGGTCAACAGGTGGAACGGCGCTCGCTGCCAAAATCATCAATAAATATACAGGCCTCACGCTTGGTACCTGTTTAGCAATGATGGATGGCCTAATCGTTCTGGCTGCGATGACTGTTTTTGGGATTGAAGAGGGACTGTACGCTGTCATTGGTGTGTTTATTTCAAGTAAAACGATTGATGTCGTACAGGCCGGCTTCAGTCACTCGAAAATGGCGATGATCATTACAGGGCATGAGGATGAAGTCAGACAGGCAGTTTTTGATCAAATTGACCGTGGTGTCACAAAAATCTCAGCAGTCGGAGGATATACCGATCATGACCGTCCAATTCTAATGTGTGTCGTTGGACAGTCACAATTCACAAAGTTGAAACAAGTGGTGAAAGCAATCGATGCATCAGCATTTGTCATCGTAATGGATGCAAAAGAGGTGCTTGGTGAGGGTTTTAAAAGGGCGTAAACAAGGATATAATAGCGTTGACCAAATGATTGTAAGGGAGGGAAATTGATGCAAAAGAGCGGATTAATGATGCTGTTTGCAGCGATGATTCTTGTTCTTGCGGCTTGTGGAGGAAATTCAAGCAGCAGTGACAGTGACAAAGAAGGCAGCAAAAGTGCTTCAACTGTGAGCAGTGGTGAGGAAATTTATCAGCAAAACTGTATTGGCTGTCATGGGAAAGACCTATCTGGCGGAGGCGGACCAAGCCTGAAAGAAGTAGGGAAGAAATATAATGAAAGCCAAATTGCAGATATTGCACAGAATGGTAAAGGCTCTATGCCAAGCGGAATGGTAGATGAGAAGCAAGCAAAAGAAGTAGCAAAATGGCTTGCAGAGAAAAAATAAAACCTTTGTCTAATCGACAAGGTTTTTTTGTTTTTATATGTAGAAAAAGACTTTTGGATAGTATGAAAACGTATTATATTAAGTTTTATTTAAAAAATAAGGGTAAAAAGACATGTTTTTCGGTTTTAAATGTTGTTTTTACCTTTTAACGATAAGTTTTGAAATATAAATGTAATACCATTGCGTCGATTCATGACGTATAATTGGAGTTGTTGAAATTTAGACGATTCAATTTTTTCATCTTTTTGGATGAAAAGGACATAAATTGCTTGTACGTATCGAAGGGTATGTGCGTGACCATACATAACGTTTTTTGACGATAAGTGTCAAAACATCATGATAAGCTGTTAGTCAGCAATAAGAAAAGATTAGGTGATTACATGATTGAAATGAAGGAAGTCTACAAGATCTATTCTAACGGTGTAAAGGCGATCAATGGAATCAATGTCTCTATCCACCCAGGAGAGTTTGTGTATGTTGTTGGTCCCAGTGGTGCTGGTAAATCCACTTTCATCAAAATGATGTATCGTGAAGAGAAGCCAACCAAAGGGAAAATCTTAATTAATAGCAAAGATTTAGGCTCGATTAAGGAAAAAGAAATCCCTTACTTAAGAAGAGAAATTGGTGTAGTATTCCAAGATTTCAAACTACTTCCAACCCTCACAGTGTTTGAGAACGTGGCATTTGCTCTTGAAGTCATTGGGGAACAGCCTCATATCATTAAGAAAAAAGTGCTGGATGTACTTGATTTGGTACAGCTCAAGCACAAAGCACGACAATTTCCTGACCAGCTGTCTGGCGGTGAGCAGCAGCGTGTATCTATCGCTCGTTCGATCGTGAATAGTCCTGAGGTAGTCATTGCAGACGAGCCAACAGGAAACCTTGATCCAGACACATCTTGGGAAATCATGAAGACACTCGAAGAGATTAATAACCGAGGAACAACAGTCGTCATGGCGACACATAACAAAGAGATTGTAAACAGCATGAAGAAACGCGTCATCGCAATCGAAGATGGAATGATTGTGCGTGACGAAGCAAGAGGGGAGTACGGCATTTATGATTAAAACTCTCTCGCGGCATTTACGTGAGAGCTTCCGTTCACTTGGAAGAAACACGTGGATGACATTTGCATCAATTAGTGCGGTCACTGTCACATTGATTTTAGTTGGGGTTTTTCTTGTGATTATGCTCAACTTGAACAACATGGCATCGAACGCTGAAAAAGAAGTAGAAGTAAAAGTGTTAATCGAATTAACGGCGAATCAAAAGCAGCAGGATGAATTAAAAGCAGAAATTGATAAGATTCCTGAAATCAGTGATGTCAAGTACTCATCTAAAGATGACGAACTAAAAGCGCTGATTAAAAGCTTTGGTGAAAATGGACAATCCATGGGACTTGTTGATCAAGAAAACCCATTAAACGATGCGTTTATTGTGAAAACATCAGATCCACACGATACACCAAAAGTAGCGAAGAAATTAGAAAACCTAAAAGGTACGTATAAAGTAACCTACGGAAAAGAAGAAGTCAGCCGACTCTTTAATGTGGTTGGAGTGGCGCGGAATGTAGGGATTGCGCTCATTATTGGGCTTTTATTTACAGCCATGTTCTTGATCTCTAATACGATCAAAATTACGATTTTTGCTAGACGTAAAGAAATCGAGATTATGAAGCTCGTAGGTGCAACGAACTGGTTTATCCGCTGGCCATTCTTCATTGAAGGATTACTGCTTGGTGTATTTGGTTCCATTATACCGATTGCTCTACTGCTTGGCACATATCAATATGCAGTGGGCTGGGTGGCACCGAGAGTACAAGGCTCATTTATTTCCATGCTTCCATATAACCCGTTTGTCTATCAAGTTTCACTGGTCCTTCTTTTGATCGGTGCAATCATTGGTGTATGGGGAAGCTTGACGTCCATCCGTAAATTCTTAAAAGTATAAATCTATTTTTGATGGCAGCACTCGAAAGTTTGATAGAAGGTGTGACCGGTTGAACCGATTCATCCGGTCGACTCTTCATGCAGGCAGTTGTCATAGGAGGGGAATATCGTTTTGAAAAGAAAGCTGATGATGGCTGGAATGGCAGCGTTTATTGGAACAACGTGGCTATATATTCCAGGGAACGAGAATCGTGCATTCGCATACGAAGACCTAGATCAAAAACGTCAACAAATCGAAGAGAAAACATCAAAGACTGAATCAACTTTGAAGAAAAAGAAATCAGAGCTGGCTAAGCTTGAAAAGAAAGAATCCAAGCTCAAAAAAGAAATTGAAAAGATTGACCACAAGGTAAGTGCTGCAACTGAAAAAGTCGCTGAAAAAGAAAAAGAAGTCAAACAAACGAAGCAAGAGATCAAGAAACTAAAAAAAGACATTCAAGTCATCAATGATCGAATTGAAAAAAGAAAAGCTATTTTCAAAGATCGAATTCGTTCGATGCAAAAAAGCGGCGGTACGATCAACTATTTAGATGTGCTGCTGGGTGCTCGCAGCTTTAGTGATTTTGTCGGTCGTGTTGGAGCTGTTACAACCATTGTCGAAGCAGACAAAGACATGATTACAGAACATGAAAATGATTTAAAGCTGGTGGAGCAAAAAGAAGCAGAGCTAAATAATCAGCTAAGTGGACTTGAAACATCTCTGAAAGAGCTAGAAGAGTTGAAAAAGGATTTGTCTAAACAGCAAAAAGAAAAAGAAAAAATCTTAGGGAATGTAACAGATAAAAAGAACCATGCCCATGATGAATTAGGCAAACTTGAAAATGAACAAGAAATTTTAGCGAACCAAAAAGCGGCTGTGAAGTCTGAGGAAGCACGCCGCCAAAAGGAAGAAGCAAAGAAAGCAGAACAAGCAGCTGCTGAAAAAAGTGCACCTACACCTCAAAGTGGCGGTTCAGATCAAGTATCTGATACACCAGCAAGCAGCTCAGGCTTTATTAAACCAGCTGCTGGCCGATTCTCATCTGGCTTTGGCGGACGTTCTGGCGGAAACCACTACGGTTTAGATATTGCAGCAAAAGGCACAGTATCTGTCGTCGCAGCTGCATCTGGAACAGTCACGAACTCAAGCTACTCATCGAGCTACGGGAATGTGATATTCATTACGCATAATATCAATGGACAGACCTTTCAAACGGTATATGCCCACCTATCTACAAGAAGTGTGTCCACAGGGCAGAGAGTCGAGCAAGGACAATTCCTAGGATACATGGGGAATACAGGCCAGTCAGATGGTCAGCATCTCCATTTTGAAATTCATAAAGGATTATGGAATGGCGCAAAATCAAATGCAGTCAATCCAGCGCAATATATTCGCTAATCAAAAAGCCGATAACATCACGTTATCGGCTTTTCTTATTCTAAATAAAATTAAAATAACAGCAGTAAACCGGCAATAATAGGTGTTAACAGTACAGCCGATTTCAATAAAAGCTTCGGTGCAAGGCGTGTGAATTTTGCGCCAATATATGCGCCTAATACTGTTCCGATTAAAATTTGAATCAGCAAGATAAAATCAACATAGCCCTCTGTAATATATCCAATTCCACCACCGATGGAAATCGGAATAATGACAAGCATCGTCGTGCCAACTGCCTGTCGAATGGAAAGTCTCAGTAAAATCAAAAGTCCTACTTGGATAAATGGTGCGGACCCGATACCAAACATACCTGACAGCAATCCGGATACAAGTCCTAAAATAATACCCCTTATGAGCAGCTGACGTGAAGAAAGCGGCTGCTGCTCAGCTTCTTCCTTTAGAACAAATAATTTGATCATCATAAACACAGCGGATAAAAAGAGCATTCCGGCTGTTAAATAGTGCAGATTTCCTTCTGGAATAAAAGGAGCAATCTTAGCTCCTGCAAAGGAAGCCACACAAGCCAAAGCTCCGACAATCAAACCAGATTTCAGCTGAATATTCCCTTCCCTGTAGTGGCTGTATGCACCTGATAACGTCGTAAATGCCATTGCGGCTAAAGATGTCCCAAGTGCGGTATGGATAGGGATATCAAAAATTAACGTAAGCAATGCGATGACAAAACCAGCACCGCCTGCTCCTACAAATCCTAATAAAATTCCTAATAATAGCATCGTCAATATAATATACATAGCGAAGACTCCTTCTCGATCATAACAAAATAAAAATTACACCTAATAAAATAATTAGTCAAGCCTTCGCGGCAGAATGTCTTTACATGAAATCCCTTCTTCTGGCATATAATAACTCAGGTCATCAGGAAGAGTTGAAGAAGGAGGCCAAATATGAAAAAACAAATCGCATCTATTATGGCAAGTGTCGTTCTATTAATCAGTGCAGGGGTGATGACGCATAAAGAGGGAACTCATGCGGAGTCACCGCAAGCAGCTGCTGCAATGGCTGGACAAGCTCAATCAAGTGATAAGGCGAAAGAGAATGGGATGGAGAAAATTGAGAAAGCCTATGACCTTATTTCGAATGAATATGTAGAGGAAGTGGATCGCCAAAAGCTGCTTGAAGGCGCCATTCAAGGAATGCTTTCAACTTTAAATGATCCGTATTCAGTATACATGGACAAGCAAACCGCCAAGCAATTTTCTGATTCGCTTGATTCTTCTTTTGAGGGAATTGGGGCAGAAGTGGGGATGGATGAAGGAAAAATCATTATCGTCTCTGCCTTTAAAAAATCCCCTGCAGCAAAAGCAGGTCTAAAGCCGAAAGATGAAATCATCAGCATTGATGGCGAGTCGATGAAAGAAAAAAGCTTAAACGATGCTGTACTGAAAATAAGAGGGAAAAAAGGAACATCCGTCGCTCTGAAAATCAGACGAAATGGGATTGAAAAAGAGTTAACGTTCCAAATCAAACGAGAAGAAATCCCACTTGAAACCGTGACTTCCTCTGTGAAAGAGGTGAATGGTCATAAAACAGGCTATATCGCGATCTCAAGCTTTTCAGAAGATACTGCGAAGGATTTCACGTCAAGCCTGAAACAGCTCGAGAAAAAGGGCATAGAAGGTCTTGTGCTTGATGTGAGAGGAAACCCTGGCGGCTATCTGCAAAGTGTAGAAGACATTCTGAAGCACTTTATCACAAAGGATCAGCCTTATATTCAAATTGCAGAACGGAACGGCGACAGGAAACGCTATTTTTCAAAGCGGAAAGAACAGAAGCCTTACCCAGTTAATGTTTTAATTGATAAAGGCAGTGCATCCGCTTCTGAAATACTTGCTGGTGCTATGAAAGAAGCCGGAAAATATGAAATCGTCGGTGATGTCTCCTTTGGTAAAGGCACTGTGCAGCAGGCGGTTCCAATGGGTGACGGCAGTAACATTAAATTAACGTTGTATAAATGGCTCACGCCAAAAGGGAATTGGATTCACAAAAAAGGTGTCGTACCAACGATTGCGATTCATCAGCCAGATTACTTTACTGTAGGACCGCTTCAGCTGAAAGAACCACTTCAGCTTGATATGAACAATGAAGAAGTGAGACAAGCACAGACGCTATTAAAGGGATTGTCATTCGACCCCGGCAGAGTAGACGGCTACTTTGATGAAGAAACGAAAAAGGCGGTATTAGCCTTCCAAAGCACATACAATCTCGATAAATCAGGTGTAATTGATCTGAATACAGCGAAAATGATGAACAAAATGGTGGATGAAGTGAAATCCTATGAAAAAAATGATCTTCAACTGCAGACTGCACTAAAAGCACTATATCTTAAAAAATAAAGAGGCGAATAAATGCCTCTTTTTTTTGGTTCATAAGTGTCACAAACATGTAATAGTTTATTCTTAAAAATAAATTATATCGAGAAATATATTCATTTATTTTACAAAAAACATAACATTCCTTCGATTTTACCCGATAACATATTTATATAAGAGACTTTCTGTTGATTTAAACATGTCATGAAAATGAAACTTTTGAAAGTTGTATGTTACATAAATAATTCTTACAATATAAAGTAGCACTCATTTTAAATATTTTATTTTTTGCGGATATTCAGCTTGAGCATTAAGCTGTACCGAGGTTTGCGCTTTTCTTAAAAGAACTAGTAAATGGGGGTACACAATTGAAAAGGGCAAGTATTGTGAGAGAGAAAAAATATTACGAGTTGGTAGAGGAGCTTAAGAGTCGTTCGAAAGATGTGACGTTTTCCGCTACAAAGGCATTAAGTCTGCTCATGCTGTTAAGCAGGTACTTGGTCAATTACACAACGGTAGAATCAGTCGACGAAATCGATGAAGACTGTGCTGAGATATACTTCAATTATTTAATGGATAATCATAAGAGACTTGGTATAAACTTAACCGACATCAAGAGGTCGATGCAGCTGCTCGGCGGCATACTAGATGTAGATGTCAATCACTACTTAAAAGATTTTTCACTGTCCAATGTCACACTTTGGATGAATCAGGAGAAATAAACCTGGTGTCAAGCATCGATTTATTTGATAGAATAAGAGAAAATGCTTGACTTGGGCGGTGAACGATAATGAGCTCGGAGTGGATGGGAGCTGGATTAAAAGCGGTCGGTCTGTTTTTAATCCACCCTCTTTTTTATTTCATGATATTAATCAGCCTGTTACATGGCTACATCCGCGTAAAGCGGGAGAGAAAAGCGTTTCAAACAAGAATAGAAGATGTATACGATGAACTTAAATTTACATATTCAAAAGGATGGATTCTAGGGATTTGCCTATCCGTCATTTCAGTAGGCTTAGGGATTGCCCTCCCACCTGGATTCATCGTGCTGATTGCAGCGATGACCATCGTTTGCTCTTTATTCTTTAAGACGAGTGCGCTTTCGTCTGCATACACACTCGGTTTCAGTTTTATTGCGGCACTAGGACTCATGTATGTCCAAGTGAGTCATTCATGGCTGCCGCAGCTCTCAATGATGAATGCATCAGCCGTTGTTATTCTGCTAGGTCTTTTATTAATGACCGAGGGGATTCTAGCCTATCGAACGGCGCATTTACGAACATCGCCTGCAATGGTGATGAGTGCGAGAGGACTTTTGATTGGCCAGCAGCGGGCAAACCGTCTGTGGCTTTTACCGCTTGTTTTGCTGATGCCGGCAGGTGAATTTACTTCTTCTCTGCCATGGTGGCCGGTGCTTCAAGTACACGATCAAAGCTTTTCATTTATTTTGATTCCATACATCATCGGTTTCGGGCAGCGGATTCAAGGATCGCTGCCAATTGTGAGCATTCAAATTACGGCACGGCGTATTCTCATACTTGGACTCGCTGTTGCTTTACTAGGTGCTGCAAGTATTTGGTTTACGCCGATTGCATGGGCAGCTGTATTGATAGCGATTGCCGGAAGAGCTTTCCTTTCATGGAAACAGAGAGTCAACGACAATGCGGCTCCATTCTACTTCTCTAAGCGTAATCAAGGGCTAATGGTGCTGGGAATCATTCCGAATACACCTGCAGCTGATTTAAAGCTTGAGATCGGAGAAGTCATTACAAAGGTGAATGGAATTGAAGTCAAAACCGTTTCGGAATTTTACGAAGCCCTTCAAACCAATGGTGCTCTGACAAAGCTTGAGATCATTGGCTTGAATGGTCAGACAAGGTTTGAGAAACGCGCTTCTTACGAAGGGGAGCATCATCAGCTTGGCATCCTGTTTGTGAAGGATGATCCACAGCAAGAATCAACGGCGATTTCATCATAAAAAAAAGCTGCTAGAGATGGCAGCTTTTTTCTTTTGGGCGCGCTTCTTTTCCATAGGATTCGCCCCATTCACGCATAGCGAAGATGATAGGCTTTAACGTATCTCCTAGAGAAGTGAGTGAATATTCGACACGAGGAGGGACCTCCTCATAGACTTCTCTGTGAACAACGCCGTCTTGTTCTAGCTCGCGCAATTGTAGCGTAAGAACACGCTGAGAAATTCTTGGCAGAAGCCGGCGTAATTCGTTGTATCGTTTTGGACCGCAAGTCAAATGATAAAGGATCACTCCTTTCCATTTTCCTCCTATTACACTAGAGGTGGTTGAAACGGGACAGCCATGATTGACAATACTGACTGGATTGGATGGTGCACTCATTTTTACACTCCTTTCTAAGACGAAATGGGTGATAAACGAACATGATTGTACCTAACGAACAAAAATGTGCGTACTTGAATCAAGGGAAGCTTTTCTTTTACCATAGAGATATCACATCACACATTCGGGTTGTTTGTTTTCTTATCATAACAATTTCTATATGGGAATGGAAAGAAATTGGATTGATGAAACTTCACACCCTAATCGGTCAGTAGAAAGGATGAATCCCATGCGAGACAAAGAGCAATTAAAAAAAGAAATCATTGAGGCGTATGAATTCCGTCATGCGACAAAAGAGTTTGACCCGGCGAAAAAGATTCCAGAAGATGACTTTGCGTTCATTTTAGAGACAGGAAGACTTTCGCCAAGCTCTGTCGGATTTGAGCCTTGGAAGTTCCTCGTCGTTCAAAATGAAGCATTTAGAGAGAAATTAAAAGAATGTACATGGGGTGCGCAAAAGCAACTTCCAACTGCCAGCCATTTTGTGATCATTTTGGCAAGAACAGACGCCCGGTATGATTCACCATATGCAGAATACATCAACAAGGAAATCAAAGGAATGACAGACGAAACGTTTGAGATGGTAAAAGAACGCTACAAACAATTCCAAGAGAATGATCTTCATTTGATGGAAACTGACCGTACGCTCTTCGATTGGGCTTCCAAACAAACGTATATTGCCCTTGGAAATATGATGACAGCCGCGGCACAAATCGGCATTGATTCATGCCCTGTTGAGGGATTCAGCTACGATGAAATTCATCGTATACTTGAGGAAGAAGGATTACTTGAAAATGGTCAGTACGACATCTCTGTCATGGCTGCCTTTGGGTATCGAGTCATTGAGCCAAAGCGCGGCAAAACGCGTCGTCCAATGGATGAAGTAGCCGTTTGGATTCGTTAAAAGAAAATGTCTGAAAAAGGCTGTTGACAATTGCGTGGTTAGTCAGTATATTTAAAAAATAAAATCTTTTATAAATAGACAAATTGACTATAAAACGCTTTGACTTGAGAATAGTAAATGAATATCCGTTTTTTAAGAGAGCTGCGGGTTGGTGCAACGCAGTAAAACGGATCATTGAACTCGCTCAAGGAGCGGCAAGACTGAATGAATAGTAAGTCTTTACGTGTGACCTCCGTTATCGGGTTTCAAGTTGGATTCAGCTATGTCTGAGTCAATAAGAGTGGTAACGCGGTTGCAAGGTCAGTCGTCTCTTCAAGGAGATGACTGGCCTTTTTATATGCTTTTATCTTATATTTGTCTGAAGATTCAAATTTAAAGGAGCTATAGAAAATGGAAAAGGAACATGTGCAGTTAAAACGAACAATGACGTCAAGGCATATTATGATGCTCGCACTTGGCGGTGCCATCGGTGCTGGTCTGTTTAAAGGAAGCAGTTCTGCCATTGATATCGCGGGTCCTGCTGTCATTTTGGCATATATGATTGGTGGTCTTATTTTATTATTTATTATGCAAGGACTTGCCGAAATGACAGTTGCACGACCTGGCGCTAGAACATTCCGTGATTTAATTGAACCTGTGTTAGGCAAATACCCAGCCTATTTCCTAGACTGGATCTATTGGAAAATGTGGGTGTTGAACATTGCAGCAGAAGCGATCGTGTCTGCAATCTTTATTCAGTACTGGTTCCCACAAGTACCGATTTGGACACTTGTGTTAATCATTTCACTTGTTGTGACATTGATCAATGTTTGTTCAGTCAAAATGTTTGCTGAAACAGAGTACTGGTTAGCTTCTATTAAAATTGCTGTCATTCTTTTATTTATTATCATTGGGTTAACGATGCTGTTTGTCTCATTCGGACAGCATGCAGCACCGGGATTATCTAACTTAACCGAACACGGAGGATTTTTCCCGAATGGAACAGGCGGCTTAATTGCGGCAATGCTGGTGGTCGTGTATTCATATGGCGGAACTGAAATGATTGGGGTTACATTAGCAGAAACGAAAAACCCTGAAAAAGTCATCCCAAAAGCCATTCAAAGTACATTTGTACGAATCATCGGTTTTTATGTACTTCCGTTCTTCATCATCGTCAGCTTAATTCCTTGGAATCAAGTAAACAATGAACAAGTGAGCCCATTCGTCACGGTGTTTGCAACGATTGGTGTGCCATATGCAAGTGATATCATGAACGGGATTATTTTATTAGCGATCTTGTCTTCTATGAACTCTGGTCTGTATGCTTCTTCAAGGGTACTATTTACACAGGCAATGGATGGCCGTATATGGAAGGGCTTTTCGAAGCTGTCGAAACAGCAGGTGCCAGTCAGAGCGATTCTAGTATGTACATCTACTTTGTATGCAGCCGTATTAATCTCTCTTTTTGTAGGAAGTCAAACCTTTAATTATTTAATGGGATCTTTAAGCTACACGGTCTTATTCATCTGGTTTATTATTGCTGTCGGGCATTTAAAGTCTCGAAGCGTAGCAGCACCAGGAGGATATCGCGTCAAGCTGTATCCTTTCACAACATGGTTTTCTGTCATTGCAATCATTGCCATTTTTATCGGCGTAGTATCAACAACTCCGATTGTCCAAACCTTGGTCACAATGGGTATCTATCTCATCATTACGCTTTCTTTCTTCATCAATAGAAAACGGTTTGAAACAGCTGTTTAATTTAAAAGCGTGCAGGACTCTTGAAGAAGGTCTCGCACGCTTTTTTAAATGCAGTTTTATTGTTTGAACGAAAGCAATCGACTATCCTTTTGAAAGGAATTGATGCATAAAAGTAGATGATCAAAAAGGGGCTGAAAATAGTTGTTCAAATTTAGGCGACTGATGCGTATATTTGGATGAAACGAATGACCTTACCTAAAAAATCTAATTGATTATATCGTATGCAGGTCTTCATCGATTGGAGTATTTGGCAGCTGGATGATGGCTGTCGTACCGTATCCTGGCTCAGATTGAATATCGAACGTGCCATGATGTTTTTTCATGATTTGATAGACAATAGCTAGTCCAAGACCTGAGCCGCCATCTTTTCTCGTACGTGCCTTATTTACTCGGTAAAATCGCTCAGAAACATGTGGAAGGTCTTCTTTTGGAATGCCGTTGCCCTCATCTGTCACTCTCAATTCAGCTTTATGTTGGTGAACTAGTAATTCAATCGAGACCGATTTTCCAGAGGGAGTGTAATGAATGGCATTGTCCAGTAAATTACGAACCACTTGTTGCAGCCGATCGCTATCGCCATACACAATACAATCCTCATCAAGTGTCCGTTTCAGATAAATGCTCTTTTGATTAGCGATAAATGCCATTTGATCAAGAACGTCATGAATCAGCTGAGCAAAGACGATTGGCTCCATCGTTAGTGGATAAGAATCTCCTTCTAGCTGTGCAAGGTCTAAAAGATCATTCACAAGCCGGCTTAAACGTGCGGCCTCATCCTGGATGATGTGCATTCCTTTTTTTTGATCAATGATCCCTTCTTCAATACCTTCAGCATATCCTTTCATATAACTTAGCGGAGTTCGAAGTTCGTGAGAGACATTCGCAAGAAATTCCCTGCGGTGCTGCTCAACCTTTTCAAGGGTAGAAGACAGTTTGTTAAAAGAGCGGCTCAGCTGGTTTAATTCATCTCCGTTTTTGGTCACAGCCATCCGTTTTGAAAAATCACCAGATTCCATTTCCATCGCAATTTCTTTCATTTGATTAATTGTCCGAACGACTTTATTGGAGCTTTTATATCCGATAAAGAAAATCAGGAGCAGAATTAATAAAATGGATATGCCAAGTGTCAATCTGATTTGGACAAAGGGTTCATATACATCCGATAAGGGCATGGATAGAAAAATTGTCCCTGATAGCTCATCTTTGCTTGAAAAAACAGGGATGGCGATGCCAAGAATATCTTGATGAAACTGTGAGTGTTCTCTAATCAACACGACGGTTTCCCCTTGAAGGAGCTTTTGGCGTTCCTTAAACGTAATGAGGTTATCATTTGTGTTCGTATCAAAAGGAAGACCACTTGAAAGCTCCATTGGGTCATCTGTAAAAATAATGTTCGCCTGACTCGAGTCGTTAGCCCATTTTATTCTATCGGTAAAATACGTATCTTTCCCGTGTTGATGATAGATTTGTGCCAGCTTTTCACCTTGTAAACTTAAGGAATCAATCTGCTTATCAACATATAAGTGCTGGTATAAGTAATAGGTGAGGGCAAGAGCTGAGGCAGCAACGATTCCGGTCACTACAAGGATTAAGAAGAGCACTTTCTTTTTAATCGATAAAGGCTTCATTCTTCCTCCTCAAACTTATAGCCGACACCCCAAACGGTTTTTATATGCCGTTCCGCTCCCTTTAATTTCAGTCTCAGCGTTTTGATATGTGTATCGACTGTTCGTAATGAGCCACTAGTAGAATGTGATTCCCACAATTTTTGATAGAGCTGTTCTCGTGAAAACACTTGGCCTTGATTGAGTAAAAGAAACATGAGCAAATCGAATTCTCTTCTAGTTAAATTAATGGGCTCCTGATGGATATAGACTTGTCTACCATCCTGATCAATCTCTATGTCACCAAACTGTATGCGGCTGCGCTTTAGCGAAAGACCTCTAATTCGTCTCAAAGTTGTTTCAATTCTTGCTGCAAGCTCACGTAGACTGAAAGGCTTCATGATGTAGTCATCCGCACCAATTTCTAGGCCTCTAATTCGATCCTCCTCATAACTTCTAGCTGTTAAGAATAAGATGGGGATTTGAGATGTTTGCCTGATACGCTGGCAGACTTCAAATCCATCCATATCAGGCATCATGATATCTAGTACTACAAGGTCAACGGGTTCCTTTTCAAGCTGACGTAAGGCATCCATTCCATTACTAGCTGTGATGATGTGAAAGCCTTGTCTTTTTAAGAAGGATCCGATTAACTCAAGCATATCGAACTCATCGTCTACAATTAAAATATGCATTTGTTCTTTCATTTCTTTTCCTCCAACACGATAGCATAAGGTCCTGATGGGACATTCAGTCGATTTTTCATCATGAATGTATGTTTATCGATAATTGATACTGAATTGTCATCTAAGTTACTCACATATATTGATGTGGTATCAGCGGTGATATAATTCGGATTTTGACCAGTTTCAACAGAAGCAAGCTGCTTATTCGTCTCTGTATCTACTTTGTATAGCGTATGATCTCCATGACAAAGTACATATAAAGTAGAAGAATTTTTCTCTGAAAAGAATGCAACAGGCATAACGCCTAGTTTTATTTCTCGCTGCTTTTTACCTGTTTGAGGGTCGTAAGCAAAAATGCTCTTATTTAAGGTGCCTGGTTTTCCGTGACCACCGATCCAAATGGACTGTCCATCAAAATGAATACCAGATGGTCGTTCAAGTACAGAGAACGTACGTATATGTTTTTCCTTCTCAATATCTATAACAGAGACAGTATGACTTTCTGCATTTAAAACAAATAAAGTACCTGACGGAGAAAGTGTCATAGAAGAAGGTAACTTTCCGGTCTTCACAGTTGCTTTTATTTTTTTACGCTGCGTATCAATAAAATAAACGACGTTTTTCTGCGAATCTGCTGCAATTAAGGTGTGAGAAGCTGCATCATATGTAAGGGAAGTCAGCCCTTTATTCACATCCATATAATCTGTTGCTGTACCTTTTTTTAAATTAATTTCGATAAGCGATTCTCCTTCTTTACTAGTTGCGATGATGACGTCTTTGTTGATTTGGATAAGATCAGTGAGCGGATGTTTTAAATCAACGGAAGAGATCATTTTATTCTTTTGTAAATCAACTATTGAAAAGGAGGCTTTTTTTAATTGAGAGATGACCGCGATCGATTGAGAGCTGTCAGGTGGAGTAAATTGCTGGTCTTTTCCACAGCCTGACAGGAATAACAATAGAGCTGATAAATAGATCACAACATATTTTACACGTTCCATTCTTCCGCTCCTTTGCGTCCTCTATTTTCAAAAAGCATACCACAAAAATTGTGAAAAAAAATCGAAGTTATCAATGCTGAAAGAGATGAAAAACAGATTTTAGGTGAATGAATGAGGACAATTCGATTTAAAGTTCCTTTTTTGTCTAGTCATGTGGCATTTTTTCCTCTTTAAAAAAGGATTTTCAATATTTGATTCCTGTGCCAGCTATAGCTTACAGTGATAAAAATAATGAAAACTCCCCCGCTCTAAATCGCCATAGAGCGCAGGGAGTGATTAGGCAGAATGTCCAGATGATGGAGAGGTAGATTTCGTTTTGACGCGTTGGGATAAAAGGAAGCCAAGGATTCCTGCGCCCATTAATACAATAAATAAAGATTGAAAACCACTCATGATACCAATCAATGTCGACGAAATGATACTGCCAAAATATCGAAAGGTTGAGAAAATACCAGATGCCGAACCAGTTAAGCTTTGATCAACAGCTGTTAAAGAAGCCATCTGCATACTTGTCATACCAATCCCTGATGAAATTCCACCTGCGACTAGTGTCACGATAAGCAGTGGTAAGGTTGGGTACTGACTCAGTGTAATTAACATGATGCTTGATAAAGTAAGGCAGAGAAATGAAAAGCGAATCATTTTTTTCGCGCCTTTTTTTGGATGGAGTCTTGCGCCTAATAAACCGCTAAGAGACATACAAAGAGAAAATATCGATAGAATCATACCGCTTTGTGTATGAGAAAGCGCAAGTTGTTGTTCCATAAACAGCGGCATAATGAGAAGGATGGCATACATCACAAAATTACTTAGCATGATCGACAGATTCGCATTTGTAAATGAACTGTTTTTAAATAGGGATAAATCGATAATTGGATTCTTTACTTTCCGTACATGTTTAAAGAATAAAGGAATGACAATCAATGCTAGAATGCCATAAATTAAATATTCATTTAGTAGCTGGCTTTTTGAGCATAGAATGATTGTGGCAATTCCGATGGTTAAATACAATGAACCGATCATATCTACCCTTGCATGTATGCGTGTATGCTTTATGTTTGGAATGAGCAAGACGCCGGTGACTAGTGTAAGAAACAGAAATGGAATATTTACTAAGAATATGGAATGCCAATCAAAACTCTGAATGAGAATCGATCCAATAAATGGCCCAAGTGCGGCACCAATACCAGCACCAAATCCAAAGTAACCCATTGTTTTAGATAGCTTTTCGGGTGAGACTGTTGCACGAATCAAAGCAATGCTATTCGGTGTTAAAATAGCCCCGCCAGCTGCTTGAATGGAGCGAAAGATGATGAGAAATGCTAGATTAGGTGCTAAAGCACAGCCAATCGAGCCGATTAAAAAGAGTGTCACTCCGGTTAAATACATGCGGCGGTGTCCATATATATCTCCTAACTTACCAGCGATAGGCTGTGTGACCGCCATGACAATAAGATAAATCGTGACAACCCAAGTAATGTTTGAAATGGATTGATCATAATAAGTTGATATGGATGATAAAGCGACTGCGATCATCGTTGAGTTGACCGGAACTAGTATAGCTCCAAGTAACAAAGAATAGATGATCAAATTCTCTTTTTGCAATTTCAATGTGTATACCACCTTTTGTAAAAAAGAAGAATTCCACCCTTTAAGCGGGAGAAATTCCTCTCATGAAAATGTGTGTGTATGTCTCAATAAAATCATCTTTTTGTGTTAATACGAGCTGGAAGTCTTGCTCAAGCTGCTGAATAAAAAAACCGAAATACGTACTAATGAAAATGTCTGCATAAATGTCTTCTTTTCCTTTTAAGACATGCTGCAAAGCACTCATCTTTTTGAAGTATTGTATCAGCATTTCCCTTAGTTCTTGAGGATAAATTTTTTCATGACTGGTCAGATCTTTAAACATAGCCGGTTCTCGCATGCTGATATAAATGAATTCTTTTTTTGAAGTTAAATGTTCAAGGATATAAGAACCGAGAAACTTTAAATCGGTGTATAAATCCCCTTTAAATTCTGCTTCTAAGGTTTTCGTCGGCGTTGATTTCATTTTCATAATGGCAGCAATAACGCCGCGTTTGTTTTTAAAGTTGCGGAAAATTGTTGCTTCACTGACATTCGCTTTTGTGGCTATTTCTTTTGTTGTGGTTTTTTGATAGCCCTTTTCAGTCAATAAATCCATTGTTGCACGAATGATTCGTTGATTTGTAGATTTTAACAAGCATACTCACCTCAGGTTATGAATGTGTTTGCAACAAAGTAAGTATACCGATAAAACCTATGACCGCCAATATGATCCAAAACGATAAAGTTAGACACGTGCATGCTGTTTTAATATCTGAATGCGTCCATTGCTTCCATCTACTGTCACAAGGTCACCTGATTGAAGTGTTTCAGTCGCTATTCGGGTTCCTAGGACAGCTGGCATCATATACTCTCTAGCGATAATAGCTGAATGAGACAAAATGCCTCCAGCATCGGTGATGACTGCTTTTGCATCTCTAAATAAGCTCGTCCATAAAGGTGTGGTTGTTTTGCAAACTAAAATATCATCCTTTCGAAATTGAGAGAATTCCTCAGCACATGTAATGACTTTTACTCTTCCAGAAACAATGCCGCTAGATGCGCCAATTCCATAGATCATATCGCTTGTATTGTTTTCATTTTCTCTTAATGAACCGAGCATTCTTTCTACTTGCTGCAATTCAGCTTCAGTTGGGGTACCCATATAAGCTGGTGGTTGGATGGCTTCATTATCTTTCATGTCAATTTTTCTTTGTGCGATGACCGTATCAAATGATGTAGAGGTTGTGAGCGCTGTGTGTACCTCCTCATCGTAGAGGTACCATAGATCTTCTGGATGAGGAATCGCTCCTTTTTGTACAAGAAGTTCACCAATTTTTAATAGATATACCCTGGCTTTAGCATCTAACATGGCATCAATGTAGAAGTGGTGATCGTCACGGATATTAGCAGCCTGTAGAGCAAATTGATAAAGTGTCTCAAATTTCGTTTTAAACGCTTCATCCTTCACTTGGCTCATAAAATGTTCATATGTCTCTTGTCTTTTGATGACGGCTTGTGCAAATTCTTCATCAAAATCACATTGGTGTTGAATGTTGTTTCTGATGATATCTAGTATAAACTCAGGGTTTTCCGCCCATGTCTCCTCCGTAAGATCATGACTTTTAACAGATCGCCAGCCATAGACTTGAAGAAATTCCTCTAATTCCGAAATGAAGTGTCTGCCTTTTTCCGATTGAGTGAGTGCATCAAGCAGCTCTGGGTTCTTTTCATGCTTCATAAACGCTTGATGAAGTTCAGTATCTTGAAGGACACTCTTTGCAAAATCAGATAGCTTCTTGTCTGTTTCAAGAGATTTGTTCATCACGCCTATCATCATCTCATGCAGCAGGATCACTTGTGATTGATCACCAGTATACGTCACAAGCATGTCTTCAATCATAGTCGATAAAATGACTTGAGGTATGACAATATCAAAATGATCATCGTATGCTTGTATATAAAAAGTCTTTAATTTTTCGAAGCCGACGATGGCGTCTTCAATGGTCATCGGTTCCTTCATTTGGCGATCGAGTTTTTCATAAAAGGGAAAGAAATTTTTCTCTAAAATCTCATACATACGTTCACTTAAATGTGGAAATAACTCAAATATGCTCTCATCAAAAACTGGTGCAGTTTCTGCACTCGCTTCAGGCAGGGACGGTGATGAATACAGGTGACCTCTATAAAGCTTGATATCTTTAATATTCAGATCAGGCACTTGATATTTTTCACCATTTTTCTTCATACCGCTTTTTAATGCTGGGATGATCAGACTTGAAAAGAGAGGACTTGTTGGGCCCGGCATATGATCGTCCATTGAGATCCAGAAATCCTGCAGCTCGTCTGGCTGCATTTGAAAAGAAGCGCCCGCTGTCTCATCTGCTGCTTTTGAGAGGGCTGCAGTAATCGGCCTGGCTTGAAGTAAATAAAATGTGCCATTTGCTATTCCAAATTCGATATCGACGCTATGACCATAAAGTGTTTCTACTTGTTTGGTGATTTGCGTGATTTCTACTAATTGGTCATCATTCAGGCAAAACTGACCAGCCATTTCCTCAGTTACTGATTGTTCAATGACACCTTCTTGATAAGGTACAATTTGCAGTTCTTTCGTTCCAAGTGATTTTTCAATAGAAAGTGTCTCTTTGTCTACAATAAATGTGTCTGGTGTCACAATCCCGGAGACGATTGCTTCTCCTAGTCCGTAGCTTGCTGTGAGCATCATTTCATTTGTTTTTCCTGTTACGGGATTTTCACTAAAGATGACACCGGAGACGTCAGAATGGATCAATCCTTGAACGACAACAGCCATGAGCGGCATCTCTTCCTCGTTTTCACCCATCTCTTCCTTATATTCTGTCACTCTTGCTTCAAAATAAGAAGACCAGCATTCTTTGACAGCCTGTAAGAATTCTTCATTTGTTTTGATATTTAAATAGGTCTCGTACTGTCCTGCAAATGAGGCGCCTTCGAGATCTTCAGCAACAGAAGAGGATCGAACTGCAACTGAGGGATAAGTCTTCCGCAATGATTGAAAGGACGAAAGGAGTTCTGCTTCCATTTGAGAAGGGAACGATGCTTTTTTGATTTTGTCAGCAAGGTTTTGTTCAGTTTGGTGCAGGTTGTGATATGAAAGAAAGCTTGAAAAGCTGTTGGTTTTGATAATAAATCCATCTGGGACTGGCAGGCCGTGATTGTTTAATTTGATTAAATTCAGGCCTTTTGCCCCTGCGAGTGCTGCGGATTCTTCAGCCGCATGAAATAAAACTGAATACATGGGAATGCCCCCTTATCCAAATAGCCAATGGTTTGTCTATCTCTCTATTGTTTTTAAAATGATAGTGCGCACTATCATTTTAATCATAGGATTTATTGGATGTTACTGTCAAAGACGGAAAGACCTATCTTTACAAAGGGGACATTCTCACTAATTTCCTTCTATATCTATAACAAAAGTCTCCGAACAGAAAGAAAAATAGGTGAAATTGAAAACTGTGAATTGTTCAATATGCCAATCTTTACTATAATCAAGGGAGTAGACCAAGAAGAGGGAGGGTTTTTGTGATTACAAAAGCCATATTTGCACTTGTTTTTCCTTTCCTGCTCGTTATTTTATTTTCAAAGGTTACTTATAATCATTATGTGGGCATTGCATTAACAGCAGCGCTTTTATTTGCCTCGTACATGAAGGGCTATACAGAAACCTACTTTATTGTGGGATTAGATATCATTTCTTTAGTAGCTGGGGCATTATATATGGCTAAAAAAGAAATTGAAAAGAGAGAAAAGGCTGAAAAAAATCATTGATATCATCATCAAGAGCATGTTAGGCAGAAAGATGACGTTTTATAAGCTGTGCTTACGAATTCTAGTGAGTGCAGCTTTCTTTTGTTCTCTTTTTCTGCTCATCGAATATCTCTCACCAAAATGTTCCATACTGAAAGGAAGGTTTTCGCAAGAGGGTTATTTGGTATTGAAGAGAGGGTATGACTGTATTGGAAATAAAAATCAAGTAAGAGCCGAACTTTAGTTCGTATTTTTGTGTTCTTTTATGATAATATATTCATTAGATAGATTTCGTAACGAAACGGAGGCTTTGATGTGAGTGACCGCTTTGAATTAGTTTCTAACTATCAGCCCCAAGGAGATCAGCCGAAGGCAATTGAAAAGCTTGTTGAGGGTATCCATCAGGGGAAACAGCATCAAACGCTGTTAGGTGCTACAGGTACGGGAAAGACCTTTACTGTATCCAACCTGATCAAAGAAGTGAACAAACCGACACTTGTCATTGCGCATAACAAGACACTTGCCGGTCAGCTATACAGCGAGTTCAAGGAATTTTTTCCGAATAATGCTGTCGAATATTTTGTGAGTTACTATGATTATTACCAACCAGAGGCGTATGTGCCTCAGACTGATACATTTATTGAAAAGGATGCCAGCATCAATGATGAGATTGATAAGCTGAGACACTCCGCTACGTCCTCGTTATTTGAGCGGAGAGATGTCATCATCATTGCCAGTGTCTCCTGTATTTATGGCTTAGGTTCGCCAGAGGAATATCGAGAGCTTGTGCTGTCTTTACGTACTGAAATGGAGATTGAACGAAATCAGCTTCTTCGTAAGCTGGTGGACATTCAGTATTCTCGTAATGATATAGATTTTCAGCGCGGAACCTTCCGAGTACGAGGAGACGTCGTTGAAATTTTCCCTGCTTCACGTGATGAGCATTGTATCAGAGTGGAGTTTTTCGGTGATGAAATTGAACGTATTCGTGAAGTGGATGCACTGACTGGAGAAATACTCGGTGATCGTGAGCATGTTGCTATTTTCCCAGCATCTCACTTCGTCACAAGAGAAGAAAAAATGGAAAAAGCGATTATTAATATTGAACAAGAGCTTGAAGAGCAGCTCGAAAAACTTCGAGATAATGAAAAATTGCTAGAAGCGCAGCGTCTTGAGCAGCGGACAAGATATGACCTTGAGATGATGAGAGAAATGGGCTTTTGTTCAGGAATCGAGAACTACTCAAGGCACCTGACCTTGCGTCCTTCTGGTTCAACACCTTACACATTGCTTGATTATTTCCCAGATGATTTTATGATTGTTGTCGATGAGTCACATGTGACAATACCGCAAATACGCGCGATGTACAACGGGGACCAAGCAAGAAAGCAAGTGTTGGTTGATCACGGATTCCGTCTGCCTTCAGCACTTGATAACAGACCGCTCACCTTTGATGAGTTTGAAAAGCATATCAACCATATTGTACATGTATCTGCCACTCCTGGTCCTTACGAGCTTGAGAAAACCCCAGAGGTTGTGGAACAAATTATTCGTCCAACAGGTTTACTTGATCCAATCATTGAAGTGCGTCCGATTGAAGGGCAAATTGATGACTTAATTGGAGAAATTCATGCGCGGGTTGAGAAAAATGAACGTGTGCTTGTGACGACGCTGACGAAGAAAATGTCTGAGGATCTTACAGATTACTTAAAAGAGATCGGAATCAAAGTCAATTATCTGCATTCAGAAATTAAGACCCTTGAGCGGATTGAGATTATTCGCGATTTACGTCTCGGAAAATATGATGTGCTTGTGGGAATCAACCTTCTTCGTGAAGGACTGGATATTCCAGAGGTCTCGCTCGTGACGATTTTAGATGCAGATAAAGAAGGCTTCTTACGCTCTGAAAGATCCCTCATCCAGACGATAGGCCGTGCAGCGAGAAATTCGGAAGGCCGGGTCATTATGTATGCAGATAAAATGACCAAATCAATGGATATTGCGATTCAAGAAACGAAGCGAAGACGAGAGCAGCAAGAGGCGTATAATGAGAAATATGGAATTACTCCGCAAACCATCCATAAGAAAATCAGAGATGCCATTAAAGCAACAAAGATACATGAAGAATCGGAAGAATATGAAACAAATGCAGCACCAAAGCTGTCAAAAATGAGCAAAAAAGAACGAGAAAAAGTGATCGAAAAGGTCGAGATGGAAATGAAAGATGCAGCAAAAGCGCTTGATTTTGAAAAAGCAGCAGAATTAAGAGATCTATTGCTAGAGCTAAAAGCGGAAGGATGATTGCCTGATGGCTATGGAACGAATAGAGGTGAAAGGTGCTAGAGCCCACAACCTTAAAAATATTGATGTGAATATCCCGCGTGACCAGTTAGTGGTCATCACGGGTTTATCTGGTTCAGGAAAATCGTCGCTTGCCTTTGATACCATTTATGCAGAGGGTCAGCGCAGGTACGTTGAATCTCTTTCAGCGTATGCGCGCCAATTTCTCGGTCAAATGGATAAACCGGATGTAGATGCCATTGAAGGTCTTTCTCCGGCGATTAGTATTGATCAGAAGACGACGAGCCGGAACCCTAGATCAACAGTTGGAACCGTTACTGAAATCTATGATTATTTACGACTCTTGTATGCTCGAGTTGGGAAACCTATTTGTCCGATACATGGGATTGAAATCACGTCCCAAACGATTGAGCAGATGACAGATCGTATTTTAGAATATCCAGAAAGAACGAAATTGCAAGTGCTTGCGCCGGTCGTATCAGGCCGCAAAGGAACACATGTTAAAGTACTTGATCAAATTCGAAAGCAAGGCTATGTGCGAGTAAGAGTCGACGGAGAGATGGAAGATCTATCAGAAGAGATCGAGCTTGAAAAGAACAAGAAGCATTCCATTGAAGTCGTGATTGATCGAATCGTGGTGAAGGAAGGCGTTGCGGCTCGGCTGTCTGACTCCCTTGAAACGGCGCTGCGACTAGGTGAAGGCCGTGTGATGATTGACGTGATTGGACAAGAAGAGCTGTTATTCAGTGAACATCATGCCTGTCCGCACTGCGGGTTCTCTATTGGTGAGCTTGAGCCGAGAATGTTTTCATTTAATAGTCCTTTTGGTGCCTGTCCGAGCTGTGATGGGCTTGGCTCTAAACTAGAAGTTGACCCAGAGCTTGTCATTCCTAATAAGGATTTGACGTTACGACAGCATGCCATTGCCCCTTGGGAGCCGCAGAGCTCACAATACTATCCTCAGCTTCTTGAGGCAGTATGTACACATTACGGAATCGACATGGACATTCCAGTGAAAGATATACCGTCGCATTTATTCGATAAAATTTTATATGGCAGCGGCTCTGAACGGATTTATTTTAAATATGAAAATGATTTTGGTCAGGTACGTGAAAATGAAATTGAATTTGAAGGTGTTCTTCGTAACATTGAACGACGCTATAAGGAAACCAGCTCTGATTATATTCGTGAGCAAATGGAGAAGTATATGGCGAACCAGCCATGTCCGACATGTAAAGGATATCGTCTGAAAAAAGAGACGCTTGCGGTTCTGATCAATGGCAAACATATCGGAGAAATCACTGATTTGTCTGTCTCTGATGCCCTTGATTTATATGGTGAAATCGAGTTGTCTGAGAAAGATTTGCAGATTGCTCAGCTCATTTTACGTGAAATCAAAGAGCGCTTGTCCTTCTTAAATAATGTGGGATTAGATTACCTCACATTGAGCCGCTCGGCTGGCACACTATCCGGAGGAGAGGCGCAGCGGATTCGTCTGGCGACTCAAATCGGGTCAAGGCTGACAGGTGTTCTTTATATATTAGATGAACCATCTATTGGTCTGCATCAGCGTGATAATGACCGATTGATCGGGACATTGAAAAACATGCGCGATATCGGGAATACCCTCATTGTCGTAGAGCATGATGAAGATACGATGCTAGCCGCTGATTATTTGATTGATATTGGACCTGGAGCAGGAGTTCATGGAGGAGAAGTGATTTCAGCTGGAACGCCGGAAGAAGTCATGAAGGACAAGAAATCTTTAACAGGACAATATTTATCAGGAGAGAAATTTATCCCTCTGCCGATCGAAAGAAGAAAGCCTGACGGCCGCTATATTGAGATCAAAGGTGCAAAAGAAAACAACCTGAAAAACGTCAATGCGAAGTTCCCTCTAGGCGTCTTTACAGCTGTAACTGGGGTGTCTGGTTCAGGGAAAAGTACGCTTGTGAATGAAATTCTATTAAAATCACTTGCGCAAAAACTGCACAGAGCGAAGACGAAGCCAGGACAGCACAAAGAAATCAAAGGAATGGATCATTTAGATAAGGTGATTGATATTGATCAATCTCCAATCGGCCGTACGCCAAGATCCAACCCTGCCACGTATACAGGTGTATTTGACGATGTGCGGGATGTGTTTGCACAAACCAATGAAGCAAAGGTACGAGGGTATAAAAAAGGTAGATTCAGCTTTAACGTCAAAGGTGGACGCTGTGAGGCATGTCGCGGAGATGGCATCATTAAAATCGAAATGCACTTTTTACCTGATGTGTATGTGCCTTGTGAGGTGTGCCACGGGAAACGTTATAACCGCGAGACGCTTGAGGTCACATATAAAGGGAAGAACATTGCTGATGTGCTTGAAATGACTGTGGAGGACGCACTCCAATTTTTCGAGAACATCCCGAAAATTAAGCGGAAGCTTCAAACGATTTTTGATGTTGGACTAGGGTACATTACACTTGGACAGCCTGCGACGACATTGTCCGGGGGAGAGGCGCAGCGTGTGAAATTGGCATCTGAGCTTCACCGACGTTCAAACGGAAGGTCTCTTTATATTTTAGACGAGCCGACAACGGGTCTGCATGTGGATGATATTGCCCGTTTATTAAAAGTGCTTCAGCGTTTGGTCGAAAACGGAGATACGGTGCTAGTGATTGAGCACAACCTTGATATTATCAAGGCTGCTGATTACCTCGTTGATCTCGGACCAGAGGGCGGTGCTGGCGGCGGAACGATCATTGCCTCTGGGACTCCTGAGCAAATTGCAAAAGAAAAAGCTTCTTACACTGGTCGATACTTAAAGCCTATTTTAGAGCGTGACCGTAAACGAATGAAACAGTTGGTCAAAGAAATAGAAAGTGTGACTTCATCATAAAAAAACCCTCGTTAAGAGGGGTTTCAGCGTGTAGACAAACCCTCGCATTCGTTGTCAGGTCTGCGCGCTGGTGCTCACGAATGTTAAATTCGCTCTGCTGCGCCAGTGCTCGCTCTTTCTAGACTTCAAAGGTTTTCTATCACGCTGAAAAGAAGACAAAGGGCTAAAATCAAGATCATTTTAGCCCTTTGTCAACAATCTGAACCCCTCGTTAAGAGGGGTTTTCCTTTTATTGCGCATCTTCCTTTGGCATTAAATGACTGAGCTGCGTTAAATCCTTTAAAATATGCGTGCTGCTGCTGTCGAGCAGTACTTTTAAATAACGGATATCACCATACTGTGGATGAGACGGATGAATGGTCTCAAGCTCCCTGATCATATCGCTGTTCATGCTTTTTTGTTTCTGTATAAGGTCTAAAAGCGTTTGAGCCGTGTGGTTAGTATTATGATGATCTGTCAAAATAATTACCCCCTATAATGATAATCACCATCTTTTCAACATATTTTAAAGGGTAATCCGTGAAGAATCTACACTTAGGTGCAAAAAGATGTAATTTGTGTCTAAGGTCATATGTAAATCGAATGATTTTGAAACTTTTGATACGCAATAAACGTATGAGTTAGAAAGGAATTTTCATCATGAAGGAGCGAATATATATGAATAGAGATCAGTCGATCATTGCATCAATTTGTTATTTCAGTGTATTTTTTATGCCGTTTATTGTACCGATCGTGGCATATTTTGTAGTCGACCAAAAGGAACCGAAACGGCACGCGTTGCGAGCATTATGGTCACATGTTTTGCCAGTCGCAGCGTGCGTGTTGCTGGTTTTTGGGTCTATCCCATTTTTATTGTCGACACAGGCAAGTGACTCACTCATGCCAGTGATCACGATGCTCATCTTGTCCTTTTTAGTCGCTATTGGCTTTTTGATCTCTGTCATTTGGAATATCATTCAAGGTATTAAAGTACTTCAATCCATCAAATCGTAGGAGGGGCTTTGTATGAATGAAAAAGAACGCATTTTAAAATTAGTAGAAGACGGGACATTATCTGCAAAAGAAGCGATTACGCTGCTTGAAAAACTGGAGGGAAATCCGTCTGTTTCATTAGAAAAATCAACGGTTGATCACACCTTTCATGAAGAAAAAGCAGGCACGGAGAGCAAAGGAACTGGTACAGAAAATCTTGGTGCAAAGTTGTTTGGCTGGTTAGATTCTGCGGTGAAAAAGGTGAAAGACGTAGATCTTGATTTGAACTTTGGACAGTCGATCGACGTTGAGCACATTTTTCAGTTCAAAGACGCTTCGCTCTCTCATTTAGATATTCAATTGGCGAACGGCAGTCTCAATGTGATGCCTTGGGACGATGGTGATATTCGAGCAGAATGCCATGCGAAAATCTACCGTGCAGAAGACGGAGAGCAGGCAAGACAGCAATTTCTCAATCAATTGGACTGCGGCCTCGAAGGGGATAAATTTTTTATCCGGACCGAAAAGAAGACAATGAAAGTCAATGTCACTTTATATGTGCCACGTATCCAATACGATAAAATCAAGGTTAAGCTGTTTAATGGTCCGATCCGCGGGGAAAAGCTAAAGACAAAAGAACTTACTGCGAAAACCACCAATGGTGTTGTCTCTTTTGCCTCTTTACAGGCGGAAAAGGTTGGAATTGAAACAGCAAACGGACAAATTAAACTGGCGGATCACGAGTGTGGTATGATTGAAGTAGAAACCATTAATGGGCTTATTGACCTGCGCGGGAAAAGTGAGTCAATTGATGCCCAAAGCTTTAACGGAAACATTGCTGTTCAGCTGTCGGATGAGAAGTGCCGTTCCATTTATGCGAAAACGACAACAGGCAGTGTGGACGTCCAGATCCCGCGTGCTTGTGCAGTGACCGCTGAGCTGAAAAGCAATCTTGGGTCTATTTCTCACGATTTGCTTGATGCAGAGATGATTAAAGAGAAAAATGAGACATTACAAAAAGAGAAAATGATCAAAGCCAACCAACAGGCAGTGAACAGTATATCCATTTTTGCAGAAACAAAAACAGGTTCAATACAAGTAAAGCACCAATCAGACAAGGAGTGATTCTACATGAAGAAGCTTTATCGTTCAGCAACAGATAAAAAAATAGCGGGTGTTGTTGGTGGACTTGCCGAATACTTAAGGGTCGATGCATCTCTGCTTCGCATTTTAACGGTCATCATCGGATTTATGACAGCATTTATGCCGATTTTCTTGGTTTACTTCATCTGGTATTTTGTTGTTCCGGAAGAAGGCACTAACTAAATGCTTAGATGGATCGTCAGTATTTTAGTCAATGCATTACTTTTAATCGTCATTGCTGGATATTTTGATTCAGGCATTCTGCCAGGGCTTGGGAGCGTATATATTGAAGGGTTTGGCGCAGCCATTGTGGCAAGTATCATTTTATCCTTGCTCAATATTTTAGTGAAGCCGTTTTTGATCATTTTAACGCTTCCAGTAACCGTTCTTACACTAGGATTGTTCTTATTTGTGATTAATGCCATCACACTTATGATGACATCAAGTTTTATGGGCGATAGTTTTAATATTGATGGGTTTGGAACGGCCATTTGGATGGCTGTCATCTTATCCATTTTCCATCTGTTGATACAAAAAGGAATTGTGGAGCCGTTAGCGAAAAAAAGCTAACGGTTTTTTTTGACCCATTTTGTATCGTTTCTCCGTTTCATCTGACATAAAAACTTCCTTCAGGAGACACAATATCCGAAGGGAGGCGGTGCACGATGGTGAACGTGAGCAGACAAATCATGCTTTTATGTTTTTTTATCATTCTTTTTTGTTTCAATCAGCCTGCTTCAGCAGGGCCTTTTATTCAAACACAGGTCAATATACCGGACAAGCCTTTTTCTCCTTTTATCTTTGATCCCTTTCATGTGGATGTCCGTCCAGTTCTAGGGGAAAAAAGCCGTGATCTCCATTTTCGTGCGTCGATTACGGATCCGGAACAAATTTTGTCTGCGAACTTGTATTATAAACAAAGTGATGAGCTAGGGTACCGTTTGATCCCAATGGAACGGCTGCCAGGTATGAAGCCAGAATTTACAGCGAAAATTCCGCCAGATCAATTATGGAATTCAACCGTTCGTTACTATACAGAGTTTCTTACGCAAAAGTCCGTGATCAAAACGGCAGAACAATCTGTCCACTTAAATGGATTTGAAGAGGATCTTTCGCGCATTCCGGACTTAGTCATCACAGAAATTGTTGTCAATTCAAAAAATCGCAAAGGCAAAGATGCATTTGAATTTATTGAGGTATATAACACAACACATGAGCCTATCTCTCTTAAACATTATCAGCTTCGCTACCGCAATCCTGCACAAGGAACCGAAATGGATGATGTGTATTCCTTTCACACAAATCCAGTCACTCTTTCACCTGGAAAACCGTATGTTTTCTGGCTGAGGAAAAAAGGACAGGAGCATTTAACTGTAGCGGACTTCAATGCCATGTACAAAAGTCAATTAAAAGAGGGAGAGCATGTATCTGTCATCGAAAGCAAAGGGCTTTCCAACTCTAAATCTCGTCTTGTTTCCATTACAACGAATATAGGGGAGGAGATTTCTTCAGCAGCATTTCGCTTAAAGCCTTCATGGTTTAGTGAGCATAAATCTTTGCTGTTCAAATATCCAATGGACGGTACTTCGCAAATGAAGCTAATCTCGAAAATTGAAGAAGAGCCTACGCCTGGCAAAGTGCTAAAAGCACAAATTCCATCTGAGAAAAAAGAAATTTCTCAAGATATCCATAAACCTGTGATTGAAGATATGACAGTGAGGAAACCAGTGAAACCAACTGAAAGCATAGAGATTAAAGCAGATGTACAGGATGATCAGGTCGTCAAAACCGTCAAGCTTCGCTATCAAACAAATCGGAAAGATGATTTTAAGGAAATACTGCTTCAAAAAGATCATAACGACCGATTATTTCATCATATTATTTACTCACCTGAGTTGATTGGTAAAGAACAATTGGAATATCAGCTTGAAGCGTCAGACGGTGAAAATACAGCAATGACGATGAAAAAAATGATTGATGTGGAGCAAGTTAGCAAAGCTCATGGCCTTCGATTCAATGTAGAAGAAGGAGATACGGTTTCAGGATTATTTCCATTAAAAGCAACGTCTGATCAGAAAAAAAGCATTGAATTATTGATAGATGGAAAGCGGAATCAGCAAGTGTTTTCTGCCCTTGAAGCAGATCCATATATTGCATTTGATGTCAAAGGGACAAATTTATATTTTAAAAATGGTGTGTCCATAGGTAAGCACTTACTTTCTATTTTTGATGATTCGACAAAAGTGTATCGTACCTATACAATGCCAATACCAGAAGCAGAGATGAAAAAAGCAGGTCTCCAATCGATCTCCTTCCATGCAGGAACAAAATCTTCTCCAGTTGATCGGTTGCCTGGTGAGAATCACGATGATTTTGAACTAAAAAACGTCCGAATGATTTTATCGAATGGAACTCAAATTCCTCCAATCAATGCAAAGCCGGAAAAAGAATGGAGAATGGGAGACAGCGGTAACGCCAAAAAGGTCAGAACATTTCAATTTGAAATACCAAAAGAAGCTTATGTTTCAACGTTTATGAAGTGGGATACAAGAAGGTTGAAAGAGGGGCCGCACCTGATTGAGGCCAAAACATCAGACGAGCATGCATCTGTACATGTGATGGTTGATAATACGGGTCCAAAAATTAAAACCAACGTCCAAACAAAGGATCCATATAAAGGAGCTTTTACGTTAAAAGCAAAGGTAACGGATCGTTGGAGTAGCATAGAAGAGATGAAAGCATATGTAGATGGCAAGCCAATTTCCTTGCCATACCAGACGTCCTCTAGCGAATTAAACCCGGGGGAGCACACGTTAACAATTAAAGCAAAAGATGCCGCAGGAAACATGTCAACGTTGAAAAAGGAATTCAAGACGGTACATGAACACCCTGAGCCACCAGAGCGTGTAGCAGATAAGACGAAAATGAAATCGTCAAAGCAAACTGTGCTCACCAAGGACCCAACGAATGATAAGCTGGATTATTCCTTTTACCGTGCGTATCAATATACATCGTTGCATCCATCAATGAACATTTTGAAATATGCAGCGGAGACAGAACCGCCAAAGAGCTTTAACGAAAAAGGAGAAATGATCTTTTCTCATGAAGAAAGGAATCGCATTGCATTTGCTGATGGTAAGTCAGTTGAAACGAAGGATTTACATCGTTTTCCCTATCATCGTTTTCAAATCAAGGTTCATCAAGATGTACGTGAAAAGGATGTCGTCGAAGCGATATGGAAAGGGAGTTCATTGACAGGGAGAAAGGTGACCATGTATGCATGGAATCATCAGCAAGAAAAGTGGGATAAAATTACTCATCATTTTGCTAAGGATCAAAAGGAATTTTACCTGAAAGGACTGCTGTCCGTCAGACAGTACATGAAGAATCATACGTTTGATTTGCTTGTACAGGATGAAATCAGTAAAGCGCAAAAGCCATATAAGATGGTTTGGATGTCTGACACACAATATTATGCAAAGAGCTATCCTCATATCTTTAAACAAATGGTCGAGTGGATCAGAGACCAGAGAGAAAAGTTAAACATTCAATATGTGTTCCATACAGGTGACATTGTGGATGATTCAAAAGATAAACAATGGCAACGAGCCGATACGTTTATGCGCGTGTTAGATGAGCATCAGATTCCTTATGGTGTTTTAGCAGGAAATCATGATGTTCGACATAAGGACGGTTTTTATGCGGAATATGGGAAATATTTCGGTGAGAAACGCTTTGCAAATAAACCGTACTATGGTGAATCCTATCAAAACAATCGAGGTCATTATGATCTCATCTCTGCCGGTGGCAATGATTATATGATGGTATACATGGGCTGGGGGATTAAGCAAGATGAAATTGATTGGTTGAACCGTGTGATTTCTGAGCATCCAGACCGTATCGTCATTTTAAATTTCCATGAGTATTTGTTGGTCAGTGGCAACCGCAGTCCGATTGGCGACCTCATCTTCCACCAGGTAGTGAAACGCCATCCCAATATAGTGGCGGTATTTAGCGGTCACTATCACGGAGCGAGCAGGAAAGTAGATGAGCTTGACGATGACAAGGATGGTAAAGTAGACCGGAAAGTATATCAAATACTCGCCGATTATCAGTCAGGGCCTGAAGGTGGACAAGGGTTTATGCGATTGATAACAGCCGATCAAGAAAAAAACCAGCTTCATTTTACGACATACTCACCTTACATGAATCAAGAGCATTTCTACGATCCTAAAACGTATGGAGATCAGGATGAATTTTCAATCGATGTGGATTTGACGCCGAAAATGAAATCTGTCAAAACCAACTATTTTGAACTCAATGTGTACACAAATGTTTTGTTAGGAGAGGCGCGCGGCGTAAAAAGCGGCAAAAAAGCAAGCTTTGAGTGGAAAGGCTTAAAGCCAAACGAAGACTATTATTGGTACACCGTAGCAAAAGATCGTTTTCAAGGAAAAGCGATTTCACCGATATGGAAAATCCATACAAAAAATGATCGTGAAGAAACATTTCTTAGGAAATAAAAACAGTGCTCCTTTTATAAGGGCACTGTTTATCTTTCCATTGTATGAATGAGCTTGTAACGATCTCCTCTATAAACGGAAAGAACATATTCAAACGGAATATCATTCTGAAAATAAGTCGTTCTTGCGATTGAGAGCACGGGATCGCCTGTTGAAATAGACAGCACATGTGCTTCTTCATTTGAAGCCACATTCGATTCAAGCTCTTGTTTTGCATGAGCAATTGTAAGGCCTGTTTGAGTCTCTATATATTCATATATAGAGCCAGTTAAATGTTCCCTTGTTAAATCTCCTGCAAATGCTTCAGGGATATAGCTCGTTTCAATCGCCATCGGTTCATCATTTGCGAGGCGTATCCGTTTGAGTTCAAATATAGCATCGCCATTTGACAGTTGTAAGACAGGCAGCAAGTGATCTGGACAGACGGTTTTTGTGAAATCAATCAGCTGGCTTGAAGCTTTAAGACCACGCTGACGCATATCCTCTGTAAAGCTTGTTAAGCCTTGAAGCGGCTGTTCAAATTTTTTTCGACTCACAAAGGTGCCTTTTCCTTTTTGTCGATACAAATATCCTTCGTTCACAAGGTTCGATAAGGCTTGTCTGACAGTCATTCGACTTATACCAAAGCGCTCGGCATATTCTCTTTCAGAAGGAATGAGTGTATCAGGTGCTAATGTTCCATCCTCAATCTGTTTTTTCAAGTTCTCCATAATCTGATGGTACATCGGAATAGGTGACTGCTTATCAATAAACATGTGAAAATCCTCTCGTGTTTAGCTTTAGCGTAGTGAACCAGCTTCTCGATCAATCAAAATCGTCACATCTTCATGAAGTTTCAGAGCAGATGCTGGGAAGTCTGGGTGTATCTCAGTCTGTTCTAAATATTGTATCACTTTCGCTTTTGATTTTCCTGATGCAAGAAGGAGAATCTTTTTACTAGAAAGAATGCTTGCAATGCCCATGGTGATGGCATGTGTAGGCACTTCATCAATAGAAGAAAAGTATCTTGCATTGGCCTGCCGTGTGTTTTCATCTAGTTGCACGACATGAGTCTTTGAGTTAAATGGGGTACCGGGCTCGTTAAACCCAATATGTCCATTTTGACCGATTCCAAGAAGCTGAAGGTCGATGCCGCCTATATCTTGAATGAGCTGATCATATCTTAAGCATTCTTTTTCTAAATCAGGTGCAGCGCCATTTGGAAGAAAATACTGATCCTGTGGAAGATCAATATGATCAAATAAATGACGTTTCATATAGGTCATATAACTATTTTCATGATCTGGATCAAGGCCTGCATATTCATCTAAATTGACTGTTTTTGTTTGTTTGAAAGACAATTGTTGTGATTGATGAAGGTGAATTAACTCTTGATACGTATCAAGAGGTGTACCGCCCGTTGCCAGGCCGAGTACGGCATCTGGTTTAGAAGCGATTGTGCGCGCGATCAGGGCTGCTGCTTCTTTTCCTAATTGTTCTTTATCTTCAAATTCAATGATGTTCATTAGTGGTTGGCCTCCTTTTTCTCAAAGACGATTTGTCCATGGCAGATCGTCATCATTAGTTCACCAGACTCATCCCAGATCACAAGGTCTGCTTGTTTTCCAACTTCAATCGAACCAAGCTGCTGATCAAGTCCTAGCTGAATGGCTGCATTAGTTGAGGTCATCTTTGCGATCTCTGTCCATTCGCAATGTGTGATCTGTTTCATCCGTTTGACGCCATCTTTCATTCGCAGAATCGATCCTGCAAGTGTACCATCTGCCAGTAAAGCTTGTTCGCCGCTCACTGTGACTGTTTGACCCCCAAATTCATACGTGCCATTTCCAAGTCCTTTTGCGCGCATCGAGTCTGTGATCATCATTAAACGATCACTTCCTTTTGCCAAATACGCAAGCTTGATGGAAAGTGGGTGGGAGTGTATCCCATCCGTAATCAGCTCAGTATGGAGATCCTCGTTTGTAAGAGCAGCTCCTACAGCGTTTGGTTCACGATGCTGAAACGAACTCAGTGCATTATAAAGATGCGTGACATGGCGTGCACCATGCTTTGCTGCTAATTCAATCATGTCATGATGGGCATTCGTATGTCCAATAGAAGGAATAATGTTTTTTTCTTGCAACAAGGAAAGAAAAGCAAAGTCAGGGTCTTCCTCAGGTGCGAACGTGACAATTCGAATAAGCCGTTCAGAAGCATCCAACCATTTTTCAAAAAGAGGGCGATCGGGCTGCTGTATCCATTGAACAGGCTGTGCCCCTGCTTTATCTTTAGAAATAAAAGGACCTTCAAGATGGATACCTAAACATTGTGCCTGAACGCCTGCTTGTTCTTCATTGTATTGTTTCCACTTGGCGACATTTTTAAGTGCTTGCTCTATCTCATGATGGTTTTGAGTGATGGTTGTGGCTAAAAAACTTGTCGTTCCTTCTAACGGTAAGTTGTCAGCGAGTGTATTCATGGCTTCTGATGTCGCATCCATCATATCTGCTCCATATCCGCCATGGATGTGAATATCAATCATTCCGGGAAGTAAATAAAAGTTTTCCCGGGAAATATATACTTTTTCATAATTTCCTGTCGGTGGTGTTGTTGAAATATAGTCAATCTTGCCGTCGCGTAAACCGACAAAACCGTTTGCAATCATTTCAGTCTTTGTCACAATATGAATATTGGAGAGCAATAAAGAGCTGCTCATGATTGTGCCCCCTTTAGTCATTGTCTTTGACTTAGTTTACCCTTTTTAAGTATAGTTGTCTATACCAGTAAATGAACGGAAACAGGATCAGGATAAAATACTGTTTTGGGATCATCATTGAAAGTGATAAAATAGAGCTGTATTTCTGAATCGCCTGTGATAAAAGGAGGAAGAAGCGTGCCGAAAGTTCGTACGAAGGACATAATGGAACAATTTCATCTTGAACTGGTAAGTGGGGAAGAAGGGATTAATCGTCCCATTACAATCAGTGATCTTTCCAGACCAGGTATTGAAATGGCTGGTTATTTTACATATTACCCAAAAGAAAGAGTTCAACTTTTAGGGAAAACAGAGCTTTCTTTTTTTGAACAGCTCCCAGAACGCGAACGAAAGCAGAGAATGATGTCTCTTTGTACTGATATTACCCCTGCAATTATTTTGTCACGAGATCGTGAAGTGCCGAAGGAATTAATTGAAGCTTCAAATGAAAATGGTGTACCTGTGTTACGTTCAAGCCTAAAAACGACAAGACTTTCGAGTCGTTTGACCAACTTTTTAGAAAGCAAGCTTGCACCTACGACCGCGATTCATGGCGTACTTGTTGATGTATATGGTGTAGGTGTATTGTTAATTGGAAAAAGCGGAGTAGGAAAAAGTGAAACAGCCTTAGAATTAGTGAAGAGAGGACACAGGCTGGTCGCAGATGATTGCGTGGAAATCCGTCAAGAGGATCAGGATACGCTAGTCGGAAGCGCACCAGAGCTGATTGAACATCTTTTAGAAATCCGCGGGTTAGGCATCATTAATGTGATGACCTTATTTGGAGCTGGGGCTGTCAGAAGCTATAAGAGAATTACGATTGTCATGAACCTTGAGCTTTGGGAACAAGGCAAACAGTACGATCGTTTAGGACTTGAAGAAGAGAAAATGCGAATCATCGATACAGATGTACCGAAGCTGACCATTCCTGTCCGCCCTGGTCGAAACTTAGCGGTTATCATTGAGGTGGCTGCGATGAACTTCAGGTTAAAACGCATGGGACATAATGCGGCGGAACAATTTACAAGTAAACTAGCCGATGTCATTGAAGACAATGGCCAAGATGAATAGGAGTTGTCTATATGAACGAAGCGATTCAGCCAATTGATCCGATTGCTTTTCAGCTCGGACCTCTTTCGGTTCATTGGTATGGTGTGATCATTGGGGTCGGAGCCTTACTAGGACTCTGGCTCGCACTGAGAGAATGTGAGAAAAGAGGAATCAATAAAGATACGTTTATTGATTTAATCTTATTTGCCATTCCAATAGCGATTATTTGTGCACGAATTTATTATGTATCCTTCGAATGGGATTACTATCAGCAGCACCCAAATGAAATCATTAAGATTTGGCATGGCGGAATTGCCATCCATGGCGGGCTGATAGGTGCTGTGCTGACAGCGATCGTCTTCACAAAAGTGAAAAAGGTGTCCTTCTGGAAAATAGCGGATGTAGCAGCACCTAGTATTTTACTGGCGCAGGCCATTGGACGCTGGGGGAACTTTATTAATCAGGAAGCGCATGGTGAGGCTGTTTCAAGAGCCTTTTTAGAGAATTTGCATTTGCCTGAGTTTATCATTAATCAAATGTATATTGATGGGACGTATTATCACCCAACGTTCTTATACGAATCATTATGGAATCTTGCCGGTGTTGTGATCTTGATTTTATTACGTAGAACATCGATGCGCAGAGGCGAAATCTTCTTGTCTTATTTAATTTGGTATTCAATCGGTCGTTTCTTCATAGAAGGTATGAGAACGGACAGTTTGATGCTGACAGAACATCTTCGAATCGCTCAAATGATTTCGATTGCCATTTTTGTAGTGGCTGTTCTGCTGCTGATCTTTAGAAGAATAAAAGGTCACGCATCGATCCCGTATAAAGAGAACAACTCATCGAATTAAAGCAGGGGGGATCAGAAGGATGCAGGAGACATGGAAAAACGGCTTAAAAGCAGGGCTATCGACAACTTGGACACTTGGAAAAGTCATCTTTCCGGTTACCATTCTCGTCAGTATCTTGCAGCATACGCCTGTTATGGATTGGATCATTCAATTCATACGGCCATTTATGGGATTGTTTGGTCTTTCAGGAGAAGCAGCCATTCCGCTTGTGTTAGGAAATGTGCTGAACTTGTATGCGGGCATAGCGGCCATTTTGACTCTAGATCTTCCTGTGAAGGAAGTGTTTATTTTGGCCGTGATGCTGTCCTTTTGTCACAACCTGATCATCGAATCGACTGTGGCAGCAAAGGTTGGACTGAGAGTGTCTGTCATTTTGCTGGTCAGAATCAGTCTTGCTGTTGTTTCGGCTATTGTTATTCATCTCGTTTGGCAGGGAGGCCAGGAGCCGGCACAATATGGACTGCTGACAGCAGCCCAAACGGCTGATGTGCCTTCCAGCTGGTACATGATCGTCCTTGTCGCTTTACAAAAAGCCGTACTCGGTGTGCTCCAGCTCGCCTGTATCGTCATCCCTCTCATGATCATCATTCAATTCATGAGAGATTTAGGATGGCTCCATACGCTGTCTAAGTGGCTGTCTCCATTTACGAGAATGCTTGGAATGAAAGAAAATACGTCGATGACGATGGTCGCTGGGTTAACCATTGGTCTAGCATACGGAGCTGGCGTGATGATGAAGGCAGTGGAAGAGGACGGCGTGAGTAAAAAGGATTTAACCCTTGCTTTCATTTTCCTTGTTGCCTGCCATGCAGTAGTCGAAGACACGCTGATATTTATTCCACTTGGGATTCCTGTGTGGCCGCTTCTTGTCATCCGTCTGATATCTGCTATTTTATTAACAGCTGCCATTAGCTATATTTGGCGAAAGCGCGAGCTCGCAGTTGTTAGAAAGGAAGCCATATGAACGAATCAACTGTTAACACCGTGCTATTTGATTTAGATGGCACATTAATCAATACGAATGAATTAATTATTGCTTCATTTCAACATACGCTTGATCATTATTACCCTGATCAGTACAGCCGTGAAGAGATCCTCCATTTCATTGGTCCGTCATTATTTGATACATTCTCTGCGATGGACCCTGATCTAACGGATGACATGATTCAGATGTACCGTACGTTTAATCATGAACAGCATGATCTGCTCGTGACTGAATATGAGACTGTTATAGATACATTGAAGGTTTTGCAGGATCGAGGATTTAAGCTTGGAATTGTCACAACAAAGGTACGTGACACAGTGTTAATGGGATTGAAGCTGACCGGTTTAGAGCCATTCTTTGAGGTGATTGTGACGCTCGATGATGTCCAAAATGAGAAGCCGCATCCGGAGCCAGTCCAGCTGGCATTATCCAAGCTTGGCAGTGATCCACATGAAGCGGTGATGGTCGGCGATAATTATCACGATATTTTGTCTGGTCAAGCGGCAGGGACAAAAACAGCAGGTGTTGCTTGGTCAATTAAGGGAGAAGAGGCCCTTTTAAAGCATCGCCCTGATTTTATGCTAAAGAAAATGAGTGATCTTCTGGCGATTGTTGGAGCTGATTGAGTTGAGAAAAACAGATCGATATCCTGTAAAAGGGGTCAATTCGTTACGACAAGTCTATCGGACGGTCCCCTTTTTCAAAGTGGTGAAAAACTTTATTTTCATTCAAATCGCACGGTACACGCCTTTTATGGGAATGAAAAATTGGATATACCGAACCTTTCTTCGTATGAAGGTTGGCGAAGATACAGCGTTTGCCTTAATGGTCATGGTGGATCTCATGTTTCCTGAGAAAATCACGGTCGGTCGAAATTCGGTGATTGGCTATAACACAACCATTTTGACCCATGAGTATTTGATTAAAGAATACAGACTTGGGGAAGTCTATATTGGGGATGAAGTCTTAATTGGAGCCAATTCCACCATTTTACCTGGTGTGACTATTGGGGATGGGGCGATCGTGTCCGCTGGTACACTTGTTCATAAGGATGTTCCAGCAGGCTCATTTGTTGGAGGAAATCCAATGCGCATGATTTATACGAAAGAAGAAATGAATGCACGTCAATCTACGTCTGCTGAGTAGCTCGGCAGACTTTTTTGTTGACAATATGTTATGGTGTAACTATAATGATTACAACAGAGGTGAGAAAACATGAAAATCAGCAGCAGATTTACTGTCGCTGTCCATATTCTGGCCTTGCTATCACTTGAAAAAGGATCATTACAGACATCGGAGGATATCGCGGGAAGTGTAAATACAAACCCAGTGGTCATCCGCCGTATTATGAGTAAATTAAAAAAAGCAGGCCTAATCTCAACGAGTCTTGGCAAAGGCGGTTCTCAGCTGAACCGCAGTGAAGACGATATCACGCTGCTTGATGTGTATAAAGCGGTTGAGGTGGTGGATGAGGGAGAATTGTTTCAAATCCATGAAAGCCCAAATCCTGACTGTCCGATCGGTGCAAATATCCAGGCTGTGCTTGAGTTAATCTTGTGCCGCGCTCAAAGTGCGATGGAGCAAGTGCTTGCTGAGATCAAATTAAGTGAACTAACGCAGGTGTTAATCAAAAAAATTGGATGATCTATTCAATTTTTTTTACCTCTGTTGTAACTAAATCGGTTACACCTTTGTTTATTAAATAAAATCATTTTACAGGAGGAATTCATATGAAAATCGGCATTATTGGCGCTACAGGTAAAGCAGGACAGGAAATTGTAAAAGAGGCTCAATCAAGAGGACATGAGGTAACAGCCATCGTTCGAGATGCGAAAAAAGTGACAGATTCATCCGTAGCTGTTATTGAGAAGGATGTGTTTCATTTACAAGCAGAAGACATCAAAGGCTTTGATGTCATCGTCAATGCATTTGGCGCACCTGCTGGACAAGAGCACCTTCACGTAGAGGCAGGGAAAAAGCTGATTGATATTTTGAAAGAGGTACCCGGTACCCGTTTAATCGTTGTGGGTGGAGCGGGCAGTCTTTTTGTTGATGAAGCCAAAACAACAAGACTTGTTGACACACCGGAATTTCCAAAGGAGTATGTGCCTACTGCTTCACAGCAAGGTGAAAACTTAAAAGACCTTCAACAAACCGAAGGATTAAAATGGACTTTCCTCAGCCCTGCTGCATTCTTTGATCCAGCTGGCAAACGCACAGGTTCTTATGTGAAAGGGAAAGACCAACTGATTGTCAATTCTAAAGGTGACAGCTATGTGAGCTATGCCGACTACGCCATTGCGCTTGTCGATGAAATTGAGCAGGCTGCCCATGTTGGAGAACGTTTTACGGTTGTATCTGAAGCAGAATAAGCGATTCGTTGCCGCTAAAAACGATGAGTGAGGAGTTTAACGATCAAGAATTATCTCTCATTTTTATTAAAAAAGGTTGAATGCTTCAGTGTAGGCGGAGGAGTAATGACAGCTGAAAAGCTTGAGAACAGTCTGAAGGAAATACTATCATCATGAAAAACCCATCCTCTATTCGGATAGAGGATGGGTTTTCATGTTTTCAAAGAGAAATTGTTCTATGCTTTAATGATAATCGCCTGCCTGCCCATCTGTTCCCAAGAATCTTCAAACTGATCGCGATCGACTTTTTGATTCTTTTCTCCGTATGGGTTATTTAAGTAGACATGCTCCTTGTCATAGCCTGTGATGACCACGCTATGCATATTAAAGCTTACATCTATTTTGCCATTTGGTGTATTCCATGTTTCGATGTTATCTATTTTGTCAAAGGTGGATGTGGTAATCACCCAAACAGGATACCCTTTTTCAAGTGATTGATAGATGGCCTTTTTGACAGGTTTTCCGCTTAAGTCGACGACTTGAGCGCCCGCATATTTTTTCGCAAGCTGATAAATAGGTTCATGGTATACACCGAGACCTGGTCCATTCTCCATATCGCCTACAAACCCGTCATGTGGGTCTCCTTTTAAGCCATTTTCATAATTGAGTGGAACACGATTAATTTCATTTGCCAATGTGTCTTTCGTCACTTGCTCGTAGCCGCTGTAATGAAGAAGCATCGCTAAGCTTGTGACTTCGCATCCATTATAAAGCTTTGGGGCATCCATTTGATTGTAGAGGATGACGTCCATGGCTTTTTTGCTTCCTTTTAAGGAAGAATAGGTGGTATCTGTTTTTTTCGTTGATCGTGTTTCTTCAGCTGCGAGTGCCGTATCGTTTTCTTTTTCTTTGGCTGCTTCGTGTGGTGAAGCTGTCTTTTTGACTTGGTCGATTTGTGTCACGTATATAAAGCCGAAATAAACAAGGCATGCGCACAACAAAGTTAAGATTAATGTCTGGATGAACTTCACTGTAATCTCCTGTTTTATTCAATATTTTTATGTATTATAGCACGTTCTTTCACCCAACATGCAGAAAAGAGATAGGTGTCACTTGAATGTAATAATTCCACAAATTTTTCATGAAAATAGAGAGAAAATAAAAATGATTGATTTAATTACTTTATTTTGTTAGTATATTATCATATTAGCGAACTAAAGGATTCTGAATTTTTTGTTTTAATGTGTTGGAGGTGCAGAAGAACATGTTTATGTTTGAGAAACCATATGGTATGCGGGATTCATTACCAGGATTGTATGAGACGAAGAAAAAAGTGAGACATTCCTTAACAGAGGTCATGAACGGTTGGGGTTACCGGTTGATGGAGACACCAACGCTTGAATTTTACGATACAGTCGGTGTTCAATCGGCGATTACAGATACACAGCTCTTTAAGCTTTTAGATCAGAACGGGCAAACCCTTGTACTCAGACCTGATATGACGGGACCTATTGCGAGAGTGGCAGCATCAAAGCTTCATGAACAGGCGTATCCGCTTCGCGTTGGGTATGCGGCCAATGTGTTCCGGGCACAGGAAAGAGAAGGCGGAAGGCCATCAGAATTTGAGCAGGTCGGAATTGAGTTAATTGGAGACGGTTCGATTAGTGCAGATGCTGAAGTGATCGCGCTTGTCGTATTCGCATTAAAAAATGCTGGGCTCAAATCCTTCAAAATCGCGATTGGGCATGTCGCTTTAGCAGAGACGTTATTTGTAGATGTACTGGGAAATACAGAGCGTGCAAACGTTCTTCGCCGATTTTTATATGAAAAGAATTATGTAGGGTACCGTCAGCATGTGAAGCAATTGCCACTCTCCTCCATCGATAAAACGAGGCTGTTACAGCTTTTAGAGTTAAGAGGCGGCCAGGAAGTCACAGAGCGGGCAGAGGAAATCGTCGTTTCACAAGAAGGAAAAGAGGTGCTTACGCAGTTAAAGTCGCTTTGGGAGACACTTGAAGATTACGACTGTACAGAATATATCCGTCTAGATTTAAGCATGGTGAGTCATATGAGCTACTACACGGGTATTTTGTTTGAAGTATTTGCAGATCATGTTGGGTCAGTCATCGGAAGTGGCGGCAGATATGACCAATTGCTTGCTCATTTTGATGCACCTGCACCAGCTACAGGATTCGGACTTCGATTAGACCGTCTGCTTGAAGCGCTTGATGCAAAAGAAATCAATGAGCCGCAGGAGGCAGTGATTTTTAGTAAAGAACAACGGCTGGAGGCTTTTGCTTTTGCAGAAAAGGAGCGGTCAAAAGGGAAAAAGATCGTCTTGCAAGACTTAGCAGGGATTGAAAATATTGACGCGATGACCAAGGCATTTGAGCAGGTGACTTATTTTATCGGCGCTAGAAAGGGAGAACAAAATGGGTAAAGTATTGACGATGGCGATGCCAAAGGGCCGAATATTTGAAGAAGCCGCAGGGCTGTTAAGGCAGGCAGGATATCAACTGCCAGAGGAATTCGAGGATTCAAGAAAGTTAATCATCGATGTACCGGAAGAAAACCTCCGCTTTATTTTAGCGAAGCCAATGGATGTGACGACTTATGTAGAGCACGGTGTAGCAGATGTTGGCATTGCAGGAAAGGATGTCATGCTCGAAGAAGCTCGTGATGTGTACGAGGTGCTTGATTTAAACATCAGTAAATGCCATTTAGCGGTTGCCGGATTGCCGGGAGCTAGCTGGGGCGGTGTCGCACCGCGTGTGGCAACAAAGTACCCAAATGTTGCATCTTCCTATTTTAGAGAGCAAGGGGAGCAGGTGGAGATCATTAAGCTGAATGGTTCCATTGAATTAGCACCGCTCATCGGACTCGCCGATCGTATTGTAGACATTGTCTCTACAGGTCAAACACTCAAGGAAAACGGACTTGTTGAAACGGAGCATATTTGTGATATTACATCACGGTTTATTGTCAATCCTGTGAGCTATCGGATGAAGGATGCGGTGATCGATGAAATGGCGCAGCGCCTTGCAAGAATCATTGAAGGGGAGGAAACATCATGAACATCACCTATATACAAGAAGGTGAGACAGAGACACTCTCGCTCAAACGGACTTTAGATACAGGCACGGAAGAGCAGCGCCTGGCTGTTCAGCGGATTATACAAGAAGTGAGGCTAAATGGTGATCAAGCGGTACAGTCTTTTACAAAGCAATTTGATGGGGTGCTGCTTGAAGATCCGCTTGTCACAGATGAGGAAATGACAAAAGCCTCCGAACGTTTGGACCCAGCCATGATTCATGTGATCCAAACGGCTATCCGTCATATTCGCACATACCATGAGCGTCAGCTGACATCCTCTTGGTTTTATCACCAGCAGGATGGCTCGATGCTCGGACAAAAGGTGACACCACTTGAGGCAGTTGGTGTGTATGTCCCCGGCGGAACAGCTGCTTATCCATCATCTGTTTTGATGAATGTGATTCCCGCGCTTGTCGCTGGTGTTCAGCGAATTGTCCTTGTGACACCCCCAGGGAAAAACGGCTACCTCTCTGACGCTGTACTCGTTGCTGCGAAGGAGCTCGGCATTACAGAGATGTATAAAATGGGCGGTGCACAGGCGATTGCGGCACTTGCCTATGGAACAGAAAGCATCCAGCCTGTTGATAAAATCACAGGTCCAGGCAACATCTATGTCGCACTGGCAAAGCGGGAAGTATTTGGTCAGGTAGACATTGATATGATTGCCGGTCCTAGTGAAATTGCGGTTCTAGCAGATGACACGGCCATAGCATATGAGGTGGCGGCCGATCTACTTTCTCAGGCAGAGCATGATGCGCTAGCATCTAGTATTTTGGTGACCCCGTCTAAGACACTTGCTGAAAATGTGCGAGCTGAGGTGCAAGCGCAGCTGGACACCTTGCCAAGAAAATCAATCGCTGCACAATCCATACAACATCATGGCCGTATATACGTGACAGATTCCATGGAACGTGCAGTAGACGTCGTCAATCAGTTAGCGCCAGAGCATTTAGAGGTGCTGACAGCATATCCAGAATCATTTCTTGGTCAAATCAAGCATGCAGGGGCGATTTTTTTAGGGCGTTATAGCCCTGAGCCGGTGGGAGATTATTTTGCAGGACCGAATCACGTGCTGCCAACCAACGGAACAGCCAGATTTTCTAGCCCGCTTGGTGTGACCGATTTTCAAAAGAAAACAAGCATTATTTCATATAGTCAAGAAGCCTTTGAGACACACAGGGATAGCATTGCGGCTTTTGCTAGGTTAGAGGGGCTCGAAGCACATGCAAGGTCGATTGAATCGAGAAAGCGGGGGGAATCGTCATGAGACAGGCGGAAACAGCGAGACAAACAAATGAAACGAATATTTCGTTATCGTTAGAGATTGATGGGGAAGGAACAGCGGATATTCAAACAGATGTCCCTTTTATGACACACATGCTCGATCTATTTACGAAGCATGGACACTTTAATTTGACCGTCGATGCGAAAGGAGATACGGATGTTGATGATCACCACACAACGGAAGATATCGGCATCGTGCTTGGGCAAATGTTTAAGGAAGCGTTAGGTGATAAAAAGGGAATCAAGCGATATGGCTCCAGTTTTGTTCCAATGGATGAAACGCTTGCCCAGGTCGTGGTCGACTTAAGCAATCGTCCTCATTTAGAAATGAGAGCGGCCTTTCCAAGTCAAAAGGTCGGTACCTTTGATACAGAGCTCATACATGAGTTTCTTTGGAAGTTTGCGTTAGAAGCTCGTATAAATCTTCATGTAATTGTTCACTATGGAACCAATACACACCATATAATTGAAGCTATTTTTAAAGCAATGGCACGTGCTTTAGATGAAGCAACAACCATTGATCCACGTGTGAAAGGGATTCCTTCAACAAAGGGGATGCTCTAATGATCGGAGTCATTGATTACGGAATGGGAAATTTGTTCAGCGTATCAAAAGCACTGGAACGAGCAGGTGCCCGTTATATCGTCTCCTCTGATGTGGAGGAGCTCAAAAAGGCAGATGCTTATATTTTGCCTGGGGTCGGTTCGTTTCGTGATGCGATGCAGCTGTTAAAACAGACAGGGCTTGAGGCGTTTATCCACCAAGTAGTGCAGGAAGGAAAGCTGCTATTTGGCATTTGTCTTGGGATGCAGCTGTTATTTGAAGAAAGTGAAGAGGCAGGGCGTACGAAAGGTTTGGGGCTGCTAAAAGGGCGTGTCGTTCTTCTAAAGGATCGTGACCAGGGTGGGCAAAGGCTGAAGGTGCCTCATATGGGGTGGAATGAGCTCACATTTCATCAGCCCTCCCCATTGTTTGACGGGGTACCGGAAGGATTTGCGTACTTTGTTCACTCTTATTATGTGAGGGATATGAATCCAGAAGAGCAATTAGCAAGCGCAGACTATGGCGTTCAAGTACCAGCAGTTGTTGGCATGGGAAATGTGCTAGGCGCACAGTTTCACCCTGAAAAAAGCAGTACAACGGGCATGGCGCTGCTCAAACAATTTATTCAATTAGCAAACGAACAGAGGGTGAACAAATGAGTGACTTTACATTGTATCCAGCGATTGATATGAGAAATGGCAAATGTGTACGGCTCGTGCAAGGAGATTATGATCAAGAAACCATTTATGGAGATTCGCCGCTCGATATGGCGACGCGATTTGCAAATGAAGGAGCAAAGTGGATTCATCTCGTTGACCTAGATGGTGCCAAAGCGGGGAGTCGCGTCAATCATGAGCATGTGCTGGCGATTGCTTCATCCTTAGATGTAAATGTACAAATTGGTGGTGGCATTCGGACAGAAGAAGACGTTGCCTTTTATATAAACAATGGTGTAGCTAGAGTCATCCTTGGCAGCTCGGCTGTTTCTAACCCTGCCTTTGTGAAAAAAATGCTTGCGCAATATGGGGAGAAAATAGCGATTGGCATTGATGCGCGAAATGGATTCGTATCGACTGAGGGGTGGCTTGAAACGTCGAAAGTGAAGGCAGAGGATCTCGGCAAAGAATTGGCAAAGGAAGGCGCGGAGGTCTTTATTTTCACAGATATTCAAATGGACGGCATGCTGGCTGGGCCCAATGTGGAAAGTACAATTCGCTTAGCAGAAGCTACTGGCAAACAAGTTATTGCCTCAGGCGGTATCAGTTCGGTAGCCGATCTCCAAAAGCTGTCAGCACAAAAACAGTCAGGCGTTTCTGGTGCAATCATTGGAAAGGCACTTTATACGGAGCGGTTTACTTTAGCTGAAGCAATTGAAGGGCTTGACCGCGTATGATGACAAAACGAATCATCCCATGTCTCGATGTGAAGGAAGGTCGTGTGGTCAAAGGGGTGCAATTCCTCGGCTTAAAGGATGCCGGTGATCCGGTAGAATTAGCGCAGATGTATGATGAGGAAGGGGCGGATGAACTCGTCTTTCTTGATATTTCTGCCTCTCATGAAGGCCGGAAAACGATGGTGGATATGGTCAAGCAAGTGGCGTCCACTCTTGCCATCCCTTTTACGGTAGGCGGCGGAATTAACCACCTTGATGACATGAAGCGCATATTAAGAGCGGGTGCAGACAAAGTATCTGTGAACACAGCGGCAGTTTTAAGACCAGAACTGATTTCTGAAGGCGCCGATTTTTTTGGTTCTCAGTGCATCGTCGTTGCAATAGATGCAAAGTACGATGAAGAGAAAAAAGCGTACATGGTTTATACACACGGAGGGCGCCGTCAAACGGATATAGAGGTTAGCGATTGGGCAAAAGAAGCCGTGCTGAGGGGGGCAGGAGAGATCTTGCTGACAAGTATGGATGCCGACGGTGAGAAAAAGGGCTTTGATCATCGATTAACAAAGCTTGTGTCAGAAGCTGTCACCGTACCTGTCATTGCCTCGGGAGGTGCTGGCAATGCTCAGCATATGCTGGAGGCATTTACAAAAGGAGAAGCGGATGCAGCTTTAGCAGCTTCCATTTTTCATTATAAAGAGACTTCAATTCAAGAGGTAAAGACATACTTGAGAGAACACGGGGTGAAGGTCAGATGAAACAGGGAAACGAATTATCCTTTAATGAGGCAGGCCTGATACCTGCGATTGTACAGGATGCTCAAAGTAAGGAAGTATTGACATTGGCGTATATGAATCAAGAATCCTATGAAAAAACACTAGAGACAGGGGAAACATGGTTTTACAGCCGATCAAGAAACGAGCTTTGGCACAAAGGCGCCACATCTGGACATACTCAGCGAGTCACATCCATTCGATATGACTGTGACAAGGATGCTCTGCTTATTCTTGTCTCACCAAGTGGACCAGCGTGCCACACTGGCAGCTATAGCTGCTTTTCGGAAGAAGGCGTGAAGCGTCAAACGGAAGAGCAGGATCGTTTTGCAATTTTAAATGAACTTGAACAGGTGATTGCGAAACGTCAGGCAGAAATGCCAGAAGGCGCTTATACAACCTATCTATTTGAAAAAGGGGTCGATAAAATCCTGAAAAAGGTAGGGGAAGAAGCGTCAGAGGTCATCATTGCCGCGAAAAACCGGGATCAAGAAGAATTGAAATGGGAAACAGCCGATCTTCTGTATCACCTGCTTGTGTTATTACGTGAACAGCAATTGCCACTTGATGATGTATTAAAAGTATTAAAAAAACGTCATCAAGGCGAGTGAAAAGCCGGGGACACCTCCGGCTTTTTATTTCCTAAGTGAAAAACAAATCCTTCCTTTTCTTTTGTTCTATGTGACGACTCTTGAAGTATGTTATACTACACACGGTACACTGTTCGAAATGGAGGGTATCAGTGAGTAAATACACTTCTCAAAATAATCACACACAAGTCGTCCAGCTATTCCAAGATGGGCATTACTTTTTTCATAAAGGTCTAAAAGCTTATAGAGAAAGAAATCTATCTAAAGCGAGTAAGCTCATACAGCGGGCTATCGTACTTGAGCCTGAAAATGTAGAAATGCTGTCACAGCTTGCTATTATTTATACTGAAATGGGTCATTTCCAACAATCAAATGAACTGCTTGATTTCATCCTTGAACATATTGATGAAAATATGTTTGAGTGTCACTATTTTAAAGCCAATAATTATGCGAATCTAGGACTCTTTCAAGAGGCATATAAGTCAGCGACTGCCTATGCTTCATTAGAAGAGAACGGGGAATTTGCAGATGAAAATGATGACCTTCTCGACCTGCTCGATATGAGTGACGAAGAGAACGAAGATTTTCCTTACGATCAGGATGACCTGATTGTGAAGCAGGATCAAGCAAATCACTTACTGGAAAGCGGCAGGCTTGATGAAGCCATTGAGATGCTGGAACAGATGATTGTTGAGTATCCAGAATTTTGGTCAGCGTATAACAATCTCGCATTGGCCTATTTTTATTCTGGTCAAATCCATCAGGCAAAAGAGATGCTGAACCGGGTTCTACATGAAAATCCGGGTAATCTGCATGCCCTTTGCAACCAGCTAGTCTTCTATCATTATGAAAAAGAAGAAGAAAAGGTCAATACGTTAGCAAAGCAATTAACGCACGTGTATCCAATATTAAGTGAACAGCGTTATAAGCTTGGCGCAACATTTGCCCTAGTTGGAGAATTTGAATGGGCATTTAAATGGCTTTATTCTTTGTACAAAACAGGCTTTCAAGGAGATAGTACATTTTTATACTGGCTCGCAAGCGCAGCTTATTATACAGGTCACAAAACGCTTGCACAGACGGTTTGGGATAAGATGGTCGAAGAAGATATCGATGCAGATGAAATCAAGCCATGGCAGGATAAACCTGAGGAGACTGAGCCAATGGTCTCCATTGAGGAGCGGCTGACGGCGTACTATGTAAGCAAACAAAAAGGAGAACGTGACGTTCTTCAATCTGTCCTTGATGCACGCGCAGCGAAAACAGCTTTTGAACAGCAATTCATTGAACTGCTCTTATACGAAGATGAAATGGAAGAACGGTCTTTTTCAGAAGATGCGGTTTTCGCAAAACAGGCGGCATCCAGCTTGGAAGAAGCTGTTCAGCCTGACAGCCATATGCCTTATTTTTGGTTATTCCATATTATTCAGCAGGCACGTGCTTCTGGCGTAGATAAGAAAAATGCGCCTGCATGGGCAGCAGCATCCTATTATTTATGGATGCAGGAGCAAGAAGAATCTATGAGCAAAAAAGAGATTGCAGCCTCTTTTCAAATCAGTGTTCAAACACTGTCTAAATATGAACAAGTCATTTGTACATTAATTGATTAAATAGGTAAATAGATTTAGAAGATTGCAGCATGGCCGAAAAGGTCATGCTTTTTTCTTGGATAAAAAGGTGGGATTTGCAAGGATTTGGCGAAGTATGACAATCACGACATGTTTTTGAAACATAAATGTAATAAAAATATTAGCTCATTTTGTCGATGTCTCATGTATAATGAAAATCGTGGATTAAAACAAAGACATATATTTAGATATTTTACTATACATAATGAAACACCTAGTGATAGAAACAATCTGGTCAACATCTGACTGATCAATCAGGAAGAAAGACATAGATAGCACAGATTGGTCGCAGAGAATTTGCTGCTTTCTCATGTCGCTTGGAAATTGTCAAAGGAGGAACTATTCGTGAAAAAGTTTATTACTTTCGGTTTAGCTTCGGTCATCGGAGCGAGCAGTTTATTTATCCCATTTACTCATGAAGCAAACGCACAGAACTTTGAACAAAAGAAACAAGAGCTGGACAGCAAGCAATCTGAGGTCAACAAAAACCTTCAAAAGAAAAAAGATGAGCTTTCAAAGCTTGAAGCAAAACAAGAGGCACTTGCACTAAAGCTAAAAGAAATTGACGAGAAAGCTTTAAAAACAAGTGATCAAATCGAAGAAAAACAAAAAGAAAATGAACAAACGAAAAAAGAAATCAATGCACTGAAAAAAGACATTGCTGATACTGAAAAACGTATTGAAGATCGAAACAAATTCTTGAAAAAGCGTGTACGTGCGCTTCAAGAAAGCGGCGGTTCTACGAAATACATAGATGTATTACTAGGAGCGAAAAGCTTTAGCGATTTCATCAGCCGTGCAGGTGCAGTATCTACACTCATCAACGCAGACAGCGAAATCATTAAAGAGCAAGAAAAAGACAAAGCTGAGCTCCAAAAGTCTGAAAACGAATTAAACACAAAGCTTGAAGATGTTCAAAAGACACTTACAAAGCTTGAAACACTTCAAACAGACTTGAATAAACAGCTTGATGAAAAAGACAAGCTATTCAAGCAAGTGAAAGAGCAAAAAGGAAGTGCTTCTTCTCAAATTAGCGAGTTAAACAGTGAGGCTAACAGCATTGCATCTGAAAAAGACGCAACAATCACTGCTCAAAAACAAGCTGAAAAAGAAGCAAGAGAAGCAGCTCAAAAAGCAAAAGAAGAAAAAGTACAAAGACAACAGCAGCGTCAAGCTAGTGTTCAAGCAGAAGACAACAGCTCAACGAACGACAGCAGCTCGTCTTCAAATAACAGTAACAGTGGATCTTCAAACAACAACGATAATAACAACAGCAGTTCACCAAGCAAGAAGCCATCTACTGGCGGTGGATCACCTGTCAGCAGTAACGTAGGCGGAATCGAAGGTGCAATCAGCACAGGTTCTTCCATTGTTGGACAATCTCCATATAAATGGGCTGGTGGCAGATCACAAGCTGATATTGACGCACGTCGTTTTGACTGTTCTTCATTCGTTCGCTGGGCATTTGCATCAGCAGGCATCAACCTTGGACCAGTTGGCGGTACAACAACAGATACGCTTGTAGGTAAAGGAAGAGCTGTAAGTGCATCTGACATGAAACGCGGAGACCTTGTGTTCTTTGATACGTATAAAGTAAATGGACACGTTGGTATTTACTTAGGAAACGGTACATTCTTGAACGATAACAGCTCTCGCGGTGTTTCAGTTGACTCTATGAGCAATGTTTACTGGAAAAAAGCATTCAATGGCGTTGTAAGAAGAGTCGTTGAATAAATCATTACTTACTATATAACCGTAAACAGGCTTCCTTAAACAGCAGTTTAAGGAAGCTTTTTCTTTTTTTGAACATATGAGCAAATGATTCGCTTATTATCCGCAGATTTAATAGGATATGGGTAAGGAATAAAAATAAGAGTGGAATGGATGCTTTCTGTCATGAATGGAAGCATCACCCAAGGGCATTCTAATAAGAAATGCTAGCAGCAATTGAAGAGGGAGTGACAGTTGTGTCAGAAGAAAAAATCTACGATACGATCATCATTGGAGCGGGACCTGCCGGAATGACAGCCGCTGTTTATACATCTCGTGGAAATCTTTCAACATTGATGATTGAAAGAGGGATTCCAGGCGGTCAAATGGCTAATACGGAAGATGTCGAGAACTATCCTGGCTTTGAAAGCATTTTAGGGCCAGAACTTTCAAATAAAATGTTTGACCATGCGAAGAAATTCGGTGCTGAGTATGCATATGGCGATATCAAAGAAATCGTAGACGGTGAAGAGTACAAAATCGTCAAAGCCGGTTCAAAAGAATACAAAGGACGCTCTGTCATTATTGCAGCAGGTGCGGAATACAAAAAAATCGGTGCACCAGGTGAAAAAGAACTTGGCGGTCGAGGCGTCTCTTACTGTGCAGTATGTGACGGTGCTTTCTTTAAAAACAAAGAGCTCGTCGTCATTGGTGGAGGAGACTCTGCGGTAGAAGAGGGTGTGTACCTGACACGCTTTGCGTCAAAAGTAACGATCGTTCATAGACGCGACAAGCTTCGTGCCCAAAGCATTTTACAAGCACGTGCTTTTGATAATGAAAAAATCGACTTCATGTGGAACAAAACCGTTAAACAAATTAATGAAGAAAACGGTAAAGTCGGCAGTGTGACTTTGATTGATACGGTGACTGGTGAAGAAGAAGACTTTAAAACAGATGGCGCCTTTATCTATATCGGAATGCTGCCACTGTCTAAACCATTTGAAAATCTCGGCATTACAAATAAAGAAGGCTACATCGAAACAAACGAAAGAATGGAAACGAGAGTGGAAGGCATTTTCGCCGCTGGTGACATTCGTGAAAAAACACTCCGTCAAATTGTGACAGCAACAGGTGACGGAAGTATTGCCGCACAAAGCGCACAGCATTATGTAGAAGAGCTTGCTGAAAAACTTAAAGCAACGAAATAAAAGGCTGTCGTAAATCCTTAATATAGCGTCATGGGCTTTTAACTGGAATGTAACACGGGTGAAACAATTTTCCGTTATGATAAAACTAGTAATTGACCCCCTTTTATAAGGAATACATGTTTGGCACGGATGAGAATCCGTGTCCTTTTTTTTGCTTAAAATCAGAAATTCATGAGATGTTCACAAATGACGCATGGAGAACCATTGATTGCTGTAAAATAAAGAGTAGAGAAAATGCTCGCCACTTCTTTCAGACGAAATTCGGTCTGTTTTCGGTGAAGAAGGGGCATGTTCATTGTGGACGTCAGGATGAACCTGTATAATAAGTTAAAGACATAAAAGAGTAGGTGACAGCTGATGCAACGAGTAACCAATTGTGTGCTGCATCACGAAGATCAAGTTCTCTTGCTGCAAAAGCCAAGACGAGGCTGGTGGGTAGCGCCGGGCGGAAAAATGGAAAGCGGAGAATCGGTCAAGGATTCAGTCGTTCGAGAGTATAGAGAAGAAACAGGAATTTATATTTTAAATCCACAGTTAAAAGGTGTTTTTACCTTTATCATAAAAGAAGGCGATCAAATCGTTCAAGAGTGGATGATGTTCACCTTTATGGCAGATTCATTTACTGGAAAAAACGTGACAGAGTCAGAGGAAGGCATTTTAAAGTGGCATGAAGTAAAGGATGTGCCGCATTTACCGATGGCACCAGGGGATTCCCATATTCTTGATTTCATGCTAAAGGGAAAAGGACTTCTTCACGGTACTTTTACGTATACACCTGATTTTGAATTGATTGCTTATCGGTTAGATCCTCAAGGAGACTAATACATGAACCGTTTTTATAAAGAAGGAGAGGAAGCAGGCATGAATACGCACAAACAAGAAGATATTCAGCTTGTGATTATTACAGGAATGTCAGGTGCGGGGAAAACCGTTGCCATTCAAAGCTTTGAAGATTTAGGTTACTTCTGTGTAGATAACTTGCCGCCATCACTTTTACCAAAGTTCCTAGAACTCATGAAGGAATCGAATTCGAAGATGAGTAAGGTTGCCCTTGTGATGGATTTGCGCGGACGAGAATTCTTTGACAGCTTGATTGCAGCCTTAGATGAAATGAGTGATCTTGGCTGGATCACACCAAGAATATTATTTCTAGATGCAAACGATAAGGTGCTTGTCTCAAGATACAAAGAAACGAGACGTTCGCATCCTCTTGCGACTACAGGTTTGCCGCTCGAAGGAATCGCAATGGAACGCGATCTGTTAGAAGAGTTAAAAGGTCGGGCTCAAATGATTTTTGATACATCGGATTTAAAACCAAAACAGCTTCGAGAAAAAATTGTCGCGCACTTTGCCACGACCCAAGGGCAGGTGTTTACAGTGAATGTGATGTCTTTCGGTTTTAAATACGGTCTGCCGATTGATGCTGATCTTGTATTTGATGTGAGATTTCTGCCGAATCCTTACTATATTGAGAGCATGCGTCCACAGACTGGAAACGATGAAGAAGTGCGCTCCTATGTAATGAAATGGAGCGAGACACAAAAATTCACAGAGAAATTAATTGACCTTCTCAGCTTTATGCTTCCGTCCTATAAACGAGAAGGAAAAAGCCAGCTTGTGATCGCTATTGGCTGTACAGGCGGACAGCACCGATCAGTGACGCTAGCGAACTACTTATCGGAGTATTTTAAAAATGACTACTACACTCATGTCACTCACCGGGACATTGAAAAGAGAAGCAGAAAATAGATGAAGACACTTCCAAAGGTGGTCATTCTTGGCGGGGGCACTGGCTTATCTGTTTTGCTCAGAGGGCTAAAAACAAAGCCAGTGGACATTACCGCTATTGTAACGGTTGCTGATGACGGAGGCAGCTCAGGCAGACTGCGGCATGATTTGAATATTCCGCCTCCAGGCGATATTCGAAATGTCCTTGCAGCTCTCTCTGATGTTGAACCGCTTGTAGAAGACTTATTTCAGCACCGTTTTAACAAAGGGAATGACTTAACAGGCCACTCTCTTGGCAACCTCATTCTTGCGGCCATGACAAATATAACCGGTGATTTTTTTCATGCCGTCACAGAAATGAGCAAGGTCTTAAATGTGAGAGGAAAAGTTTTGCCAGCAGCGAATTCAAGTGTTGTTCTACATGCTGAATTAGAAAATGGGCAAGTGGTAACAGGAGAATCAAAAATCCCAACATACGGTGAGCGAATTAAACGAGTGTTCCTCACACCTGATACGATTGAGCCGCTCCCAGAATCGATTCAAGTCATTCGTGAAGCCGATTTGATCGTCATTGGACCTGGCAGCTTGTATACAAGTATCTTGCCAAACTTGCTTGTACCGCATATTGGCGAAGAAGTGATTCGTTCTAAGGCGAAAAAAGTGTATATTTGCAATGTCATGACGCAGCCAGGGGAAACGCTTTCCTACAGTGCAGCTGATCATGTGCAGGCATTAAACGATCATATGGTTCGTCCATTTATTGATACCATTTTTGTAAACAATAAAGAAATTCCAGAAGAGATCAAAGCAAAATATGCAGAAGAACAGGCACAGCCTGTACAGTTCGACACAGATGTACTCAAGGCAATGGGACTGGAAGTCATCCCTGGGGAAATCATTACATACGACCAGCATGTGATTCGTCACGACACGCTGAAAGTAGCCGCGCTGCTTGTCGACCTGCTGCATAAGAAAAAATAGGAATGGGGGTGGCAAGGATGTCATTTGCATCCGAAACAAAAAAAGAGCTGACTAATCTGGACGTGAAGGACTGCTGCACAAAAGCAGAGCTTTCTGCCCTCATCCGTATGAACGGTTCATTATCTTTCTCTAATCGAAAATTAATTCTAGATATACAAACAGAGAACGCAGCTATCGCAAGACGGATTTATACGCTGCTAAAAAAGAAATATGATGTCACAGTCGAGCTGCTCGTTCGTAAGAAAATGAGATTAAAAAAGAATAATGTGTATATTGTCAGACTAGTAGAACGAGCGAAAACCATTTTAGAGGATTTGAAAATATTAGGTGAGCAATTTGTATTTGAGCGTAATATTTCAGAAGAGCTTGTAAAGAAAAGATGTTGTAAGCGCTCCTATATGAGAGGTGCTTTTTTAGCAGGCGGTTCTGTGAATAATCCAGAAACGTCTTCCTATCACCTTGAGATTTTTTCCCTATATAAAGAACACAATGATGCCCTTTGTGAGCTCATGAACCAATTTCATCTCAACAGTAAAACACTTGAGCGTAAAAAAGGCTACATCACATATATGAAAGAAGCCGAAAAAATTACTGAATTCTTAAGTGTTGTAGGTGCGCATAATTCACTTCTTCGCTTCGAAGACGTTCGGATCGTCCGTGATATGCGGAATTCCGTGAACCGGCTCGTCAATTGTGAAACAGCAAACTTGAATAAAACGATTGGTGCATCACTGCGCCAGGTCGAGAACATTCAATTCATTGATGAAAAAATTGGACTTGATGCCCTGCCAGATAAGCTGCGAGAAATTGCAAAGCTGCGAGTCGACTATCAAGAGGTCACGCTAAAGGAATTGGGAGAAATGGTGGAAAGCGGCAAGATCAGCAAATCAGGCATTAATCACCGCTTAAGAAAGCTAGATCAAATTGCAGAACAATTACGAAACGGACAAGCTGTTACACTTAAATAGGAGAATGAAAAAGGGAGGCAGATCATATGGTGGAAAAAACGGTCACCATCCAGTTGAAAACAGGCTTGCAGGCACGTCCCGCTGCTTTGTTCGTACAGGAAGCGAATCGCTTTGGGGCTGAAATTTTTCTAGAGAAGGACGGAAAAAGAGTCAATGCGAAGAGCATTATGGGTCTCATGAGCCTTGCGATCAGCTCTGGGATCACTGTCAAACTGATAGCAGATGGTGCGGATGAACAAGAAGCCATTGATGCGTTAACTGATTTTATCAATCAAGAAAACTGAGTCTCTTCACAGACTCAGTTTTTTTAGAAGGGAATGAACATGATGCAATCAGCATTTTTACAGAAGATCGGATACGAAGGACAGTCTATCACCTTTGATGACCTGCCTGCATTATTAAAAAAGATGGCCTACACCTTTCCATTTGAAAATAGATCTGTGCTGAACAAACAATCCTATGCCTTGAATCAAGAAGGATTGAAGCAGCATCTTCTTGAAGGAGGCAGAGGAGGTCTTTGTTACGATCTCAATCCTCTTTTATATTATGTGTTAAAAGAGGCAGGACTCGCTGTACAGCTCGTTCAAGGGACCGTGTATAACAAGGAAGCGGGCACATGGGCAATCGATGGCACGCACGTAGCCATGACGTTGAATCATCACAACGAACGCTTCCTTATTGATGCGGGTTTTGGTGTGAATTTACCTCTCCAGCCTGTACCCTTTACTGAAGAATGGGTGGAAGGAGCGTCTATTCGGTTTCGAGTCAAAGAAGAGAAAACCGAAAAAGGTGCGCATCTTGTCCAATTAGATAGAGGAGAAGGCGCTGAGACAGGCTATGCATTTACATTGGAAGAGGTGAGTGAGCCTACATTGGTCCAAATGAGAAAGCAGATTTATGAAAATGAAGCCTCTCCTTTTAACAAAAGACCGCTTGCTTCAAAGCTCACACCAACAGGACGTGTAATCGTCACCGAGGATCATGTCACCATACATGAACATGAAGAAGTGTCGAAAAAACCGCTGCCTCTGCCTTTTGAGGAATACGTGAAAACCCTGCTGCCATAAGTAGCATCAAAAAAACAGCCCTGCGTCAAATGGGGCTGTTTTTTGATTGATTATCGAATACGTGTGAATGTAGCGTAATGGTCTGTTGTTTTGTAAATGAGCCAGTCACTTGAATACACGAGGCGATCAGCATTGCGGAAGCCTGAGACGTAGTTGATATCTGCTTCACGCCATGTGCGGCCGCTTGCTGAAGGGAGACGTCCCTCCCGGTTAGAGAAAACATCTCCACCGATGCTTTTGCCTGGGGCAACCTCTGCTAGATTTCCCTTCGATGCCACCCATCCAAGAGCACTTGCTTGTGATTTTGTGATGTAGTTATCAGGCAGTCGTTTGTAGCGAATCAAATAATCGGCTACACCATCAAACGTATTAATGACGGCAAGGGTATGAACATCTGATGTCAGTTGAATAGAAGCTGTTTTATTTGTGGCGGTCGGTGTAAGTGGTGTTTCGGCATAGGCTTGCTGCGGAATAAAACCAGAAAACAGAATAGCAGCGATCAGAGCAAACATAGTAAAAACCGAACTGATTTTTTTCATCTTCATCCTCCTATTAAGGAAATCGGAAGCTGTCCTCTTGATGCTTGTCTACCTCATATTATAGCACCCGAATATGAAGGAAATGTAAAGAAACAGGATCTTTGCTAAAATGAGGCTTTTCTCCTGATATCCTTCTATTGAAATAAATAAAAAGACGCAGCTCTGAATCCTGCGTCTTTTCCGATTAAGATGAAGCAAGCTCCTTCACAATATCTACAGGGGCTTTGCCATCAATTCCATGAATCACATTATGAATGGCTCGTTTCAGCATAAGATCCCGTGTTGTTTCAGTAGCGGAACCGATGTGGGGAACAAGGGTGACATTGTTCATTTCTTTGAAAGGATGATTCTCCTGAAGCGGTTCCTGTTCAAACACATCAAGACCTGCGCCTTTGATCCATCCCTCTTGAAGCGCTTGAATGAGGCTTTTTTCGTCCACTGTTTTCCCGCGGGAGATGTTTACAAATAAAGCCGTTTGCTTCATTAACTTCAATTCTCGTTCGCCAATCATATGATACGTTTCATCGGTCAGCGGTGTAATCAACACAATGATATCAGCTTGCTTTAGCAGGTCATCAAGTGTGCAATATAAAGCGCCATATGCTGATTCAGCCTTTTCATTCCGGCTGCGGTTATGATACAGAACATTCATATCAAAACCATGTGCAGCTCGTTTGGCGACTTGCTCTCCGATTCGTCCCATGCCAATAATGCCAAGCGTTTGATGATGGACATCGATGCCAAAGATATCCTCTTCCTGTACAAATTTCGTCCATTTCCCCTCACGGATAAAACGATCAAGCTCGGCAATTCTTCGCGCAGAGGAAAGAATGAGTGAAAATGCAAGGTCAGCCACAGTGTGGTCGAGTGTATGAGGCGTGTGTGTACCAATTACGCCTCTTTGCCTCATCAATTCTATATCGAAATTGTCATAGCCGACAGAGTTGTTGCTCACTACTTTGAGTTTTGGTGCGTGATCTAATAGCTCTTGATCGATTTTCGTTCCAGACGTTAAAAGACCATCAGCATGCTGCAATTTTTGAAACAAAATATCTTTTGGAATGGGGTCCTTGGATTGCCAAACCTCGTATGTACAATGTTCCTTTAGTATTTCCTCAAATGAAGCAGGTAATGGTTTGGCGACAAAAATGTGTGGTTTCATTGTCAACTCGCTCCTTTCACATGATCATCTTGCTCCTTTTATTATAAAGCAACCATTTCGGCTGAACACGTTTGAAGGTTATCTGCTCAATATTTAATATACTAAAATAACGGAAAAGAGAGACATTTTCTTAGTGAAAAAGGGTATTCATATGCCATCTGATTCATTTTTTACTTAGATGAAAATCAGCTAATGGGAGTTGTGATATATGAAAAAGCCGGTTTTTCTGAGAGATTATCTGACAAACTGGAAAATAGATCGAGATTTTTTGATAGAAAAATGATTATATTTGAAACATATTAAACGGGAAGGTCGTTTTCTACTAAACCATTTCATCGTCTTTTGGCGAGTAGAGAACGATAGATTGAAAGGAAGACCGCGTCCCCCTTGCGATGAAGCGTAAATGAGAGAAAATGATCACATTTCTTCTCATCGTTTTCTCATTTTTTTCTTTTTTTTCTATCATTTTTCATCTTTATGCTTGAGAACACACGAAAGAAAAGGAGGACAGGCAGGAGCTTACGTGACTTATAAAAAGATGGGAGATGGCAGGATGGGATCAAAATTAGAACAGATTCTTCAGCACAATTCAAAGTTCGTACAAGAGAGACATTATGAGCCTTACAAAGCGGGGAAATTTCCTGAAAAGAAACTCGTCATATTAACTTGTATGGATACACGTCTTTTGGAATTATTGCCGCAATCCATGGGGCTACGTAACGGTGATGCGAAGATCATTAAAAATGCGGGCGCCATCGTAACACATCCTTTTGGCAGTGTGATGCGGAGTATTCTGCTAGCAATCTATGAGCTAAAGGCAGAAGAGGTATGCATTGTAGGACATCATGAATGCGGAATGGCAGGTCTTGCGGCAGATCCTTTACTTGAAAAGGCGAAAGCGCGTGGCATTGAAGAGAAATGTTTGAGCATTGTGAAAAACTCAGGAGTTGATTTAAAGGGATGGCTGACAGGCTTTGATTCGGTTGAAGAGAGTGTGTCCCAAAGTGTGAAATTGGTTAAAGAGCATCCATTGATGCCAAGTGATGTGGCTGTTCATGGACTTGTCATTCATCCAGCAACGGGAAAGCTGGATGTCGTTGTGAAAGATAATCAGATTGATGCGCAGTATACCTAAATCATCTACACATACTTGAAGGAGGCCAACACATACCATGCGTTTTTATGGAAGATTTGAAGGATATGATTCATCAAAATTTAGACGTGATTTAATCGCTGGGCTTGTCGTGGGCGTTGTGGCAATTCCTTTAGGCATGGCTTTTGCCATTGCATCTGGTGTCGGACCAGAATATGGATTATACACAGTCATCGTTGCCGGCATTTTGATTTCATTGTTTGGTGGTTCAAAGTATCAGATCGGCGGGCCGACTGGGGCGTTTGTTCCGATTTTATTTGGTATCGTCAGCCAATACGGTATCGAAAACTTACTCATTGCCGGTTTTATGGCAGGGTGTATGCTTGTATTATTCGGGATATTCAAACTAGGGAAGCTCATGAAATTTATTCCTCGTCCGGTTATCATCGGCTTTACTGCTGGCATTGCTGTCATTATTTTTTCAGGACAGATTGCCAATTTCCTCGGATTAAAGGGTGTTGAAAAGCATGAAAGCTTTTTCCTCAATATGAGAGAAATTGTGGTCCATCTCGGTACCGCAAACAGTCTTGCCATCATCACAGCTGTTATTGGGCTTATTGTGATATTGGTGGCACAAAAATACATTCCCAAAATACCTGGTGCTCTATTAGGTCTATTGGCTTCAACGTTTCTAGCTGTTCTCTTTTTCCAAGGACAAGTTGAAACGATCGGCTCGGCATATGGGGAAATTCCTCGTCAGCTGCCAAGCTTTGCTTTTCCTGAATTAACGATTGAAAAAATGATCTACCTCCTCCCTCCAGCGATTGTCATTGCGCTTTTAGGCGGAGTAGAATCGATCTTGTCCGCAATGGTTGCTGATAATATGAAAGGCTCTAAGCATGATAGCAACAAGGAGCTTGTCGGACAAGGGATCGCCAATATGGCGGCACCGCTGTTCGGAGGAATACCGGCGACTGGGGCGATTGCCCGTACGGCAACAAACATCAAAAATGGCGGAGCAAGCCCGATTTCAGGTGTTGTGCATGGCGTCGTCGTGCTGCTCATCTTAATGCTCTTTGCGCCATATGCGTCGATGATTCCACTTGCTGCGATGGCACCGATTTTAATGTTTGTGGCTTGGAATATGAGTGAGAAAAAAGAGTTTATCAATATTGTAAAAGTGAAAAATGCGGATTCCCTTGTACTTGTTGTGACCTTCCTGCTGACGGTCATCGGTGATTTGATTATTGGCGTCACCGCAGGTCTCATTTTAGCCTTTATCGCTTTCATCAAAAAAATGAGCCAGACGACCAGCATTCATCCAAACGTTGCGGTTCCCCAGATGGAAACAGCAGCTGCTTTAGAAAAACAGACAGACCAGCAAGGCATCAGTATGTACGCCATTGAAGGGCCGCTGTTTTTCGGGACAACAGATTCACTCGAAAATTCGATTCTTGACCATGTTCAGACAAAGCCGAAAACCCTCATTCTGCTCATGAATAAAGTCAATTATATGGACACATCAGCAGAAGCGGTGCTGATGAATATCTCCAATCGGTTAAAGCATCATAATGGTAAGCTGATGATTGTCGGACTTCAATCACAGCCGAAAGAGCTTTTGCGTCGAACAGGTCTTTTCCATCATATTGGAAAACAGTATTTTTTTGAACGAACAGATGATATCTCACCACAGCAGCTATAAAGGTGGAAAAAAGCACGTGACGATGTGGTCACGTGCTTTTCAGTTCTGAAAAACGCTTTGTGAGTTTCTGTTGATGAGAGGAGAAAATCTCTTCTACTGTGACATCATAGAGATCGGCTAAAATAAGTAGATTCGCTAACACATCTCCCATTTCTTCAACGAGTTCTTTCTTCAACTCAGATGATTTTTGTTTTTGCTCGTCAGGCCGGTCACGTCCGATCTCGATGGCTCTAACAGCGCGAGCGAGTTCTCCTGTTTCTTCCATCAGGAACCCTAACCGGATAAACGGTCCGTATTCTGTCCAATTTCTCTTTTTGTAAAAATCCTTGATCCATTTCTCCATCTCATTTGTTTGCATTCTCTTTATACAGCTCCTTATATGGTGTGCACCTTTTGATTTTACACTATATATAGATGAAGCGGCTGTTTTTTTAAAAACAATTATAGTAGAATGAGTGGGTGAAGAAATCATAGAGAGAGATGGAGCTGTTTTGATGAAAACGATTTGTGTGTTTGCTGGTTCGAATCCAGGCGTGAAGGACGTGTACAAAGAAAAGGCTGTAGAGCTGGGGACTTATATGGCAGAGCATGACATCCGTCTTGTATACGGCGGTTCACGAATTGGATTGATGGGTGCCATTGCAGATGAGGTCTTAAGACATGGCGGGCAAGTCATTGGAGTTATGCCTAAGGGGCTTTTTAGAGGAGAAGTTGTACATCAAGAGCTGACAGAATTAATCGAGGTAACAGGAATGCATGAACGAAAAGCGAAAATGAGTGAGCTGGCTGATGGATTTATTGCGATGCCAGGCGGCTTTGGTACATATGAAGAATTATTTGAGGTGCTATGCTGGGCACAAATCGGCATTCACCAAAAGCCAATCGGCTTGTATCAAGTGAATGACTATTTCAATCCGCTCATTGACATGGTGAAGTTTAGTGTACAGGAAGGTTTCTCGAATGAATCACACCTCCAATTGTTACATGCCTCCAGCGAACCGGAGGAATTAATCACGCAGATGGCTTCTTATCAAACACCATCTCTTCAGCAGAAATGGACGGAGCTGTCTTAAAGCGTATTTCAACCACAAAAAACCGTCTGTTCGAGGAGCAGACGGTTTGTTTTGTCATATTATTTTTGTTCTTCTGCATTACGGGTCAAGACTTTGTCAATGAGTCCGTATTGAAGTGCTTCTTCCGCTGTTTTGAAGTTGTCACGATCTGTATCGCGCTCAATCACTTCGATTGGCTGACCAGTGCGTTCAGCAAGTACTTGGTTCAGTTTATCGCGTAAAGAAAGGATTCGTTTTGCCGCAATTTCAATTTCTGTTGCTTGACCTTGGGCACCACCTAGTGGTTGGTGAATCATGACTTCACTGTTTGGAAGAGCATAACGCTTACCTTTTTCACCAGCAGCAAGCAGGAACGCACCCATAGATGCAGCCATACCAATACAAATGGTTGATACCTTTGGTTTAATAAATTGCATCGTATCGTAAATGGCCATACCAGCTGTGATTGAACCGCCAGGGCTGTTAATGTAGATAGAAATATCTTTTTCTGGATCTTCAGCTTCTAAGAAAAGCAGCTGGGACACGATGGAGTTGGCAACATTGTCATCGATCGCAGAACCAAGCATGATAATACGGTCTTTTAAAAGACGAGAATAAATGTCGTAAGCTCTTTCCCCACGATTTGTTTGTTCAATGACTGTAGGTATTAAATTCATAATGTTCCTCCTTCACCTTTTAGGTAAGTATGTAATTCAATGATACATTTTTGGTCAATAAAGGTCAAACAAAACGCAATCAAAAAATTCGACAGCCACATGTTATTTTTCCCAAAATTTATTTTTCTTAAACCATGGAAAAGTTTTAAAAAAATATGGTAAAACTTTCTGTTATGAGGTAATATTACCTATGTTATTATTATATATAGTCGGAAAGAAGGAAGAATAGTGGATAATCTTTTGGAGAAAAGTAGTTTGACTGATCAACAGCGTATTGTTGTATCAACCGAACTTCAAGCCAAAAAAAAGTCGAAATTAGTTGTATTTATTTTGTGGTGGTTCCTTGGAGCTATTGCTATTCATCGTTTTTATCTTGATGAAAAAAAAGGTTATGCAGTGACCATGCTTCTACTAGGATGGTTGACATTTTTCATTTGGCCATTTATTGATGGGATCATTTGTCTTGTCAAAACAGTGGATGAAGTAAATGAAAACATAGAACGAAAAATTATTGCGTCTGTTAAAAGTGCATAAATTGATATGTCTGCATCTTTTCGGTGCAGGCTTCTTTGAAGTCATCAGAATATTATTGCTTTCTTGCAGCATTTCCCTTATAATTTGATATGCTGACGTTCAAAAACATATCGTGCGCTCGTAGCTCAGTCGGATAGAGCGGTGGTTTCCGGTACCACGTCTGCCGGGGGTTCGAATCCCTCCGAGCGCGTCTATAGTATCCGATTGATCATTTGTGAAAGAACCTGAAAACCCTTTGAAATAAAGGGTTTTTTGTTTTTTATGAGTGTTATTGTGTGAGTAAATTGAGAGGAGCTTCACTATTTATCATCGTTTAAGTGAAGTAGTTCATTTTGTATCAAAAAGCACAGATTGAAATTGTTAAAAAGACAAATTTTCTTTATGATAGCAATTAAGTAAAGTTAATCTATAATTGGAGTATAAAATCATTGAATCAACAATATTCTCAAAGCTTGTTCAACTAAAAGGGCAGAATCCTTTAATAAGGAGGCACTCATGAATTGTGAAAGTGTTTTACATCAAATTGAAGTAGCTGTTAAAACATTAATAAAAATAGTAAGTCAATTAGAAGAAGATGATTTACAAAAAAGACCAACACCTCATAAGCAGTCTATCGGAGAGTTGCTGGAACACATTGCGATCATTTGTGAAGCTGACTGGCGTATTGCTAATGAGGCTACCCAAGAAGAGATGGAAAATTTTTATGCTAATGTATCATATAAAACTTTAAAGTCGATAGAAAATGGCTTAATGACTAATTTTCATTCATTAAAAAATAATTATATGAAATTATCGGACACAGAACTACTGTCTCGTACCACTTCATATTGGGGTGTGACATATACAAGGTATGAATGGTTGTTAGAGATATTAGCACATGTTTATCATCATAGGGGACAATTACATGCTATGCTTGTTCACTGTTACAATAAAGACCCCAAAATTTTAATGTTTGAATAATGTTCTTCAACTTCAATCAATGAATTTATCTATGCTGATCCGATCTCAATTGAAAAACAGTCTGCTGCGTTTAAACAAATGCTGCTCAAAAAATAATAGAAAAAAGACAAACCACTGAACAGGGGGCTTTGTCTTTTTTTGATATCTTCTTAAAATTACTAGCCATAAGACTCATTTCTTCCCTTTACAGGCGTATTTGTTGAGCCCGCTGGCTGTATATGATTAACATGGAAGAGAATTGACAATGAGGAGGGATTTCTTGTGGCAAAGATTTTATTGATTACATTTCCCGCTGAAGGGCATGTGAATCCTATGTTAGGGATCATCAAAGCTTGGGCGGATCGTGGAGATGAAGTGCATGCGGTCACAACTGTACATTATGAGGAACGAATCAAACGCTTAGGCGCTCACGTACATAAACATCCAGACTATATTCGGACATTACACGTGGATGAAGGAAATCTCGATTCCATGCAGCCATTCTTTCATGCCATGCTGCAAACATCATTTGATATTTTAGAGGTGGTGGAAATACTTTCTCAGCAGCATTCATTTGATTTTGTCTATTTTGATATGTTTGGGGCAGGGGAGCTTGTTCGAGATTATTTACAAATTCCAGGGATCGGTTCAAACCCATCCTTTGTGCTGCAAGAGGCGCATTTTGATACACCGCTATACAGAAAAGATGAGAAAGCCGATCATCTGTTAGAAAGCATACAAGAGCGTTTTGGCGTTCAGCCAACGCGTTTGATGCAATTCATGAAAAATCGCGGAGAACTGAATATCGTGTATACAAGTGAGTATTTTCAGCCGTCTGTCGATGCAGTGAACGATTCATTTGTTTTCATTGGACCGAGCTTTCTAAAAAGGGCAGATCAGCATGATTTCCCGCTGGAAGCACTTGAGCAAGATAAAGTCGTCTTTATTTCGATGGGCACCGTTCTTGGGGATACAGAGGCATTTTTTAATATGTGTATAGATGCCTTTGCCGACTTTGATGGAAAAGTGGTGCTCGCAACAGGTGAAAAAGTGGATCGGTCTCTCTTGAAAGAAGCACCTTCTCATTTTCTGATCGAGCCTTATGTGCCGCAGCTTGAAGTGCTTGATCTGACAGATGTGTTTGTGACGCATGGCGGAATGAACAGTGTCAATGAAGGCATTCATTATCACGTTCCGATGGTTGTCATTCCGGTCGACAAAGATCAGCCGATGGTCGCACAAAGACTGACCGAGCTATCTGCTGCCCGTGCACTTGATAAAGACCAACTGACAGCAAAGCAGCTAAGAGAAACCGTGGAATCTGTTCTGGGAAGTAACACATACCGTGCTGGAATCGAAAAAATTGAAGAAAGCTTCCAAACAGCAGGTGGAACAGATAAAGCATTGCGGACGATTGATCAATGGATGCAGACGAAACAGACTCAATCATGAGTCTGTCAGCGTGTAGGCAAACCCTCGTATTTGGTGTCTGACGTGCGTGAAAGTGGAATTCGCTCTGCTTCGGTACCAGTCCTTCCAAGACTTCAAAGGTTTTCTATTACGCTGAAATGAATGGACTCACCTGTACCATTTCAGCTTGACAAAAAATAACCAATCTTTTATTGTAAACGTAACAAACGACGGAAGGGTGACCCAATGCAATGAAGTACTAATCCTATGACCTGTAAGCAAAATGAAAAAACGAAGGCAGTGAGCAAACGATTGGTTTGCCATGTTTGCTGCGTTTTCATTTTTTAGCTTCGGAATAGGATGGTACAGCTTGGGAATCAAAGAATGAGAAGATTGATACGGGGGATGTGTGTGTTCAGATAGGAACGGCACGTCATCTGGAATTGATCCGCTTATTTTTGTACACCATTTTGCCTCCTATTCTGAGAATGGGAGGCTTTTTCATGTCTCCTGATACGAAAGGAGAGGGTTGGATGTTAGTAAAAGCCAATCAGTTAAAGGTGTTTCGAAAAGATCGATTGTTATTTGATATTGAGGAACTTGCCATCCATCAAAGTGACCGCATTGGACTTGTCGGGGCAAATGGAAGCGGGAAAACGACGTTATTGCATGTGCTCGCGGGGCAAGAGACACCAGACAGTGGCACGTTTGCCGCCACAACGACCTGCACACTGCTTCCTCAGCTAAAACAAGCGGATGGCATACAGAGTGGTGGTGAGATGACTCAGACGTATATTGAAAGCGCGTTAAACCGTCCTTCTGCCCTTTTATTAGCAGATGAACCAACGACTCATTTAGATACAGAGCACATTGAGTGGCTGGAAGAGAAGCTGAACAATTATCAAGGAGCCCTCATTGTCGTTTCACATGATCGTGCTTTTTTAGATGCGGTATGTACGGAGATTTGGGAGCTGGATCATGGACAGCTCAATCAATACAAAGGCAACTACACGCAATTTGCACATCAAAAAGAGCTGGCGCATCGTCAGCAGGTGGAAGCGTACGAAGCTTATACCCAAAAGAAAAAACAGTTAGAGCATGCGCTAGAAAAGAAAAAGAAAAAAGCCGACAAAGCTACAAAGCCATCCCAAAAGCTGAAATCCTCAGGGCCAAAAATTGCAAAGCCCTACTATGCAAATAAGCAAAAAAAGCTGCAAAAAACAGCCAAATCGATTGAAACAAGGATGGAGAAATTAGAAAAGGTTGAGAAAGTAAAAGACATTCAGCCCATTCAAATGACGCAGCATACAATGAAGGAAGTAGCGAGCCGTACCATTTTGCGAGTGAAAAATGTAGATGGCAAGGCGGGCGATCAATTGCTTTGGAAACAGGCGAATGTGGAAGTGAGAGGCGGGGACAAGGTCGCCATCATTGGCAAGAATGGGAGCGGGAAAACGACATTTCTCCGAATGCTGGTAAATGGACATCCCGGAGTTTCTCGCTCAGAAGCTGTCAAGCTCGGCTATTTTCGTCAAGATCTTTCAGGATTAAAGGTAGATGAATCGATTTTACAAAATGCGCTGAAAGAGGCAGTTCAAGATGAGACAGTGGTACGAACGGTTTTAGCGAGACTTGGGTTTCGAGGGGGTGACGTGTATAAACCTGTCGGGGTGTTAAGCGGAGGAGAAAGGGTGAAGACCATGCTGGCGTCCTTGCTTGTCAGCGATGCCAATGTTCTCATGCTGGATGAACCGACGAACTTTCTAGATCTGGCGGCAGTTGAAGCGCTTGAAGGTCTATTGAAGGATTACCCGGGTACGGTTGTGTTCGTTTCCCATGATCGCAGACTGATTGAGAATGTGGCGACTCGCATTTTCCATGTTCATGAAAAGCGTATTGAAGCTTTTTGTGGAACATATGAAGCGTATAAACAAAAAGGCGACAAACCAGCTGTGACCCAAAGAGAAGAGGAGCTTCTGTTAATTGATTTACAGCTGTCTGAAGTGCTCAGCCGGTTAAGTATTGAGCCGTCTCAGGAGCTGGAGGAGACATTTCAAGCATTATTGAAACAAAAGAAATCTTTGGAGTCATAAAGAAAACCCCTGTGTTTATTGCACAGGGGCTTGTTCATGTCGTTCTTTTTTTAATTGATCAAGCTCACTGACGGTGACGAGCTGATAGCCTTGTTTGGTGAGTTCATGAATGATCTTCACTGCTGCTTGAGCTGAGCTGTCATAAATATCGTGCATTAACACCGTTTTGCCATCTGCTGCATGTGAAAGAACGTGGTTTGTGATCTGCTGGCTGTTGCGAATTTTCCAATCCTCAGGATCAACATCCCATAAAGAGACCTTCATCCCAACCGCTTGATTGATGTCTTGATTTGTTCCACCATATGGCGGTCTAAAGTGCGTAGGTGTATACCCGCTCGCTTTCTCAATCAGCTTCTGAGTGTCCTTCACTTGTTTTACAGCCTCCTTTAAAGGCAGTCTTGTTAATAAAGGATGACTGTAAGAATGGTTTCCGATTTCATTCCCGCCTTTTAGAATATCAGCAAGCATATTAGGATAATACTGCACCCTGCTGCCTAATACGAAAAAGGTCGCATGTCCTTTATTTTCCTTCAGTGCTTCTAAAATCTTTGAGGTGGTCGCTGGATTCGGACCATCATCAAATGTGAGGGCGATGGCTTTTTTATTTGGATCAAGCTTTGATTTTTGCGGCAGCTTGACGGCTTTTCTTTTCGGATTTGGTTCTTTCATTTCATTTTGATTTTTGGTTTTATTCATATATTCTGGCTTCATTATATCCTTCAGCAGCGTCTTTTTAACCGCAAGTGTTTGGGGACCAAGATCCTCGTTGGCTACTTGAGATGCTGGGAAATAAAATTCTACATATTTCTCTTTCAAGGCAAATTGACTGAAGTTTTGAGCAGTAGGGGCTGTTCCCTTCTGAAGGAGCGTCTGATCCTTAGATAAGGTTTTGTCCTTTAAAAGCTCCGAATATGTAATGTAGGATAATTTCTTCAAAAAGTTGGTTTTAGGTAGAAATAAATCTTTTGTGTCAAGAAAGGTTTTTTTCTGAAAATCATAGTTGATCGTGAGATGATTGGTGGTCCCATTTTGTTGACCTGTATAGGTATAAGTCGTAAAGCGAATAGCAGCCGACTGCTTCGCATAATGCACCATGTCATAATCAATATTCAGTTCAAAGCGTTTGTTTTCATCGACGTCCTTGGCTTCACTAAACGTCTTTTTGAAATGCTCTAAAGCTGAATTGGCATAGCTTTGAATCTTGTCATCTAGCTCTTTTTGATGAAAAAGAGGATAGTTGACTGCATATCTCATAAATTTCCCGTCATTTACGAGAGTGACGATTTCGACGTTTTTATAGTTCGTATCCTGCTTTACATTTTTCTTCTCGGTACCACTTGCTTGTTGATTCTGAAAGAAAGCAACGACTCCAATGACGATCGCAAGTGCAAATAGGCCGATACTCCATTTTCCCTTTAATGACACAACGTTCAAATCTCCTCTCAAGACGGGTCATTCTTTATCAGTTTGACATCTGTTTGTAATATTTTTATAACATTTGACTTACTTTTGTCATTTTAGAGGATATTCAGGCGGAATGTCAACTATTTTCCTATTAAACTATGAGAAAAAATGATAGGTCATTTCAAACGAGCAAAGACTGTCATCTGCATACCTTCATTAATTAAAAAATAAGGTGTACATTGATTTTTGAGAGGCAGGCAGATATAATTTTGATGATTATGATTCTCATTTTCAAACAGACTTTTAATGAAGAAAAGGATGACACCGATTTTGCAGGATAAGCGAACACCTCAACAAAAACGATCATCATATATTCTGTTCCTTTTGATATTTTTTCTCGCCGTCCTTAGTTTGGCAGCTGCCATGTTTTTGGCTGTGTCATATGGTGCCAAAACATTGTCTCTGCAAACGGTTTGGACAGCTGTATTTGACTATCAGTCAGATGTCACAGAGCAGCAGATCATCCATGAATTAAGACTTCCTCGTGTTTTAGGAGCAGCTCTTGTTGGAGCGGCATTTGCCGTAGCGGGTGCGCTCATGCAGGGGATTACAAGAAACCCGCTGGCCGATGCGGGGATTTTAGGCATCAATGGCGGTGCGATGTTCGTGGTCGCTCTTTGTTTTGCTTTTTTCCCAGGCATCCCTTATTCGGCACTTATGTTGTTTTCCTTTTTTGGTGCAGTGCTCAGTACGCTGCTGATCTTTGCGATTGGTGCGGCTGGTGGCGTTTTGACACCAATGCGCTTAACAGTAGCAGGAGCCGTTGTGGCTGCATTGCTTCATGCACTTAGCTCTGGAATCGCGATTTATTTTGACTTAAGTCAGGACCTTGCGTTTTGGTATGCAGGCGGAGTGGCAGGTGTGAAATGGCCGCAGCTGACAATTCTTGCCCCGGTCATTCTCGTAGTGATCGTATGGGCGATGCTATTAGGACGGTCACTGTCGCTACTGTCGCTTGGTGAAGATGTAGCGGCAAATTTAGGGGTGAAAACGCGACAAGTGCGAATACTAGGAATGGTAGCTGCTGTATTATTAGCAGGGGTTTCTGTGTCAGCAGTCGGCTCCATTGGGTTTGTCGGTCTTGTCATCCCGCATATCGCACGAAAGCTGGTTGGTGTAAACTATCGTTTCGTCATTCCGATGTCAGCGATATTAGGCGCGGTACTGCTTGTCTTTGCTGACCTTGCCAGCCGCACCGTTAATCCGCCGCGAGAGCTTGCCATTGGCGTGATGGTGGCACTTGTCGGTGTTCCTTTCTTCTTGTATATTGCCAGAAAAGAAGGGAGGAACCTGTCATGAGAGAGAAACAGCGGGCTCTTGTTGTGACAGTCGTTTTGCTTTGTTTAAGTGTGGCCGTTGTGCTGTATAGCTTAAATACCGGTACGCTGAAACTAAATCCTCTTGTAGTCGTCAAAACGTTATTCGGCTTTGGAGATTTTCAAAGTGAAACGGTGCTGTTTGACTATCGTCTGCCTCGAATCGTGGTAACGATGCTAGCGGGAATTGGTCTTGGTATTGCGGGAGGCATTTTGCAAAGTTTATCTCGTAACCCGCTGGCCGATCCAGGGATTATTGGACTGAATGCAGGCGCCGCATTTGGCTTAATCGTGTATGTGACGTATTTCCACGCACTAGAAGGCAATCCCTCTCTTCTTATTCCGCTCTTTACATTTGGCGGAGGGCTTCTTGCGGCAGCGGTCATCGTGCTTCTGGCGTATGACCGGCAGGAAGGGCTCGTTCCCATCCGGCTGATCCTAGTAGGAATTGCAGTTGCCGCGGGATTCAGTGCTTTGACGTTATTTTTGTCATTGAAGCTAGATGAAGATACATACACATTTGCTTCAAGATGGCTTGTCGGCAATGTCTGGGGAAGAGACTGGATTCATGTGTTAGCGCTTCTGCCTTGGATTGTCTGCCTTGTGCCGCTTACGCTGATGCAGTCAAGCACGCTCAATGCGTTGACATTAGGAGATGCTGTCGCCTCAAGTGTAGGTGTACGTGTTCAGCGTCAGCGTCTCCTTTTGCTGACCTTAGCTGTTGGTTTGGCGAGTGCAAGTGTTTCGATGACAGGCGGTATTGGTTTTATTGGACTTGTCGCTCCGCATTTGGCAAGGCGGCTTGTCGGCTCACTCCATCAATATTTTTTACCAGTTAGTGCACTGATTGGCTTGTTGATTTTGGTCAGTGCCGATACAATTGGACGTTCCATCTTTGCCCCAAATGCCATACCAGCGGGTGTCGTTGTGGCTTTTATCGGCGCTCCTTATTTTCTCTATTTATTAGCAAAAACGAAATAAACAAGAAAGAGGAACTCATCATGAAAAAATTACTTGTGCTTGGTTTAACGCTCTGTTTTATCTTGCTTGCCGCTTGTGGTCAACAGGAAAAAAAGAATACAACAACTCAAAACGATCATGGAACACCGAAAATTGCTTCCTTGTCTATTCATTTAACGAATGACTTATTAGCACTCGGTATCAAGCCAGCAGGCTCTGTTGTAGGAGGGGATTTAAAAGATTTCCTTCCACATGCGAAGAAGCAGCTGAGTGGTACGAAGAAGCTTGGTATCGCAGCCGATCCTGATATGGAGTCGCTGCTTGCATTACAACCAGATGTTATTTACGTTGATGAAGAACTAGCTGGACAAGATTTATCGAAATATAAGAAAATCGCCAAAACGGAAGTGTTTGATTTAAATAACGGCACTTGGCGTGATCATTTGAAAAAAATCGGCAAGCTTGTCAATAAAGAGAAAGAAGCCGATCAATATATTCAGGATTACAATCAAGAAGCAAAAGAAGTCAAATCGCTCATCAAACAAAAGATTGGAAACGGAAAAGTGATGGCGATCCGTGTGACGGCAAAGGAGCTTCGAGTATTTAGCATGAAGCGCCCAATGGGTCCAATTTTGTACGAGGATTTAGGCCTCACACCTGTCGATGGGGTGAAGAAACTGGACAGCAAACGGCCATTTGAAGTGATTTCTCAAGAGGTTCTTCCTGACTATGATGCAGATGCTATCTTTGTCGTCGTGAACCGTGACGATAAAGCGCAGCAGGCATTCAAGCAATTAGAAAAGACGCCGATTTGGAAGGGTCTAAAAGCTGTGAAGAACAATCAAGTCTATCCGATTGCCGATCAGCCATGGCTCGATTACTCAGCACTAGGCAATAAAATGGCATTGGATGAAGCGAAAGAGATGTTTTCTACATCAAAATAAGATGAAATCAGGCATCATTCCTTATATAGGCATGATGTCTCTTTTTTTGATCCGGTCTTCTATTCTTTCGGTTTTTGCATACATATGAGAGAGAACGAGCCTTACCGCCCGTGAAGGGGAAGAAAGGGAGGGGTTACAGTTGGAAGTTCAAAAAATTAGTGCAGGTACAATCGCAAGGCTTGTGCTGCTTTTGCTCGCACTTGTCAACAGTGCGCTAACCGCTGCGGGAAAAAGCCCAATTCCTATTGATGAAGAAGGTATTCAGCAATTCATCACGTTAGTCTTTCTTGGAATTACATCTCTCTGGGCCTATTGGAAAAACAATGATATAACGAAAAAAGCACGAACAAAAAAAGCAGAATAAGAGGAAAAAGAGCCTTTTCATGATAAAAGGCTCTTTTTCAGCGAAGCGTCAAACGCCTCTCCCCGCAATTTGACTCTTCCTGAAAGGCTTACGCCCGTCGTTCTCCCATGTTGGCGAGGAATGCTTTTACTTCCTCAATGCTTAAGCCGATAGCTTTCGCCTCACTCATCAGACGCTTCCACTCTGTTATATTCGAATCCGTCAACTTTCTATGAGTGACATGTAACGTCTTTTCTTCCTGCTCCTTTTGGTACGTTTGGAGCAGCTGATAGAGTTCTTCTTTTGGCATGCCGGATTGGACGGCATTGACGATATGCTCCCGCCATTCGTGTTCACCACTCTCAGAGTCATGAAACATCAACGTCTCTGCATCAAATAGCTCTTGTAAATCAATCTCTAGCGAAGAGGATACCTTTTTTAAAAACTGGACAGATGGATTTTTGTGGACACCACGCTCAATTTTACTCAAATACGATTTAGAAACATGGGCATCTTCAGCCAGCTGCTGAATGGAGTATCCTTTCCTCTTTCGGTAAATGCGTATCACCTTTCCTATCATTCGATTAATGATCTCCCTTCTCCCTGGCGAATCGTACTGCGACCTTTTTGTTCATTATAAGAAATAAATTGTTCTTTATAAAATTCAAAAACGTAAGAATCAGGAAGTAAACAAAAGAAAACGAACGATTTCGTTCTTTAAAAAGAACTATAAGACCTATTATGACATTTTTCTTTGCGGGTATTATCTTTTATAATCCAATCATTAACAAAAAGAAACCATATATAACCTTTTTATGATGAAATCGGGAGGTATCTATGAATGAGAATATAGGTTTTAAGCAGCTGTTTTCTGTCATTAAAGAGAAAATGGCCCTTCTGATCCTGATTGTCCTGATCGTAACGGGCATTTCAGCCTACTATCAGTTCTATGTCTCGACTCCTGTATATCAGGCAACCACTCAAATTCTTGTTCATAAACGCAGCAATGACGCACAAGCGAACTTAAACGATATTCAGATGAACCTTCAATATACACGTACCTTTCAAGTTTTATTAAAAAGTCCGATCGTTATTGAAAAAGTAAAAGAAACACTCAATCTCACAGAATCAGCTGAAGGATTAAAACACAAAATTGCCACAAGTACAGAAAATGAGTCTGAGGTCATCAATATTTCTGTGCAAGATGAGGATCGCGCAAAGGCAGTTGCCATCGCGAATACTGCAACAGAGGTGCTGCAAGAAGAAATCAAAAAAACCATGAATATGGATCGCATTAATGTTTTGTCTGAAGCCAAGCTGTCCAATACGATTCTCATGAATTCAAGAAAATTCGTTCATATCGTACTGGCACTAGGCGCCTCTTTATTAGGGGGGGTAACACTCATTTTCTTAATGAACCTACTCGATGATACTGTAAAACGAACGCATCAAATAAGAGAAGAGATCGGATTGCCGTCGCTCGGCAGCGTCTATCAGATGCAGGCAGACAGGAGGGCAAAAAAAGACAAGCAGTCCGTCATAACGGGAGGACAGAACATTGATCTTTAAGAGAAAGAAAAGAGAAAAGAGAGATTTATCCTGTATTTCTGTATTAGATCCTCACTCTGTCATAGCAGAACAATTTCGTACGATCCGAACGAACATCGAATTCACATCAATCCAAACAAGGCTGAAATCCATATTGGTGACATCCTCCTTGCCGAAGGAAGGGAAATCATTTACGGCTGCAAATCTAGCAGCTGTTTTTGCACAGCAGAAAAAGCGGGTGCTGCTAATGGATGCTGATTTGAGAAAGCCGGCTGTTCATGAATATTTTGACCTGAGTCATCACACGGGCTTGACCAATGTGCTATTAAATAATTGCAGCTTGGAGGAAGCTATTTTACCCACACCTATTGAACATTTAGAGCTGCTTCCGAGCGGAACCATTCCGCCGAATCCAGCTGAGCTGCTCTCCTCATCTGTCATGAAGCAGCTGTTTTATGAAATTGAACAGCAATATGACATGGTGATTGTTGATTCTGCGCCGCTTCTGCCAGTAGCCGATGCAAAGATCCTGGCGAACCGGACAGATGGAAGCATTCTTGTTGTCTTAAGCGGCAAAACCAAGATAGCTGCGGTCAAGAAATCAAAAGAAGTGTTAGACGGGACAACAGGTAAACTGCTTGGGGCTATGCTAAATGGCAAGAAAGAGAAAAAGGGAAGGCTGTATATGTATTAACAAGATTGATAGGTGATGTCTCCTAATCTTTAACAATGGAGGCACTCGATCCTGCTGTGGGCATGACCAATGCCTTAGATGCTCGTCATCAATAGTGGGATGTGAGGACGGGTTTGATGCCCATTTTACGTAAGAATAGTGATGTTTTAAAAAGGGGGAGGAGCGTTGACTTACGCCCAAAGATTATCAATCATCGTGGCACTAGATTCATATCTCATCTTAGTGGCTGTCTTTTTTGGTTTTCAATTTGTCCAAGAAGCGGCGTTAACTGTTTATACATTTGAAATGCTCGTCATTTCTTCGCTCAGTCTACTCATTGGGCACCATTTGTTTTCGTATATTTTTCACGTGTACAAGCAAGTATGGGCTTATACAGGGGTAAGAGAGCTATTTTCTTTAATGAAGACCTTTGTATGTTCTTTTTTATTTTCAATGGCAATGCTGTACCTTTTCGTGCAGACATGGCCCTTCCGTTTTTTATTCATCGTGTGGCTTTTTCACGTATTATTCATCGGTGCATCTCGAATGGCGTCCCGGCTATTACATGATGGGGCAAAGCGGCTGCAGGTAGAAAAGGAGCGGGCCTTAATCATTGGCGCCGGATCAGCTGGGACGATCATCGTTCGTCAGCTTCAGCAATCGAGTGATGTACATATTGAGCCAGTCGCCTTCATAGATGATGACAAGACGAAGCATAGGCTTGAAATCATGGGACTGCCTGTTCTAGGGGGAAAAGAACAGATTCAAACAGCTGTTGTGATGATGGATATTCAAAAGATCATCATCGCCATTCCGTCCAAAAGCAGCCATACGTTAAAAGGGCTGTATAAGGAATGCGTAGCGACTGGGGTTAAAACGCAGATCATGCCGGAGATGGAGCAGATTTTAAAAGGAACCCATGCGCTGAATCAATTACGAGATGTACAGCCAGAGGATTTATTAGGTAGAGAACCGATTCAATTAGATTCGAGCCGTCTATCTGTCCATTTAAAGGGGAAAACCATCATGGTCACAGGGGCAGGCGGATCGATTGGGTCAGAAATCTGTCGTCAAATTTGTGTGTTTGCTCCTCAAGCGATTGTGCTTGTGGGACATGGAGAATTTAGCATTCATTCTATTTTACTAGAGCTGAAAGAAATGTATGGGGACACCATCAGTCTCTATCCGCAAATTGCGGATATCCAAGATAAACAGAAAATGAGTGAAATCGTTGGTCAATTTCAGCCGGATATGATTTATCATGCTGCGGCACATAAGCACGTCCCGCTCATGGAGATCAGTCCAAAAGAAGCAGTAAAAAACAATATTATCGGGACAAAAAATGTCGCAGAAGCTGCACATGAGCATGGCATTGAAACATTCGTCCTCATTTCCTCTGATAAAGCGGTCAATCCTGCCAATGTGATGGGCGCCACAAAGCGATTTGCTGAAATGCTGATCATGCAAATGGGGGCAAGCAGTGACACAAAATTTGTCGCGGTTCGGTTTGGAAATGTACTCGGAAGCAGGGGAAGCGTCATTCCAATTTTTAAGAAACAGATTGAACAAGGCGGGCCGGTCACGGTCACACACCCAGCCATGACAAGATATTTTATGACCATTCCAGAGGCATCGAGACTTGTCATTCAGGCGGGTGCCTTGGCAGAAGGAAGACAGATTTTCGTATTAGATATGGGGGAGCCAGTGAAAATTGTTGACCTCGCAGAAAACCTCATTCACCTCTCAGGCTACACCACAGACCAGATTCCGATTACGTTCACAGGCATTCGCCCTGGGGAGAAAATGTATGAGGAACTACTCAACCAGCATGAAAAAGCACAGGAACAAATTTTCCCGAAAATTCATATCGGCCATGCGCTGGATGGAGACCCATATGTGCTGAACCGCTTTATCCATGAATTTGACATGATGAGTGAAGAGCAAATGAGAGAAGCATTGTTTGCTGCCATCGAATCGGATGATTTGTTGTCTGAACAGATGAAAAGAGAGGGGGAAGCGCTTGCTGATGAAGAAAAAAGTCTTGTTTTGCGCAACGGTTGACTATCATTTTAAGGCATTTCACCTTCCGTATTTCCGGTGGTTTCAGGAACAAGGATGGGAAGTGCATACAGCGGCAAATGGTCAGCTGGAGCTTCCCTATGTGGATCAAGCGCACTCGATTCCGATTCAGCGATCTCCTTTTCATGTGCACAACCGGTTTGCGTATGTGGAGCTGAAGAAGCTGTTAGCGAAAGAGCACTACGACTTTATCCATTGCCACACACCAATGGGAAGTGTGATTGGCAGACTAGCAGCCAAAAGCACGCGCAAAAAAGGGACGAAGGTTCTTTACACAGCACATGGTTTTCACTTTTGGCAAGGAGCACCGCTTCAAAACTGGCTGCTCTATTATCCGATTGAGCGATGGCTCGCCCGCCATACAGACGCTCTGATCACCATTAATGGAGAGGATTTTAAAAGAGCAGATCGTCTATCAAAAGAGCGGGCATCTGTCTACTATGTTCCTGGTATGGGTGTGGATATGAAACGATTTGCACCAGTTACTGCAAAAGAGAAGCAGCGTCTTCGTGCAGTCCATGGCTTTTCTTCAGAAGATTTTATTGTGCTGTGCGCTGGCGAATTAAATGCGAATAAAAACCAAGGGATGCTCATCAAAGCATGTGCCCAGCTATATAGGAAAATACCAAATGTGAAGATCGTGTTTGCCGGTGAAGGGGCAATGAGGCCGATGTATGAAAAGCTGGTTCACGAGCTCCATCTTGAAAAGCATGTCCACTTTGCTGGTTTTTGCAAACAAATTGAGGAATGGATGCATTTGAGTGATGTATGTGTGTCGACTAGTTTGAGAGAAGGGCTCGGCATGAATCTGCTTGAAGCGATGTCTGCGGAAAAGCCGGTCATTGCAACAGAGAATAGAGGACACTGTGAGTTGATCAGACATGGTGTGAATGGTTTTTTAGTCAAACCGCATGATGTGAATGATTTGGCTGAATATTTGCACCAGCTTTATCACAGAAGAGATCAGCTGCCCCTCATGGGAAAAGCGGGGCGCTCCTTAGCCCATGCATTTGCACAGGAGCAGACGGTGAGTGCTATGGAAGAAATTTATACAACTTATATGGATCAAGCAGAGAAGGTGATGTGAGCATGCATAAGCCAAAGGTGTCTATCATCATGGGCGTCTACAATTGCCAAGACACAGTAGAAGAAAGTATTGAATCCATTCTTCATCAAACATATGATAATTGGGAGTTCATCATATGTGATGACGCATCAACAGACGGCACCTATGAAAAAGTGCTGTCCTATACAAAACGAGAACCTGAAAGAATTCGCCTTATCCGCAATGAGCATAATCAAAGGCTCGCTGCCAGTCTGAATCGCTGTCTAGCTGAAGCGAGGGGAGACTTGATTGCAAGGCAGGATGGCGACGATATATCAGTACTTGATCGTTTAGAAAAACAGGTGCATTTCCTTGAATCACATCCTGAATATGATGTGGTCGGGACGGCGATGACGGTGTTTGATGAATCGGGTACAAAAGGGGTACGTGCACTGATTTCAGAGCCTGATCGAAAAGTGCTGGCAAGAGGGACGCCTTTTTGTCATGGAACCATTATGATGAGGGCTGCTGCGTACAAGGCTTTAAATGGATATCGCTCTGTGAAAACAACGAGGCGGATGGAAGATATTGATCTGTGGATCCGTTTTTTTGCTACGGGGAGAAAAGGCTTTAATTTACAAGAGCCGTTATACCTTGTGAGAGAGGATGAAGCGGCTTTTCAGCGTCGTAGGTTTCAATATTCGATAGATAATGCTTGGCTCGTTTTAAAAGCATGCTGGTTATTAAAATTGCCGCCGGTTCATTATTTGTTTGCGCTAAAGCCGGTGATCCGCGCCTGTTTATCACCGAAGATCATGAAATTTTATCACCAGCGGAAGCTGGAGGCGTCTTTGTTGAAAAGGAGGACGATTCGGGATGAGTGAGCCAAAGCGTGTACTTCATATTGTGGGCGGGATGAACCGCGGCGGAGCTGAAACGATGATCATGAACATCTATCGTGCACTCGATAGAAATGTCCTCCAATTTGACTTTATTACCCACCGGAAGGATGTCTGTGATTATGATGAGGAAATTCAGAGGCTCGGAGGACGTATCTTTTACGTCCCGAGTATTGGAGCGTCCTCTCCTTTGGTATTTGTCAGAACATTGACAAAGACGATCAAACGAACAGGACCGTATCAAGCAGTGCATGCACATACAGATTTTCAAACAGGCTTCTCTGCTCTTGCTGCGAAACTGGCGGGTGTAAAGGTGCGGATTTGTCATTCGCATAATACAGCTTGGAAACAGTCGCCAAATTGGGTAGACCATTTGATGCTCAAAGGGTTTCGCCGGCTGATTTTTGCATTTTCTACAAAGCTTGTTGCATGCGGTGAGGATGCCGGCTCCTTTTTATTTGGGCAGAAAAAAATGAAGAATAGACAGGTTGAGGTGCTGCCGAATGGGATTGATTTATCCCTTTTCTTTCAGCCTGATCCAGAAGAAAAGGTGAAGATCAAAAAGCAGCTGGGTCTTCAGGAAAAGAGTATGGTGATAGGTCATATTGGCCGTTTTCATGAACAAAAAAATCACGTTTTTTTTATGGAACTGGCACAGACCTTAAAGAAGCAGGGGGTCTCATTTCAGCTCGTCCTTGTAGGGGATGGACCGCTGAGGCAGGTGGTTGAATCATATACGGAAAAGGCCGGTTTGTTAGACAACATTGTCTTTACAGGCGTTGTATCGGACGTTCCAGACTATATGAAAGCATTTGATGTATTTGTGATGCCTTCCTTGTTTGAAGGCCTTCCGCTTGTTTTAGTGGAAGCACAGGCATCTGGATTGCCTTGTGTGATTTCAGATCATATTACAGAGGAAGTAGATTTAGGCTGCGGTCTTGTGAAAAGAATGTCGCTCCGGGATTCCGCGCATGAATGGATGAAGGCGGTGCTTGAAGCGTATCATGCAGAGCCTCCTCTTCAAGAGACCATTACGTACCAGCTTGAACAAAGAGGATTTGATGTCAAACAGAACATCACACGTGTGTTGAAAGGATATGGACTGTAAGGAAGGAATGGCAGATGGCGGTATATTTGGTGAACATGATCATGGTCTATTTATGGTCGAGCTTTGCCGCATTTTACGGCAGGCGTGATGATACCATTCAAAGCGGATGGCGGCCTAACAAGATTCTCGTGTTATTTCCGTTTTTGTTTCTTTGTATTGTCGCTGGTATTCGTTACAAAGTAGGAACCGATTTTGTCACATATGGACAGATGTATGAGTTCTCCATCAATTATGAAAAGCCTTGGCACATATTCGGATTTGGTGTGGACAAGGCGGCCACTGACCCAGGATTTACGTTTATTTTATGGATGCTCAATCAACTGTCCCATGATCCGCAAATCATGTATATCTCGGTTGGGGCGATCACTTATTTTTTTATCATCAAGACGCTCATTCAATATGGTCGTCCCTTTGAGCTGAGTATGCTGCTTTTTCTCGGCACCTTTCATTATTACGCTTCGTTTAATGGCATGCGTCAGTATATGGTGGCGGCGGTTCTTTTTTATGCCATCCGTCTTGTGATCAATGGTCAGTGGAAATTGTATTTTCCGCTCGTCCTCGTATGTTCATTGTTTCATTCATCGGCTCTCATCATGATTCCTGTGTATTTTATCGTGAGAACAAAATCGTGGTCTTGGATGATGCTGGTCTTATGCATGATTTTCTTAGGGTTAACCGCTCTTTATGACCGCTTTATTTCCGTGTTTGTCGTAATGCTGCAAGGCAGTTCATATGGGCATTACGAGGAATGGCTCACAACGAATACAAATGGAATGAATGTGACAAAAATCGGTGTATTGATTTTGCCGCTTTTGCTTGCGTTCTTTTATCGAAAACGGCTTCGTGAGCTGACGCCTGAGAGTGATTACGTTGTGAACTTTTGTTTGCTCGGTTTCTTGTTTGGCATCCTTGCCACCAAGGATGTCATTTATGCAAGATTTCATATTTATTTTGGCTTGTATCAGCTTATTTTACTGCCGTATTTCACACGTATTTTTGATCAGCGGTCTAATGTTTTTATCTATGTAGGGATTGCTGTTTGCTATATTCTGTACAGCATCATGCTGATGCCGTTCGATTCATCTGTGTTACCGTACAGGACGATATTTACAAAGTAGATTTTGAGAAAGGTGGGGCATGTTGTAATGCCAGCTATCAGTCTATTGGTCGCAGTCTACAATACGAGTCAGTATGTGGAGCAATGCCTTCAATCAATTGCAGATCAAAGTTTTTCAGATATAGAGGTTATTCTCGTGAATGATGGATCTACAGATCACAGCGGAGAATATCTTGAAGCATTTGCTGCACAAGATCAGCGGTTTCGGGTCATTCATCAAACCAATCAAGGGTTAGGCGCTGTGAGAAACCGGGGTATCGAAGAAGCAAAGGGCACGTATATTGCCTTTATTGATTCAGATGATATTCTCGCGCCTCATTACTGCGAAGCCTTGCATGAAAAAGCTGAAATGACCGGCGCAGATTTAGTGATCAGTGAGTACTGGATTCAATTTGAACAGTCAAAGCGAACCATACCAACGACGCTGTTAGCCGAGCGGTCGGCCGAAAAAACGATTTTAATTGAAGCGTTATTGCACGGAGACATGACGGGGTTCTCATGGAATAAGCTGTATCGGCGTGCCTTTATCGAAGAACACGACATTCGATTTCCGTTGCGGGGAGAACTTGAGAACATAGAAGATCAATATGTGACGCTGCGCTGTTTTTCTTTATCACGCAGCATTGCCTTTGTTCATGAACCTCTTTATTACTACCGTGTTCATCTATCTTCTATTGTGCAGCGATATCAAAAGCAGTATTTTCATCATGGACTAACCTTTTATCATGCACAGCGCTTGTTTTTGACAGAATATGATGACATCTCTCTGTATGAGAAGGCACTTGATTTTTTTATTGTCAATCACACTCTTCATTGTATGCTCAACGAATGGAAGAGCCAAAATGCACTCTCTCTTCGGGAAAAGCTTGATCATATGCGGGAAATGGTGACACACGAGGCTTTTCAGCATGCCGTCAAACAAGTGGAACCATCGAAGCTCACCGCGCGGAAGCGAATGATTTTATTCCTTGCGAAGTGCCGGCTGGTCTATCCACTTTCTGCCGCCGCTTCTAGCTATCAAAAATGGATCGAATATCAAACAAGGAAATAGGGGTGATGAGATTGACATTGCAGCAATTGAAGGCGCACGCCGCAGAGTGGCTGCTCTTAAAGGTTAAATATCCGCTTGAATATCGACTGAGCCGCCAAAGCCTGCCAGAGCGGAGTCATCAGAAGAAAATCATTCTCACGCTGCTGCCAGGACATGATAATTTAGGGGATCATGCGATTGCCTATGCGAGTTATTGTTTTTTAAAAGAGCACTTTCCCGCCTATGACATCATGGAAGTGGACATGAAAGAGATCTATCGCCTCGCCCGTCCGTTAAAGCGTATGCGGCACCCGGAAGACATCGTCTGTATCATCGGTGGGGGCAATATGGGGGACTTATACCGTTATGAAGAATGGACGAGACAATTTATCATGAAAACCTTCAAGTCCTATCCGGTGATTCAACTGCCGGCCACTGCCCATTTTACAGAAACAAAGAGAGGAAAAAGAGAGGAACGCCGCGCCATTCAAACATACAAACACCATCCGAGGCTGCTTCTCATGGCAAGAGATCAAACAACCTACACTTGGATGAAGCAGCACTTCCCTGATCAAGATGTGTGGAAACAGCCTGATATGGTGCTGACATTAGATGAATCAAACAAGGAACAAAAACGTGAAGGGGTTTTACTTTGTTTGCGAGAGGATAAGGAAGCGTACCTCACCGAAAAGGAGCGGCGGCAGCTAAAGCAGCAAATTCAAGAGACGTATGATCAAGTCGATTTGATCACAACGACAATTGGCAAACGAGTGGATCGAACGACTCGCTTAGATGAATTATCTGCCTTATGGATAGAGTTAAGTAAGGCGCAGGTCGTCGTGACAGACCGGCTTCACGGTATGATTTTTTGTGCGATTACGCAAACACCATGTGTTGTCCTCAGGTCGTTTGATCATAAGGTGATGGAAGGGTATGAATGGGTGGCTCATCTTCCGTTTTTGACGCTATTGAAAGATCCGAATGGGGCGTCTGTGAAAGAGGCGATTCATCAGCTGATGAAAACGAGCGGACAAAAGGGAGAGGAAGCTGGATGAAGGCTTTTACACGCTGCGTGAAATCAAAATGAATCGAGCGTTTCTTTACAATGCCAGTGCAAACATCATGACGTTTGTCTTGATGATGCTTATGTCTGTTTGTTTAACACCGTACATCGTTCATACACTTGGAGTCGAAGCATTCGGCTTAATCCATCTGACGCAAAATATGATCAACTATTTATCGGTTATTACGGCGTCATTAAGTGCTGTGGTGGTGCGCTTTTTTTCTGTGGCGGCTCATAAAGGGGAAATGGAGAGGGCGCAGCGCTATCTCTCATCTTATTTCGTCAGTTCCATTTTTTTATCGATCAGTCTTTTTCTGTTTTGTCTATTCATGTCCCGCCAGCTGGTAGAGTGGCTTCATGTGCCTATTTATCTCGCAAAAGACACACAGACCGCCTTTATATTAGGGGGTCTTTTATTTATGCTCAATTTTGTCATGTCCGGCATTGGGGCTGCGCCGTTTTATGCGAATAAGTTATATGTATCAAGTATTGGTCAGGCTATTCAAATGTTTTTGAGGGCAATGATGATTGTGCTGCTGTTTACATGGACGGCACCCGCCATCTGGCATATTCCACTTGCGGCTGTGATAGGAAGCTTGGCGGCTATGGGAATTGGTATCTATTATTTTAAAAAGCTTATTCCTTGGTTTTCGTTTAAGTGGCGGCACGTTTCACTATCTTCTAGTCTTACACTTGTTCGATCAGGGGTCTGGCATTCTTTTGAGCAAATGGGGATTTTGCTATTTTTACAGATTGATTTATTGATGACGAATCTGCTCATTGGAGCGGAAGCGACGGGACAGTATGCGGCGATACTACAATTTCCATTATTATTACGCACACTCGCAGGGACATTGGCGGTTGTATTTGCCCCAACGATTACGAAATTTTACTCGAATCAAGATGAAAAAGGTCTCATTCAATATGCAGCCAGTGCCATTAAGTGGAGCGGATTATTTGTCGCGTTTCCGGCCGCTCTGCTAGGAGGACTTGCCGGTCCGCTCATGCTTTTATGGCTTGGACCTGCCTTTGAAGAGCTGAAATGGCTTCTTATGATTCATGCTGCTTATTTATGCTTGACCTTGATGTTTTTACCGCTGACATATGTGCCGACCGCTTTTAATCGATTGAAGGTTCCAGCGGTGGTCACGCTCATATTAGGTGTATCCAATGTACTTTTTGCCTATGGATTGACTCATACGCTTCAGCTTGGTTTATACGGCATTGCATCAGCGGGAGCGATTGTTTTATTGATCAAAAATATTGTGTTTCTGCCATTTTATACGGCCCGCATCACGAATCAGAAACGCACCATCTTTTACAAACATACGATGGTTCCACTTGCAGGAGCGCTCATGATTTGGGGCGTCTGTGCAGGAATTCAAGCGATTTATGACGTGACGTCCTGGTGGGAGCTGTTTTGTATTGGCGGTCTATGTTTCTTTCTTTATATGGGCTACTTGTATCAATTTGCAGGAACAAAACGAGAGCGGCAGCAGCTGGTGCATAAGGTAAAACAAGCTGTTTCCCGCTAGTGAGATAAGGAGATTTCATGATGAAAAGAATGTTAGATGTGATGGTGGCATTGACGCTTCTCATCGCAGGCAGTTTTCTTTTTCCTCTGCTTTATGGACTGATTCGGTGGAAAATTGGGACGCCTGTGTTGTTTCGGCAGAAGCGGCCTGGTCTGTATGGCCGGCCATTTATGCTATATAAATTTCGGACGATGACCGATGAACGTGACGAGCAAGGGGCGCTCCTGCCAGATCATCTTCGATTAACAAAAACCGGCGCTTTGATTCGCAAGCTCAGTCTTGATGAATTGCCGCAGCTAGTCAATGTCCTAAAAGGAGAGCTCAGTCTCGTTGGACCAAGGCCGCTTCTGATGGAGTATTTGCCGATGTATACAGAGGAGCAAGCAAGGCGCCATCTTGTCAAGCCTGGCATTACTGGATGGGCACAGGTGAATGGAAGGAACACGATCTCTTGGGAGGAGAAATTCACCTATGACCTCTGGTACGTCGAGCATCAATCATTTTGGCTTGATATGAAAATTTTATGGATGACCTTGCTGAAAGTCATCAAAACAGAGGGGGTGCAGCAGCCGCATCATGCCACAGCTGAAAAATTCAAAGGAACTGATATGTAAAGAGCAACCGATTGGTTTAATTGGGGCTGGCGGGCATAGCAAAGTCATTCAAGAAATGATTGCTGTCCATCCCGATTACTCATTATGTGCCGTATTAGATGATCAATTTGAAGAGACGACGACTCAAAGCAGTATCTTGTATGGACCGATCTCCATGAGTCAACAGCTGAGAGAGACAATGCCACATATGAAATGGCTGATTGCGATCGGACAAAATGAGAGCAGACAGTTAGTAAAGGAACGCCTCTCCTTTGAAAACACGGCATTTGCCACACTCATCCATCCACAGGCGGTCGTAAGTCCATCAGCAGTCATTGGAAGGGGAACTGTCGTGATGGCAAGGGCAGTAGTTCAAGCAGATGCAGCAATCGGTGAACATGCGATTATCAACACAGGATCTATCGTAGAGCATGACTGTATACTCGAATCGTTTGTCCATCTGTCACCAGGAGCAGTGTTAACTGGCTGTGTGTCTGTACGAATGGGTACCCATATTGGGGCAGGAGCTGTTGTGATACCCGGGACATCGATCGGAAGCTGGACAATCATTGGCGCAGGAGCCGCAGTAACAAGAGATATACACGATCAGAAAGTCGCTGTAGGCATTCCTGCAATAGAAATCAAAGATCGGCGAGAGGGTGGGAAATGATGCAAGAAAGAAAACGAATTTACTTATCACCACCGCATATGAGCGGAAAAGAGTATTTGAAAATAGAGGAAGCCTTCAAGAGCAACTGGATTGCACCGCTTGGACCTCTTGTGAATGAATTTGAGCAGGCAGTTGCGCGCTATGCAGGAGTGGATGCAGGAGCGGCTTTATCTTCTGGAACAGCAGCAATTCACCTCGCCTTAAAGCTTATTGGCGTTCAAAAAGGGGACATTGTCTTTTGTTCCACCCTCACATTTGTTGCAACTGCAAATCCGATTTTATATGAACAAGCGACACCCGTTTTTATTGATTCTGAAAGGGATACATGGAATATGTGCCCGATTGCTTTAGAAAAGGCATTTGTGGAATCAAAACGACTTGGAAAAAGACCCCGTGCTGTCATTGTCGTGCATTTATATGGACAAAGCGCAAAAATGGACGAGATTCTGGCGTTGTGTGAAGCATATGATGTACCAGTCATTGAGGATGCGGCTGAATCGTTAGGCTCTCTATATAAAGGAAAAAAAAGCGGCTCAATGGGCAGGTTCGGTGTCTATTCGTTTAATGGCAATAAAATCATTACAACATCAGGCGGCGGAATGCTTGTGAGTGATGATGAAGCTGCGATCGAACGCTGCCGCTTTCTCGCTTCACAGGCTAGAGAACGCGCGATGCATTATGAGCATCAAGAGATAGGATACAACTATCGCATGAGCAACCTGCTAGCAGGCGTCGGGATTGCTCAGATGGAAATATTGGACGAGCGTGTTGAACAAAAGCGCCGCATTTTCAGGCGTTATCAGGAGGCGTTATCTAAAGTAGAGGGTCTTTATTTCATGCCTGAATATCAAGACACCAAGTCCAACCGCTGGCTGACGACATTGACTATTGATCGCGATAAAAATACCTCTCCAGTGGACATCATTGCTGCACTAGAAGAAGAACAGATTGAAGCAAGACGTGTATGGAAGCCGCTGCACGAGCAGCCGCTCTTTCGTGATTGTCCCTTTTATTCAGCGGCGAAAGGCACTCCCGTATCTGAATTGTTATTTGAAACAGGGCTTTGTCTCCCCTCTGGAACAAGTATGACAGACGCTGAACAGGATCGTATCATTGACACACTTCGTCATGCCCTGCGAGAAAAAACCTTCACCTCTTCACAGGCTGCTCACTCGTAAGCAGCCTGCCTCTCTTTTTATCAAATTCATCAATTTGTGGAATAAATAGGTTTATTTATTGTCAATTCGTTTTAAATATGATATTGACAACGGGGTCCTTCCTCCTTAAAATGAAAATGATTATCAGCATCAATTAGGAGGAACATCTTATGTTTATTAGGAGTCAATTTTTTCCGAAAATTAAAATAAATACAGTCATCCCTTTCCTGCTTATCTTTTTATTAGTAGGCTGTTCTCAAGCAAACAATGGGGCAGATGGAAACAAGGATCATCCTGACATGATCACGATGGCTTGGCCGAGAGATATTGGCGAAATGAATCCGCACGTATACAACCCATCACAATTGTTCGCGCAATCAATGATTTATGAGCCATTGGTCAGCTATCAAAAGAATGGAAAGCTAAAACCTGAATTAGCGAAATCATGGGATGTGTCAAAGGATGGCAAGGTGTACACGTTCCATCTAAGAGACAAAGTGACATTTTCAGATGGATCTGAGTTTAATGCAAACATTGTGAAAAAGAACTTTGATTCCATCTTGAAAAACAAGGATATACATAGCTGGTTAGGTGTGATAAAAAAGATCAAAAAGACAGAAGCAGTAGACAAGAAAACATTTAAACTCACATTAACAGAGCCATATTATCCAACTGTTCAAGAATTAGCCGTTGTCCGCCCGGTTCGTTTCTTAGGCGAAGCAGACTTCCCTAAAAACGGTGATACGTCAAAAGGAATTGAAAAACCAGTGGGAACAGGCCCTTGGGTATTAAAAACATATCAAAAAGATGACTATGCCATTTTCGAACGAAATGATCATTATTGGGGAGAAAAACCAAAGGTCAAAGAAATCAAAGTCAAGGTCATCCCAGATGCGGAAACGAGAGTCATGGCATTTGAAAAAGGTGATGTAGACGTCCTTTACGGAGAAGGAACCATTAGCCTGGATGCCTACAAACAGTTAGAGGCGAGCGGTAAGTATGAAACAAAAATGTCAGAGCCGGTAGCAACGAGACAGCTTGTCATGAACACAAAAGTGGATCAGCTGTCAGATGAGAAAGTGCGACATGCCCTTCAATATGCGATCAATAAGAAGTCAATGGTAGAAGGTGTTACCTCTGGCTTAGAGGATGAAGCAGATCACATATTGCCGACCAACATGCCTTACACATCTGATATTAAGGTGAAGTCGTTCCAATATGATGTAGACAAAGCGAAAGCATTGCTGGATGAAGCAGGCTGGACACTACCAAAAGGAAAAACCGTTCGTGAAAAAGATGGAAAAACGCTTGAATTTAGTATGATGTATGATTCAGCAGAATCGATTCAAAAAGCGATGGCTGAGACGCTTCAAGCAGAATGGGGTGCCATTGGCGTTGGTGTCAAACTTGAAGGTGTGGAGCTGGCAACACAGGTGCAGCGCTTTAAAGCTAATAAGTTTGATATGAACTTCTTTAGCAACTACGGAGCGCCATATGATCCGCATACATTTATGAACGTCGTCTCATCAGATGGTTTTGGATTCAAAGAAGCCATCTCAGCCTATCCAAATAAGGACAAGCTGATCAAAGAAATGAGCGAAATTCCATCAACAACCAATGAAAACAAACGAAAAGCACTTTATTCGTCTGTCTTATCTTCATTACAGGATCAAGGGGCAATTGTGCCAATCTCTTATTTTAAAAAGACAGCCGTTTATCAAAAAAATGTGAAGGACTTTGAGTTCCCAGCAAATCGCGACGAACATCCATTCACAGGTATTAAGCTGAAGTAATAGAAGGAAGGTTAGGAAATGGGCCGCTATATCGTCAAACGCATGCTATCAATCATCCCTGTATTTTTATTAGCCACTCTTTTCACGACTGGTATGATTCACCTTTCGCCAGTCGACCCGGCTGAGGCATATTTAGCGGCGGCTCATATCCAGCCAACGGATGAAATATTAGCGCAAAAACGAAGTGAATTTGGTTTAGACCAACCGTTTTATATGCAGTATCTTCACACCATTGAAAAAGTCATTCATCTTGATTTTGGCAAATCATATATGTCCAACCAGCCTGTGCTCAATGAGGTGATCTATAGAATACCAGCGACGATTCAATTGGCGCTGACTAGTCTACTGATTGCAATTTGTGTCAGCATTCCACTCGGCTTTTTCAGCGGCATGAGGAAAAATGGCGTCGTTGATCATGTGAGCCGGCTCATTTCTTTCTTAGGAGCATCTATCCCGACATTTGTCTTGGGGTATTTGCTCATCTTCTTTTTTTCGGTGAAGCTCGATCTTCTACCGGTTGAAGGGGTGGGAACATGGGAGCATCTCATTCTGCCGTCGGTCACACTTGCCGTCCCTTTAATTGCGATGTATACAAGGCTATTACGATCAAGTGTGAGTGAGGCGCTTCAAGAGCCGTTTGTTCAATATGCGAGAATTAGAGGATTAAAGGAACGGTCGATCATGTTCAAGCATGTATTGAGAATCGCGATATCGCCAATGCTGACAGGGCTTGGGGTGAATCTTGGCAAGCTGCTGACAGGAACCATTATCGTAGAGGCAGTTTTTTCATGGCCAGGGTTTGGGCGCTTCTTTATTGAAGCGATCTTTAACCGGGATCTGCCGGTCATTCAATTCTATGTCCTTATGGCAGCATGTATCTTTATTTTGAGCAGCTTGATTGTGGACTTACTTCAGCTGATCATTGACCCCCGTATTTCCAGAAAGGAAGGCCGCCAGTCATGATGACAAAAGGAAAATATCTCTTCTCTCATCAAAAGCTGATCTCGATCTGCGTGGTGCTCCTTGGTCTATTGCTGATTGTGACAATATGTGCGCCGTGGATCGCTCCACATGATCCGGCGGCTGTCAATCTAGCGATGAAGCTAAAGGGATCTTCGTGGGAGTATCCTCTTGGGACAGATCAATTAGGCCGATGCAATTTATCTCGAATTTTATATGGTGCACGTGTTTCACTAGGCTGTGCGTTATTAATCTTTCTCTCTTCTTTATTGATTGGGTTAATCGTTGGTTTGTTGTCAGGTTACAAAGGTGGCTGGATCGATCACGTCTTAATGAGAATCTGCGACGGGATCATGGCATTCCCGAACCTGGTGCTGATCCTCGGATTAGTCGGCATCTTCGGTCCTGGACTTTCTCAAGTAGTGCTTGCCTTGATGCTTGTGCAGTGGGTATACTATGCTCGCGTCTTCCGAGGAATGGTGCTGAGTTTAAAAGAACAAAACTTTATTGCCGCTGCGAAAATCAGCGGGACATCCCACTGGAACATCATGAGAAAGCATATGATTCCAAATGTCCTGCCGCCACTCGCGGTCATTGGCACACTTGAAATGGGCTGGGCGATTATGGACATTTCAGCGATGTCCTTTCTCGGATTAGGCGTTCAGCCTCCTATGCCTGAATGGGGAGCAATGATCCATGAAGGGAAATCGTATATTCAAACGAATCCTCAGTTGATGCTGTATCCAGGTCTTGTCATCATGGCTGTCGTCGTCCTCTTTAATTTACTAGGAGAAGCCCTTTCAGAGAAATATGGTATCAAACGCCGTGTGTAAAGGAATGATCAATGTGCAAGAGTCCATTTTACAAATAGAGAACCTGCATGTGCAGACGAAAACGCCTTATGGGACAACCTCTCTTATTCAGGACGTATCGTTTGAAGTAGGGCGAGGCCAAATCGTTGGATTAATAGGTGAGAGCGGCTGCGGGAAAACGGTGACAAGTATGTCGATCTTACATATGCTTGACCGAAAAACAACCGATGTCACTGGTAGCATCACACTTCAAGGACGAGAATTGATCGGTCTGAGTGAAAGGGATATACGTTCTATTCGGGGCAAGGACATCTCATATATCATGCAAAATCCAATGAACAGCTTTACGCCAGTATGGACGATCGGTCATCAGCTGATTGAAACCATCCGCCGGCATACTACTGTCAGTAAAAGGCAGGCAAAAGCGAAGGCAATAGATGCGTTAGCGCAGATGAATCTGCCGCAGCCAGACAAGCTGTTAAACAAGTATCCCTTTGAACTAAGCGGCGGCATGCTGCAGCGTGTCATGATTGCGATGGCTGCCTGTATGCACCCGCCTCTCCTCATAGCAGATGAACCAACAACTGCTTTAGATGTACACACGCAGAAGCTGGTGCTTGAGCATCTGAACCAAATTCGTCATGACTATGGAACTGCCATCTTGCTCATTACTCACGACCTTGGCGTCATTGCAGAAATGGCAGATCAGGTTGTTGTCATGAGACAGGGAGAAATGGTAGAAAAAGCAGAAGTCCTTGAGCTTTTTGAAAACCCCAAGCATGATTATACAAAGAAACTATTAGCAGCTCGTCCATCCATCCCAGCTGTTTGTCCGATTTGAGGTGAGAAGGCCCTTGCATTTATTAGAAGTGAAAGCAGTTAGTCATTCATACAACAGCCGGTCGTTTCTGATGAGAAAAAAAGGCGCAGACCAAGTCTTAAACGGCGTCAATTTAATCATTGAAGAAGGCACGTGCGTCGGATTACTGGGGCAAAGCGGCGCAGGGAAAAGCACGCTAGGTCGTATCATACTTGGTCTAGAGAAGCCAAAAGCCGGTCAGGTTCTTTTTGAAGGGCAGGATATATATTGTGCAGATCAAAGAACACGCAAACATTATCGCCGGCATGTGCAAGCGGTGTTTCAGGATTCGTACTCGGCGGTAAATCCAAGGTGGACAGTCGAACAAATTTTATCCGAGCCGCTTGAAAACTATGAAACCATGAGCCGAAAAGAACGCAAAAGCGTGCTGATCCATTGGCTGGAAAGAGTCGGGCTCAGTGAAAAGGACTTATCTAAATATCCGCACCAATTCAGCGGCGGTCAGCTGCAAAGAATCAACATTGCAAGAGCCTTATTACTGCAGCCAAAGCTCGTCGTACTGGATGAATCCGTCAGCAGCTTAGACATGGTCACACAGGGTGTCATTTTAGATTTATTAGTAGAATTAAAGAAGGAACTAGGTGTCGCTTACTTATTTATTACACATGATATGACGGCAGCCTATCACTTAAGTGATCAATTGGCGATATTAGATCAAGGTGAACTTGTTGCTCAATTTCGATCAAAGGATGATTTCTTTTCATCAGAAGAGAAAGCGGTGCAAAAGATGAGAGATGCAATGCTCGTAGACCATCCTTTGTCCCGAACAATTGGCAGACCGGTTCGATAAATCTTCATTACATCAATGCCTCTTTTAGAAGAGGCTCAGCGTGTAGACAAACCCTCGCATTCGTTGTCAGGTCTGCGCGCTGGTGCTCACGAATGTTCAATTCGCTCCGCAAAAGTAGCTGCCCTTCCTAGACTTCAAAGGTTTTCTATCACGCTGAAAAGAAGACAAAGTGCTAAAATAAAAATCATTTTAGCACTTTGTCAACAATCTAAGCCTCTTTTAGAAGAGGCTATTTTTCATGAAAGGCAGGTGGCATCGTGAACCATCGAGCGTATTTAGCTTTAGCCATTCCTTTAACCATCTCAACGATGACCACTCCATTACTTGGAGCTGTTGATACAGCTGTTGTCGGTCAGCTTGCCAATCCCGCGTATATTGGAGGCGTCGCAGTTGGCAGTCTCATTTTCAGTACACTCTATTGGCTCTTTGGTTTTTTGCGGGTGAGTACATCTGCTTTTGCCGCTCAAGCAAACGGGGCGCAAAGTGAAGAGCAGGGTGTACTTGCTTTTCTAAGACCCTTTTTAATCGCTATCATTGTCGGCCTTTGTTTTATTGCCCTGCAATGGCCCATTATTCAATCTGCTTTTCTAGTGATCTCTCCCGCTGCGGATGTCCGGCAGTTTGCAGCAGATTATTTTCATATTCGGATTTGGGGTGCGCCGTTTACCTTGATGAATTATGTGATATTAGGCTGGCTGATGGGGATGGCAAAAATGAAAGAAGCCCTCTCTTTACAAATCTTGATCAATGTCATGAATATGGTCCTTGCCCTCCTGCTTGTTCATGTGTTTTCGTTTGCAGTCAAAGGGGTGGCGGCCGCGACATTGATATCTGAATTAACCGCCTTTGTATTAGGCGCATGGATCATCATGAAGCATTCAAAAAACGGGTTCCAGATGCCGTCTATTAAGAAAATCATGGATACACAGGCAGTGCAGAAAATGTTTCATGTGAATAAAGATTTGTTTATTCGGACGATTTGTCTCCTTGTCGTGATTAACATGTTTACAGCAAAAGGTGCTTCTTTTGGAACAGAAATGCTTGCGGCCAATGCCATCTTATTTCAAATTCACTACATCATGGCTTATTTGTTCGATGGTTTTGCCAATGCATCCAGCATCCTTGTGGGCAGATCAGTTGGTGCAAATGACCGCATCCTTTATGAGAGAACCTTAACCCTTTCAAGGCAGTGGGCACTTGTCATGGCATGCGTCATTGCGTCGGTTTATTTCCTCTTAAAAGAGCCGATCTTGGGCTTGTTTACAAATCTTCCTCGTCTTCTAGATGTGACATTAGGCTATGCAGACTGGCTCGTTCTTTATCCGTTTGCCGCTTGTTTCGGTTTGGTCATATACGGTGTATTTACAGGTGCGACAGAAATTGCCCCTGTCAGAAATTCGATGCTGTTTGCGATGATCTTGTTTATCGTTGTTCAAGCAGCAGTTACGCCTATTTGGCACAATCACGGATTATGGTTTGCTTTTATCATCTATACTGTAGGACGTTCTGGCTTTTTGATGATGTACAAATCAAGGCTGGATCGGAAGCTTTTTGCAAATGAAAAACACCCTTTGCCATCGTGACAAAGGGTGTTCTTTTTCGTTCATTCGCTTTCTTTTTTCACCTTTTGATACGCCTCATCAAGGTGCTGAATTCGCTTCAAAACCACAGCATTTTTGGTCAGCTGATCTTGTACAAGCGTTGACACCACTGAGCGGTAATAGGCATTCATGGCATGAATCTTGTCTTCATTTTGATTCATGGCGATGTGTTGTTTCAAGTTGTCAACAAAGTATGGAACGGAAAAAAGTTCAGACATGGGAATCACTCCTATTTCGTATATACGGTCCGTCAATCTTCATGTAAAATGATGAGAGGGAGGGGAGACAATGAGCCTTAATCTGCAACAAGAACAGGTATTAAAGCAGGTGCTCACACCAGAACTCAGGCAGGCCATTACATTGCTCCAGCTGAATAGCACTGAGCTTGGCGAGTATCTTGACCAGTTAGCGCTTGAGAACCCTCTGATTGAGCGGAAAGACACGGACAGCTATCAACCAGTTTATCATAAAAAATCTCAAGATCGAATGACAGAGCCGTATCGAACGCATCAAAAAGAAAGCCTGCAAATGTATTTAAAGAAGCAAGCCCTTGATTTAAATCTAAGTGAAAAGAATCAAAGGATCTTTCATTTTATGATCGAGTCCATTGATTCCAACGGCTATTTAAATGAACCGGTTGACGAGATGGCAGCTGTCTTAAAGGTGTCAGCTGAAGAAGTAGAAGCCGTCCTTCATCAGCTTCAATCGCTAGAGCCTGCCGGTATTGGCGCAAGATCTTTACAAGAATGCATCCTGCTTCAGCTGAGAAGAAAAAAGGAGCGCTGGTATGAAGCCGAGCTGATCATTGATGAGCACTTTTTTCTCTTTGCAAGAAAGGCTTGGAAGGAAATCGCGGCGAAAACAGGCATTTCCATGAAAACACTTCAAGCGGTACAAGATGAGGTGTCGCAGCTTGAACCAAGACCCGGCATCCATTTCTCATACGAAGAAGACCATGTGTATATAGAGCCGGATGTGACGATTACTGTCGTGCAGGACCACATCACATTTGAGCTGAATCAGCGCGCTTTCCCAGACGTTGAAATGAATGAAGGATACTTCGCCATGATTCAAGACCGAAAGCGGCATGAAGCATATGTGTATCTAAAGGAAAAAGAGCAGCAGTACAATTGGCTTGTCCAAGCGCTGAAGCAAAGAAAACAAACGATGACCCATGTCGTTCGTGAGATTATCTTACACCAGACAGATTTTTTCCTTACAGGGAAACATAAAATGAAACCGCTTACGATGAAGCGGATCGCAGATATATTGCAAGTGCATGAGTCAACAGTCAGTCGAACGGTGAAAGGGAAAATGGTGCAAACCCCTTATGGCCTCATGGAAATGAAGCAATTTTTCCAAGCAAAGCTAGAAGGACCCTCGCTGGAAGAGGCGTCCAGCTACACAGTCAAGACGTACATCGCAGAGCTGATCCAAACGGAAAATAAGAAAAAACCGTATTCAGATCAGCAAATGATGACGCAGCTACAGCAAACCTTTGGCATCCGAGTGTCGCGCAGAACCATTGCGAAATATCGTGAACAAATGAATCTTCCATCATCTACACTGCGGAAGCGCTATGATTAAAAAGAAGTACTTGCCAGAAACATGGCAGGTGCTTTTTTAGTTGAAAGCGAGGCATACAGAAGATTTTTTGAAAATTAAATCGGGGAGACGTGTGAACGGAAATTTTGGGGTAAAGTATAAGATAGGGCATGAGCCGAAAAGGGTAGACAACAGTGATGAGGTGAGACCAATTGAAATATAAACAAATCAAAACCAAAAAAATATATGAAGAAATTGCGGATGCATTAATCGAATCGATTCGCACTGGTGAGCTTCTTCCGGGAGAAAAATTAGATTCGGTTCAATCGCTCTCAGAAAGCTTTCAAGTCAGCCGTTCCGCTGTGAGAGAGGCGCTGTCTGCTCTCAAAGCGATCGGATTAATAGAGATGAAACAAGGGGAAGGCACATATGTGAAGCAGTTCGATCCTGAACAGCTCGCATTTTCTTTATCTCCTGCATTTTTAATGAAGCAGCATGATGTCAGGCAGCTCCTTGAAGTGAGAACCATTATTGAAACAGGTGCTGTCAAAAAGGCGGCGCTGCTTCGGACGGACGATGACCTACATCAGCTGCGTGATGCACTTGAACAAATGAAGCTGGCAGAAGCCCATGAAGAAATTGGTGAAGAGGCAGATCTTACCTTTCATCTCGCCTTAGCCAAAGCCTCGAAGAATGATGTATTAAAGGTGTTAATGAATCAAGTCTCATCCTTGTTAGTAGAAACGATGCGGGAAACGAGAAAAGTCGTGTTATTCTCAACGAAAGCCTCCATTCGGAAGCTTTACGAAGAACATGAACAAATTTACAAAGCCATCGTTGCAAGGCAGCCAGAAGAAGCAGAGAAAGCGATGCTTACGCATTTGAAAAATGTAGAAAATCTGCTCGGTGATGTGCTGCAAAAACCAGCAGAACAGTCAGATACACAATAAGCTGTGCCGAATGATGGCACAGCTCTATTATTGACGAGAAATATGTAGCTTTTTCATTCGATATTGCAGACTTTGCCTGCTCATGCCCAATAACTTTGCAGTCTGTGAAATATTATCGTCCATTTTTTCTAAGTAATGGACGATGTATTGTTTTTCGAATCGTTCCATTTGGGTTTGGAAATCAGTCGTCTGTTCTGGGCTTGTATACACAAAGGTGTCAGCAGCAGCGGTTTGCTGCAAAGAATTTGTTTGCAATTGCGCCTTAGGACGGACTTCCCCGTGCTTAAATCTAAAATGATAGGGAAGGTGATGCATGCTTAAGTCGTCTTCATCCATCATCATATTCATCCCCGCCTCAATCACATGCTCCAGTTCTCTTACATTGCCTGGCCAATGATACGCCTTAAAAAGGGCAAGTACCTCTTCATCAGCCGTCTTCACCTTCATTTGAAACAGCTCATTATATTTTTGAATAAAATGATTCACAAACGTAGGAATGTCCTCTTTTCGTTCAGAAAGCGGCGGAATAAATAAGGTGACAATACCGAGACGATAAAATAAATCCTTGCGCATGCGTCCACCTGCGATTGCATCCACAGGGTCCTCATTCATATTGGCAATCACTCTTACATCAACAGCAATTTCCTTTGTGCTTCCTAGCCTTCTCACACGTTTCTCCTGTAAGACGCGCAGTAGTTTTGCTTGAAGATGAGGATTTAGTGAGTTGATCTCATCTAAAAGCAAGGTTCCTCCTTGCGCCTGCTCAAATAAGCCAGGCTGATCAGCTGCTCCCGTAAAAGCCCCTTTTTGTGTACCAAAGAGCAGGCTTTCAATCAAATTATCAGGCAGTGCCGCACAATTTTGAGTAATAAAAGGTCCAGATGACCGGCTGCTGCCGTTATGAATGCTTTGAGCAAACAGCTCTTTCCCAGTCCCAGTTTCGCCAACAATGAGCACATAGGAAGAGGTGCGTGTCGCTCGTTTCGCATGCTCAATCACCTCTAAAAAGGTAGGGCTTTGTCCAATAATAGAATCGAAGGTAAAGCGGGTGCTTCCTTTTTTCTTCATATTGTGATGAATCAGCCGTTCCAGCTTGGTCACATCAACATCATTCGAAATTTCAACTGCCCCTTGAATGAGACCATCTCGAACGAGTGGGTATGTATGGTTAATCGTTGTGATTTCTTTTCCGTTGTAATTATGATACGTCTGCTTGGCATGTACGGTTTGTTTCCCGGTACGCAGCGCTTGGACAAGTGTACTGTGCATCTCATCTTGAAAGGCGAAGAAATCGAGTACATTTTTATGGAGAACATCTGAGCGTTTTAAAGACTCGATCTCCATCATTTTTTTATTATAAACAACCGTATGTCCATTCTCATCAATAGCATGAACCCCGACATCAATTAAATCGAGCATTTGTTTATATAAATCAATCTCATTTTCAAGCTTTGCGGCATGCAGATCTTTTTTCAATTGCGCCACCTCCTGACGTTACCTCTATTTTACATGAAAAATTTTGCGGTTTCCTCTAAAAAATTTGGCGTATGCAAAGAAACTTTGCGTAATTAATGAAGTAGACCCCATGATCAAGCGGTCAGAAAGTTGGCACGATCCTTGCATAACATATGGATGAAGATGAACCCAATTGAAAGAAGCTACCTTACAGAAGGAGGAATAGATGATGACGACACAGACAAATGAATTGATTCAACAAACAGAGCAATATGGAGCGGCAAACTATCATCCGCTGCCAATTGTCATTTCTGAGGCTGAGGGAGTGTGGGTGACAGACCCTGAAGGCAATCGATATATGGATATGCTGAGTGCGTATTCCGCAGTGAACCAAGGACATCGCCATCCCCGCATTATTGAAGCGCTCAAAAAACAGGCAGACCGCGTGACGCTCACCTCGAGAGCCTTTCATAATGATCAGCTTGGTCCTTGGTATGAAAAAATTTGCAAACTGACGAATAAAGACATGGCACTGCCAATGAATACAGGTGCTGAGGCTGTAGAAACCGCTGTAAAAGCAGCGAGACGCTGGGGCTATGATGTGAAAGGAATCGAAGAGAATCGTGCAGAAATCATTGCGTGTGTTGGCAATTTCCATGGGAGAACGATGACGGCTGTATCTCTTTCCTCAGAAGCAGAATACCAAAGAGGTTTCGGCCCAATGCTTCCTGGAATTAAGCTAATTCCTTACGGAGATATTGAAGCGTTACGTGAAGCGATCACACCACAGACAGCGGCTTTCCTCATTGAGCCGATTCAAGGAGAAGCGGGGATTGTCATGCCGCCAGAAGGCTTCTTGAAAGAAGCCAAAACGCTTTGTGAGCAAGAAAATGTGCTGTTCATTGCGGATGAGATTCAAGTGGGGTTAGCACGAACAGGTAAGATGTTTGCGTGTGATTGGGAAGACATTGAGCCAGATATGCTGATTCTTGGGAAAGCTTTAGGCGGCGGAGTATTCCCAATCTCGTGTGTTGTAGCAAACCGCGATATTTTAGGCGTGTTTAACCCTGGTTCTCATGGGTCTACCTTCGGAGGAAATCCTCTTGCGTGTGCAGTGTCGCTTGCTGCACTGGATGTTTTAATCGACGAAAAGCTTGCAGCACGCTCTATGGAGCTTGGTGAATACTTCAAAGACAAATTGGCACGCATTCAAAGTCCTGTGATTAAAGAAGTGCGCGGCCGCGGACTATTTATAGGCATGGAGCTGACAGAGGCAGCTAGACCTTATTGTGAAAAGCTGAAGCAAGCAGGTTTGTTATGTAAGGAAACCCATGAAACAGTCATCCGTTTTGCACCACCACTGACCATTTCAAAAGCAGATTTAGACTGGGCGATTGGTCATATTGAATCACTGTTTCAAGCTTAAATGGCAAAGGGGGAGGAAGCTTCACTTTCTCCCTTTCTTTTTCAACGAACAGCGAATTTTGTCAAAGGATGCTGAATAGAAGAGGGAAAGTGGGGAAGTGGATTTGATGCAAGAACAGCATAATGAACTAGAGCGTTCCATGAAAAGCAGACATCTCTTTATGATTGCCTTAGGCGGCGTCATCGGTACAGGGCTTTTCCTTGGGTCAGGGTTGATTATCCATCAGGCAGGACCGGGGGGAGCCATTCTATCGTTTATCATTGGCGGATTTTTAATGTATTTGGTCATGCTCTGTCTTGGAGAATTAGCAGTGGCGATGCCAACAGCCGGTTCCTTTCAGGAATATGCAACCAAATATATAGGCCCGTCCACAGGCTTTATGATCGGCTGGCTGTATTGGTTTAGCTGGGCGTGTACGATTGGTCTGGAGTTTACATCAGCAGGCATATTGCTCCAAAGGTGGTTTCCAGATATTCCGGTTTGGCTCTGGTGTCTAGCATTTAGCGTGATATTATTTGCCGTGAATGCCATCTCTGCTCGCAGCTTCGCTGAAACGGAGTTTTGGTTTTCAGCCATCAAGGTTGCGGCCATCCTATTGTTTATTATCATCGGAATTGGCGCAATTTTCGGAATGATTCATTTAAAAGGCGGAGAACCAGCCCCTTTATTTCGTCATTTGACGGATCATGGCGGACTATTTCCTAATGGTGTTTTTGCTATTTTATTAACCATGGTCACGGTCAATTTCTCCTTCCAAGGAACAGAACTTGTAGGGATCGCAGCAGGTGAGAGTGAAAGCCCTGAAAAAACATTGCCTCGATCAATACGGAATATTATTTGGAGAACGATGGTCTTTTTCGTTTTATCAATTGCGGTTCTAGCGGCACTTCTTCCATGGCAGACAGCAGGCGCTGTCGACAGTCCGTTTGTGGTCGTGCTGGACAAGGTCGGCATCCCATATGCTGCAGATATCATGAATTTTATTATCATCACAGCTGTCTTGTCTGTAGCAAACTCTGGATTATATGCATCATCACGTATGCTCTGGTCGCTTTCAAAGGACGGGAAAGGACCTGCCTTTACGAAAAAGCTGTCCAAGCGTAAAATCCCGATCAATGCATTATTGGTGACAATGGGTGTATCCGCTCTATCTCTGCTCACAAGTATTGTGGCACCAAAAACGGTGTATGTGTGGCTTATTTCGATTTCTGGAATGGTTCTTGTTGTGGTGTGGATGTCCATTTGTTTGTCTCAATATTTCTTTAGAAAACAATTCATAAAAGACGGGGGAGATGTAAAGGATCTCGTCTTCCGTACACCGCTCTATCCATTTGTCCCACTAGCAGGCTTCATCGCATTTGGCATCGTGCTCATTAGCTTATTTTTTATCGAGGATCAGCGGATCGGTCTTTATTGCGGAATCCCGTTCATGGCTGCCTGCTACATCATTTATTATCTCAAAATCAAACCGAAGGAAGAGGCAAAGCGTTTCGCCGAAGAGGAAGGAATCCCAAAAACATAAAAGACGACTATATCAAAAAAGTGTGTATGCGGACCTCTTACGCATGCACACTTTCATTGATGAATTCATTCAATATAGAAGAAAATAAAATATTTCGAAAAGAAAAATCATAGCAAGAACCTTGATGACAAGCAGGCTATCGGTGAAAATGTGTCTATTTTTTGTCTAAATGTGTTTGTAATAGTTGAAAATGCAAGATGATCCTGTTAAAATAAATAAAGAAAGCAGGGATTGATTTTTTTTGGCTGTGGCGGGACGTTTTTTGTCACAGTGGGACGTTTTTAGTCCAACGTGAAAAGAAAGGGTCGTTAGCCATGAATCGTTTATTGGAAGCTCAAAAAAAATTATTGCCAGATCTTCTCATCGTTATGCAAAAACGCTACGACATTTTGCAGTACATCAGATTAGCTGAACCAATCGGCCGCAGAAGTCTTGCGACGAGTCTTGGTCTCAGTGAGCGCATCTTAAGAGCTGAAGTTCAGTTTTTAAAAGAACAAAATCTGCTGGATGTCAAAACGAGCGGCATGATGCTGACGAGTGAAGGCCACGCTTTGCTTGAAATGCTTGAAGGAATGATGAAAGACGTTTTAGGTTTAACCTTTTTGGAAAATACATTAAAGAGGAAGTTAGGCCTAGAAGAAGTCGTGATCGTTTCTGGTGACAGTGACGAATCCCCGTGGGTGAAGCAAGAGATGGGAAGAGCTGCTGTCCAATGTATGAAAAAAAGGTTTACTGGAAATAATATCGTCGCCGTCACTGGCGGAACGACGATGGAAGCCGTTGCCGAAATGATGACCCCTGATGCCAAAAACAGAGACATGATGTTTGTCCCTGCGAGAGGCGGTCTTGGGGAGAATGTAAAAAATCAGGCAAACACCATTTGTGCCCACATGGCTGAAAAAGCTTCCGGTACTTACAAACTGTTGTTTGTTCCAGGACAGCTGTCAGAAGGTGCTTACTCTTCCATTATTGAAGAGCCGTCAGTCAAAGAAGTGCTTCAAACGATTAAATCATCCACGATGCTCATTCATGGAATCGGTGAAGCAAAAACAATGGCGATGAGACGAAACACACCAGCTGAAGATTTAAAAAAGATTGATGAGCATGACGCAGTGACAGAGGCCTTTGGCTATTACTTTAATCGTGATGGTGAGGTCGTCCACAAAGTGCACTCCGTCGGCATGCAGCTAGATGATTTAGAAAGCATTCCACACATCATTGCTGTTGCAGGTGGATCATCAAAGGCAGGGGCCATTGAAGCTTATTTCAAAAAACCCCGCCGAACGGTTCTCGTCACAGACGAAGGAGCCGCAAAAGAGTTATTAAGGGAGTCAATTGATCCCTCAATATAAAACATTGTGACCTATAAAAGGAGGAAACATCATGGCAGTAAAAGTCGGTATTAACGGATTTGGACGTATTGGACGTAACGTATTTCGTGCAGCATTAAACAATCCTGAAGTTGAGGTAGTAGCGGTTAACGATCTAACAGACGCTAACATGCTTGCACACCTTTTACAATATGACTCTGTTCACGGAAAACTAGATGCAGAGGTTTCTGTAGACGGTACGAACTTAGTAGTGAACGGTAAAACAATCGAAGTATCAGCTGAGCGTGACCCTGCGAAATTAAGCTGGGGTAAACAAGGCGTAGAAATTGTTGTTGAATCTACTGGATTCTTCACAAAACGTGCAGACGCTGCAAAACACTTAGAAGCTGGCGCTAAAAAAGTCATCATCTCTGCTCCTGCTAACGAAGAAGATATCACAATCGTTATGGGTGTAAACGAAGACAAATACGATGCAGCTAGCCACGATGTCATCTCTAATGCATCTTGTACAACAAACTGCTTAGCTCCATTTGCAAAAGTACTTAACGATAAATTTGGTATCAAACGCGGTATGATGACAACTGTTCACTCATACACAAATGACCAACAAATTCTTGATCTTCCGCACAAAGACTACCGTCGTGCTCGTGCAGCTGCGGAAAATATCATCCCAACTTCTACAGGTGCTGCGAAAGCTGTTTCACTTGTATTGCCTGAACTTAAAGGTAAATTAAACGGTGGCGCTATGCGTGTTCCAACACCTAACGTTTCTTTAGTTGACCTTGTGGCTGAATTAAACCAAGATGTAACTGTTGAAGATGTAAATGCAGCACTTAAAGAAGCAGCTGAAGGAGAACTTAATGGAATCCTTGGCTACAGCGAAGAGCCATTAGTATCTGGTGACTACAATGGTAATGCAAACTCTTCAACAATTGATGCTCTTTCTACAATGGTAATGGAAGGCAGCATGGTGAAAGTCATTTCTTGGTACGATAACGAGAGTGGATATTCTCACCGCGTGGTTGACCTTGCAGCTTACATTGCAAAACAAGGTCTTTAATTTGTCACACTGAAGGAACTCACTTGGTTCTTTCCTATAGACACGATATAATGAAGACGGACAAGGGAAGGGGAAGCATCCCTTTCCCTTTTTCTCTGTTTTTATCCGTTCTGCACGATTTCTCGTTTTGATGAGGGCAAAATGGGAAAAGGATAAAGAGAGACTTGTCCAATGCGTAAGGAAACCAGAATAAAGGAGGATCTCCTGACGAGCATGAATAAGAAATCAGTAAAAGACATTGACGTAAAAGGTAAAGTTGTGTTCTGCCGCGTAGATTTTAACGTTCCAATGAAAGACGGAAAAGTGACGGATGATACTCGTATTCGCGCAGCATTACCAACGATTGAGTATTTAACAGGACAAGGCGCAAAGGTACTACTAGCTAGTCATTTGGGTCGTCCGAAGGGTCAAGTTACTGAAGAACTGCGTCTGACACCTGTAGCGAAACGTCTGCAAGAGCTTCTTGGACAAGAAGTGAAAAAAGCGGATGAAGCTTACGGCGACAACGTAAAAAAGCAAATCTCTGACTTAAAAGAAGGAGATGTGCTAGTGCTTGAAAACGTTCGTTTCTATCCTGGTGAAGAAAAGAACGATCCTGAACTATCAAAAGCATTTGCTGATTTAGCCGATGTGTATGTCAATGATGCATTCGGTGCTGCACACCGTGCACATGCATCCACTGCTGGTATTGCAGCATATCTTCCGGCTGTTTCTGGCTTCCTCATGCAAAAAGAGCTTGAGGTTCTAGGAAAAGCCATTTCAAACCCTGATCGCCCATTTACAGCGATTATTGGTGGCGCAAAAGTAAAGGATAAAATCGGTGTGATTGAAAGTCTTCTTGATAAAGTGGACAACCTCATCATCGGCGGCGGACTTGCTTACACATTTGTGAAAGCACTAGGCCACGAAGTAGGAAAATCTTTATTAGAAGAAGACAAAGTCGATTTAGCGAAATCCTTTATGGACCGTGCAAAAGAAAAAGGCGTGAACTTCCTGATTCCAACAGATGTTCTGGTAGCCGACGACTTTTCAAATGATGCGAATACAAGCATTGTGCCAATCTCTGAAATTCCAAGTGATCTAGAAGCACTTGATATTGGAACAGAGACAATAGGCAAGTACGCTGATGTTATTAAAAACAGCAAACTTGTTGTTTGGAACGGACCAATGGGTGTATTTGAAATCGACGCATTCGCTAAAGGAACAAAAGCAATCGCAGAAGCACTGGCAGAAGCAAAAGATACATATTCTGTCATTGGCGGTGGAGATTCAGCAGCAGCTGTTGAGAAATTTGGTCTTGCTGATCAGATGAGCCATATTTCTACAGGCGGCGGCGCTTCACTTGAATTTATGGAAGGCAAAGAGCTTCCAGGTGTTACTGCATTAAACGATAAATAAGACCAAAACTGCTATAAGGAAGTGTCAATCATGAGAAAACCAATTATAGCTGGGAACTGGAAAATGAACAAAACACTTGGCGAAGCGGTTAGCTTCGTTGAAGAAGTCAAGTCATCCATTCCATCTCCTGACAAAGTGGAATCCATTGTCTGTGCGCCAGCCCTTTTCCTTGAAAAGCTAAACAGCCTTTCTAACGGAACAGACCTTAAAATTGGTGCACAAAACATGCACTTTGAAGAAAATGGTGCATTCACTGGTGAAATCAGCCCTGCTGCGCTAAAAGATCTTGGCATCGGCTACTCAGTGATCGGTCATTCAGAGCGCCGTGAATTCTTCGCTGAAACAGATGAAACAGTGAACAAAAAAGCACATGCTGCATTCAAGCATGGCATCGTTCCAATTATCTGTGTAGGTGAAACGCTTGAAGAGCGTGAAGCTGGCAAAACAAATGAACTTGTCGCTGATCAAGTGAAGAAAGCACTAGCTGGTTTAACAACTCAGCAAGTCGCTGAATCTGTTATTGCATATGAGCCAATTTGGGCAATCGGTACAGGGAAATCTTCTACAGCGAAAGATGCAAACGACGTTTGTGCGCATATCCGTCAAACGGTTGCAAGCGAATATGGTCAAGAAGCGGCAGACAGCCTTCGCATTCAATATGGCGGAAGCGTGAAACCTGCGAATATTAAAGAATATATGGCAGAATCCGATATTGACGGTGCTTTGGTAGGCGGCGCAAGCTTAGAACCTCAGTCTTTCGTTCAATTATTGGAGGAAGGTCAATATGAGTAAGAAACCAGCTGCATTAATCATCTTAGACGGATTCGGTTTAAGAGGCGAAACAGTTGGTAACGCTGTTGCCCAAGCAAAGAAACCGAACTTCGACCGCTACTGGAACGAATTCCCGCATCAAACCTTAACGGCTTCAGGTGAGGCAGTAGGCCTCCCGCAAGGTCAAATGGGGAACTCTGAAGTTGGGCATTTGAACATCGGTGCAGGACGCATTGTGTATCAAAGCTTAACAAGAGTGAATGTTGCCATTCGTGATGGGGAATTTGAGAAAAACGAAACGTTCCTAGAGGCAATGACTTATGCAAAAGAGAATGACAAGGCCCTTCATTTATTCGGTCTCTTGTCAGACGGTGGTGTGCACAGCCACATTCAACATCTCTTTGCTCTGCTAAAGCTGGCGAAAAAAGAAGGCTTAACAAAGGTATACATTCATGGCTTCTTGGACGGACGTGATGTTGGTCAGAAGACAGCCAAAGTGTACTTAAAACAGCTTGAAGAACAAATCAAAGAAATCGGTGTCGGAGAAGTGGCAACACTTTCTGGACGCTATTACTCAATGGACCGTGACAAACGCTGGGATCGTGTGGAGAAAGCATATCGCGCGATGGCGTATGGTGAAGGCCCAAGTTATCAAAACATCTATGATGTCGTTGATGACTCCTATGAAAATGGAATCTACGATGAATTCGTTATTCCATCTGTCATCACGAGAGAAAATGGTGAGCCAGTTGCAAAAGTAAACGACGGCGATTCTGTGATTTTCTATAACTTCCGCCCAGACCGTGCGATCCAAATTTCGAACACCTTCACAAATGAAGATTTCCGCTCGTTTGATCGCGGAGAAGCACATCCGAAGAATTTACACTTCGTCTGCTTCACACACTTCAGTGAAACAGTTGATGGCTATGTTGCCTTCAAACCAGTGAATTTGGATAACACAGTAGGAGAAGTGCTAGCGCAAAATGGATTGAAACAGCTGCGGATTGCTGAAACAGAGAAATATCCTCACGTGACGTTCTTTATGAGTGGTGGACGTGAAGAAGAATTTCCTGGTGAAGACCGCATCTTGATCAATTCGCCAGATGTGGCAACCTATGACCTCAAGCCAGAAATGAGCGCTTATGAGGTAAAGGATGCACTTGTTGCAGACATCAATGCTGACAAGCATGATGCGATCATCCTGAACTTTGCTAACCCGGATATGGTTGGTCATTCAGGTATGCTCGAGCCAACAATCAAAGCCATTGAAGCAGTAGATGAGTGCTTAGGAGCTGTTGTCGACGCAATCCTAGCAAAAGGCGGACATGCCATCATCACGGCAGACCACGGTAACGCAGACGTGCTGATTACCGAAGAAGGAAAGCCGCATACTGCACATACGACAAACCCTGTTCCAGTCATCGTAACGAAAAAAGGTGCAACGCTTAGAGAAGGCGGCATTCTAGCCGATCTATCTCCAACGCTTTTAGACTTACTTGGTCTTGAAAAACCAAAAGAGATGACAGGAACATCATTGATTCAGAAATAACAAATTGATTCAAAAGGAGAGAAATAACGATGCCATACATTGTTGACGTATATGCACGCGAAGTATTAGACTCTCGCGGTAACCCAACAGTTGAAGTAGAAGTTTACACAGAATCTGGCGGCTTTGGCCGTGCACTAGTACCAAGTGGTGCCTCTACTGGTGAATATGAAGCAGTAGAACTACGTGACGGAGACAAAGACCGTTACCTTGGAAAAGGTGTTCTGACAGCTGTAAACAACGTAAACGAAATCATTGCACCAGAGCTTTTAGGCTTTGATGTAACTGAACAAGTAGCAATTGACAAAATGTTAATCGAACTTGACGGAACAGAAAACAAAGGGAAATTAGGCGCAAACGCAATCCTTGGCGTATCTATCGCTGTAGCACGTGCGGCTGCTGATTTCTTACAAATTCCACTTTACCAATACCTTGGTGGATTCAACTCCAAAACGCTTCCAGTGCCAATGATGAACATCGTCAACGGCGGAGAGCATGCGGATAACAACGTAGACATTCAAGAATTCATGATTATGCCTGTAGGTGCACCTAACTTCCGTGAAGCACTTCGCATGGGCGCACAAATCTTCCATAGCCTGAAATCTGTATTAAGTGCAAAAGGCTTAAACACAGCTGTAGGTGACGAAGGTGGATTCGCTCCAAACCTTGGTTCTAACGAAGAAGCACTTCAAACAATCGTTGAAGCGATTGAAAAAGCTGGTTTCAAACCAGGTGAAGAAGTGAAACTTGCAATGGATGCTGCATCTTCTGAGTTCTACAACAAAGAAGACGGTAAATATCATTTATCAGGCGAAGGTGTTGTGAAAACATCTGCTGAAATGGTTGACTGGTATGAAGATATGGTATCGAAATACCCAATCATCTCGATCGAAGACGGCCTTGATGAAAACGACTGGGAAGGTCACAAACTATTAACTGAGCGTCTTGGCAGCAAGGTTCAGCTAGTAGGAGATGACTTGTTTGTGACAAACACGAAGAAGCTTTCTGAAGGAATCAAAAACGGCGTTGGTAACTCAATCCTAATCAAAGTAAACCAAATCGGTACATTAACTGAAACATTTGATGCAATCGAAATGGCAAAACGCGCTGGATACACAGCTGTTATCTCTCACCGCTCTGGTGAAACAGAAGACAGCACAATTGCAGACATCGCTGTAGCAACAAACGCTGGACAAATCAAAACAGGTGCTCCGTCTCGTACGGACCGTGTGGCGAAATACAACCAATTACTTCGCATCGAAGATCAATTGGCTGAAACAGCACAATATCATGGCATTGCAACATTCTATAACTTGAATAAATAATGCCAGCAACGCGCTGCGTTCCGCTCTTATAAAAGAGTGGGCGCAGCGTTTTTTTGTGTTGAATGAGATCCCGCAGCTGTTTCAATAGTCACATCCTATTTTTGTAAAAAGTCGTCCTTCAGTCAGAGGGAAAGTGAGAAGATCCACCATTTATAAGCAATAGATCATGAAAAATCGACTAAAAATATGATCTGAAATGAACTTATGCTTTCTGTAAGGGGGTGGTATCATTTTACATATATTAGGGGGTGATGAGATGCTGAATCCTTTTAGCCTTCGTTTTCCAGTAGGTGTGTATATGTATATTCTCCACCTACTGGCGGCATATGATGAAAGGAAGCAACGAATTCTAACTTCTAAGAATGTACAGAAAAACGCATTTTGGATTTATGTCCTTGCCGCTATATTGGGCATTATTTCACTTGGAGCATTGATTTGGGCATGTAAGACCTTTGGACAGGGCTCCAAATTTTTAGGAGAGTTCAAATTATTAGGCATGTACGTTAAAATCCAATGCGGGTTCTAACAGGGATGAGAACAGATGCAAGGTCATCTGTTCCATCTGAAACAAACGGAGGGATATGATGCTGACATTACAATTACAAGAAAAAACGTATAGCCGCACCTTCTCTCTCCGCCATATACAAATGAACGTGGAGAAAGGCCAGATGATGCTTCTTTTAGGGCATAATGGTGCAGGAAAGACAACGATGATTCAAGCTATGTTTGGGCTGACGCCATTTACTGGCTACGTTTCCTTACATGGTGAACAGCTGAACCTTCAATCCTCAGCACATATTTCCCTGTTGAAAAAACATGTTTCCTATATTCCTGACGATCATGCGTTGTTCGATTATTTAACACCGAGGGAATACTTTCAATTACTTCAGCTGCCACATGAGCAAGATGTCACTCGAGAAGAGACCTTCACCGATTTGTTTGAGCTGAGTCCGTATATGGATCAGCCAATCGCTCAGCTGTCCCATGGCAATCAAAAGAAAACACAGATCATTTCGCAGCTTCTCAGACCGTGTGATTATTATGTGTTCGACGAGCCAACGAACGGACTTGATCCAGATATGATGATCATCTTAAAAAAGGTGCTCATGAAGCTGAGAGATCAAGGCGCTGGCATCCTGATTTCAACTCATCATTTGAGTTTTGGTGATACATTATATGATCATCTCATGATCTTAAGAAATGGTGACGTCAAGCTGAATATGTCCCGCCAAGAAACGAATGAGACATTTCCTCATCAGGCACTTGAAGAGATTTATAAAGAAGTAAATCGAGATTACTATATGCAGGTGGAGAGGTTACTCAATGATTTGGACACGACACGTTCTTCATAAAATAGAGTGGGGCATGCTGACAACGAAAGGAAAGCAGCTTGGAAAAAAGTATCCTTTGCAGCTGCTCTCAGCTGCCGTTTTTCTCTTGCTAATCTATGCGATATACGTTGTCATCAGCCTGCGCTTTTACATGCAGGCAGGTGAAAGTGAGCCAGCTGCGCTATATCTCCAATTTGTCAAAATGTCGCTCTTACTATTAGGAGCAGGGATTGTGTTATCCCGCAATAAACTGAAGCGCCAAGAATATCAATTCTACTTTTTGAACAGTGCGATACAAAGTGTACCCTTTGTCCTTTGTGCGTATTTCTTTCCAGTGCTTTTTTGCTTCCTCATGGCTGGATTGCTTTTTTTACCGATTGTATTAGGTCTTTTGATCACGGGTGTCACCCCATCTCTGTATTGGATCATCGCTGTTTGCATCACATGCGGCATATTGGCACTTTATACGCTCTCTTCATGGATGCTAATGAGGATCGGTGTAAGTTATTTCGTATCAAAAACAAAGGAGCATTTACTTCTACAAACAATCGGCTTTGCGGCACTTCAAGTACTCATATTTCTTCTTTTTCAAAAAGCAGTGGAGATGATCCATGTATGGCCGGCTGTCTATCTGACGTTGCTGGTGATTCTTCTAAGCGCTGGCTGGCTATGGGTAAAGGGCTTAGCAGCTTGCTATGTTCATCAAATGTTTTTGCAGCTGAAAACAGAGGTAAAGTCATTTTCTTACCAGAAAATTAGGACGTACTCTTCCTTTCTGACGCATGTGCGGCAGGAAATGGTCTATTTCATCCGATCAACTGTTTTTAAAGAACAAGGCATTTTGTTCCTCTTTCTCGTTTGTTTGACGATTGGGCTGCCATTTGTTTTTACACCGGAAGAAACTGGCTGGCTGTATGCCTTTATTGTGCAGTTTGCGTTAAAGGAAATATTGATCATGCTTCCGCTGATGATTGGCAGAGAATATCATATCAATCAACGGGCCATCTTTATGTTAAATACATCAAAGGGTGCGTATATATTGCCAAGAATTTTATTTTATTACACAATCAATTTACTCATTTATTTTGTGTATATTGGCCTTGCTTATTTGGTGATCGGTATTGAAAGTGAAGGTCATGGCTTGGCGAGTTTGTCCATTTTATTCATGACCGTCATGGCAGCCTGTACGGGGTTTGTCGTGAAAATCAGTTATTTTAATAAACTGTTTGTCATCGTGATGATGATTGCTGTATTCAGCTTCATCGATATGCTTTTATTAGAGTGGCTGTCAGCTCATATGTTTCTTCTTGCCACCGCTTATCTGCTTGGGTCATTTGCCTTTTTCAGTTGTATATATGCTGTGATGTTAAAAAGGCCGATATTGCGATGATGGGGCTTGTCATTAGTTTACTAGCGGTTGTGCTCATTCATGAACTCGGTCATATGCTGATGATCATGGTGTGTAACAAAGTCGAAAAAAGGCCGCTCTTTGATTTTGTGGTAACGATTGATTGGAAGCATGTGGCGATTATTCATGAGACATTTGCCCGGCCGAGCTTTAATCTGATGGTGGCACTTGCAGGTCCGCTGTTTCCGGTACTCTGCTCAATTGTGCTTTTATTAACGTGGAAGCATTCGGTGAGTCATCAGCTGCTGTTTTTTTCTTTACTGAACACTGTGATGCTGCATCCAGCTTGCCCAGACGGGAAAAATATCACAGTCAGTTTAAAAGAGATGAAGGAGAGAAAGAGATGATCAAAGTATTTCATTCGTTTTCTAGCGGCTTAACACTTGCGATGCTGTATATATTTGCTGTGTTTATGACCCCTGTCTTTTTACTACTGTTAGAGGTCAATCATATCGAGTCAAGTCCAACGCTGTTTGGCATGCCATTTTATATCATGAAAATTGAAGAGTATCAATTCAGCTCTGAGGCGACGCTTTTTGGATGCGTTGTCTGCTTTTTAGCCGGCGCTGTGCTTTACTTTTTCATTCAATATGTGATTCATGCTATGAAGAAACGAAGAGCATAAAAAAAGCAGGCTGAACAAATAGTCAGTCTGCTTGAAATGTGAGAGACAGCCGTACCATATCCATACACTGAATCCCGTTTTCATAAATGGGTTCATCATAATGCTTAAGGAAGAAATCGCGATCGATCGACGTTAGACGGAAGCCGCATTTTTGATAAAGTGCGAGCTGCTGAATACTCGAGTTGCCTGTGCCGATTTCAATCGTATGAAAACCAGTGGCTTTCGCTTCAGCGATCGCATGGCGGATCAGCTGCTTCCCAATTCCCCTTCCTTGCCATGACTCCTTCACAGCCACATTCATGATTTCCACTGAATGCTGAGAGAGCGATGATAGCACATAGACACCAATCACATCCTCTTCATGAAAAGCGGCATAACAAGAGCTGGATTGCACATAAGCAAGAACCTTTTCCTTTGAAGGATCAGCTAATAGTAAAAGATCCATTGGGAGAGATTCATCATGAGATAATCGCCGAATCTGTATCACATTTTTTCATCCTTTCTATTCTTTAATATACCCTTGTTTCACGCCCCAATCATATTGGTCCTGTACCCACTGAGATGGAGGATGATGAGTGACATTCGGGTCTTTTTTCACAGTTGGTTTTCTTGTACCCTGAGCGGTCTGCTTATTTGCTTGAGCAGTGGCTTTTGCTGCTGCCAGCTCTTTTTGAAGCTGGTCGACTTTTATCTCAAGCGCTTTACGCTGTTTGACCTCTTTTTCATAGGCTTTCTTTTCTTTTTTGAGCTTTTTTGTGACGGTGGCTATTTGCTTTTTTTGTTCATCGTTTTTATGCTTCATATCTGTTTGATCTGATGTTAACTGCGAGAGCTTCAGATCGCTCGTTTTGCTTTCTTGCTGATGTGTTTTCTCTGCTTTAAAGATGGTCTGCTGCTGCCAAACAATCCAGCCACCTAAGGCAATAACTGCTACAGAAAGAAGAATGATCGTCATTGTTTTCTTCATGTGTGAACCCCTTTCTTTAAACCTCTATTATCATCGGTTAAAGATATACAGGTTTTAACATCACAAGGGAATATTCACATCAGAATGGCAGACACTATGAAAAAAGGAGGGTGTCTGTTGATTTCCTTTATGATTCATGTTGTCGTCTCATTATTTGCTGTATCAAACCCCATAGGAAACGTACCTCTTTTCATCACCTTAACAGAGGGCTATACAGAGAAAGAGCGCTCCCAGACAGCCAAAAAAGCCATCGTGGTCTCTTTTATTATTTTGATTGCCTTTCTATTGGCAGGCAGGCTCATTTTCAAACTGTTTGGAATTGATATTCATGCACTCCGCATCGCTGGCGGTATTTTTATTTTTGGTATCGCTTACAATTTACTGAATGCAAAAGAATCACACGTCCAAAATCCTCATTCGGAGGAAAAGGCAGAAAGCAAAGAGAAGGCAGATATCTCCGTTACGCCGCTCGCCATTCCGATCATCGCTGGTCCCGGTACAATCGCTACAGTGATGAGTTTAACCCCGGGAAGTCAAGGGATGCTCCACATGTTTGCGATTCTAATCGGCATTGTCATCGTTCTTGCCATGACGTATTATGCCTTTCATTATTCAAGTTTTATTATGCGAAAAATGGGGAAAACAGAGATGAATGTCGTGACGCGTTTGATGGGATTAATTCTGGCTGTAGTGGCAGTTGAAATGATCGGCGCAGGCTTAAAAGGGATGTTTCCGATGTTTATGTCATAAGTGTATATAAAAAAGCTGTTTTTTTCTACAATGATGTAAAATAAAACAGCTTTTTTTAAGGTTTCGGCACATGCTTAAATACTTCTTCACTTTCAAAGAACTCAATTAAGCGGCTAATCCAATCATAGTAATCAAGACTTTCCTTGATTTCTGAAAGAAGCAGATTGATTTTATCCTCTGTTTCTTCTGGTAAATCTTCCTGTTCAAGCAGCTCTTGCAATTCCTTGCACGTTTTCTTATGTGCTTTACGGTTTTTACTGACAACACGTGTCCAATTGGCTGCAAACAATGAAATAAACGTTTGGTATTGATCTTGCTCAACGTCATAAAGATCTTTACGTATTCCTTTTTCATAAACCTTTTCCGCAATATTTAAATCGAGCATTTCTCGAACGACTTGACTCATCCTCGTTTTGCTCATGCCGGTCGCCTCTGATAGCTCTTCCAGCGTCATTGGTTTACGGTTCATGTGAATGATACCAAGCACTCTACCCACTGTAGAAGAAAGACCAAAGGCATTCATGTTCTCTGCAGCTTTTTCAATATAATGATCCTGTGCTTTTTGAATGGCGCCTAGCGCTTGCTTGTCCACTCCCCGCTTCATCCCTTCACGACTGACAATTTGTAACACAATATATCATATACCTGTTTGTTGATGAAAACAATAAATATTGAGTAATTGCTAGTAATTTGGAGGAAAAAGGAGAGATATCTAGGTATTACGGCGTTAACTGAAAATTTTATATAAATGTTATGCAATACAAACACATCATAAACTTTTTATTTTATAAAGTTTGCACTATAATTAATAAGGTGTAAATTTTCTGAATATATAGATCCAACTAATTGGAGGTGTCTCATTTGCTGAAACTAGAGAATGTATCTAAGACGTATAAAGGCGGAAAAAAAGCTGTCAAAAATATTGATTTAGACATAGCAAAAGGAGAATTTATTTGTTTTATTGGACCGAGTGGCTGTGGTAAGACCACAACCATGAAGATGATCAACCGACTCATCGAACCTTCCTCAGGAAATATTTTTATCGAGGGAGAAAATATCATGAAAAAAGATCCAGTTCAATTAAGAAGAGAAATCGGTTATGTGATTCAGCAAATTGGACTGTTCCCCCATATGACCATCGCGCAAAACATCTCACTTGTGCCGAAGCTCTTAAAATGGCCGGAAGAAAAACGGAAAGAACGAGCACGCGAACTGCTGAAGCTCGTCGACATGGGCCCAGAATTTTTAGAGCGCTATCCTCATGAACTTAGTGGAGGACAGCAGCAGCGTATCGGAGTTCTTCGCGCACTGGCAGCAGAACCCCCTCTGATCCTCATGGACGAACCATTTGGTGCACTTGATCCAATTACACGAGATACATTGCAGGAAGAATTTAAGAAATTGCAAAAAACGTTAAATAAAACCATCGTATTCGTCACACATGACATGGATGAAGCGATTAAACTGGCTGACCGAATTGTGATTTTAAAAGATGGAGAGATTGTCCAAGTAGGCACACCAGAAGATATTTTGCGTAACCCAGCCAACGAGTTCGTTGAAGAATTCATCGGAAAAGAACGCCTGCTTCAATCAAATCCGAATATGGAACGTGTAGAACAAATGATGAACACGTCACCAGTCACCATTACAGTCGAACAAACGTTGACTGATGCCATCTATATCATGAGAGAAAAGCGGGTCGATTCCTTGCTTGTAGTAGATGAACATGATGTGTTAAAAGGCTATATCGATATTGAAACTATTGATGCGAACCGCAGAAAAGCGGCTTTCGTTGGTGAGATCTTAAATACAGAGTTCTATACTGTACAAGAAGGCGCACTTCTCAGAGACACCGTTCGGAAAATCTTAATACGCGGTATTAAATATGTACCGGTTGTCGATGCCAAAGGGCATTTAAAAGGCATTGTGACACGGGCAAGTCTTGTAGATGTTGTGTACGACTCCATTTGGGGAGACGATACGCCAGCGTCTGCCATTGAAATGAACTAAGGGAGGTGGACACATGGATCAAATCATCGATTTTCTAGAGAAAAATGGTGGGGAACTCCTCACAAAAATGTGGGAGCATTTATATATTTCCTTAATTGCTGTCGTGCTAGGAATTATCGTTGCCGTTCCTTTAGGCGTCGTTCTCACGCGAATGAAACGAGGCGCAGGTTTTGTCATCGGTGTCGTGAATATCTTTCAAACACTCCCTAGTTTAGCGATTCTTGCATTTTTTATTCCTATTTTGGGGGTTGGGAAAATACCTGCAATCGTTGCTCTCTTTTTCTATTCGGTATTGCCTATTTTGAGAAATACGTATGCCGGCGTTCAAGGTGTGAACAAAAATCTGCTTGAATCCGGTAAAGGGATCGGCATGACCACATGGGAACAAATTCGTCTCGTGGAACTTCCGCTTGCTGTACCGATCATTATGGCAGGTGTCCGAACGTCAACGATTTATTTAATTGGCTGGACAACACTTGCTGCTTTTATCGGTGGAGGCGGTCTTGGTGACTACATTTTGATTGGACTTCAGCTATACCAGCCGGAATACATTATTGCAGGTGCCATACCAGTCACCATTTTAGCGGTCATCATTGACTTTACATTGATGAAGCTGGAGAAAAAAGTAACACCAGAAGGCTTAAAAGGATTGAAGGAAGTTTCATAAGGAGTTGGCTTATGTGAAGAATCGAAAAACAAAATGGATCAGCGCACTGCTTGCTGGATGCTTGCTATTGATAAGCGGCTGTTCACTTCCTGGACTAGCCGGCTCCTCAGGCAATACGCTGCGGGTGGGAGCACAAAACTTTACCGAATCAGAAATCATGGCCTATATGGTTAGCGAGATCATCGAACATTACACAGATAAAAAGACAACCATTGTGAAAAACTTAGGCTCTAATACCGTACAGCAGAAAGCAATGGAAAATGGGGATATCGACATTTCGGCGACAAGATATACAGGGACAGATTTGACAAGTACGCTTGGAATGGATGCGGAAAAAGACCCGGAGCGTGCAATGGAAATCGTCCAAAAAGAATTTAAGAAACGCTATGATTACAAATGGTTTGATTCCTATGGCTTTGACAATACGTATGCCTTTGCCGTGACGCAAAAGATGGCGAAGGAAAACAAGTTAGAAACGGTCTCTGACTTGAAAAAGAATGCGAAGAATTACCGTTTCGGTGTCGATAATATATGGCTCAAAAAGAAAGGCGACGGTTATGAAGGATTCGTGAAAACATACGGAATTGAATTTGGAAGCACGTATCCAATGCAGATTGGTTTAGTGTACGATGCATTAAAAAATGAAAAAATGGATATTGTGCTTGCCTATTCAACAGATGGGCGAATCAAAGCCTATGACCTCAAAATTTTAAAAGATGATAAGCGGTTTTTCCCGCCATATGATGCATCGCCCGTTGTCCCGGAAAAAGTTTTAAAAGAGAACCCAGGGCTTGATAAGGTGATCAACAGACTGATCGGAAAAATTAATACAGAACAAATGCAAGAGCTGAACTATCAAGTCGACGGAGAGCTTCAAGAACCAGCCACCGTTGCGAAGAATTTCCTGAAAAAGCACAATTACTTTGAGTAAGATGGGGAGGTGTCACGGCTGATGGACACACTGCAGCAATTATGGACGTATTATCAGCAGAACGGTTCATATGTGTTAGAAGAATTTTATCGGCATTTTCTCATGTCAGCGTATGGGGTGCTGTTTGCGGCAATAGTCGGAATTCCAGTAGGCATCTTTGTGGCGCATTACCGTAAGCTAAGCAATTGGATCTTCGCCATTACCAACGTCATTCAAACCATACCGGCGTTAGCAATGCTTTCCGTGTTGATGCTCGTGTTAGGACTTGGCGCAAATACAGTCATCATATCACTCTTTCTGTATTCGCTGTTGCCGATCATCCGCAACACGTATACAGGGATTGTCAGCATTGAACATGCTTATTTAGAATCGGGTAAAGCGATGGGCATGACGAAATGGCAAGTGCTGAGAATGGTTGAATTACCGCTTGCTTTATCGGTTATTATGGCTGGTTTAAGAACTGCGCTGGTCATCGCCATCGGCATTACAGCGATTGGGACATTTGTTGGCGCAGGAGGTCTAGGTGATATCATCATCAGAGGATCAAACGCCACAAACGGAACAGCCATCATTTTAGCAGGTGCTATTCCAACTGCCCTCATGGCCATTATCGCTGACCTAGTCATGGGCTGGCTCGAACGCTATTTAAGCCCAACGAACAAGAAAAAAGAAAGAAAAGCATTAGCTGAAAAAAACATGACATCTGCTTAAGCGGTTGAAAAGACAAAACCTCCCTTACATTTGTAAGGGAGGTTGTTTTATAATGATCAGGCAGTTCAGTTCACATGCGGTTATTTTATGATTCGAGCGTGATCCATTCAGTGGACCACTTCGAAATTTCCTCAAAAACGGGTGCAAGGGAACGCCCCATATCAGTTAAAGAATATTCAATACGCACGGGTGTTTCAGCAAAAACCTCCCGTTTTACAATGCCTGCTGCTTCCAGCTCTTTTAATCTCTCAGATAATACTCTTCCGCTTAAATTTGTCAGAGCGGCCTCAATTTCACCAAAGCGCTGCGGACTTGAGAGAAGCTGAAAAACAATCAGTGCAACCCAGCGTTTACTCAATAACTCAACTGCTTTTTCAAACCGCGGGCACATGTCAGATTGATTCATCTTTCTTCACTCCAATCTGAACCCATTATACCGTAAATTTGTCATAAATCAGCTCAAAAAGCTTGTCAATGATCAAAACATTCTATGATGACGAACGGCTGTTTAATATAAATAACAGATAGCGGTTAAGATCTTCTATTTCTTTTTTCGAAAGAGTTGACCAAATGTCTCCATCAAATAGTTCGAGATCACCAAGTTCATATTGCGCTGCGGCTTCTTTTATTTTGGATAATGCCGTTTCCTCTTCCTTCAGCTGATGGACAGAAGAGGCTTCCTCAATATAGCCCGCAGCCTGCATCATTTCCTCATAAGGAACCTTTAATGCACCGGCTAGTTTTTTTATCGTAGGAGGCTTCGGAATGCCGCGTTTCCCATTTTCAATACGAGAAATACCAGCAGCACTGACTTCTGAATACATCGCTAATTGGTTCACTGACAGCTTCTTTTCCTCACGTAATGCTCTTAAGTATGCACCAAAGTTCATCAAGGCAAAACCTCACATGGTTATAGATTAGATATATCTATTTTACTTGATTTGTTGACTATTGGCAACAAGTATACCATGAAAATATTGACATTAGTTAATAGTGAATGTATCTTAGGGTTATGCCCCGCTATTTGTTCGTCTTTTTTTGGTTGATGAGCGTGAGAAAGTATTCATTCAGCTGGCTAATGTCTTGTGCGGATAACCTTTCCCATAGGTCTCCGTCAAAAATGGGAAGATGTTCTACATCCTTTTGAAGCGCCGTTTGGTAGATTTTCAACATGGATTCATATTTTGGTTTCATTTCATGAACTTGTTCCTGTTCAATATGACCGGCAAGCAGCATTAAATCCTCATAAGGCACCTTCAAGGCGTGTGCTAATTTTTTTATGGTTAAAGGCTTCGGCACACCACGCTTTCCATTTTCGATACGAGAAATACCAGCAGCGCTTACACCTGAATACATGGCGAGTTGATTGACAGACATTTTTCTATTTTCTCTTAAAATGCGTAATTGTTCACCAAAGTGATTCATGACATCGAACCTCACATTTCAGTATATGACTTATTTTAGTATGATCATTGACCAAAGGAAATAGAAAAGGGGTAAAAGTGTTGACTTAAGTTAATGAATCTGTTTCATGTGAGCACCTACACGTTGTACATATTGATTCCATAGGAGGTTGTAATGATGGTCGAAAAGATTCAGATCAGACGGACTTATGTCATGCAGTATATGATCGAAAACGATATGTCTTTAAATCAGCTCGCTGATGAAATTGGCATTTCTCCTGCCACACTCAGTAGGGTATTAAATGGTCATCGGAAACCAGGCCAGCTTGTCATTGGCAAAATGATTCATTACTTTGATAAAAAATTTGAAGACCTATTTTACTATGAAAATGTTGACAAAAGTCAATGAATGAAATGATCAAGGAGGCAATGTCGTTGAAAAGAACTGGGATGGTCAGACATATTGATTCACTAGGCAGAATTGTTCTGCCTTCAGAAATGCGCAAGGTACTCAATATTAAAGAAGAGCAGCTTTTAGAAATTTTCATTGAAGATCAAACCATTATGCTGAAAAAATATGATGCAGATAAGAGCTGCCTGTTAACTGGACAAGTGACGAAGTATAACAAAAGCTATGGAAATGGGAAAGTGATGCTGAGTCCTGAAGGAGCTGAACGTTTGTTAGTAGAATTAAAACAGCTATTGAAAGAAGAAGCAACCCGTTAAAAACGTGTTTTTAACCGAAAATTGCATATAAAAAATGCTGCATACTACTCTTTGGAATGAAATTGAATCAAAATAACGAGTAAAGTCCAGAATATAGAGGGAATCTTTATTTTGATGTTTCGTGACATGCACCTTGTTTTCATGTAAAATAAAGTTATGTGTACCAGTTTGTCTGGAGGTGTTTTCATGCACGCATTTGTTATCACATTACTCGTAATTGTCAGTATCGCACTTATCATCGTTGTATTGTTACAATCTAGTAAAAGTGCTGGACTGTCAGGCGCTATTTCAGGTGGAGCCGAGCAGCTTTTCGGTAAGCAAAAAGCGAGAGGTCTTGACTTGATACTTCACCGTTTAACGGTTATTTTGTCAGTGCTTTTCTTCATCTTAACACTTGCATTGGCATATTTAGGCGTATAAAGCGCGAGTAACAGAAGGTCTGATCTTTTTTCAGACCTTTTTTTATTATCAGCACTCTTTTGTGTTTGTTTCATACATACAAGTGGAAAATATAAACCATATCGGAAGGAAAGGAAGTCACATCATGAAAGTTGTTACACCAAAACCATTTACGTTTAAAGGTGGAGAAAAGGCGGTGCTTCTTCTTCACGGTTTTACTGGGAATACAGCCGATGTTCGAATGCTAGGCCGTTATTTGAACGAAAGAGGGTATACGTGTCATGCACCACAATATAAAGGACACGGCGTGCCGCCAGAAGAGCTTGTCCATTTTGGACCGGATGACTGGTGGAAGGATGTAGAAGAAGGCTATCAATTCTTAAAAGATGAAGGCTATGAGGAAATTGCAGTTTGCGGACTATCCCTCGGAGGAGTTTTTTCATTGAAATTAGGTTACACTGTACCTGTAAAGGGAATTGTACCTATGTGTGCACCTATGTACATAAAAAGTGAAGAAGTCATGTACCAGGGTGTACTAGAATATGCCCGTAACTATAAGAAATTCGAGGGTAAGTCAGAGGACCAAATTGAACAGGAAATGGAAGAGTTCAAGAAAACGCCAATGGATACACTTAAGAGTCTGCAAGAACTCATTGCAGATGTCAGAAACAATGTCGACATGATTTATTCACCTACTTTTGTTGTTCAGGCACGTCACGATCATATGATTAATACAGACAGTGCGAATATCATTTACAACGAAGTAGAGACAGATCAAAAGCATTTGAAATGGTATGAAGAATCAGGCCATGCGATCACGCTTGATAAAGAGCGCGAGAAGGTTCATCAGGATGCATATGCATTCTTAGAATCACTTGATTGGTCAGTTTAAATATATAGGGGGTTAGAGTGTGCAAAAAGAAGAATTTATGAATGAATTACTCGCTTTTATGAAAGATGAAGCGTATAAACCGTTAACCGTTCAAGAGCTGGAAGTGATGATGGAGATTACCAATCCAGATGATTATAAAGAGCTCGTCAAAGCACTTGTGATGCTGGAAGATCAAGGACTCATCGTTCGCACGCGCAGCGATCGCTACGGTGTACCGGAAAAAATGAACTTGGTAAAAGGAAAGCTGTCTGCTCATGCAAAAGGCTTTGCATTTGTGACACCAGAAGAGTTTGGACAGGATGATATTTTCATTCCGCCTAATGAGCTAGGCACAGCGATGAATGGTGATACGGTCATGGTTCGTGTCAGCCACAAATCAAACGGCACAAAAAAAGAAGGGACTGTCATCCGAATTCTGGAGCGTAATACTCAGACGGTTGTCGGTACCTATACAGAAACGAAAAGCTTTGGCTTTGTCATTCCTGATGATAAAAAAATCACAACCGATATCTTCATCCCGAAATCCGCTAAAAATGGAGCGGTCGAAGGGCATAAAGTGGTCGTGACGCTGACTAGCTACCCAGAAGGAAGAATGAGTGCAGAGGGCGAAGTCACTGAAATCCTTGGTCATAAAAATGACCCTGGCATTGATATACTATCAATCATTCATAAACACGGCCTGCCAGGTGAGTTCCCAGAAGAAGCGCTCCAGCAGGCAGTAGACACACCTGAAACGATTGATGAAAAAGACCTAGAAGGCAGACGTGACTTACGCAATGAAACGATTGTAACCATTGACGGAGCAGATGCGAAGGACTTAGATGATGCCGTTACGGTGCAAAAGCTGGATGATGGCAAATATAAGCTAGGGGTGCATATTGCAGATGTCTCTCATTATGTCACAGAGAACTCTCCGATTGATCAGGAAGCTTATGAGCGTGGAACGAGTGTATATCTCGTAGACCGCGTCATTCCGATGATCCCGCACCGCCTGTCAAACGGTATTTGCTCGTTGAATCCGAAGGTCGATCGTCTCACGCTGTCTTGTGAAATGGTCATTGATCGAAATGGGAAGGTCGTCAAACACGAGATTTTCCAAAGTGTGATCAAAACGACGGAAAGAATGACCTATACTGATGTGAATAAGATTTTAGTCGATCAAGACGAAGAGCTTATAGACAAATACGAGCTGCTTGTGCCAATGTTCCAAGAAATGGAGAAGCTTGCAGAGATCCTTCGCGACAAACGGATGGAGCGCGGGGCAGTAGACTTTGACTTCAAGGAAGCAAAAGTGCTTGTAGATGATGAAGGCGCAGCAAAAGACGTTGTCGTTCGTGAGCGTTCTGTCGCAGAGAAATTAATTGAAGAATTCATGCTTGTTGCAAACGAAACGGTTGCAGAGCATTTCCACTGGTTGAATGTACCTTTCATTTATCGAATTCACGAAGAACCAAATCCTGAGAAGCTTCAGCGCTTTTTAGAGTTCGTGACAACGTTTGGTTACATTGTGAAAGGAACGTCGACAAACATTCACCCGCGTGCACTTCAAAGTGTACTTGATGCTGTGAGGGATCAACCAGAAGAAGTTGTGATACAAACCGTGATGCTTCGTTCGATGAAACAGGCGAAATATGATCCAGAAAGCATCGGCCATTTTGGTTTATCAACGGAATTCTATACACATTTCACATCACCGATCCGCCGTTATCCGGATTTAATCGTGCATAGACTGATTAGAACCTATTTGATTCAGAAAAAGACAGACGAAGCAACTCTAGAAAAGTGGGGGCAGCTGCTTCCTGAAATTGCAGATCATGCGTCTACAATGGAGCGCCGCTCAGTTGATGCAGAGCGTGAAACAGATGATCTCAAGAAGGCAGAATTTATGCTTGATAAAATCGGTGAAGAGTTTGATGGCATGATTAGTTCCGTGACGAACTTCGGACTATTTGTTGAACTGCCGAATACAATTGAAGGTCTTGTTCATGTCAGCTACATGACAGACGACTACTATCGCTTTGATGAGCAGCACTTTGCCATGATCGGTGAACGCACAGGAAATGTCTACCGTATCGGTGATGAAATCACAGTCAAAGTGGTGAATGTCAATAAAGATGAGCACTCGATTGATTTTGAAATCGTCGGCATGAAAGGCACCCGCCGTAAATCGCCGAAAGATTTTAAGTTTAAAAAACGGACAGATTCACCAGCGAAAAAAGGGCACGGAAGCCAAAATGCCTCTGGGGATAAAGCCAAAGAGGATAAAGGCGGAAGTGACTGGTTCACAGGCCGTAAGAAGAAAAAGAAAAAACGCGTATTTGATAACGCACCAAAACAAAAGCGTAAAAAGAAAAAGTAACGTGACAAAAAGCAAATAGGGCATCACGCTCTATTTGCTTTTTGACCACATAGCGTCAGCGTTGTCTAAAGCTGGATTGTTTGATAAAATAATCCGTACGATTTGGACCGTGTTTGTGTCAAAAGGAGGGTGTACGCCAATGCCAAAGGGAGAGGGAAAGGTTGTTTCCCAAAACAAAAAAGCAAATCATGACTATTTTATTGAAGAAACGTATGAAGCCGGCCTTGTGTTACAAGGAACTGAGATCAAATCGATTCGTGCAGGAAAAGTGAATTTAAAAGATTCCTTTGCCAAAATCGAACGAGGAGAAGTGTTCCTTCACAACATGCACGTGAGCCCATACGAGCAGGGGAACCGTTATAACCATGATCCGCTGAGAACGAGAAAGCTGCTGCTTCATCGCAAGCAAATCAGTAAATTGATTGGTGCGACAAAGGAAGAGGGCTACTCACTCGTGCCTCTGAAACTCTATTTAAAAAATGGCTTTGCCAAAGTGTTGATCGGAATTGGTAAAGGGAAAAAGAAATACGATAAACGTGAAGATCTGAAGAAAAAAGATGCAAAACGCGAAATCGACCGTGCCTTCCGTGATCGACAAAAGCAATTCTAGCCTGATGCAGATGGCTTGCTGAGAGCGGAAGCATTATGCTACAATATGTTATGCAGTAAACAATCACCGCTTTTCTTACAGAAACCACCAGTTGTTTCAAGCGATAAGATTGTTATAATAGTTATATACGGAAGCAGTTAAGCTGAACGTTTCCATCCCGTATATCCCTTTTACAAGGGGACGTTACGGATTCGACAGGGGCGGTTCGAGCTTGAGCTGCGAGCCGAGAGGCGATCTCGTTAACACGCACTAAATGTAACTGGCAAAACTAAAAGTTTTAACCAAAACTTAGCACTAGCTGCCTAATAAGTGCAGCGAGCTCTTCCTGACATCGCCTATGTGTCTGTGAGGAGCCCAATGAAGTAGGCTACGCTTACGTTTTTGTCTGAGGACGTAAGAAGAGATCCATCAGACTAGCTCTCCAAGCGCCCGTCAGCAGGCATGAGGATGAGTGAACACGAAATATGTTGACTACGCTCGTAGACGCTTAAGTAATCGATGTCTCTGGACGTGGGTTCGACTCCCACCGTCTCCATACATAGAAATGGTTTGCATTTCACTTAGTGCCATAAACGTTGGATAACAACGTTTAGGCGCTTTTTTTATGTCTTTATTTTGTATAGTTGATAAAAGTTTAATTGATTAAAAATTCTAATTTTTGCTTTTGAGTGGTTTAACTAAGGGATAAATAAAAATTAAAAGGAATGAATTAATTTTAATATTAAACTTAAAATTTTATCGGGAAATATTACCTATCCAGAAATGCAAGGTGCTACAATGAAATTATCTAAAGAGGAAGGGTGAATTTTCAAATGAAGCAATATACATTTTTGCGAAAAGGATTAATTCATGAATTAGAAACATATTTAATTGGTCCACGAATGCAAGATGAGATTCTTGGAAAGAATATACGCCCAATGCAATTTTATTTAACAGGGAAGTTAGTTCCGTTTGGTTCAACATCAGATGTTATAAATGAACGTGATAATGCAATAGAAACACATGTGCAAGTCAGTGAAGAAAAGATAGATGAACAACTTACATTAAAAAAACTGTTTCGCTCATCTACTATGGGCATTAGTTTTAAACTTAAAAAATTAACAACTGTTGAAATTGAAGCTTCTTGGGCTATTTATGAGGACAAAGAACATAAGCGTTTACCACAAGCGGAAAATTGGAAAATTGATCTTTCAAATCAGAGAACAGGCACATTAGAAAATTTAAATGAATCTAAGTATGGAAAAGTGCGTTATACCGTTAATTATAGAAATAACTTATATCACGTAAATATTTTTTTAATGAATAGTTTAAAGAGAGAAAATCAATATCCTGAACAAGATGAAGTGATGTTTCAAAGCTCTTTAAAAGTACATATACCTACAATTCATGTTGCTAAATTTACATCTAAAGCTGATCAGTATCATGTCCAAAATGAACTTTTTTATCGTGACAAAGAAGAAATAGCAATCGGTCATGGCGTGGGGGTTGATTGGAAAACAGTCGGAAATATTACAACGATTTATTCAACATGGATGCCACGTTTTGAATTGCCGAATGTAGAACATTGTAAGATCGAAAATCAGTCATTTAAGATGAAGGATTTAAGTGAATATCCTGTAGACATATTAAAAGAAAAATTAAGTGTTATACCATCAGCATATAAATTATGGTTGAATCATGAAACGAAAATAGTTAATGAGCTACCTGATTATTTAAAGAGTGAAGCAGAACAAAATATTTTAAAAGTAAAAAATACAATCGAACGTCTAGAAGAAGGAATTTCATTAGTTACAAAAAGTAATAATTCCTTATATTATTTGGCGTTTCAATTTGCAAACCGTGCGATGCTTTTGCAACGAGCGCAATCAGGTGTAGCTCAAACGTATCGTACTACCGGAGAGAGAATAAAACCTACATTAGATGGAGAATGGCGTTTATTCCAATTAATATTTTTACTTATGAATGTTGCCGGTATATCTGATGAACAGCATATAGATCGAGAAATTGTTGATTTAATTTGGTTCCCAACTGGGGGCGGTAAAACAGAGGCTTATTTAGGTGTGGCAGCTTATGTCATGGCATATCGCCGATTATTAGCCCCAAAACAAGTAGACAAGTATGCTGGAATTACAGTTTTTATGCGTTACACATTGCGTTTGTTAACAACGCAACAATTCCAACGAGCTGCAGCTTTAATTTGTGCTGCAGAAGTTCTGCGTAAACCAAATGCAAATTTATTTGGAGAAGAGCCATTTAGTATAGGGCTTTGGATTGGACAGGATTCATCTCCTAATAAATTTGCAGATGCAATGGATAAGCTTGAACAATTACGAGACGGTAAAGAAGTTAAGACGGGCAATCCTATTCAACTAATAAATTGTCCGTGGTGTGGGGCGGAACTAGGGCCGGATCAGTATGAAATTAACAAAAATTCACAGAAAATTTGTTGTTCTAATAAAGCATGTGCATTTAAACACGGAATTCCTGTTTATACAGTTGATGAGGCAATATATCTGAAGTTACCAACATTGCTAATTGGTACGGTAGATAAAATTGCTCAGTTACCTTGGAAACAAGATATGCATGAACTCTTTGGTAATAAAAACGTGTATCATCGTGAGTTAGGATTTAAATATACTAATTCTATCCCAAGGGGATACAGTCGTATTAATCGTTTGAAACCACCTGAATTAATTATTCAAGATGAGCTTCATTTGATTTCAGGACCATTAGGCTCTTTAACAGGTTTATATGAGGTAGCAACTGATCTATTAACAAGAAATAACGGAAGGCCAGCTAAAGTAATTGCTTCAACAGCAACAATTAGTGGTGCGGATGAGCAAATTCGAGCTTTATACGGTCGGGAAATGCAGCAGTTCCCATTAGCTGTTCAAAAAGCAAATGATAATTTTGTTTCAAAAGAGGTGCCAACTTCTGAAAAGCCAGGGCGATGCTATGTAGGAATTTGTGCACCGGGAGTTAGTAATAAAATTCAAGCGATTCAAACATATAGTGCATATGCAACGATAACAAGAAGTGAGCCAAAGTTTAAAGTAGATCCATATTATACAATGCTAGGCTATTTTAATACGGTTAAAGAATTGGCAAGCATGGTTACTACTTTTAAAGATGAAGTAAACTCAAGATTAAATATGCTAGATCCAACAAATAAATTTGAACATGATCTAGCCGTTGAAGAATTAACGAGCCGCAAAAAAGCACAAGAAATTCCACAGCTACTAACACAAATGGAGAAAACTTTAGATGAAGCAGGTGTTCTTGATGCCGTCCTTGCAACGAATATGATTTCAGTAGGTGTCGATGTGGATCGACTTGGGACAATGTTTGTACAAGGGCAACCGAAAACGACTTCCGAATATATTCAAGCGACGAGCCGTGTTGGACGTAAATATCCAGGCGTTGTATTTGTTCTTCTTAATTCACTACGGTCTAGAGATTTATCGCATTTTGAGCGTTTTAAAGCATACCATCAAGCACTCTACCGTCATGTAGAAACGATGAGTGTAACACCTTTTGCAAAAGGTGCTTTATATAAAGGGTTAACAGGTACGTTTATTGGATTTATGCGTCAAACGATTATGGAAATCAACGCTGAGCAAAGTCCGAAAAAAATAGTACAACTACAAAATAAAGTAGATACAGCGACCGTTCAATTTTTAGAAAGAGTTCAAAATGCTAATGGTGCAACCATTGAAAACGAAGTAAAGGATTTATTAGAATGGTGGCGAGAATTAGCTTGGAAGCACGCTGAAGACACATTAGCTTACAAAGAATCAAAATATGTTAAAGCTTACTTATTAAAAAACTTTAATGAAGAAGTGAATGTAAAAGATGCTCGTCCAGCAATGATGTCATTAAGAAATGTAGAAGCAGTCATTGAAATTGAGGTGTTAAAATCATGAATCAACAAAATGAAACAATCAGACCTTCGCAACTAATATACCAATCAGGACCAGGAGCAATTGTTGAACTTTTATCTCAAAGTGTTATCGTGAAATCAGCAGACCAGTGGCAATCAAGAAGGGCGCCTCAAGAAAAAGACATACGAATCACATCCTATTTAGGGGTTGACCATGTACGCATTTTAAATGAAAATCCCGATAAACAAAAAATAAAAGCAGTCGAATTTCCTAAATGGAAAATCTGTCCGAAATGCCATAATATGACGAATTATGGTGATGCTAATTGTTATTATTGTGCGCTGAAAAATGAAAAAGACATTCAGGAGCTTTATGCAAGCCGTTTTGTATTAGCATGTGAGAACGGTCACTTATCAGATTTTCCGTATGAAGAATGGGTACATCGAAATAAACCTTGTACAGAACATTCTAAAAATCCACGACTAATGCTAAAAACCCGTGGCTCAAGTGGGTCTTTATCTGATTTACACGTGATTTGCTTGCACTGTAAGCATAGTGAAAGTTTAGGGAGTATTATGAAGCCTGAAGAAAGAGAGAATCATAGTTTATTTGATTGTCATGGGGAACGACCATGGATTAGTAATACTGCCAAACAGAAATGTAATTGTAAAATGAAAACGACGTTGCGTGGCGCATCTAATGTTTATTCACCTTCTGTTATGAGTTTTTTACAAGTGCCTTTAACAGCATCTAGCTCAGAATTTGAGGTTCTATATTTAGTAGAAAAAGATAAAGAAAATTTTAGTAAAGCATATCTAAGTATGGGTGAAGCAGGTCTTGAAATGGCATGTAATTTTAAAAATATCCCTTCTTCTTTTATACCTGCTATTAAGCAGTATTTAGATGGTTCAATAACGCTTTCAGAAAGTTCTACCTATGAATCAATTAAAAAGCAAGAGTGGAACACGCTAATTCAGGATGAAATAAACGAAGAACGTTTTTCATCTAAGAAGGTTGATATTGCGCCAACGTTAGTGCCGTATTTTGATGGGGTTTTCCGTGTGGATTCTGTACCTGAAGTACAAGTTTTAAAAGAATTTACTCGATTAGACTACATTGACCGATTTACAGATGAAGAATCGAAAACACAGCCGGTTGTTATAACAAGCGAACCGAAATGGTTACCAGCTGTGCGAAATTACGGTGAAGGTATTTTCTTTCAATTTAATTTAGAAAAATTGCTCCAATGGGAACAAACTGAGCAAATTACGAGTGCTATTGTAAGAGCATATAATACCCAGCGTGAAGAATTTAAAAAGTCACCATTAGATATTCTGCCACGCCAGATTTTGTTGCATACATTTAGCCATGCTTTGTTGCAGGAACTAGCTGCACATTGCGGCTATACAACGACGTCTTTAAAAGAGCGTATTTATGCAAACGATGACATGTATGGTGCATTTATATACACTGCCTCTGGAGATTCAGAAGGAAGTTTAGGTGGATTAACAAACTTGGCTCAAAGCGAAAAGTTATTACCCATAATTATTCGTGCATTAGAAAAGATGAACTATTGTTCATCTGATCCAATCTGTTCGGATGGGGAATTTGAATATCATACGTCAGCAAATGGCGCGGCCTGTCATGCATGTACATTTGTTTCCGAAACTTCGTGTGAATGGGGAAATTTATTGCTTGATCGTCGAACATTAATCAACATTAATCCGAATGAGAAAGACGGTTACTTTGATCAATTATTAGAAATGTAATGTAAGAGGTGCTGAATTTTGAAAATAGATTTAGTCGATAATAAAGGGAATAACACACTCGTTCATGTAATGAAAGGTGAAATAAAAAACGGATCGGAAATTGCAGTGGCCTCTGCAAAATTGAGTATGAATATTTTTAAAGAATTAAAAAAAACGTTAGCGAAAGGGGAATCTTTTCGCTTTCTCTTTACAGAGCAAACCTTTTATCAACAAGAAATTGATGATAATCATCAATTTAAATTAGTAGAAAGAAAAGGCCAGCAGCTCGATTTAGAAGGAAACCAGTTTGAAATTCCATTAAGAAATCAAATGCAGTCTAAACAAATTGCACGAGAGTTATCCGAATGGATCAATCAACACGCCCAGTTTAAGACAATTTTAGGTGACAGCTCGTACCCTAAGCAAATCATGATTAAAAACAAAATGGATGAGGACATTTTTATTCAATCGGAAATTGAGTTTACAGCAGATGGGTTAGGCATTACTTCTTCAAAACGTCAAGCAAGCTATACAGTTATGAAAGAGACACTTGGTGTTACAAAAAACTTGCTTGCAGAATTTGACCTAATTTGGAAAGATGAAACAAAATCGAAAGAAGTTACTGCAGAAGTTTTAGAGCAACTAGATGCTTTTCAAAAAGAAAATGCGCCGGAGTGGCTCTATTTTGTAACGTTATATAATATTTTCACGGAGAATTTAGAAGGTCTTTCAGAGGATAATATTCTTAAAGAAGGATTGAACTTTAAAGATACGTTCATTTGGAATAAGCTGTACCCGTTCCAACGCGATGGTGTAATAGGCATGATCGATAAAATGGAGAACTATAATGGCTGTATTTTAGCGGATAGTGTGGGGCTAGGGAAAACATTTTCGGCACTCGCTGTCATCAAATACTATGAGCTACGAAATGACCGTGTATTAGTTTTATGTCCGAAAAAGCTAAGAGATAACTGGGCGGTTTATACGCAAAATGATAAACGAAATGTGTTAAACGAAGATCGCTTTAACTATGATGTGTTAAATCATACCGATTTAAATCGCGAAAGTGGTATGTCGGGTGAAATTCGTCTCGATACAATCAATTGGTCAAATTATGATTTAGTAGTAATCGATGAATCGCACAATTTCCGAAATAATAATGCGCATAAGGGTCGAATAACACGCTATCAAAAGCTTATGCAGGAAATCATTAAAAAAGGTGTAAAAACGAAGGTGCTACTATTATCAGCTACACCTGTAAATAATAAAATGAATGATATCAAAAATCAAATTGCCTTTATAACGGAAGATAACGATAAGGCACTTAAAAAAGAAGGTATAGATAGTATTGAGCAAACATTACGCACGGCACAAGCGTCGTTCAATCGTTGGACAGCTTTGCCGTCGCCAAAGCGAACGACAGAAGAGTTTTTAATTATGGTTGAGCAAGACTACTTCCAATTGCTTGATTTACTAACCATTGCTCGAAGTCGTAAGCACATTGAGAAATATTATAATGTCAACGATATTGGTAGTTTCCCAACTCGGTTGAAGCCGCTTTCTATTAAAGCCGATGTTGATACAGAACACCGATTTGTTAATATGAACGAAGTCAATGAGCGCTTAGAGTCATTGAACTTTAGTATTTATCAGCCAATGAAATACGTTTTACCTCATAAACGAAAGTATTATGAAGAATTGTATGATACTAGAGTAAAGGGTGGCCAATCGACGTTTAAACAAACAGACCGTGAGTTTGCAGTAGCAGCTTTAATGAAGGTGAACTTGTTCAAGCGTTTAGAAAGTTCTATTCATTCATTTAGACTGACGCTTAAAAAATTAGTTAGACGAATTGAAGATACACTCCAAACATTACAGCTTCAAAATCAGCCAACATATTCGGAACAATATGATGATACGGAGTTAGATGATGAACAGCTCGAAGCGATTACAGTAGGTAGTGACAAAGTACAAATTCAATTAAATGATATTGATGCGTTGAAATGGGCAGGAGATTTACGTGCCGATTTAGCCACATTACAGGATTTATTACAACAAGCAACACAAATTTCAACTATACGTGATGCCAAGCTTGAACAATTAGTCAATTTAATAAAAGGAAAAATTAAAAATCCAATTAATCCAGGCAATAAAAAGGTTATTATTTTCTCAGCGTTCGCTGACACGGCTAAGTACTTGTACGATAATCTTTCAGAGCGTTTACTTAATAAACAACTTCATTCTGCGTTAGTTGTCGGAAGTGGAGCGAATAAATGTACCTTAAAAGGCGTTCGTGTCAAAGACATTAATGATATTTTAATGAACTTTTCACCAAAATCTAAGGAACGCTACAAGGTGGATAGTAAACGTACAGATGAAATTGATATACTTTTTGCGACCGACTGTATTTCTGAAGGGCAAAACTTACAGGACTGTGATTACTTAATAAACTACGATATTCATTGGAATCCAGTACGTGTCATCCAACGATTTGGACGTATTGATCGTATCGGTTCAACTAATACAGAAATTCAACTCGTCAATTTTTGGCCGAATATGGAATTAGATGAATATATCAATTTAGAAGAACGTGTGAAAGGACGAATGAAAATATTGAATACTTCTGCCTCTGGGGAAGAAGATATTTTAGATACGACATCGAAAGAAATGAATGATTTAGAATATCGTCGCAATCAATTAAAAGCGCTACAAAATGATGTGTTAAACTTAGAGGATGTTTCAGGTGCGATATCGATTACTGACTTAACATACACCGATTTCAAAAGCGATTTAAGTGCCGCATTAAAATTGTATAAAAAAGAGCTTGCAGTTGCGCCAAAAGGTTTGTATTCGGTTATAAGTAATGCAGATTTGCCTGAAGCAAAACCAGGTGTGATTTTTTGTTTCAAACAGCATAAAGAAGTAGCTCTTGAAAGCAATAGCTTAGCTCAACATATTTTATTGTATGTAACAAATGATGGTGAAGCGTTTATTCATTACACACATGCAAAAAAAATACTAGATGCTTACCGTAAATTAACACTTGGCAAACAACAGCCAGAATTAAATTCAGTTGAGTGGTTTAATAAGAAAACAAACGATGCAGCGGATATGGAGCATTATCAAGACTTATTGAAGCAATCAATTGATATTATTAAAGATAAACAAGAAGAGGTGGGCTTTGAAAGCCTGTTTAGCTTCGGTTCAAATACATTACAAGGACAGTTGGACGTAGGTGGCGATGAAATTGAACTCATTTCATTTCTAGTTGTAAAGGATGAAGCATGATGAATGAAGCACAGTTATTAAAGGCGATTGGATTTCCGAAAGCAACGCAAATTATGAAAACATTGCCGTATAATCAAATTGAAAACAAATTAACACATGCTCAGAAAAAAATCATTTCTGAGCATGTAGTTTCGAGAGGTATTCGTATCTTAGCTACAATTCAAACTAATAATACGAATATTGAAGTGTATGAGAACGAAATAGAGCGCTATGATTCAATTGTATTTTTAGCTATAAACGTAAAAGATATAAAAAAGTCCGTTCAAATTTATAAAGTGTTTATGGGTATTATGCCGAATCCGCTCGTTGTCTTATTTTTCGATGAGATGCAAACAAAATGGATATTTTCAACACATGAAAAGAAAAAGGATGGATATTTATCAAGCAAGGTGCTATATGAGATTCAAGAAGTTGTTACATTGCAAAAAGTAGAAGAGCAGTTGCGCTTTGATGCCTTTAATAAAACGAACTTAAAAACAATTTATGAATCATGGCTTGAGCAATTGTTGAAAATAGAATTACAAGTGCGGTACAACATTTATACGCCTATTTCATTACAAAATAACTTACTAGAGAAACTCATTGTGATGGATACACAAATTGATGGTTATGTGAAGCTAGCCAAAAAAGAGACACAGTTGAATAAGCGGGTTGAATTACAACAAGCAGCGAATAAAATAAAGCTTGAGAAACAGGCATTAATAGAAAAGGAGATAGGCAATGGTAAAGAAAATGAATGGGGAAACACCTAATTTAACAGCACAAAATATTGCACGTTTAAAAGAGCTATTCCCAGAAACTCTAACTGATGGCGATAAAATCGATTTTGATATGCTAAAAACGGTATTAGGGGAAGATGTAGAAACAGAGCAAGAACGCTACCAGTTCACATGGCATGGTAAGAAAAAAATGATTGAAGGCGCACAAAAACCTTCAAAAGGCACGTTACTTCCTATAATAGAAAAAAGTAAAAACTTCGATACGACAGAAAACCTTTATATTGAAGGGGATAATTTAGAAGTATTGAAGCTTTTACAAAAATCGTATAATGGGAAAATAAAAATGATATATATTGATCCGCCGTATAATACTGGGAGAGATTTTGTCTACAAAGATAATTTTAAAGATGGTATTCAGAACTATTTAGAACAAACAGGTCAAGTAGATACACATGGTAATATGATTTCAACAAATACGGAAAGTAATGGACGTTTTCATACAGACTGGCTGAATATGATGTATGCAAGATTAAAATTGTCGAGAAATCTTTTAAGTGATAAGGGTGTTATTTGTATAAATATAGGAGAGGAAGAACATGAAAAATTAAAATTTATTTTGAATGAAATATATGGTGAGAAGAATCTATTAGGAACCATCATATGGAAAAAGAAAACGAACGGGAATAATCAGGGACATATTCCTTCTATCCATGATTATATTTATTGTTATGCAAAAAAAATCGAAATGATAAATGAAAAAGAAATTGGGCTTTTGCCTACGGAAGAATTCCTAAGTAAAAATTATTCAAATCCTGATAATGATACTAGGGGGATTTGGACAACACAAGATTTATCGGCTAATCATGAAGGTCCATATTTTTCAATTGAGAATCCAAATACAGGAGAAATACATTATCCTCCTAAAGGGCGTTACTGGGTATTCAATGAAAAGGAAGTCCAAAGAAGAATTAGTGAGGGAAGAATTATCTTTGGTAAACGTGGCATTACGGCTCCGGTACAAAAAGTTTTTTACAATGAAAAGGAGTACAAAAAAATTAAAGTATCTTCAATTTGGTCTGATATAGCATTAAATGCAGATGCTTCAGCTGAAATTTCAGATCTATTTGATCAACCTAAAATATTCTCTCATCCTAAGCCAGTAGGACTATTAAAAAGACTGTTGGAAGTGTTCACAGAAAAAAACGACATAGTTTTAGATTTCTTCTCAGGTTCAGCAACAACTGCTCACGCAACAATTCAGTTAAACTCCGAAGATGAAGGAAACCGGAAGTTCATTTTAGTCCAGTTACCAGAGACACTAGATGAAAAATCAGAAGCTTATAAGATTGGTTATAAAACAATTTGTGATATAGGTGAAGAACGTATTCGCCGTGCTGGAGAGAAGATTAAAGCTGAATTAAAAGAAAAGAAATCACAAGCAGGTATGCTTGTTGAAAGTACTGTCGATCCAGCTTCACTTGATATTGGGTTTAAAGTGTTGAAACTTGATACATCGAATATCCGTGAATGGAATATTGATTTTGCTAATTTAGAAGAGGAATTAGATTTATATGAAACACCATTTCTTGATGGCCGTTCAGAAGTAGACATTGTGTATGAAATTATGTTAAAGCAGGGTTTAGAGCTAACATACCCTATTGAAACCTTTGAAGTAAGCGGCAAAATAATTTACGACATTGCTTTTGGAAGTTTATTCATTTGCTTATCAAAAGAAATTACGCCAGATGTTGCAAAAGCCATGATTGCACGCCGTGATGAACATGGAACAGATACAAGCAGCGTCATTTTCAGCGATGCAGGTTTCAACAATGATTCAGATAAATTGAACTGTATTGAAATTCTAAAAGATGCAGGTTATCCAGAAGATAACTTGTTAACGATTTAGAGGTGAGCAATAATGAAAATTCAATTTGATGAATTAACATATCAATCAGATGCGATAGGCGCCGTATTAAGTGTATTTGAAGGGCAACAAATTCGTAAATCAGAATTTACGATTATGGATCAAGATATACAGGGAAAGCTATTTGGTGAAAAAGGTGTCGGCAATAAAATTGATGTATCAGAAAGTAAACTGCTACAAAATGTTCAACAGATTCAAATTAAGCAAGGTATTCCAATTGCTCAATCAATTCCAACACCTTTCCCTCAGTTCAATATCGAAATGGAAACAGGAACAGGGAAAACCTTTGTTTATTTAAAATCGATTTTAGAAATGAATCGTAAATTTGGATTTACGAAATTTATTATTGTAGTTCCTTCTGTAGCGATTAAAGAAGGAGTTATGAAAACAATACAAATGACGAAAGAATATTTTAAAACACAAATGCAAGGAATTGTTTATCGTGAATTTATGTACGATAGTTCTAAATTAGAAAATATACAAGCATTTGCTTCAAATGAAAATGTGGAAATTATGGTTATTAATATTCAAGCGTTCAATAGTGAAGATAATATTTTCAACCGCAACGACCGTGATAGCTTATATGGTATTTCACCTAAAGATTATATTGCGGAAACGAATCCAATTGTCTTGATTGACGAGCCACAAAGTGTAGATAGTACAGCTAATGCAAAGGCTGCAATTGCTGCTTTAAATCCGTCGCTTGTATTCCGCTTCTCTGCAACGCATAAAGAAGAAGGTTATCCTTTACTTTATAAATTGGGACCTGTTGAAGCGTATCAAAACAAGCTAGTAAAACAAATTGAAGTAGCAGGAGTTAAACGCACAATTGATGGTAATGTGGCTCACTTACGATTATTAGGTATTAAAGCGACGAAGACTGCTGTTACAGCATCCGTAGAGGTTTTAGTGAAAACGAAAGCAGGCATTGTGAAAAAGATTATTTCTTTAAAGAAAAACGATGACTTAGTGAAAAAGACAAAGCTAACGGCTTATGAAGAGATTGGTTATGTTCGTGATATATCGGCTGAAAAAGACAATGAGTACATTGAGTTTTCAGGCGAGCCATCTGTCATTTATTTAAGTCAAGCACATTACGCAGACTTAGAGGTGAAGCGTGGTCAAATTCGTAAAACAATTGAGGAACATTTAAATAAAGAGTTAAAGCTAAATGCTTTAGGAATTAAAGTGTTAAGTCTATTCTTTATTGATAACGTAGCAAACTACCGAAAATATGATGATGAAGGTAAGTCTTATTTAGGGAAATACGGTCAAATTTTTGAAGAAGAGTATAGAGACGTATTAAAATCTCCAAAATATAAAAAGCTTCGTGATTATCGTATTCCTGTTGAAGAAGTACATAATGGCTACTTCTCAATCGATAAGAAAGGTAAATTCAAAAATGGTGGGGAAAAAGATGAAAGTGCCTTCCGAATCATCATGAAAGACAAAGAAGATTTACTGACGATGTATGATGAAGAAAAAAGGACGACAAAAAAAGCTCATAAGTTGCGTTTTATTTTCTCGCATTCAGCATTAAAGGAAGGTTGGGACAACCCTAACGTCTTCCAAATTTGTACGTTAATTGATTCGAAAGATGAACTTACGAAACGCCAAAAAATTGGCCGTGGTCTTCGCATAGCTGTTAATCAAAATGGTGAGCGAGTACACGGATTCGAAGTAAATACATTAACAGTGATGGCAAACGAAAGCTATGATGAATTTGCAAATGGCTTACAACATGAGTATGAAAAAGAAGGTATAGAGTTCGGTATTTTTAAGCATGATACATTTAGTTCGCTTGTGCTAGAGGAAGATGAACTGACAGGTTATCGAAAACCTTTAGGTCATGAGTACTCAAAAAAACTAGTTGAATATTTAACGGAGCAAAAATACATAGATTCAAAAGGGAAAGGTACAGTTGCCTTAGCGAAAGCAATTCAAGATCAAGTATTTGAATTACCTGAAGAATATAAGGTAATTGCGCCTAATATGACTGAGAAAGTTATCGCTGCAATTGAACAGAAGTTTAATACAGAGAAAATTGAAATTAAAGATCATGAGAAAAAAGAAACGGTTCGTTTAAATAAAGAAGCGCTATCTGGGCCATTCCTTGAGCTGTGGGAGCGCATTAAATATAAAACGACGTATTCGATTCAATTTGATAGTGAACAGGTCATTAGCGATGCGGCAAAAAAATTAAAGGATGAATTGTTAGTACGTATTCAGAAATTAGAATACGAACGAATGCAATTAAAAATCGAAGAAAGTGGTATCGAAGAAAAAACAACAACAAAAACAAGTTTCAGTACTGTTCAACGAGAATACACAAAAACTCCTGATATTTTAACGGAGTTACAGCAAGATACGAAACTAACTCGTAAAACATTAATTGCGGTTTTAAAGAAGAGTGATACGCTACATGATTTTAAAGTGAATCCACAAATGTATATGCTAGAGGCCGCGCGCATTATTAATGCAGCTAAACGCTTAGCAATGGTGGATGGCGTTAAATATGAGAAACTGGAAACAGAAGAAGTATACGATCAAAGCTTATTCAAACAAGAAGAAATTGAATCATATGAAGATAGCATTGTGAAAGTTTCAGATAATCGTTCTACTTATGACCATGTAATTGTAGATTCTAAAATTGAAAGAGATTTTGTCGAAGCATGTGAAAAAGATCCGAATGTAAAGTTTTATATTAAATTGCCTGCAGACTTTAAAATTAAAACGCCACTTGGAAATTATAACCCTGACTGGGCATTATCTGTTGAAGAAGATGGCAAAGAGAAATTGTACTTTATTGTAGAGACAAAAGGAAGTACAGCCGCAGAAGATTTACGCAAAATAGAATTAGACAAAATCCGTTGTGGAGAAAAGCACTTTGCTGCGATCAATACAGGTATCACATTCAAGCGAGCAGTTGAACTAGATCAAGTTTATTAAATGTCAGGAGACTTTTTTACATCGGTATACTATTTGAAGTAGTAAAAGGTTGAAGAAAGAATTAAACCTTATTATTTGACATGGTAACTCACGCAAAACTGATAATCCACAAATGGGAATTACGTTGTCGAAAGAGGAATTAATACGCATTAGTGATTCTAAGAATAAGTATGAGGAGTGCTTATTCTTAGAATTAGATTTGTATCGGTATATCATTCTAACGATCAATTAGAGTGATTCTTAGATATTGTTTATTCATGATCGACTTTTATTAAAATGTTTCTTCGGATAAGTCTCTAAAAACCGCACAAACAAAGGACAAACCACAACCACCGCAATTATCATCAACAAACCATTCGATACAATTTTCACAAACGTTGTTTGAACCACATAAACTGCAATCAGCAGTAAATAACTCACCAAAAATATCAATCCAGATGTTCTCTTCTCAAATGGCTTCTCCAAAAGAATCAGCATAAACAGCCCCGCCATGATAATCAAAAAAGTCATATACCTTGCAAGCCTCCTCTTCATTGATCCCAATCCCCACATTGTACAGATATTTCTCCGATTGCAATATATCTCTCCCTCAAATTAAGCAAAAAGTAGCGGAAATATAAGGTCTCATGAACAAAAGTCGACCGAAACTTTACAAAAAACCTCCACCCAAATCAAAATCACATCTTCCCATTTGTGACTTCCTCATATATAATAAGATTAGACTAGTTCTAAATAACTGAAATTGGGGCGTTTACATGGATTCGATTGTTTTACATTTTATTGTGATCATGAGTGTTTCTGGCATTCTGTCCGTGATATTATCAATCATTGCTCATGCGAACCGCCACCGGTATATTGGCTGTCAATTGTTTATGTACATGTCTGGAGCAACTGCGATTTATATCTTTGGGCACACATTTGAATTATTGGCAAGTACACCTAGGGAGATTATGTTCTGGGTTTGTTTTCAATACATAGGTCTTCCGTTCATCGCGCCATTCAGTCTGATGATTGTGCTGCAATTTACTGGATTCCATCAATATTTTACAAAGCGCCGCGTGCTTCTCATCTTACTGATTCCAACTCTCACCACCATTATGGTGTTCACCAACTCTTTTCATTCACTCTTTTATCGAAGCATCACGATGAATCCAGTAGACGGATTTTTATTGGCTGACTTTACGATTGGCTATTGGTATATCATTCATGGCGTCTATACATTTGGCTGTTCGATGCTCGCTATTTTTATGCTGGTTTGGTTTTTGCGTGTGACAAAAAAGAGTATTTAAAGCAGATCCTTATTTTGCTAGTGGGCATGTTACTGCCAATCACGACATCTTTTATCTATTTATTAGGCGTGACACCTCTTCATATTGACCCGGTCCCTGTGGTGATGTTTTTAACCAATGCGCTCTACTTATGGGCGATTATGTCGTTCCAGCTCTTTAAGCTCTCTCCCATTGCGATGGAGCGTGTGTTTGAGCATATGTCTGAAGGGGTTCTCATTTTAGATCGATACCGGACACTCATAGATTACAACCCCGCTGCTGCATCGATCATTCCAGCACTTTCTAATAAAAAGGGAATTGGCTATAAAATAGACGATATTTTCTCAGGGATCATCAAAGATACCGCGTTCTTCCAGTGGCTGCGTTCTCCGCAGGATCATTCGCAATATGATTTAATGTGGAAAAAGGAAGAAGATCAGTCCAGCTATTATCTTCTGACCGCTTCATCGTTATTTAATAGAAGAGGAGAGATCGAGGGCAGGCAAATTGTGATCAGTGATGTAACAGAGCAGCGTTTGCTGCAGGAAGAGCTGGAGCGTCGTGCGTATATTGATGGATTGACGAATATCTTCAATCGGTCTTCATTTATTGAACGAACGCAGATGATCCTGGAAGAGGATGCGCAGGATACGGCTGTTATGCTGTTTGATATTGATTTCTTTAAACAAATCAATGACACACACGGACATCATATTGGAGACGAGGCACTGCGTCATGTTGTCACCATTTGTCAGCAGCATTTACAAATGGACGATTTATTCGGACGATATGGCGGAGAAGAGTTTGCTATTTGTCTGCCGCATCATTCTTTCGAAGAGGCATGTCATATTGCGGAGCAAATTAGACATTCATTTGAGATGAGTTTCTTTGAGAATGATGAGGAAAAAGTGCGAGTAACAGCGAGCTTTGGAATTGCTCATACAGTTTATGATCCCAATGTATTAGAAACTCTTCTATTTGAAGCGGACCAGGCCTTGTATATGTCAAAACGCCAAGGACGGAACTGGATTTATGCGTCCACTGGAGCGGACTATATGCTTTATGAAGAGAATTGACCTACCGCTTGCTTCTCATTGACGGTTGTCCTGACATTCGATATGATAAACATAACATTTGAACGGTTTCCTAAAGGGGAGTAGCTTTTACGGTTTGGTCGTCATTACAGAAGCAGCGATTGCTTCTCGGCCATTCCGGCATGAACAATGTTAGCCAGACCTTTGCCTATCACACATGAGGCAAAGGTCTGGCTATTTTTAAGGTCTTTTTAAGTCTGTGTGATAGGGAAGCTGAACAAATGATGCTTTTAATCCCACAGATGAAAGGATGATCGATCTTGAAAAAATATGTGATAGCTTTCCTATTTTCCGGAACGCTTGTATTAAGCGGGTGCTCCAGCTTACTTGATCAAGTCAACGATACAACGACATATGTCACTGAGGCAAATGACTATGTCACAGACATTCAGCAATTTACAGAGGACTTTCCAAAGCTTGCTGAAGAAGCTGTCCAAAACGCCGCCAAAAAGGCAGAATTAACGCAGCAGCTTGAATCATTGAAGGCAGACATTCAAGATTTTAATGAGGTCACAGCGCCAAAAATGGCAGAAGACCTGCATGCGCAAATCATTGAAAAAAATAAAGTGCTGTCAGAGGAAATTCAGACGTATTTACAGCAATTGAAAGCAGACAACATCGACGTTGCCGCCATGCTTGAGGACCAGCAAGGATTGATTAAGCAGCTTCAGCAATCCGTCAATCTATTGCAGGACATTGAACAATTAACAAACTAAAGCAAACACTATAGAGTGTATTCAGCATATCTTTGCCTTTTCCGGTGGAGATATGCTTTAATTTAGGTAAAGACAAGTCATAATGGAAAAAAGGTGATCACATGACAGAACATGAAGAAAGACATATGGCTTCGCCAAGAGCAGAGAAGGATAAAGATCAATTGATCAATCGGTTGAAACGAGTGGAAGGACAAGTGCGCGGGATTCAGCAAATGATTGAAAACGATCGTTACTGTATAGATGTTGTCAATCAAATCTCCGCTGTCAATGCGGCTTTGAAAAAGGTCAGTCTTCAATTGATGGAAAAGCATACCCATCATTGTGTAGCAGATGCAATCAAGAGCGGCAATGGGGATGAAGCCATTGAAGAGTTAATGACGGTCTTTACGAAACTGACAAAATCGTAGCATTTATATGTTTACATTGATACCCTACTAGGGTATAGTAAGGTGTAGAAAATGATTGATGGAGGCGATGAGAAGTGGAGCAAGCAACACTTCAAGTGCAGGGCATGTCTTGCGGACATTGCGTGAAAGCAGTCGAAGGAAATGTAGGAGAACTAGCAGGTGTTGAATCTGTGAAAGTCCATTTAGACAAAGGAGAGGTGGAAGTTTCATTTCACCCAGATCAAGTCACGTTGCACCGTATCTCTGATGTAATTGAAGAACAGGGATATGATGTCGTATAAATGAAAATACGTGCTGCATAACAGCACGTATTTTTTTCAAAATATAATACCCCCATGGTGTATATGGAGAGGTGAGGTTAATGAAGAAGGAAATCGACTTTCAAATTACGGGGATGACCTGTGCTGCCTGTGCAGGACGCATCGAAAAGGGATTGAACAGGCTGGAAGGTGTGGAGGATGCCAATGTGAATTTGGCGCTGGAAACATCTCATATTGTGTATGAAGCAGAACAACTCACACCAGAGGATCTCAAGCAAAAAATTCAATCTCTCGGCTACGATGTGGTGATGGAGCAAGCAGAATTTGATATAGAAGGAATGACGTGTGCAGCGTGTGCCAACCGAATCGAGAAAAAAATTAACCGGATGGATGGTGTCGATCACGGATCTGTGAACTTTGCGCTGGAGACCCTTCAGGTCACGTATCACCCAGACCAAACGTCTACAAGTGATATAAAGCAAGCGGTTCAGTCCATTGGGTATTCTTTAATTGAACCAGCTGCAGATGAAGCAGAGGAAGGAAAAAAAGATCATCGCCAAGCAGCAATAGAGAAGCAGACGGCACGCTTTCTATTCTCAATGATCCTGTCACTGCCACTTCTTTGGGCAATGGTCAGTCATTTTTCTTTCACGTCTTTTATTTGGCTGCCTGAAGCGTTCATGAATCCTTGGGTTCAGCTGGCGTTAGCAGCGCCCGTTCAGTTCATTGTCGGCTGGCCCTTCTATGTAGGTGCGTATAAAGCGTTACGTAATAAAAGTGCCAACATGGATGTTCTTGTCGCACTTGGGACATCAGCTGCGTTTTTCTATAGTTTATATGAAAGCATTCAGTCAGCGGTTCAAGGCACACATGAGGCAGCCCTCTATTATGAAACAAGTGCTGTACTCATTACGTTGATCGTGCTCGGAAAATTAATGGAAGCAAGAGCAAAAGGGAGATCATCAGAAGCGATTCAAAAGCTGATGGGCCTACAAGCGAAAGAAGCGGTCATCGAGCGAGATGGGAAAGAGATGACCGTCCCTATTTCCGAAGTGAAAGTGAATGATCTTGTGTTTGTCAAACCGGGAGAGAAAGTGCCGGTAGATGGAGAGATCGTGGAGGGAAGAACCGCAATTGATGAGTCCATGATTACGGGCGAAAGTCTGCCTGTTGATAAAACGGCTGGTGATGCGGTCATCGGGGCAACGATCAATAAAAATGGGTTTGTGAAAGTGAAAGCGACAAAGGTTGGAAAAGAGACCGCCCTTTCACAGATTATTAAAGTCGTAGAACAGGCACAGGGCTCAAAAGCACCGATTCAAAGGATGGCCGATCAAATATCAGGGATATTCGTTCCCATCGTTGTAGGAATTGCAGTGCTCACCTTCATGATCTGGTTTTTCTTTGTTGATCCAGGGAATGTGACGTCAGCACTTGAAACGTTTATCGCAGTCATCGTCATCGCATGTCCGTGTGCACTCGGTCTTGCTACACCAACCTCTATTATGGCGGGTAGCGGCCGTGCGGCTGAATCAGGCATTCTGTTTAAAGGCGGAGAGCATTTAGAAGTGACCCAATCTCTCGACACGGTGTTTTTAGATAAAACAGGGACTGTGACAAAAGGGGAGCCGAGTCTGACAGATGTAATAGCGTCTGCCAATTGGACAGAAAATACGCTCCTACAGTTAGCAGGATCAGCTGAACAACAGTCGGAACACCCGCTTGCCAGAGCGATCACAGATGGAATGAAGGAACAAGGTCTAGAAGCGGTCGAGATTGAAGCCTTCCAAGCTGACCCAGGTCATGGAATTGAAGCAAAGGCGGCAGGGCGCAAGCTTTTGATTGGAACGCGTAAGCTATTACAGAAACATCATATCCCATATGATCAAGTCGAAGCATCCGTCACAACGCTGGAGCAGCAAGGGAAAACGGCTATGCTTGTTGCCATTGATGGAGAAGTCGCCGGCATTGTCGCGGTCGCAGATACGATCAAATCATCCTCACCTCAAGCGATCAAGCGCCTGAAAAAGCAAGGAATTCACGTCGTGATGATGACAGGTGATAACAAGATGACAGCAGAGGCGATTGCGAAACAGGCGGGCATTGATCATGTCATTGCTGAAGTTCTGCCTGAGGAAAAGGCTGCTCACATTGCGGCGCTTCAGGAACAAGGAAAGAAAGTCGCCATGGTCGGAGATGGCATCAATGATGCACCGGCCCTTGCGACAGCAAATATTGGGATGGCAGTTGGAACAGGGACAGATGTCGCCATGGAAGCAGCAGATATCACACTCATGACAGGAGACCTCCATGCCATTGCTGATGCGCTTGAATTTAGTCAAAAAACGATGAGAAACATCAAGCAAAATCTATTTTGGGCGCTTGCTTATAATTGTATTGGGATACCGATAGCTGCTTTAGGACTTCTTGCGCCATGGCTTGCAGGAGCAGCAATGGCCTTTAGCTCCGTGTCGGTTGTATTGAATGCGCTCAGATTGCAGCGACTGAAACCAGTTAGAGAGGGAGTGGCACAATGAAGCTGAATGTCAAATGGATTTGGACGATTAGTGCATTGTTCTACGTTGCTCTGGTCCTTATTGGATATGCGATATACAATGGAGCTTATTTACAAAAAGATACACCAAGTGAACAAATGCAAAATCATTAGGACTTCGCCCAAAAGCGAAGTCTTTTTTTAACAATTTTGTGGAAAAACCCACCTTTTAAAAGATTTTTCATAAAAAATTCACTTCTTTTTGTTCCTTTTTGTCGTTTTTTGTAGGTTCATCGTTAAGATGCGATTAAGCAACAAAGAAAGCGTTATCAAAAAAAGGGGGTTCACGTATGAAAAAGTTAGGGTTAGCTTCACAAATACTCATTGCACTTGTTCTGGGTGTTATCGTGGGAGCGCTGTTTTATCAAAATGAAACCGTTATTAATGTGTTAACGCCGATTGGCGATATATTCATCCATTTAATTAAAATGATCGTTCTTCCAATTGTTATTGCTGCGTTGATTGTAGCAGTAGCTGGTGTAGGGGATATGAAAACCATAGGAAGACTCGGTGGGAAAACGATTCTTTACTTCGAAATTGTGACAACGATTGCATTAGCAGTAGGACTGCTTGCAGCAAACGTCTTCCATCCTGGTACAGGAATTGACATGAGCAACATGGAAAAAGGCGATATCTCTAAATATGAAGAAACATCGAAAGCTTCTTCCGAAAAAGCAAGTTTCTCTGAAACGATTGTGCATCTAGTGCCAACAAACGTTTTCCAATCCATTGCAGAAGGTGATCTATTACCAACGATCTTCTTTACCGTCTTATTCGGATTAGGAATTGCCGCAGTAGGAGACAAAGGGAAACCAGTGTTAGGATTCTTTGAGGGTATACTCGAAGCCATGTTCTGGGTGACCAATAAAGTGATGAAATTTGCACCATTTGGTGTATTCGCGCTCATCAGTGTGACGGTGATCAAATTCGGGGTCGGAGCGCTTCTCCCGCTAGGTAAGCTGGTACTTGTCGTTTACGGCACAATGGCATTCTTCGTGATTGTCGTACTTGGCATTATCGCAAAATTAGCTGGAACAAGCGTCTTTACACTATTTAGAGTGCTAAAAGAAGAAATCATTCTTGCATTCTCAACAGCAAGTTCAGAAGCTGTACTGCCTAGACTAATGGATAAAATGGAGAAGTTCGGCTGCCCGAAAGCGATCACGTCGTTCGTTATCCCAACAGGCTACACCTTTAACTTAGATGGAAGTGCCATCTATCAATCCATTGCCGCCATATTTGTTGCACAAATGTACGGCATGCCACTTTCCATCTATGAGCAAATTACGTTACTATTAATCTTGATGCTGACATCTAAAGGAATGGCTGGTGTACCAGGTGCATCAATCGTTGTTGTCATCACAACACTTGGTGCAATGGGACTGCCGCTTGAAGGACTTGCCTTCATCGTTGGGATCGACCGTATTCTTGACATGGTTCGTACAACTGTTAACGTATTTGGTAACTCACTTGCAGCCATTGTCATGTCTAAGTGGGAAAAAGTTTTTGATCAAGAGAAATCGAAGAAGTATATTGAGGAATTAAAACAACAAACAAAAGCAGCGTAAAAGGAGATCTTTTCAAATGACGAAGCTACAGGACAAGCAAGTTCGAATCGAACGAGACTTTCTAGGTGAAAAGGAAGTAGACACTCAAGCGTATTATGGAATTCAAACATTACGTGCAGTAGAGAACTTTCCAATTACTGGCTACCATGTTCATGAGGAACTCATCAAAGCATTAGGGATTGTCAAAAAGGCAGCCGCACTTGCAAATATGGATACACAGCGACTATATTCTGGTCTTGGAGAAAAAATTGTTCAAGCCGCAGATGAGGTTATTGAAGGAAAATGGAACAATCAATTTATTGTCGATCCAATTCAAGGCGGGGCTGGCACTTCAATGAATATGAATGCCAATGAAGTCATTGCAAACAGAGCGCTTGAACTACTAGGAAAGGAAAAAGGCGCTTATACTGAGCTAAGTCCAAACACGCATGTGAACATGTCGCAGTCAACAAACGACGTTTTCCCAACAGCGATTCATATTTCAACATTGAATATGATTGAAAAACTACTTTATACGATGGAAAACATGCATCAAGTCATGACAGAAAAAGCGCAAGAATTCGATCATGTCATCAAAATGGGACGTACGCATCTTCAGGACGCTGTTCCAATCAGACTTGGTCAAGAGTTTAGTGCTTATGCAAAGGTTCTTGGTCGTGATATTAAACGTATCAAGCAGTCTAAACAGCATTTATATGAAGTCAATATGGGTGCAACAGCAGTCGGAACTGGCTTGAATGCTGATCCTAAATATATTCGCCAAGTGGTTGGCTATCTATCTGACATTAGCGGATTACCGTTAGTTGGAGCTGAAGATTTAGTCGATGCCACGCAAAATACGGATGCTTATACAGAAGTATCAGCTGCACTGAAAGTATGTATGATGAATATGTCTAAAATGGCGAACGATATTCGCTTGATGGCATCAGGTCCAAGAGCAGGCTTTGGTGAGCTTCACTTGCCGCCAAGACAGCCAGGTTCATCTATCATGCCAGGGAAAGTCAACCCAGTGATGCCTGAGGTCATGAACCAAGTGGCATTCCAAGTTATCGGAAATGACCACACGATCTGTCTTGCATCAGAGGCTGGTCAGCTTGAGCTGAACGTGATGGAACCAGTTCTTGTGTTCAACTTGCTTCAATCTCTCAGCATCATGAAAAATGTATTTGAATCCTTCGTAGACAACTGCTTGCGTGACCTAAAAGCAGATGAATCTAGATTAAAAGAATATGTAGAAAAAAGTGCTGGTGTCATGACAGCGGTGAATCCGCATATTGGTTATGAAGCTGCTGCACGAATTGCCAGAGAAGCGATTCTTACAGGCGTATCTGTACGTGAGCTTTGTCTGCAAAATGATGTTTTATCAGAGGAAGAGCTTGATGTCATCTTGAATCCTTTTGAAATGACTAAACCAGGTATTGCTGGCGCATCACTTTTAGAAAAGGATCGTTTAGAAGATTAAGCGGCATCATGAGAAGCGCACACCGACAAAGTTCCGGTGTGCGCTTTTTCATGGATGTTTGTTTTTCTCAAGCCCACATAGTATACTATCGTCAATTATTAGGGATGTGACTGCGTTTGAATCTACTGAAAAAATGGCTAAATACAGAGCCTTATTTAATTGTGATGCTCATTGTACTGACACCGATTGGCGGAGAATTTAAATTTTATCCATTTGAGGACAGCTTTCGGGTCAGCTTTGGAACCGTTGTCTTTTTCTTTATCCTACTTCAAATGAAAAAATTCCCGGCATGGGCAAGCGGTATCATTGCAGGGGTTTCTGTTTTTGCGTTTCGCGTGCTTCTTGATACAGCCGTCACAGGTCATCTTCCGCTGGAAGAGGCGATTTCTTTAAGATTTCCTTCCCTGCTTTATTACGTCGTCTACGGCACGCTCTTTTATTTATTAAAGGTCAGACGTTTCCGCGATCAGCCTTGGCTGATTGGAGCGACAGGTATCATCATGGAGCTATGCGCGAGCGTTGTTGAAATGATTGCACTTCGTGGCACCATCGATGAAATTTTAACGATGCGGACGCTGTTTCAACTTTTCGTGTTGGCGATTTTCAGAAGCTTTTTCGTGTTGGCTTGTTATACAATGATTCGATTATATGAAGAGCAGGCGAGAGAGCGTCAGATGAAAAAGGAAAAGGAACATCTGCTCATGCTCCTGTCTAATCTTTACACGGAATCTACATACTTTCATAAAACACTTGCACATGCTGAGCACATTACAGCGACATCCTATCAATTGTATCAATCCCTGCATCACGCAAAGGATGCAGAGTCATTGGATTTGAAAAAGCTCGGAAAAACAGCCCTGCAAATCGCAGGAGAGGTGCATGAGATCAAAAAGGATAACCAGCGGATTTTTTCTGCATTATCAAAGCTGATTCATGAAGAAAATTTTCAGGCGTATGCAAGTCCTGCGCATATTGCTGGGCTCGTGATTCGTATTCATGAAAATTACGCAGAATCTCTTAAAAAAAACATTGTCTTTCATTATGATGAAGATGGGCAGCATCCCGTCTATCACGTGTATACCATTCTATCTTTGTTAAATAATATCGTTTCCAATGCTGTCGAAGCCATTCCGGTGGATGGAGAGGTGTCACTCTCTATTTCCCAGAAAGAGAGCCATGTGATCTTTCAAATTAGTGACAACGGGCCTGGCATTAAAGAGCGTAATCATCATGTGATTTTTAAACCCGGTTTTACTTTAAAATACGATCAGGCTGGGAATCCATCAAGTGGTATCGGTCTTTCCTATGTAAAGGATACAGCGGAGAAGCTTGGCGGAAGTGTTGAGATGAAGAGTATCCCAAATAAACAAACGACTTTCACGTTAACGATACCAATGGATCAAGTTAGTAGAAAAGAGGGGATTGGGAGATGAGATTTTTTATTGTGGATGATGATGAAGCCGTGCGTTCTTCACTCGCTCAGCTCATTGAAGATGAAGAGCTTGGCTTCGTCGCGGGAGAAGCAGAGGATGGCGCAGAGTTAACGGCAAGCTACTTAAATGATTTGCACATTGATATCTTATGTATTGATCTATTGATGCCGGAACGAGACGGACTTGAAACGATTCGAGCCATTAAGGATGAGTTTCATGGCAAATACTTAATGCTGTCACAGGTAGAAACAAAGGAATTAATCGGCCAGGCGTATACGCTTGGTGTCGAGTATTATGTGACAAAGCCAATCAATCGTGTAGAGGTCTTAAGTGTGCTCCACCTCATGATTGAGCGGCTTCATTTAGAGCATTCAATTGAAAATATTCAGCACTCACTCAAATCCGTCATGCAGTTTCAGCAGCGCGGTCAGACGAAAACGAAGCAGCGTGGGAAAAGTCTTGCAGAGGCAGGCCAGTTCTTGCTTGCAGAGCTTGGAATTGTGGGCGAAAAGGGATCTAAAGATTTATTAGATATGATCCTCTTCACAGATCAGTATTTAGCGCTACATACCGAACATCATGATTCATTTCCTTCTTTAAAGGTCATTTTCACGGGTGTCACCGAGGATAAATTAAATGAGCCTTACACATCGGCAGACATTGCAAGAGAAGCGAAAGCAGCGGAACAGCGGGTGAGGCGTGCGATCAATCAATCCTTGAAACACATCGCTTCACTTGGGTTAACTGATTTTTCTCATCCGACCTTTGAAAATTACGCTTCTAAATTCTTTGATTTCACCATCGTGCGAAAGAAAATGAGTGAATTAACAAAAGAGACGAGCGGTAGAGAAGAACATACCCGTATCAATGTGAAGAAATTTGTGCAGGTACTCTACTACGAAGCAAAACGTATTTTTATGGAAGATTAAAAAAAGACATGCTCCCTCATGAGGGAGACATGTCTTTTTTGGTGATGGATTGCAGGTGCATCTGCAGTACGGAGCGTATGAGCTGAGGCGGTAAGCGATGAGGCTGCAAGATTCCATTCAATGCAAGCCCATTGATGACCGCATAAAGCCGCTCAGTTTCGACTAAAAGATCGATATGATCAAGCAAGAGCCCATCCTCTTTTAATTTCATTAAACAATATTGGGTCATTTGGAAAAGCTCGTCATACATCTTTGCATTGAGCGGCTGTAAATCAGGTTCAGTCATCGACTTGACTGTAAAAGCCTGCCACACCTCCATTTCAAATCTTCGTTCTTCATCAAGTGGGAGAACCTGCTCCAATAACGCGAAGACATTTTCTTCCGTTGAACCGTTCAGCTGAAGTCCTGTCATCCGCTCTTTGACTCTTTCCTGAATCAATGTCATAGAGAAAAGAAATAGCTCCTGCTGTGTGGAGAAATAATGACGCATAGAGCCCGCTGAAATGCCAGCTTCTACCGCTACTTTTCGTACAGAAGCGTTTTCCAATCCATCCTGTTTAATCACTCTCATGGCAGCTTGAGCGACTTTTTGTTTTTGTTTATAGTGATCGACGATTTTTGGCATACATTGATTTTAGCACAGCTATTGTTTTTTTAACACAGTTGTGTTATTTTTTATTTAATACAATCGTATTAAAAAGGATGTGGTGAATATTGATCGGGTTATTGATTGTGGCATGTGAAATTGGCTTTTGGCTGTTTATTCTGGTGGGGTTAACACTTCGTTATGTGTTTAGACAGAAAAAGTGGGGCGCCTTCTTCCTCATTTGTACACCGATTTTGGATCTCATACTTCTTGCAGCGACGTATATGGATTTAAGAGAGGGGGCTGTGGCAAGTGTCATTCACGGGCTCGCAGCTGTTTATATTGGGGTGAGTCTCGCTTTTGGACATCAAATGGTGAAATGGGCAGATGTCCGGTTTGCTTATCGATTTGCAGGAGGCCCTAAGCCGAAGGGAAGACCAAAGTACGGGAAGGAACGGTCTGTATATGAAATAGTCGGCTGGACGCGGCATCTCGTCTCTTATGTCATCGGAGCCGGTCTACTATTTGGGTTATCTTATCTCATCCAAGCACCAGAACGAACGGAAGCACTGATGCAGCTAGCGAGAGTATGGGGAATGGTCTTAGCCATTGATTTCGTCATTAGCATCAGCTATGTGATCTGGCCGAAAAAACACCCGCAAAATATAGCCAGCTAATAAAAAAGACAGGCGAACTCACTCCGCCTGTCTTTTCTTATGATGAAAGCCCTTTGTAAATGGTGTCAATATTCCATTTCATCATCTTATAGTAACTGTCCCCATCTTCACCTTTCTTTCCAATGGAGTCAGTAAATACTTTTCCTTTAATCGGAACCCCAGTTTCTTCAGATAGGCTTTCAAGGCTGCGTGGATCGACACTTGTTTCAAGAAAGAGCGCAGGCACTTGATGATCTTTGACGAAATGAATGATGCGCTTCATTTGTCCAGGTGTTCCTTCATTCTCTGTGTTGATCTCCCAAATGTAGCCTGCCTTTAGTCTATAGGCATCTGCAAAATACTTGAAGGCTCCCTCACTTGTCACAAGACGCTTTTTGTCTTTTGGCAGCTGGTCGAACTTGTCTTTTGCTTCATCATGAAGCGCTTGAAGCTTTTTGATATAGTCTTCTGCATTTTTTTCGTAATCCTCTTGATGCTCAGGGTCCGCTTTAATAAGTGCATCTCTGGCATTTTTAGCATACAGAATCCCATTTTCGACATTTAGCCAAGCATGTGGGTCCTGCTGGCTTTCGAGGCCTTTTGAAGATAAATGTTTTACTTTGACGCCTTTACTCATTTCGGCTACAGGTGCATCATCCCCGTCCTTGCCACTCGATTCGAGCAGCTTTTGAAACCAGCCATTCCCTGTTTCAAGGTTTAAGCCATTATATAGAACAAGGTCTGCATCCGTTGTATGCTGAACATCCTTTGGCAGTGGGTCAAATTCATGTGGGTCTGTACCAATGGGAACAATGCTGTGAATAGAGACATGCTCTCCGCCTACTTCCTTCACAATGTCATAAAGAATGGAGTAGGTCGTGACGACTTTTAATGTGCCGTCATCTTTGCCGGAATTATTTTGTTTTGTAGAACAGCCTGTGATGACCATAAGGGCAATGAATACTGCGGTCAAACGGATTGCAAATACCTTCTTCATATATGTCCTCCTTTTACATAGACGCTTCCTTTTTTAGCTGCGTTCGTTTTCGTTTAGATCTTAATGATCTCCATAGAATTCCTTGCTTTGGTGAAAGGATAAAGGCACTCCCGAATAAAATGGTCGCAACTAGCACGATAGAAGCGCCAGACGACAAGTTATACGTAAAACTAAGCCCAAGACCGGCAACGGCAGAAACTGCCCCGAAAAATGCAGATAAATAAATCATAATCCATAGCCGGTCTGTTAAGAGATACGCAGTGGCTGCCGGCGTAATAAGCATGGCAACGACAAGAATAATCCCAACAGTTTGTAGTGAAGCAACGGTCACAAGGGTCAACAAGGTCATGAGAAAATAATGGATCATTCGATTCGGTAAACCGTAAACCGAAGAAATCACCGGATCAAATGAACTAATGAGCAATTCTTTGTAGAAAATGATGACGGCCAGCAGGATAAAAATGCCGATGCCAAGCGTAATCCACATATCAGATGATCGAACAGCTAGAACGTTTCCAAACAAGATATGATATAAATCACTGGAACTTTTCAAAAATGTGATCAAGATGATCCCGATTGAGAAAAAAGCGGTGAAGACAATGCCAATCGCAGAGTCATTTTTAATGCGGCTGTTTTGACTCACGTATCCGATCCCAATCGCTGTTAATACGCCAGTTAAGACGGCTCCGAAGAAAAAGTTAATTCCCAGCATATAAGAGATGGCGACACCTGGCAGCACAGCATGCGATATGGCGTCTCCCATCAAGGCCATGCCCCGTAAAATGATAAAGCAGCCAATGACCCCGCAAATAATGCCTACCATCACGGATGTAAATAACGCTTTTTGTAAAAATGCATATTCAAAGAGTCCGGTTAAAAATTCCATTACACGTCTCCCCCTGCTGATTTTAAGAATGGTAGCTGCGTTTCATATGCCTCCAGCATGACCTCTGGGCGAAGGATGTCGTGTACAGGTCCAGCTTTGATGAGTTTTTTATTTAACAGAACGAGATGGCTGAAGTAATCACCGGCTTTACTTAAATCATGATGGACCACCAAAATGGTTTTTCCTTCATCACGTAATTCCTTCAAAATGCGAACCATCGTTTCTTCACTTGCCATATCAATCCCAACAAATGGTTCATCCAAACAGAAGAGCTGTGCATTTTGCGCAAGTGCTCTTGCAAGGAAGACACGCTGCTGCTGACCGCCGGATAACTCACCAATTTGTCTTTTGGCAAAATCCTGCATGCCGACTTTTTCTAAACAGTGGTACGCATATGCCCGGTCTTCTTTTTTCGGACGTTTGATCAGGCCAAGCTTCGGATATGTTCCAAGTAGGACGGTATCCAGCACATGAATAGGAAACGTCCAGTCTAGATCATTTCTCTGAGGTACATAGGCGATCTGTTTTCTAACTTGTTTAAAAGGCTGTTCAAAAAAGCGAATATCCCCTTGATCTTTTTCAATTAAATCCAAGCATGCCTTGAGTAAAGTCGATTTACCGGCACCATTTGGACCTATGATTCCTGTCATCGTTCCTTCCTGTATGGAAAGAGAGATGTTCTCTAAAGCATCCTGCCCGTGATATGAGACATGAAGACGGTCGATTGTTAAAGCATTTGGCATCTCTTGCGGCCCCTTTCGATCATCATTGCACTTCCTAAAGATATATGCATACATTAAATAATTTTGACTAAAGGATGAAATGATTCTCTAACGCTAATTTGTTTCCTTGAGGAAACTTTTATTTCATTCTAAGCGTCTGTCCTTCTTTTGTAAAGAGAAAAAACTGCACTTATTCTGTCAGAGATCAAACGATCGTTTTTATGTTATGTGGTGAGCGGGGGACATGAGCTTGGTTTATTGAAAATCCGTGTGACAGAATGGGACACAAAAAACCAATTATTTCTTCATAAATGATTGACAGAAGATAAGAAATCCTCATATAATAAGGGTAATCCAATATATGAATATATGCTCATATATAAAGTTTTTAATTTTTAATAGGTTGAATCGATCCAGGGAACGTTACTTATCATATAGAAAAAGGTGAGAACATGAAAAAGATGAAGGATGAATACGTATTAAGCGGTCTTGATTGCGGCAACTGTGCACGGAAAATAGAAACAGGAGTCAGCAAAATGGATGGAGTGGAAGCTTGCTCTGTTAACTTTGCGACAGGCACCTTGACTGTGACGCATGCAGATAAGCAAGAAACGATGACAAAGCGTATTGAAAAAACTGTTCAGTCCATTGAACCTCATGTGAGTGTATCACCGAAAGAAGAAGGACATCATCACGATCATGATCATGGGACAAAAAATTTAAAAACGATTGTGCTGAAATTAATTGGCGGTGCAGTCATTGGAACAGCCGCTTTCTTTATACCTGAAGATGGTGTATTAAAGTTCCTTATGTTCTTCGCAGCATATTTACTAGTCGGCGGTGATGTGGTTTTTAAAGCGCTGAAAAATATCGTGCGAGGCCAAGTATTTGATGAGAACTTTTTAATGACCATTGCAACAGTTGGCGCTTTTGTGATTCAGCAATATCCAGAGGCACTGGCAGTGATGCTCTTTTACCAAATTGGAGAGCTCTTCCAAGGGGCGGCAGTGAACCGTTCAAGACGTTCAATTAGTGAATTAATGAATATACGTCCAGAATACGCGAATCTAAAAGTCGGAAATGAAACGAAAAAAGTGAATCCAGAAGAAGTAAAAGCCGGTGACCGTATTGTCGTGAAGCCTGGTGAAAAAATTCCGCTGGATGGGCTCGTTATTGAGGGCTTCTCGCTTGTTGATACATCCGCATTAACAGGGGAGTCGGTGCCGCGGGATGTAGAAGCGGGAAAAGAAGTTCTTGCAGGATTTGTGAATCAAAACGGTATACTTGAAATTGAAGTTCAAAAAGAGTTAAGCGAATCGGCTGTGACGAAAATTTTAGATTTGGTTGAGAATGCAAGCAGCCGAAAAGCACAGACAGAAAATTTCATTACAAAATTTGCGAAATATTATACACCGGCTGTCGTCGTACTCGCCTTATTGCTTGCCTTTGTGCCGCCGCTTCTTATTCCATCAGCACAATTGTCTGATTGGGTGTACCGGGCACTTGTCTTTCTCGTGATCTCTTGTCCTTGTGCTCTTGTTGTATCCATTCCATTAGGATTTTTCGGGGGGATTGGGGCAGCGTCTAAACGAGGCATCCTTGTCAAAGGCAGTAACTATTTAGAAGCATTGAATTCTGTGAAATATGCGGTATTTGATAAGACGGGCACGCTTACAAAAGGAAACTTTACAGTGACCAATATTGCCACAGTCAGTGACAAGTGGTCAGAAGAAGAGCTGCTTTCTTTTGCAGCACTAGCAGAAGCCCATTCCTCTCACCCTATTGCAGAATCGATTAAAGCGGCATATAGCTCACCGCTTGATGAAAGCCAGATCGAAGCATATGAGGATATCGCGGGACATGGAATTAAAGCGACCATCAGCGGATCTCACGTCTTAGCGGGAAATCACCGCCTGATGGAGCGAGAAGACATTGCGTATGAAAAAGAAAAAAGAAGCGGAACCGTTGTGTACATGGCAATTAACGGTGAGTTTGCCGGATCAATCTTGATCGCAGATGAATTAAAGGACGATGCAATCGAAGCCGTTTCTGCTCTAAAAGCGTCTGGTATTCAAACCGTCATGCTCACTGGTGATGCTAAGCAAGTCGGAACTGCGGTCGCTAAGCAAATTGGCATTGATGAAGTACATGCAGAATTATTACCGCAGGACAAAGTAACGAAATTAGAAGAAATTGATCAGAAAAAAGCGCCTCAAGAAAAGCTATTATTTGTTGGGGACGGCATTAATGATACACCGGTATTAGCAAGAGCGGACATAGGAATTGCAATGGGCGGGCTTGGTTCAGATGCAGCTGTCGAAGCGGCTGATATCGTCATCATGACGGACCAGCCATCAAAGGTAGCAGAAGCCATCGCTGTCGCAAAACGAACAAGAAGGATTGTCTGGCAGAATATCGCATTTGCCCTTGGTGTCAAAGGCGTTTTCCTATTACTCGGAGCATTCGGAATTGCGACGATGTGGGAAGCCGTCTTCTCGGATGTCGGTGTCACCGTACTCGCTGTTTTAAATGCGATGAGGGTCATGAAATAAAATTGTAAGGAAAATTTCATGAATACCATCTTTCATAATGGACCCCCTCTTGTTAAAATAGAAGAAGTTGGATAATGGCATTTTTCTAAGCTATTATCCTTTTTCTTTTTTAAAAGGAATGAAAAAGATAAGGTAGGTGCTTATGTGAGTAAGAAAAATAATCAATCTTCATCCATTAAATTTGCTGTCATTTTAACCATCATCGCAGCTCTTCTCATCGGTATATTTGTTGTGATTGGAAACAAGAACAGCCAAGAAGCACAAACAGTTGACAGTAAGCCTTCGATTAAAGGACAGCCTGTCATAGGAGACAAAGATGCAGCGGTGCAAATTGTCGAGTTTGGGGACTACAAATGTCCGTCATGTAAATCATTCGAAACAGACATTTTCCCAAAACTGAAAGCAGACTACATAGATAAAGGCGATGTATCATTTTCATTTATTAACTTGCCACTGCCTGTTCATGGAGATGGCGCAGTGTTAGCAGCACTAGCTTCTGAAGAAGTATGGAAAGAAGATCCAAAAAACTTCTGGGCATATCATGAAGCTGTCTATCAAGCACAGCCAGATAGTGAAGCAGAATGGGTTACGCCTGCTAAGCTGACTGAATTAGCGAAAAAGACAACAAAAATTGATACGGACAAACTCAAAGATAACCTATCAAAGAAAACGTATCAGCCGCAGCTGAACACAGACGATCAGCTTGTGAACAAATACAAAGTGAATTCAACACCAACGATTTTCATTAACAATAAACAAGTTCAAAACTTCTATGACTATGATGAAATCAAAGAATTAATTGATCAAGAGCTTAAAGGGAAGAAATCATGAAGAATAAGCTTATTTACTTGTACAGTGCTTGGATTGTCTCGATCGTTGCGACGATGAGCAGCCTGTATTTAAGTGAAATCAAAAAGTTTATTCCATGCGATATGTGCTGGTTCCAGCGTATTTTCATGTACCCGCTCGTGCTTTTACTTGGAATTGCTACGTTCCGGGGTGATGTCAAAGTGAAGTATTACGTACTGCCTTTAGCTGTAATCGGTGCTGGCTTTTCCATCTATCATTATATGGAACAAAAGATCCCAGGCTTTGCGTCGATTCGCCCTTGCCTCAGCGGTATCCCTTGTTCTGTTGATTATTTGAACTGGTTTGGTTTTATCACCATTCCGCTATTAGCACTTATTGCATTTATTCTGATTATCATCAGTATGCTGCTGTTAAATGCAAAAGAAGATTGAGAGATAGCCTGCTTTTTAGCGGGCTATTTTTTATTTTTGCAAAAAGATAAAATTTAAAGAAAATTTGTATTGCTTTTCGCTTATGTCAGATATACATTAAGGGAGTAGTGTTAGATGATCAGATCATGTAAGGAGATAAGCGGAAAATGGCATGGGAAGTCTTAAGTATCATTGGTATTATCGCGTTCGCCATTAGTGGTGCGATAGTGGCAATGGAGGAAGAGTACGATATTCTTGGTGTGTACATTTTAGGGATTGTGACAGCATTTGGCGGTGGAGCGATTCGGAATCTATTAATCGGTCTTCCGGTGTCTGCTTTATGGTCACAGGGCAAGATGTTTACCATTGCTCTTGTATCCATTACGATTGTGTTTCTTTTTCCAAAGCTTTTGCTCAAGCACTGGAGCACATGGGGGAATTTCTCGGATGCGATTGGCTTAGCAGCGTTTGCGATTCAAGGTGCATTATTTGCCGTGCAAAGAGAGCTTCCGCTCAGTGCGGTCATTGTGGCAGCCATTCTGACTGGAAGCGGTGGCGGAATTGTGCGTGATTTATTGGCAGGGCGAAAGCCGCTTGTGCTAAAAGCGGAGATTTACGCAGTCTGGGCAGCACTTGGCGGCTTACTCGTAGGACTCGGTTTAGCACAAGGAGAGATTGCTTTGTATTTGCTGTTTCTCATCCTCGTCGTATGCAGGGTTTGTTCCTACCTATTCAAATGGCGGCTTCCCGCTAGGTCTTATTTTTTAAATAAAGGGTAAAACGAGAAAAGAGCGATTTCGCTCTTTTTTTTGTGTTTGAAACGAGCTGGATGTCAGCAGGTAATGGAGTTTTCGTGTAAAATAAAAGCAGGGTCTTTTTGTTCATCATTGGAACAATACATATGATGAAAATTTTGTCAGCTGGCTGAATATCTGGATTCAGCCTTTTTTTGCCTAGATGGATTGTTATGTGTTGGTTTCACATTTTGCGGAATACTAAAGAAGCTTCTATGATCGGACGGATGAATCAACTCGAAATGAACACATCTTTGCATGTAAGCAAAACTTGACGAAAAAATGAAAATAGGAGGGACACGTACTAGTGGAGATTTTTTTGGCAGTGCTCGTACTACTTGCACTCATTGCATCATCTAATATTATCAATCGTTTTGTCCCCTTTATTCCAGTCCCGTTAATTCAAGTGGGCTTAGGAATACTGGTGGCAGCTTTTCCTTCAGGTTTACATATTTCTTTAAATCCTGAACTATTCTTTGTTTTATTCATTGCACCGCTGTTATTTAATGACGGGAAGCGTACCCCAAGGGACGAGCTGTGGAAATTAAGAGCGCCGATTCTTCTGTTAGCCCTAGGGTTAGTCTTTGCGACAGTCATTGTCGCGGGATATACCATCCATTGGATGATCCCAAGCATACCACTTCCAGCCGCATTTGCGCTTGCAGCGATTTTATCACCGACAGATGTGGTAGCAGTCAGTGCACTTTCCAGCCGTGTGAATATGCCAAAGGGCATCATGAGACTGCTGGAAGGCGAGGGATTGATGAACGATGCATCAGGACTTGTCGCCTTTAAATTTGCCATTGCAGCAACAGTAACTGGCGCTTTTTCAATTGCTGAGGCATCCTTTAGCTTTGTCCTGATTGCCGCAGGTGGTCTATTGACTGGATTTATTCTATCCTTTTTTATCATTCGTTTTCGCTATTTTCTCCGCCGTTTAGGAATGGACGATGTCACGATGCATATCATTCTGCAAATCCTTACACCATTTGTCATCTATTTAGCAGCTGAAGAAATTGGTGTATCCGGTATTTTAGCCGTTGTTGCTGGCGGTGTGACACACGCTATTGAGCAGGATCGAATGGAAGCAAATTTAGCCAAACTGCAAATTGCTTCATCAAACACATGGAATATTATTTTATTTATTTTAAACGGACTTGTTTTCGTTATTCTTGGATTGCAGATTCCTGATGTATCGACAGTGATTTTCCAGGATGAAGCGTTTAATAATATGCAGGTCATCAGTTACATCTTAATCATCACGCTATGTCTCATGATCCTGAGATTCTTATGGGTATGGCTCTTCTGGGCAGGTAACTGGAGTGTAACGAAAAAGCAGAATGTGAAAAAACCGAAGCTGCGTGCTTCGATGCTGATGACATTCTCTGGTGTTCGTGGTGCTGTCACTTTAGCTGGTGCCTTCTCAATCCCATTTACGCTTGCGGACGGATCACCATTCCCCGAGCGGCATTTGATTATTTTCCTCGCAGCAGGCGTCATTTTATGTACACTCATTTTAGCTAGTGTATTATTGCCTCTTTTATCTGAGAAAAAAGACAAGCAAATCGCCGTGGATTTGGATACAAAGGTTCAGCATGCGAAACGTAAGCTGCTGAGAAGTGCCATTAAAACCTTAAGAGAAGGAATGAATGAAGACAACAGGGAAGTGTCTCTAGCACTCATTAATGATTACCGAATGAAGCTGCGTAATATCCAGCGTGAGCCTTACCAATTCGGGATGAGAAGACAGGAACGAAAAATCAGATTGCATGGAATTAAAGCAGAACAAATGAAGCTTCAGCAATTAATTGATGAAGAGAAATTAGATAAAGAAGAAGCCTATGAGTTGCAAGAGAGATTTCATGAGCTGGAAATGCTGTATTCAAACTCCTTCAAAATTCGTTTTTCAAAAGTGAAGTTCCTGCGCTTGCTTCAGTGGCTTCAATTATGGCGACCGAATCAGCTCGTTTCCAGCGGTATTTTAGAAAACGAAGACTCGTACAAGCAAATCCGTAAGAAAACGGCAGAGGCTGCTGTGGACTCGATCAAACAGCATATGACCGATGAAAATAAACAAACGTGTCACCAAGTGATTGGCTTTTACAACCAAGTCATTTATCGATGTGAACACGGTCCAAGCTTCTTTCAGCAAAAAGACCGTTCGTTTGACCGGAAGAAAAAAGAGCTTAACTTCCAAGCTGTACAGACGATTCGAAATGAAATTCAAACTTTGTATGAAAATGGTGAAATCAATCGTGATATTGCCCATCATCTAAGGGAGTATATCAATGATATGGAAGCTGTTCTCCTGACCAACACGTAATGTTGTTATCTTTTTCCCTATGTTTTATGATGAAAAAAGAGAACAAGCTGGGGGAGATCAATGATGGCGTATTATGGAGCAATTGAAGCTGGCGGTACAAAGTTTTGTTGTGCAATTGGCAATGAGCACGGGGATATTCTCGAAGAAATGACAATTCCTACAGAGCACCCAGAAAAAACATTACAAAAGCTCATCCCATTTTTCGAGCAGCATGACATTGAAGCATTAGGGGTCGGCTCCTTTGGACCGATTTGTGTCCAAAAGGACGACCCTTCTTACGGTTATATCATGAACACGCCGAAAGTAGAGTGGAAGCATTACCCGTTCATCCCAGAGCTAGAGAAGCAATTAGAAGTCCCAGTATCTTTTACAACAGATGTAAATGCGGCAGCCTTAGGTGAATTAACTAAAGGAGCAGCCAAAGGGCTGAATAGTTGTTTGTATATCACGGTCGGTACGGGGATCGGTGCTGGCGCTGTTGTAAAAAACGAGCTTCTTCACGGTCATTCGCATCCAGAAATGGGGCATATCCTTGTCAGGCAGCATGAATCAGACGTATTTGAAGGAGTCTGCCCAGCGCATGGGACGTGTTTAGAAGGACTGGCAGCTGGACCAGCGATTGAGAAAAGATGGGGGAAATCTGCTAAAGAGCTTACGGAGGAAAAATCAGTTTGGGCACTTGAAGCCGATTATTTGGCGCAGGCGCTGATGCAGTACTCCCTCATTTTAAGCCCAGAGCGCATCATTATGGGCGGGGGCGTCATGAAGCAAAAACAGCTTTTTCCATTAATTCGAGAGAAGCTTGTTGCGTATCTCAATGATTATGTAGACCTGCCGCCGCTTGATACATACATTGTCTCTCCTGGACTTGAGGACAAGGCCGGCATGACAGGTGCTTTGCTGTTAGCCATCGAAGCGAAGAAAAACGCCTGATAATAGAGTTTTAATGGACAACGTGAGATAATGAAAAAGATGGAATCTATGAAAAAGGTGGTTGTTAAAATGGTTAAAAGCTTGAATGATACCGTAACACTGAATAACGGAGTGGAAATGCCTTGGTTTGGTTTAGGTGTATTCAAAGTGGAGGACGGCAATCAAGTGGTAGATGCCGTAAAAGCAGCCATACGCAACGGATACCGCAGTATTGATACGGCTGCCGTTTATAAAAATGAGACAGGCGTAGGCAAAGCAATTAAAGAATCTGGCGTGAAACGAGAAGATTTGTTCATTACGTCTAAAGTATGGAATACGGATCAAGGCTATGATAAAGCGCTGGCTGCATTTGACGCAAGCTTGAATCGATTAGGTCTTGATTACTTAGACCTCTATTTGATTCATTGGCCTGGCCCAAATGCAGAAACATTTAAAGACACATGGCGTGCGCTTGAGAAGCTTTACAAGGATGGGAAAGTGAGAGCCATTGGCGTCAGCAACTTCTACATTCAGCATTTAGAAGAGCTATTAAAAGATGCTGAAGTTGTTCCAGCCGTGAACCAAGTTGAATTTCATCCGAAACTGACACTTGTCGAACTACGTCAATACGCAAAAGAAAAAGGCATTCAAATTGAAGCATGGTCTCCGCTTATGCAAGGAAAGCTATTAGATCATGACGTATTAAAGGACATGGCTGCACGCTACAACAAATCTGTTGCGCAGGTCATCTTGCGCTGGGATCTGCAAAGCGGCGTCGTGACGATTCCAAAATCAATCAACGAAGAACGCATTAAACAAAATGCAGATATTTTTGATTTCGAATTATCAAAGGAAGACATGGAAAAAATCGATGCATTAAACAATAACGAGCGTGTCGGCTCGAATCCAGAGACGATGACGGTTGGGTTTGAATAAATGAAAAAATCCTCTTTCTCATGTGAGAAAGGGGATTTTTTTACGTACTACTTCTACGCGCAGCCAAAAGCATAATAAAAGATAAGATCACAATACAGATCGTCCACGCCCAAGCAAGCTCCATGCGCCCAGAATCAATCGCCACATAAATAGCGGTTGGGAGTGTTTGGGTTTTTCCTGGGATGTTGCCGGCAAACATTAAGGTCGCCCCGAATTCTCCAAGGGCTCTTGCAAAGCTAAGGATGCTGCCTGACAAGAGGGAAGGCAGGGCAAGTGGTACGGTGATATAGGCAAAGACTTGGAATGAATGAGCACCATCTACTTTTGCAGCCCCTTCAATATCTGACTCAATTGTAGAAAAGCCCGCCTTTGCTGTTTGATACATGAGCGGAAATGCCACGACTGTCGAAGCAATAACCGCCGCCCACCATGTGAAAATGACCGGCTGATGGAAGATCCATTCAATCGCGCCCCCTATTACACTATGCTTTCCGAATACGACGAGCAATAAAAAGCCAACGACTGTTGGCGGGAGAACGAGCGGCATCATCAGGAGCGTTTCCACAATCATTTTCCCTTTAAAAGTTGTTCGCGCCATCCAGAAGCCAATTGTTGTGCCAAAAACTGTGGCCAACAGCCCGCTGACGATAGCCACTTGCACGGACAGCCAAATGGGTGATAGAAAGTCTTCAGTCAGCATAGGCATTACGACACTTGAAAGCCGTATTTCTTAAAAATGGATGTGGCTTTATCAGATTGAAGAAATTGAAAAAAGGCTTTGGCTTCCGTAAGATGATTTGTCCCTTTGACAATCCCTACTGGATATATAACCGGGGAGTGCATGTCCGAATTTGCTTCAGCTGCAATCTTTACTTTTTTAGAAACGAGGGCGTCTGTTTTATACACAACACCTGCTTCGACATTTCCAGTTTCAACGTAGCTTAAAACTTGCCGTACATCTTTGGCATAGACAGCATTCTTTTTCACTTGATCCCATATATTCAGTTTTGTGAAAATCTCTTTGCCATATGTACCAGCAGGAACCGATTCAGGTGTGCCAAGAGCGATCTTTCCTTTTACGTGCTGGACGTCTTGAAAGCTTTTAATAGAGGAAGAGCCATCTTTTGGCACAATAAGGACTAGCTCATTTTGTATGGCGTCCTTGATATATTCTCGGTCAATGTCTCCGGATTGAACAAGTTCATCGAAGGGCTCTTCAGCTGCTGAGAAAAAGAGATCCGCTTTTGCTCCTTGAGCGATTTGTTGCTTCAATGCGCCGGATGATCCGAAGTTATTCGTTAATGTCACATGTGGATGCTGTTTGTGAAAGGAGGCTTCAATTTCCTTTAGTGCATCCTGAAGACTTGCCGCTGCTGAAATCACAAGCTCTGTTTTTTTATTCGAATTAGATGGCTTCATCTCTGTTTGGCATCCACTCAGAAGCAAACATATGGAGATGAAGGCTAAGAATATATACTTCATGTTCACACCTCTTATCATTCAATATCATGTAGTTCCCTTTATTATAAGCAAACTTATTTGAGCATTCATAGGCTTTCAATAAAAAGAGAAAAGAAAAAGCCGCCAAAGGGCGACTTTCAGCGTGACGACTAAGGAGATCGTTTTATCCTGTTTACTGCTGATAAAAACGCAGCAAATTCCCATTGATCACCTTGTCTGATAAGGAGAGCTCTTTATTGGCTTTTTCGATATAAGGCTGACATACCTCATCCTGCTTCACGGGTTCTTTTGTTTTTTGATCATAGCAGGTGTTTTTTGTATAGAGATAATCATCTGTAATAAAGTTACCGTTTCTCAGAACAGCGAAAGGCGTCCGTTCATTTGAAAATAAATCATTGCCGAATTGAATGGAATCCTTCGTTTCAATCCCTAGTAAGTGAAGAAGTGTCGGCTTGACGTCCATTTGACCAGCTGTTTCAGAAATCGTCTGCGGTGCTTGGTCCGTGACACCAGGAATGTAAATCAAAAACGGAACACGCTGCAGTTTGACCGCATCAAACGGTGTGATTTCCTCTTGATTGAGTAGCTGTGCCATTGCCTCATGATGTGCCTCAGAGATGCCATAATGGTCACCCATGAGGACAAACATCGTATTGTTATACAATCCTTCTTCTTTCATACGGTCAAAAAACATCTTAATCGCTTCATCTTGATAGCGGACGGTCGTCACATAGCGGTTTAAGATGGTACTGGACGAATCATATTCATCAATAAACTGATCCTTCGGGTCAATTTCAAATGGAAAATGATTGGTCAAAGTAATAAACGTACTGTAATAAGGCTGCTTCAACTTTTTTAAATAATCAATGGATTGATCAAAGAAGTCGATATCCTTTAAGCCCCAGCCAGTGGAATTCCGTTCATTGACATGATATGAATCGACATCATAAAAACGATCAATTCCTAGAGATTCATACATCACATCACGATTCCAAAACGTTTTATTATTCGCATGAAATTGGACGGATTGATAGTTTTCCTTTTTCAACTGCTTGTATAACGTATCATATTCATTATCACTCGCTGTGAAAAAGACAGCACCGCTGCTAGAAGGATAGAGGGAATTCGCGACAATAAACTCTGAATCCGACGTCTTCCCCTGCTCTGTCTGCTGATAAAATTCATCAAAATAAAAACTCTTTTTAGCCAATTGATTTAAAAAGGGAGTGATATATTGTCCATTTACCTTTTGATTCATGACAAATTGCTGCGTGGATTCAAGTGAAATGAACACAACGTTCTTGCCTTTAGCAAGTCCGAAGTACTCTTCGTTTGGTGCGCTGTAATCAGCCTTTGTGTAGTTTGCTACAGTAGAAAGCGTATCTTCATCTGCAAAAGCCTTTTGTCCAATGCGTGCCGTTTGGGCAGCACCGTCGTAAAGATGGAATTGGAATAGCCCGAGGTTTCTGACAATGACTTCACGATCATAAGAGCTTGTCAGAAATCGAGGGTGATCCATCATAGCTGAGCTGACATGAAACAATAGGAAGCTGCAACAGATCGCATAATATGTTTTGATCGTCTTGTATGACGCTTTTGGGGCTAATGGTTTGCGCTTGAGCAGCCAAGCAAGTACGACAAAATCAACGAGCATCAGCACAAAGAGCGGGTGGAATAATTCCGTCATACTGCTGCCCATATCTCCCATGTTCTTCGCTTGGAATAGCACGGGAATGGTAATGAAATCAATGTAAAAACCATAAAAGATCGTATTCGATATAAGAATCGCCGTAAGAATAAAATTTGCAGTCAATAAAAAAACCTTTTGTTTGGTTTCATTTAAAAAAAGAGCTATCCCAAACAAAGGGAGTAGAAAGCTAAGGGGATTGATCAAAAGCAGCCATTCATGAAACAGATTGGCCGTTCGTATGTGAAAACCTAGTTGATAAATGATGTATGTTTTCATCCACATGAAGAGGATGGAATACACTAAAAACCAGTGATTTTTGAAAAACGCTTTCATTTATGTATCTCCTCATCATTCTGTATTCAGCTGCAAGGCAAAAACACTTATCTTAAACCTACTAAAAAAATGAGGAATGATCAATTCATATCTTATCTTTTTCGCAAAACTCTTTTTTATTCTGTTAGAACTGGATGGGGATAGATATGCCGCAGATGACGGCGATGTAATAGCAGGTGACGACAGTGAGAGCAGCTAGTACGACTTGTTCTCCTGTGCTGCCTGTTTTGACATAGAAGGGGAGACGGACTTTAATGGAAGCTGGAAATAAAAATTTAATGCCGTTCACTGTTCCAGTATCAAGGATAAGGTGGCTCGCCATTCCAACTAGTAAACCGATACTTAGGCTGTCATTTGGAATGTATGTTGTCGCAAGAAAATAAATGATCAGCAGAAATAATAAACTGTGAGTGAACGTGCGATGACCGAATACGCTGCTGATCAGTGCCGAGAGCAGCGGAAATTTTCTACCGATTTTACTTTTTGTATGGCAAAGATCGGGGATCAAAGCACCTGCTGATCCAGCTGCAGCCATGATGACTGGGTCGAATCCGTAGTAGTAGGCGACGGCTGTTGAGGCGGCGATTCCGCCCATAATGTGTGTTTTTCCTGTCATGATGCGTACTCCTGTTCTGTTTTTTGTTCAAGTCCTCACTATATCAAGGGTGAATTCATTCAGCAAGACTTATTTCTAAAGAAAAAGAGGGCAAAAGGGTTGGCTGATTGGAAAAACATTCTATAATAAGGGGGAAGTCATGTTGATACTAACGATAAGGATGCGATTCGGATGGGTAATGCAGACATTTTAAAAGAAATTGTTCTTGTACATTATGAAGTCAGCCGTAAATTAAACCGCAAGTTACTTGAGTTAGAAAAAGACATCACGCCTCCGCAGATATATGCTCTTTCTATTTTGATACAAGGCAAAGTATCACATGCCGAAGAGCTGAAACAAAGACTCTCTTTAAACCCAGGTGCAGCCTCCATTGCACTCAATAAATTATGTGAGCAGGGCTATATTCAGAGAGAACGGGACAAAGACGACCCCTCGCTCGTCCGATTAGAAGCCACCGAAAAAGGGCAAGTGATTTATGAAAAGCACACACGTCTTTTCGGAAAGGTGATTCAGCATATGATGTCAGACTTCACAAAGGAAGACTTAAAGACCTATTTGACGTATCTGCAAAAAATGAGACAGACCTTTCATGATGATTGAACCTTTCCATTTTGTATAATGCGGCGCACTGTAGCACAAATTAAACAGGCAACCGCATTTTATGAAAAGGGAGGAAACAGCGATGTCATTTTTCCAAAAGGATAAAAAGGCGAAAAGCGAGAAAGACCACAAGCAAGTAGATCAGCTGTTAGAAGAAGCAAGCAAAGAGCTAGCAGGCGATCCGCTTCAGGAAGCTGTACAAAAGAAGAAAAACAACGATCAATAAACAGGTATAGGGCAGAGAAAAGGATCTCTGCCCTTTTTCTATGTTTTTCCCTTTGACAGAAGTGAGAATGTTTGATAACCTTCGTGTAGTAAAAATGAATAGAAATCCTCACGCTATGTCTCAGTGAGGTAGAGGTTGCGCGGATGATGAGTCACTCATGGGAGAGATGGAATCGAAGATCATGAGAAAAAAGGCATCAGCGCCGAAGTGTAGAGAGAGCTCCAACTTTCTTTATGCTGGGTCTGCATTGAATAAATGCAGGACTGCCACGTCTTTGAAGCGTGGAGGGCTATCCGGAGATCAAGGTGTATGTTTTGAAAAGCATGGACTGTTGTTCAGGCTTTTTTTTATGTTCTGAGTACCGAAGATAAGGGTATGCTGTTAAGAAAGTGACCCATAATGAACATAAAGAATACAAGTCATTGCTTCACAAATATATCAATGAAGATACTGCCGGGTCTGGTCCGAAGTGAATATAACGGAGGTACGGAAATGGAACAGACAAAAAAATGGGGTTTTTGGTTATTGACGGCTTTTGTCGTCGGAAATATGGTAGGTTCAGGCATCTTTATGCTGCCAAGTACGCTTGCCCAGCATGCGAGTCCTTTAGGTGTGACGATGGCATGGCTTGTCACAGGTGGCGGTGTGCTGATGATTGCACTTGTTTTTGGGCATTTGTCCATTCATAAGCCGCAGCTAACGGCAGGACCACAAAGTTATGCAAGAGCACTTTTTAACGATCCGAAAAAGGGGAAAGCGGCCGGTTTTACAATGGTTTGGGGATATTGGGTAGCAAGCTGGATTAGTAATGTCGCAATTATTACGAGTCTTGCCGGTTATTTAACGACATTTTTCCCAATTCTCACAGTGAAGACGGAGATTTTCACCTTTGGTAAAGAAGCGATCACACTTGGTCAGCTGACAACGTTTATTGTATGTACCATTCTTCTTTGGGGAACACATACGATCTTAATTACAAGCTTAAGTGCTGCAAGTAAATTAAACTTTATTACGACCTTTTCAAAGGTACTTGGATTCGTCCTTTTTATTGTTGCGGGATTATTTGCATTCCAAACGGCATTATTTGAACATTATTACTTCCCAGTTGCAGCAGAAGGCGAAGGAATGCTCGGACTTGGAGGCCAAATTCATCATGCGGCCATTTCCACTCTATGGGCATTTATTGGCATCGAATCTGCTGTCATTTTATCAGGAAGAGCGTCCTCGCAGCGCGATGTGAAACGTGCAACGATTACAGGTCTTTTAATTGCTCTTTCTATCTACATGATTATTACTTTGATTACAATGGGCGTCCTACCGCACGATCAGTTGCAAGGCTCAGATAAACCATTCGTTGACGTGCTTCAGCTCATTATAGGACCGGCTGGTGGAATTGTGATGGCATTGCTTGCGATTATTTGTTTATTTGGCTCGATGCTTGGCTGGATCTTACTTGGTTCAGAAGTACCATACCAAGCAGCAAAGGCTGGCGATTTCCCGGCAGTATTTGCAAAAACAAACAAAAAAGGCAGTCCTGTTGTTGCTTTAACGGTTACAAATATCATGTCACAGCTGTTTATTTTCTCAGTGATGTCTCGTACGATTAATGAAGCTTTTACCTTTTTAACGACATCAGCGACACTTGCGTATCTCATTCCGTATATTGTGTCTTCGATCTATAGCTTTAAAGTCATCATGCAAGGTGACACGTATGATCTTCAAAAAGGGAAGCGAACAAGAGACGGAATCATTGCGCTTGTTGCGATGGGGTATTCCGCTTGGGTCATTATTTCAGGAACAGCTGATTTGAAAACATTTGGACTTGGCATCGGTCTGTTCTTAGTAGGTATTTTGCTTTATCCATTTATGTCAAAAGGATTTGCCAAAGGAACGGAATAAGGGAAACGTTTCTCCGTATATGGAGAAACGTTTTTTTATGATGCAGATGTTAAACGGTCCACAATAAACTCAAGCTGTCCTTCTAGTGACACTGGGTCATTAAAGAAGTAACCGACAGGATCGATTTCAAACACGTGTTTATTTTGTACAGCAGGAAGTGATGCCCAAATGCTGCTTTCATACACCTGGTCTCCTTTGCTTTTTGAACCGCTCCATGGACTAGTGAAAATATAGTCGCCTGCGTATTCTGGCAGCTTTTCAAGGGAAATGTTTGCATAGCCCACGCCGCTGTCGATGGCATCTTTTTTAACTGCCTTTGGCGCACGTAATTTCAGCTCATCATAAATAATTTCGCCTCCGCGTGCAAAGGTGTTTCCAAAGATATAGATCCCTTTATCAAAAGGTGACACGATTGCAACGGTTTTGCTGCCGACCGCTTTTGTTACTTTAGGCTTTACCTCAGCTATTTTTGTATCCCATTTTGTGATCCATTCTGCTGCTTTTTTCGGTGTACCTGTCATTTTACCGAATTCTTTCAGCTGATCTTTAAAGGAATATTGATTGTATTTAATGGCAACGGTTGGCGCAATTTTTTTGTATTGATCAAATTTCTCGTCTTCTCCCCAAGCAATAATCATATCTGGCTTCAAAGCGGCGACCTTTTCGACAGAAGGGGATGTTCCAAGGTTTTTGACACCATCCGTTTTGCCTTTATAGAAAGGGTTTTTAAAGATGGGTGCCGTTGCAGCAATTGGCGTCTTGTCAAGTGTCACGAGGTCTCCATAGTAGCTTTCTGCCAGAAGCACAATTCGTTTTGGATCTTTAGGGAGTTTGACTTCACCTTTGACATCTTGATAAGTGATTGTGTCATTCTGGTTGGCGCCAGGTTTTTTATTTGAAGTGCTGCCGCAAGCAGCTGTAAACAGCATAAGAATGGCTAAGGAAATCAAAAGAAATCCAGATCGTTTTTTCACAAAAATTCTCTCCTATTCACTTTATTGTGATAATGATTCTCAATTTCAATTGTATCGTAACATGAAGGGCTGAAAAATGCATCGGCTATTTTAGGGCCTAAAGAAAAATGGTACATTTCTCACGGTTTTTTGATGAAAATAAAGAAAATGTTCAGAACAATGATTTCAAAAAGAAAAGAAAGTGATATACTAGACTTCGAGATTGATAATCATTATCACTAATGAGGAATAGATTTGAACGGAAAGGAAGAGACTGGTTTTGGGCTCACAATCGAATAAACAGCTGCCGACCAAAGACGATGCAATGGATATTGTCACAAAGCCCTTTGGAACAGCAGCTGTTGTCATCATAGGAATCATCGCTTTAGCATTTGGTCTTTTTTTATCGGTATCATTAGGAGCGGCAAACATTCATTTGCACACTGTGTGGGAAGCCATTTTTCATTTTGATCCACAACAAACATCACATCAAATCATCCGGGAATTGAGGTTGCCGCGTACAGTTGGGGCTGCACTCGTTGGTGCCTTTTTAGCTGTATCGGGGGCTATTATGCAAGGCATGACAAGAAATGCGCTTGCGTCTCCTGAAATTATGGGTGTGACAAATGGCTCTGCATTTGCGATTGCTATTGCGTTTGCTTTTTTCCCAGGGCAATCTTCTTTTACATTAATTCTTTGGTCATTTGTTGGTGCGGCACTCGCTGCCTCTATTGTGTTTGGTGTCGGTACTCTTTCAAAAGGTGGATTGACCCCAGTGAAGCTCGCACTAGCTGGTACGGCAGTTGGGGCACTTTTAAGCTCCATCTCCTCAGCAATTGCCATCCGGTTTGACGTCGCTCAAGACATGAGCTTTTGGTATGCTGGCGGCGTGGCTGGTGTGAATTGGAGCAATATTAAGGTCATCATTCCAGTTGCGGTTGCGGGGCTGATCATCGCAATGATTCTTGCCCGCTCGATCACTGTTCTCAGCTTAGGTGATGAATTGGCAAAAGGGCTTGGACAGTACACGAAAACTGTCAAGGTACTTGGAATATTGGTCGTCATTCTTCTAACAGGTGCTGCTGTCTCAGTGGCCGGTTCTATTGGCTTTATCGGGCTTGTGATTCCTCATGTCACTCGTTTCTTGGTCGGAGTTGACTATCGATGGATTATCCCATGCTCAGCTATTTTAGGGGCGGTTCTGTTAATTTATGCAGACATTGCTGCAAGGCTGGTCAATGCCCCATTTGAAACGCCAGTCGGTGCCATTACTGCAATTATAGGCGTTCCTTTCTTCTTATATTTAGCTAGACGTGAAAGGAGCGGGATTTAGATGGAAATGGTGCAGCAGGCAAAGAAAAAGAAATACAAACGAACGATGCTCATGATCTTTTTGGCGATTGTGGCTGTGTTCCTTATTAGTTTAAATACCGGAGAAATTCGCATTTCTCCGATGGATACATTGAAAACATTTTTTGGATTCGGAAGTGAAATGGATGAGCTTGTATTATTCGAGTTCAGACTTCCAAGAATGGTCATCGCTTTACTTGTTGGCGCTTCTATCGCTGTATCAGGAGCGATTTGGCAAGGTGTTTCTCAAAACGGTTTAGCCGATCCAGGCATTCTTGGTGTCAATGCGGGCGCAGGTTTTGCAGTGGTTTTGTTTATTTTTGCTTTCCAAGGTACGATGTCAAACCTAGGTGATTTTACGATTTTTGTACTGCCGCTCTTCGCTTTTGTAGGTGCAGGCTTTGCTGCATTTCTCATCTATGTGTTAGCGTGGAAAAAGGGCATCACACCTGTTCGTTTGATCTTAACTGGTATTGGCGTCAATGCTGCATTTTCAGCAGCGATTGTGGTGATTCAATTAAAAATGAGCCCAAATGATTTTAACCAAGCCATCGTGTGGTTATCAGGAAGCATTTGGGGATCGAGCTGGACGTATGTCCTATCAGTTCTGCCATGGATGCTTATTTTCCTTGTGTTAGCGTTTGTGAGAGCACGTTACTTAAATATCATGAATTTAGGTGACCAGCTGTCCTATGCATTAGGGATTTCAGTTCATAAAGAAAGAAGCTTTTTTATGCTGATTGCTGTTGCATTAGCAGGTGCTAGTGTCGCTGTTGCAGGTAGTATCTCGTTCTTAGGGTTAGCCGCACCGCACTTGGCGAGAAAGCTTGTTGGACCAAAGCATCAAGGAATGATACCAGCCTCCGCGTTGATTGGCGCATTGTTATTATTACTGGCAGATACACTTGGCCGCGTCATACTTGCACCATCAGAGGTGCCAGTTGGTCTTGTCGTTTCGGCTTTAGGCGCACCTTACTTCATTTACTTATTGATGAAAACGAACTAAGAAGGAAGGAGAGTACAACATATGAAATCGCTCGAAACAGAAAAGCTTTGTATTGGCTATAATGACCGTTTGATTGTAGACGATTTAAATATCAGTATCCCAAAAGGCAAGGTGACGACATTGATTGGACCGAATGGGTGCGGGAAATCAACGATTTTAAAAACAATGTCCCGTATCATGAAGTCCAGTCAAGGAGCTGTTTACTTAAATGGCCAGGCCATCCATCAAACGCCAACAAAAGAAATTTCAAAACAAATGGCGATCTTACCGCAGACTCCCGAAGCACCAAGCGGGCTGACAGTCTATGAGCTTGTGTCATATGGACGATTCCCGCATCAAAATGGATTTGGACGCTTATCAAATGAAGATAAACGAATCATCAGATGGGCACTTGAAGAAACGGGTATGATTGCTTTTCATGACCGGCCAATTGAAGCACTTTCTGGTGGACAGCGTCAGCGTGTATGGATTGCGATGGCACTTGCCCAGGAAACAGAACTGCTTCTATTGGATGAGCCGACGACGTATTTGGACCTTGCACATCAGCTCGAAATTCTTCAGCTGTTAGAACGGTTAAACAGAGAGCAGGGACGAACTGTGTTGATGGTCATTCATGATTTGAATCATGCGGCACGTTTTTCTCATTACATGATTGCCCTCAATCAAGGAAAAGTTATCAAAGATGGGTCGCCTCATGAGGTCATGACCAAAGAGGTGCTTGGTCAGGTATTCCACATTGATGCAGAAATCGTACTTGACCCTAGAACGAATAAGCCGATCTGTTTAACATATGACTTAATGAATCATGAAAGAAAGCTAGAAGCTGTGAACGGATAATAGAAGTAAAAGGAACTCGGTGGAATAGCCGAGTTTTTTTGCGTCTCTGAAACTTCCTAGTGCTGCCATTTTCTCCAGTTGATATTTTTTCGCTTTTATGCAGAAAAGAGGTACTTTTTTACTTTAGACAATGGTAATATACGGTTAGAGATCATAGCTAGAAAGGAAAGAGATGCGTGGAAACAGCAAAAATATTGATTGCAGATGACGAAAAAGCAATTGTCAAAATGGTTGAACGCGTATTAAAAAAAGAAGGATTCAAGCATATATATAAAGCCTACCATGCAGATGAAGCATTAGATATTGTCAAAAACGAGGACATCCACCTCTTACTTCTAGACGTGATGATGCCCGGTAAGTCTGGTTTTGATGTTCTTCCTGAAATGAGAAAATATACGAAAGCGCCCATTTTCTATTTAACCGCAAGAACGTCTGATGTAGATAAACTGACCGGCTTTGCTCAAGGAGCAGATGATTACATCACAAAGCCATTTAACCCGCTAGAGCTAGTGGCTAGAATTAAGGCTCACTTAAACCGAACATATATCTCTTTAAAGGAAGACCACGATGAGGCTCAAAGTCAATACGAATATGCCCATTTCTCCTATCATCCTCATTCAGCCGAATTGAAAGTAAGAGGAGAGGTGACTGCATGCTCAGCTCAGCTTCTCTCCTTGCTGAAGTACTTTTGTGATCATCCGAATGTGGTTCTTTCAAAAGATCAAATCTATGAGAAAGTATGGGGCGTCCCATCATATGGTGATAACAACACCGTGATGGTTCATATCCGAAAGCTGAGAGAAAAGATTGAGTTAGATCCGAGTCAGCCAGAATATATTGTGACGATCCGTGGTATGGGCTATAAATTTATACCGCACCCAGCAAAGGTTTTTAAATAATTTATGAATCTACGAGCAAAACTCTTCTTTCACTTTGTCGGACAAATGTTTATTGTGATTGCCATTTTGATCATCGGAAATACGTTCTCTGATAATTTATATTTAAAAAAATACTATGAGAACATGGCTGAAACCGGTTTAACAAAAGCTGATGGAGATACACTCATGAGCTGGCTTTATTTTAATGAGGATGGAAAAATGGAAGCCGATGATCAGCTGAAACAAGCAGTGAGAAAACGAGACGGCTGGCTGCAAGTCATTGATTCAAAAAAGGATAACGTCTATAGCTATCACCGCCCTAAGTCCATTCCAACTTCCTATCAAAAGGATGAAATGATCAAGATCTTTGAAAAAAGGCAATATAAAGATTACAAGATGTACTTCTGGCCAATTGAAATTGATCAAAAAAGCTTTATCGTGCTATACGGGTTCAAAACAAACAGCACAAAGGTCGCCAATTATCTGAAGCAGCACGAGAAAGACTTGGCTGCATTATCTCAATATTCGGTTGAAACGAAAGAATTCTTGAAGAGAATGAATGGATCAGTGCATCTGTTCAATGATGAAGGGAAATATTTACAAGGTATTCGAGCTAATACCAATTTGAAACATGAGGTAACAGATGTTGAACTGCTCAAGTATCAATCAAAGCCTTGGGAGTTTAGAAGTGACCTGTCTTATATCAGAGTGAATAAAAACCTGTATATCATTATTTCTGTACCAAATAAAGTATACAGCCCAGATGGATTATACGATAAAGAAACAGATGCTTTAAATCAATATACAACCATCTTAATTGCAGGTCTTGCGCTTACGATTATTATCGTCATGACAATATGGTACTCGTATCGCTATGGTCTGCCAATCTATCACATTATCCGCTGGCTGATTTTCTTATCTAGAAATAAATTACAGGAACCAACAAATAGAAAAGGAATTCCAATCAGTAAAAATAAAAAAGGTCGTATTAAGCGGGAATACCGATTATTTGAGGATATCCTAAAAACAATGGATCAGCTCACGCTTACATTAAAAGAGAATGAAGCAAACCGAAGAAAAATTCAAACCACAAGGGAAGAATGGATTGCAGGATTGTCACATGATTTGAAAACACCCCTTAGTACGATTTATGGCTACGGGCTCATGCTTGAATCTGATCAATATCAATGGTCCAAGGAAGAAGTCATGGAAATGGGACAGGTGATTCGTGAGAAATCAGAATACATGTCGACCTTGATTGAAGATTTAAACCTCACTTATCGACTAAAAAATGGCGCATTGCCTATTAATCGAAAGCCTGTCGAGCTTGGTGAATTCTTAGCATCCATTATGGACGAGTTTTCAAGGAGCTCATTTTCAGAAGATTTCCCTTCCTCCTTCGAAGATCAAACTGATGGTGTCATGTTTGAGATCGACAAAGCCTGGTTCAGACGAGTGATTGAGAACCTGCTAGCGAATGCAGTCAAGCATAACCAAAAAGGAACTCATATTACAGCTACCTTATCTGAAACAAATGAGGAAGTTCGGATCGAAATGAAAGACAACGGATGCGGAATGGCACAAGAAACGGTCGATCACTTATTTAACCGCTACTATAGAGGGACAAATACGAACGATCCAACGAATGGAACAGGACTCGGGCTCGCGATTGCAAAAGAGCTTGTCTTGCTGCATGACGGTGATATTCAAGTGGAAAGTGAACAAGGTGCTGGAACAACTATTGCGATTATCCTAAAAAAATCACCTCCTGTAAAATAGCCAAAAAACGATTTTCCTTTCAAAAGGAGATCGTTTTTTCCTGTTTTAGGATTGAAATCAACTTTGTAAACGATTACAATTAAATTGTTAACGTGAACAAAATAATTTCATACGATAAGAGGGATGGGGGAATTTGATGAAAGCCTTTTTAGATGAGCAGTTTTTACTAAACAGTCCAACGGCGGAAAAGTTATACCATGAGTTTGCAAAGGACCTTCCAATCATAGATTACCATTGTCATTTAAGTCCTAAAGACATCTATGAAAATAAAACCTTCCGAAATATCACCGAGGCATGGCTTTATGGAGATCATTACAAATGGCGTGCCATGAGAGCAAACGGCATCCCTGAAACGCACGTCACGGGGGATGCATCTGATGATGATAAATTTTTGGCGTGGGCAAAGACCGTCCCTATGACCATAGGAAATCCGCTCTATCACTGGACTCATCTAGAGCTGAGAAGGTATTTCGGAGTCGAAGACCTATTAAATGAAAAAAATGCAGACATCATTTGGCAGAAAGTCAATGAAAAGCTGCAAGGAGAGGGATTTGGGGCGAGAGACTTCATCATGAAATCAAACGTTGAAACCGTTGTCACAACAGATGATCCGGTCGATTCTCTTCAATATCATCAAAAACTGCGGGAAGAGGGATTCTCTGTACAAGTGCTTCCAGGGTTTCGACCTGATAAAGCACTCGATATAGCGAATGATCTGTTTGAAAAATATGTTCATGAGCTGGCAGAGGCTTCAGCTATCCCAATACAATCCTACCAAGACTTCTTACATGCCCTCCGTGCGAGAATTGATTTTTTTCATGATCACGGCTGCTTGATCTCAGATCATGCCATTAATGAAATGACATATGAAGAAACGACACAAGAAGAAGTGGAGACCATCTTTCATAAAAGAATGTCTGGTCATCCATTGACGGAAAAAGAGAAGATCAAATTTAAAACAGAGACATTCATTATGCTAGGTCAGGCTTACTGTGAGCGTGGCTGGGCAATGCAGCTTCATATCAATGCACTTAGAAACAACAATACGAAAATGTTTGAGAGGCTCGGACCAGATACGGGATACGATGCGATGAATGACGAAGACATTGCAAAGCCGCTTTGCCGAATATTAGATCGTTTAGAACAAGAAGATGCATTGCCAAACACGATTCTTTATTCCTTGAATCCAAGGGACAATGTAGTGATATCAACATTGGCTGGAAGCTTTCAAGACGGGAAGACACCGGGGAAGATGCAGCACGGCACAGCCTGGTGGTTTAATGATACGAAGCAAGGAATGACAGAGCAGATGATGGCTCTTTCCAGTATCGGACTGATCAGCCGTTTTATCGGGATGCTGACAGATTCACGAAGCTTTTTGTCCTATACAAGGCATGAATATTTCCGAAGACTGCTTTGTGATATCATCGGGGATTGGGTAGAAAAAGGAGAAGTCCCCTATGACCTTGAGCTGTTAGGGGAGATCGTGAAAGGAATCAGCTATGAAAATGCCAAGCAATATTTTCAATTTGACCGGGCAAAGCAGCTCCATCATCAAAGTAAAATCACATGAGGAAAAAGGTGAGAAAATGAAAGCGGTTTTATGATAAGATGGAAAAAAATCATAAAAGGCGGAATAGCATGACAGTCACAATTAAAGACATAGCAAAATTGGCAAATGTCTCTCATACCACAGTATCAAGGGCTTTGAATAACAGTCCTTTTATTAAAGAGAAGACAAAACAAAAGATTTTGTCGATTGCAAAACAGCTGAACTATTCACCAAATGTCCATGCCAGAGGCCTTGTATCACAAAAATCGTTTACAATCGGTCTGTTTTTCACGAGTTTAACAGAAGGCACATCCTCAAGCTTCTTTGTGGATGCGTTAAAAGGTGTCAATAGCGTCATGACAGAGCATTACAATCTGTTTGTTAGGGGTATTGACGATTTTCACGATTACACAACCATTCATAAACAGCGCTACGATGGCATTTTGCTGATGAGCCAAAGCGAGCACGATGAAGCGTTTATCCATCATGTCAAGAAACAGGGCATTCCAATCATTGTGCTGAACCGTCGTGTAGAAAGTAATGAAGTGATGAATATATTAGCAGATGATAGTCAAGGAGCATACCAGGCAGCGCACTATTTCATTCAGCAAGGCCATCAACAAATCGCCATCATTGAAGGAAAAGAAGGCTTTAAATCGACTCAGGAGAGAAAAGCTGGCTTTCTCCAAGCGTTAATTGATCACCATATTCCTATGAAAAAAGAATATATGATCACGGGTGACTACCATATGAAAAGCGGCTATGAATCAATGGAATCTCTGCTGACCCTTGATCATCCGCCAACAGCGCTTTTTTGCTCTAACGATGACATGGCCATTGGTGCGATGAATGCTTTATATGCAAAGGGCAAGACGTGTCCAGGCGATATCTCTATTATTGGTTTTGATGATATTGCATTTTCATCCTATACCACGCCTGCACTGACAACGGTGAAAAAGCCAATCGAAAAAATGTGTGCACTTGGAGCAGAAGCCATCCTATCCGTCATAAACGGTGAAGAGCAGGAAAAAGATCATATGGAAAAAATGTATGTCCACACAGAGCTGATGATCAGAGATTCAGTCAAAAAGGTGCAGTAATCGGCATCTTTTATAGAAGAATGTTCACGTGTGCATAAATTACAGAGAGGGGAATCCATTTGAAACGTTTATCAAAAGCCCTATACCCGGTGCCTGAGTATCCGGAAACGATTTTGCAGATTGGTGAAGGGAATTTTATGCGAGGCTTTATTAATTGGCACATCCAAAAGCTGAACGACTGCACAGATTTTAAAGGAAGAGCTGTTGTTGTTCCCCCGAGAAAAGGATCTGTTGCAGCTTTAAATGAACAAGATGGCTTATACACATTATGTATACAGGGCTATCATGACCAGCAAGAAATGAATGAGCGGATGGTCATTCAATCGATCAGCAGAGGAATCAGTACGTATACGGATTATGATGTTTTTTTACAAGTAGCTGAAAACCCCGATCTCCGCTTTGTCTTCTCCAACACGACAGAGGCAGGGCTTATGTTCAGAAAGGCGGATCGCTTGGAGGATCGACCGCAAGCGAGTTTTCCAGGAAAGCTGACGGCGTTCCTATATCACAGGTTTAAAGCATTTGCTGGAGATGAACAAAAAGGGCTGATCATCCTTCCATGTGAACTGGTCGAACATAACGGTGATCGCTTGAAGGAATATGTGATAGACATGGCAACTGAGTGGGACCTGCCGCTTGCGTTTATCACATGGATCAAGGAAGCCAATACGTTTTGTAATACGCTTGTGGATCGGATCGTTCCTGGGTTTTCTAAGGAAGCAGCTGAAATTGTTCAAAAGGAAGAGGGATATATCGACGAGTTGCTTGTCACGGCAGAATACTATCACCTCTTTGTTATTGAAGCACCTGTCTTCGTACAAAAAGAGCTTCCCTTTCAAGAAGCAGGTTTAAATGTCCTTTTTGTAGAGGATATTGCGCCTTATCGCATGAGCAAGGTACGGATTTTAAACGGTGCCCATACAGCGATGGTGCCAATCGCTTACTCATGCGGGGTAGAAACTGTAAAAGAGGCTGTGGATGATGAGGATGTTGGCCCGTTCATCCGGCGGATGCTGGAGGAGGAAATACTGCCAGGGCTTGAGCTTTCTCGAGGTGAGCTTCTTCTTTATACACAATCGGTTTGGGATCGATTTTGCAATCCATTTGTGAAGCATCAATTGCTGGATATTGCGCTTAATGGTGTATCTAAGTTTCGAACCCGTATTCTTCCGTCATTGCTCGATTATGTTGAGCAAAAGAAACAGCTGCCAATGAAACTCGTGTTTTCACTCAGCAGCCTCATTTATTTTTACAGAGCACATGCAGAAAAGATAAAGGATGATGAGACTGTACTGGCATTCATGAAGGAAGCCTTTGAAGAAGAGAACCAATCTAATGAAGCGATCGCAGCAAAGATTCTATCATGTGAAAAATTATGGGGGAGAAATTTAACGGATATAAATGATTTGGTTCACGCTGTAGCTGATCAGCTTACCCTCATAAAGGAGCAAGGGATGAGAGCGGCTGTTCAACGAATGCTGCAGCATCAATATGAAAGTCAGGGGGAGAAGGCATGAAAGATTTTATTGTGATTCACCCTTCAGATAATGTCGGTATTGCTTTAAAAGTGCTTGAACAAGGGGAGGAGCTACATCATCAAGATCATTCCGTTATTTTAAAAGAGACCATCGCCAAAGGTCATAAGTTTGCATTGGCTGATATCAAGCAAAGAGAGAATATCATGAAATACGGTTACCCCATTGGGCATGCAACGACTGCCATTTCTGCTGGAGAATGGGTGCATACACATAACATCAAAACCAATCTATCAGGCAAGCTCGATTATGAATACGAGCCTTCATTTACAAATAACCCCTATGAAAAAACGAATCTTACATTTAAAGGATATAAACGAAAAAATGGGGAAAGCGGGATTCGCAATGAGCTTTGGATTGTCCCAACCGTTGGATGCGTAAATGGCATCGCCGATCAAATCATTCAAATTTTTACCGCTGAAATGGGCGGAAGCATCCATCCGTTTGAAACAGCTCTTGTATTAAAGCACAATTATGGATGCTCACAGCTTGGGGACGATCATGAGAATACAAAAATCATTTTACAAAATGCCGTGAAGCATCCCAATGCTGGAGGAGTGCTCGTCCTCGGACTTGGTTGTGAAAATAACGACATTGAAGATTTTCAGTCTACATTAGGTGAATATGACCATGAGAGAGTGAAATTTTTAAGAAGCCAAGAAGTAGGAGATGAGATTGAGGTGGGAGTCGCTTTACTCAAGGAAATTTATGAGGCAGCGAAAGAAGATCACCGTGAAGAAATCCCGTTATCTGAGCTGAAAATCGGCTTGAAGTGCGGGGGATCAGATGGATTCTCCGGCATTACCGCAAATCCGCTTTTAGGAAGGCTGTCCGATTTTATTGTTGCTCAAGGCGGCACGACAGTGTTAACAGAAGTGCCCGAAATGTTTGGAGCAGAAACGATTTTAATGGAGAGAGCGGAATCAGAAGCGACTTTCGACAATATTGTGCAAATGATCAATGACTTTAAACAATACTTCATGGATCATCGACAGCCAGTATATGAAAATCCTTCCCCGGGAAATAAAGCAGGTGGAATTTCGACATTAGAGGATAAATCTCTCGGTTGTACACAAAAAGCAGGAACTTCTGACATTCAAGATGTATTGAAATATGGGGAATTGCTGAAGCGAAAGGGTCTAAATTTATTAAGTGCACCAGGAAATGATTTGGTTGCTTCATCTGCTCTTGCCGCTTCTGGCTGTCAGTTGGTTCTTTTTACAACAGGCAGAGGGACACCATTCGGCACGTTTGTCCCAACAATGAAGGTCTCGACGAATACAGCCTTATATGAAACAAAAAAACATTGGATTGACTTTAATGCGGGAGAACTGCTTGAAGATGTACCAGAAGATATTGTGTTAGAAAAATTTATTTCAACTGTCATTGATGTGGCGAGCGGGAAGCTATTGAATCATGAAAAAAACAATTTTAGAGAGCTGGCTATTTTCAAAACAGGTGTCACACTTTAAGGCGACTGGGGGATGAGAATGTGTCTAGAAAACGGGATTTGATGTATATCACAGCAGGAACGGTACTCACAGGAATCGGACTCACTCGTTTAGCAAGGCAAGGGAAGAAAGACAAAGAAGCAAACGGAATCGATCAAGTGTTAAAGCAGATAAAAGCACCACTGTTCCCTGATCGTGAATTTAATGTGGTTCATTATGGGGCAGATGCAAAAGGAACCGAGCTTTCAACAGATGCTATCCAGTCTGCCATTGATGATGCGCACCGTTTGAAAGGGGGACGTGTGCTGATTCCAGAAGGGACGTTTGTGACAGGTGCGCTAGAATTGAAGAGTCATGTAGAGCTGCATTTGCATGAGAAAGCGTATGTGGCATTCAGCCAAAACCGAAAGGATTATCTGCCGCTTGTACTGACAAGATATGAAGGGGTTGAGCTTTATAATTATTCACCTCTCATTTATGCACACCATGCAGAAAACATCGCCATTACAGGAGCTGGAACGCTTGATGGCAGAGGAGATGAGCATCATTGGTGGCCTTGGAAATATGGCACGAATGGCCAGCCTTCTCAAGATCGGGATCGTCAGCTTCTATTTGACATGGCTGAAAAGAGAATACCAGTAGAAGAAAGAGTGTTTGGAGAAGGGCATTATTTAAGATCAAGCTTTATCCAGCCCTACCAATGTCAGCAAGTTCTTATTGAGGGAGTGACAGTGAAGGATTCACCGATGTGGCAAATTCACCCTGTACTAAGTGAACTTGTGATTGTCCGTGGAGTTCATATTATCGGGCATGGACCAAACACAGATGGTGTCAATCCGGAGTCTTGCCGGAATGTGCTCATTGAAGATTGTTATTTTGATAATGGCGACGATTGTATTGCCATCAAATCTGGAAGGAACGAGGACGGACGGAGAATAGGGATTCCATCTGAAAACATTGTTATTCGTAGAAATGAGATGCGTGATGGACACGGCGGAGTGACGATTGGGAGTGAAATCTCTGGCGGGGTAAGGTATATCTATGCAGAGAATAATGTCATGGATAGTCCGAACCTTGACCGGGCACTGCGGATTAAAACCAACTCTGTCAGAGGCGGTACCATTGAACATATTTACTTTAAAAACAACACAGTCAAAAGCTTAAAGCATGAAGTGGTCTGTATCGACATGATGTATGAGGAAGGGGATGCGGGTCCACATCGTCCTGTTGTACGTCATATTCAAGTGGAAGGACTGAAAAGCAGCGGCGGACGATATGGTGTGAAAATAGCCGCCTACTCACATTCCCCCGTGACAAACTTCAACATGAAAAATTGTGTCATAGACCATGTGACGTATCCACTTTCTTTGGAGAATGCAGTAGCGCCTTCTTTTCAGAAAGTTGTCATCAATGGGGAACAAATTAATAAATAGATGGGCGTAAAACAGTCTTATTAGAGGCTGTTTTTCTTTTATCAGAACGAAAAAGACGCTTTTAGAAATCACATATACAACCTAACTGCACTGTAGTATAATATTCCCGAAATTAGAAAAGAATTGACGGAAGAGCTTTCGTCAAGCAGTACATAAATCAGGGGGTTCATTCATGAAAAAGTTAACGGCCATTTGGCTATCGCTATTGCTTGTGATGGGTGTTTTAGCAGGATGTGCAGGTGCTGAAACAGACCATAAAGCAAAGAGTTCACAAAATAACGAAACAGCGGCTGCGGCATTTCCTGTCTCGATTAAAGATGCAGCTGGTAAAACAGTCGAAATCAAAGAACAGCCTAAACGTATTGTCTCATTAATTCCAAGTAATACAGAGGTTGCCTATGCGCTTGGTCTTGGAGATAAAATGGTTGGACGATCTGATTTTGACAATTATCCAAAGGAAGTTGAAAAGGTAGAGAAGATTGGCGGACTTGAATTCAATGTCGAGAAGGTGATTTCCTTAAAGCCTGATCTTGTACTAGCTCATGCCTCGCAGATGGGATCAAAAGAGGGATTTAAACAGCTAGAGGATGCAGGAATTCAAGTACTGACTGTAAATGATGCCACTTCCTTTAAGGATGTGTACAAATCGATCAATACGATCGGTGAAGCAACAGGTGCAAAAGAAGCATCAACAAAGCTTGTAGACGAGATGAAAGCAAAATTGAATCACATCAAGAAACAAGCAGAGGCGATCTCGAAAGACAAACAAAAAACAGTCTTTGTTGAAGTTTCAGGTACGCCTGAAATTTATACAACAGGTACTCATACATTTATGGATGAAATGCTTTCTGTTATCCATGCGAAAAATGCTGCTGGTGATCAAACTGGCTGGGTGCAAATGACAGAAGAATCGATTATCAAACGAAACCCTGACGTAATCGTCACAATTGATGGTTCCAGCTTAGCTGATCTGAAAAAGAGAGACGGCTGGAATGCGATCAAAGCAGTGAAGGAAAAACAAGTCTTTCAATTGAATACGGATCTCGCATCAAGACCGGGACCGCGATTGGTTGAAGGAGTCGAGGCTCTTGCGAAAAGCATCTATCCTGACACGTTCAAATAAATTCATCATCGCATACACACTAAGTGCTTTACTTCTTGTGGTGAGCATTGGAATGGGAATCTCCTTTGGAAGCTTAGGGATTCCCATTCCTTCTATTCTCCGTATATTTGTTCATGAACTATTCGGTGTGCAGATAGGCACAATAGATTCAATTGATCGCAATATTATGATGAATATCCGGCTGCCGAGAGTGATATTAGCGGCATTAGTCGGAGCAGCGCTGGCGTTATCTGGTGCAGCATTTCAAGGTTTATTAAAAAATCCTCTTGCTGACCCATATACACTGGGTGTATCACAAGGGGCATCAGTTGGAGCCGTCGCGACCCTATTTTTCAGTTTGCAGCTCCCTTTGCTCGGCAGTTTCACACTGCCTTTTTTCAGTATGACAACAGCGCTTGTGACCCTATGTCTCGTCCTCTTTTTTGCGCGTCTTGTCCATCGGGGGATGAGCATCTCCTCTTTAATTTTAACAGGGGTGATTTTCAGTTCTTTTTTGGGAGCGCTTATATCATTGATGATTGCCTTAACGGGTGATGATTTAAAAGAGATTATTCATTGGCTTCTTGGGAGTGTGTCCATGAGGGGCTGGCGCTATATTGTGCTTTTCCTTCCTTTCTTTCTGATTGGGACCTTTGCATTAATGCTGATGGGGCGAGATTTGAATGTCATGACGTATGGCGAGGAGAAGGCAAAGCTATTAGGTGTACATGTGAAAAGGAGCAAATATATCGTGCTGCTTGCTGGATCGATTCTGACTGGTAGTGCAGTAGCAGTGTCAGGGACAATTGGGTTTGTGGGACTTGTGATTCCGCATTTTATTCGCCTCTTAGCGATCACAGACCACCGGCACCTCCTGCCTTTGTCTATGCTGAATGGCGCTTCCTTTCTCGTTTTAGCAGACGTGTTATCACGTACGATCATTGAGCCGACTGAATTACCGATCGGCATCATCACAGCGTTAATTGGTGCCCCTGTATTCGGCATCATCCTCATCCGTAAATACAGAGGAGGGACGCATCTATGATTCAAGTGAAGGAAATCAAAGGTGGATATGGAGAGAAAGAGGTCATACGTGGCATCAGTTTTGAGGTAAATCAAGGGGAATTTCTCGGTATACTTGGTCCAAATGGAAGCGGGAAGTCGACCTTGCTTAAAATGATCTCTGGGTTGCTGGAACCTGATAGTGGTGAAGTACGCCTGAGCGGTCAACTGATTCAATCCTATCGTCCAAAGGCGCTTGCGCAAAAAATGGCTGTTCTACCGCAGAAAACGGACCAAGCCTTCTCATTTACAGTGGAAGAAACGGTTCAATTCGGTCGTTATCCATATCAAAAAGGATGGCTACAATCTGTTACCCAAGAGGATATGCGAATCGTAAACAAAGTAATGGAACAAACGGATGTTGCACAGTTTAAGAATCAATCTATTCATGAGCTAAGCGGGGGAGAACAGCAGCGTGTGTACTTGGCACAGGCATTAGCCCAGCAGCCTGAATATTTATTGCTGGATGAACCAACCAGTTTTCTTGATTTGGCCTATCAAAAGGATTTGCTTGATTTAATTAAAGAAGAGACCACTTCCTCTAGGCTAACGGTGATCGGTGTGTTTCATGATGTGAACATCGCCAGTTTGTATTGTGATCGGCTGCTGCTGCTTGGTGAAGGAAAGACGGAAATAGTAGGGCTGCCGCATCACGTCTTGACGCCTGAGCGAATCAACCGTGTGTATGAAACAGATGTAACACCGCTCCAACACCCGCGAAGGGCAAATCCTCAGCTGATCATTGAACCTGCGGGGGCTTCTGTAGCATCAAATGCAAAGTTAGCGGATGGGTGGAAAACGTATGGAGGAGAAGGAATGACGTTTTCCCTCAAACAGCCGCTCCGCATCCTTTCCTCACATCAGAAAAAGGGCGGCTTCTTTTGGAAAAGGTCTCTCGGAACGGGAAGTGACATGCTTCGTGACGAGTTGGATGATCGTGAGGGACTATTGTTTTATAACCTAACGAGTGGACCAAAACAATTTGCTGCTGAAGACACAGACGACGACATGGTGCTTTACGGTATGCGTCATCAAGAAGAGCTGACCATTTGGCTTGTATTGAAAGAGTCTATATCAGACGGATCGTCTGTTCAGCTTATGGGGCAGCTTGTCCACATGATAAAACAGGAGACGAGGATGTCCATTCATCATCTTTGTATCGCTGCTGCGGGTATGCAGGAAACAGAAGGTGATGAGCATTTACATGAAAGATTAAAGCAGAAAGTGCACCTTCTTCTTTATTCATTGAATGCCATTTAAAAGTGAACCAAATGGTTCGCTTTTTGTTTATGATGCGATCACAGTACTTTAGTTAAACAAATACATCCTTTTCACTTCAGGTTATACTAAAAGGACAAAGCAAAAGAAAAGGAGGAACACCAATGAAACTTTATACAAAAACAGGGGATCAAGGTCAAACAGGCTTGATCGGCGGGAGAGCCGATAAGGATGATGTGAGAGTAGAGGCGTACGGCATGTTAGATGAGGCGAATAGCTTCATTGGACTCGCACATGCACATTTACGTCAGCATGGCGAATTGTTTCAAGACATTTTGTCAGAGCTGATTGTGATACAGCACGAGCTGTTTGACTGCGGCGGTGATTTGGCAGTAGTCAAACCACCGAAAGAAGGTAAATTAACTGAAGCGTCTGTAGCAGTCCTTGAGCAAAGAATGGATGACTATGTAGAAGAAGCCGCGCCTCTCACGAAGTTTATTTTACCGGGCGGCCAGGAAGGCGCAGCTCTCTTACATGTGGCGCGGACAGTCGTCAGAAGAGCAGAGCGGCATATGGTGACGCTTGCGAAGCAGGAGGAGATTCCAGCAGTTGCGCTCACATATGTAAACCGGCTCTCTGACTATTTATTTGCAGCCGCCCGAATCGTGAATCATCGGCTCGGTGAAGCGGATGTTGAATATGAACGAAGTGCAAACGTATTTCGTTCTAAATAAGAAAAAGCACTCTTCGAATGAGAAGAGTGCTAAACGTTTTCCTTCTGTAAGCGCAGAAGGGATTACAAGTCTTGCTTGTTCAATGAACGCTTTATTTCGTATACAAATGCTTCATCAGCTCTTTGTTTTTTTGAATAAATATGTCATTATGCGAAGAAACCATTCCACGAGCGCTTGCATCAGGCATTACATATTGCTTGGCTTGGTTTACCGCATTCGCAGCATCCTGGAAAGCGCCAGCAATCAAATGCAATTTTCCTTCATGATGCAAAATATCGCCTGCAGCGTAAATGCCTCGGACTGACGTCTCACTCAGTGGAGTTCCTGCAATCCAGTAATCCTTCTGCTCTAGTTTAATGGTACTATTCGCAAGTAATTCTTTGTCTCGCTCGTATCCATGATTGATAATGACTTCATCTATGGCTAGATCAAATAAGGCATCGTCCTGATTATTTTTGAGGACAACCGTTTTAATCCGCTCATGATCGTCTGCTGCGATGAGCTTTTCAATCGATGTATGAAGCAGGAATTGGACAGAGCTGTTTTTAAGGTGCGATATTTGGGCTTCGTGTCCTTTTAAGGCTTCTTTCCGATAGGTCAAATACACTTGCTTGGCAATCGGCTCCAGCTCATTCGCCCAGTCAATGGCTGAATTACCACCTCCTGAGATCAACACGGTTTTATCTTTAAAGCGTGCAAGGGATTTGACCGTATAATGCAAATTTTGAACCTCGAATCGTTCTGCACCCTCAATATCCAATTTAATCGGCTTGAGGATACCTCCTCCAACAGCTAAAATGACGGTTTTGGAGTAATGTTTTTGATTTGACGCGGTGTGGAGAACAAAGTGACCTCTTTCGTCTTGAGAAAGAGAGGTAACCTTTTCTCCGAGTACGACCTTTGGTTCAAACGTCAGTCCTTGAGCAACAATTTGATCAATTAGCTGCGAGCCTGGAACAGGTGTTAGTCCTCCTATATCCCAGATCATCTTTTCCGGATAAACATGAACCTTCCCTCCAAGGAATGGCTGGAATTCAATCAGCTTCGTTTTCATTTCACGCAATCCGCTATAAAAAGCGGAAAACAATCCAGCAGGTCCTCCGCCAATAATCGTTACATCATATACTTCCATGTCCTGCATCGTACACTTCGCCTCGCTTCTTTTGCTTCATTTATTTTTTAAAATGACGATGGGGCATCGTTTTGGAACAGCCACATGATTTCAGCAGTCTCATTTATTTTCTAATTGCTGCTGCAAGGCTTCTAAAAATTGGATGCGGCTATAAGCAGGTCCTCCTTCAAGGAGTGGGTGAACCACATTGATATAAACCTGATCCTTTTTAAAGGCCGTCATGTTTTGAATAACAGGATTCTTTTTCATGTCATCAAATGCTTGTTGTGCCTCTTGATTTTCATCCGTAGAAAATTGTACAAATAAATAATCCGGATTCATTTCCCCTAGCTGCTCGACAGAGATTGCTTCTTGCGTTTTTGCTAAGCTAACCGGTTGAGGAACTGTGAGATCCAATTCTTTATACAAGACAGGATTAAAATACACATCTTCTGGATATACGAAGGCTTGTGCTCCCCGAATTCGAATGATGGCTACTTTTTTATCCTTGAGCTTCTCCTTTAACGATGCTTTTGCGTCTTTGACATCTGTTTTGTATTGAGTGAGGATTTTGTTTGCTTTCTTCTGTTTCCCTGTTAAATCGGCCATTAGCTCTAAATTAGCCTCCCAATTTGTCGCGATATGGGATATTGGAATGGTCGGAGCAATTTTCTCTAACTTGTTTAATACGACTTGTTGAAATTTAGAGGAGCCTAAAATAACGTCAGGTTTCAATTTTAATATTTTCTCAAAATTCGGCTGCTGTTTTTCACCGATTGATTCGGAATCGCTTGTGATTGAAGCAAATATTTTCGGGAATTTCCCTCCTACTGATATTGCCCCTGCTGGATGAACATCAAGTACAACGGCATCTTCCATTGCTTCCATCGCCCCAGTAATGACGATTTTTTCGGTTTTTTTCGGGAGGGTATACTTTTTCCCAAGATACTCTATTGTTTTCGTAGCAGTATCTCCTGAATCTTCAATTCCGGCATTTTTGCTTCCGGAGACTGTAGTTGATTGCTTAGGCTTGTCTCCTCCTCCGCATGCCACCATGATCAGCATCAATAAGGAAATGAAGCCGATGATCATTAATTTTTTATTCATCTTTCTAAAACTCCTCTCAAACTGTCTATTGTGGTCGTGCTTTATTTCATCCCCAGATGCTCACGCAAGGTGGACCCTGTATATTCACTCCTAAACAAGCCATGTTGGACGAGTAAGGGGACCAATTCGTCAAAAAATAATTCTAGTGATTGTACTGAGCCCGGAAGAGCAATGAATCCGTCTAAAGCACCCGTTTCAAACCATCTGGTTATTTCTCCCTGTGCATCATGAGCTGTTCCCACGATCACCCAGTGTGCAGACTCAATGACCTCAGGCCTAGAGAGTAGTTCTCTTACGGTAGGCTGCGTTTGTACAATCAACCTGCGCAGCAAATCAGCATGGGTTTGACTGCGTACCTGCTCATCAATTCCTTGCAGCATATCGGTAGGAACGGGTTGATCTAAGGGGAGGTGACGAATATCGAGACCTAGAATCGATTGAATCGCTGCATAACCTTGTGCAGTGCTTAGATGGGAATGCGCCTCTCGATACATTTCATGTGCCTCGTCACGTGTTTTTCCTAAAAAAAAGTACAAGCCAGGCAGTACACGGATATCATCCGCCTGGCGGCCATGCTTGCATGCTCTTCTCCTCATGTCTTTCCGTAATTCAATGCCTGAGGCAATATCTGGGGTTGCTGCAAACATCGCATCTGCGGTTGAAGCGGCAAAATCCCGCCCCATTTCCGAAGCACCTGCCTGAAACAAAGGAATGGTTCCTGACGGATGGGCCGGCACATTGAGCGGACCCTTAATATGAAAGAAATGCCCCTCATGTTGAATAGAAGAAATTCTCTCCCTGTCAGTAAACTGTCCTGTCGTCCGATTGATGAGCAGCGCCTCATTTGGATAGCTCTCCCAAAGCTTGCGTACAACATCCGTAAATTCCATCGCCTTCTTATATCGTTCTTCTGAGGTTGGCATGGGTGAATGGCTAAAATTTTCGGCTCCGTCGATCGAAGTGACAATATTCCAGCCGGCACGCCCATTGCTGATCCAATGCAAGGACTGAAGCTGTCTCGCCACTACATAGGGAGGGTTGAACGTAGTCGAGGCGGTTGAAACAAGTCCGATTCGATCCGTCTCATGAGCAATCGAAGCAAGCAGAACCGTTGGGTCAAGACCGCCAAAGCCAGGGGAGTGATCCAATGACTCTATGTTGAGCACGAGTGCATCCGGCTTAAAAAGAAAGTCAAGCTTGGCCATCTCTGCAATCTTTGCCAGCTCGACGTAGAAGTTGGTTGAGAATAAGTGTTCTACCATGCTGCTCGGATGCCGCCATCCTTTTCCCTTCAGCCAGGTCGCTGACAAGGACAACCCAATACAAAGCTGCCTTTTTTTGTTCATATCATCTGCCTCCCTGTCGTTGCTGAGTCACTTTGTATATCCTCAGCAATAATTGATATTGATAATCATTATCATCGACTAGTATAGCAAGGACCTCGTGAAATGCGAATACACAAATAACGAATATCATATGCATTATTATCTAATCAGGGCTGACAAAAGAGGGATGATCTATTTCTGAGGAGTTAGGCTGATTGTTTCATAGAGAGCTGAAGAAACTCTTTAAGGAATGAGGCTAGCATCCATTGTTTTGAGGAGAAATACTACAGATTTATTTAGCGGTATATGCGCTAGGCGGCACTCCGAATTTCTTTTTAAATAGTCTGCTAAAATATAGCGGATTGGGATAGCCGACAGTCATAGAAACATCACGGATGGGAATATTACCTGCTTTTAGTATTTCACGCGCTCTTTCCATACGATACTGGATGACATAGTCAATTGGGTGAAGTCCGGTATATTTATGGAAAAAGTATGAGAAGCTTTTAGGATTCATATCGCACAGTTCAGCGAGATCCTGGAGTGTTAATGGATTCATATATTGCCCTCTAATATAAGCGACGGCTTCCTCGATGATCCTTTCATTAGGAGAGCTCTCTTTCTGCTTACAGCCCATTAGCATTTGATATAGGATGCGCAAAAATAATTCCTTGACTCGAAGTTTTCCCATCCCGCCAGGTGCATGAACATTTTGGTGGAGCATGGTGAGTAATTCAATGATTCTCGGATTTGCTCCCGTTTCCAGCTTGAAAGCAGTGTCACAGTCAGATTCCTTATCACAATTCAAATGATAGAAAAGTGAATGGTACTCGTATTCTGATTGACTGATCACCTGCAGGGCCAGCTGGCATCCTGGTGTTACATGCATGACGGACCCTGGCTGCAAATCGTAGCTCTTCCCATTGATATTCAGTCTAGCTTCCCCGCGAATGCTTAAAAGAAAGCCAGCACTTTCTGTCTTAAACTCACTTAATGTACTATGGGGCTGGATAACTAAACGATAGATTTCTTGTATGTGAAAAGAATGACTAGCAAATAGATCAGCTAGTTGATCTCTATTTATCAATGTACGACACCTGCCTTTGACTTGATCTAAATACCACTTATTCTGTGATTCTACCATACGTTTAGCACCCACAAGAGCTAAAAATAGCAAATAAGTTAGCGGCTTTGTCCACAATCTGGACACTCTTCTTTTCGAAGAGTGTTTTTTGTTTGATTCTACCGCTCAGTCTGAGCGAAGTTACGACTCTGGTCGCAATGAAAGATCAATCTGCGACACGTTTTGCCAGCTTTCTTTTTTGACTATAGTAAAAGCAAGGAGTAAGAAAGGAGGCATGAAGATGAAAATAACAAGTAAAACCATCATCGGTTCGATTTTAATGTTTGTCGGTCTATCCATCTTCTTCGGTGGCTCACTAGGAGGGCTGATCCCAATTCTGATTGGGGCGTGGCTCATCTATGTAGGTGTAAAGAAATATGAAAAAGGCAGTAAAACCTTCGGCGTCATTCTAGCAGTCATTGGTGTCATGTTCGTTGTGCAAGCTCTGCCATTTATCCTTGGAATCGCACTATCTGGGGGGCTTCTCTACTTCGGCTGGACGATGATCAATGGTAAACAGGCAAAAGAATCATCAAGTAGATCATATATGGAGCCAAACACGTCACCGAAAATGGAAGAACCTATGCATACGTCATTTGATCAAGAATGGGAAGATTTTTTAAAGAAAAAATAAGAGGAGGAAATTCAAATGGTATTTAGAAGAATGAGAGATATGTTTGTTGCAACGGTCAATGAGGGCTTAGATAAAATGGAGAATCCACGTGTCATGCTGAATCAGTACGTTCGTGATATGGAGGACGATATTGCCAAAGCGAAACATGCGATCATCAAACAGCAAACGATTCAACAAGGCTTCCTGCGCAAAGCAGAAGAGACGGAAGCATTTGCTGATAAAAGAAAGAAGCAGGCTGAGCTGGCATTTCATGCAGGAGAAGAAGAATTAGCACGAAAAGCGCTCACAGAAATGAAGTATTTTGAAGAAAAGCATCAGGAATATCAGGAAGCTTATCAGCAATCTGTGAAACAATTAAAAGAGCTAAAAGAGCAATTGCAACAGTTAGAAACGAAGCTGCGTGATATTAAAGACAAGAAGCAGGCACTCATAGCAAGAGCAAATGCCGCACAGGCAAAGCAGCATATGAACGAATCTATGAATAAAGTAGATAGTGAAAGTGCATATAAAGAATTTCTTCGAATGGAGAACCGTATCGAAGAAATGGAGACAAAAGCGGGCAGCTATACACAATTTGAGGATCAAGGAGCATATGCTCATCTAGACTATGCTGATGAGGTTGAAAAAGAATGGCAGAAGCTCAAGCTGGAGAAGAAGCCTGAGCAGCAGCAAGCAAACTAAGAAATCAATGGCAGATCGGAAGAAAAGCAGGATTTTTCTTCCGATATTTGATTTCTTTCTGTTTCGCTTTTCCTTATAATGAAAAGGTCAGAAGATAAAGGGATGGTATGAATGAAGCGGTTAATCGGTCTAATTTGTATACTTGTAGGTGTCTTTTTAATGATTGGGATGCTTTTCAAAAACGAAAATCTCTTTCATTTGAGTTTCTCCCGTGAAAAAGCAGTCACAACAGCTTCAGCGAAAAAAGATGAAATTGATCAATTAGATATTTCTCTTTCTGGATTTCGCGTGAAGGTAAAACCTGAAAATCGTTCCGATATTTCCGTGATGGTCGTAGGTGGAAAAGGGAAAATGTATGCGGAACAAACAGGCAGTACATTTAAAATCCGTGCTGAAAATAAAGGATTCTTGTTTTTCACTTCATTTGAAAAAGGAGAACTCTTAGTCAAAATGCCAACAGATTATCATAAAAATGTGAAGATTACGGGTGGAAGCGGGGTCAGTGAGATGGACGGCGAAGGGAAGCTGGCACTTGAAGATGTGATCCTCAAATCAACAAGCGGAAACCTCAATGCCGAGAATTTCTCAGCAAACAATGTCGAAATCAAAGCGACATCTGGCAGACTCTCTGTGTCTCACATCGATGCGAAAAATAGCGATATTGGAGCAACCTCAGGGCGTGCCGATATTAAAGATGTCAAAGGCGAAATGCAGCTAGAAATGACAAGTGGTAGATTGACGGCAAGTTTTGATACCATTGAATCACCTGTCTCTTTTCACATGACATCAGGCAGCGCAAAATTTAACCTGCCGGATGAAGGAGATTTTAATGTCCAAGTGAAAAAAACAAGTGGAAGTGTCGATCACACCTATCACTTTGATCAAGCAGATAGTGAAGGTCGAGGCTTTACAGGCACGCGGGGAAAAGGGACACACTTAGTCGATATTGAAATGACAAGCGGAAACTTAAAGCTGCGGTAATGAACGAAACAAAGGAAGGAGGCGAGTCAACTGCGTTTTTCAAGGAATCAAATTTTAGGCATCATTGTCGTGATTTTTGGTATTAATCTATTTCTCAAAATTATTGGGATCGGAGCCGATTTGTTTTGGCCTGTGTTTTTTGCGCTTGCGGGCTATTGGCTGCACTCAAGATCCAAACGTTGGCTCGGTTCAGTTTCCTATATTTTTGCCGGCTTTCTCTTTTTAAAATTCCTGCTCAATATTACATTTAGTCTCACAGGATATTTATTTGCGGCCTTTTTGATATATGCCGGCTATCGCTTATTGAAAAACAAACCTGTTTTTGATGTCGATAAAAAGGAAGCACCGGAGAGCGATAAGCCTTCATTGAAAGTCAATCTTGAAAAAGAGGGCGAGCAAAAGAAAACAAAGAGCCAGACAAAGCCGCGCAAGGAGCATGACTTTTTTATCGGTGAAGTCAGGCTGATGAAAAAGCCGTTTCAATTAAGTGATTTGACGATTTCAGGGTTTATCGGGGATGTCAAAATCGACTTATCAAAGGCCATCATCGCAGAAGAAGAGAGCACGATCGTGATAAGCGGGCTCATCGGAGATGTGGATATTTTCGTACCGCAGGATATTGAAGTATGTGTGAGTGCTTCAGCTGCCATTGGTGATATGAAAATTATTGATGAAAAAAGAAGCGGATTCGGCAGTAAAGTGTATGTGATGACAGACAATTACGATGAGAGCAAACGAAAAGTGAAAATCTCCATCTCTTTACTGATCGGAGATGTGGATGTGAGATACTTATGAGGAAACTCCATCTAGGTATCCAGTGGCAATCTATTCGTCTTGGAGTAGGGATCTCGCTTGGTGTTGTCATCATGACGATGCTGCCCATGTTTTTTTATTATCAGCTTGATCCGATGATTCTCCTCTCTACCCGCTGGTTTGGCATCCCGTTTTTTTTGTATTTTACTGATCATTAGTCTTGCCATTGGGTTTTCTGCCTCACATGTATTTGGCTATCAGCATAAAAAGCGTCTTGATCAGCTTGTAGAGTCGATTTTAAAGTTTGAAAATGGGAACTTTGCATACAGACTGCCGTCTCTTGGCGACGATGAAATTGGCTTAGCGGCTGATCAATTAAATGAAATGGCGAAACGAGTGGAAGGTCAAGTAGCCTCTTTGCAAAAGCTCTCGAATGAGCGGGCAGAATGGCAGGTGCAAATGAAAAAGTCGGTCGTCTCAGAAGAACGTCAGCGTTTAGCACGAGAACTGCATGATGCGGTTAGCCAGCAGTTATTTGCGATCTCGATGATGACCTCTGCGATTCTTGAAGTCATGAAGGAAAAGGATGAAAAGATTTTAAAGCAAATGCGCCTAGTCGAACGAATGGCTGGCGATGCACAAAATGAAATGCGTGCGCTTTTGCTTCATCTCAGACCGATCACCCTTGAAGGAAAAGACTTGAAAAAGGGCTTGATTGAGCTCCTAAATGAATTTCAAGCAAAACAGCCGATTGATATTGATTGGGAAATAGAAGATGATGTTCCGCTCTCAAAAGGAGTAGAGGATCACCTCTTCCGAATTGTACAGGAAGCCCTGTCAAATGTATTCAGGCATGCAAAGGCGACAAAGGTGACGGTTCGTCTGCTCATTCGAAATCGGCAGGTGCAGCTGAAGATTATCGACAATGGGATCGGCTTTCAAACCGATCATGTGAAGACGGCCTCCTACGGACTGGAATCAATTCGTGAAAGAACAAGTGAAGTAGGCGGTGTCGCAGAGATTATGTCATTTGAGGGAAAAGGAACACAAATTGATGTGAAGGTTCCCATTTTTGATGAAGGAAAAGGAGAGAACGTTCGATGATTCGAGTGCTTTTAATCGACGATCACGAAATGGTGAGAATGGGGCTTGCTGCTTTTTTAGAGGCACAGGCTGATATTGAAGTCATTGGTGAAGCGTCAGATGGACAAAAAGGTGTAGAGCTCGCAGTTGAATTAAGGCCAGATGTCATTTTAATGGATCTTGTCATGGAAGGCATGGATGGCATCGAAGCAACGAAAAGAATTTGTCAGGAAATTGAAGATGCTCGAATTATCGTTCTGACGAGCTTTATTGACGATGATAAAGTTTATCCAGTGATTGAAGCAGGTGCTTTAAGTTATTTATTAAAAACATCCAAGGCAGGAGAAATTGCAGATGCCATTCGGTCTGCAAGTATCGGCGAACCAAGACTAGAATCAAAAGTAGCTGGAAAGGTGATGAATAAACTTCGTCATTCCTCAAATGGATCGATCCTTCATGATGCATTAACAGCAAGGGAAATGGAAATCTTGAAGCTGATTGCCGATGGGAAATCGAATAAGGTCATTGCTGAGGAACTATTTATTACAATTAAAACAGTGAAGACACATATTACAAACATTCTTTCCAAACTCGATGTAGAAGACCGGACGCAAGCGGCTGTGTATGCGCATCGTCATAAGCTGATTCAATAAAATAAAAAAACAGCTTTCAAAAGAAAGCTGCTAGAACATGCGTAAATTTAGTCCTTCTGTCCTGTGATCGGACGTTCGGATAGTTGATGGAGCTCAGGAACTGGAAAAGCCTCCTGCTCCTCGGCCGATTTGTCTTCTAGGGCTTTCTTCATCTCGGATAATAGCTTTACGCTCTCCTTTGCCAATGCTGCCTTTTTCTCTTGCAAACCAATGATCTGTGAAAGTCCGACGAATATACCGCCTCCAACAAGAAGGAGCGCAGGGGTTTGTCCATAATAAATCACGATCAAAAATGTGCTCGAAAAGCTGTCGGCTTCAATGAAGAAATCTTCTTTTGATTGCATGAATACAACGACTAACAGGAGTATTCCTAGAATCAAAAATAGAATGCCGGCCGAAAGTAAAGCTCGTTTCATGATTGACACCCTTTTTTTCTTACCATTTTAACATACTCTATAAGGATTGTGTTGCGCCCTTAGTCCCGAAGTCACGGATTTTCACATTTGCTTTGTAACGAATATCTGATTCACTAAAAATTTCATCCCAATGTTTTGCCTCTTTTCGAAAATCTTTCGGGTAGGCAATACTCGCCTTTTGATAGAATCCGCAAATATCTGCTTTGATCTCGTGCTGTAATTCACCGATGAAATCTTTAACGCTTGTCTCTATTCGACGCTTGACAACGCCTTCGATTTCTCTGAGATACTTTTCATTAAAAGCGTTTTCACGTTCATTCCAATCCTCAGACAATCGTCCATCAAGTTCCACTGACACATCAAATTGATATTTTCCGCTGGCTGATTTATTGGTTTTAATATGGTGCTTGAGTTTGAAAATCTCAAAAGAGTAGATGCTGTGTTCATATTCAAATTCAATGACTCCACCCAGTCCGTCTCCAGTTAACAGATTATATGACTGTACTGCTAACGGAGAGATATTGGTGAGAAATCGCTTATTCTTAATAATAGAGGCTCCATCGATCATTAATTTTCCTTGATCGACGCTGACTTTCGGAATAGCGAAAGATACATTGTTTTGCATGGCAGAAGAAATATCTCCTAATGAGCTAGTCTTAAACATGCGAATGGTCGATTTTCTATTCTCAGAAAGATCGTATAAGATCGTAGAGGCTGGCTGTCCGTCGTCATTGATTTTCAGCATGTCTCCAGGATTCTTAGAGGTCATAAAGACGAGGCCTCCTCTCCTCGTTTCATTGTCTCGAATGAATTGATTAATGACGAGGTCGAAATCATTCTCATTGATGAGTTCCTCAGAAAACAAAAACACCCGTAGCTGCTGTGCGAAAATGCGATGGCTTTTCAGCGCCGTTGTGCGGAATATTTGATGCACAGAATCCCCGTTTGTTTCAATGATTTTCGTAGGGTCTTTGATGTTTGATTCCTGAGAGATCTTTTGAGGAACGAGGACTTGCATAGATACCTTTAATTTATTCCCTTGGTCCCCTTTGTCTACTGCAAATCCAATCGCCATGTTAAGCTCCTCAATATTTGTGCTATCCCAGCAACCACTTAATAGAACTAGCGTCAAAAGAGCAACAGCTGCTTTCTTTTTCATGTTGTGTTCCGCCTCCTTTTGAAAAATACGATGATAAATAAGAGAAACGGGAGAATGCCGAACAGCAGGAAAAAGAGGTTGTTCACATAGGTTAAATAATTTCGCACTGTATCGACATCCTTTGGAAAAATCGCTGCAAAGTAAATCACAATTCCCATTAAAACAAGGACCACTTTTTTAGGAAACTTGGTCAGTTTAGACACCCCGATTGCAGCAAAAAATGTATATCCGACAAAGCTTGTATAAAGCTGAATCAGCCAAACGATAAGCAAAAAGGAGTCAATTCGTTCAATAAAAATCCCCTGAATATCAAATGATTGAAATAAGGCAATGGTCGGCCAAGTCAAAGTCGCCGTTTCTTTAACAGTCAGCGCACCAATCACCATCATATAAGTGAAAATATAAATAATCGCAGGAATCAAAAAGCCGACTGTCCCATAAGCAAAGGTGTGTTTTTGTGTGTTCAGATAAGCAGGCATAAACAGTATCATTTCAATGCCGACAAACGATATGGCAGATGCATTCAAGGAATTGAAGACAGGGGAGAACCCCTCTCCTAAAACGGGACGGAGGTTATCTAACTTAAATTCTTGGAGACTAAGCCCATAAGCGACAAATAAGATGATGAGCGTCACAATCAGTATAAAAGGGAAAAGCCGGGCTAAATCACCAATTCCGCCAATCACCAAATAAAACCCAACTACAATAAAGCTGATCATTGTCACGGCTACTGGCGTGTTTTGAAGCAGAAAGAATTTGACCATTTCTGACATAGCCCGTACTTCATAGCTGGCAACGCCAAGAAAATAAATAATAATCAAAAGATTGGCAAGCGCGCCAATCCATTTTCCAAGTCCCTCATTCGTATAATCATAATATGAGGAGAAGGGGACTTTTTTCATCATCAGGACATTTGCAAAAATAAACACAATGTAAATGACACTCGTAAGTAAGAGTGCAATCCAGCCATCAGGTGTAGCCGCAGCCTGAGCCATTGAACGTGGCAGAATCATCATACTTGCGCCTAGTGTTGTATTTGCAATAATGGCACTTGCCTGATAGCTTGATATCGACTCTTTATGATTGACCATCTCGTTCTCCTTTCTGTTGATTTTTTAAGGGCAATCGAATAATGGAATTGTCCTCGTTTTTATAGCTGAACACAAAATCTGGTGAGAAATACGGTGTGCCAAAACTTTTTTGCCGTGTGAGATGAGTAAGGAGTACGAGCATAAACAGCACAATCCCGTATAAACCAAAGGTAGCCGCAGCAAACATGGACACAAAGCGGAGCACACGAAAGGACATGCCCATCCCGTATTGAGGAACAGTAAAGGACGCAAGGGCCATCACACTGACGATAATCACCATGATTGAGCTCACAATATGAGCCTGAACGGCTGCCTGCCCAATGACAACCCCGCCAACAAGTCCGATCGTTTGACCGAGCGGGTTTGGCAGCCTTAAGCCGGCTTCCCGTAGAAGCTCAATCGTCATCTCCATGATGAGTGCCTCCACAATAGGCGGAAAGGGGACATTTTCTCTTGTACTTGAGATCGAAATAGCCAGAGTTGTTGGTAAAAGTCCCTGATGGAACGACACAAGCGCAATATAAATGGCTGATAAAAATAATGTCAGAAAGATCGAGGTAAACCGCAGCATACGAATGAGAGAGGCGGCGATCCATCTTTCATAATAATCATCCGGTGATTGCATAATCGTCGCGAGCGAAGCAGGTACAATTAACACAAAAGGCGAATGATCGACAAAGATGGCGACTCGCCCATTGTTCAAAGCAGAGGCGACTTTATCAGGCCGTTCTGTGTTTTGAATTTGCGGAAAAGGAGAATACACATTGTCTTCAATGAGCTCCTCAAGAACACCAGAGTCTTGTATATCATCAATGGTGACTTGCTTGAGCCGTTTTTTTACCTCTTTTAGAACAGAGGTTTCAACGATACCGTCAATGTACATGATGGTCACTTGGGTGTATTTCTTTTCCCCGATCTTCATGTTAACTGTTTTGAGGTCAGGGTTTTTCAAGCGCTGTCGCACGAGAGCTAAGTTCGTGTTTAAATCTTCAATGAAGCCAACTTTCGGCCCTCTTACGACTGTTTCAGATGTAGAATCCCCTAAACTGCGTTTCTTCGTTCCATGCGTTTCTAAAATATACGCATGCTGAAATCCATTAATCAGCACCACGCAATGCCCTTCAAAAATCGCATCGACCAATTCTTCAGAGGTCTTCACCGAACGTGTCGTCATCATGGATAAATTAGATTCCAACTTTTCTTTTGTAAGAGACGTATGATCTTGGAGAAGCAGCTTTAAAAAGGTTTGAATCTCCATCTTTTCGTTCATTTCTTTTATGTATAAATAGTAAACAACCTGCCCGTGAGGCAGCGTTTTTTTCTCATGGACTAAATCATCCATTTCCTTTAATTGCGGGAGAATGACGGAGAGATTATCGTATAAGTGCTCTTTCAATGGAGTCTGATTCAAAATGATCACCCGCCTCAAATAACTTTTTCTTAGCATTACCTGCTTGAAAAAACAATATTCTGTGTTACATTATTTTGTGGTAAAAGAAAGAATGAGGGTTTTGGAGGAAACAAGATGGCACAAATTCGTTTAGCAGGAACAAAAGAGGAGATTGACCGTATTCTACAGTCGTTTGACAAGCATTATGAAGTGACATATACATCAAAGGATTACGGAAAAACGAACCCAAAATACAAATATTCGAAAGATGTCCGCGTTTATATTGAACTAAAATTAAAATAAAGATAAAATTTTAATTGAAAACGCTTAAAGGATTTTGGTTTTTTGTATAGAATAGAGTTGAGTGTATAAAGCTATGGAGGGATACATAATGACAGAATTTAGAATCGAAAAAGATACAATGGGCGAAATCAAGGTGCCAAAGGACAAGTTCTGGGGTGCACAAACACAACGAAGCAAAGAAAATTTCAAAATCGGTTCTGAGAAAATGCCAAAGGAAGTTGTGAATGCGTTTGCAATTTTGAAACGTAGCACAGCGATTGCCAACGAACGTCTTGGCAACCTTGAGAGCGAAAAAGCAGAAGCAATTGCTGCTGTATGTGATGACATCATCAGCGGAAAGTATGACGAGCATTTCCCGCTTGTTGTATGGCAAACAGGTAGCGGGACACAAAGTAACATGAATATGAACGAAGTCGTTGCAAATAGAGCAACTGCTTACTTGAAAGATAAAAATAGTGAGTTCAGCATTCATCCGAATGATGACGTCAACCGTAGCCAAAGCTCAAATGACACATTCCCAACTGCTATGCACGTGGCAGCTGTTTTAGCTGTGTACAAAAAATTATTGCCTGCGATTGATCAATTAAGAGCGACTCTTGATGAGAAAGCAAAAGCATATCAAGAGATTGTTAAAATCGGTCGTACGCATTTGCAAGACGCAACTCCACTGACAGTAGGTCAAGAAATTAGCGGCTGGGTGTACATGCTGGACCGTTCAAAAGAAATGATTCTAGAATCAACTGAAAAAATGAGAGAGCTTGCGATTGGCGGAACAGCTGTTGGTACAGGAATTAACGCACATCCTGAGTTTGGTCAATATGTCGCTGAGGAAATCAGCAAGCTGACAGGTCAAAATTTCAATTCTTCACCAAACAAATTCCATGCGCTGACAAGCCATGATGAAATTACGTATGCACACGGTGCCCTAAAAGCACTTGCAGCTGATTTAATGAAAATTGCCAACGATGTGAGATGGCTGGCAAGTGGTCCTCGCTGCGGAATTGGTGAATTGATCATTCCTGAAAATGAGCCAGGAAGCTCCATTATGCCAGGTAAAGTCAACCCAACTCAAAGTGAAGCCTTAACAATGATCGCAGCACAAATTATGGGGAATGACGCAACAATCGGTTTTGCCGCGAGCCAAGGAAACTTTGAGCTGAACGTATTTAAGCCGGTCATCATCTATAACTTCTTGCAATCAGTTGAATTACTTGCTGACGGTATGAACTCATTCCATGACAAGTGTGCAGTTGGAATCGAACCAAACCTAGAAACAATCGAGAAAAACTTGAACAATTCATTGATGCTTGTGACGGCACTTAACCCGCACATCGGATATGAAAATGCAGCGAAAATTGCAAAGCTTGCTCACAAAGAAGGTTTAACGTTAAAAGAAGCAGCACTTCAATTAGAGCTGTTAACAGAAGAGCAGTTTGAAGAGTTTGTGAAACCAGAAGAAATGGTGACACCGAAAGCAAAATAAAAACCAGGGGCGGCTGCCCTTGGTTTTTTTCATTGAACGTGATGTGGACAAAAATGAAACCCAGGTTGTGCCTTGGGTTCTACAAATGATCCTCTTTCAAAATACGCAAAAGTGATTCAGAGTGGGTTTGGAGCGGTGCGTATAATTTTAATTGATGCAGCATGCCTTTCACGATGACTTGTCTAGGTTTCTGTTTGTTTAATTCATTTTCTAGAATGCCGAGTGCTTCAAATAAATCAGGCTCGTCTTTCACCTCATAGTGTGCTTCAGCCTGCTCTCTTAATTCTTTTAAAAGAGATTCTGTCAGCGGGTCGAATGACCGTTCATAAATAGGACCAAACCAATCGCTCGCTTGATCTACAGAGATGAGCGGAAGATCATGTCGCGCCATCATACCGCCTATCAAATCATCGATACGGTGAATCATCGTTGCGGCTAGCTCCTCAGCCTCCAGCTGAAAATCATATAAAATCGCAAGCTCAAAATAAACGTGACTCATGCCCTCAATTGTCAAACAAAGATCAGCCATATAAGGAATCGCTGCATCTCCATATACCTGCTTAATGTTATCAATATGCAGCTGAATGGTGGCAAGTCTGATTTGTTTTGCGAGCTGCTGCGTTTCTTCATTCATTGGCAGTGCTCGATCGCTCAGCTGCATTTTAATAAAATCCTTTTGCTGCAAAATATTATCGTAGTAGACAGTAAGCTGCTTGCGGTAGGCTTCCTTTGGTGTGCCGCCCTCTGTTTGAACCTCGTGGATCCGGGTAAATACCTTATCGTAATAGTAATGTAAGATTGAAATGAGCAGTGCTTCCTTTGATTTAAAATAAAGATAAAAAGCACCCTTTGACATGTGGCATTCATCCGCAATTTCCTGAACAGACGTTGTATTGTAGCCTTTACTGGCAAACAATTTCATGCCAGCCTCAATGATCATTTTCTCTTTCTTTTTCAATATGAATGTCATCCTTTCTTACCGAGAGACAAATGTCTTAGGAAACGTGCGCAAAGAGATGTGACTTATCGGTCATAAACGACGAAAGTTTTCAAAAATTAATCAGATTGTAACTTGTTTTTTACAGTGTAATTCTTTATATTATAAAGTAAGGTGACCAACTGGTCAAAAAATGTGAAAGGATGATGTTCCATGAGAGAAATCGATGATATGATAAGACGCTTGCGAACAAAAGGAATTCAAGTAGAAAAAGTCAAAATGCCAAAAGAGACAACCATTGAAAAGAAATGGATGTATCAAGCTGGCAAGAAAATCAAAGCCACATACCGTGATTTCAATGGGTATTCATTCATCTAAAAAAGACTGCGGTCAAAAACCTACAGTCTCTTCTTTGGTACCGTGATCGTATAACGTACACCTAGATCATCATTTTCAATTGATATAGACGCTTGATGCATGGAGAGAATTTTTTTGACAATGCTTAATCCAATACCGAATTCGCCCTTTTTTCCCTTACTAAAAGGTTCGTATAGGCTGGATAGCATATGTTCTTCAATTGGAGGACCGTCATTACGAATGACAATGCGTATTTGTTCCTCTTCCTGTTTCATTTGAATATCAATTTTCCTTTTTGCGTAGCGAAGTTGATTTTCTAGGACATTTTCAAATAATTTGCTCCATTGTTCTGGATCGCCTTCAAGAGCAGCCTCATCATCTAAGTCCACGTTCCACTGTAATTCATTTTTCGACCAGCGTATTCGGTCGACCACTTCCAGCATCGTATTACTGAGTAGGAAGGAAGCATGTGCAGGGTGTTGATTTGATAAATAATCAAGCTTTGTTAAGTACAGCAAATCCTTGATTTTCTTCTCAAGCTTTTCCGCTTCACCTTCAATGACTTCCACTGTTTGTTCAAGATCTCCCTTAGGAAAAATACCATCTTTAATCGACTGCGTATAGCCGCGGATGACCATGACAGGTGTCTTTAAGTCATGTGATATATTTTGCAAAAGAGTCCGTTCTGTTTCATCCTTTTGAATGAGTTTTTGTCTCATTTCTTCAATGGTATGACCAAGCTTTCCAATTTCATCTTGCCGGTCAACGATGACAGGATCGTCCCAGTCTTCTTGTGCAATCCGCTTCACGTGTTTTTCAAACGCAACGATTGGACGGGATAAGTAGCGGGCGAGCCAAATCGATGGAATCCAGCTTAATAAAATAACGGTGCCCAAGATAAAGATCAGCTGTTTAAACAGCGTAAAGGACAGGTCATCTCGATAAGAGTCTGGCGCATAAGACAAAAGAATATATTGTGTATTGCCTGTTGATACTTTTTTGATGACAAAAAAGATGTGCTGGCCATTCACCTCTTCAGAATAGCGTTTCGTTGCGCTTTTTTGTTTTTTCACAAAGGCTTGGATTTTCTCAATAAAGGCGTGTGGGAAAAACTGCCCCATTTGGTTTAATTCATCTGACGGAATCAGAATGTGTTGCACCGAGCGGTTTTCCGGTGTCGACTTTGGCGAGCCGTCTCGGTTCAACGGATATTCTGTGAGCACCTGCTGTTCATTTTCGATATTTTTATAAATCTCATTCGTGAAAAAATTTCGTAATGTATTGGAAAATAGGATGATCAGAACAATCGAGATGGTGAGTAAAATACCAGAGATGACGATCCAAATTTGAAAAGCGAGTGGTTTGTTCTTCATCCTTTTAGCATCCTATAGCCAAATCCATAGATGGTCTCGACCTTTAAGTCGGGCATTTTTTTGCGCAATCGTCTGACAAGGTCATCCACCACACGATCTGTCCCAAAGTAATCGTGTCCCCAAATTTTGACGAGAATATCTTCACGAGAAAAAGCATGTCCTTGATGATGTGTAAATAAAAGCAGCAAGTCAAATTCCTTAGAAGTTAAGTTAATCAGCTGATCTCCTTCATACACCTCTCTTACATCCTCATGAATGACATAAGAGGAAACGGGTGTAACACTTTGCTGCTGCGGAGTATCGCTGTTTTTATACACAAGCTCAAGCAGCTTTTGCACCCGAATGATCAGCTCGCGCGGAAGAAATGGTTTCGCAATATAATCACTGCTTCCCAGCTCTAAACCGAGGACACGATCAATATCAGCGTCGCGTGCTGAAATGAAAATGACCGGTACGTCAGGTGATGCGGCTTTGATTTCTTTAATCAGTGTGTAGCCATCTGTATCAGGCAGCATAATATCTAAAATCCATAGATGCGGCGGCTTATTCATTGCTTCGCGTGCCGCTTCTCCGGTTAAAAAAGAGGAGACATTCCAATTTTCACTTTCTAAATATTTGGTTAAAAGTTCGTTTAAGTTTTGTTCATCTTCCACTAAATAAATGGTGTACGACAAAGTCTTCCACATCCTCTCAACGTCATTATAACGGGATACAAAGGCGGCATGTCAACAATCACATGCTTTTTTCACAATTTCACATATTCTTCTCATCATTATCCCATAATGTTTGTTTATGATAAGCTCAAGGGAAAAAAGGGCATAGACAAAAGGCAGATCAATAGGTGCTTTTCACGAATGTGCGCACCTTGCTTTTTTTCTATGAATAAGTATTATATAATTTGACATATTGTCATGTAGTATCTTCAATGATGTTGCCATTAAGAGGACATGAGTCCGATCTACACATATGAATCAAGCAGGTCATGAACATGATGTAAAGGAGTGTAAGCGATGGATTTCCGAAGAGAAGATGAAGAGAAGAAGTTGAATCAACAAGAAGATGTACATCAAGAGAATGAGAAACAAATAGACGAACCTGAAAAAGAAAAGGAACTCGTTTTTCAACCTCATGAAAACGAAGCTTCTGCCACTCAGGAGAGTGTGACAAACCATTCTCCTCAAATGGAGGATGACCGTGTGTCGAAAAAGGAGAAAAAGCGGAAAGCAGCATGGCTCAGTCCGATCCTTGGAGGAATTATTGGCGGAGGCCTTGTGCTTGGCATTACACCGCTTTTGCCGCAGTCACAGAACACAGCAGCAAACACTCAAACGCAAACAGCGTCAAGTGAACCGGCAGCCTCTGAAAATTTCTCAACAAAACAAATCACCAATGCCACGAATGTCTCTGATATGGTAGAAGATTTAGAGCCAACCATTGTGGGAGTCTCAAACTACCAATCTACCCAAAATTCGTTTGGCCTTAGCGGTGATTCAACAGAAGCTGAAGCTGGAACGGGTTCTGGTGTCATCTTTAAAAAAGATGGCAAAAAAGCGTACATTATTACAAATAACCACGTAGTCGAGGGTGCCAATAAATTGAAGGTCACACTTTATGACGGAAAAACAAAAGACGCGAAGCTTGTCGGCAGTGACGTGATGACAGATTTAGCTGTTGTCGAAATCAATGCAGACGGCATTGATAAAGTGGCGAGCTTTGGTGATTCTTCTAAGCTCCGTGCTGGAGACAAAGTGATTGCAATTGGGAACCCGCTTGGTGCCCAGTTCTCTGGTACTGTGACAGAAGGGATTATTAGTGGTCTTGATCGTACAGTTGAAGCGAACACATCATCTGGTACGGTGGAAATGAATGTACTGCAAACAGATGCAGCGATCAATCCAGGAAACAGCGGTGGACCGCTTATCAATACAGATGGTCAAGTCATTGGTATCAATAGCTTAAAAATTAGCGAAAGCGGTGTGGAATCACTCGGCTTTGCGATTCCAAGTAACGATGTCAAACCGATTGTAGATGAGCTGTTGAAAAACGGAAAGGTTGAACGTCCTTATCTTGGCGTACAAATGATTGACCTTGAGCAAGTGCCTGAAACGTATCAAGAAAATACGCTCGGCCTATTTGATAAACAAATCGGCAAAGGGATTTACGTAAAGGATGTATCAAAAGGATCACCTGCACAAAAAGCAGGCTTGAAGTCTGGAGATGTCATCATCAAGTTTAAAGGGAAAAACGTGGCGAACAGCTCTCAGCTGAAAGAAATTTTGTACAAAGAAACAAAAGTCGGCGATAAAACGACAATGACTGTTATTCGTGAAGGGAAAAACAAGAACCTAGACATTACCCTTGGACAGTCTGAAACTGAATAAATGAAAAAAACAGGTGGACGTTAAAGGTCTACCTGTTTTTTTATGCTTATTTTTTTGAAGAGAGTGTACGTAATATGATCTTTTCCCACATGCTCCAAGGCAGGAGCTGCTTTGCTGTGAATGAAAGCCGCACTCCTTTCCCAATCGGATATCTCAGCTTTTTCAGCCGCTTCTTCTCGGCTAATCGAATCACAAGCTCTGCGACTTCACGCGGGTCCCCGTAGTTTGATTTCTGGGCATTGATATGGGCCATCATTTTTTGATAGAGGTGAATGTATTTCGAGCCTTCCTCTGGCTGCAACATGTGCTCGTTCATAGACGTGTTCCAAATATTCGTTTGGAAAGAGCCTGGCTCGATCAAGGCTGCCTGTATACCGAACGATGCCAGTTCAATGCGCAAGCTCTCTGTGTAGCCCTCTAAAGCAAACTTGGAGGATACATAAGGAGAAAGTGCGGGCATTCCCATTAATCCGCTGATGCTGCTCATATTGAATATCTTTGCACCATTTGTCATCAGCGGAAGGACGGCTTGTGTCACTTCCATGACTCCGAAAACATTGACATCAAATTGCTGGCGGTACGTGTCAACAGGAACCTCTTCAGCAAAACCCGCATAGGCTGTTCCAGCATTGTTGACAAGCAAGGTAATGGGGGCGTAAGTATGCAACTTTTTCTGAAATGCTTGAATTGACTGCGTGTCTGTCACATCTAATGCTTCAATATGTATCGCTTCGGCTAACGAGGCTTGCTCGATTTCTTCAGCAAGCTTTTTCGCATTGGCTTCCTGCCTGACACCTGCAATCACTGTATAGCCTTGCTTGGCGAGACCAGTCGTGATGAGCTTGCCAAAGCCGCTATTGGCACCAGTTACAATGGCTGTCCTTTTCATCATCTCGTACCTCCTTTTTGTTTCAATTTACCATAGACCGCTCTTTTATTGAATAACGAAAAGAAGGATGGAGAAGAATAAAAAGCGATGATAAGAAATAGGAGGAAGCGCATGATGTGTTGGAAGAAGGCGGGACAAATAGGAGTGCTGCTTTTTATGCTGTCTGGCTGCCAATCGATTGAGCCGCTCCAGCAAACAAAGGAAGCAGAAGCAGAGAGTCTCTCAGCGATTCAAATGAAGGAACTTCCATTTGAGCATCTCCACCTGCATGTTCAATACGGGCAGAAAAGCGAATTATACGAAGCCACCTATCGTCAGGCGAAAGGAAAAGAAGAAGCACTGATTCGTGATCATATGAACGGTGTCCGCTATGAAGGTGAAGAAGCTTTACGCGAGATGAAGATGAAGCTAAATGATATGTCGATTCCTAGTGCGAAGATCAATGAAACGTATGTCAATGAGCTATTAGCTGCTTTTAATTTAGACGATGATTATCAGCGAATTCAGGTCGATATGAAGCTTGAAGATGGGACCAAACGTACATTCCAAAAGAAGAAGTAAAACGGAACTTTCTCATTTTTTAATTGAAAATGATTTTCAAAATCACTTAAATCTGATACACTAAATTGAGATAAGTGATCTTTTGCGTCTATATATAGACGATATTTCATATAAAAAATTTGCATGAGAAAAGGAGCGTTTGAGCGGAATGAGTGCCATTTCTACTGAAGGTTTAAGCTTAGGCTACGGAGAAACAATGATCATAGATGAACTAAATGTATCAATCCCTAAGGGTGAAATCACAGTATTTATTGGCAGCAATGGATGCGGTAAATCCACGCTACTTCGCTCTTTGGCCCGTCTCATGAAGCCAATGGGTGGGTCTGTCCTGCTTGAAGGTCATTCCATTGCCAAATTACCAACAAAGGAAGTAGCGAAACAGCTCGCTATTCTTCCGCAAGGACCAGAAGCGCCAGAAGGATTAACCGTGCATCAGCTAGTGAAGCAAGGCAGATATCCTTATCAAAATTGGCTGAAGCAGTGGTCAAAGCAAGACGAAGAAGCAGTGAATCGTGCACTGAAGTCAACAAAGATGGAAGACCTCGCTGATCGAACGGTCGATTCATTATCAGGTGGACAAAGGCAGCGTGCATGGATTGCGATGACGTTAGCGCAGGAGACGGATATCATTTTGTTAGATGAGCCGACGACGTATTTAGATATGACGCATCAAATTGAAATTCTCGACCTTCTGTTTGACTTAAATGAAAAAGAGCAGCGCACGATCGTCATGGTACTTCATGACCTGAATCTCGCATGTAGATATGCTCATCACCTTGTAGCGATTAAAGACAAGACGATTTATGCAGAAGGAAGACCAGAAACGGTCATTAATTGTGATCTTGTGAAAAATGTTTTCGATATGAACTGCCAAGTGACAACAGATCCTTTATTCGGAACTCCATTATGTATTCCGCATGGAAGAGGACGCTGTATTGTGCAGCAAGCGCAAGCGGAGACATTTCTCGCTGCAAGATAATCATATGTCAAAAGCCTGACATCTGTTACGTACAGAGTCAGGCTTTTTTCTGAAAAAAGGAGCGGAAGATCAATGGGAAATGAACTAGATGAAAAGCTGGAAGGCTTGCTTGAGAAATATACTGAGCTACTGCTTGGCGAATCAACAGACGCACTGAAACAAGATGTGAAACAATGGGTGATCTACTCTCATATCGCAAAAAGCATGCCGCCTCTAGCAAAGCATTTTAATGAATCGTATCCAGAGGCTAAGGAAGAAATCAAAGAAACCATTCAGCGAATCAAACAAATGAACGAAGCTCATCGAGCGAATCAAGATCGTTAAAAAAACTGCCAGCTACATACTGGCAGTTTTTCTTTATGACATCTGTGATGGTCCGTATGGAGATTGTTCTGTCAGTGTTTGCTGAAATTTCTGGTGCGCCTGCTGGAGCTTTTGCTGTTCAGCGGCTTCAACAGAATACCAGCCGTATTGGAACATGACATCATATAAATGTCTTTGTGTTTTCTGAGTTTCTAGCGCAATTCGCTGAATATCCTGATAAAGAGATTCATGACTGAATTCATTGAGCGCTGTGTTGTATCCGCTTGTCATATATTTCTCAGTCGACAGCAGATCTGTGATAAAATCACGATCATTCATGTTTGTTGTCGTGGGAACCGGAGTTTGAGGATTCCCGATTTTTTGTTGGTTTTGTTGTTCCATGTTTTTTTCCTCCTATTGCATAAAGCCAGTAGACTGGCCTTGCCCTGAGCTGCCTAAATGCTGAAGAATTTGTGTGTAATGCTGATGGTGCATTTGGCCCACTTGGTTTAATTCTTGTTTCAATGTTTGGTCCTGGCAATGCTCGGCCATAAAGTGAGCCTTTTTCATAGCGATCAAGTTCCAATTCAGCATATCCTCTAAGTACAAGGAATCCTTTACTGAAATGACTTGCGGGGGCATATTCATTTGCTGATTGTTCAAGGTGTGTTCCTCCTTACAATTTTGTTTCCTTACTGATTCTTTTTATATTGCTGATTTTGACTGGTCTTTTTTCCGCCTAGGTCTGCTTCCTGTGATGGACCTGCGTTTCCTTTTACACTTGCAGCACTTACGCCTGCTTTCGATGGATTTTTCTTCAAACGAGACATGTGGACATCACCTCCATTCTTACAATGCCCTCTCCTCTTTAATTCATACGCCGTAAAATAAGGCACATGAGAATGTGTAAAATTTTGAAATCCGCTCTTGAACTGTTTCGGAAAATCTTTTAAGATAAAGAAAGAGGCATTGCTTTTTTTTGCACAAAAAATGAATGACTGTTCATTCAAAATGTTTAGGGGGATATTTATGGGCAAACATATTCGCAAGGCAGCTGTCATTGGTTCAGGTGTCATGGGCTCAGGCATTGCTGCGCATCTAGCCAATATCGGGATACCAGTCACATTGCTAGATATTGTGCCAAACGAACTGACAAAGGAAGAAACGGCAAAAAAGCGAACGCTTGATCACCCTAGTGTTCGGAATAGATTAAGTCAAGAAGCGATGAAAAAATTATTAAAGCAAAAGCCAGCACCTCTTACTTCAGCAAAAAACCTATCATACATCACACCGGGAAATCTCACAGACCACCTTTCCTTATTACATGACGCTGACTGGATTATTGAAGTCGTTACTGAAAAGCTCAGCATCAAAAAGCACGTATTCTCTCTCATCGACGAACACCGCAAAGAAGGCAGTATCGTATCAAGTAATACATCCGGAATTTCGGTTGAAAAAATGGCAGAAGGCCGATCAGAGGATTTTAAACGCCACTTTTTAGGTACACATTTTTTTAACCCAGCTCGTTATTTAAAGCTTTTAGAAATCATTCCTATTCAAGAAACAGATCCAGAAGTACTCCAATTTATGAAAACGTTTGGCGAGGATGTACTTGGTAAAGGCGTCGTTGAAGCGAAAGATACGCCGAATTTTATTTCCAATCGTATTGGTACTTATGGACTCCTTGTGACAGTGCGTGAAATGCTTGAAAACAAATACACCATCGGAGAGGTGGATTCGGTCACAGGACCCCTCATTGGAAGACCGAAAAGTGCGACCTTCCGTACACTTGATGTCGTAGGGATCGACACGTTTTTCCATGTAGCCCGCAACGTATATGACCAAGTAGAAGGAAAGGAAAAAGATATTTTCCAGCTGCCTGAGTTTATTGAAAGAATGCTTGAAAAGGGATGGATTGGCAGCAAGGCAGGGCAAGGATTTTATCAAAAAAATGGGAAGACCATTTTAGAACTTGACCCTGTGACGCTCACATACGGAGAACGAACGAAGCTGAAAGATCCAGGCATTGAGATGGCGAAGCAGCAAAAGGGAACGAAAGCGAAATTGAAAGCGCTTATTTATCAAGATGGTCGTGCAGGACAATTGCTCTGGAACATGACGGCACCTGTGCTCCTTTACTCAGCTCAGTTAACAGGCGAAATTGCGGATGATATTCAGTCCATCGATAACGCAATGAAATGGGGATTTGGCTGGCAGCACGGTCCATTTGAGCTATGGGATGCAATTGGTGTGAAAAAAGCAGTCGAGCGCATGGAAGCAGAAGGTCACAGCATCCCGCAGTGGGTGCAAGACATGCTGTCAGAAGGACACGACACATTCTATCAAGAAAATGCTGATGGAGAGCGTGCGTTTTATCACAATGGGGCTTACGAACAGGAAAAAGGAAACGACAAGAATATTTCCTTAGCGAAATTGAAAAAGAAGAACGGCGTGATTTTCAAAAATGCTGGTGCGAGCTTGATTGATATCGGTGATGATGTCGCCTTGCTCGAATTTCACTCCAAAAGCAATGCCATTGGACTAGATGTCATTGACATGATCAATCGCGCTGTCGATGAGGTGGAACAGAGTTATAGAGGGCTTGTCATCGGAAACCAAGGGAAGAACTTCTGTGTTGGTGCCAACCTTGCTCTCATTTTAATGGAGGCTCAGGACGATAATTTCTTTGAAATTGACTTTGTGATCCGCCGCTTCCAGCAGGCAATGATGAAGGTGAAATATAGCGACCGTCCAGTCGTTGCTGCTCCGTTTGGTATGACACTTGGAGGCGGAACAGAGGTTTGTCTGCCGGCAGCAGCTATTCAGGCGTCGAGTGAAGCATACATGGGTCTTGTCGAAGCGGGAGTTGGACTGATTCCAGGCGGCGGTGGAAACAAAGAATTATACCTTCGCCATCTGCAAGGATCAGCGAAGCCATCGCAGACCGCTATACAAGACGCCACGATGAAAACATTTGAAACAATTGCAATGGCGAAAGTATCCACTTCGGCAGAGGAAGCGCGGGATATGAACATGCTGCGCGCGAGTGACCGAATCAGCATGAACGGAGACCACCTGATCTATGATGCGAAACAACTCGTGCTCTCTCTTGATGAATCGGGTTATCGTGCGCCGCTTACGCAAAAGGTGCCCGTCATGGGAGAAACAGGCTATGCAGCGATGATATTGGCTGCTGAAAATATGAGACTGTCTGGATACATTTCAGAGCATGACATGACCATAGTTAAAAAATTAGCTCATGTTATTTCCGGCGGGAAACTGCCATTTGGAACAGAGGTAGAGGAGCAATACTTATTAGAGCTTGAAAGGGAAGCCTTTTTAAGTCTTGTAGGAGAAGTGAAATCACAAGCACGCATGCAGCACATGCTCGTCAAAGGAAAACCTTTACGTAACTAAGGGGGAGTCAAAATGAGAGAAGCAGTCATTGTCGCTGGCGCGAGAACACCAGTAGGGAAGGCGAAAAAAGGATCGTTAAAACATGTTCGACCTGACGATATGGGCGCGTTGTGTGTAAAAGAAACATTAAAGCGTGCTGGTGATTACGACGGACAGATAGATGATTTGATCATCGGATGTGCAACACCAGAAGCAGAGCAGGGGTTAAATGTGGCTCGGAATATTGGGGCGTTAGCAGGACTTCCGTATACAGTACCTGCCATCACCATCAACCGCTACTGCTCATCTGGTCTTCAGTCAATCGCTTATGCAGGTGAGCGGATTATGCTCGGTCAGGCAGAAACGATCTTAGCTGGAGGAGTCGAATCGATGTCACAGGTGCCGATGATGGGTCATTCCATTCGTCCGAATGCTCAATTGGCAGAACAAGCGCCTGAATACTATATGAGCATGGGGCACACGGCAGAGCAGGTGGCGCAAAAGTATCAGGTCACACGTCAAGATCAGGACGCCTTTGCGGTAAGAAGTCATCAAAAGGCAGCCAAAGCATTACAGGAAGGAAAATTTTCAGATGAAATTGTCTCCGTTGATGTAACAGAGCGGCGGGTAGGGGAGCAATATCAATTAGAAGAACATCAATTTAAGTTTTCACAGGATGAAGGCGTGAGAGCAGGGACAACGGAAGAGATTCTTTCTACTTTGCGTCCGGCTTTCTCGACAAAAGGCACGGTGACCGCAGGAAACTCTTCACAAACAAGTGACGGTGCTGCGTGTGTGATGATGATGGATCGTGAGAAAGCATCCTCACTTTCCCTTCAGCCGCTCGCCAAGTTTCGGGCGTTTGCTGTTGGCGGTGTACCGCCTGAGGTGATGGGAATCGGTCCAATTGAAGCCATTCCGCGTGCGCTGAAAATCGCTGGACTTGAGCTGAAGGATATCGGGCTGTTTGAATTAAACGAAGCGTTTGCCTCTCAGGCCATTCAAGTTATTCGTCATTTAGGGATTGATGAAGAGAAAGTGAATGTCAATGGCGGGGCAATCGCGCTAGGACATCCGCTCGGCTGTACAGGAACAAAACTGACACTGTCACTCATTCATGAAATGAAGCGGCGAAACGAGCAATTTGGCATCGTCACAATGTGTATCGGCGGGGGCATGGGAGCAGCAGGAATTTTTGAATTGATCTAAAGGGGGAAAACAGAATGAAAGCAATGGAAGAGGTAAAAAAGGGTGGAAGCTTCTTAATTGATGAGACGAATTATGAGCATATCTTTACACCAGAGGATTTCTCTGATGAGCATCAAATGATTGGAAAGACAACAGAGGATTATATTTTACAAGACGTTGTTCCATATATAGATCAAATTGAAAACCATGAATTTGAGCATTCTGTCAGGCTTCTCAAAAAGGCTGGAGAGCTTGGGCTGCTAGGAGCTGACGTGCCTGAAGAATTCGGCGGGCTCGGATTAGATAAAATCAGTTCAGCCATTATTACCGAGAAATTTTCCAGAGCAGGGAGCTTCTCGCTTTCCTATGGCGCCCATGTCGGCATTGGGTCTCTGCCAATCGTGCTGTTTGGAAATCAAGCGCAAAAGGAAACATATCTTCCTGGACTCGCTTCTGGAGAAACAATTGCAGCGTACGCCCTCACTGAGCCAGGATCAGGCTCTGACGCCCTTGGAGCAAAGACAACTGCGGTCTTAAATGAAGCCGGAACTCATTATGTGCTGAATGGGGAAAAACAGTGGATCACAAACTCCGCATTTGCCGACGTCTTTGTCGTATATGCGAAAATTGATGGTGAACACTTCTCTGCTTTTATCGTAGAAAAGGATTTTCCAGGTGTCAAAACGGGACCTGAAGAGAAAAAGATGGGCATTAAAGGTTCATCGACAAGAACGTTAATTCTCGAAGATGCTCAAGTGCCGAAGGAGAATTTACTAGGTGAGGCTGGCAGAGGTCATGTCATTGCCTTTAACATTTTGAATATCGGACGCTACAAGCTGGCTGTCGGAACAGTTGGTGCGTCAAAACGTGTCATTCAATTATCGGCAGAATATGCAAACCAACGTAAGCAATTCCAAACGCCAATTTCTCGATTTAGCTTAATTGGTGAAAAAGTAGCCAACATGTCGGCAAAGCTCTATGCGATGGAAAGTGCTGTTTACCGCACAGTCGGATTATTTGAACAGCGCATGGGTCTATTAAGTGAAGAAGAGCAAAAGGATGGCAAACAAATTGCCCAGTCCATTGCAGAATATGCGATTGAATGCTCTCTTTGTAAAGTACTTGGCTCTGAAACTTTAGACTATATAGCGGATGAGGGCGTGCAGATTCACGGCGGATATGGATTCATGCAAGAATACGAGGTCGAAAGAGCCTATCGTGACTCGCGGATTAACCGTATTTTTGAAGGGACTAACGAAATCAACCGTCTGCTTGTACCAGGCACATTCTTGAAGAAAGCGATGAAGGGAGAGCTTCCGCTGCTTCAAAAGGCGCAAACCTTACAGGAAGAGCTCATGATGATGATGCCGGAAGAGCCAGGTGATCAGCCGCTCGATCAAGAAAAATACTTGCTCGCCCATGCGAAAAAGATCGCCTTAATGGTATCTGGAATGGCGGCGATGAAGTATGGAAAAGCATTAGACAAAGAGCAAGAGATTCTTGTGAACATAGCGGATATCGTCAATGAAATTTTTGCTGCTGAATCGGCGATTCTGCGTACTGAAAAGGCAATCGCTGCATCAGGGCTAGATAAGAATACTCAAAAGCTTGCTTACACACAAATTTTCACGCAGGAAGCCTTCTTAAAAATTGAAGCTCATGCAAAAGAATCCTTGATCGCGATGGAAGAAGGAGATGCACTCCGCATGAGTCTGTCAGCTCTTCGCAAACTGACAAGATTCACCCCGATCAATGTCATCGCCAAAAAGCGCGAAGTGGCGAAACGAATCTTTGAAGCAGAGAAATATATCGTATAAGACGGCTGAAAAGGTGCGGGTATCACTCCGCACCTTTTTGTAAGCATACATTTAGGTTTTTAAAATATTTTGTGATAAAATGTTCTCACTACTTGCAGGAGGTGAAAATAGTGGCTTTAGATTTTTATGAATACCCATCTTGCGGTACATGCCGAAAAGCAAAAAAATGGCTGGAAGAACACAATAAAGATATCAACAGCATACATATCGTCGAAGAGACGCCTGATAAAGAAACATTAAAAGCGCTTTACGAAAAAAGTGGCTTAGAGCTGAAGAAGTTCTTTAATACAAGCGGACAGAAATACCGAGAGCTACAGCTGAAAGATCAACTTCCTGCAATGTCAGAAGGCGAGCAGCTAGAATTACTCGCATCTAACGGAATGCTGATCAAGCGCCCGATTACAACAGACGGTAAACGAGTCACAGTTGGATTTAATGAAGATACATTTAAAAGCGTCTGGAAATGATGTAACTTTCATTCAGATTGTGGTATCTTCAATATAGATTGAAAGAAAAGACTGGAGGGGTATTGAATGAGCACACCAAAAGATTTACGTTATTCAGAAGAACATGAATGGGTCAAAGTAGAAGGAGATAAGGTGCGTATCGGTATTACGCATTTTGCTCAATCTGAGCTAGGCGATATCGTGTTCGTTGAGCTTCCTGAAGTAGGAGACAAAATTACAGCGGACGAGCCTTTCGGAAGTGTAGAATCAGTGAAAACAGTTTCTGAGCTTTACGCACCGATCAACGGTACAATCGTCGAAGTGAACGATGAGCTGGATGACAGCCCTGAATTCGTCAACGACTCTCCATACGAAAAAGCATGGATGATCGTGGTAGAGCCAGCTGATACATCTGAAATTGAGAACTTGATGACTGCTGAGCAATATGAAGAAATGACAAAAGAAGACTAATTCACGTGAAATTGGACACTCTACCTTTATGGGGGGGTGTCCAATTTGTCTTTTCAAAAAGAACATGTGGATATAACAGATCATGTCACTGGACGATTCAAAGAAAGCGGCATGGTGCTGTATCATCAAAATGAAGAGATTGGCACGATGATTAGTGAAAACCAATATGAGTTAAAATCAGGTTATTCCTATGAGCAAAATCGTTTTTATCGTCTGACGGATACATTGACCCACGGAACAGAAAAATATGTAGACTGTGATGATGAAAATGGCTGGTGCTAATCACAGATGAGGCTGCAGTGAGCATAAGCTGCAGTCTTTTTAGTGCAAGCGCCCAATCTTTACAACCTGAATGAAAAATTGTAATCTAAGGGAGAAGTGAACAACGTCAAAAGGGCCGGGTGATCGTGATGAATGTAGAGGTAGAAAAGGTCATCATTGTAGAAGGTAAAACAGACAAACAAAAGCTAAAAGAAGTCATAAGTGAACCTGTTACCATCATTTGCACCAATGGCACGATCAGTACATCGAAGCTGGATCAGCTCGTAGACGAATTATTGGGGAAAGACGTTTACATATTAGCAGACAGTGACGATGCAGGCGACAAACTGCGGAAGCAATTTCGAAAAGAATTCCCTGAAGCATTTCATCTTTTTGTCGACAGAACGTACCGCGAAGTGGCCGCTTCACCGTCAGCCCACATTGCATCTATCCTATTAGCTGCAAACATTGATGTTCATTCGAAATATTTATGAGGGTGGACGTATATGAAAGAGATTGAAGAACACGAATTCAAGGAGATAAAGGACGATTTATTTCTTTTATACTTATATACACCGTTTTGCGGAACATGTCAGCTGGCAAAGAAAATGCTGGCTGTCGTAGACACCATGCAGCCGGATGTACCTTTTTATGAAAATAACTTAAACTACTCACCAGGCTTTGCGAAGGCTTTTGAGATCGAAAGCGTTCCTTGCTTTCTACTGTTTAAAAAAGGTGAGCTGGTGCAAAAAGGCTATGCCTTTCACTCCGTACCATATCTTCATGAAATGATTGAAACCGCTAAATAAAGCGGTTTTTTGTCATATTTCAAGCAATTCATCTGAAAATTTGTCGAGTTATTTATAAAGGACAAGCGAATGTTTGTAGAGAAATGTTATGTATAACCAAATGACAGGGAGGTTATACATGTGGAAAAAGTGAAAACCCATGGAAACACAGGGCAGCGATTATTGCTAAAACCGCTGCTCTCATCATCATCCTTGAAGATTACATTTGAGGCGGAAACTGACTCTTGTACATTGATTGTGGATGAGCGTGGTGAAGTGAAGAAACTACCTGCAATTGAGTTATCGGATCTCATCTTTTATGGTGAGAGAAAAGAAATACTTCAATTATTAGATGGAGATATGTCCTTACAGCAGTTAATTAGCAGGGGACAAGTGAAAGTAAAAGGGTCATTCCGTGCGCTCCTAAGACTAGAGGCGGTACTTTGGCTGACGAACGGTTTTTTTCGAAAAATGATAACTTAGTCGTTTACTTGGAAATTAGCGATTTACAGCGTTGACATATCTCGGGTGGCATGATATTCTACGTTAGTAAAAACATGAACATCACATAAAACAACATATTTTCTCTTATTAAGAGAGGTGGAGGGACGTGCCCTATGAAACCCGGCAACCGTCAGCATAGCTGAAATTGGTGCCAATTCACTCAAAGTCGCAACGCTTTGAAAGATGAGAGAAAGGCGTATTTGAAATAAAAGGCCTTTCTGCTTGCGTTGCAGTTAGGTCTTTTTTACTGATCTGGCAACAGGCTAGAGTCATGACAGCACGAAGAATAAATGAACGTATGTGATGGCAACCTATAGATTCAGCAAGAAAGCAGGTGAGCAGACTGTGATCCATTTACAGAATGTATCAAAAACGTACTACTCAAAAAGTGGAAATGTTGACGCAGTAAAAGACGTCAACTTAGATATTGATAAAGGTGAAATATTCGGAATTATCGGGTATAGCGGTGCCGGAAAAAGCTCGCTTATTCGCCTATTAAACGGTCTGGAGCTGCCAACAGAAGGAATTGTTGAAGTGGCAGGCAACCGGATCAATGAAGTATCGAATGCGAAACTTCGGAAAGCAAGACAAGAAATCAGCATGATTTTCCAGCACTTTAACCTACTTTGGTCAAGAACAGTGAGACAAAATATTATGTTCCCGCTTGAGATCGCAGGTGTACCTACATCGAAACGGAGAGAGCGTGCGAATGAACTGATTAAATTAGTCGGTTTAGAAGGAAAAGAAAATGCGTATCCGTCTCAGCTTAGCGGCGGACAAAAGCAGCGTGTGGGGATTGCGAGAGCATTAGCAAATGATCCAAAGGTTCTTCTTTGTGACGAAGCAACATCAGCGCTTGATCCGCAAACAACGGATTCTATCCTTGATCTTTTAGCGGATATCAATAAACGTTTAGGGCTGACAATTGTGCTCATCACACACGAAATGCACGTCATTCGCAAAATTTGTCATCGCGTCGCGGTCATGGAAAATGGACGCATTGTCGAAGAAGGCGAAGTATTACGCGTCTTCAGACAGCCGAAGGAAGAGATGACGAAGCGATTTGTACAGCAGCTTGCTGAACCAGAGGAAGCGAAAGAAACAATCGAACACGTCTTAGAGCGAGTAAAAGAAGGTCAGGTCGTACGGTTGTCCTTTATTGGCGATTCTGCCGAGCAACCGCTCATCACTGAAATCATTCGATCCTTCAAGGTCGATGTAAACATCCTTCAAGGAAAGATTTCTCAAACGCAGGAAGGCGCGTTTGGAACACTCTTTATCCATATTAATGGAGAAGAGACCGAGGTTGAAAAAGCCATCGCCTATATCCAAAGTAAACAGGTTGAAATTGAGGTGATGACACATGTTTGAGAAATGGTTTCCGAACGTTGACCTAGATGTGATTTGGAATGCAACGGGTGAAACGGTGTACATGACACTCATTTCATTGGCATTTGCTTTTGCAATCGGGATTATCCTAGGACTCCTGCTCTTCCTTACAGGAAAAGGCGGTCTTTGGGAAAATAAACCGATCAATGCTGTCATCGGTGCAGTCGTCAACATTTTCAGATCGATTCCTTTTATCATCTTAATTATTCTTTTATTAGGGTTCACGAAATTCTTAATGCATACAATTCTAGGTCCAAATGCAGCACTCCCTGCCCTTGTCATTGGGTCAGCTCCATTCTATGCACGTCTTGTCGAAATTGCACTGCGTGAGGTAGACAAAGGAGTCATTGAAGCAGCACGGTCAATGGGAGCGAAAACGTCGACCATCATTTTCAAAGTATTGCTGCCAGAATCATTGCCAGCCCTCATTTCAGGTATTACCGTAACAGCGATTGCTTTAATTGGCTCAACTGCGATTGCAGGTGCAATTGGAGCAGGCGGACTTGGTGACCTTGCTTATGTGGAAGGATACCAATCTGGTAATACAGATGTCACACTTGTAGCTACTGTGTTTATTCTCATCATCGTCTTTATTATTCAAATAATCGGTGATTTGATTACAAATAAAATTGATAAACGTTAAGGGAGGATTTATTCATGAAGAAATTGATTTTAAGTGCACTATTTCTAGCATTTGCAGGCATCTTAGCTGCATGCGGTTCATCTAATAACGCAAGTGATAGCAAAACCATTACGGTTGCCGCTTCAAAAACACCACATGCCGAAATTCTTGAAGAAGCAAAACCACTTCTAAAAGAAAAAGGCTACGATCTAAAAGTGAAAGTACTTAGTGATTATAAAATGTACAACAAAGCGTTAGCTGAAAAAGAAGTGGATGCAAACTTTTTCCAACATATCCCTTACTTAAATGAAGAAAATAAATCAAACAAAGATTACAATCTAGTTAGTGCTGGTGCGGTTCACCTTGAGCCTTTCGGTATCTACTCTAAGAAATACAAATCAGTAAAAGATATTCCAAACGGCGGAACGATCATCATGACAAACAACGTGGCTGAACAAGGCCGTATGCTTGCACTATTGCAAAATGCTGGTGTCATTAAGATTGATCCTAAAGTTGATACAATCAACGCAACAGTAAAGAACATCAAAGAAAACCCGAAGAACCTAAAGTTCAAAAAAATCGCTCCTGAACTAACAGCGAAAGCTTATGAAAACAGTGAAGGCGATGCTGTGTTTATTAACGTCAACTATGCGATTCAAAATAAATTGAATCCGAAAAAAGATTCAATTGAACTTGAGCAAACAAAGAACAACCCATATGCAAACATCGTGGCGGTTCGCAAAGGTGAAGAAAAATCAGATAAGATCAAGACATTAATGGAAGTTCTTCACTCTGATAAAATCAAAGAATTCATCGACAAAAAATATGACGGTGCTGTACTACCGGTATCTGAATAACAATGTGTTAACCTCGCTTTCATCAAAGCGAGGTTTTTTTGTGTATTTTTTCAAATCTCGCTCATAATAAAAATGTACAAATGACCTGAAGGGATGGAATGAAGATGAATGAACAGCATATGAGCGGATCCATGCAGCAATCACTGACTGATTATAAAACGGCAATGGGTGAATTTCAGAAGAAAATGCCGGTGTTTGGGAAGAAATTCAATGAATTCACGGAGCAGTGCTTTCAGAGCGATTCATTAACGCAAAAGGAAAAACAAATGATTGCCCTTGGCATCAGTATTCATGCACAGGATGAATACTGCATGATTTATCATACAAAGGGAGCGCTCGACCAAGGCGCGACAGAAGAGAATTTGCTAGAGGTCGTCAGTGTGGCGGCAGCGTTCGGCGGCGGTGCTGCACTAAGTCAAGGCATCACAGTTGTTCAGCAATGTATTGACGAATTTGGAGGACAGACGCATTAAGGGAAGGATAAGATGGCATTTATCCATATCAGGGAGTTGAGTCCTTCTCAGCCGATTGTGTGAGAAAATATGCCAGCATAGCGCGTCATATCCCTTTTGAGTGAAGCCACATGTCTTTGATACAATGAAGCTACACTCAAAGAAGGGAATGGTTTATTATTTGTTCGGACCATAGTACACTGGGATTGGATTATACCGCCGAGATGGAAAAGGCCATGCATAAGGCTCATGGCATGAGCTATGCAGAGTACGAAAGAGACCATGACTTACGGATGAAAGTGGAATATAAACGAGAGCAGTCCTATCGAGATGAGAAAAGACAGCTCGCAAAAATGAATATACGAGGCTATTAAATAGCTAAGGGGCGGGGAGAACAGATTCCCGTCCTTTCTTTATGAAAACAGTCTTTTCGACATAAATCCTTTTATCTACCGGCTTTTTTTGTTAGAATTTTGAGAGCATCCTCTCACGCATATCGTGAATGTGTTGTATTCAGTTTTAATTTGTTATAAAATTAGAATGAGAATAAATTGAGAATAATGATTATTTTGGAGGTATCGATATATGACTGCTTCGACATTAACAATTAAGGACTTGCACGTTGAGATTGAAGGGAAAGAAATCTTAAAGGGTGTAAACCTCGAGATAAAAGGTGGAGAATTCCACGCAGTAATGGGACCAAACGGTACAGGTAAATCAACTTTATCTGCTGCCATTATGGGTCACCCTAAATATGAAGTAACAAAAGGTAGCATTTTGCTTGATGGCGAAGATGTACTTGAAATGGAAGTAGATGAGCGCGCTCAAGCAGGTCTTTTCCTTGCGATGCAATACCCATCTGAAATTAGTGGTGTGACAAATGCGGACTTCCTTCGTTCTGCTATTAACGCTCGCAGAGAAGAAGGCGATGAAATCTCTCTAATGAAATTCATCCGCAAAATGGACGAAAACATGGAGTTCCTTGAAATGGACCCAGACATGGCGCAACGCTACCTAAACGAAGGTTTCTCAGGCGGAGAGAAAAAACGCAATGAAATTCTTCAATTAATGATGATTGAACCTAAAATTGCGATCCTTGATGAAATCGATTCTGGTCTTGATATCGATGCGTTGAAAGTGGTTTCTAAAGGAATTAACAGAATGCGCGGCGAAAGCTTCGGCTGCTTAATGATCACTCACTATCAGCGTCTACTGAACTACATCACACCAGATCACGTTCATGTCATGATGCAAGGACGTATCGTGAAATCTGGCGGACCAGAGCTTGCACAACGTCTAGAAGCAGAAGGCTATGACTGGATTAAAAAAGAGTTAGGAATTGAAGACGAAACTGTTGGTCAAGAAGCGTAAGCGTTAGGAGGATTATTGATGACATTAGAAACGAAATTATCAGTAGATCAAGATTATGTCAAAAGCTTCTCCGAGAAGCATCAGGAACCGGCATGGATGAGTTCCCTTCGCTTACAGGCTCTTGAAAAAGCAGAAGACCTTCCAATGCCAAAGCCTGACAAAACGAATATTTCTAAATGGAATTTAACCAATTTCAAACAGCACACAGTCGAAAGTGCGCCATTTGGATCATTAGAAGAGCTTCCTGAAGAAGTGAAATCTCTCATTGATTTAGAGGACACGGATAAGACAGTCTACATTCAGCGTGATCAAACGCCAGCATACTTGTCTCTTTCAACAGAAGCGAAAGACAAAGGCGTGATCTTCACTGATCTTCATACAGCGCTTCGCGAACATGGTGATCTAGTGAAGAAATACTTCATGACGGATGCAGTGAAAGTAGATGAGCATAAACTAACAGCATTACATGCTGCTTTAGTCAATGGCGGAGCTTTCCTCTATGTACCAAAAAATGTAGAACTTGAAGCGCCAATTCAAGCCATCTACCTGCATGAAAATGACGACACGACTTTGTTCAATCATGTCATCGTCGTAGCAGACGATCATAGTGCAGTGACATATGTAGAAAACTACATTAGTACAGCAAAACCTGAAGAAGCAATCTTCAATATCGTGTCCGAAGTGTTCACGGGAGCTAATGCCCGCGTCACATACGGCGCAGTAGATAACCTTTCAGAAGGTGTCACAGTCTATGTGAACAGACGCGGTATGGCAAGTGGCCGTGACAGTAAAATCGAATGGGCGCTTGGCCTTATGAATGATGGAGACGTCGTGTCTGAAAACATCACAAAGCTTATGGGCGACGGGACATTCGGTGATACAAAATCAGTTGTTGTCGGCCGCGGGAATCAAACGGAAAACTTTACAACAAGCATCATCCACTTCGGTAAAAACTCTGAAGGGTATATCTTGAAGCATGGTGTGATGAAGGATCAAGCATCCTCTATCTTTAACGGAATTGGTAAAATCGAGCATGGCGCAACGAAGTCAAATGCCGAGCAGGAATCACGTGTTCTCATGCTGAGTGAGAAAGCACGCGGTGATGCAAACCCAATTCTATTAATTGATGAAGATGATGTAACAGCAGGGCATGCTGCTTCTGTTGGACGTGTCGATCCAATTCAACTCTATTACCTCATGAGCCGCGGGATTTCCAAAGAAGATGCAGAAAGACTTGTGATTTATGGCTTCTTAAATCCAGTCGTCAAAGAACTGCCGATTGAAGGAGTTAAAAAGCAGCTCGTTTCTGTGATTGAAAGGAAAGTAAAATAATGAATATCAAAGACGTTCGTGAGCAATTTCCAATCCTTCATCAGCAAGTGAACGGACATGATTTGGTGTATTTGGACAGTGCAGCGACTTCTCAAAAACCAAGAGTGGTCATTGATGCAATGAATGAGTATTACCGGTCTTACAACTCGAACGTCCACCGGGGTGTTCATACCCTTGGCACAAAAGCAACGGACGCATACGAGGGTGCGAGAGAGAAAGTTCGTGCATTCATCCGTGCTTCATCTGTCCAAGAAATTATTTTTACTAGAGGTACAACAACTGCACTAAACACAGTGGCGATCAGCTATGCTAGAGCAAACCTCAAAGAAGGCGATGAGATTGTCATTACGCACATGGAGCACCATGCAAATATCATCCCTTGGCAGCAAGCAGCAAAAGCAACTGGCGCCACATTGAAATATATTCCGTTACAGGAAGACGGCACGCTATCGCTGGAAGATGTGAAGCAAACAATCACACATCAAACGAAAATCGTCGCTGTCACACATGTTTCAAACGTATTAGGAACCATCAACCCGATTAAAGAAATCGCCAAAATAGCCCATGATCATGGGGCAATCATTGTCGTCGATGGTGCACAAAGCACGCCGCATATGCAAATTGATGTTCAGGATCTAGATTGTGACTTTTTCGCATTCTCCGGGCATAAAATGTGTGGACCGACTGGCATCGGTGTGCTTTACGGGAAGAAGGACCTTTTGAATAATATGGAGCCTGCTGAGTTTGGCGGTGAAATGATCGACTTTGTGGATCTGTATGATTCTACTTGGAAAGAGCTCCCGTGGAAATTTGAAGCGGGAACACCGATTATTGCCGGAGCAGTTGGACTAGGAAAAGCGATTGATTTCTTAAATGACATTGGTATGGAGGAAGTCAGCCGTTACGAGCATCAGCTTGCCACTTACGCGCTTGAGCGCTTTAAGGAGCTTGAAGGTGCGACTGTTTATGGACCGCAGCACCGGGCTGGACTTGTGACGTTTAACTTAGACGACGTCCATCCGCATGATGCGTCAACTGTTCTGGATACAGAAGGTGTCGCCATTCGTGCTGGACATCACTGTGCACAGCCGCTCATGAAATGGCTTGGTGTATCAGCGACTGCAAGAGCAAGCTTCTATCTGTACAATACAGAAGAAGAGATTGACGAGCTCATTGCAGCGCTCCGTAAGACAAAGGAGTATTTTACGAATGTCTTTTAATGTAAACTTAGACACACTGTACAGACAAGTGATTATGGATCATTATAAAAATCCGAGAAACAAAGGTGTGTTAAACGACAGCATTGTCGTCGATATGAACAACCCAACGTGTGGTGACCGCATTCGTCTCACGATGAAAATCGAAGACGAAAAAGTCATGGATGCGAAATTTGAAGGAGAAGGATGCTCCATTTCGATGGCATCTGCCTCTATGATGACGCAGGCGATTAAAGGGAAAGATATTGAAACAGCTTTGAAAATGTCTCAGATTTTCTCCGATATGATGCTAGGAAAAGAATACGACGATTCCATTGATCTTGGTGACATTGAGGCGCTGCAGGGAGTGGCAAAATTCCCTGCCCGCATCAAATGTGCAACATTATCCTGGAAGGCGCTTGAAAAAGGCGCATCTGCCGAAGATAACGGCAAATCATAAGATTGGAGTGAAAATGGATGGCTAAAAAAATGCCAGATGTTGGTGAATATAAATACGGCTTTTCTGATAAAGACGTTTCCATTTTCCGTTCAGAGCGCGGACTGACAAAAGAGATCGTTGAAGAAATTTCTCGTATGAAAGAAGAGCCTCAGTGGATGCTCGACTTCCGTTTGAAATCTCTTGAGCTCTTTTACAACATGCCGATGCCACAATGGGGCGGAGATTTAAATGCATTAAACTTTGATGAAATTACGTACTACGTAAAGCCATCAGAGCGCTCTGAGCGTTCTTGGGATGAAGTACCAGAAGAAATCAAAGAAACCTTTGATAAGCTTGGGATCCCTGAAGCAGAGCAAAAGTACTTAGCAGGTGTATCTGCTCAGTATGAATCTGAAGTTGTGTATCACAACATGAAGCAAGACCTTGAAGATCTAGGCATTGTGTTTAAAGATACAGACAGCGCATTAAAAGAGAACGAAGACATCTTCCGTGAGCACTGGGCAAAAGTCATTCCTCCGACTGACAACAAATTTGCTGCGCTTAACTCGGCTGTATGGTCTGGTGGTTCATTTATCTACGTACCGAAGGGCGTCAAAGTAGATACACCACTTCAAGCATACTTCCGTATCAACTCTGAAAACATGGGTCAGTTCGAGCGTACACTGATCATCGTTGATGAAGGCGCACATGTGCATTACGTAGAAGGCTGTACAGCACCAGTTTACACAACAAACTCACTTCACAGTGCGGTTGTTGAAATCGTCGTGAAAAAAGGCGGCTACTGCCGTTATACAACGATTCAAAACTGGGCAAACAACGTTTTCAACCTTGTGACGAAACGTACAGTATGTGAAGAAAATGCGACAATGGAATGGATTGATGGAAACATCGGTTCTAAGCTGACAATGAAATACCCAGCAGTCATCTTAAAAGGTGAAGGCGCACGTGGTATGACATTAAGTATTGCCCTAGCAGGTAAAGGTCAGCACCAAGATGCAGGTGCAAAAATGATTCACCTTGCACCAAACACATCTTCAACGATCGTATCGAAATCGATTTCCAAACAAGGCGGTAAAGTCACATACCGCGGAATCGTTCACTTCGGACGTAAAGCAGAAGGTGCACGCTCAAACATCGAGTGTGACACACTCATCATGGATAACAAATCAACATCTGATACGATTCCTTACAATGAAATCTTAAACGACAACATTTCATTAGAGCACGAAGCCAAGGTTTCAAAAGTATCAGAAGAGCAGCTATTCTACTTGATGAGCCGCGGAATTTCTGAAGAAGAAGCAACAGAAATGATCGTCATGGGCTTCATCGAACCATTCACAAAAGAACTACCAATGGAATATGCCGTTGAAATGAACCGTTTGATTAAGTTTGAAATGGAAGGTTCAATCGGTTAATAAAAAAAGACCAAAAACGTGATATCAAACGTTTTTGGTCTTTTTGTTTTGCTTACATCCCGCTAGGCTGGTAAAACGCATCAAAGGCTTTAGACAAATCGTCAGTTGCAGATGTCAAGATCGTTTCTTCCTCTAAAATCGCTGTTCCTTGTGCTCGGACAATATGAAATTGTTGAAAGCCCATCAAGTTTTGGAATATTTCTTTTAGGTAGTAATGTGAAAATTCCAGAGGTGTGTATCGATCGTTATTTGTGAAAATTGAGCCACTTGCTTGAAGCAAAAGTACACGATAATCGTCAGTCATCAGACCAACTGAACCATTTTCTGTATATTTAAACGTTTCTCTCGCAATAAAAATATTATCTATATAATCTTTCATACGTGACGTCACATTGAAATTATGAACAGGTGACACAATGACGATTCGATGATGTGCTTTGAATTGAGCCAATAAAGCAGATGAAGCAGCAGCGATGTTTTCTTCGGTAGCTGTTAATGTTTGTTCAGATGCTTGCTTATTCCAAATACGTAACAGCTGGTCTTTTTCGATACGAGGAATTTCAGTTTCATGTAAATGTAAAATGGTTGGTTCATCATGAGGGTATCTTTCTTTAAACTGTTCTAAAAATAGTGTTTGCAGTTTGTTTGAATAACTTTCTCGATGAGTGAAATCAGGGTGCGCGTTAATGATTAATGTTTGCATATACATGCTCCTTTTCTTTTGATAAACTGAGTATAAAATATAAAGGTGACAAAACATGTCACCTTTTTTAAAAGGAAATTCAAATGAAAAAATCAGAACGATTAAACCAAGAGCTTATTTTTTTAAGTGATAAATACTCATTTCAATTAAAGGATTTAGAAACCGAATTTGGCATATCGAAACGTACGGCTTTGAGAGATATGGAAGAGCTAGAGTCCATGGGCTTAGCTTTTTACGTTGAAAATGGCAGACATGGAGGATATCGACTGGTGAAACAATCTCCAATGGTCCCTATTTATTTCAATACCGATGAAGTTCAAGCTATTTTTTTCGCGCTTAAAGCGCTAGACCTGGTGTCAGCAACACCATTTAAAAAGTCCTACTCACAAATTCGGCAAAAGCTGTTTGCCACAATGTCTGATGAGAGAAAACAAATGATCACAGAGACTTTGGATGTGATTCATTACTATAATGTCGCACCAGTTAGTGAACAAAATCATTTGGAATTGATTTTACAGGCGATGATGGAAGATCAAATCGTGAAGATGACGTACACGCAATATGAAAATAAAAGGATCAGGCTGCAATTTCTTGAGTTGTTTTATCGAAATGGGATTTGGTTCACCAAAGCATATGATGTTCAAAATAAAAAGTGGGACATCTATAGATGTGACTTTATGAAGGACTTGATCATTGAAGAAGGCAGAGACACCTTTACGAAGGAAGAATTAAAAGCACTGCAGCTCGAGTACGAAAAAACTTATCATGACATCTCATTTAAATGTCGATTAACGGAACAAGGAAAAGAAAAGTTTTTGAAGAATCATTACCCGAATATGAGATTGGAGATCATTGATGATACTCCATATATTATGGGTGGGTACAACCAAGAAGAATTATCGTATATGACTCACTATTTGATCTCATTTGGGAAGCATGTGAAAATTGAATACCCAGATGAATTAAAAGAGAGTTATTTGACTCAATTACAAGAAATGATTGAGCAGTATTGAAAGTGAACGGATTGTCTCTGAATCACAAACTTAACATATTAAAAAAGGCGAACTGTAGCCATTCGCCTTTTTTCTTTTACTTCGCCGCATGAAATGTATTGGTTTTCGATCTGTCATTGACCTTCCCATACGTCAGCTGACGCCAAATAAATTCCATCGGTCCATACTTAAACCGCTTTAACCAAAACGTACTGAAAAGCACAAGGAAGACATACACGCCAATAGCCATGAAAAACGTACCAGCCGGCTGAAGATGATCGACAAGCCCCGCTCCATACTTTAGAAATAGCAAGGTTCCAATGATCGAGTGAAGCAAGTAACAGGTCAGGGACATCCGTCCGACTTTTGTAAAGACCATCAAAGCACCTCGCAGCTGAGGAACGTGCAGAAACAGCATCGCAAGTGTACTCATATAAAACATACTGCCAGTTAGTCCTCCGTTTTGTTCAAGGGCAGTGGCAATGTTCACCCAGAGTGTATGTTCAAAAGGATTGATCGCTACTATGATCGTACTGCTTTGAGTGATGAGAAAAGCGATTGTACAGATGATCCAAATGCGATTCCAAATTGCTTTTTTCGCCTCCATGTTTTTGAAAAACTCCATTTTCACAAAATACACACCAAGTAAAAACATGAAGAACATGGAATAGACAGTGAAAAATGAACTGGAAGCCATTGTCACCATATCTGCCCACCGGTCACCAATAGATGCTAAATAAGTCAGACTGTTGTGGCTGATTAATTCAAAATCGGCAAAGTCCGGCTTGCCTGATGATCCTGAACTGATGGTATTGAGCAGCATTGTGAAAAAGGGTGTGAGCAATTGAATCACAAAGAGTGTGATCAGCCAGTTTCGGATGGTTTTGGCTGTGCGTTTGTAAAAGAAAAGCAATAAAAAACCAGCAACTGCATAATAGGCCAAAATATCACCAATCCAAACAAAAGTTAAATGCAGAAGGCCAAACCCTAAGAGAATGGTTAATCTGCGGGCAAACAGCTTGTTCGGACTGTCCACCTTCTGAGCAGCTCGATCCATAAAAATCATAAACCCAACCCCGAATAGGAAGGAGAACAACGTAATGAATTTCCCAGAGGCAAACCAATTCACTAAGTTATGAAAGACATCATTTGATTCCATATCGAACCCCTTCGCCGAATCCACGATTAAAAAGTAATTGACCAAAATAATTCCCATTAAGGCAAATCCCCGTACGATGTCTAAGAAATGAACCCGATCCTTCAAATTCATCGCGTGTGCTACTTTGTTTGTATTCATATCCATGCTCCTTTTCTTGTTATGATAAAAATGTCATTCGAATCAATTCATCGATCCCTACAATGAATCAATATACGGTCCAATTCTTAATAATTTATGAAGATCCAATATTTTGAAAATAAATGTGACGAATTGATGGCAGAGGGGCAAATTCATAAACTGTTAAGGTTTATGCTGTATCTTTTCACATAGCTAGATGATATATAGTAAAGACATAAAAGAAAGTACATCACGTATCATGAGGTGAGAGAGACATGACGCATCGAATATTAATCGTAGAAGATGATCAAGATATTGGAGACCTTTTGCAGGAATCCCTTACACGTGCTGGATATGAGGTGCAAAGAGCGATGAATGGCGAGCAAGCATTGAAGTTTGTGGACGATTCGCTCGATTTGGTGATTTTGGATGTGATGATGCCAGGCATATCAGGCATTGAAACGTGCCAGCAGATGAGAGCCTCTTCTAATGTCCCGATTCTATTTCTAACAGCCAAATCAAGTACATTCGATAAAACCGAAGGCTTACTTGCCGGCGGGGATGATTATATGACAAAACCTTTTTCACAAGAGGAGCTTCATGCTAGAGTGATTGCACAATTACGCAGGTACACCGTCTATCAGGAAAAGAAGGAACAGGAAGAAACGTTTCTTGTTGGGGGCAAGCTGAGGGTGAGCGAAGAATTTAATGAAGTGTGGAAAGGAAATCAACAACTCAAGCTGTCTGATTTAGAATATCGTATGTTGAAGCTGCTCATGAGCAGGCGAAACAAAATCTTTTCAGCCCAAAATATTTATGAGAGTGTATGGGGACAGCCTTATTTCTATTGTTCCAACAATACGGTGATGGTGCATATTCGAAAGCTGCGTGCCAAAATTGAAGATGATCCTGCACGTCCTGTATATATCAAAACAGAATGGGGAAGAGGATACCGATTTGGCACATCGTAAATATACACTAGCCAAAAAGCTAGCACTATTGATTTTGACAGCTACGGTCGTGAGTGGACTTGTCTTTTTGACGCTGCAAAAGATCACCAATGACCTCATTGATGGATACTTGAGTTCGGACGAGTATTACGAGGAGGAGTCAGCCAGGTATATTCAAAAATTCAGCCACTATGTGTCTGAGAATGAGCTGTCTTCAACAGACCGAAAAGCGTTTGGTGAGTGGGTAAAAAAAGAGAATTACATTAATTTGACCATCTTCAAGGATGAAGTGCTGCAATATGACTCCATCTATTCGGCTGCTGATGAATCGGCGTATGGAAAAGAAAAGGTGACCCAGTACGCTGAGCATCATTCGTATCCAGTTCAGTTTAGCGACGGTGAAGGTCGCGTCATGGTGGATGGTTTCTATTCATCTCGTTACCACGATCTTGCCTTTACACTCGAGCTGCTCGGGGCGACGCTTATTTTTCTCCTCATTGTTCTGCTTGGCATTCGCAAAAGTTTACGCTATCTGCAAACGATTCACCAAGACATTCATATTCTTGAAGGCGGCGAGCTAGACTATGAGATGACGGTAAAAGGGCATGATGAATTAGCGATGATTGCCAAAAGTATTGAGGATCTTCGTAAAGCTTTTCTGGACAAGCTCCAAGCCATTGACGAGTTGCAAGAAGAGAGTCGCAGTCTGGTGACCGAAATGTCACACGATATGAGAACACCGCTGACGTCGCTCATGATGAACCTGGAGTTTGCGAAAAAAGAGGAGGCTGGAGCGGATCCCCGTAAAGATCAATATATAGCAAGTGCTTATGAGAAAGCATTGCAATTGAAAAATCTGTCTGATAATCTGTTTGCCTATTTTCTACTTGATAAAGAACAAGAACCTGAGCTTGAGACCGTTGCAGTCAAAGAGGTCATTTACGATCTTTTATCAGATCAGGTGGCGATCTTGCAGCAAGAGACATTCAAGGTTCATCTTTTAGGAGAGCTTCCTGACAGCTATATCAACGTGAATGTCGAGGAACTTGGCCGAGTGTTTGATAATCTGATGTCCAACATACTGAAATACGCCGATCCGAAAAAAGACATCAATTTCACCTTTCTATCCGATCAAGAAATGTTTGAGATCCATGTCAGCAATGCGATAAAAGAGACAAATGGCACGCAGGAAAGCACTGGACTTGGTGAACGAAGCATAAAACGAATGATGACCCGCATGCACGGGCAGTTTGAAAAGATGGAAAAGAACGATGTTTACTACATCGTGCTGCGCTTCTGGCACATCAAAATATAGATGACAAATGAATAACATGGAATGGAGAGACAATCTAATGAAACGATTCAACAACTTCCAAAAGGTACCCGATCTCTTGCAAGGTCTTCTGAATATCTGTCTGTTCTTTCTAGCCCTTGCTTTAAGCGTCCTCTTAATTAGTGAAACTTGGTATATTGTCCAATTTGTCTACAAGAATGTGGTCAACAAAGGAGAAAGCTATTATGAAATGCTTGGTGAGCTGCTGATCTTCTTTATGTACTTTGAGTTTATTGCCTTAATTATTAAGTACTTTAAATCAAACTTTCATTTTCCGCTTCGCTATTTTATTTATATTGGCATCACAGCCGTCATCCGTTTGATTATCATCGATCATAAAGAGGCTGTATCGACCTTCTGGTGGGCGCTGACCATTCTAGCCATGACCGTTGCACTCTTTATCGCCAGTAAACGACATGCTGTTCAGGAGCATGAAGAAGTGAAGTGAGGGAAGAAGACGAACGGTTGCCGTTCGTCTTTTTTTTGTTTGATCAAGGTGGCTCACTCATCGTATTGCACACCTCTATAAACATCACGCTAACGCTTGCTTACAGGATTTTTTGAGAGCTCTGAAAAAGTGCTTAGCATGAAAGAAAATTTAAATCTAATCTTGAAATAATACTCAATGTTGAGTATTGTGTAAATAGATATTGAATAGGAGGAATCTGATGACGGACTTATATATATTAGGATTAATATCGATGAAACCGATGTCAGGGTATGATGTTGAGCAGAATTTAAAAAATACAATGGTGGATATATGGGGTGGAATTCTAGTTGGCTCAATCTATTATGCGCTAAATAAATTAGAAAAAGGAAACTATATAAAAATTTGTGAAACAAGGACGATAGGGAAAAAGAGTACGAAAGTCTATAAAATCACAGAACTTGGAAAAGAATACAAGAAAGAATGTGTGATGAAATGCCTTGTAGAATCTCAAAATACTTATCCAACTCAACTTTTTGCTGGACTCATGTTTGCTGACGAAATTGAAAAACAAGAAGCTGTTAAATCATTAAATGTTCAAATTGAAGCGCAAAAAAGACATTTAGCAGAAATAAAAAAGGGTGAAGAAGAAAAAGAGAAACAAATGAATTTATCTCCTTTAACAAGGCTAACGTTTGATTACATTTATGAAATGGAAGAAATGAAAATGAAGTATCTTCATGAAGTTATTCATTTAATTAAGACGGGGGGATTAACCGATGAATAAAATTGATCATATTGTTATCAATGTTGATGAAAAATATCAAAAAGACAAAAAAATGATAGATATGATACAACAAAATGGTTTCCCGTATGCACCTAAAAAAGGTAAAAGAACAAAAGGCTTTAAAATAAGCAATCTTTGGATTGGAAAGGAGTATCTTGAATTAGTGAATATAACAAAGAAGGATGGCGGTGGCTGGAAAAAAGATTGGACAGAGTTGTATAATCGAGGCACAAGAGGAGCAATATGCTTAATGATTGATGTATCAGATATTGATTCTTTACATCAATCGCTTTTAGACAAAGCATTTGATGTACAAACGCCAGAAAGAATCGAATATAAATTATTTGGACTACTTAAAATTTCATCACGATGGAGAAACATGTACTTACCTTTTTTTGAAAAAGAGGCATTTCAAATTGGATTTCAGCAATTAGATAACGAAGAAATTTCTGAAAAATTTCAAAAGAAAATGATCCCCAATAGTATCAGTCATAAGATAATGGGGATGACCAAAATTATAATCAATGGCAAGTGGACTGAATTAGACTACAATATGATTGAGAATACCTTTCGTAATACTCAAAAAGAAGGCAATTCATTAAAAATAAAACTTAATAATGGAAGCGATATAATTTTTGTTGAAAACAATGATTTTTCCCTTTACGTAGAAATGGATAATCAAAGTTTGCAATCTAAGTCTATAACAAAAATAGAAAATGTATATTTAGTAAACAATTAGATTCAATACATACAGCTCATCATAAAACATGGACAATACATAAAAATGAAATCAATGGATTTGTTCATGAAAAGCTGTGAAGTAAATGACGTCTTTCCTGTCTTCCCTATCTCCGATGCAAAAAAAGCGTTAAAATAAATTGTTGCCATTATTCAAAGCAAGACCTTCCCTTTGTGGGAGATTACTTAATAGAATGTAGTCATGAGAATGGCCAGTATCGCTTGCCATTCTCGTTTCTGTTTGAAGGAGCGAAAAAATTGACAGACACTAAGACCGAACCATTCTCATTTGCAATTATGCAGCAGGCAGCTCCTGTTCATATTCCAGAAAGACAATTCATGCCATCACACGACGGCACAAGCCTTGCGTATTATCCGTTTTTAGCAGAAAAAAAGAACGAGGCAAATGTCATCTTGATCCATGGCGGAGGCGCTCACAGCCTAGCTGGTTATGAGCATATTGCCGATACGCTGCAACATGATTTTCATGTGAATACGTTTTTAATCGATTTAAGAGGTCACGGCCATTCGGAAGGGAAAAAGGGTGATACACCTAGTGTCACAGATGTGTGGCACGATATTTCGCAGTTTGTGGATACGGTCAAACAGCAGCATAAAGGAGCCGTTTATCTCTGCGGTCATTCATCTGGAGCGGGATTACTGCTAAACTACCTATCTTGGCCGAAAAAAAGAGAAGTAGATGGTTACTTTTTTATTGCCCCTGAATTTGGCTATCAATCAGGCACAGCAAGGCCTGATCAAATCCCTTTTGCGAGCGTTCAAGTATGGAAATTCGTTTTGTCTGCCATGACAAAAGGATTGTTGATGAGTCATTCTGAAGCCGTGCGTTTTCATTATCCGGCATGGGCAGTTGAGCAGGACCCGCTTTTGTTGACAGCCATCACCGTCAATCTAGCACTTGCCTTAACCCCGTCTGCACCTAAAAAACAATTTGCGATGATGGATCGGCCATATGCGATGTTAGTAGGAAGTGAGGATGAGCTGTATGATATAGAAAAATTTCCTGCCTATCATGAACTGCCCGATGAAACGATCAGAAAACAATCAGTCTATCAAGTGCTGGATGGACATACCCATTTGTCGGTGTTACTAGAAGCGGGAAAACAGATTGGAAGGGCCATCCAAATGTGGAATCGTTCTATTTAGTATGAACAACTAGTCAACACTCTCCCTTTTTCTTAAAAATTTACATTGACACCATCCTTTTCTATGATAAAATCATAGTGTGATAATGAGAATCGTTATCAAATGATATGACTACATATAGAATGGATAGGTGAGGTACATGTTCAAAAAATCTTTTTGGTCGCTATTAGTTGTGCTCTCCATCGTTTTACTTGCAGCTTGCGGCAGCAATAGCAGTGAAGGCAAGTCAAACAGTAAAGAAAAAGCAAGAACCGTTGAAAGCGCTATCGGTTCAACTGAAATTAAAGGATCGCCTAAACGTGTGGTGACGCTGTACCAAGGAGCAACAGATGCAGCAGTCGCGATGGGCATTAAACCAGTGGGTGTTGTAGAATCTTGGCTTGAGGCACCTACGTATAAATATTTAAGAGATGATTTAAAGGATGTCAAAATTGTTGGACAGGAAATACAGCCAAACTTAGAGGAAATTGAAAAGCTTAACCCAGATTTGATCATTGCATCAAAAGTCCGCCATGAGCAAATTTTTGATCAGCTGAAAGAAATCGCTCCAACTGTTGCAACAGAAACAGTGTTTACATTTAAAGATACAGTGAAATTAATGGGTGAAGCGTTAAACCAGCAAGACAAGTCAAAAGAATTGCTAACGAAGTGGGATGACCGCGTCGCTGACTTCAAAGAAAAAGCGAAAAAAGACATCAAAAACTGGCCAATGAGTGTGTCTGTAGTGAACTTCCGTGCAGATCATGCTAGAATCTATCAAACTGGATTCGCAGGGTCCATTTTAACAGAGCTAGGCTTTGAAGGACCTAAGAATGTCAAAGATAAAAAGCAAGACATCATTACACTGACAGACAAAGAGAGCATCCCGCAAATGGATGCAGATGTGATCTATTACTTCATGGATGATCAGGATAAAGCCGTTGAAAAAGCATATAAAGAGTGGACGAGTCATCCTTTATGGAAGCAGCTTGACGCAGTGAAAGCGAAACAAGTGCATAAAGTCGATGAAATCACTTGGAACATGGGCGGCGGTATTATTGCTGCAAACATGATGCTTGATGATATTGATGATCGTCTCGGAATTGATAAATAAGGATAACAGAGGAGAAAATGTGAAAAACCATTTTCTCCTTTTTCCATAACAGATTGAAAGCGGGAATCAGATGAGAAGTTTATTAAAAAAGGATTCGAGCAAGGCGCTGCTGTTTGCTGGATTCGTCGTATTGATGGTGGTCTTTTTTATACTCAGCATTTCTCTTGGGCAAACCTCGATTTCCCTCAAAGCCACCATCCATGCGTTTCTTCATTTTGATGAATCGGATCCAAACAGTGTCATTGTCATGACATCCAGATTATCAAGAGCTTTAATTGCAACAGTTGTTGGATCAAGTCTAGCCATTTCAGGTGCACTGATGCAGGCATTAACGAGAAATCCGCTTGCAGCGCCAGATTTGTTAGGAATTAATGCAGGTGGACTATTTTTTATCGTCATTTCGATTGTTTTCTTTTCAACAGAGTCATTAACAGGCTATATGTGGACAGCCTTTTTAGGTGCGGCAATTGCAGGGATGCTCGTTTTTCTTTTGGGCTCCATTGGAAGAGATGGTTTGACACCGGTCAAAATTGTCCTTGCAGGTGCGGCGATATCTGCACTGTTTGCGTCCTTTACACAAGGTCTTTTAATCGTGAATGAACAGTCGATTCAAAGCATCCTGTTTTGGATGGCGGGTTCAGTGTCTGGAAGAAGCATTGATATGCTGCTGCCTGTTTTGCCTTATATTTTAGGTGCGACAGTTGTCGCGCTGCTTCTTGGACGCTCCATCAATGTCCTTTTGTCAGGAGATGATATTGCGAAGGGACTTGGTCAACGTACGCTGGCGCTGAAAATCACGATGGGAGTTCTCGTCGTCTTTTTAGCGGGTGGTTCCGTCGCTGTCGCAGGATCGATTGGATTTGTTGGTTTTCTAGTGCCGCATATTGTGAAAAAGCTTGTCGGACCTGACCACCGCTGGGTACTGCCGTATTGTGCCGTAGTGGGGGCGTCGCTTTTACTTGTCGCAGACCTTGCGGCTCGTTTTCTGATCATGCCGCAGGAAGTACCGATTGGTGTCATGACGGCGGTAGCAGGAGCGCCTCTATTTGTTTATCTCGTGCGCAAGGGGTTGAAGACAGGTGGCTAAAACATATACAGTGCGTTCAAAGGGCGGGCGCATTTCATTTCAATTTTCAAAGCGGACGTTTTTGATTTTACTTTTATTGACGGCCATTGCTTTTGGGTTATTTATTCTCAGTCTCTGTATGGGCAGCCGATTTATTTCGCCTGTGGATGTGCTTCTTCATATAATCGGTCAGGGAGAGGGAAATACCTTTGTGCTCAATACACTGAGGATTCCAAGAACACTGCTGGCTGTCTTAGTAGGGGCCGCACTTGCGGTATCAGGGCTCATTTTGCAAGGATTAATCCGCAATCCGCTTGCATCGCCTGACATCATTGGGATTACGAGTGGTGCTTCGTTCGGTGCGATTATGTTTATTGTCTTTTGGATGGGCACTGTGCCTATTGCATATCAATCCTTATGGGCGATTGCAGGTGCGTTTGCTGTCTCGTGTCTGATTTATTTGCTTTCATGGAAAAAAGGGGTCAAGCCGATCACACTTGTCCTAATGGGCATTGGGATTTCTGCCATTATGAAGGCGTGTGTGACGTTTACTCTTGTTCTTAGTGATACGATGACAACGACAAAGTCATATATCTGGCTGACAGGCAGTTTATATGGTTCTACGATGAAGGACGTCACGTCGATGCTTCCTTGGATCATGATCATTTTACCGATTGTCATGGTGTTAGCAAGAACGATGAATGTGAAGGAGCTTGGAGATGATCTTGCAACAGGTCTCGGGGTAAAAGTGCAGGCAAAACGGTTATTCTTTCTGCTGATGAGTGTGACATTGGCAGGGATTGCTGTTGCCTTTGCTGGCGGTATTGAATTTGTTGGACTGATGGCGCCGCATGTTGCACGGATGATCATCGGCCGTTCCTTCATTGCGCTGGTCCCGGCATCTGCGCTTGTTGGAAGTATTCTCGTGATGCTCGCAGATTTAGTCGCTAGAACGGCTTTTCTACCGTTAGATGTACCAGCAGGTGTATTCACAGCTGCAATTGGGGCACCGTTCTTTATTTATTTGTTATACCAGCAGAGAAATCGATAAACGAAAGATGGAGGTTTTGATATGAGGCCAGAGTGGGTTGAGAGAGAATTACTTGATTTCGGGGTACACATCACAAATGGACCAATGACATCTGATCGCACACTTGCTGCGCTTTTTTCAGAAGCATCTGTCCTGCGTTTATTAGAGGCTGAAAAGGAAGCTATGCATGCACCGAATGTGGCGGTAGCAGCGTCGATGTTTTCAAAGCGTTATGCCTACTTAGCGGTCAGTTCCTCTTTGTACATGATGACACTGTATGACGGTGTTTATCAGTTTCCACCAGAGGCATGTGTCTTTAGAGAGGATCGGAAAATCGAAATTGATGAGTCATTGTGTTCGTTTGTTCCATTAGAAGGAGATCGGAATGAATGGAGAGAGCAGGTTGTGCATGCGCTGTTTACGGAGTGTGTCACACCTCTTTTAGATGTACTGAAGCGTACGTCAAGACTTCCGTATACCATTTTGTGGGAGAATATAGCAGTTCGCATCAATTCTCTTTATCGCAGCATGATGCGAGAGGCTGAAGACCCTGCGGTGAAGCAGCGCGTGCGAGAGGATTATCTGTATCTGAAGCAAGCAGCTGGTGATGTATTTGGAGCAAAACAAAATCCATTTCATCACAGCTTAAACTTAGATGACAGTTTACTAGAAACATCCAACCGAAAGACTTGCTGTATGTATTATAAGCTCGAGAAAAAATCTGAGAGTCTCGATTATTGTCTTGTCTGTCCGCTAAAATAAAAAAACACCTTATACTGAAGGTGTTTTTTTATTGGTTTAAATAGTTAGGTGTAAAATTAAATAAAGTTTTTTTGTTATTTCATCATCTCATATTTTATGGAAGGAACTCATATGAAAAAAATTATAATATGTATCATTTTTATGATGACAATCATCGTGGGCTTGTTTTTTATTCAACCACTTAAAAACCAAATTTCTTTTCTTACAGTAAAAAATACAAATCTGACTGAATTAAAGGTAGGACATTTGAAGTTGGGGTTGAAAAAGGAAAAAAGCAGTGAAAATGAATGGATGAAAACTTCAAATTCAAATTATTTTAAAGTGAATAGAAGAAAAGAAATAGTGGCAATTTCTTTAGAAAATAATCAAAGTAATATAAACAACACAATAAATATTCATTCAACTAAGAAAGATATATATGATTATTTTGGTGAAAATACATACGGTAGAGACGATGACCAAGGATATAACATAATAGGTTATAAGGATTCGGAGCATGATATCAAAATAGAATTTTTCTACTTAGATAAAAATTTAGAGAGAATAATCATTAGTGAATTTAAGGAATAACGGAATATCCAGAATGTGTATGAGCGGTGAAGTCATTTTATTTTAAAAGGCACTGCTTGTTCGTAGCAGTGCCTTTCTTTTTTATTCCCAAATCGCACTTGCCCATTCTGGGTGATCGATAAAGGGATTGCGGTTGTTCTGATACGTTTCATAAATAATCTCGTTGCGGTTTCGTTCGATTTGATCGACAGGATCTTGTTTGTGCCACTTGAGAAGTACGGACATTTTGCCGTGAAGAGGGGCGCTACCATTATTCACTTTGTCGTTTAATTCTAAATCTGGAAAGCGGTCATCGCCCTCGTACCGCACCGCCATATAAAAGAGCATTCTTGCCACATCCCCTTTCACCCGGCTGTGAGGTTCGAATGAGTCGCTATCGTAAAAATTGCCCGGCGCTCCCTTGTATTCATTTCCGCCCAGATCAAAATCTAAATTTCCTCGTGTGCTATTCGTTTGCACGTCTGTTGCTCGCAGATGATGGAGATCTGTACCAGGGCCCTGGCTTGTCCCAAAATTGCCGTGTGACTTAGCCCACACATGCTCCCGGTTCCACTGGCCAACATTTCCGCCATTCGATTGCTTTGAGCGGGAGACACCGCTATAGAGCAAGAGCACGTTGTTTGGATTTTTTGGATCTTCATCTGTTTTCTTTAAGGCATCCCAAACTTGGCTGTAGGATAGCTGCTTATGATCATCAATAATATCGTGTAAAGCTTTCTTTAAAGCGGGTCCTGATTTGCCATTAGCAGATTGATAATAGGAATCGATTTGACTTGTAGCGGTTGTTTTCGCTTGTTGTGTAGATGTTTCGTTTTGAAGCTGTAACGGGGAAAATGTGATGGTTTGGCTCGGTTCATTCAAAGTAAAGCTTTGAGCATTCGCAGTTTGCGGCAGCGGGGCGGCTAACGTACCGAATATCATGATTCCGGCAGCCACAGTTCCAAATAAGGTTCTCTTCATTCGATTTCCTCCTTGATAGGGAATGTATTCTCTTTATTTCTATCATAATGTCAGAAAGAAATAAATGGATTTCTCGTAAATTTTATGTAATGAGTTCATAGGAAAAGAGATTGCTATTTTATCAGCATTACTGTATAAGTGGGCATATAGGATGACAGCAAGGGAAAGGATGGATAACGTGAAAGAACTGCAAATACCTTCAAGAACGATTATGACACCAGGACCTGTTGAAGTAGATCCCAGGGTGCTCCGTGTAATGAGTACGCCAATTCTCGGTCAATTTGATCCAGCATTTACACATATCATGAATGAGACGATGACCTTATTGCGGTCCCTTTTCCAAACAGAAAATGAATGGGCTTTTCCAATTGACGGCACGTCTCGTTCAGGGCTTGAAGCTGTGCTTGCCAGTGTCATTGAGCCGGGAGATTCGATGCTTGTGCCTGTCTTTGGCCGGTTCGGTCATCTTCTCATTGAAATAGGACAGCGCTATGGTGCTGAGGTACATACAATGGAATGTGAATGGGGAACCGTTTTTGACCCTAGCGATATCATTCAGGAAATGAAGCAGGTCAAGCCTAAAATCGTTGCGATGGTCCATGGTGAAACATCCACCGGGCGGTTGCAGCCACTTGAGCAAATTGGTGAAGCGTGCCGGGCACTGGATGCATTGTTCATTGTAGACGCTGTAGCAACCATTGGCGGGGTTCAGGTGAAAGTGGATGAATGGAAGATTGATGCGGCGATTGGCGGTACGCAGAAGTGCTTGTCTGTTCCATCAGGTATGTCCCCTATCACGTATAATGACCGGGTTGCAGCTGTCGTTGAATCGAGAAAGAAAGTGGAAAAGGGAATTGCGACACAGGATGAATTGCAGGAGCAAATGGATATTTCTCCAATTAAAAGCAATTACTTTGATCTCAGCCAGCTTCAGGATTATTGGAGCCCTAGGCGATTAAATCATCATACAGAAGCGACAACGATGCTCTATGCACTTCGAGAAGGGGTTCGTGTTGTGCTGGAAGAAGGTCTGTCTGAGCGTTTCCAAAGGCATGCATTTCACGAGAAAGCCTTGATGAAAGGCCTTGAAGCGATGGGATTTGAATTGTTCGGTGATCCACATTGTAAAATGCCAGTTGTGACATGTATTGAGATTCCAAGTGGTATGGATGGAGAAGCGGTACGTGCCGATCTGCTTAAGCATTTTGGTATCGAAATTGCCAGCTCCTTTGGACCGCTAGCCGGACGTATATGGAGAATTGGCACAATGGGCTATAGCTGCCGAAAAGAAAATGTGCTGTTTGTGTTAGCAGGGCTAGAAGCAATTTTAATCAAGCATGGTGCATCCATCCATTGCGGCGCAGGGCTTCAGGCGGCTCTTTCTATCTATGAACAAGGTGAATAAAGTCATAAGGATACTCGCTATTTGCGGGTATTTTTTATTTGGAAAAGAAAACTAAATTTTGAAAAACTAGACTTATAGACAGTGATATCGCTATACTGAAGAAGTTCTGATCATTTTTGTCATCATTTTCATTTATTTTGCAGAAAGAGGTTTTTTGATATGAAGAAAATGGGCAGATTATATATTTTGATGCTCAATATTTTTATTGCCATGCTTGGCTTTGGCCTCATTGTCCCTGTCATGCCAAGTTACATTGAAGCCTTTGGCGCAACAGGAAAAACACTCGGTTTTCTTGTCGCTGCAACAGGTCTCACACAGTTTGCTTTATCGCCGGTCGCAGGCGCATTGACCGATCGATTTGGACGTAGAAAATTGATCATTGCGGGGATTGCCGGCTTTACGATTGCCCAGTTTATTTTTGCATTTGCTGATCAGCTTTGGATGCTGTTTGTGTCTCGGTTTTTAGGTGGTGCTGCCGGGGCTTTACTCATGCCAGCCATGTTTGCATACATCGCTGATATCACAAGTGAGAAGGATCGAGGGAAAGGAATGGGGCTATTTAGTGCTGCAATGACGTTAGGCTTTGTCATTGGACCAGGCGTAGGCGGCTATTTGGTCGAGTACGGAATCGCTTTTCCTTTTCTCATCGCAGGTTCCTTTGCAGCTCTTTCTACCCTATTGTCCATCCTGTTTTTACCTGAAACATTAACAAAGGAAAAGCAGGAAGAAGCGAGGTTAAACAAAGACATTCATTTCAACCCGTTTGTACAAATGCTGCAAGCTTTAAAGACATCCTACGGTTTTTTGTTTATATTGGCGTTTGTCCTCAATTTTGGCATCATTCATTTTGAATCGATTTTCGGCTTATATGTAGACCAAAAACATGGATTTACACCGAAGGATATTGCGTTTGTGATTACGGTTGCGGGTCTTGCAGGCGTGCTTGTCCAAGGTGCGTTGGTGAATGCCTCTGTGAAACGATTTGGTGAAATGCGCGTCGTGCGTTATGCACTGCTAGGAGCGGCTTTGATGCTCATCGTCTGCCGTGTTGCGCCGTCCTTTTGGCTGATCTTTGCAGGCTCTATTTTATTTTTGTCGGCTACATCATTTGTTCGTCCAGCCCTCAATACATTGCTGTCCAAAATGGCAGGTAATCAGCAAGGAGTAGCGGGTGGCCTCAATACATCCTTTATGAGCCTTGCCAATATTGTCGGACCGAGCCTTGCGGGCATTTTATTTGATGTGAATATCGAGTTTCCTTTTATGCTCGGAACACTGGTGCTTTGCATAAGCTTCATTGCATCCATCGTGTGGGGGAAAAAAGTGCAGCATCCTTCGACAGTTTCTTAAAATTTGTTTATAAAAAACCGATCAGTACGGCTTGATCGGTTTTTTGATGCGCATCATCTCTTATATTTCACGACAGGTGATTTTTCTTTATGAAGCGCACGAATCATGGCATCATCTACATGCAAATGCTCTTTCACTAATTGAGGAGGTGTTAAGGCCATCCACTGATTCAACGAAATATCTGCAAAGCGATCACTTTTAAACATTTCTAAAAACCAAAGGCTCGTTTGGCCGATATTTTGGATGTAATGTCCCATACCAAAAGGAACATATCCGACATCACCTGCTCTGTAATTAAAGGTGCGGGCAGTGCCCCCGGCTCCAAAGACCGTCATTTTGGCTGTACCGGTTAAATAGTATTGCCACTCATCATTATTAGGGTGCCAGTGCATTTCTCTCATGCCGCCAGGCTTTACTTCAACAAGCGCAGCTGCAATGGTTTTTGAAACAGGGAAGTTTCGTGAATCGACAATGCGGACAGTTCCCCCAGAGGTCGTCAGCGGTTTTTGGCGAAGCAGCTGGTACGTAAATGGCGGCTCGATGCTTCCGTATGGATCAGATACCGTTTGGCTTTCTATTGATGCTGGCGGAGAGCCTTGAAACATGTAGCGCTGCTTATTCGGAATATGGTCAAATAGCTTCTCAGGAACGCCAAAATTGTCGGAGAGAATGTTTTTCGGTGTATGGGCAAACCAGTCTGTGATGGTGAACGTATCAAATTCAGAAAAAGCGCCATCATCAAAGACTAAAAGAAATTCACACCCGTCCTCAAGTCCTTGAATGGAGTGCGGAATACCTGGGGGGAAATACCATAAATCTCCTTCTGCTACATCAGCGATCATATTTCGCCCTTCTGCATCTACAGAGGTGATGCGGGCTTTTCCTAAAATCATATACGCCCATTCAGCCTGCTTATGCCAATGGAGCTCTCGCACTCCGCCTCGAGTCAGCCGCATGTTGACACCCGCAATCGTTGTGGAAACAGGCAGCTCTCGCTTCGTAATTTCTCTCGACCAGCCGCCATGATTTAAATGCATATGTGTATCGGAATATGAAAATTTTAAATTAGGAATGATTCCGGCATCGGTTTTAGGTGGAACAAGCATATCTGGGTTCTCGATATCTCGAAGGACGTCCCGCGGGCCTAGATCGGTGGCACCAGCACCATCCTCTCGAATGGGCTGCGGGATGTGACGCAGCTCATCATCCATTTATCATCCCTCCTCTTGTATCATTTTTCTCCTCCAAACTATATGAAACTTCGGAAGAAAACATTCACTCAGGATGGGGTGAAAGAAGCATGTGAATACGTAATGCTAAGCGCAGCCTTAATGTGGTTTCAGGGTCTTTTAAGCTGATCCGCAGCAGCTCCTCACACTTCTCCAATCGATAAATGACCGTGTTGCGATGAATAGACAAACGTTTCGCTGTTTCTGAAATGTGGCAATGCGTTTCTAAATAGACAGATAAGGTGTGGAGGAGATTTTGACCGGCTTCATATAACGGGTGAAGGTGCATCTGGTGAAACGTGACTAAATCCTTTCTTGGAATAAGCTTTAATAAATCTGGCACATCCTTTGCCTGATAGAAGTGTATATATTCCGACTGCGCCGAGAGATGTCCGGCTTGAAGCGCTTCTAATGCTTCTCTGTACCCCTCAGACAGGTAATTGATGCGACAACTAGTCAAGCTCGCGCCAAAGGAAATGGTGTGATTCACTTGAATGCTAACGAGCATCTGCAGCTGTTTCAAAAAAGAAAGGAGTCTGTCACTCATCTCTGACCAACTGCCCGTCTCTTCCATTAATACAATGCCCATATCACCTTTGACAAATAAAAAGGAAGGGAAAGGAGAGCTTGGAAGTGCGCTGTCGAGCAGATCAACGACTTGTTCTAACATCAGTTGCTGCTTCAAAAAATGAGTGGTCTCATGACACTGATCAAGCTGACAGATCATACATAGATAGCTGCTATCTACATTTAATCCAAACGCCTTCGCAATGTTTGCAGCGTCTTGCTGAGAATACGATGAACCCTCTATCCATCTGCGAAATCCTTCATTTCTGGCACGCTTGGCCGTTTGCTGGGCAGAATATTGTCTCATTCGCGCAATCGAGATTTCGTGTACTGCTTGTTCAATGATGACTTGCAGTGTTTCATCCAGCGGAAGGATGAAGGAAGGAATGACCACATACTCACATGTTTGTTCGGTTAGATCAATCGGAAAGACAGAAAAGGTTTGCTTCGTATCTATTATTGAAAAATAATGGGGTGTCCGGCTTTTGAAAAAGGGGAGAATGCGAATCCAATCTGGGCTCGTGATGATGATGTGCGAGTTGCAGAGAAGGCGCCCATGCTGGTTACACAAATAGACAGGCTTGTGAATCCTTTCGGCGATTCTTTGCAATGCTTCAAACTGGTTATCGTCTAAGTTCATATCCACTAAGTCTCCTTTATTGAGAACTTTAGTTCTTGGTGAAGATGAATAAATAAATGGACAATCACTGTTCACTTCTCTGATATGCATTTTATGTTATCAGCTCAAATCATTTAAGATAGAAAGTTGTCAACTAATATCACAAACAAACAGAGTTCTTGATAAAATCACGCACCACCAGTCATCTTCATTCAGAATTACCGGCAAATATGATATGTTGTAGACAGAAGAATTTCTTTCAGAAAGATGGGTATGACAAGAGAAAAAGGCTTTCATGTGAGGAAGCCGTCTATACATGAGAGTGGCAAGAGGTGAGAAACATGATTTATATCGGATTAACTGGCTGGGGTGACCATGACAGTCTTTATCCGCCGAAAATCGGCAGCGCGCAAAAGCTGTTTCACTATTCGTCTACGTTTCCCATTGTGGAGCTGGATGCCAGCTTTTATGCAGTTCAGCCTGAACGTAATCATGAAAAGTGGATCAAGGATACGCCAGATACCTTTCAATTTGTCGTGAAAGCATATCAAGGAATGACCGGTCATCAGAGAGGCGAAATTCCGTTTGCTTCGAAGGAAGAGATGTTTGACGCATTTATTCTTTCATTGACTCCGCTTATTCGTGAAGGGAAACTAGCCATGGTTCTATTTCAATTTCCACCATGGTTTGATTGCAAAAAAGAGCACGTCCTTTATTTAAGATGGTGTAAAGAGAAGATGGGGGACATTCCGTGTGCCCTCGAATTCCGTAACCGCACATGGTTCTCAGATGAATTTTATGAGCAGACCTTGTCCTTTATGGAAAAAGAAGGCTGGATTCATTCTGTTTGTGATGAGCCGCAAGTTGGAGAAGGCTCCATTCCGCCAGTCATACAAGCTACGCACCGTGATAAAACTTTGGTCCGTTTTCACGGAAGAAATAAACAGGGTTGGCTTCACCCTGCAGATCATGAAAATTGGCGTGAAGTGCGCTACTTATATTTATATAATGAAGCTGAATTAAAAGAGTGGAAAAAGAATCTCGACATCCTGCATCAGCAATCAAAAGATGTCTATGTCGTGTTTAATAATAACTCCGGCGGAGATGCAGCGGCGAATGGTCAGCAGATGATTGATTTGCTGGATATTACGTATTCAAGCCTTTCTCCGAAGCAGTTAGATTTATTTAGTTAAATGAGAGCTGCGGCTTTCAACTTGAATGAGACGGTTCAGTGACAACTTGAGGGAGAGATCAACATGCTGCAGAAGCTATGGTTATATCATACAAACGACTTGCACAGCCACTTTGAGAACTGGCCCAAAATCGCAGCTTATATTGAGGAAAAGCGTCAAGTTCACGATCAGATGCTCTTGTTTGATATTGGCGATCATATGGACCGAGTGAACCTTGTGTCAGAAGCTGATTATGGAAAGGTAAACGTCAAGCTTCTCAATCAACTTGGCTATGATGGGGTCACGATTGGGAATAATGAAGGCATTACGCTGCCTCATGATCAGCTCGATCAATTATACGAGCATGCACAATTTCCAGTGATCCTGTCTAATTTATTTGAGAAAGGCAAAAGGCCAGCGTGGGCAAAGCCCTATCATATAATCCAAATGGAAAACGGACTGAAAATATGTCTCTTAGGCGTGACCATTGCGTATACACCTGTCTATGAAAAGCTGGGCTGGGAGATTACAGATCCGTTTGACAGCATACGGGACATGCTGCAGGAAGTGAAGGGACAAGCGGATATCATTGTGCTCTTATCCCATCTTGGTATTATCCATGATCGGGAGGTCGCCCGTGATTTTCCTGACATCGATATTATCCTAGGCTCACACACGCATCATTTGTTAGAACAGGGTGAAATGGACAATGGCGTACTGCTTGCATGCGCTGAAAAGTATGGGCATTATATTGGCTGTGTCGAGCTGACCGTTGACACAGCGAGCAAAGAGTTAATCGAGAAAAAAGCAACGGTGCAGTCAGTGGAGCAGCTGATCAGTGAATCAGATGAAGCGATCACAACCTTACAGCAAGCAGGGAGAAGAGCGAAAGCCCTCATGCAGGAAAAAGTAACCGCGATTGAGTCAAGGTTAGAAACGAAGTGGTTTGATGAATCCCCGCTTCCGCAGCTCTTAACAGATGCCATTAAAGATTGGTGCGGGGCAGATATCGGCATGATGAATGCAGGTATGGTGCTTGATTCATTAGAGGCAGGAATCGTGACTAGAGAAGAAGTCCACCGAATCTGCCCGCACCCAATTAATCCAATTCGGGTGACGCTTACCGGTCAACAGCTCATCGAAACCGTTCGGCGTGCCTGTGAAGAAAAAATGGAACAGCTACGCATCAAGGGCTTCGGCTTTAGAGGTGAGCTGATGGGGAAAATGCTGTATAGCGGCCTCACCTATACAGTAGAAGAAGGTGAAACCAAACGAGTAAAGGATGTTTTTGTGCATGATCAATTGATCAGAAAAGACGCCTTATATACGGTTGGCACAGTCGATATGTATACATTAGGCTCTCTATTTCCTCATATCCGTGATCATGAACACATTGAATATTTCATGCCGGAATTTTTACGTGATGTGCTTACTTGGCGCCTGAAGGAAGCCACATGAAATCCGCTTTAGCCTAACAACACTCCCCCTCTTGTCACATAGATTGTGATGAGAGGAGTGAAGGGATTTGGTGAATTTAACACCTATTAATATTGATGGACATTCCTTTACAGCCGTCACCGTCCAATTGCCGAAGACGAATTTTATGGCAGTGACAAATGAACATGGGTATATTATGTGCGGTGCACTGGATGTCGGGCTCTTAAATGAAAAGCTTGCAGATAGAGGTATTATCGCAGGGAGAGCAGTTGGTGTGAGAACGATAGAGCAATTGCTTGATGCCCCTTTAGAATCTGTGACATACGCTGCAGAAGCGTTAGACATTACAGTTGGAACCATTGGAAGAGACGCCTTATTAAAAATGGTGAAATAAAATGAAGAGATGATTCCTATCCCCCCGCCTGTCTGCATACACTTGTAATGGAGAAGGGGGGATTTTTTATTGAGAATGAACCGCCGCTATCGCCCCTATAAAAAGGGCCCTTTGCCATTCCGATACGTCATGCTGCTTGCGATCTTATTCTTTGTACTCTCAACCGTCATAAGTCTATTTTTTATTAACCGCTCCATTAAACCAACCCTTATTCACATTGCTGAACTAGAAACAGAGCGTATCGCCAATCATCTGATTCAATATTCCGTCCAAGACTTTGCAGAAGATCAGGAGAATATGAAGGATATGGTGGTCATGAATACAAGTGAGAACGGAAAAGTAACGACCATCGATTTTAATGCGCAAGCAACATCGAAAGCAATGGCTGACCTGTCACGTCATCTTCAAAAAAATTTAGAGGACATTGAAAAGGGGAATTTTCAAAAAGAGGCAAAAGAAGCATTAAAGGATCAAACAGATGGACATGACGGCATTATATATAACATTCCGCTTGGGCAAGCGTCCGGAAATGCACTCATCGCCAACCTAGGACCAAAAGTGCCTGTACGGTTTAGTCTCATTGGCGATCCGCATACGGACGTTGAAAAAAACATTAAGCCTTATGGCATCAACAATGCCTTGATTGATATTAGTGTTCTAATTGAGGTCAAGGTGAGAGTCATCATCCCGTTTGCATCTGAAACAATCGTAGTCAAAAATTCAGTTCCCGTCTCCATCCAAGCCGTTCAAGGAGATGTACCAGATTATTACAATGGCAGCGGAACGAACTCAGGCGCCCCATCGATTGTTCTCCCAGAGAAAAAGGAGAAGAAAGAATAACAGCCCAAGGAATGATTGGGCTGTTTTTTGATGTGCAGTCATTGGAAATAAAAACCTCATTCACTACTTGATTCCATATAGATGAATGTGTCATGATCAATTTTAATTGTTATTAGGGGGGGAGCTTTATGAAGAAACTTTATGTAAGTGGTATTTGTTTTTTGGTTTTTGCTATAGTATTTAGTGCTAAATATATCACAGCATCCATTTTACTGGTCAGAAATGAAAGCTTAAGTATCGATATTTTTAGAGGTATGTTTGACATGATTCCATTGGAAGTAACCGTTGTGTATTTCATTTTTCTCATCATGGGAATTCTATTTTTAATTTTAGGTTTGAAGGAGAAAAATGAGCAGTAACTTGCTTAGACATGAAAAAGGAGAAGGGTGCGAAAACGCTAAACTTCTCCTTTTCTTTAATGTCGTTTTCGCTCAGCTCTTTCCCACGCCCTTAAATGAGGGTATGGATCAAAAGACCATTCAGTTCTGCCGTTGTCTTTATACATGCCATAGTGAAGATGCGGCGGAAATTTTCCTGCTGTGCCTGGGGGGCCATAACCGGAGCTTCCGACAGATCCAATGACCTGTCCGGGTTCAACAATTTGACCTGTTTTGAGTCCTTTTGCAAAGCCATTTAAATGAGCGAAGTAATGATAATGGTTATGAATATCTCGAATCCCAATCCGCCAGCCGCCAAAGCGGTTCCAGCCTTTCATTTCAATCACACCATACGATGTCGCACGAACGGGAAGTCCATAATGGGCAAATAAATCCGTACCCTCATGAATTCTTCTGCCTCCAAATCCTCTTGCATCTCCCCATGTACTCCGGTAGCTGTAGTCAGCTCCGACTGGAAGAGGGAAAGCGTGCTTTCCGAGGTCAAGATGGCCATAGTGCTGATATAGCTTCATAAAAGATGAAATGATTCCAACGGTTTGATCTCGTCCATAATAGTCCCATAAAGCAATTTTTAATTGATCAATGCTGTTGCCGTAATGAAGCAAGTATTGAGCAAACGTGAATAATACATCCTCATCGTCATCGCTGTTCGCTTTTCCATCCCCGTTTCCATCAAGTCCAATTCCATCAAACACTTTAATGCTTAAAGGAGAGGTATCCTGCTTATTCGGGTTTTCAGGGCCGATCCACATTTCCCGGGGAATGTAGATGCCAATGACGCCTTTTTGTTTCGGTAAATCTCTTCTGCTTTTTCGAATATTGTGCTCATACTGATCAACCGCAGCAAGTACATACCATGGAACTTGTGTCGTGATGGCGACTTTTTCGTAAAGTGCCATTCGCTGCTTCAGTACATCTGGCTGCTTGCCTTCCCCCTGTGCATGAACAGGTAAAGGAAGCATTGAAAGAGCGATCATGATGGCTAAAACCACTTTCACAAACGTCCATCTCCTTTCATCAAGCATCGTCTTCTACCGTTTAGTGTGGTTAGATCACCCTATTTCATAAGAAGAAAATGTTAGTAATTTTCTTGTGATTTTTTAGGAGGCTTTTGGGTATTTTTGCAGCTCATTCCCTTGTTGTTCAATCTGTACTATGTTAAAGTGTCTAAAGAAAAGGCTTTAGGCCGAAGATTCAATTTTTTGCAGCTTCTTAGCTGCATCCATCGTATATAGCAGGAAGATTTTTGTAGATGCACCTTTAACGAATTCATATGGAGATGATGGAATTGGCAAAGAAGGAAGAGCACGTAAGAAAACCGGACTGGCTTAAAATTAAGCTGAATACGAATGAAAACTATACCGGTTTGAAAAAAATGATGCGGGAAAACAACCTGAATACCGTTTGTGAGGAAGCAAAATGTCCGAATATTCATGAATGCTGGGCAGTGAGAAGAACCGCTACATTTATGATCCTTGGATCTGTTTGTACGCGCGCATGCCGTTTCTGTGCGGTGAAAACTGGACTTCCAACTGAGCTAGACCTGCAAGAGCCAGAACGCGTGGCAGATTCAGTGGCTTTGATGAACTTAAAGCATGCTGTCATAACAGCGGTTGCAAGGGATGACCAAAAGGATGGCGGAGCAGGTGTGTTTGCTGAAACCGTTCGTGCCATTAGAAGAAAAAGCCCATTTACGACAATTGAAGTTCTCCCTTCAGATATGGGCGGCAATTATGATAACTTGAAGACGTTAATGGACACACGTCCTGACATTTTAAATCACAATATTGAAACAGTTCGCAGATTAACGCCAAGGGTTCGTGCGCGTGCTACATATGATCGTTCATTAGAATTCTTGCGCCGTGCAAAAGAAATGCAGCCCGACATTCCAACGAAATCAAGCATTATGATTGGACTCGGTGAAACGAAGGAAGAAATCATTGAAGTCATGGATGATCTTCTTGCTAACAACGTCGATATTATGGCGATTGGTCAGTATTTACAGCCTTCGAAAAAACATCTAAAAGTTCAAAAATACTATCATCCGGATGAGTTTGCAGAGCTGAAAGAAATTGCGATGTCAAAAGGCTTCAGCCATTGTGAAGCTGGACCGCTTGTGCGCTCTTCCTACCATGCAGATGAACAAGTAAATGAAGCGTCTAAAAAGCGTCAGGCGCAAGCATAACAAGAAAACGCCAGAGCTCTCTGGCGTTTTTTCTCGTATTAATTTTGGCCGTAAGGGGCATTTCTTCTCATGGTACGGTCGGAATTCGTCATACCATTTGCATCTTCTTTCGTAGAAATATCTCCACCTTGAGGAGAATATTTCATTTGTTGAATTGTTTTGGTTAAGATTTGATCAAAATCACGTGAATTGGTTTGAAGACGTGAAAAATTGGCAATGGATTGAAAGTGCTCTGGATTATCAGAGACGTATACATGATAATAACGAGGGAGAACAGAAACCGCCGTTTTCTTTACTTGATCGGCAGATTCTTCCCGATTTTTGTTTCCTGTTTGATACACAATCAGTGCATCCTCATCTGTCACAAGTGTGGCTGCATCTTTGATGTTTGGCAGCTGCACAGTTAAACTTGTAATGACGTGGGCAAGATGCTCGCGATTTAAAGCAGGTGTTCTTTCTTTCTGATCCGTTACTTGCTGGTGCTGATAACGAACATACCCTGCTCTGTTTGTGTCTGCTTCTGGCATGTTGGAATTATTTCCTTCATGACGATCCGACAGACGGATGGTTTTACTTGAAGAATCTTCATCCACTTGCCGGTTCATACCTGATTGAAAGCCGCACCCGCCTAAAAGCATGCTGAGAAGAATCGCGGCTGTCAGTTGTTTCTTCATAAATGTGACCTCCTTTTTTCTTTAGCTTCGGCTAAATCGGAAAAAACATGCTTTAGCAATTGATGGAGTTCTTCCAATGAATTATCATTAAAGATGGATCGTTTAAAAAGAGGTGAGAAGATGATCGTCATTCAGAATGCTACTTTTGATCTTGTAAGAGATATTAAAGACGGTTTTGATGAAGAAGCGTTTAAAGCAAGGTACTCAGATATTTTAAATAAGTACGATTATATTGTGGGGGACTGGGGCTACAATCAGCTGAGATTGAAGGGGTTCTTTGATGACCAAAACCAAAAGGCCACATTTGATACAAAAATCAGCACACTCGATGAATACATTTATGAATACTGTAATTTCGGCTGTGCCTATTTTGTCTTAAAACGAATCAGAAAATAACGCAAAGGGGAGCGTCATGATGTATTTCGTAGACAGAAAAAAAATTGAAGAGACATTACGTTTTTTCGAGGTGCAATATGAGTTGATGCGCAGTCATCAAACATGGACAAGTCCACTAGAGAAAAAAGCGCTGGAACGAATTGTCCATTTGCTCGTCGAATGTATTCTTGATACGGGCAATGACATGATTGATGGCTTTATTATGCGTGATCCAGGAAGCTATGATGACATCATGGATATTCTTGTTGATGAAAAGGTTGTACCAGAAGAGGAAGGCAGTCAGCTGAAAAAGCTTGTCTCGTGCCGCAAAACACTTGTACAGCAATACCAAGAAGTGGTTCATCACGACTTGCTGCAGGTGATCAGCGAGGTTGAGCATGCGCTACAGGTTTTCCCAAACCGCATCCGTACCTACTTAGAGCAGGAGCTAGGCCCAGTATCAGCGTTTAAATAATCCATTGGAGTTGTGAACATCATGAAATACAAAGGCTATTTAATTGATTTAGACGGAACCATGTATAAAGGAACAGAAAAGATCGAAGAAGCAGGTCAATTTGTTCAAAAGTTAAATGAGCTAAACATTCCCTACTTGTTTGTCACGAATAACTCGTCACGCACGCCAAAGCAGGTAGCAGAAAAACTTGTTTCATTCAATATCCCAGCAACAGAAGAACAAGTCTTTACAACAAGTATGGCAACAGCCAATTATATTGCCGAACAAAAGAAAGACGCGTCTGTTTACGTCATCGGTGAAGAAGGAATCAAGCAGGCCATTGAAGAAAAAGGGCTGACGTTTGGTCAGGAAGACGCTGATTTCGTTGTTGTTGGAATTGACCGCGACATTACATATGAAAAATTCGCAGTCGGTGCGATTGCCATCCGTCAAGGCGCACAATTTGTTTCAACAAATGGAGACATTGCCATTCCAACAGAAAGAGGGCTTTTGCCAGGCAACGGCTCGTTAACATCTGTATTAACCGTCACCACTACAGTCCAGCCAACATTTATCGGAAAACCAGAATCCATCATCATGGAACAAGCCATGCGGGTGCTCGGGACCGATGTGTCTGAGACGCTCATGGTGGGCGATAACTATGATACGGATATTATGGCAGGGATGAATGCAGGAATGGACACATTACTCGTTCATACAGGCGTGACAACAAAAGAGCTGCTTCAGAAATATGACAAACAGCCAACCTATGTCATTGATTCATTATCAGAGTGGATTGAACGATTATCATAAAAAAAGAGGACAAGCGTTATGCGCGCGTCCTCTTTTTTGCTTTATTCCACATTTCTCGCACTATGTGCCAGTCTGCTTGATGCTGCAGCAGCAATGGCGCCGACAATGTCATCTAAAAAGGTGTGGCACTCCCCTGTGGATTTATCGTTGAGTATCCCGAGAATTCCTGGTTTTTCTTTATCGATATATCCGTAATTCGTAAAGCCGATCGAACCATAAATATTGACGATAGCAAACGATAAAATTTCATCAACACCATACAGGCTTTCGTCTGTTTCTAGAATAGACTGAAGCGGCTCGGTCAGTTTTTTTTGCTCGGCGAGTACGTCTAGTTCGACGCCAGTTAATATCGCATTTTGGACTTCTCGTTTTGCGATGACACGCTCCACATTGTGGATGCATTCTGTCATGTCTAAGCCAGGATGATATTTTTCCTGTAAAAAGTAGACAAGGTCTGCTATATCTTGAATGGATACGCCTCGTTCTTGTAAACGGCGTCTTGCTGTTTTTTCTACTTCGTTCATCTCATGATGATGCGGCATATATTCCTCACCCAATCCTCGTAATTTGTCCACAACGTGTAAAAAGCTTCGGATAGTAAATAGTATTCATAAATCCCTCAACCTGCGACTACGATATGATAAGAGATCGATCATATGAACGCAGGTGAAAACATGAAAGAAACCATTTATCACACATTTGGTATTGATGTGCGTCAACTTATGCCATATGGCAGTTATCAGAGCTTTCAAACGTCGGAGGCTCTCTTTATCATTGTTCCTGTGTCTCACTTGCGAGAAGAAGAACTCACAGAGCTGTTTCATATCAGTCAGTATTTACTGAATGCCGGAGACCCATACGTCGCTGTGTTTGAATTAACAAATGAAGAGAAGCCCACCTTTACTCATGGAAAGGAGCTGTATGCTTTATTAAAGGCAGCACCGCCGATCTCGAGCCGCTCGTTTCAACAGGCGTCAGAGCTGGCGGCCTTTCATGTCAGGGGAAGAGGATTTCCATATGAGGTGTCTGAAACAAAACGTGTGGGAGCCTGGAAGGAATTATGGGCAAAACGGTTAGATCAGCTTGAAGGCTTTTGGATGCAGCAAATGCACCAAAAACCACTAGAACGGTTTGAAAAAAAATTCATCGAATCCTTTCCTTATTATCTTGGATTAACGGAAAACGCCATTCAATATTTAGTGGATACTGAGCTGGATGATGAACCGAAAGAATGTGACTCAGGCACTGTCTGCCACCAGCGTTTTTCGCGAAGGACATGGCCGCATGAGCAGCCGCTTCGTTTACCTGTAGATTGGGTCTTTGATCATCCAACCCGGGATATTGCCGAATACTTAAGAGAAACCTTTGTCCAGCATAAGGAAGATTTAATTGAGGAGGGCTTCTCTTTTCTACAGCAATATGAGCAGGTGACACCACTTTCTTCCTTTTCTAAGCGTTTGTTATACAGCCGCCTGTTGTTCCCGCTTCATTACTTTGAAATTGTAGAAGGCTACTACATGTCGGGAGAAAATGAAAAATCATATTATGAAGAACGGCTAGATTACGTCTTAAATGATGCCAATCGCTATGAATACTTTCTAAAGGTCTTTCAAGAAATGAGTGCCATGCGAAGCGGCGGGAGCCTCATTCCACCTGTTGGCTGGATCACAGGTCCACTGATTTGAAGTTTCAGTGAACAGATGAAACGTCTCTTTTCTCTTGAGGCGTTTTTCGTTATGCTTAAAGAAATCAATCAAAGGAGTGTTCTTCTTGCCGAAACCTTATGTCTATATCACAAGAAAGCTGGATGAAGCATCACTTACACCACTAAAAGAAGTCGCTCATATCGAGATGTGGCCAAGCGAAGATGAGCCATGTCCACGAGAAGAATTAGAAAAACAAGCAGCGAAAGCGGATGCGCTTCTCACCATGCTGTCAGATCAAGTAGATGAAGCCCTTTTATCAAAGGCTCCACATGTTAAGGTGATCGCAAACCTTGCTGTGGGTTATGACAATATTGATCTTGAAGCCGCTAATAAGCGCAACATCACCATTTGTCATACGCCTGATGTATTAACGGAATCCACGGCTGATTTAGCCTTTGCCCTTCTGATGACGTCAGCTAGACGGATTGTCGAGGCGAGTGATTGGATTAAGGAAGGAAATTGGACAGGCTGGGGACCGCTTCTTCTTGCAGGAGCTGATGTTCATCACAAAACCCTTGGAATTGTCGGCATGGGCAGTATCGGAACAGCGCTTGCCAAGCGGGCAGCAGGCTTTGACATGAAGGTGCTGTACCATAACCGGTCAAGAAAGCCAGAGGCAGAAGCGCAGCTCGGCGTGACCTATGCGGCTTTTGAGGACTTGCTCACGCAGTCTGATTTCATCGTCTGCCTGACGCCGTTAACCCCAGAAACGAAAGACATGTTTAATGAAAAGGCATTTGATCTGATGAAGAACTCTGCTTATTTCATTAACGTATCAAGAGGACAGACGGTGGATGAGGATGCTTTATATGAGGCAGTCACGACAGGAAAAATTGGCGGCGCTGGTCTGGATGTATTTAGACAGGAGCCTGTCAGCCCATCTCATCCGTTAACAACATTACGTAACGTCACGGTTCTCCCTCATATTGGAAGTGCAAGTGTCGAAACGAGAAAAACGATGATGCGTTTATGTGCTGATAATATTGCGCTTGTCCTACAAGGTCAGCAAGCCAAAACGCCGGTTCGTTCATCATTTCAGGCTCCCTGAGTTTCGGGAGCTTTTCTGACAAAAATATTTTGAAAATATAGAATCTTGATATAAATAGCTGTTAAGCGGTTTCATTCTAACAATCTCATATTTTATTACCTTGTCAAAATGAGGATACCCCTTTATAATGTGTGTACATTGAATGTCTGTGTTAGGTTAACAAATGTCTTTTTAGAGAGGACATTGACGGAGAAAGGTGGAATTTCAGGTGAAGGCAATTCGAGTTGGACTATTAGGATTAGGAACAGTGGGAAGCGGTGTCGTCAAGATTATCCAAGATCATCAGGATAAATTAATGCACCAGATCGGCTGTCCGGTATTAATACAAAAAGTGCTTGTGAGCAATCCCGATAAAAAGAGAGATGTGGATGTGGCAAGAGAAGTCTTCACAACTGAAGTATACGATGTGATTAGAGATCCAGAGGTCGACGTCATTATTGAAGTGATGGGCGGCATTGAAGAGACAAAACAATATTTAATAGATGCGTTAAATGAAAAGAAGCATGTCATTACCGCCAATAAAGATTTAATGGCACTTTACGGAACAGAACTTTTACATGTGGCGAAAGAAAATGGCTGTGATCTTTATTATGAAGCAAGTGTCGCCGGAGGAATTCCGATCCTGCGTACGCTGGAGGAAGGATTGGCCTCTGACCGAATTACGAAAATGATGGGAATTGTGAACGGCACAACCAATTTTATATTAACGAAAATGAACGTCGATAAAAGCGCATATGAGGATGTCTTAAAAGAAGCGCAGGATCTTGGCTTTGCAGAAGCAGACCCAACAGCTGATGTAGAAGGACTGGATGCAGCAAGGAAAATGGCGATTCTTGCAAGACTCGGTTTTTCCATGAATGTGGAATTAGACGATGTGAAGGTGAGAGGCATCTCTGACGTTTCTGATGAAGACATTAATTTCAGTAAACGATTTGGCTACACAATGAAGCTGATCGGAATAGCCCAGCGGGACGGAGAGAAAGTGGAAGTCAGTGTCCAGCCAACCTTACTCCCTGATCACCATCCGTTATCATCAGTCAACAATGAATTCAATGCGGTGTATGTCTATGGGAGTGCTGTAGGGGAAACGATGTTTTACGGACCTGGAGCTGGAAGTCTGCCAACGGCAACCGCTGTGGTATCAGACTTAGTCGCAGTCATGAAAAACATGCGCCTTGGCGTGAACGGAAGCGGATTTATCGCACCGGAGTTTGAGAAAAAGATCAAATCACCGTCGGAAGTATTTGCTCAGCAATTTTTAAGAATTCATGTTAGAGATCAAGTCGGGGCATTTTCCCGCATTACATCTATTTTTTCTGAAAGAGGCATCAGCTTTGAAAAGATCCTTCAGCTTCCTGTGAAAGGGCATGATGAGCTGGCTGAAATTGTGATTATTACACACCGGACCTCAGAAGAAGATTTCTCAAATATCCTGCAAAAATTAAACGATCTCGACGTGGTGGTTCAAGTGAAGAGCACGTACCGAGTAGAAGGGAACGGTTTAAGCTGATGAAGTGGAATGGACTTATTGAAGAATTCCAAGAATTCTTACCAGTAAACGAATCAACACCAAAACTAACATTAAATGAAGGGAATACACCGCTGATCCACCTTGCCAAGCTTTCGGAAAAGCTAGGGATTGAGCTTCATGTGAAAACAGAAGGCGTCAATCCAACAGGCTCTTTCAAGGACCGCGGGATGGTCATGGCTGTTGCAAAGGCAAAAGAAGAAGGCAATGATACGGTCATGTGTGCTTCGACAGGGAATACTTCTGCAGCGGCAGCGGCTTATGCTGCTCGTGCTGATATGAAATGTATCGTCATCATTCCAGACGGAAAAATTGCCTTTGGCAAGCTTGCACAGGCTGTGATGTACGGAGCAGAGATCATTGCAATTGACGGTAACTTTGATGATGCACTGAAAATCGTCCGCAGCATCTGTGAAAAATCGCCGATTGCCCTTGTTAACTCTGTCAATCCGTACCGAATTGAAGGACAAAAAACGGCGGCATTTGAAATCTGTGAGCAGCTAGGCTCGGCCCCGGACGTACTGGCGATTCCTGTTGGAAATGCGGGGAATATTACCGCCTACTGGAAAGGCTTCAAGGAATACCATGAGAAAAAAGGAACTGGACTGCCTGTTATGCGCGGCTTTGAAGCAGAAGGCGCAGCAGCGATCGTGCGAAATGAAGTGATTGAACAGCCAGAAACAGTGGCAACTGCCATCCGTATCGGAAATCCTGCAAGCTGGAAACAAGCTGTGGCAGCGGCAGATGAATCAAACGGAAAGATTGATGAAGTGACAGACGAAGAAATTCTCCATGCATATCAATTGATTGCTCGTGAAGAAGGTGTGTTTGCAGAGCCAGGCTCATGTGCGTCTATCGCAGGTGTGCTAAAGCAGGTGAAATCCGGAGAAATCAAGCCAGGCAGTAAAGTTGTTGCGGTATTAACAGGCAACGGATTGAAAGATCCGAATACGGCCATTGATATTTCACAAATTAAGCCGGTCACACTTGATGCAGATGAAGATCAAATTCTTGAACACTTAGAAAAGGCCGCGCGCGTATGAGTAAAGCCTCCATGCTTTTTTCAATCACAGTACCGGGAAGCACTGCCAATTTAGGACCAGGCTTTGATTCAGTTGGAATGGCGCTCAGCCGCTATTTAAAGCTATCGGTCTATGACCATGATAGCTGGCTGTTTGAAGCAGAATCAGATGTCGTGTCTGGAATTCCATCAGGCACCGACAACCTCATTTATCAAACAGCCAAAAAGGTCGCAGATCACTTTGGAAAAACACTCCCGCCTGTTTATGTCAAAGTGTGGAGTGATATTCCATTGGCACGGGGGCTGGGCAGCAGTGCTGCTGCAATTGTGGCAGCCATTGAGCTAGCCAATCAGCTTCTCGAATTAAATATGCCGGATGATCAAAAGCTCTTTTTTGCAAGTGAGGTAGAAGGTCATCCAGATAATGCGGGTGCTTCTTTATTCGGAGGTTTACTGATTGGTCTTCATGAAGAAGACAAGACACATGCTGTCAAAGTGAAGCATGTGGATATAGATGTTGTTGTCGTGATTCCTTTTTATGAAGTACTGACAAAGGATGCCCGTGATGTCCTGCCAGAGGATTTTTCCTATAAACATGCTGTCAGTGCGAGTGCTGTGAGCAACGTGCTTGTTGCCGCCTTAATGACGCAAAACTGGCCGCTTGTTGGAGAAATGATGAATAAGGATTTATTTCATCAGCCTTACCGCACAATGCTCGTCCCAGAGCTGTCGAAGGTAGAGCATGTCGCTTCGCTAAAAGGAGCATATGGAACGGCATTAAGCGGTGCTGGTCCGACAATCTTAACCTTAGTTGAAAAAGGGAAGGGAGAAGCGCTGAAAAAGCAGCTTGCCCAAAACTTCCCGCATTGCGAAGTAGATTTGCTGACAGTACCAGTAGAAGGTGTTGTCGTGGAGCATGATCCAGTCAATCAAGTAAAGAACGTGCTGTAAAAATGCACGTTCCAGCGTGTAGGCAAACCCTCGCATTCGGTGTCAGTCCTGCGTGCTGGTGCTCACGAATATTAATTCGCTCCGCTCCAGTACTCGTCCTTCCTAGACTGCAAAGGTTTTCTATCACGCTGAAAAGAAGAAAAAGAGCTAAAATAAAGATCATTTTAGCCCTTTTTCAATAACCCGAGAACGTGCTGTAAAAATGTACGTTCTTTTTTTATTCTTGTTTTTATAAAATGAAGCAGGGATTATTATTTAGAGGATCGAACTATTTTTTATGCATAAAAGGAGGAGATACATTCATGAAGAAATTGATGACAGCAGAAGATTTAACGAAGATTGTTTCTGTTTCTCATCCGGTTTATTCACCAGATGGAAAAAAGGCGGTTTTTACAAAGGTCACGGTGAATGACAAAAAGGACGATTACAACATCCATTTATGGGTTCGAGATGAAGAGACAGAGGAGCTGTCACAATGGACATTTGAGGATGGAAAGCATCATCAGCCAGTGTGGTCAAAAGACAGCAGGCAGCTTGCGTTTATTTTGCAAAAGCCAAAGGAAGCTCCCCAGCTTGCACTGATTCAGAGCGAGGGAGGCGGTGTGCGCACTTTAACGGCGGTTCCTTACGGGGTATCTCATCCTGTCTTTTCACTAGATGGAGCTTTCATTTATGCGGCTGTGTCATTGAAACCATCAGAATCTGTTCATGATGAAAAGAAGGAAGAGCGAGATGAGTTCGCTCCTGCGGTATATGATGATTTGACCTATAAAGCAGATGGCAGAGGTTTTTTAGATGGGCGTTTTACGCAGATCATTCAAGTGGATACTCACTCAGAAGAGGTAGAGGCTGTCACAAGCGGGCAGCATCATCATGTGAATCACACGCTCTCTCCGTGCGGGAAATGGCTTGCCTATATTCAATCAAATCCTCAGAAACCTTACATAAGTGACGTGTGCCTCCGATCATTAGAGGAAGGTACGACAAAGAAAATCACACAATCATCAGGCGCTTATTCCACCGTGTCTTTTGCTCCTAATGGAGAAAGCCTCGTGTATATCGGACATGAGCGAGAATTTAAAAATGCTACTTTCCCAGCATTATGGCTGTATGATCTGAAGGAGGGAAACGTCGTTCAGCTGTCAGAAATGCTCGATATGTATGTGGGCAACTGTATGGCAGGGGATAGTGTTATGGGCGAAGCCAATCAGCTTCCGCAGTGGACAAAGGATAGCCAAGGGTTTTATGCGCTTGTTTCTGATCAAGGCAGTACAGGGATTTATTATTTCTCTGTTGAAGGCTTAGCCTATCCTGTTCGATTAGAGGCAGAGCATATCACAAACTTCAGCCTTCATCCGAATGAATCCAAAATGCTGCTGAGCCGGCTGTCACCCGTTTCTCCAAGTGAGCTGTATGAGCTGACATTAGGGGAGGCGGATCTAAAGCGAATCACGTTCGAGCATGATGAATTCCTCAAGGAGCATGTCCTATCGGTACCAGAGCCATTTTCGTTTCAGTCAAAAGAAGGCGACGAGGTGCATGGCTGGTTTATGAAGCCATCCCAATTGGAAGAGGGGAAGACTTATCCGCTTATTTTAGAAATTCATGGCGGACCGCATGCCATGTATGGTTATACGTATTTTCATGAATTTCAAATGCTCGCCGCGGAAGGCTATGCCATCGTATATATCAATCCTCATGGCAGTCATGGATACGGACAAATGTTTACCGACCGTGTGAGAGGGAGTTATGGTGACGTTGATTATGAGGATGTCATGCAGGCTGTTGATCATGTGCTGAAAGCCTATGATTTCCTTGATGAAACAAGACTTGGAGTGACAGGCGGCAGCTATGGCGGTTTTATGACCAACTGGATTGTCGGACAGACCGACCGTTTTCGCGCAGCCGTCACACAGCGGTCCATTTCAAACTGGATTAGCTTTTATGGCATCAGTGATATCGGTTATTATTTCACAAGGTGGCAGATGGATGGGGATATTTATGATTCAGCCGATAAGCTATGGGATCGTTCGCCGCTAAAGTATGTGAAGCAGGTAAATACGCCGCTTCTCATCCTACACAGCGACGAAGACTATCGCTGCCCAGTCGATCAAGCAGAACAGCTTTTTGTAGCACTGAAGGAGCTTGGGAAAGACACAAGGCTCGTCAAATTCCCGAAAGCATCTCATGATTTATCCAGAAGTGGCCATCCGGGGCAGCGTATTCAAAGACTGACCTTTATAAAGGGTTGGTTTAGAGAGAAGCTAAGCTAATAATAAAAAAACGACCCAAATCGGGTCGTTTCAGCGTGATGACAAACCCTCGCATTCCGTGTCAGTCCTGCGTGCTGGTGCTCACGAATATCAATTCGCTCCGCGCCAGTACTCGTCCTTCCTAGAATTCAAGGGTTTTCATATCACGCTGAAAAAGGCTAATACTGAAAAAAACGACCCAAATTCGGGTCGTTTTCATGTCATATATGAATTAGAAAACCTGTTCAACTTCTACAACGCCAGGCACTTCTTCTAATAATGCGCGCTCAATACCGGCTTTCAATGTAATGGTTGAACTTGGGCAGCTGCCGCATGCACCAAGAAGACGCAATTTGACAATGCCATCTTCAATGTCTACAAGCTCACAGTCTCCACCATCACGTAATAGAAATGGACGAAGTTTGTCTAGTACTTCCTGTACTTGGTCTTTCATTTCGACTTCAGTCATTAGATACAATCGCTCCTTTCACAACATATCACCATTATATTCATCTGGACGATAAAAATCTATTGATTGGTTTCAAAGTTTCCTTCTCATTATAGCACAATCTCATCTTGAAACAAAAAGTGATTTTGACTTTTTTCATACAGAAAATTCAGCTAAAATAAAGAAAGAATAGGGGGCTTGTCAAATGAATCAAACTGTCGATCTTTATGTATATGGAAGAGATGTACTTTGCGCTAGCTGCGTGAATCTACCTTCATCAAAAGACACATTTGAGTGGTTAGATGCAGCGTTAAAACGAAAATATCCAAATCAGCCGTTTCGCATCACATATATTGATATTGAGCACCCACCAGAAAACGAACACCAAAAGGAATTGTCTGAACGAATTCTTGATGATGAATTCTTTTATCCGCTTGTCTTAGTGGAGGATCAAATTGTCGGAGAGGGCAATCCAAAATTAAAAGACATTTATCAAGAAATGGAGAAATACGGTTACACGGAGAGCAGTGAATAAACTGTTCTTTTTTTGAGAAAACAAATAGAACAAACGTTCCTTTTCGGGTTGAAAAAGAACGTTTGTTCGATTATAATGAAATGAAAGGAGCGTGAGCATCATGAATTATTTACTGAAACAATCTCTTCAACAGCAAATACCAATTGAGATGATTTATATGAAGAAAAACGGAGAGTGCACGAAGCGTAAAATCATTGTCCACCGTCAAACAGACCAGCTCATCCAAGCGTATTGTTTATCAAAAAAGACGATGAGAACGTTTCGTAAAGACTGCATCCTTGCCCTTGCTCCGATCAAATGGACCCGTTCATCGGCACATGCCGTTTCATAGAAAAAAGCTCCCTCGACGAGAAGGAGCTTTGAGATAAAATTCACATGATGTTAGCCATTGTGATGCTTATACATCCAAAGGAGTCCGGATTTTAGAAGTCTTGGTACACGGCCAATAAGTGGACGATCTGCTACTAAGCCAAAGCCGGCTTTTTTCCCTAAAGAGCCTAAGACACCTTTTAGCTTAAACTGAGGATAAGCCTCAGGAAGCGGCTCGTTTTTCCAGCGTTTTTGCAGAGATTGGACAATTTGTTCTGCCTGCGCCTCGGCAAGCTGTGCACTTGGGGCATGCGGAAGACTTGCGCAATCACCCACGACATAGACGTGCTCATTTCCAGGGAGATTGTGATGAGGTGTTAATACGACGCGGCCTTGTGCGTCTTTTTCAACATCCATCTCCCGTACCACTTTGCTTGGCTGAATGCCTGCTGTCCATACGATGACCTCTGCTTCAATGGCGTCATCATGGTTGTAAACAACACCTTCTTCAACCTTTGTAATATTGGCACAGTTAATGATCTTTACGTCATTTTCTTCAAACCACTTTTGCACATATAAACTTAATCTTTTTGGGAAGCTTGATAGAATCAGCTCTCCGCGGTCAAAAAGAATAATGTTTAAATCAGCACGGCTTTCTCTTAATTCACTGGCTAGCTCTACCCCGCTAAGTCCAGCACCGACGATACCAACCGTTGCACCTGCACCCAAATTGTTTAATTTGTTATACGTATGTCTTGACTGATCAATGGTTTGAATGCTGTATGTATGTTCTTTCGCACCAGGGACATTATGATACTTGTCCTCACAGCCGAGTCCAATCACCGTGTCGTCATAAGGAATGGGTTCACGGTCGCTGAATAAGATCTGTTTGTTTTCAATATCAATTTTTTCTACTTCCCCATATTGAATATCCAGCTTCGGATGCTCTGGAAAAGATACTCGAATGTGATGATCAGAGATCGTTCCAGCAGCGAGTGCATAATATTCTGTTTTTAAACAGTGGTAAGGATTTCGATCAATTAATGTGATAGTAACATCATCAGGTAATTGATTTGGCAATAAGCGGTGGAGAACCCGCATATTCCCGTAACCTCCGCCGATCAAGACTAAATTTTTCATGACGATTCTCCTTTTCCCCGTAGACATTGAAAAACACTTATACTAAAAAACTTTAAGTTAAAATACCAAATAAAATTATATCGAATTTACTGTGAAACCACAATAATTGTTTCAAAATAACCTACATATTCATTAGTTAGTCCTAAATAGTAAAACATTTTACGAGGAATAGGCGTAACGATACAGGTGAAGCTCATGTTTTGACTAATAGAAGGAATTTCGGTAGGATGGTAAAGCAATGTGAGGTGAAGCAAAGTGTTCCCACTGATCGAATTTTGTGTAAGTAATCTTGCACAAGGGTCTCAAGAAGCAAAAGAGAAGCTTGATAAAGACCCAAACCTAGACGTTATGGAATACGGCTGTTTAAGCTACTGCGGCAAATGTATGGACTCCCCATTTGCACTCGTGAATGGAGAATTTGTTTCCGGAGAAAATGCAGAGCAGCTAGTTGAGCGTATTTATGCTTTTATAGAGGAAAATGAGATGTTTTAAATGCACCACATGGGTCATGAGGTGCATTTTTTTCATACTTTCAGTTTCCATTTTTAAGGATAATGAATAGAAAGCGCATTCAATATGTTATGCTAATAAAATATCTTCGAAATGAAGCATCACACGAGAGAAAATGAGGCATATGCATAATAAAAGCCCCTTGCCATGGCAGCAAAGAGCTTTTATGTATGAAAAACGGGGGATGATAAGATTGTCTCCTGAATCGACTCCTTTTATACTATAAAGAAACAACATTTTTGGAGGACGCTCATGACATCATTTCAATTCACGAAAATGCACGGACTAGGAAATAATTATATTTACGTCAATCAGATGAAGGAACAGCTTCCAGAAGAGCAGCTATCAGAGATAGCAATCCGTGTGTCTTCTGTTTATACAGGAATCGGTTCAGATGGTATGATCCTCATTTGTCCATCAGATATTGCACCTGTGAAAATGCGCATTTTCAATAATGATGGATCAGAGGGGAAAAACTGCGGCAACGGTCTGCGCTGCGTCGCAAAATATGTGTATGAGCATCAAATCGTAACAGACACAACGTTTCAGATTGAAACATTGTCAGGACTCGTTGAAGCGACCGTTCATGTGCAGGATGGTCACGTACATTTAGTGACAGTTGATATGGGAAAACCTCGTTTTGAAAAAGAAGCGATGCCGATGCTTGGTGAACCAGCAAGCACAACGATTAATGAAACACTTGATTTTGGCACGACAACCTTAAATGGAACGGCTGTTTCAATGGGAAACCCGCACATCGTTTTTTATTTAGAGGACATTGAAAAAGCTCCGCTTGATACAATTGGGCCAATCATCGAAAAACATGACATGTTCCCAGAAGGCGTCAATGTAGAATTTGTAGAAGTGGTCAGTGAAACAGAACTGCATTTTCGCGTGTGGGAAAGAGGGTCTGGCATTACTCAAGCCTGCGGAACGGGAGCTTGTGCGGCGGCCGTATCCACGATTGTGAATGGACAGGCGAAAAAAGAAACCGACATGACGGTTCACTTAGCAGGCGGAGATCTCATCATTCGCTGGAAAGACAATGAGCATGTGCTCATGACAGGACCTGCTGAAACGATTTGTGACGGCACATTTTATCTGTAAACCATTTATTTGAGAAAAGGCACCATCACGTTTATAATTGAAAAGAAACATCCAGTCAAAAGGAGGGATGATCATGAGTACACCAGTAACCATTACAGAAGCTGCTGCACTGCAGATTAAAGATATGATGAAAGAACATGAAGAAGAAAATGCGTTCCTACGAGTTGGCGTAAAAGGCGGCGGCTGTAGCGGTCTTTCATACGGAATGGGCTTTGACCATGAAGTTTCAGAGAAAGACACGCAGTTCGAACAGCAAGGCATCCAGGTCCTTGTCGACTCCGAAAGCCTTGATATCATGAACGGCACTATCATTGATTTCAAACAATCACTAATGGGCGGCGGTTTCACTATTGATAATCCGAACGCCATCGCATCATGCGGATGCGGCTCTTCTTTTAGAACAGCGAAGAATACCGGTACGCCGGAAGAGTGTTAAGGTTAGTAACAATTAATTTTGTAAATCCATATTGAATATTTAAAACCTCCTCAAATTGGTTATGATTCGAGGAGGTTTTTTTGTATTGTATTAAAGATGTGAAAAGGGGAGATAACTTAAATCACTCAGCACCGTCTTTTTTTTGTATGGTATTTAAGTATAAAAAAGTTCGCAATTTCTTAATATTTCATCTGTACCAAGTAAGGTGGCTTCTTCTATTCCTATATTATTTTTTCTCATAAAAGATTGTACAGCTTGATAGCCTACTGCATAGCCTGCAAAGGGTGATAATCCGACAGGCTGAAAGCCTTGTTCTTTTGCAATGATATCACCAAACATATAACTGCTGACCTCAGCAAACCCTTTTGTATGTAAAGCCTCTTTTATCACTTCTTTTGAATAGTCTAATTCCTCTTTATCAAAAGAAGTGACCCAAGGTCCTAACACATGTTCACCATAAAGCTCTTTTACAAATGATTCAGCTAAACCCTCTATAATTAAATAATCTCCAACCGTGACGTTTCCGTAATCCCATTCAAAATGTGAAAAACGGATATTATGATGGAATTCATGTGCAATGAGAGCAGGAATTCTAGGGATATTATATGAATTTGGATATAGTGATACTTGAATAAATCCAGGAATTCCCCCAAAGCCACAATATCCTTTTTGCAGTTCAAGCTTTTTCGGATCAGCTATATATAGACCAAATCTCAACTCATCAGCATTTATTTGAAGGTTGTGCTTTTCTATGAAATTCATACAATGGTTTAAGGTGATATCTGCTGTTTGAAGAGCCTGAATTTCTCGTAGTCTCTTCAATGCCTGTTGTCCAGTTTGTGTATCTGTTACATCAAGATAGCCAAGCATCTTGGTTGCCATTATTACATCATATCCATTTTGCTGTTTAGCTTTTAGCGGAACGTTAATCATATTCCACATCTTTTCAAAAGGTTTCATCATGGTGTGTTGGAAAAAACGTTCTTTATTGTGTTTCGTTGAGAATAATTTTTCGTATTGATCGATTGTATTCTCAATCATAATTTTCATAGCTGTTCCCTCTTTTATGAAGAGTAGTAAAGACTTTCATCGCTTCGCTCATAAATGATGCCAAGCCCTCACCATATTGATCTATATTCTTTGTGAAACGTTCATCTTGAATATAGAGTTGGCCTAAACCGTAAAAAGCATCAAGAGAGTAATAACTAAAGTTTTCGTTTAAAAAGTCGTACCATTGTTTGATTACGATTTGCACCTCTTTGGATTTAAGGGAATGATTGCGAAGAGAGGCTAGTTTATTAAATATGCTATCCCAGCTATCAGATAATTCAATTTGTTCATCTTTAGACAAATGATTTAGTTTTGAGCTGACTTGATCAACAGTTTCATTTCCCCAACGGTGACGAGCTTCTTCTCCATATTGACTAAATTTCATATTCATATTCTCGAACCTTTCTTTATGGGTGTAGAGAGATTCTCCCATCAAATGCTGTAGCGTCTTATCAATATTTTCGATCATTTTATCAAATTTATCTCGTTTCTCTATTAACATTTTTCTTTGTAAAATAAATGCTTCTTTCTTCTCAAATGAAGGATTATGCATCATCTTTTTTATTTCCTTCAATGGAAATCCAAGTTCTCTGAAAAATAATATCTGCTGTAATGTTTCAAGGTTTTCTTCTGAATAGAGTCGATAACGATTATCTGTGACTTCTTTCGGAATCAATAAGCCAATCTGATCGTAATGATGAAGTGTCCGAATACTAATACCAAACAATTCAGCTACTTCTTTTACTTTCATTTCAATTCACCTCTCTTGATATCACTATAAAATATGACGTTACGTGAGGGTCAATAGAAAAAGGATTGATGAATGGAAAATTTGTTATTAAAATAACCTGATTAATTTTGGGGATTTCACTTAATCTAAGCCTATTAAAATAATGACATGATTGGAAATGACTAAGTGGAACAGCATGTGATGTTAAAGGTGGAGAAGCAATATGAGAAAGAGACACTCATCCAGTATCTCTTTCTCATATTGCTTCTTCTATTTTCAACAGCTCTTTATCCAAGACATCCACCAGCTCTTGGGTGCTAAACATATAGATCACCACTTCTTTATTGCCATCTTCCACATGGACTTCAATCACAATTTTAATATTTGCTGGTTTTTCATGATACATTACTTCAAAAGTACCCACTTTTTTCGTTTCATTGTTTTTATTCATTTTTTGGACTTTAGAGAGTATCTGTTTGATTTCTTGATCACTCAAACCAGAATCTAAAATGGAAGTGGACACACGCTTTAAAAAAGGTTCTAGCTGATCAACATCAATATTCAGTCCTGCTGCGAACTGCGCATAATGTTTGTTATAGTCTTTTGCAAACAGCTCAACTGAGCCACCAATCATCAGTAACAAGATCAAACTGATCATGAAACGCTTTAACATTTTTCCACCTATCCTTCATTATGATCTTCTTCTTTTCCTATATCGGTTGATCAGATAAAACCTTCATTCTCTCTTCAACAATTTATAAATCGCTCAATTTTGTTACAGCTTGCTCTCACAACTGGCTATTTCCACCCGAAAAGAGTATCATGAAAACCAAACATAAACTGTAGTGAGAAAAGAGGTTGCTGAGGTTTGAGTGAACAAATCAATTGCAGGAACTGTCATGAACTGATTCCTTATCGTTCCAAAAGGTGTCCATCTTGCGGGATTGAGAAGCCGCTTCCGAAAAAGGAACGTGTGAAGGATCGGGTGATTTTGGTTGTGGCAGGGATTGTTGTGGTGCTGCTTGCTGCAATGGTACTTGGAATGGCAAATGCCTATATTGGGGTTTTTAAATAAACGAAAAAGGAGTTCCGCGAGTGGGAACTCCTTTTTTTGATTTCGCTTATTTGTTTTCAAATAAGCTTGTGGAATGAAGAGGCTGTACACGGGCTTTCGGGTCCATGTAGGCTTTCGCATTGTTGACAGCCGTTGGTGCTTCACCAAATCCGCTGGCAATCAATTTGACTTTTCCTTCATACGTACAAATGTCTCCTGCCGCATAGAAGCCTTCAATGTTTGTTTCCATTGTGGATTTCACGACGATCGAGTTCTTTTCGATTTCAAGACCCCATTGCTTAATTGGCCCAAGAGAGGAAACAAAACCGAAGTTGACGATCACGTCGTCCACATCAAGCACTTGTTTTTTGTCGCCTTTGACTTCTTCTAGCACAATCTGTTCAATGCGGTCTTCACCAATGAGCTCGGTTGGAACAAATGGCGTCACGACATTGACTTTCGAATTGTGCAGGTTTTCTACACTGTGCTCATGCGCACGGAATTTATCGCGGCGGTGAATAATGGAAACCTCTTTTGCGATAGGTTCAAGCATCAGTGCCCAGTCCACCGCAGAGTCTCCGCCGCCAAGAACAGCGACACGTCTGCCAGCAAATTGATTCAAATCATTAATGAAGTAATGCAGGTTGCTTCCTTCAAATGATTCTGCTGCATCTAGTTCAAGCTTTCTCGGTTGGAATGCACCGTTACCAGCTGTGATGATGATCGTTTTAGAATAATGAACCTCTTGATTTGTCACAAGTTTAAAGATACCATCTGCCTGTTTTTCAACTGTTTCAACTGCTTGCTCTAAGCAAATGGTTTGATCAAATTTATCCATTTGTTCCTTTAAGTTATCAATTAATTCTTGTGCGCGGATTTTTGGAAAACCAGCCACATCATAAATGTATTTTTCAGGGTAAAGAGCGGATAATTGACCGCCGAGCTGAGGAAGGCTTTCAATGATTTTCACACTTGCCTGTCTCATGCCACCGTAAAACGCAGTAAACAATCCTACTGGGCCGCCCCCGATAACGGTAATGTCATATACCTTAGAATCTTCTTGCATTCCTTTAATCCTCCCAAATGAAAATTGTTATCACTATATCATATCATACCACACATCGTCGTTTGACTTGTTTTGAAAAACTTGTCGTTTTTTGATGCCGAAGCTTTGAAAAAGAGGAAAAAGTGAGAAAGACCGTTTATCATAAGGATTTTCAGTTTAAAGCCTTGAAAATTGGATCAGAACTCGCTATTATTGTTAAGGGAACTAAATATTAATTTTTTATGAATTTTTGTCGGATACGGTCAAATGCTTTCGTTTTATGTAGGTGAAAGTTCAGATTTTCACATACTTATTTTTTTGTTTAAATTTCATAAAATGCCGCAAAGCGGTTGAGAATAACGATATGTAATTCTTTATCCGTTTTACAGCAAATTTAAAAAAGGTGGATGTGATTCCAGTGAATAAACCGAAAATCGTTGTATTAGGTGCAGGTTATGGCGGATTAATGACTGTAACAAGATTAACAAAACAGCTTGGCACAAATGATGCGGACATTACTCTTGTGAACAAGCATAATTATCATTACGAAACAACATGGTTACATGAAGCAAGTGCAGGTACACTTCATCATGACCGCTGTCGTTATCAAATCAAAGATGTGATTAACAGTTCCCGTGTCAACTTTGTACAAGCAACAGTTGAAAGCATTAATAAGGAAGAGAAGAAAGTCGTGACATCAGATGGCGAACTTTCTTACGACTACCTTGTTGTTGCGCTTGGTGCTGTTCCTGAAACATTTGGTATTGCAGGACTGAAAGAATACGCATTCTCAATCTCTAACATCAACTCTGCTCGTCAGCTTCGTGAGCATATTGAGCTTCAATTTGCGACGTATAATACGGAAGCTGAAAAACGTCCAGAGCGCTTGACAATCGTTGTCGGCGGTGCGGGCTTTACAGGTATTGAGTTCCTTGGTGAGCTTGGAAACCGTGTGCCTGAGCTTTGCAAAGAGTATGATATTGATCAAAAAGATGTGCGCATCATCTGTGTAGAAGCTGCACCAACAGCTCTTCCAGGATTCGATCCTGCATTGATCGACTATGCAATGAACTACCTTCAAGGTAAAGGCGTTGAGTTCAAAATTGGTACAGCGATCAAAGAATGTACGCCAGAAGGCATCATTGTTGGAAAAGACGATGATACTGAAGAAATCAAAGCTGAAACTGTTGTTTGGGCTGCTGGTGTACGCGGTAACCCAATCGTTGAAGAAGCTGGATTTGAAAACATGCGCGGACGCGTAAAAGTATCTCCAGATCTTCGTGTACCAGAAAATGATGATGTATTCATCATCGGTGACTGTTCATTGATCATCAATGAAGAAATCAACCGTCCATACCCACCAACTGCACAAATCGCTATGCAGCAAGGTGAAACAGTAGCGAAAAACCTTGCAGCACTAGTGAAAGGTGGTTCTCTTGAAAGCTTTAAGCCAGACATCAAAGGAACAGTTGCTTCACTTGGTGAACACGACGCTGTAGGTGTTGCGTTTGGTAAAAAACTTCAAGGAACAAAAGCTTCAGCAATGAAGAAAATCATCGACAACCGCTCTTTATTCATGGTTGGCGGACCAGGACTTGTTCTGAAAAAAGGAAAATTCAAGTTCTTCTAAACCGATATAGACAAAAACGTGTATCCTCGTGATACACGTTTTTTTTGACATATTTTCTTACTTGGTTATCGGCAGTAAAGTATGGTATGATAAATTATCAGAAAATTTAGATTAAGGGAGTGAGCAATATGAATGCACATACAAAAGAAAAGAAGTCCACCTGTCAATATTGTTCGGGGAAAGGATATTTTCAGCTATTGCTCGGCGGATCTGAAACATGTGAGGAATGTAAAGGGACAGGAAAGAAGCTTTAATCCATCTGCTTTTTCCATTGATTGACTTCATCTCTATTTCCAAGTTAAACTAATGATGGGATATTTGGGGGTGGAGATGAAGTGATCAGTTTACCAGTCGTTATTATTTCCGTTATTTTATTTTTCGTGTTATTCTTCGGCATTGGCTTTTTGCTCAATATGCTGCTGAGAATGTCATGGATTATGGCTATTTTATATCCAATTGTATGCCTTTTCATTATCAACAATCAAAAGATGATTGCTTATGTCAGAGAACCGGGCATCGCTTTTTCAGGAATAGGGGACCGCATTGTCTCTTTAGCAGCGGCTGATATCATTATTTTGTTAAGCGGTCTGATTGGTGCAATTGCATCAGGTTTTGTCATTAATGCACTTCGAAAAAGAGGGTATCAAATGTTTTAACTCACTTGTAGATAGGCAAGTGGGTTTTTTTGTTTCTCCTTTGCATAGTTTCCATTTTGTTTGGAAACAAATAGATGGGTAGAGGAGTGACAAATAAAGATGAAAACATGGATGAAACGATTGTTCATGACAGCCCTTTTTATGCTTGCTCTTTTGACAAGCTTTACGGGCATATCTGGAGTTGAACCAAGTGATGTAGCTGCCTGGGTGAAAGAGACTGATCCTGGCAAGCAAGTATCTTCTTTTTTCCAACAGCAAAAAAGAGAAACGATGGCACTCAAAAGTGATGACTTGCGGGCTATTTCTCTCGAAGAAGCGTTCAATTGGAACGATTACCCGAAGCAAAAGGTTGTCGCCACAGGCTATACAGCAGGTGTGGAATCAACAGGTAAAACGAAGGAACACCATGCATATGGCATTACATATTCAGGCGTCAAAGTGAAACGTGATTTATATTCAACTGTGGCTGCGGACCCATCAGTCTTTCCGATTGGAACGGTACTCTTTATCCCAAACTATGGCTACGGAGTGGTCGCAGATACGGGAAAAGCCATTAAAGGTCATAAGCTTGATTTATACTATGAAACCGTAGATGATGTGTATAGAGAATGGGGTAAAAAAGTGCTCGATGTGTATATCATTAAAAAGGGCGAAGGAACGTTAACGGAAAAAGACTTAAACCAGCTTAATGAAGCAAAATCAATGCAAGTATTCCGTCAGCAGTTTCAAGCCAATAAAGAATAAAAAAGCTTTGGACAAGTTTTAGGTCCAAAGCTTTTTTCGCTTCTACATGAAGTAATAATCTAAGATAAGTGTCAGCAAGATCCCTGTTAAGCCGCCAAAGAAGACTTCAATCGGCTTATGACCAAGAAGCTCTTTCAATTTCTTTTGCTTTTCTTTTTCTTCCGCACTCGGGAAATTCTTTGCTTCAGAAACAAATCGGTTAAAATCTGTTACCAGCTTGTTCAGTACAGTTGCCTGTTCTCCTGCCTGTCTGCGCACACCTGTCGCATCAAACATGGTAATAATCGCAAAGATGGCGGAAATCGCAAAGATTGATGTATTTAGCCCGTGCTCTAAAGCCACTGCTGTTGAGAGTGCTGTTACGGCTGCGGAGTGTGAACTTGGCATTCCGCCTGTGCTTGTAATGAGCGACCAATCTAGTCGTCTAGAAATGATAAATTGAATCGGTACTTTTACAAATTGAGCAAAAAAGATGGCTGCAAGGCTGGCAAGCAGCGGAAAATTCGTCAGTACGCTCATGAACAAGAAACATCCTCTCTGTAAGAAAAAATATCGTGCAAAATGGTGGACTGTGTACCCTAGTATGATGAAAAAATGATAGCAGATTCAAATGCTGCCAAGTCCATGTTCAATTATAACATTAAAGAAAGTAGATGTGGAACGAGGAGACGCGGACGGGCTGTACAAGTTTTCATCGCTTTTTCATGATGCCCTTCCGCGTGTGAAAATATAAATGTTCATCAAGTAAAGACAGACTGGCAATGATCGTATAGACCCGCAAATTTTGATATAATAGAAGTTCCAATGTGAAAAATGGAGTTCATTGAAGGAGCGTGTGATAAATATGTTTTTCTCGACAAATGAATGGCAACATAAAGATACACTGGCGATCGGACTTTTTCAAAAGAGCCAATTATCAGGAAAAGCAAAGGAAATGGATGAATTACTTGAAGGACGAATCACTGAATTATTAAAAGAAGGCGATATTTCATCTAAACGAAATCAGCTTTCGAAGTTTTTCCCATCCCCTGAAACAGGCATCAAACGCATTTATTTTGTCGGGCTTGGGAAGGAATCAGATTACACGTTTGAAGAGGCAAAAGAAGGATTTGCCCATTTATTTAAAAAGCTTCATCAAGATAAAAAGCAAGCGGTTTCGGTCTTTCTGGACACGTTTATTGGAAAGGATCTGCCTGCCCAAGATGCAGCCCATGCCCTTTCTGAAAGCTGCCTTTTAGCTACATATGAATTACAAGATTTTAAACATAAAACAAATGAGCCGGATCGCTTCATCGAATTTGTTTATGCAATGACGGATCATGATACGACTGAAATTCAGGCAAGTCTGAAAGTGGGCGAGGTCTACGGACAGTCCGTCAATTCGGCTCGTACCCTTGTGAATATGCCGCCGAACATGCTCACATCCTCTGATCTGGCTTCGTACGCGGCAGAGCTTGCGTATAAATACGAATTTGAGATTGAAATTTTAGATAAAGAACAAATGGAAGAGCTCGGGATGGGCGGGATTCTAGCTGTCAATAGAGGCTCAACAGAACCACCAAAGCTCATCGTTCTGAAATATCAAGGCAAGGAAGAATGGACGGACGTGATTGGGCTTGTCGGTAAAGGCATCACATATGATACTGGTGGCTATTCGTTAAAGCCAAGAGCCAGTATGGTTGGGATGAAAACGGATATGGGCGGCTCAGCCTCTGTTTTAGGTGCTATGGAAATCATCGGTGAACTGCGCCCAGAACAAAATGTCATTGCTGTCATTGCCTCGACAGACAATATGATCTCGGCTGACGCTATGAAGCCGGATGACGTCATTGTGTCGCTTAGCGGTAAAACAATCGAAGTGCTGAATACGGATGCAGAAGGCCGTCTTGTTTTAGCAGATGGGGTGACATATGCGAAGCAGCACGGTGCCTCTGTTCTTGTAGACGTGGCGACATTAACAGGCGGAGTCATTGTGGCACTTGGAAATGAGACAACAGGCGTCATGACAAATAACGATGAACTGTATGCCCAGTTTAAAGAGGCATCAGAAGAATGCGGTGAAATGATTTGGCAGCTGCCAATCACTGAAAAAGATAAAAAGCGCGTACGAAACAGCAAAATGGCAGATCTCAATAACTCACCAGGACGTGATGGACATGCGATCATGGCAGGAGCTTTCATCGGTGAATTTGCTGAGGATACGCCTTGGGTTCACTTGGATATTGCAGGAACAGCCACAACAGAAAAGCCTTCATGCTTTGGGCCAACAGGGGCGACAGGTGTGATGGTACGGTCATTGGCCACATTTGTGGAACGATTTGAAGGAAAGAAATAAAGGATGAGGCTCTGCCAAATGGCAGGGCCTTTTTTATGTAGGTCAAACGCCATTTGACGTAGTATTTTTTCTATGGTAACATACGTTGGTACTTTAATTATCTACTACATTAGTAAACTAAAGGATTTCGGGGGTTTCACCATGAATGCAGTTGTTTTAGCGGTTGTTTTAATGTTGATATTAAGCTTGCTGCGGGTCAATGTCGTGATTGCGCTGGCACTCGGTGCTTTAGCTGGCGGACTTGCAGGTGGATTAGGCCTGGGAGGAACAGTGGAAGCCTTTACTGACGGGCTCGGAGGAAATGCGACAGTGGCGATTAGTTATGCGCTTTTAGGGGCATTTGCTGCGGCGCTGACAAAAACGGGTCTTCCAGATGCCATGGTTGAAGGAGCAGTGAAGCTTTTAGGAAAAGAAGGCGACTCAAGAAGAAAAACATTATCAAAAGTACTGATCATTCTTGTGATTTTGATCGTATCTTGTTTTTCACAAAACGTCGTTCCTGTTCACATTGCCTTTATTCCGGTCTTAATTCCGCCATTATTAAAAGTGTTTAACGAGCTTCAAATTGACCGTAGACTGCTAGCGTGTGTCATGACCTTCGGACTCACTGCACCATATATTTTACTTCCAGTCGGTTTTGGACAGATTTTCCACGGAATGCTCCGTGACAATATGAAGGATGCAGGTCTAGCTGTGAATTTAGCAGATATTCCATATGCCATGCTGATCCCTGTTGGTGGGATGGTACTAGGATTGATCGTCTCTCTATTCATGTATCGTAAGCCAAAAGTATATGAGGATCGCGATATTACAGATGTAGAGAAATCAGCCTATACGACAAAAAGTCTATTCTTTGCCGGTCTTGCCATTCTCGTGTCATTGATTGTCCAGCTCTATCTGTCTCAAAGCCTTGGCGTGGAAGGGATGATCTTCGGTGCACTTGCAGGACTGCTTGTCTTGTTTGTGACCGGAATGATGAAACGTGATGAAGCAGATCAACTGATTACATCAGGAATGAACATGATGGCATTTATCGGTTTTGTCATGCTTGTTGCGGCTGGATTTGCCAACGTTTTAACCAAAACAGGAGACATTGAAACGCTTGTTAAAGCATCTTCACAATTTATCGGCAACAGCCAAAGTCTCGCGGCCATTTTAATGCTGCTTGTGGGTCTGCTTGTGACAATGGGGATCGGATCATCATTTGCCACGATTCCAATTATTACGACCATCTTTGTTCCACTTTGTTTACACCTTGGATTTAGTCCAATGGCGACCATTGCCATTATTGGTTCAGCTGCGGCTGTTGGTGATGCAGGTTCACCTGCAAGTGACAGTACGCTTGGACCGACATCTGGATTGAACATGGATGGACAGCATCACCACATTTGGGGTACATGTGTCCCGACTTTTATCTATTATAATATCCCGCTTGTTCTATTCGGCTGGCTTGCAGCGATTATCCTGTAAGATGAAAAGCTTGTAGAGAAAACGATGATGTTTTTTCTATAAGCTTTTTTGTTGTTCACAAGCGAAAAAATAATTAGGACTAAAGTATGAATTAAATGAATCTTTCTTCCTCTATCTTACGTATATATGCTGATAAAAACGAAAAGGGGAAGATGAGAGATGTCATTTTTTAAAAAGCTAGCGGCAAGTGCAGGGATTGGTGCGGCAAAGGTAGATACCATTTTGGAGAAAAACACTTATTATCCTGGACAAGAGGTAAGGGGAACTGTCCATGCAAAAGGCGGGAAAATCTCTCAGGACATCCGCTATATCAATGTCAAGATTGAAACACAGTATGTGATTGTGAAAGATGATGAAGAGCGTAGAAAATATGCGAACATCTATACTTTACGGGTGACGGATTCTTTTACCATCCAGCCTGGCGAAAAGCATGAATTTCCGTTCTCATTTATTCTTCCTATTGATACCCCGATGACGATCGGAAAAGTAGAAATTGCCGTAGAGACGGACCTTGATATCCAAGGCGGAATTGATAAATCGGACTATGATCGCATTTTCGTTGAAGCACATCCTTGGGTGAAAAATGTGCTAGAAGCCACTAGAAATCTTGGCTTCCACTTGAACGAAGCAGACTGTGAACAAGCACCTTACTTCCAGCGTCGTCTTCCATTTGTTCAAGAATTTGAGTTTATTCCGACATCAGATGACTATCGTTATATGCTTGATGAATTAGAGCTAATTTTTTTGATAGATGAAGGTGGATTAGACATTGTTTTCGAAGTCGACCGCAGAGCAAGAGGACTCAGAGGGTGGCTTGAGGAGATGTATCATGATGGAGAACAGCTTGTGCGCTACCGCTTCAGTCCATCAGATCTTGAAGATGTAGAAGTGCTTGAAGGGATGCTAGAAGGAATCATCGACCAATACGCTGAATAAATGATGAAAAAAGAGCCTAAATGAAGATAGGCTCTTTTCTCTATGTTCAACTTGTAGATGATGTCTGCACTTATGATGCGGCTTGTTGTTTTCGAAAGGACGTGGCTTTTGAAACAGAGCGATAAATTTTAGGTGCCAGCATCGCAAGTAATATCGTCAATGCGTAATCTTTCACCATAAACCAGATCATAAAGAACCACGTGGTTTGATAAGAAATCGGGGCATTCAGCCACACATTTAATGCGAGGTACGTATAAGTCGTTCCGATCACATACATGACGGTCGTACCTGCAATAGCTGCAAGTAAAAAGCGGCCAAATCCAGGATTTTTTCTTTTTTCTAAAATGAATCCAGCTAGCCAGGCAGCAGGAATATACGATAAGACAAAACCACCGCTTTTGCCTAAAATCACCCCAAAGCCTGCTGAAAACTGTGCGAATACAGGTGCGCCAGCAATTCCGACCAAGGCATATACAATCATCGCTAAAGCACCAAGCCGTCTGCCGAGCAAAAGACCAGCAAGTACACAAAAAAATGGCTGCATCGTAAGTGGAATTCCGCCGACTTGTAAAAACGGCACAATGGATGTGATATTGGCTCCAATCGCCATGAGTGCAGCAAACATTCCGACTAGCACAAAATCAGCGGTTCTTGTTTTCTGTTGCATGATGTTTCCCCCTGTCTTATCTGTACAAATAGATTAAGGGGATGAAGGTTATTTGTCAACCTGTTTTTAATATTGGTTAACAATAAAACCCGCCCATCAAAAGGGCGGGTCTGTATTAAGCTTCTGTCATAGAGGACGCATCGATCGCTTGATGAACAGGTACATAATCATAGCCGAGATCACGAGCGACGGCTTCATATGTGATATGTCCGTTCATGACATTGACACCTTCTGCGATGGCTTTGTTTTCTTGAATGGCTTTTGCAGCGCCTTTATTAGCAATTTGCAGTGCGTAGGGAACGGTGACATTCGTTAAAGCAACAGTCGATGTCCGTGGAACGGCTCCAGGCATATTGGCGACAGCATAATGTAAAATACCGTGTTTTTCATAAGTAGGTTGATCATGTGTTGTGATATGATCTATGGTTTCGACAATGCCGCCTTGGTCAATGGCTACGTCTACGATGACGGAACCGGGCTTCATTTGCTTCACCATTTCTTCCGTCACAAGCGTCGGCGCTTTGGCACCTGGGATCAGCACCGCACAAATGAGAAGGTCTGCCTCGCTGACTGAATCGGCGATGTTGACAGGGTTAGACATTAACGTTTTCATTTGATGACCAAATTGATCGTCCAGCTGACGTAAGCGTTCTGCGTTTACGTCAATCAGAGTGACATCTGCGCCAAGTCCAATCGCCATTTTCGCTGCGTTTGTTCCAACAACACCGCCGCCTATAATCGTGACCTTCCCTCTTGATACCCCTGGTACGCCTGCGAGCAAGATGCCTTTACCGCCTTTTGGCTTTTCTAAAAATTGTGCACCGATTTGGGCGGCCATTCTGCCTGCCACCTCAGACATAGGTGTTAAGAGAGGGAGTGATTTTCCGTCCGTTACTGTTTCATAAGCAATAGCTGTAACGCCTTTTTGTTTTAACGCTTCAGCCAAGGAGGGCTCTGCGGCAAGATGCAGGTACGTAAATAAGATGAGTCCTTCTCTGAAATATGAATATTCCTCAGGTAATGGTTCTTTTACCTTCATGATCATATCAGAAGATGCCCACACATCTTTCGCTTGATCAAGAATTTCTGCACCAACAGATACATAATCGTCATCAGTGAATCCGCTTCCAAAACCAGCGTTTGTTTCAATCAAAATCTGATGTCCAGCTGAAAGTAATTGAGAAGCTGCTCCTGGTGTTAATGCCACTCGGTTTTCATTGTTCTTAATCTCTTTCGGAATGCCGATGATCATGTTTATTCCTCCCATGCTTATCTATTCATATTGTATGTCTAGTGTATCCTGAATGTTTAAAAAATGCTTCGGTTGAAATAAAAAATAAAAAAACGCCTCTTTGTGAAATTTCACAAATGGACGTTTTTTAGCTTCATATCAAGGTATATGGTCATTTTCTCATTCATGTTTTTTAAATCGATTTCTGCAATGTCCGTAATGCGTTTTAATCTGTAATTCAATGTATTGATGTGGATGTTTAATTGCTTTGCGGCAATATTGGCATTGCTGTCACAGTCAATAAACCGTTCAAGGGTTTCGACTAGGTTGGAATGATGCCTCAGGTCGTAATCTTCCAGCTTTGATAAAGAGTAACTGGAGTAAGATGAGCCCCTTCGTTTTTCAGCGAGGACATCTAAATATTGATAAATACCAAGCTCAGAAAAACTGTGTAAACGTTCGGTTTCAACAGGGAAGCGCTCTTTTGTTTTTAATACAGCCAGTGCTTCTTTATAGGATGGCTGAATATGAGAGATGTTATCGTAAATTCCACCAATCGCTGCTTGAACGTGATGGATATGATAACGATCAGACAGCTGCTGCAGCATGCCGCTTGTGAATTGTTTAATATCCTGCAGTGGGTGCTCTGTTTTTGGTGAGACAAGAATAATGAATTCGTGAAAATCAACAGTCGTTAACAGCACTTGGACTTGCTGTGTTGTTTCAAGCAGATAAGATAGCTTTTTTTCTGTGTCCTCTGTGAGTTCGTCACGAAGTCGGAAGATGATGATGGCATACGTGTCTGGACATCTGATGCCGAGTCTTAAAAATAGGTCGAGCATCTCATCCTTTTCATGAATATGACCTGTGAGCATCTTCCAAAAAAGCTCCTGATTGCGTTCTTCTGTTTTCGTTTTGCGAATTTGTAAGTTAAGTAATTTGTTTTTAACAGCATGTGCTGCCATCTTCAAAAGGTCTATTTCTTCTTCTGAAAAAGGCTGTGTGGATTCAATCGCCCAGATAAATCCGAGTACTTCTTTGTCCTTCCAGATTGAAATGGCAACCCTGCTAGATAAACCCACCTCTGCAATTTGAGGGACACGAAGCGGTTCGTCTGTTTTAAGGAGTGTAGGAATGATGCCGTCCTTCCAAAGCCGATTAATGACCTTTTCCGGTACACGGCGGGAGATAATGGTTGAAGTTCTGGCGGGATCAGTAAAATCATTATGTGTGCTATAAGCGAGCAATCGATGATGCGTATCTTCTATAGTAATAGGGCAATTGAGCACATCACTAATTTGGTCTGCCACATCCTCTAAACGATCAAGACTATACTTAAATGGATCTGTCTTTTTTTTCATAAAAACCCCTGCTTTTTCGAATATTTCACGTACTTACATTATGAAGAGAAAGCGGTACGTAAATCAATAACAAAATGCCATAAATTTAAAAAAGAGATCGCTATGAGAAGCGAGCGTATCATGCTGAAAGAAGGCGAAAAAGAAATAGTACAATAATAACGTAGTAATAAATCAATAGGCGGAAAGATTCAGTGAAGTGTGTCTACACTTATTAAGAATATATGACCAAAAAAATGTTAAATACTAGATAAAAAGCGAAAATACAGTAATTCTATAGACTCATTTTGTAAAATAAAAACAGATTTGTTTGACTGTGTATCATTTCTGTTTTTATAATAATAACGTCAAAAAATAAGTGGATTAGCCCATTATATGGCGGCTATGCACGGGAGGTAATGAGGAATATGTCAGGAATTATTCGCGTAACCCCAGAAGAACTAAGAGCGACCGCTAAGCAATATGGTGTTGAAAGTCAAGAAGTGTTAAACCAAGTTGATCGTCTAAATAGAATGATCTCAGATTTAAAAGGAATGTGGGAAGGTGCTTCTAGTGAAGCATTTGCTGATCAATACGAGCAGTTAAAGCCTTCATTCATCAAAATGTCTGATCTATTAACAGATGTCAGCAATCAGCTTGATCAAACGGCAAATACACTTGAAAGCACTGACCAAGACATCGCTAGCCAAATCCGCGGCTAATCAAAGGGATTTCCTTTCTAAGTGTGAAAAGCAGAAAAAGCGCCGAGTCTGTCAATGGATGCCGGCGCTCTTTCTATTTTGTGAGGTGGAAATTTGTGTATATCGATATTACCATCGACTTAAAAAATTATGATGGCAGTGTGTTTGATTTGAGACTATCAAATTATTTACATATTAAACAAGTCATCCATATCGCCTGGCAGGCAAAACAAATCTCACTTCCTAAGCGAGAAGGCGGCTGGGTGCGAGTAGTCAATAAGAAAGCTGTGTTTTCAGGCGAATATAAGCTGTCAGACTGTGGAATCACCACAGGAGACAGGCTGGAAATACTATGAAAGGACTTTTGTAAATGGCAGATAAAAAGAGTTCCTATTTAGAAGAACAATTAGAAGCAGTGATGAAAAAAGAGGGCGTAACCTACAGCTTCATTTTTCAAAGAGAGACCATTAAACTCTTAGACGGTTTAGAAGCGGCACCGATCAAAGACATCAACCCTTCATTCAAAAAAGAGATTCAATTAACTGAAGATGAGGTCATTATTTCGATTCAACCGCCTCCTGCCTATCAGGAATTTCGTTTCATCCATGCGAAGGATGAAAAAAGCAAATGGATTTTTTCATACCAGCTTGTCGATGCAGTGTGCAAACACGACGTGAAGCGGCTGCATCCTATTGTTTCTCCTGAAAACATTGTTTTTCATCAAGGCTTAGCTCCTGCATTTTTGCATTACGGCGTCAAAGAAAGCATCCCGCCATATGAAACGGATGAGCATCGTCTGTTAAAAGAGGTCAAAGCCGTCATTCTTCGAGTGGTAGACCATGAATATCAGTTTCAAGAATATGTGGCTTACAGCGAGACACTGAAATTATCTGAACTGGCAAAAGAGATCAGCGAAACGCAGTCTCTGGAAGAATTGTCTGCCCTGATTCAGCAAAAGATCGAAGCGATTGAAACGAAAGAGAAAACGCTATTGACCATTCCGAAAAAGAAATGGAAGGTCGAACGATATATCGGACTAGGTCTGCTTGTCCTATTAATCCCTGCATTGGTGTACACCATTTACACCTTCTTTTTTGCGATGCCGAAACAAGAAGCGTATGTCGAGGCAAACAAATATTATCTCAACAAACAGTACAGCCAAGTGGTGGATACGTTAGAAAAATATTCAGCCAATCAAATGCCGGTCTCTCTTCAATATGAACTGGCCATTTCGTATGTACAAACAAATCAAGGCAACCTGTTACTCGATCAGCATAAAAAAGAAATCACAGATACATACACATTACAGACTGATCCGCAATATTTCCTTTTCTGGATTCATATTGGGCAAGGCAATAGCAAGGAAGCACTTGATATTGCACGGGTACTTGGAGACGACCGGTACATATTTACGGCACTCGTCGCCTACCGCAACGACATTCAAAACGATGACAGTCTTTCTGCGGAAGAAAAACAAAAACAGCTAGATCCGATCATTAAGGAAATGGCGAAATATGAAGAAAAAGAAACAACGGAGACAAGCACCAATGACTCCTCGGGCGCAAGTCAAACAGATGAAACAGCTGAACAAAAAGAGCAGTCAAAAGCCGATCAAGAGAAAAAAGAGAAAGAATCTGAAGCGAAAAAGAAAACCTCTCAGACGAAAAAAGATGAGAAAAAATAATTCTTTCGATATAACTGACAGTTGGTGCTGTCCCATGAGGAGGTGGAGCGTTTGAGTCTTCTTTGGGTTTTTTATGAGGAGGATTATCAAACCGTCCGTTTAGACGAGCAGTTCAATCGAGAAGCTGTGATTGGACCTGAAATAGAGCATACGGTGACAATCCCTTCACTTTCGTTTGATGAAGGGGTCATCCGTTTAACTCCTGATGAACCGAATGATGGCTTTTCCATTTATCAGGGTGAAGAGAAGAAAGGCACATTACTTCCACATGAACCATATAAGCTTGGTACACTGACACTTGTTTTAATGGAAGCACATCATGATCAACACATTTATTACCTAGGAAATAGAGTCGAGCTGTCTTTTTCTCGTGAGAACAAAGATGATATCGATGTGTGGAAAGAACAAGCGCATTCCATGTTTCAAGATGCGAGCCAATTTACTTTGGAGAAAATCGAAGGAACTTGGTATGTCATGCCTCAGGACGAAACGATTTATGTGAACGGGCAAAAAATTCGCGGTCCAGAGACAATTGATGCTGGAGATGAGCTGTTCTGGAACTTTCTAACGGTGACATTGAAAGATGATGATTTATTGCAGGTGACTGCATATGAACCATTTCAAACACGTTTGGAAAAAACAAGAGCACCAAGCACAGAAACAAAACAAAAATATCCTTTATATAGACGAACACCGCGTTTAATTTATGATCTGCCAGATGACCGGGTTTCCTTTAGCTTTCCTTCGCAGGAGAGTGAAAATAGCAGCAGAGGGCTTTGGCTTGTTGTCCTCCCGCCGCTTGTGATGCTTCTTGTGATGGGAATTGTCGCTCTTGTCCAGCCGCGCGGGATCTTTATTGTCGTGTCGATGGCGATGTTTATCATGACGTTAATCACATCGTCTGTTCAATACTTTAAAGAGAAATCACAACGCAAAAGAAGGGAAGAGAAACGGCAGCGAGTCTATTCTCTTTACTTAGAAAATAAACGAAAAGAACTGCAAGAGCTCTACGACCGCCAGCAATATATTTTGACGTATCATTATCCGTCATTTGAACAAATGAAGTATTTAACGTCAGAAATTAGCGGCCGAATTTGGGAAAAAACACTGATGAGTGATGATTTCTTGCAGTTGCGTCTTGGGACGGGCGCAGTCCCGTCAAGCTATGAACTATCGATGAGCGGCGGCGATATGGCCAATCGTGATATCGATGAATTAATGGAACAAACGCAGCACATGCAACAGGTCTATCGTGAAGTAAAGGATGTACCCATCACATTCGGTCTTGCCGATGGCCCAACTGGATTGATTGGAAAGCCAGCCATTGTGAAAAAGGAGCTTCATCAGCTTGTCGGACAGCTTGCTTTCTCGCACAGCTATCATGATTTAAGATTTGTCTTTATTTTTCATGAGCAGGAGTATGAGAAGTGGGAATGGATGAAATGGCTTCCGCATTTCCAGCTGCCTCATACATACGGCAAAGGGTTTATTTACAACGAACAAACACGTGATCAGCTGTTGTCCTCCATTTATGAAATTTTACGTGAGCGTGATCTAGAAGAAGAAAAAGAGAAGAAGATCTTTACGCCTCACTTTGTGTTTATCGTGACAAATCATGAGCTCATTGCGGAACATGTGATTTTAGAATATTTAGAAGGCAGCCGAACGGACCTTGGCATCTCCATTATTTTTGCTGCTGAAACAAAGGAAAGCTTAGCTGAAAATATCTCGACGCTTGTCCGTTATATTAACGAGGAAGAAGGAGATATTCTCATTCAGCACAAGAAAGCCGTCCGAATTCCATTTCAGCTTGATACACATGAGCGCGGGGACAATGAGCTGTTTGCCAGAACGCTGAGAACATTAGATCATCAAGTTGGCATGACCAATTCGATTCCTGAAACGGTCTCCTTCCTTGATCTTTTTCATGCCAAACAGGTAGACGAGATTGGTATTCGTGAAAAGTGGCTCACATCAGAAACGGCCAAATCACTCTCTGTGCCAATCGGTTATAAAGGGAAAAATGACATTGTGGATCTGAACCTGCACGAAAAAGCACACGGTCCGCACGGCCTGTTGGCGGGAACAACAGGATCAGGGAAAAGTGAATTTTTACAGACGTACATTTTATCGCTCGCTGTACACTTTCACCCGCATGAAGTCGCTTTCCTATTGATTGACTATAAAGGAGGCGGAATGGCGCAGCCGTTCCGGAATATTCCACATTTACTTGGCACGATCACCAATATTGAAGGCAGTAAGAACTTTAGTGAAAGGGCGCTTGCCTCAATTAAAAGTGAATTGAAGAAAAGACAACGCTTGTTTGATCAATATCATGTGAATCACATCAATGATTATACGAAGCTCTATAAGGAGAAAAAAGCTGAACAGGCAATGCCTCATTTATTCTTAATCTCTGATGAGTTCGCTGAATTAAAAAGTGAAGAGCCGGACTTTATTAGAGAGCTTGTCAGTGCTGCACGTATCGGCCGAAGCCTTGGGGTTCATCTTATTTTGGCTACCCAAAAGCCAGGCGGGGTCATTGATGATCAGATTTGGAGTAACTCCCGCTTTAAGGTCGCACTAAAAGTACAAGATGCGTCAGACAGTAAGGAAATATTGAAAAATAGTGATGCGGCGTCTATTACCGTTACAGGCCGCGGCTACTTACAAGTGGGGAACAATGAAATCTATGAATTGTTCCAATCAGCTTGGAGCGGTGCGCCTTATATGGAAGATGGCTACGGATCAGAAGATGATATTGCCATTGTGACTGATACTGGACTTATTCCGTTATCAGGGGTAAGCACAGAGCCGGCTGTGAAAAAAGAGACAGTGTCGGAGATTTCTGCTGTTGTGGATGAAATTGAACGTATGCAGCAGGAGCTTGGGATTGAGAAGCTCCCAAGTCCTTGGCTTCCACCGCTCGAAGAACGGATTCCAAAATCACGTTACGCGTCGAGTGAAGAGCATGTCTTCCATTTTGCGCTTGTCGATGAGCCAGATCAGCAAAGCCAGCATCCACTTTCTTATCAAATGATGGAGGATGGGAACATTGGGATCTTTGGTTCCTCTGGCTACGGAAAATCACTTGCTGCAACAACACTACTCATGAGCTTTGCGGAGAGATATTCACCTGAAGAATGGCATGCGTATATTTATGACTTCGGAAATGGAACATTGCTTCCGTTGGCCAAGCTGCCGCACACGGCGGATTATTTCTTAATGGATCAAATGAGAAAGATTCAAAAGTCGATGACGCGTCTGCGGGAAGAGGTTGAATACCGCAAGCGTTTATTCAGGCAGCAAGAAATGAGTCATATCAAAATGTACAACGCCTTAAATGAGAAAAAGCTCCCATTCATTTTCATCGTGATCGACAACTTTGACATTGTCAAAGACGAAATGCATGAACTTGAATCTGAATTTATCCAGCTGAGCCGTGACGGACAATCATTAGGAATTTACTTCTTAATTACAGCGACTCGGGTAAACGCAGTCCGTCAATCTCTTATGAACAACTTGAAAACAAAGGTCGTTCATTACTTAATGGATCAAGGAGAGGCGTACTCGATTATTGGCAGACCGAAATTTAGCTTAGAGCCGATTCCAGGACGAGTTATTATCAACAAAGAAGAGCTTTACTTTGCACAAATGTTCCTACCAGTTGAAGGAGATAACGACCTCGAGCTGTTTGAGCATTTGAAACAAGAGATCCAGCTTCTTCATGATCGCTTTGCATCAGCTGAAAAACCAAAACCTGTACCAATGCTTCCTGATAAACTAACCATTTGGGAGCTAGAGAGTCGCTTAGAAGAACAAAAACAGCCGTATGACATTCCAGTCGGACTAGATGAGGAATCTGTTGCTCCTGTTTACTTTGACTTGAAGAAGAATAAACACTGCCTCATCATCGGTCAAACGCAGCGAGGGAAAACAAACGTGACAAAACTGATGCTTGATCAGCTTTTAGCAGCAAAACCTGAGAAGCTAGCCGTCTTTGATTCGATTGATCGGGGTCTCTCTCATTATGCAAAAGAAGAGAACATTGATTACCTTGAAACAAAAGGTGATATCACCGAATGGGCTGAGGAAATAGACCGTTTATTCAAGGTGCGTGAAGAGATGTACGTCGAAGCTGTGCGCCGGGGAGAGACTGATCAGTTGTCGTTCTCTCAAATTGTGCTTGTGATTGATGGCATTACGCGTTTTCAGCAGACAATCGACCCGCGTCTTCAAGATCAATTGGCTGATTTCATGAAGTCATATGCACACCTAGGCTTTAGCCTGATCGCATCAGGAAATCATACCGAATTCAGTAAAGGCTATGATGCACTCACAAACGAAATCAAACAAGTTCGTCATGCCATGTTACTTATGAAAAAATCAGAGCAAAACATCATACCGCTTCCGTATGCAAGACAAGAACCAGACATTCAGCCAGGCTTTGGATATTTGGTTGAAAACGGGAAAGAGAAGAAAATCCAGGTTCCTTTATGTGCGGTAGAAAGGAAGAGTGTTCAATGACAGAGCAGCAAAAAAGCTCCATCAAAATCGTATCGACGATGATATTGATTCTTGTTCTGCCGGTTTTATTTTTCCACCTTATTGGAGATGATCCGGCAAAACAGAAAAAGAATGCCACGCGTAATATTGCTGTGGTCAATGAGGATATGGGAGCGAGCGAAAGTGAAAACACCGCTCGTTTCGGACAGGATGTCGTCGCCGCATTATCAGAGCGTCCAGATTATACATGGACAGTAGTGAACCGCAGTGCGGCGGAAAATGGACTGAAAAGCAGAAAGTATGACGCTGTCCTCTATATTCCGTCTGATTTCTCTAAAAATGTGCTGAGCTATGATAAAGATCATCCTGAAAAGGCATCCATTCAATTTTCCATTCAAGATCAGCTCAATTCAGTCAATAAAGAGAAAGTGCAAAGAGAGCTGGAAAATGCGCAAAAGAAAATGAATGAACAGATGTCGACTTTATACTGGAGCTTTGTATCACAGGAAATCGGCAATGTCAGAGAAGAGTTTGAGCATATTGTCGGCAAAGAAGTCGAATTCCAAAACACGATGTATAACTTCTATAAGCCGAACTCAAACAAACTATCAGATGCTGTTCAGCAGCAGAAGAAACAAATAGAAGAATTAAAAAATGCGATGACCGACTCGCAAAAACAATATAAAGATGGTCTGAGTACAACAGAAGAAGCAAAGAGCCAGTTAAAGGGCTTTGTGAAAGTAGTCGATCAATACCAGCAGTATCAAGACAAACAAAAGGACCTCTTGATCAAAGCGCAATCGACAAACCAAAAACAAATCCAGCAGGGGCTCAAACAGCTTGCTGATATTCAAAACCAAAATGCCCGCAGCTTTAGTGATCAAATGGGTGGACTCAAAACAGACATCAACGGCGTACAAAGTCAGCTAAACACAACGGACAGCGCCATCCAATCTGTTCAAAAGTCAAGAGAGGACGCTATTCCTAAGCAATCGACGGGATTAACTAAGCTTGTTCAGGAGTCTCAGGAAGAACTGATTAAAAAGTATGAAGAGCGTTACTTAGAAGACTATCGAAATAAGATATCAGCCTTGCAGACAAAGCTATTGGCTAAACGGCAAGAGTTGATGGATGAGCCTGAGCCGCCAGTTGATTCTGAAGATGACGGGCCATCAGATCAAGATAATGAAAACCCAGAAGAGATTGGGATTAACCTAGATGAAGAAACAAATGAGCTCTCGCAAATTTCAATAGAAATGAACGACCTTGCGGATCAATTAGGAGAACAAGAGACACCTCCTTCGACCGGAGATGGGGAAGAAGGTGAAGCGGGCGAAAATCCTGCTCAGCCAGATACCGGCAACAAGAATTCATCGCAGGATGACCTAAAAGCACTCTCAACCCGCTTAGATGAAGTGAAAAAGAAAATTCAAGAAAAAGCTTCCGCTCATAATGACGAATTGAAAGACAAAGTGAGTCAAATGAGTAAAGAGCTTGAGAAACTTACGAAAAAAGTAGAAAAGCTTGAAAAGATGTTCCTATGGTTACAAGATCGATATAATGTGATTCCAAATGAAATCAAAAATCAGGAATCCACTATTTTAAGCAAAGTAAAAGAGCTGAAGCGCAGAAACTCACCGATTGGTGAAGCTTTTAATGACAATCTTTTTGAGAAAAAGTTCGAAACAAAATCAACAAGAACTAAAAAATTAATGGAGTATTCCAATCAACTCTCTCAGCTAGAGCTGATGATCGCAAATGTCTATCAACCATCTAATAACTCTTCTTTATATGACGCAAAAGAAGAGAATATCCAGTCCATCCTCTCCATCAAAAAAGAGGAAACAGAAAACTGGGATACGCTCAAAAAACAAATGCTGACGTCAAACGATGATGTGTCTACTTTTATTGATGAGATGCAGAAGTTTTCAGATGGCTATGCAGAATACATTTCGACTCAGCAGGCAAGCATGGAACAGGAATTAAACACAATTTCTGAAAGTGCGGACAATGTTGCGGAGCAAATGGCTGATCAAGGAGATGCAGTGTATACGGCAGACCTTGCAGGCAGTTCTATTGTTGTCAGTGCGCAGGATTCAATTGGTCAGGAAGTGCTTCGACTTTCTGAAAATATGAGCTCGTTAACCGACCGCCAAAAAGGGGTGGCGGATTATACGAATAACATTGAAGAGAGTGTGACAACAGTTCAAGAAAAAGCGGATACGCTGAATGAAAACTGGAGCAAGAATGTTCATTCCACGAAGCTTGTTCAGCAAGATTTGAAAGGTATTTTAGGAAACACATTAAGTGATCAAGGCAACAGCAACTATGTGTATAATCACTTAGCCAATCCGCTGAAAATTAGCGGTGATGTACCAGAAGAAAAAACGCAGACTGTACCGCCAGTGGTCATTTTGGTCATTGTGATGATCAGTAGTTTGTTAATTGGCTTTTTCAGCTCGTATTATGCGGCAGCTCCGATGCTGGTTAAAGGTGCACTGTTTGGCATCTTAAATCTATTAGTCGGACTCATGATCAGCTTGTTCGGACTGAACATTTACAAGCTTGCAGATGATCAAGCGATTCAGTGGTCCATTTTCACGATTTTACTATTAGTGGCTTGTTCCGCCTTTATTCGCACGGCGTTCCTTTTCGGCTCTATTGCCGGATGGATGGCAGCAACGGCGCTTATTTTCTTCTTTGTCGCACCATTAATTGATTTGGTGATGCCGAATTTCCATTTCACAAATCCAGTGACAGACGTGTACCTGTCCATCCAATATGGAAATGGAGATCACTTTGGAATGGGTGTTATAGGATTAGTGATTTTAACTGTCCTCTTCATGGCCATCCCGCTTGTGACAAAGCTATGGAAAGATAAAACGGAGGAACGTGATGTGACTCATGAGGCTTAATCTGTTCGTGAAAGGGATGGCACTTGGTGTCATGTCCCTTTTTCTCCTCATTCCTGCTGCTTTCGCTGCTGGTGAAGATACGGATACAAATGTCAAGCCGAATGAATATCAAGAAAAAGAGCTCAATATTAACTCAAGTATATTGAGGGATCAAACGAAATACGAACAAAGTAAAAAGACATCAACAGTTAAAACAGACATTCATTTTGCTGAACCGCCTAAAACTCCGGGAGGGTCTCTTTCTCCGCAGCTTTTCAGTGATCTAAAAGAGAACCCGCCCAAAACATCAGCTCACATGATGGAAGAGATGAATATCTCTTTTCGTGATGCCGCTGTATCGGCACCTTCTGGAGATGATTATGAGAAGCAGTCATCCGCACTGCTTCCGATCATCTTTGGTTTCTTAATCGTCTTTGGCATCGTTGTGATGTTTATTCTAATTCCAAAGGTGAATGTGAAGGCTGAGAAGAAATAGCCTGTCTCTTTAAAAAGAGGCAGGTTTTTCTTTATGCAGATTGCTTGAAGTCGTACCGTTTCCCTACGTAAAATAGAGTTATCAAGGGAGGAGATTGTCATTCGAATTTCAATCGTTACAGGCGGATCAAAAGGATTTGGCCTAGCACTTGTGAACCGGCTGCTCTCACGCGGAGATCATGTGTACACGGCAGCAAGAAGTGCATCACCGATTTCTCATCCGAAGCTTACACATACACAGGTCGATCTGACAGATGAGCAAGCAGCAGCCAAATGGCTTCAAGATTGTCTCACGCCGCAAACACTGACAGCAGCTGATGATATCATATTCGTCAATAATGCAGGCATGGTGACACCAATCAAACGTGTGGGGCAAGGCGGACAGGATACGCTTCATCAGCATTATACGCTGAATCTTGTGATTCCTGTTTTGCTGAGCCATGTGTTTGTTAAGCAGACTCAATCATTTAATGGAAAGAAAACGATTGTTCACCTTTCTTCTGGAGCGGCGAAAAATCCATATAAAGGCTGGAGTGCGTATTGCAGCTCAAAGGCAGGACTTGATATGTTTATGAGGACTTTGCATGAGGAACAGCAGGACGAGGAATATCCAATCAACACGTTTTCATTTTCCCCAGGCACGATTGATACAGATATGCAGGGAGAGATTCGGAAATCATCAAAACAGGACTTCGAACAAATTGAACGTTTTCAGCAATTATATGAAACAGGTACTTTGAAGAGTCCAGATGAAGTCGCAAGTATTTTGCTCGATCTATTAGCGGATGATCCAGCTGGCGGCTGCGTATACGATGCACGTGACTATGGAAAAAAGCAGTCATAACGACTGCTTTTTTCCGTCTTGTACAAGCAAAACCGGCTAATTTGACATAAGCTAATCTTGAGACTCATAGAAAATATAACAGAACATTTGAGTTTCTTTTCAGAATATGTTAGGATGCTAAAAATATAGATAAGGAGGGGTTTCCATGAGAAAGGTTACATTAATGGATGTTTACACCCATCCAGTTGCTCAAAAGTATTTAAATCGTTCAGGAAAAGCCCATGCGATTGCTTGTGCTTATCACGCATTCAAGCTGGCGATGAAGGCTGGAATTAACCCAGATCTTGCTGTGAAAGCAGCACTCTTGCATGACATCGGCCATTATGAATGGTATACAGCCGGCGGAGAGTGGGATTACGAGACATATAGACGAAATGATATTCATGCCATTAAAGGTGCAGAGCGGGCACATAAACTGCTCATACGGCTCGGGGAGGAACCAAAAGCAGCCAAAGATATTGCACTTGCGATTCTGCTTCATACAGATTCCTATTTGCCAGAGGGCGACCTTCATAAGGACACACTTCAACAAATTGTGAAGAAAGCAGATGAAATGGATGAAGAGCCTGGCGGACACCACCATTACAGACAAATAGACGAATCACTCGCAATGAAAAAAATTGCCGATTTGGATCAGAAAGTGCAGCAGGCACTTCAGCCCATGAAACGCTCTGTTTAATATGGAATGTCTCCATGAATCGTTCCGTGCTGATCGACATACAATGTTCGAATAACGGTACGGTTAAACGCAGATGTCCCTGACGTAGTGAGTCCAGTGTATTGCACCGTGACGGAATAAGCACCTTCTTCTTTCAATTGAATAGCTGATGAGGTACTTGTTTTCAGTGGATGATCCTTTTGTGCGTCTTTAAAGTAATTGGTTTCCACTGATTTGCTTAACCGCTTAATCAGACCGCTTGAATGGGTCGATGCACCCCCTGATTTCGATGCAGCTTCTTTAATTTCTTCATTTAATGGTGAATCAAAGGATACAAGCAGCAGATAAGGAACCTTTTTTCCTGAATTCGATTGAATCGTCCATTTTCCGGGAACGGGTTTATTGATTTTTACATGGTGTGAATATGCGCCTTCATATGGGAAAGATGCTTCCGATGTCTTAAGGTTTGTTAAGACGTCTCCATTTGGGGCAATAATTTCGGGCTGCGTCTCCTGCCTTTCATTTAACCACTGGATCGATAAGCCATTCGTTCCTTCCTCTACATAGAACGCTTCTGTTTTATCCTTTTCACTTTCTCCACCTTTCACATAAACATCTGTATTGAGCTCAGCAGAGACGGGCTCTTGTTCCTCTTTATGTTTATTTTCAGCGCTCGAGGCATTTGTCAGCAGCTGATGCTGGAACACAGGAAACATACTTGTGCCGTTTTTGATTGAATAGTGATCCCATTTTCCTGTTAAAATATTGTTTGCATATGATAGTTTTGTGCTGTTTACCGTGACGGCACCATCATTTGTACCAAAGCTCTTTAAATACATGCCGCCTAAATACAGCGCACCGCCAAATGTACCCCATTCTGAACCAGAGTAGGTGACATATTTATTGGGAAACGCCTCAAGCTGGTCGGTTTCACTTCGAAAAGCCGCCATCAGACCGGTTTGCAAAGAATAAAGCGCGTCGCTTTTTTGTCCAAGAATTTCCGCAAGCCAGCTTCCGCCCTTGCTATACGCTAGATCCGCAAGCGGTGTCCCGTTATGAGGAGAGCCGAGAGTAATGACCTTTTCCACATAGGGATGGGCTTTGAAATACACCAGGGCGGACTGTGTATCGACCCCTCCTTTACTATGACCAATCACAATGAATTTTCTACCAAACGCATCATAGATTTCTTTGAGCTTTTCCGCTAATAGTTTGCCGTTCTTTTTCATGTCCTGATCTGGGTGCAAATCTATGAATGCGCTTTCGTATCCGTTCAAAACAGCCTGATTTGCCATATCGTTTCGATTGGACCAAGTGGAGGAGGAGTTGTTAATGCCATGAACAAAAACAAGTGGTGGTTTTGATCCGTCTTTTTGAACGGGCTCTTCGCCTTTAAACCACTTTCCTGGCGTCCCTGGTGGGTCTCCAATTGTCCCTGCATGCGCATAACATGCAGAGGATAGAAAGAGCATCACAGCAACAATACAGATGAGTTTTTTCAAGACAATTCACCTCTTCAAATGTTTTAAATGGTTGGCAGCACCAATCTATTATACTTCTAAAAAATGTAAAAACGTATCAATTGTTAAAATATGGTATTAATGTTGTGGGATTGCCCTGAGTGACATTCACATGGGTTCATGCATACGCTGTGGGTAAATACACAAGTAAAGGGGCGGGTAGTATGGCACAACAAGGAAGTCCACAGCTTGTTTCATTAGTTGATCCATATGTTTATCAAACATTGCAGAAAGTGGTCGGTATGAGATTAATTGTGCAAACAGTGAAAGATACGGTCCGTGGGAAATTGAAGGAAGTCATGCCGGATCATATTGTCATAGAAGCGGGGGCGAAATCAGTTTTTTATGTGCGGATCCAGCAAATCGTGTCGGTGATGCCTGATCACAGTGAAAGAGTGTAACAAGCAGACGCACAGGTGTCTGCTTTTTTTCATGCTTATAGAATGTATATCTAGAAAAAGTGCATGATATACCAATTGTTCTTTTTTTTTCAAAAAATGAGGTTCTAAAAACAAGAAGCAGTTGACAGATGGTGGGTTGAATAGTAGTTTTTTAATAAGATCAATACGTAACAGGAGGAGCATCTTTGTTAAAATCTAAAGTTCATTTTTGGACATTCCAAATATTACTTGTTTTACTCATTGTGTATGTATCAACAAAGGTTTCGTTTTTATTTCAGCCGATTATTTTATTTGCGTCAACACTGTTTGTTCCTATCTTGCTGGCAGGTATTCTCTTTTTCATTTTTAATCCAATTGTGCGATTCTTGTCCAAGAAGATTCCTAGGTCACTCGCCATCCTGATTATTTATCTCCTGTTCATCGGACTCATCACATTCATCGTCAATGCTGCCGGACCTGTCATTGTCACGCAGTTAGGCGGACTTGTCAAAAGCTTCCCTGGATATGTGACGGACATGCAGAAATTTATCAATGACTTTTCGCATTCTAAAACATTTACTTGGATGATGAGCCAAGATTATGTGTCTGTCTCAAAGTTTGAACAGACGGTCGTTTCGACATTAAAGGCATTACCGGAAAACATTGCTTCAAGCATGTCTGCGGTGTTTGGCGTGATTGCGAATATTGCCTTAGCCGTCATCACAGTTCCATTTATTTTATTTTATATGTTGAAAGACGGGCATAAGTTTCCGGACAAGCTCGTTCAGTTCTTACCAATGCCTTACCGCAAGGAAGGGCTCAAGATCTTCAAAGAATTAAACGACACGCTCGCAGCCTACATACAGGGGCAGATTATTGTCTGTTTGTTTGTCGGAGTCGCTTGTTTTATTGGATACTTATTAATTGGTGTGAAATATGCGCTTATTCTCGGTATTATCATTGCGGTCACAAATGTGATTCCATACCTTGGACCATATCTTGGAGCGGCACCAGCTGTGCTTATTGCCTTTCTTGATTCGCCTGGAAAAGCAGTGGTGACAGTGATTGTGATTCTTGTCGTGCAGCAAATTGACGGAAATGTCATTTCTCCATTGATCATTGGGAAACGCCTGAACACACATCCTTTGACCATTATCCTGTTATTAATTGGGGCAGGAAGCTTTGGTGGCATCCTTGGCATGATCTTTGCGGTTCCTGTCTATGCACTGCTCAAAGCCATCACCCTGAATATTGTCAGATTGGTTCAGCTGCGTCAGCGGTCTCGTAAAGAACAGCATTTAAACGTCTAAGGCAGGGCAAATGCACAACTTTTCCCTCTCTGCATAAGATGATTGACATAAGCAGATAGGGGGAGATTCTGATGCCTGCCATCGTTGGACCTATTCATATCGAGTCATTAGGAGGAAATGGTGCAGCTACTTTTGGTGATGTACTGGCCATTGCTCCTTTAGCTGTAGACCACTCGACTGGCGGGGCTGGAGCCTTTAATTCAGGTGATTATATGTCTCTTACAAGTGATCCAAATGCGACGATGCTTTGGGACTTCACATTGTTTGGCCAGCCTCAATCATTTAATGCATAGAAAGACAGCTGGTGATGACATATCAGCTGTCTTTTTTATTTGTGATACACGTATTGTTGAGCTGGGCATATGATGTAGATAGAAAAGGTGGTGGAGCAATGCCAGCGATTGTTGGACCTATTCATATAGATCGTGTGTACGGAAATGGGGCGGCACATTTCGGTGATGTTTTTGCCATTTCACCAAAAAGTGTTGATCACTCCGCCGGTGGTTCAGGTACCTATAATGCAGGGGACCACGTCCAATTTTTTAACAGTCCAAACGTCACATTTGTTTGGGATTCTAATCTTATTAGTCAGCAAAAAAGCTTCAATGCGTAGCCAGCTTTGAAAGGGAACTCCTTTTCAGAAGCTGTCTTTTTTTATGGTACAATGGATATGGATGTAAGAAGAAAAAAGAGGTGTGAACAGAGTTAAATGAAAATTAGAAAAGCACACATCACAAGCCGGCAGCCAAAGACCTACAATGTATATTTACATGAAAATAAAAAAGAATATAAAACGCTTGTTGCCGTACCTGATATTGAATGGAGTATTTCCATTGCGTACGAGGACGAAAAAGAGCAGCTGATCCATACGCTCGAGCAATCCTTAATGGAAAGAGCAGAAACAGACGAAGCTCGTGACCTTGCACTAAAGATTGTGCACTGGGTCACAGAAATGTAAATTTTAAAACCAGGAGTGAAAACAGCGATGAAAGAAGAATCCGTAGACTTTTATTTGCAGCAAGGGATATTTGGACATGCTGAAACAAAACCCAATGAACGAAGAATGTTTCTCGGTTCATTAAGAGAACGAGCGCTTCTTGCCCTGACAAAGGGACAGGTATCACGAAATAAACCGTATCAAGAGGTCGAACAAATATTAAAGGCCAACCGTCAGGCCACTGTTCTTTTAAATGGTGAGTTGTCCTATGCTTCTTATTCTCAATATGTGAAAATGGCTAATGCCGCTGGATGTTCCTTTAAAGTGGTGAATCATCATGAGGCACATTCTCCTTTTGGTCTTGTGATAGAGCTGCCGAATGCGGTCAATCAAGAGCACATCTATATAGAAGATGAGCTGTTTCAAAAGGCTTTTGCTCACGAATCTGTTGAATAGGTTTCCCTAGTGAAATGAATAAGCTATAATGAGTCAAAAGAGCATATGGGAGAGATGCGGATGGGCAAAGCATTGATTTGTATTGATTATACCGTTGATTTTGTTGCAGACGATGGAAAATTGACATGTGGAAAGCCTGGACAGGCGATTGAGCCTAAGATCACAGAGATCACTTCTTCGTTTATTGATGAAGGGCACTTTGTCGTCTTTGCAGTCGATCATCATGAGGAGCAAGACCTTTATCATCCAGAGACAAAGTTATTTCCGCCCCATAATATTCGCGGGACAAAGGGAATTGAACTTTATGGAAAACTAAGTTCACTATTTCACACGTCAAAGCATTTAAAACATGTCTACTATATGGAAAAAACAAGATACTCTGCTTTTGCAGGCACTCAATTAGAAATGAAACTGCGTGAGCGTGGCATCACTGAACTTCATTTAGCCGGCGTATGTACCGATATTTGTGTACTTCATACAGCTGTTGATGCGTACAATAAAGGCTTCGAACTTGTGATTCACGAGAATGCTGTAGCGAGTTTTAATGAAGCGGGGCACGAGTGGGCACTTTCTCACTTTGAGCAGTCGCTTGGTGCGAAAGTGGTTAAGTAAGGGAAGGAGAATGGAAGTTGGAGCATCGGTTTATTGACGACAGTTTATCACTACATACAGACCTTTATCAAATTAACATGGCAGAAACGTATTGGAGAGACGGCATTCATGAGAAGAAGGCAGTGTTTGAACTCTTCTTCAGAAAGCTTCCATTTGACAATGGCTTCGCTGTATTTGCTGGTTTAGAGAAAGCGATTGAGTATTTATCGGACTTCTCCTTTACCGAAAGTGATCTAGCGTATTTAAAAGACGAACTCGGTTATAAAAGCGATTTCATTGATTATTTAAGCGGGTTATCCTTTACAGGCTCCCTTCATTCAATGCGGGAAGGCGAAATTGTCTTTGCAAATGAACCAATTATGCGTATCGAGGCAACGCTTGTCGAAGCGCAGCTAATCGAAACCGCTTTGCTGAATATTGTGAACTTCCAGACGCTGATTGCAACAAAGGCAGCTCGGATTAAAGGAATCATTGAAGACGAGACAGCACTAGAATTTGGAACAAGACGTGCACATGAAATGGATGCAGCAATGTGGGGAGCAAGGGCGGCACTCATCGGCGGTTTTCAGGCGACAAGTAATGTTCGTGCTGGGAAGCGCTTCAACATCCCAGTGTCAGGAACACATGCTCACGCACTTGTACAAGCATACCGTGATGAATATACGGCATTTAAAAAATACGCTGAAACCCATACAGACTGTGTCTTTTTAGTCGATACGTATGATACCGTGAGATCCGGTATTCCGAATGCCATTAAGGTAGCGAAAGAATTCGGAGACAAGATCAACTTTATTGGTGTCAGACTTGATAGTGGTGACCTTGCCTACTTGTCTAAAAAAGCTAGAACGATGCTGGATGAAGCTGGATTCCATGACGCAAAAATCATTGCATCAAGTGATCTCGATGAACATACCATCATGAATTTAAAAGCACAGGGTGCCAAAATTGATGTGTGGGGTGTTGGAACAAAACTGATCACAGCATTTGATCAGCCAGCTCTCGGTGCAGTGTATAAGCTTGTGTCCATTGAAGAAAACGGCAAAATGAATGATACCATCAAAATTTCGTCCAACCCAGAGAAAGTGACAACACCAGGACGTAAACGTGTGTACCGCATTATCAACCAATTGAATCATCACTCAGAGGGTGACTACATTGCGCTCGAAGAGGAAGATGTTCATAGTGAGGATAAGCTAAAAATGTTCCACCCTGTGCATACATTTATCAGCAAATTTGTCACAAACTTTGTGGCGAAGGATCTACATGTCCCGATTTTCGAACAAGGAAAACTTGTATATGACAATCCGGATATTCAAACGATTCAAGCCTATGTGCAGGATAGCCTCGGACTTTTCTGGGAGGAATATAAACGAATCAGCAAACCAGAAGAATATCCAGTCGATTTGAGTCAAAAATGCTGGGATAACAAGATGCAGTTTATCCATGACGTGAAAAATAAAATTAAACTAGAGCTTTATGAAAGCTAACGTTGGAAGAAAGGAGATCATCCAGTCAGGTGATCTCTTTTTTTATTTTTTGACCGATTCAAATTGAACCATAAGCGCAATCATTTGGTATACTGAAAGCACATCTTGTTTGTCGTTGCATAAAGGAGGATTGGAGCAGTTGAGGGTGTTTGTTGCGAGACAGCCTATTTTTAACAGAAAAGAACAAGTCGTATCATACGAGCTACTTTATAGAGATAGTGAAACCAATACATATAGCGCTGAAGATGGTGACAAAGCGACAACGGACCTCATTATTAACAGTTTTTTAAATATCGGCATCGAAACATTGACAGAAGGCAAAAGATGCTACATTAATTTCACCGAAAGCTTACTTTCGTCTGATCTGCTCACCTATTTTGATCCGCATCAGCTTGTGATCGAGATATTAGAAAATGTCCCGATTACCCCGGCACTTATTATGAGATGTAAGGAATTAAAAAAATGGGGATATACGATTGCACTTGATGATTTTTTTCTAAGCGGATCACATTTCAGTGACAAGTTGCTTGACGAACTCCTCTATTGCATTGATATTTTAAAAATTGACTTTCTAAAGACCACTTCGGAAGAACGTAGAAAAATTCTACATACCTATAAAAAATATCGACTTCGTTTCCTTGCAGAAAAGGTGGAAACGCGAAGAGAATATGAAGAAGCGCTAGAAGCCGGCTTCCATTTGTTTCAAGGGTATTTCTTTAGTGAGCCGCATGTTATATCAGGACGAGCATTATCGACCAGCTTCCATGCGTACCACCAGCTATTAAATGAGCTGAGCAAGGAACAGCCGAATATCCAGGTCGTGACACATTTTATTGAAAGTGACCTTTCGCTATCATACCAATTATTAAAAATGCTCAATTCAGGCGGCATGAGACGTCTTTATCAAATCAAAAGTATCCGGCAGGCGATTATTCTGCTTGGTTTTAATGAAATTAGGCGTTGGATCTTTATTCTTTCATTTAAAGAATTGAATGTTCAAGCCAACTCAAGCCAAAAAGAAATTATTAAAATGTCCTTCATTCAGGCGAAAACGTGTGAACTGATTGCGAGTCGTACCGAACGAGAGCACCCAGCCTCTTATATGCTGACAGGCATGTTTTCTCTCATTGATACACTTGTCAGGGCAGATATCACAGAACTTGTAAAAGAGCTGCCGCTTTCTGATGAAGTGGGCGAGGCACTGCTTGGCTATGAAAATGATTATTCATTTGTACTCGGTGTAGCCAAACGGATTGAACGAAATGAATGGGATGATGAGATGTTAGATGGGAATCTCCCGAAGCAAGAAGCCTACGGATGTTATATAGAAGCCATTGAATGGTGTCATAAAATGTTTGAATCTTAAAAGCCGCCCACGTCAGAGCGGCTTTTTTTGTTATGCCCACTGCAAAAGAAGAAACAGTCTGCTAGAGGCGAGAGACAAGTAGATACGAATGCCTTCTGGACTAAAGCGGATGTCAATACCACTTTTCACACCGATTTGTTTCAGCATTCTGATGACACTTGTCGAATCAGAGCGCTCAGCAGCCTCCATGATCCGCTGTGCAAACGAAAGCGAGCTGGAAATTTGCTGTGTAATAAGTGAAGCATCAGCAACAAGTCGGGCTGATTCCTTTGCGGCTCGTTGAAACGAGTGGGCATCTACTGGAGGAAAAGTCATAGGCGTGCGCGGATATGCACGGCTCATTGCGGGACCCTGCAAAGCAGGATAAGGAACATAGTAAAACACATCGTCACCTCTTCTCTCATTGACGTGAAATTGGACGGATATCTGTTCTAAATGTATGTAGAAAATCAGAATAAAGAATCAAAATGATCTTTCTATCTTTATAAATCTAACATAAAAATAGGTACTTTTGCGGTCAATTTCGGTGAATGTCGCCAAAAAATTGCGGTGTCCACAATGGGGTCTGTCGTCTGACCTATAACACGCAAAACCGAGGTTACAGAAGGGATCGTATGTTCTATTGTGAGAGAAGTGTGACGAATGATGCTTATTCTTGTCGCAAAAATGACGCAGTTCCTTTGAAATTAAGATAAAAGTATGATTTGAAAAGTCAGAAAATGATGAAAAAAGACCTATTGAATTTTGCGGTATCACGCACACATTTTGTGCATACTTTTCGGTGAAAAAATACTCAATTACATTTACACTGTTAGTAACAGATCAAATACTTATGACCCAATCACCATACACAAATACATTGATCTTCCAAAAAAGGAGAGTGGAATCGATGGAAAAGTATGAAATCGAAGAACTTAAACAATTATTATGGAAACTTGAAAACGAAATTAGAGAAACAACGGCTTCTCTTCATAACATTAACAAAAGCATTGATCAATACGACAAATATGAATATGTGAAAATTTCTTAAAGACTTGATAATCATCAAGTCTTTTTTTTATCCAAATACATACAAAAAAAGGATATATTATTATATAATTGTTAAATAGTGATGTCAGTGGACATTTGCTCATGTCTTTTTAGTAAAATAAAAGGCGGAAGGGTGAGGGACAAGACCGAGTATGCTAAACTATCTAGAGAATACAAAAATCAAGCAGAATATGTCTGATTTTATTCAACATGCAGTCAGGCAGAAAGATTTACAACAACTGCTTCTAGAATTTACAGATATAAAGAATGAATTTCCCTTTGGGCAATTGGCTTACAAGCATTATGAGGCATTTGGCGGACAAGACAAGCAAGCGATTACACAATTGGCAGCAGGGATTGAACTTCTCATCTTATCAGCCGATATATTAGATGATATCGAAGATCAGGATAAAGATTCGTATCCTTGGATGAAGCGTCAGAGCGGAATTGCGATTAATGCGGCGAATGTTCTTTTTACATTGAGTTTTGAAGTCTTTTCAATGCTCGACCATGCAACAGAGCTGTTAAACAATGTATATTCCTATTCCATTCAGTCAATGCAAGGGCAGCATATGGATATGACACTGGAGCCGAAGAATGAGCAGGATTGTTTAGATATCATGAAGTCAAAAGCAGGATCACTGTTTGTGTTACCCTGTGTGTTAGGGGTTATTTTGGCAACAGGTTCTTTTGAAAAGAATGTAGAAGAATATGCGTATTATCTAGGTATGGCAGAACAGCTTGAAAATGACTATTTAGGTCTTTTTAATAAAGAGAATATTGATTTTAAAAGAATGCAAACACTACCGCTTGTCTATTTAAAAAATGAATTTAACCCATCCAGTTCAGGCTTGTTCAGTTATTTTCAATCAGAGAATAAGAGCATAGGTTCTGAAGAATTCAAGGATAAATTAAAAGAATCTGGTGTTCAACAATATGTATTTATTATGAGAAACCTCCTCAGAAATAAGTTTAAAGAATCATTCAAGAAACTACATTTAGAGGCTTCTAAAAAGGAAAAGCTGTTACTCTTTTTAATTGGAGATGGAGAAGATGAACATTCAGAAACTGGTTAGTTATCTAGTGGGAAACCCCTCGGCGTTAAAGCAAGTTGCTAATGGAAATGCATCGTTACTTCACGTTGATCAAGTGACTGCGAGTATTATTGTTGAAGGTTTTCAGAAAGAAGATACCATTAGATCAAAAAAATGGAGAGATGCTGGTGATTATTGAGGCTCTATGCAAAAATTTTACTCGAAATTAACTGTTATTTTAATCATCCTTAGCTTCATTTATGTGATTTATATTTCTTACATCAATGTGTTTAATATCTTTGTAGGAGCAGTCGTTTCGGTGAATAGTGACGGACAACTTGAAATAGAGGATGTTGTTGATTTTACAGACAGTTATTATGCTGGTGTTAGAAAAGGCGATATCATCCTTGAAGTGAACGGTAATAAAGAACCAACCGAAGAAGTAAGAAGAGGTTATTTAGCAAACGTCAAAAGTTTAGTTGTTGATAGACATGGTGATGAAATTGTCATAGAGAATGTGAGGTTATTAAGTCAAGAAAATCTATTTATCTACTTAATACCGATCATTTTTTATTCAATCTGTCTATTTTGTATATTTATGATTTTAAAAATCAACAAATCTAGGAAAAAAGAGTCTGCATATATTCTTGCCCTTTTTTTATTGGCTGTTGCTGTAGCATATGTCAGTTCTGGTGGTTCTGGTAAAGGTGAGTATATTAGTGGTTTTATCGTCATTTCTACGATGACTTGTGTACCTCCTTTATATATGCACTTTATGTATCAGTATTTGAAGGAATTGGGTACGAAAATTATTAGTGTACGTGTGCTTCTTTCTTTGTATGCAGTTCCATTTATAAATCTTGTTTTAGAAATTTATTTTAAAAATATGGTTTTAGCTGCTTTCAACTTACTTTCGTTTTTTGCACTTGCATTTATTACGATTATTATCACATTCAGATCAGCTAAAAGGTGGAAAGGCACGGAAATTGGTAATGTCCTTAGTGCATTTGGACTTGTCTTAATCACGTCATTCAGTCCTTTTATGCTGTTCTTTATCATTCCATATTTTTTTCATAAGTATTTTATTTCGCCTTATATTCTTGCTTCGTTTGCATTATTAATTCCGTTTTTCTTAGTCTATCAATTTATGTCAAATAAATTGTATAATGTGGATTTCTTTATGGGGAGGATCAAATATTACTGCCTTTTAGCCATTACACCAACTATAGTAGTGGTTATCATATTTGATTTCATTCAAAAACCTAGTGCTAACTTTTATACAGTGAAGTTTACGATTATCACGTATATTCTTATGTTGACAGTCTTTTACTTTAAAGAAATCATCGATTTTTGCTTTCGCCTGAAGCGTTTTTCAGAGAAGCATAATTATCAGGACAGTGTGTTTAAATTTACGCAGCTCATTCGCGAGGCATCATCACTTCACCAAGTGTTATATCATTTGAAATACACCATTTTAGAAGTGCTAGTTGTTAATAAAGCCTTTGTGCTTGAAGTGAAGCCAGATGGACAAATAGAAGAGATTGATGAATCTTCAGGTGATAGTGAGCTATGGAAAAAGTATGTAGACCAATTTCAAGAATTATTAGGTGAAGTTGGAAAAATCGTCGGGCTTGATAAAGGGTTCATGATGAAAATTGGCGAGCGGGGCGGTCACTCTTTTGTGATTTGCTGTTTATCTAATTTACGGATACCAAAATTGACGCGTGATGAGATTTCTTGGCTGAAAACATTGGCATTTTATACAAGTGTCAGTTTAGAAAATGTCGTCAAGATTGAAGAATTGATGGAGCATCTTGAAGATTTGAAGCAGCGTGAAGCGAATCCAGCTTGGCTGAAAAAAGTCATGTTTGCGATGGAAGAAAAGCAGCGATCAGATTTAGCAAGAGATCTTCATGATTCTGTGCTGCAGGATTTGATATCACTGAAAAGGCAGTCAGAGATGTTTTTAACGAATTTCCAAAATGACCAATGCCCGACTTCTATTGAACAATCGCTTATCTCATGGAATGAGCAAATGTCTAAGGTGATTCAAACGACGAGAGAAACGTGTCATGAACTTCGGCCGCAGCTGCTGTACGATTTAGGTTTAGTGAAGGCGATATCGAAGCTGACTTCTCAAATTCAGGAGGAAGCACCATTTCATATTCGGCTGAATACGACACGCTTTGATAAGGAGCTGGACATTGATATTGACTCCCAGCTCAATATTTACCGAATTGTTCAGGAGCTGTTATCCAATGCCTTGAAACATTCTCAAGCCAGCCAAGTGCTCGTAATGCTGATTTGTATTAAAGATCAGGTTGTTCTTCACTACGAGGATGATGGAGTTGGGTTTGACGCAAGACATCTTGATCAGCACACCATGAGCATGGGCCTTTCTGGCATCAGAGAACGAGTCAAGGCGTTAAATGGGAAGCTTCACATTCACACAGCACCTGAAAAAGGGCTGAAGGTGAAAATTGAAATGGAATTGTAACGATTTATTAAGGAATAAGACTTGGCATCTGCCAAGTCTTTTATATAAAATGGAAGTGAGTGATTTAAAGGGAGGAAGACATGAAGAAGATATTGGTCATTGATGATCATCCGGCTGTCATGGAAGGGACAAAAAGCATATTAGAATCAGATCAGCAGCTATCAGTCGATTGTTTAAGTCCTGATGCAGAAGCCGCCTTTTTAAAGACGCATGACTTTTCCATCTATGATGTGATTTTGATGGATTTAAATCTCGGGGATATCAATGGAATGGACATTGCGAAACAAATTCTAGAAACCAACCAACAAGTGAAAATCATCATTTATACAGGGTATGAAGTAGATGATTATTTTGAAGAGGCCATTCGGGCTGGATTGCACGGTGCAATTAGTAAAACAGAGACAAAAGACAAAATTATTGAATACATACACCGCACATTGCAAGGAGAAGTTGTCATTCAGCTATCCTATTTAAAGAAATTAATTTCACAGCAGCAAGAAAAGCCAGAACAGGCGCAGGAGACCGATCACGAGCTGTTAACAGAGCGAGAGTGTTTGATCCTCAGAGAAGTGGAAAAAGGATACACGAACCAAGAGATTGCCGATGTGCTGCATTTGAGCAAACGCTCGATTGAATACAGCTTGACGTCCATCTTTAATAAGCTGAATGTTGGCTCTCGAACCGAAGCGGTGTTAATTGCAAAATCTGAAAGTGTGCTGTAAACGTGTGAAGGGAGAGAACCCTGATGGAAGTGAGTGGATCAAATACACTGCTTGAGGCACTGGGGATTGAGATTGTAGAGTGTAATGAGTCTCGATGCGTAGCGACAATGCCAGTTGATCACAGAACAAAACAGCCATTTGGACTGCTGCACGGAGGAGCTTCTGCTGCTCTAGCAGAAACAGTGGCAAGCATGGGAGCTGCGGCTCATTTAGACTTAACTCAGCAAGTTTGCTCAGGGATTGAAATCAATGCCAATCACTTAAAATCTGTACGTGATGGAGTAGTGACAGCGACGGCTGTTCCTGTACATGTCGGGCGCCGTACAATGGTATTTCAAATTGATATTAAAGATGATCGAGACCGGCACATCTGTACGTCAAGATGCACACTTGCTGTCATTGATCGCATATAAAAAAGCTCCCGGTGCAGCGGAAGCTTTTTTAGGTTGGATTGATTCATAAAAAGGTTTTTCCATAGAAATAAAAGAAAGGACCCCACATGTGAGGTCCTTCTTTCGGTTTATAAGTACGAGTCTTCTTTGCGTTTAATCACGAAGTTACGAAAACCACCATAATCATCTTGTACACTTCGTTTGTCCATCTTGACACCAGTATTGTAGGCGGCTCTTCCGATCAAGTGTGCGCCGACCGGAGCTGTTAAAAAGATAAAGACAATCCCAAGTAGAATCTTCGCAGAAATAATGCCTGCAAGAAACCATTCGTGAAAGAATACCCCAACTAATATGAGGACAACACCAAGTGTCGATGCTTTTGATGCAGCATGCATACGTGTATAAACATCCGGCAGGCGAAGAACGCCAATGGCTGAAATGAGACAAAGGATGGCGCCGAGCAGGATAAAGAAAATGACAATAGCTTTAGCGATGACGATCATTTTCAATCACTTCCCCTTTCTCAAGGAATTTGGAAAAAGCGACAGTGCCGATAAAGGCAAGGATACCGAGCAGTAAAATAATTTCAAAGAACGTTGTCGTTTTCAGCAAAATAGAAACGATAGCTGTCATCCCAATTAAATTGATTCCTATCGCATCAAGCGCACTTACACGATCAGGAATAGAGGGACCTTTGATAACCCGTATCACAAAAAGAAAGGTGGACAGTGCAAGAATGCCAAGTGAAATTTGTAATATGAGCTCCATTACTTACCGCTCACCTCCTGAATCGCTTTTTCAAATGAAACCCGGATATCGTGAATGGCTTTTTCTGCATCTTCAATATCCATCGCATGAATGTATAAAATGGAACGATCATCAGAAATATCAATGACGAGTGTGCCTGGTGTCAATGTAATCATATTAGCCAGTATGGTGATTTCCCAATCCGTTTTCAAGTCTGTACGAAAGGCGAAAATACCGGGCTTAATGGTGAGCTTTGGAGATAATACGGTCTTTAATACACTTAAATTGGCAAGAAGCAGCTCTCGAATAAATATCATGACGAGCTTGAAAATCGCAAACAGGGCATAGCCGTAAAAACGCTGCGGGAAAAACCGCCGAAGCATAAAAATGGCGACCATCCCTAGTACAAAGCCTGATACAAAGTCTGCGGCTCTGTATGTATCATTCATAAACATCCATGTAAAGGCGAGGAGAGCGTTTAGTAATATTTGAAAGGCCATGTTCATCTACTCCTTCAGCACAGCTTGAATATATTTTTCTGGTGTTGAGAGCATTTCCGCTGCTTGATTGATATAAGGGGCAATGAACTCTGTCCCTAACCCAATGGCAAGCGACAAGATCACAAGCAGTACGCCAGGGTACACCATTCCTTTAATCGACGGTTTCCTTCTTCGCATATCTTGATCCTCGCCCCAAAATGCGAGTATGAAGATCCTCATAATCGAATACAGGACAAGAAGGCTGGACATTAAGACAAGGATAGAAAAGGTCATGTGTCCAGCAGAAAATCCACCTTCTACAATCTTTAGCTTTCCAACAAACCCACTCAGAGGAGGAATTCCTGCTAGGGATAAAGCCGAAATGAAAAACATCCACCCTAGTAAAGGCTGAGATTGAATCAGTCCGCCCATCTTTTTCAAGTGGTTTGTGCCAGCGTATACAAAGAGTGCACCTGCCAGCATAAATAAAGCGCCTTTAATCACCATGTCATGAATGAGATAATAAATGGCCCCTTGGAGTGAGGCGGGTGTATTGGCTGCAATCCCAAACAAAATGACCCCAACTGCTGTGACAATGTTATAGATGACGATCTTTTGCACATCAGAATAGGCAATAGAGCCAATCACACCGAATATCACCGTTAGTGCGGCAAACCAAGCCATGAGTGTATGTGTAAACCCTGTATCATGTATAAAAATTAACGTAAAGACTCTGGCAATCGCATATAAGCCAACCTTTGTCAGCAGTGCACCAAATAGAGCAGAAATAGCCGCTGGCGGTGCATGATATGATCCTGGCAGCCAGAAATAAAGCGGGAAGATCCCAGCTTTTAAGCCAAATACAATGAGAAACAGAATAGAAATGACAGTGATTAATCCTGTTTGCCCTGATTCAGCTATTTTCACGCTTAAATCAGCCATATTCAAAGTGCCCGTGACTGCATATAAGCAAGCGACACCGACAATAAATAATGCCGACGAGATGATATTAAATACAATATATTTGAGTGATTCTCGAAGCTGAGGCTTTGATCCGCCTAACACAATGAGCATATAAGACGCCATTAGCAGCAACTCAAAAAAGACAAACAGGTTAAAAATATCGCCCGTTAAAAAGGCCCCACTTACGCCAGCTAACAAAAATTGTACGCCAGAGTAATAGAAAAGCCGCTCCTTTTCCTTCCCAATTGTTTGAAAGGAGAATAGAACTGTCACTAGCCCAACAACGGAAGCGGTGAGCACAAGGAGCGCAGCAAACTGATCGGCCACAAGGGCAATCCCAAATGGTGCTTTCCAGCCTCCTAAATAGAGAGTTTGAATCCCATTAGTAAAGATGGTTTGGACTAAATACACATTACAGACAATGGCTAAGAGCGAAGCAAACACACTAAAGCCTCTCGACAGCATGATGTTCTTATTCATAAAGATCAATAGTGTAGCAGCTAATAATGGAATTAAAATTGGCAGGATCACGAGATTATTCATGCTGATCATTTCCTCTCATTTGATCCATGTCATCTGTTCGCAGCTCTTGGAAGGCACGGAAGGCCATGACAAGTAAAAAGGATGTCACACCAAAAGCAATGACAATGGCTGTTAAAATTAATGCTTGTGGTAATGGATCTACATAGGATGTGAGCCCCTCTTTTAAAATAGGTGGAGCTCCTTTTTTTAAGCCGCCCATTGTCAAAAGAAGCAAATGGACGCCGTGACTTAAAACAGCAGTACCGACGATGACCCGTAGAAGGCTTTTTGAAAGCATTAAATAGGTCGCCGCCATAAAAATAATACCGACGATAATAGACATTAGAAATTCCATTATTCCTTCTCTCCAATCGTTTGAATAATGGTCATGGTGACACCGACAACAACTAAATATACACCGATATCAAACAGTACGGCTGTCGCCAGTTCTGTTTTCCCTAAAAACGGCAGTTGAAAATAATCAAATGCATGGGATAGAAAAGGTGCACCGAATAGAAAGGATCCCATACCCGTCAGGATCGCGACGAGCAGCCCGGTCGCTGCAACATAAATAAAGTTAAAGGGCAGAATACGTCTCACTGTTTTCAGATCGTAGGCTAAAAGCAGAAGGACGACAGCACTGGCACTCATCAGGCCGCCAATGAACCCCCCGCCAGGATTGTTATGTCCCGCAAGAAATAAGTGAAGGGAAAAAAGCAAGATGATGAATGCTGTGATTTTTGTTGTGACTTGTAAGAGCATATCATTCGTATCAATCTTCCTCATCGCCGCACGCCTCTCTTCCGTTTTCCTTGTGCCTGTGCCTTTAATAATCCATAAATACCGAGTGCCGCAATGGCAAGTACGGTAATTTCAAAGAGTGTATCAAAGCCCCTGAAATCTACAAGAATGACATTGACAATGTTGTCGCCGCCAGCAAGTTTATAGCTGTTTTCAATAAAGTAAGTTGAAATGGACTCAAGTGACTGCTGACTTGTGGAAGCAAAAGCAAGACAAGTGACAGTGAGACCAACACCTATTGAAATGATCAAATTGGTTAATTTGAATTTTCTCGTTTTTTGCTTCAAGCTCAGCTTCGGTAAATGATAGAAGCAAAGTAAAAACAGTGCGACAGAAATCGTTTCAATAATCAGCTGTGTCAGGGCAAGGTCAGGTGCCCTGAAAATCACGAAGAATAATGACAGCGTGTATCCCATGACACCTAGAGCAATAATGGCAGTTAAGCGTGAGCGGGCGAATACGGTCGTGACCGTCGCCGCCACCATCACAAGTGAAAGAATGGCTTCATACGTGCCAATTGGCGCAGCTTTTTCTGTTTCAAATGAGAAAGCTTGCTGATAGAACATCACGCTGCCAAGTACAATAATCATGAACCCAAACACATAGACAAGGTAATCACGAAGGAAACCGGTCATATAACTGTTTGTCAGGCGGTATGAACCTTTTTCTAAACCGATTAGAGAACGATCGTATAACGTGTTAAATGACCATTTTTCCTTAAATATATTGTACATTGGACGCCATTTTGACAACGTCAAATATCCGATGATTCCTAAAGCGACAACACCCATTGTCATATAGAGCTCTGGCTTAAAGCCGTGCCATGCTTCAATTTTGACAACAATGCGTTTTCCAGGATCAATCGCATCAGGGATAATGGCTGCAATTGCAGGTTCAATGACAGAATAAGCTAGAATATTTGGGAAAAAGAAGAAAGTGACCACAAGTGCAGCGAGAATGATTGGCGGGATGAGCATGCCAATTGGTGCTTCATGCGGCTTTTTCTCTAATTGATCTAACTGAAGATTGCCTCTAAATGTTTTAAAGAGAAGCATCATACTGTAAATGAACGTAAAGACACTAGCGAGCCAAGCAATTGCTGGAAAAATAGCGCCCCATGTCGAAATATCTGTAAAGTTGATCTCAGAAATACGTAACATACTTGTGAAAAACAGCTCTTTACTTAAGAAGCCGTTAAATGGCGGTAGTCCAGCCATTGAAAATGTACCGATTAGCGTAATCGTAAAGGTAATCGGCATGATGGTCATTAAACCACCTAATTTCCGAATGTCACGAGTACCTGTTTCGTGATCGATAATACCTGCTGCCATAAAGAGACTGCCTTTAAACGTAGCATGGTTAATGAGGTGAAAAATAGCAGCAAGAACGGCTGCGCCAAAAAAGGCAGAGTTGTTTTCATGAATCGCAGCTGCGCCGACGCCAAGCATGAGCATAATCATGCCGAGCTGACTAACTGTCGAGTAGGCCAGAATGGCTTTCAAATCATTTTGCCGGACGGCATGGAATGATCCCCAGAATAATGTGATAAGTCCGACAATGGATATGGTCCAGAACCACACCTCTGATATAGCAAAGATCGGACTGAAGCGGGCAACAAGATAAATACCAGCTTTCACCATCGTAGCAGAATGCAGATAACTGCTCACAGGGGTAGGTGCTTCCATTGCATCAGGCAGCCAGATATAGAATGGGAATTGCGCTGATTTCGTAAAGGCACCTAGTAAGATCAGGATCATGGCAGGGATAAAGTAAGGTGATGCCATAATGAGCTGAAGCTGATTGACTGCTTCACGAATACTGAATGAATCAGTGATCAGGTAGATGAGGATGAAGCCACCAAGCATAGCTAATCCGCCAAAAACAGTAATAAGCAGTGATTTGGTTGCCCCATATCTAGAGCGCTCCCTCTTATACCAATACCCAATTAAGAGGAAGGAAGAAATACTCGTTAGCTCCCAAAACAAGTACAGAACCACCATATTGTCAGAGAGAACCACACCAAGCATAGCGGTCATAAACATTAACAAATACGTATAGAAAGAGCCAAGCTGTTCTTTTTCTTTTGATAAGTAGAAAATACTGTACAAGACCACAAGTGCGCCAATACCTGTAATTAATAATGCAAATAACAAGCTAAGGCCATCAACATATACAGTAAAATTCATCCCTAAAGATGGAATCCATTCAGCTTGTGAGAAAAGCGTTCGTCCATTCGAGGTAATGTGTAACATTTGGATGAAATAGGTGAATAAAAGAATCGGCAAGATGAGAACAAACCACCCTGTATGTATACGCCTTACATATTTAAAAAGGAAAGGTACAACAAAGGCGAGTAAAAAAGGTGATAGGATGGCGAAGTGAATAAGCTGCAAGAAAATGAACCTCCTTTGATCAATATAAATTCACGTTCTAAAGAACTGGTAATTAAAATTATATCTTAAATACAGCCATAGTGCATTGGTTTGAAACGATTTCGAGCAAACTGTATTTGTTTTGGGTTCTTTTGACCACAAAAATAATTTTATCAAAAATGAAACTCATTGTATATTGTTTTGTTTTTCGTACATGCTTTTCTTAAAGGAGCTGATTAAATGAAACGAAAGATCGCCATCAGCTTAAGCATATTCTGCACGATTTTAGGAGGAGCATTCTTGATTGACCGAAATGATCAAAAAAGGTGGCAGGACGGCAGTGAATGGCCGCTATTTTCTGAGCACCTTTTCCGCATGAGCTATCAGGAAACTAAGCTGTATCCTTTTCAGCCTAGGGAATATTTACGAATTGTATTAGCTGATGAATAAAATCATATAGGATAAAAGAAATATAAAAAAGCATGTGCCTATGAGAGGGCACATGCTTTTGATGTTTCAATGTTTTAAGTAAACATTCTAAGTAAGATTGTTGCGCAGATCACAGTTGCTGCTCCGCCAAGACGTGTAGATACTTGTGCGAAAGGCATGAGACCCATTCTTCCAGAAGCTGAAAGGATCGCAACGTCACCAGTACCGCCAAGTCCGCTGTGACAGCCTGTCACAATCGCAGATTCTACAGGGTACATGTTCATCAATTTCCCAACGAAGTAACCAGAACCCACCATTCCAAGAACGACAGCGATACATACACAAACGAATGGAATAGAAATCACTGTTGCTACATCATCAAGTGGAATGTATAGAATCCCTAGACCGACCATAAGCGGCCATGTAAAGCTTCTTGATACAAACTTGTAGAACTGCTGTGAGCCATCTTGCAGATGCTGAGGCATCACGTTTAAGTATTTGATTAAAGCGGCAAGAACAATCATTAAGATTGGACCTGGAATATGAACAAAGCTTTCTAATAAACCACCAAAAATGAACGTTGTACAAGCCACGAGTACACCAGCACCCATTAACCCAAAATCAACTTTTGGATCCATATCAGGCTGTTCAAAAATTTCATTTGCCTCTTTAGATTTTACAAGACGACCATTCCCGTTTAGTTCAGGACGTTTTTCACCAAGCTTCTTCATTGCGCCAGCACAGATAATGGCAATGACGTTCCCAATGACGGCAGCAGGAATTAATTGAGAGATTAATGACTCTGCTGATACACCAAGAATTTGTGAATAAGCAATAGATAATGGCAAAATCCCTTCTCCAACACCACCGGCAATAATCGGAACAATAATAAAGAAGAACGAATGATGCGGTGTGTAACCAACTAAAAGACCAACAAGAATTCCGGCAGTCACAGCTGCAATTGTACCTGCAACAAGAGGAACAAACATACGAATAAGGCCTTGTACTAAAACAGTTCGCTGCATCCCAAGAATACTACCTACTACAAGAGCAGAAATATAGAAGTAAAGGAAGTTCGACGTCTTCATAAGAGACGTAACCGCTTCCAACGAGTTCGGATTCAGAACATGAAAAAAGACCAGGAACGATGGTACGAATAAAGAAAGAATCGCCGGTCCACCAATATCTTTTAATATCGGAATACGTTGTCCTATATCTCCAAGGAAAATCCCCAAAATCATAATAACAGCGAAACCACCAAGCATATTTGCTGGAATTTTATTAAAATAAGCGGCAGTTAAAATAATCGCTGCAAGTACTAAATACACAGGTAAGTCAATAACACCAATTTTCCAAGACATGATCTTACGGAAAACGCTTTTATTATTGTCAGAATCGTCTGTAATCGATTTCAATTGTTGTGTATTAGCCACATAAACACCCCCAAATGCTATTTGTCTCAATTGTAGAAGATTCTGTGACACTCATCTATTTATTAAACTAAATTAAGTGTAATAAAAGTAAAATAAACAGGAGTTTTTATGTTTTTATCATACAAAAATCCCCTGAAGGTAGTTTATCCTTCAGGGGATTGATCATGCATCGTTATTATCGTTTTCCTTTTAAATAAGGTGTCCCAAGTGCTTTCGGTGCATCTGCTCGGCCGATGAAGCCAGTGAGTGCTAGGATGGTCAGCACATATGGTGCAATGAGCATATACACGTTCGGTATATCTTGGAAGAGCGGCAGGAGAGAGCCAATAATGCTTAAACTTTGAGCAAATCCAAAGAATAAAGCAGCGCCCATTGCGCCGAATGGGTGCCATTTACCGAAGACAAGTGCAGCTAGTGCGATGAAGCCTTGTCCAGTAATGGTTGCATGTGAGAAATCAAGAGCGATGGTTGACGCATAAACAGCTCCGCCAAGACCACCAAACAGTCCACTAATAAAGACACCGATATAGCGCATCCGGTACACTTTGATTCCCATTGTATCAGCAGCCATTGGATGTTCTCCGACTGCACGAAGACGAAGACCAAACGGCATTTTAAATAAAACAAACCAAGCAACAACCGCAAGCGCTAATGCGAGTATGGACGTATAATAAACATCTTTAAAGAAGATATCGCCAATTATCGGAATGTCACTTAAAAGGGGAATATCACCTTTATAGAAAGGCTCTGTAATTTTATCTGTTTGAGCTTTCCCGTAAATGAGTTTCACGACAAACAGCGTAGCGCCAAGTGCCAGCATGTTAATCGCAACACCACTGACCGTTTGATCTGCACGGAATGTAATGGTCGCAACTGCATGAATGAGAGAGAACAATCCGCCAATCGCCATTCCAACGAGGAGCCCAAGCCACGGGGTCAAGGCGCCAAATGTATCAGCAAAAAACAAGTTAAAGATAATACTGGAAAATGCTCCGACGACCATCAAACCTTCAAGACCGATATTCACAACACCTGATCTTTCTGAAAAGACGCCTCCAAGAGCGGTTAAAATAAGTGGTGCAGCATAGACAAGTGTTGCTGGGACGATGATTTCAAGAATTTGCAGAAATCCCACTTATTTTCCCCCCTTTTTCTTCATTTGGTTCATCACAAGACGGATAATATAGCTTGAGGCGACGAAAAGAATAATGATCGCAATGACAATATCAACGACCTCAGTTGGTACGCCAGATTCAAGTGGCATATTTAAAGCGCCGACCTTCAATCCACCAAGCAGCAGTGCAGCAAGAACTACACCAACAGCAGTATTTCCACCTAATAAAGCGACGGCGATTCCGTCAAAACCTACACCGGTAAACGAGCCTTTAATTGATGCATATTCAAATGTACCAAGACCTTCCATTGCGCCTGCAAGACCTGCAAAAGCACCTGAAATGAGCATCGCATAAATGATATTGCGGCGAACATTCATACCGGCATAATGGGATGCCTGCTGGTTCATTCCAACAGCCCGCAATTCAAAGCCTTTAGAGGTTTTTTGAATAATGACCCACATCACGACCGCAGCTATAATGGCAACAAAAATACCATTATGCATCCGGGAGAAATCGGTGATTTGTTCAAAGAAACCAGAGCGAAGCGAGGCAGTGGCATCGATTTTTTCTGTTTTATCTTTATTATTTGTTAAGACATTTGAAATCAAATAGTTCGTCACATGAAGGGCAATGTAGTTCATCATGATCGTGACAATCACTTCATGAACATAAAAACGAGCCTTTAAAAACCCAGGAATAAAGCCCCATAATGCACCAGCAGCAGCTGCGGTGATGAGTGCAAGTGGCAGATGGATGTACATAGGTGCATGGACAGTTGTACCGATCCATACAGCAGCTACCCAGCCAATCAGCATTTGACCTTCTACACCGATATTAAAGAGACCTGTCCGAAATGCAAAAGCAACAGCAAGCCCTGATAAAATGTAAGGTGTCACTTGTCTGATGGTTTCTCCCATATAATAGGTTTCACCGAAGACGCCATTCCAAAGGGCGCCATAGCCTTCGATGACACTATAACCGCTTGCCAGCATAATAATGGCCCCAACAAAAAGACCAAGTACAATGGCTATAAGCGGAATAAGCAGATTTGTTAAGCGATTAGACATTTGCTTCTTTCCCCACTTCCTGTTGCGTACTTCCAGCCATTAATAGACCAAGCTCTTGCTCTGTTGTTTCTTTTGGATCAACGATGGCAATAATGCTACCTTCGAATATAACAGCAATCTTATCACTGACATTCATAATTTCATCAAGCTCAAATGAGATGAGGAGGACGGCTTTGCCTGTGTCCCTTTGCTCAATGAGGCGCTTATGAACAAATTCAATCGCACCAACATCAAGTCCACGTGTCGGTTGAGCGGCAATTAATAAATCGGGATTGCGGTCAACTTCACGGCCAATAATGGCTTTTTGCTGATTCCCGCCTGACAGGGCGCGTGCCTCTGTATATTCACTCGGTGTTCTTACGTCATACTCGGCAATGATTTGCTTTGCCTTTTGGTATATATTTTTCATATTCATCAAGCCAAATTTTGAGTATGGACGCTGGTAATACGTTTGTAACGAAATATTTTCTCCTATTGAAAAATCAAGCACCAGTCCGTGTTTATGACGGTCTTGAGGAATATGTCCAATTCCAGATTCGGTCACCTTACGAGGCGGAAGATTTTGAATGGCTTTCCCGTTTAGCATGATCGTGCCAGATTCTGATTTTTTTAGACCAGTAATGGCTTCAATCAATTCAGATTGACCATTGCCATCGACTCCAGCAATACCAACAATTTCTCCAGCCTTTACTGAGAGGTTGAGATGTTTGACCGCTTCAATACCTCGCGCGTCTTTTACCGTAAGATCCTGAATTTGAAGCACTTCTTCAGCAGGAGAGGCGTCTTTTTTGTCTGTCTTAAATGAAACTTCACGGCCGACCATGAGGCTTGCAAGCTCATCTTTGTTTGTGCTTTCCACATCAAGTGTACGAATGCCTTGGCCTTTTCGGATAATGGTGACGCGGTGACATGCATCCATAATTTCTTTCAGCTTATGGGTAATTAAAATAATGGATTTGCCTTCATTGATTAAGTTTTTCATAATTTGTATGAGTTCTTTAATTTCTTGAGGTGTTAAGACGGCTGTTGGTTCGTCGAAGATCAAAATATCAGCGCCGCGATAAAGTGTTTTTAAAATTTCTGCACGCTGCTGCATGCCAACAGAGATGTCAGATACTTTGGCGGCAGGGTCTATTTTTAAACCATAGCGGTCAGAAAGCTCTTGTACTTGCTGTATGGCTTGTTCTTTGTCGATCTTTCCAAATTTCTTGGGCTCTTTTCCTAAAATGATGTTTTCAGCGACGGTGAAGGTATCGACAAGCATAAAGTGCTGATGCACCATACCGATGCCTAAATCACTAGCATCATTCGGGCTAGAGATGGTCACAGGTTTTCCGTGAACCTTGATTTCACCTTTTTCAGGCTGGTAAAGACCGAAAAGCACGTTCATGAGCGTTGATTTTCCAGCGCCGTTTTCACCAAGCAGCGCATGAATTTCGCCCTTTTTCAGCTGCAACGTAATGTTATCGTTTGCTACAATGCCAGGGAATTCTTTGCGTATATTCAACATTTCAATGACATAATCCACAGGTTTAACCGCTCCTTTTTTAGGGTGCTGATGAAGATAAAAACTAGCAAAAGAAAAGCTGCAAAACGAGGCTGCAGCTTTTCTTTTACCACCTTTTACGAATAAAGAGGAGGTAAAGGAGAAACAAGGGGATAAGGCGCGCTTATCCCGATGTTCAAATTAAGCTTTAAAATCTTTTAGTTCATCACGTGTTGCAGGGATTTTAATTTCGCCCTTGATGATTTTTTGTTTCCATTCTTCTACTTTCTTCAATACATCTTTATTAAGGTTGTCCTGAGATGGAGAAATGTCAAGAGCGCCTTCTTTCAGACCATATGTGATCACTTCGCCGCCAGGGAACTTACCTTCTTTTGCTTTCGTTGTTAAGTCTTGTACCGCTTTGTCTACTTTCTTAACCATAGAAGTAAGGGTGACACTTTGTTTTGTTCCAGGTACTTTTCCTTCGTCATACTGGTCTTTATCTACACCGATGACCCAAACTTTACGGTTAGGATCCGCTTTTTTCAGGTTTTTCGCTTCTGTGAAAACACCAGTTCCAGTGCCGCCAGCAGCATGATAAATGATGTCGACGCCGGATTTGTACATGCTTTCAGCTGTTGCTTTCCCGATGTCTGCCTTATCGAATGCACCAGCATATTTCACTTCAACTTTTGCTTTCGGGTTAGCTGCTTCAACGCCTGCACGGAAACCAACTTCGAATTTTCTGACTAATTCAGAATCAACGCCGCCAACAAAACCAATTTTATTTGATTTTGTAGAAAGAGCAGCCGCAACACCCACAAGGAATGATCCTTCATTTTCGTTGAACACAATGCTGGCTACGTTGTCTTTTTTCACGACAGCATCAACGATGGCAAAGTGGTTTTTCTTACGCTGATCTGCAATTTCACTAATAGAATCTTGCATTAAGAAACCAATTCCGTAAATAAGGTCGAATTTCTCACGAGCAAGTGTGTTTAAGTTTGTTGTATAGTCAGCGTCTGATTTAGATTGTAAGTAATCAAAGCCGTTTTTACCTTTTTTTAGATTGTTGTCTTTTCCAAATGCTTGTAAACCTTCCCAAGCTGATTGGTTAAACGATTTGTCATCGACACCACCGACATCAGTTACCATTGCAACAGTGAATTGATCTTTATCTTTTTTGCTTTCACCGCTGTTTGAGCCAGAGTTGCCGCATGCTCCAAGGATGGTTCCTGCTGCTACGACTAAGGACAATGCTAGTCCAATTTTGCGCTTCTTCAAAACATAACCCCCTATAAAATTTAAAAGTTTCAGAAAAGTCTCGCGAAAAAAGACCGACCTATCTCTTCTCACCCTTCTGAATAGGGTATTTTATCCTGCTTTCTCCTGAAACTTATGGAGGACAGGAGAGAAGATGTAAGACATCAGACTTATATCTCGTTGAACTAATCAATCATAATTTATCATTTCCAATCCAATAAATAAATAGAAATTTGTTTTATTTTAAAAAAAATGTTAAAAGGCTAAATTCGATGTCTTTTTATGTGCTGAAATATGATATAATGCCGCTTTTGTGATGTGATCTACTACAGTGGAACCACTGATATCAAGGGGTTTGTCACATCGTGTTCCATAAAAAAACATCTGGCCTCTGTATAAGGTCAGATGTGTCAAATTATAGATATTGCTGAATTAAATTCATATTTGTTGTACTGAGTTTATATTGGAAAACAGGGCGTCCAATTGTCCCGTATGCCATTTCAACATCAACTACTTCGATGTCCTCAAGGAATTTCAAGTATTTTCTAATAGAGACTTGAGAGATTTCTGTATGATTCGCTAGGTCTTCGGTCGTGAAAGCCTGATGACCGAATGATTGAATACTTGTCCAGATGAGTTTGAGTGTGCTTTTGGTCAGGCCTTTTGGCAGAAGGACTTTTTCCGTCTCTGCTTTTTTATGAAAGAGCTTCGCATCTAAATCATTTTGCGAGATGCTGTTCATCGTTTGGTACAAGGCGTGTTTTCGTTTATATTCTGAGAGCGCTGATTGGAAACGTTCAAATTCAAACGGCTTGATCAAATAATCAACAGCCCCGTTTCGCATCGTTTGCTGGATCACGTCGACTTCATTGGCAGCTGAAATGACAATGACATCAACCGAATGATTTTGTTTGCGAATTTCTGATAATAATGCCAGGCCATTTTGTCCAGGCATATAAATATCGAGCAGTACAAGGTGAATGGCTTCTGTTTTTAAGATGTCCAGTGCCTGCTGAAAAGAGGTGGCAATCCCTTTTAATTCAAAGCCGTCGATTTGGGTCAGGTAGCGTTTGTTCAGCTCCCCAACCATTGGGTCGTCTTCTACTATTAACACATTAATCATGTGAATCCTCCTTTTGTTTATACGGAATACGGAGACTAAAGGTCGTTCCTTCTCCTTTTTCACTCGTGACAATCAGATGACCGTTCAATTTTTTGATGCTTTGATCAACGAAGTAGAGACCGAATCCTCTGTCTTCTCCTTTAGTTGAAAAGCCTTGATCAAACATGATGTCTTGTTCTTTTTTTGTGAGACCAACACCTGTGTCTGTAATTTCAATATGAAGCTGCTCCTGAACGTATCGGAATGAGATCGAGATGTTTTTTGTCTCAGTATGAGAAACAGCATCGAGTGCGTTATTTAACAGGTTGCCAATGACGGTAATGAGATCATGCGTCACTGCCGGGTCCTCTGAATTTGGGACTTGTGTGCTGCATATGACTTCTAAGGTCGCGCCTTGTTCCCTGATATAGCTTTGTTTTCCTAGTAAAAATCCTGCTAAAACAGAGTTTTTCACATGGTTGATGATTTCATTTGTTTCCGTCTGCTGATAGATCGCAATATCTTTGATATAAGTGCCAAGGTCATCGTAGTTTTTGAGCTGAACCAATCCTAAAATGACATGAAGCTTGTTCATAAATTCATGTGACTGGGCACGGAGGGCATTTGCATACATTTTGACTCCGCTCAGCTGCTCAGCCAAGTGTTTGACTTCTGTTTTGTCACGGAAGGTGGCGATTGCTCCAACGATCTCGCCCTTTACCGTAATCGGGACTTCGTTAAATACGAGCTCCAGTCCGTTCATTCTCACGTCGCGGTCAAGTAGCGGCTTGCGTGTTTCAATGACTTGCTTTAGACCGCTTGAAGGGAGGAGCACCTGAACATCTTGTTCTCTAGGATCAACCATAATGCCCATATTATGAAAGAGTCGTTTCGCTTCAGCATTGGCGAGCTTGATTTTACCGTGCTGATCGACGGCAAGAATCCCTTCTTTTGTTGATTCTAGCATGGCGCTTCGTTCTTTTAATAATGTAGCAATCTCATCTGGCTCTAGTCCAAACATAATTTTCTTCACTTTTCTTGCCACAATGAGTGCCCCAATGATACCAGAAAGAAGACTGAGCGATATGACGAAGTAGAGTGGAAGTAAGCTTTGATGAATAATCAAGTCAATTTCCTTTAACGTAATCCCTACTGCCACAGCCCCGAGCTGCTTCCCATTTTGATCATAAACCGGAACAAAAGCACGCATGGATCTGCCAAGTGTTCCAGAAGCCGTACTAATATGCTCTTTACCCTGTAATGCTAGTTTTTCATCACCGCCAGCAAACCGCTTCCCGATCTTCTGCGGATTTGGATGGGTTTTGCGAATGCCGTTCATATCCATCACGACAACGAATTCGGTTTTGGTGATTCGCTGAACACTTGTTGTATATTGACGGAGTGCTGAATACGATCGATTTTCTTCTAATGATTTCGCTGTGATCGGAGCCTCTGCGACCATTTTGGCAGTGGAGAGGGCGATGTCACGTTCCTGCTGATGAATGTTTTTAGCTGTTTCTGACCAGATCGTAAAGAAAGTGATACAAAGGGAGATCAGGACAACGATACAAACAAAAATCGTCAGTCGTGTTTGCAGTCTTAATGTTTTTTTCACGAGTATACCCCTAACGCACGATTTTTTCGTAATAGTAATACTTTAACGGGAAAATGTAAGTTTGTGAAGGAATGTACGTGCAAAATCACAAATTTGATTTTGCTACCAGTTTACTTTGAAAGCATCTTGTCAATCCGTTTTAAGTGAGCCATAATAAATGTGAGCTTATGAGAAAGGATCTATTTATGAAAAATACATATTTGACTGGATATTTTCCGCTGATTTCGATTTTACTATTCAGCTCTGCTTTTTCGATTTTCACAGTAGGGATTATGACTGATTTCTTGACTCAAGCAGGTATTTTAAAAGGAATGCTGGAATTCTTCTCGGAACAGGGCATCCGGCTTGCTCTTTTTGCTGCTTTTGCACTTGTTTATTTTATGATTTTATCTGCCTTGAAACTGATTGCAGATACGGTGTTAGAGCTGGCGCTACTCTTTTTCGCGAAAGATCCTGAAGGAGAGAACTTAAAGAAAATTCGGATTGCATCCGTTGTTTATTTATTTGCCAGCTTGCTTGCATTTCTGCTGACGCAGCAGCTGATTTTGCTTGTCGGACTATTTGTTTTAGCAGGTCTTGTTTATTTTATCTGGGTAGTAGTCCGCATTTATCAATCGCTTTCCATGCTGAATTTAATTGGATTTATGATGTTTATTTTGCTGTTTTGGGCCACGTTTTTAATCGGCATTTTGTACTTATTTATTAAGCTTTATAACAGTGTTATGGCAAGTCTGCCTTCATAAACAGACAAAGAAAGCATCCTCCGATAGTGGAGGATGCTTTTTTTATGATAGAAACCGTTTTTGAATATCAGGTGTAGGCATCATACAAGATGTTTTTTGACCGAACCATTTGTAGCGATTTTTCGCTATCCGCTCATAAAACCAATCACGGATAGGGCGCGGAATGGCAAGGAATAAATAACTCCATCTGTAGATCCCTTTTAAATGCCGCGTTGCTTTTAAAATGCCTGTCGACTTCGTATAAAGGGTGCCTTTTTCAATATAAATGAATGAATTAAACTCATCTAAAGGCAAACCGTTTTCTTTTAAAATGCGCTGCCCTGTCTCTGATTGTAATGAAGCAAACATCATTCGCTCATTTGGATCACGCTTAATCACAAACTGAACAGCGCCGCTGCATACGTTGCAGACACCATCAAATAAAATTAAATGGGATGGATGTGTTGAATGCATTGCAATCAAACCTCCTGTTTATCTGGCGTATTGCATTGTATTTTTCCAAATACGTAAGTGCGGACTTGAGCTGTAAATAGATTCAACCGTTCCTCTATCTCTTCCAACCCATACACCCATTGTATATTGATCTGTCAGTCCAACAAACCAAATGTCTTTGTAGTCATTGGATGTTCCTGTTTTACCACCAATGTAAGGGGAACTGAAATTCGCTTTTTTCCCTGTTCCGCTTTTTACAACGGAGGCAAGCAGTTTACGCATGGTGTCATTTGTCCGCTGAGAATACACTTGCTTCGGTGACTCTTTCCACTTGTAAAGTGTCTTGCCGTTTAAGTCTGTCACCTTTGTGATCGAATGATTTTGCGTGTAAGCACCTTGGTTGCCAAAGACGGTATACGCATCTGTTATTTCTAGCGGCGAGAAGCCCTTCGTAAATCCGCCAAGTGCAGAAGGAAGGCGGTAATCATCCGCTACGATATGCTCGAATGAGAATTTCTCTAAATAGCTAAAGCCTTTTTTGACACCAACTGTATCTAGCATTCGGATCGCAGGGGTATTGTAAGAGTTTTTAAAGGCTGTTTCAAGTGTGACGGTTCCATACGTTTTATGATTATAGTTCTGCGGACAGTATCCGCTGCTACAAAACTTGCCGGCACTAATTTTGCTTGAAGCTGTTGCACCGGTTTGGTCGATGTAAGGACCATAGTCTAAAAGCGGCTTAATCGCAGAACCAGGCTGTCTTTGCGCTTGATAGGCGTAGTTGAAATCAAACTTTTTATAGTTCTTGCCTCCAGCAAGTGCGACAATTTGATGCGTTTCATGATTAATGACCGCTGATCCGCCTTCTACACCTTGGTAAGGTAGCTGCGCATTGAGCTGATAGACGGCTCGTTGCTGTAAGGAAGGATCAAGTGCTGTATAAATTTTGACCCCATCCTGAAGCAGGGCACTGACCTTTTCAGATAATTCTTTTTGAATGGCTTTTTTGCTCCATCTGTTTTGGCCTTCTTCAAGCGTTTTGTAAAGCCTTCCTGATCTGACACAAGATCGGTAAATTCCTCATTGGCATATGTCACATAGTCAGGGTAAAGGTTTTTCTTTTCACTTAAGGACAGGTTGATTTTTTGTTTGATGGCTTTTTTGTATTGCTTTTTGGTGATGACGCCGTCTTTCTTTAAAATGCCAAGCAGTCGTTCTTGGCGTTTCTTTGTGTGTTTGAATTGCTTCAATGGGTCATACAGTGTTGGGTTGTTTGGAATCGCAGAGATAAATGCCATCTGTGCAAGCGTTAAAGAACTAAGTGGCTTATCAAAATAGTAATTAGCCGCAGAACCGACACCGTAAACACCATTACTGAAATAAATCGTATTTAAATAGCTTTCGAGTATTTCATCTTTCGAGAATTTCCGCTCTAATTCATAGGAATAGAGCAGCTCTGTAAACTTTCGGGTGAACGAACGTTCATGGCTTAAATATAAATTACGAGATAATTGCTGTGTGATCGTACTTGCGCCTTGGCTGATGCCATGGTTTTTCACATTTGAGGCAAGGGCACGAACAACTCCCATAAAGTCAATGCCTTTATGGTCATAAAAGTTACGGTCCTCTGAGCGGAGGAACAGCTCCTTCACATGATCAGGAATTTTATCATACGTGACGAACACTCGGTTTTCATCGTTTGATACGATTTCGGAGATGAGGGAACCATCCCGATCATACATATAACTGTTTTGGGAAAAATCTATCTTTTCCAGCTTGATTTTTTGATCAAGCACTTCGTTCACAGGCTTCACACTTGCAGCTTCTTCCTTTGATAGATAAAAAGTCAGAACAAATAATGGAATGAGGGCAGCAAGTAATAACCAACCAATCATTGCACGAAACATGAGGTCACTCACTTTCTTCAATTTTCTAGCCATATCGTACCATTCTTTTGCGAATACGAGAAGGTTATTTTTAGAAAAGAATGGGCTTGAAGTCTAGTGAATAAGGCTTCTACACAAGAAAAAAGAGTATCTGATGCTGGATCAGACACTCCTTTCTTTTGCCTTCGACTGTGAGCGGACTGCCCATAAAAATAATGCGCCAAATAGAAAAATGCCGGCGGTGACATAAAAGACAGCTGGAATCCCGTAATGACTCGCCACAATGCCGCCAATTACCGGACCGACAACATTCCCAAGAAAACGGAAGCTGACATTGTATCCAAGCACTTCCCCTTGCATAGAGGCAGGTGCTTTGATCCGAATATATGCCGTCGTACATGGAATAATCCCGCCAAGTGCCATCCCGTATAGAAAACGGAAAAGTACTAACATCGCATAGGAATCCGCCATTGCTTGCGGGATGAATAAAATAGAGGAGAGGATGAGAAGGGCAAGCAGCACCTTGTCGTGACCAATTCGATCTCCTAGATCTCCCCATTTTCGTGTAAAGAGCAGGTTGCCAAGCCCAGTTGCAGAGAACGCAAGACCTGCATAAAATGCGAGATTAACAGGACCGTGTAAATCATGAATGTATAAAGCCAAAAGTGGCTGAATGCTAAAGTTCCCTACTTGTGTAATAAACGTTAAAAGCATCGTGACGACAAGCAAAGGCTGTTTGAAAATATGAACGAGCACATCCTTCCGTGAGTAAGAAACGCGCCTCGCTTCTTTTGAACGGATGGGATGTTCTTTCACTCCGAAAATAATCACAATTGCTGACACATAAATGACAGCCGCTGTGAGGAAAAACGTATAAATAAATCCGACGCTGTCTGCCATGAATCCGCCCATTAATGGACCAAACAATCCTCCGGCGACATTACTCATCTGCATCGTTCCAAGGGTTTTACCTGCAGTTGCCTTTTCCGTCTGTGCAGAGATGAGTGCCATTGAAGTCGAGATAAAACCTGTGACAAGCCCCATGAAGAGCCGCAGGGCGAATAGCTGATAAACGGTTTGCACAAGCCCCATTAATAGAATACTTGTTGCGATCCCAATCCCGTTAATGAGCAAAATCTTTTTATAGCCATGCCGATCTCCAATCCGTCCCCAAATCGGAGAAATCAGAAAGGCCGTTAAAAACGTGACGCCAAAGACATAGCCGCTCCATCTTTGGACAAATTCATTTGAATAACTGCTATCAAGAGATTCTATGTAAAGTGATAAAAAAGGGACGATCATTGTAATGCTGGCAGATACAAAAAAGTTCACAAACCACATGATGTACAAGTTTTTCTTCCTGTTTGTGATAGAGACCACCTTCTTTATTTATTTCGTGTTCCTTAATAATTATAAAGGAAACTAAACGATCTTTCATCTGATGAATAGGTTGGGCATAGTGAATCTGCATTATTTTCAAGAAAATGAAGTGATTTCAAGGTCCGTCTTAATATAATGGTATCAGAATGAAAAACTGATGAAAAAGTGAGGTGAGACTGGTGGAACAGAAGACGGTGCTTGTGGTCGATTTTGAATTTACGATGCCTGATGGAAAGTATCATCCGCAAAATTTTTTTCCTGAAATTATTGAAGCTGGGGTAGTGAAAGCGGCAAGTGAAACGATCATAGACACGTTCTCTAGCTACGTCAAACCGAAAAAGTTCCCGAAGCTGACGAAGCGCTGTAAATCGTTCCTCGGTATTACGCAGCAGGATGTAGAGAGCGGAATTTCCTTTGAGGCATTTATCGAGAAGCTTGTGTCGCTAGATGGGGGAGAGGATTGTGAGATTATTACATGGGGCAATATGGACATGAAAGTGCTGAAGCAAAACTGTATGCTCAATCACATTGCCTTTCCTTTTAAGGGGAAGCTGAGGGACCTTGCCTTTGAATATAAAACCTTTTTTGGTGATCGCACACTGACAGGGCTTCGCAAGGCGGCAAAGGAATACGGCAGTGAAGGAGCTGGTAAGCATCATAAAGCACTAGATGATGCCATGACGACTTATCAGCTGTTAACCCTTTTTGAAAAAGACAGAGCCTATGTGGAAAATCCGCAAACAACCAAAATTGGTGAGCTGATCGATTTCTCACATTTTTTTGATTCGGCTGATTAGCGGGCGTCTTCTGGAAAATAATCTTTTTCGAGAGAAGATAGGCATGCTCTTGATTTTTCCGCCCATTTGGATTCATCCGCATGGAGCGCTTGTTTTAATTTTTCTACAGCTTCTTTTAGTGATACTTGATAATCTGGTATAACGCCATCATAAGGCTTCACCATATGATGAGGGATATTCGTCTGTTCACGATAGGCCAAAGCCCGTCTTTCTTGGAAAAAAGGCACGTCTGCTTCTTTTGGGTGATGCAGGTCGCCTTGAGTGGGATGTGTCAGAACGGCTTTTACTTGAACGAGATAGGCCGATGGTTTCACTGCTGTCACTTCCCCAATGTAAACACCTGTTTTATAAAATCCTTTCACAACTTGTCCAATTTGAATGTCTGTCATGTGAAATTCCTCCATTTCCTTCTCGTAGGAAGGTATTTCATTTCTTTTAGCCAATATAGTGAAGTAAACGAGCAAAAGGGGGAATGGCGAATGTTGTCTTTCATCGCACTCTTTCTACTGTATTTTCCTGAAGATAAAAGGGAGTACATCCCAGCGGCAATCACCACTGTGATTTTCTTTATGGCTGCATTTATTTGCTTTCGTCTGATCGTTCGTGCGTCTAAGAAGCAGGAGCGGATAGATGAAAAAAAGACAAAAAAAATGGATTGATCATTTTCTTCTTGTATCTTCAGGAAACTTCACGGTAACGGTTGTACCAGACTGCAGCGAGCTTTTGAAACGAATGGTTCCATGGTGATTTTCAATGATAGAAAATGTCACGGTCAGCCCAAGTCCAGTCCCTTTGTTTTTCAATGTGTAATAGGGTTCGCCAAGCTTTTTCATTTGGCTTTCTGTCATTCCTACACCGTTATCCACGAAAAAAAGGCATATTTTATGATTTTCTTTTGAAGCATAAAGCTCAATTTTCCCTTCGTGTTCTGGGGCTGCTTCAATCGCATTTTTGATTAAATTAATCATGACTTGCTTGATCTTCGTTTCATCACCTTGAATGTATAAGTCTGGTTCAATGGATTGATGAATCGTGACCGATTTGAAATTCGCATAGGATGTCATCAGTGATGCACATTCCTCGAGTAATTTAGATAGATTGAGAGATTCAATTTGATAATAATTTTGTTTCGCAATGTCAAGATAACTCGTGATAATATCCTGCGCCCTGTCTAACTCGGACAGAACGAGATTTTTATAATCTTTATTGGTTGATGTCTCTTTTGTATTGTCACTAGAAAAGAGCAATTGGATAAAGCCTCTCACCACTGTCAGCGGATTGCGTACTTCATGGGCAACGCTTGCAGCGAGTTCACTTACAATGGTCAGCTTTTCTGATTGGACGAGCTGTGTTCTCATTTGCGCATTTTCTTTCACGAATTCAATGGAATAGATACTTAGCACGAGAAAGAATATGTAGTAAAGAGTTGAGAAAAATAACTCAAGTAACTTCTGCTGCATAATAAAGGCCGGGCTGTATTCCATTAAGCTGACCGCAAATAGTCCAATGTAAATAAAGAATCCTTTGGATAAACCGATAAGCACTCCATACATCAGCTTTTTCAGCTTCGAATACTGACGCCATTTCCGGTAGAACAGAAATGGGATGAAAAAGTAAATCGGTACGACAATGAGTCCAACCCATAAAAAAGAGCCATACATCACGAATTTGACCATGGAACTTATCAAGATGGCGACGATCCCAGCTGTGTAGCCTCCGTATAAAATGGCAAGTACAAGAGGGATGGATTGAAGGCCAGTCTGCAAGTCTAAAATCGAACCAACTGGATACATAATACATAGTGCTGAAGAGATGGATGCGAATACTGTGATGAGCAGTTTATTCGTTTTTGGGAAATGAGCAGGGGTCCGGCTTAGCCATAGCGCGTGATATAAAAAGATTGGAAATAGAATAAAAGATACATGGAGCAGAAAATCCTTGAACATTTCCATTTAAATGCTCTCCTCGTAAATAATAGTAATTCCTCTCATTATATCATTTCATGTACAAAGTAGATATGATAAAAGGAGGGTTTTTTTCTTTAAAAAGAACACCCGTGAGGATGTTCTTTCGATCATATAGGTCTTAATCAGATGATTGCGTAAACGCTTGATGAAGGCGTTTCAATCCTTCTTTGACTGTTGAAGTAGGACAGCCGAGATTCATCCGAATAAAGCCGTCTCCTTCGAGTCCGTACACGTGACCAAGCTCTAGGATCACTTTGCCCTTTTTTAGCAAATTGCGTTTCAATTCCGCTTGACTGAATTGATAATCCCGAATGTCTAGCCACAATAAATAAGAAGCATCTGGTTTCATATAACGCATGTTTGGAAGATGTTCGTCAATATAGTCCATTGCCATTTTCATATTGCTTTCGAGATAAAGAACAAGTGCATCAAGCCACTCGTCGCCATGGCGGTAGGCTGCTTCCATCGCAGGGATCGCAAATGCATTCAGTTTAGCCAGTCCGTTTCTTTGCATTTCATTGTTGAAAAGGGTTCTTTTTTCTTCATCGGAAATGATAATGGCAGATGCTTGGAGGCCAGCTAAATTAAATGTTTTACTTGGTGCAATGCACGTCACTGTGATATGTGCTATGTCGTCAGAAAGACTAGCAAATGGTACATGCTGCTTTCCGTATAGCATCAAATCAGAATGAATCTCATCTGAAACGACTGTGACACCGTGCTTGATACAGAGGTCTCCAACTTGCTTTAATTCCTCTTTTGACCACGCTCTTCCGGACGGATTATGCGGATGACAGAGGAACATGAGCTTCGATTCAGGTCTGCTTAATTTTTTCTCTAAATCATCAAAATCCATGACATAGCGGTTGTTTTCTATTTTTAAAGGATTGGTTGAGACTGTTCGTCCATTTTGTTCAATCATTTGATAAAAAGGTGTATACACAGGGGACTGTATGACGACTTCGTCACTTGGTTTTGTATAGGCTTGGACTGCAAAACTAAGTGCCGTGACAATTCCAGGTGTGAAGGTGACGTCTTCTGTCTGAATCGACCACCCGTGTCTTCTTTTGAGCCATTCTGCTACTGCCTGCTGCGTATCCTGATCTTGAAAGGCATAGCCAAATACGCCATGATCCAATCGCTTTTTTAATGCATCAAGGACGACCTGCGGCGCTTTAAAATCCATATCGGCTACCCACATTGGCAGCGCATCTGTTGTAAGGAATAAAGACTCTGCTTGATCCCATTTCACTGATTTTGAACCTTTACGTATGATCTGTTCGTCGAAATTCATGAAACCCACCTCTAGCCGTTTTTCAACCATTGTTGGTTGTGCTAAAATAAACATCACAAAATTTATTATAAGCGGTGATACCGATGAAAGATAGTCAAGCTGTAGAAGAGATGATTCAACTCATTAAGGCATGGGACCCTTTTCAATATGGGGAGGACTTTTATGAAACGGAGCCTGCTGACGTCATCAGTGCATTATACGACGCAGAAGACTCTTTATCTTTAGCAAAAGACATTCAAGCCATTTATCATCACTCATTTGAGCAGCTCCTGCCTTTTGAGAGCTGTCAACATATAGCGAATCAGCTTTTCGTCATACGAGACAGCAGCTCCTGCACACGCTAAGACAGGCTGAAATGTCCGATTTGATCAGACACAAAGACCGGATTTTCCTCAGGAACGAGGTGCCCGGTTTTTTTTAATGCGTGCAAGGTCGAGTTTGGCAGATCCTTGTGTAGCCTCTCTCCTATTTGGATGGGAACGATTCGATCTTCCTCACCCCAAATGAGCAGCACGGGTGTCTCCATTTTCTTTAGGACATCCGAGGTCAAATCCCCTTCCCGGTGCCGAATCAAGCGGAAAATCCCTCGGAAAATTTGATCATCAGAAAAAGGCTTTAAATATCCATCCACCATCTCTTGATCAATGATGGAATGATCATGCACAACAGCCGTTAAATTTTTCATGATGCCTTGCTTCAAGAGCTTTCTTTTAAGATAGAGATAAAAATAAGGAATATATGTGCTGTAAACAACTGATCTCTTTGATTTATTTAAATATCCTGAGCTGCACAAAAGGATCGCCTTTTCAAATAGGTCTGGCCGTTCAGATGCGGCATATAAAGCAATTTGGCCGCCCATCGAATGACCCACAAGGATCGCATGCTGAATCTGTAAGTAACCAGCTAGCTCGATAATGATCTTTGCCATGTTGCGATAGCTGTAAATAAACGTATTCGACTTCTCGGACTGTCCAAATGGCGGCAGATCGATCGCGATTAAATTGAAGTCTTGTTTCAGAAGCGGGATGAGCTTTCGATAGCTGAAGGTAGAAGAGAAAAGACCATGAATTAAGATCAATGTTTTCTTCCCCTGATTTGGATAGTGCTCGTAATAGATGTCTAAACCGAATTTACTTTTCATATAAGCTGGCTGAACAATGTCCATACTCATCACTCCGATACTTGATACTCTCTGTTAGGTGACTGTATTGTACCCTAAAAAGTGGATTTTAAGCTATGGTTAGCATCTTTTCCCTGCTTAGCATAATGGGAAAAACGTGCTATAATGTTCAGAAGATTTTTTAAAACTAGCTTTTTACAATCTGAGGTGTGAAATCAAATGAAACTAACAGAAAAAGAAACTGAAATATTAGAGATTTTAGATGAAAACAGCCGTGCCGATTTAAATACAATTGCAAAAATGGCAGGCGTGACAACAGAAGAAGCAGAAGCGATTATTCAAAAACTTGAAGATCAAAAAGTCATTATTGATTACTCAACCATGATTGACTGGCGTAAAGTAGATGGTCATGAAGGCGTCACAGCCATGATTGATGTCAAAGTGACACCAAAAAGAGGCGTCGGATTTGATGAAATTGCTGAACGTATTTATCGCTTTCAGGAAGTGGAGTCTGTCTATCTCATGTCAGGTGTTTACGATCTATCTGTTGTGATCCGCGGAAGATCTATGTCTGATATTGCCCGCTTCGTGTCTGAAAAATTATCGACACTTGATTCCGTTGTTTCAACAACTACCCACTTTATTTTGAAGAGATATAAACATGATGGGAAAGTGTTTGAAACAGGAGACGATGACAAAAGAATCGTGGTGTCACCTTAAATGAAAAAGTCTTATTTATCTGAAACGGTACAAAGCATTCAGCCGTCAGGTATTCGGAAATTCTTTGATTTGGCAGCCACAATGGAAGGGGTCATTTCCCTTGGTGTCGGCGAGCCAGATTTCGTGACAGCTTGGAATGTCAGAGAAGCAAGTATTATGTCATTAGAACAAGGGCTTACCTCTTATACGGCGAATGCAGGGTTATTATCTTTGCGAAAAGAATTGAGCAACTATTTATATAAGCGGTTTCACATTGACTACAGTCCTGAAGAAGAACTGATTATCACAGTTGGCGGAAGCCAGGCACTTGATTTGGCGTTTCGTGCGATTTTAAACAGCGGGGATGAAGTGATCATTCCAGAGCCTTGTTTCGTAGCATATGGGGCCCTTACGACACTTGCGGGCGGAGTACCTGTTTATTTAAGTACATCGGCTGAAAAAGATTTCAAAGCAGACTCTACGGATCTTCGCACGAAGCTGACGCCTAAGACAAAAGCGATCCTGCTTTGCTCACCGTCAAATCCAACTGGTTCTGTCTATTCAAAGGAAGAGCTTGAAGATATTGCTCAATTTGCAAAAGAGCATGACCTTCTCATTATCACAGATGAGATTTACGCAGAGCTGACGTACGATGAAGCTTTTACAAGCGTTGCGGCAATTCAAGATATGAAGGAAAGAACGATCCTCATTTCAGGCTTTTCAAAAGGGTTTGCTATGACTGGCTGGCGCTTAGGATATGTGGCAGCACCACCTGTACTGCGCGATGCCATGCTGAAAATACACCAATATTCTATGATGTGCGCGCCCTCTATGGCACAATATGCAGCAGAAGAAGCCTTGAAAAACGGGCTTGAAGATGTAGAGAAAATGAAGAAAAGCTACAGAAGGCGGCGAAATTTGTTTGTCGGCTCTTTGAATGAACTGGGGCTCACATGTCACCAGCCAAACGGTGCATTTTACGCTTTCCCGTCCATTAAAACGACGGGCATGACGTCAGAACAATTTGCTGAGGAGCTGCTCCTAAGTGAAAAAGTAGCCGTAGTCCCTGGTAATGTCTTCGGACCGAGTGGTGAAGGTCATATTCGTTGTTCATATGCTTCGTCTCTTGACCATCTTCAGGAATCACTTTCAAGAATCCAGCGCTTTTTGCAGGAACGACAAGTGAAAGAAGAAGCACCTGCCATCATCAAATAAAAAAAGGCATCAATCCATTAGGACTCATGCCTCTCAAATTAGGGGGGAATACTAGAAAGCATTCTTGTTTTCAGGTATTCCCCCTTTTGAACTGATCTAAACCCAATTAAAAAATATTTTGCGTAAAAGACCGTTCTGTGATATAGTTTTTAATTGCGTATAAACGAATATTAAAACATTTATTTAGGAGTTGTTATCATGGCGACAAAGTTTGAAGTAGGCAGTGTTTACACTGGTAAAGTAACAGGATTACAAGCGTATGGTGCGTTTGTTGCATTAGATGAAGAAACTCAAGGACTTGTGCATATTTCTGAAGTAACACATGGTTTCGTAAAAGACATCAACGAGCATCTTTCAATTGGTGACGAAGTTCAAGTGAAAGTTCTTTCTGTTGATGAAAAAGCTGGTAAAATCAGCCTTTCTATCCGTGCTACACAAGAAGCACCTGAAAGAAAAGAAAGCAAACCAAAGAAACAAAGACCACAGCAAGTGAAAGAAGAAGCTGCTACACCACAAGGTTTCAATACACTTAAAGATAAACTTGAAGAGTGGATTGAGCAATCTAACCGTAAAGATTTGATCAAGAAATAAAAAAAGCACCGCTTCAAACGGTGCCTTTGGCTGCCTCGTATAGGCGGCCTTTTTTATGTCTTTTTGTTTAGCGAACCTCTGGATTCGGCTCGTCACGGCGAACAGCTTCTTCGCTTGGCTTGAACAATAGACCAAGGTTAACAAGACCTGCAATTCCAACAAGACCATAAATAATACGTGATAATGCAGAGCCTTGTCCGCCAAAGATCGCTGCTACTAAGTCAAATTGAAAAAAGCCGATTAGTCCCCAGTTAATAGCACCGATAATCGTGAGCACGAGGGCAATACGCTGAATAGCACTCATCGTGATTCCTCCTTTCGCTACAGCATCAATACATTTATATTTTGCAGATTTTTAGCCAAACTATGCGTAAGAAAATGGATTAAAGCAAATTACTTTACTTTTGGAATGATTGAGGCGCATAATGTAGCGCGAGGAGGAGATCAAATGGATCGATTTACTTATTGGAACCCAACGAAATTAATATTTGGAAAGGGAGAAGTTTCAGCCCTTTCAGATGAACTCAAACACTACGGAAAAAACGTATTACTTGTATATGGTGGAGGCAGTATTAAACGAAACGGCCTTTATGACCAAGTTGTCAGCATCCTAAAAGAATCAGGAGCTGCAATCACTGAACTTGCTGGTGTTGAGCCAAACCCGCGCTTAACAACGGTAAGAAAAGGGGTTGAGCTTTGCAAAGAGAACAACGTTGACTTTATTTTGGCAGTTGGCGGCGGCAGTGTTATTGATGCAACGAAAGCGATCGCAGCCGGAGCCAAGTACGATGGAGATGCTTGGGATATCGTGACGCGTAAGCATGTCCCAATGGAAGCAATTCCGTTCGGTACGGTGTTAACCCTTGCTGCAACAGGTTCTGAAATGAACTCTGGATCAGTGATCACAAACTGGGAAACAAATGAGAAATATGGCTGGGGAAGTCCAGCAGTTTTCCCTAAATTCTCTATTCTTGATCCAGTGAACACGTTCACTGTGCCAAAAAACCATACGATTTATGGCATGGTTGATATGATGTCTCACGTGTTCGAACAATATTTCCATCACACGGAAAATACACCTTATCAAGACCGTATGTGTGAAGGGCTTCTTCGTACGGTCATTGAAACAGCTCCGAAGCTGATTGGCGATCTAGAGAACTATGAGCTGCGTGAAACGATCTTATTCACTGGGACCATTGCGCTCAATGGTATGCTGTCAATGGGAGCACGCGGTGACTGGGCATCTCACAACATCGAGCATGCGGTATCTGCTATCTATGATATCCCTCATGCAGGCGGACTTGCGATCTTGTTCCCGAACTGGATGAAGCATGTCATTCAGGAAAACCCAGGCCGCTTTAAACAATTAGCGGTACGCGTATTCGATGTGGATCCTGCGGGCAAAACAGACGAAGAAGTGGGCTTAGAAGGAATCGACAAATTGTCAGCTTTCTGGACAAGTCTTGGCGCACCGAACCGTTTAGCGGACTATGATATCAACGATGAGAAAATTGATTTAATCGCAGATCGTGCAATGGCACGCGGTGAATTTGGTCAATTTAAAAAGCTAAACAAAGAAGATGTTCTAGCTATTTTGAATGCTTCTTTATAATCAAACAAAAAAAAGATAATTGCTTTCGAGCAGTTATCTTTTTTTGAGTTCGACGTGTACATATGTTAAAGTAGTCTTTCATGTTTTTGGATATATACGCTGTAAGGAGATGTATCAACAGATGGAAAATTTTATTTATTATAATCCAACGAAATTAATGTTTGGAAAAGGACAACTAGACGGACTAAAAAGCGAACTCGCTCGTTATGGAAAACGAGTGTTACTTGTATATGGTGGAGGCAGCATTAAGAAAAATGGTCTTTATGATAATGTGATCAGCGCGTTAAATGAAGCAGAAGCTGACGTATTTGAGCTGTCAGGTGTTGAACCAAACCCGCGCCTCACCACAGTGAAAAAAGGAATCGACATCTGCCAAAATGAAAAAATTGATTTCCTATTAGCTGTTGGCGGCGGCAGTGTGATCGACTGTACAAAAGCGATTGCAGCCGGAGCGGAATATGACGGAGATGTGTGGGACATTATCTCAAAGAAAACAACCGCTCAAAAAGCATTGCCGTTTGGCACAGTGCTCACACTTGCGGCAACTGGTTCAGAAATGAATCCAGACTCTGTCATCACAAACTGGGAAACAAATGAAAAATATGTGTGGGGCAGTTCAGTCACTCATCCTGCTTTTTCAATTTTAGACCCTGAGCATACTTATTCAGTGCCAGAAAACCAGACGGTGTACGGCATGGTCGATATGATGAGCCACGTCTTCGAGCAATACTTCCATAATGTGAAAAACACGCCTTTACAGGATCGAATGTGTTTTGCTGTTCTTCAAACAGTCATTGAGACAGCACCAAAACTGCTTGAAGACTTACAAAACTATGAGCACCGTGAAACGATCCTTTACGCAGGAACGATTGCTTTAAATGGAACGCTGCAAATGGGTTACTTTGGCGACTGGGCGTCACATACGATTGAGCATGCAGTATCGGCTGTCTATGACATTCCGCATGCAGGCGGACTTGCGATCCTCTTCCCAAATTGGATGCGTCATACACTCGATCACAATGTGGATCGCTTTAAAAATCTCATGCTAAACATGTTTGACATCGAGACAGAGGGAAAATCTGATCGTGATATCGCATTAGAAGGAATCGACAAGCTGTCAGCCTTCTGGACAAGCCTCGGTGCACCAAGACGTCTAGCAGATTATGACATTGGTGAAGATCAGCTGGACAAAATTGCCGACATTGCGGCGAAAGAAATGGAATACGGTGGTTTTGGTAACTTTATGAAACTTGGTCGTGATGACATTCTTTCTATTTTGAAAGCTTCTTTATAATCCTTCGTGCCGTTTCTCTCTATGAGAAACGGCTTTTTGCTATGGGAGTGACGATCACTTGATTTCAATAGCTAGTTCCGCTAAAGTGAAAGGGACAGAACTAACGTAATGGAGGGCTTACAAGCGATGACACATATTCAATTTGACTACTCAAAAGCGTTACCTTTCTTTCAAGAGCATGAGCTTACATATTTAAAAGATTTTGTGAAGGTGGCCCATCATAATATTCATGAACAAACGGGTACAGGCAGTGATTATTTAGGCTGGGTTGACTTGCCGAAGCAATATGATCGCGAAGAATTTGCCCGCATTAAAAAAAGTGCAGATAAAATTAAGTCAGACTCTGATGTCTTACTTGTTGTCGGAATCGGCGGTTCATATCTCGGCGCACGTGCGGCGATTGAATTCTTGAACCACTCTTTCTATAACACGCTGCCAAAAGACAAACGCAAGACGCCGCAAATCATCTTTATTGGAAACAACATCAGTTCTTCTTATTTAACTGATGTAATGGATCTATTGGAAGATGCAGATTTCTCTATTAACGTCATTTCAAAATCTGGTACAACAACAGAGCCAGCGATTGCGTTCCGCATCTTTAAAAAGCTCCTCATTGAAAAATACGGTGCCGAAGAAGCGAAAAAACGTATTTATGCAACAACGGACAAGGCACGCGGTGCATTGAAAACATTAGCAACAGAAGAAGGCTACGAATCATTTATCATCCCTGATGATGTAGGTGGACGTTATTCAGTCTTAACAGCAGTGGGTCTATTGCCAATCGCTGTGAGCGGTGCAGACATTGATCAGATGATGGAAGGTGCGGCAAAAGCAAGCGAAGACTTCGCTTCATCTGAGCTTTCTGAGAATGCGGCATACCAATATGCTGTCGTCCGTAATGTCCTTTACAATAAAGGTAGAACGATTGAAATGCTGATTAACTATGAGCCAGGGTTGCAATACTTTGCAGAATGGTGGAAACAATTATTCGGTGAAAGTGAAGGGAAAGATGAAAAAGGAATCTACCCTTCATCTGCGAACTTCTCAACAGATCTTCATTCACTTGGTCAATATGTTCAAGAAGGAAGAAGAGACTTGTTTGAAACAATCGTTAATGTAGACAACCCTCGTCATGAGCTTGTCATCGAAGCAGAAGAACAAGACCTTGATGGCTTGAACTATCTAGCAGGAAAAACGGTTGATTTCGTTAATAAAAAAGCATTTGAAGGAACGATGCTTGCTCATACAGATGGAAAAGTACCGAATTTGATCGTCACAATTCCTGAGATGGATGCTTATACATTCGGATATCTCGTTTACTTCTTTGAGAAAGCATGCGCGATGTCTGGATATCTACTAGGCGTCAATCCATTTGACCAGCCTGGCGTAGAAGCTTATAAAGTGAATATGTTTGCTTTATTAGGAAAACCAGGCTTCGAAGAGAAAAAAGCCGAGCTTGAAAACCGCCTGAATCAATCGTAAGAATGAAAAGCACACCTTTCAGCGTGATAGAAAACCTTTGAAGTCTAGGAAGGGCGAGCACTGGCGCGGAGCGAATTTAACATTCGTGAGCACCAAGCGCGCAGACCTGACAACGAATGCAAGGGTTTGTCTACACGCTGAGCACACCTTTGAAGGGTGTGCCTTTTTTATTTTCGCACGGTTCCTGTGCAAGCCTCCTTACGCTCTGTACATAGAATAATGAGTAGAGGAGGGTGAAACATGAGAACGAATCATATTTACATTCACGATATTTCTGGCCAGGCAATCGTCAACTTTGGCAATGTCGGACGCATTTGTCCTATGAGTGCTACGAAGGAAACATCAGGGTCCGGCAGTGCGAACGAGACGAATCAATCATCCAATCAAAGCTTATTTGATGCCACTTTTTCAAACAATGTACAAATCACGAGAGATAGATGTATGAATTCCTCTCTTTAACGAAACCTATTAGACAAAAAGGAGGGTTTCGTATGATTCATGTACCATCCAGGCTGACTGGTGAAAGCTTTTCACTTTACCATTTAGAAGAGACGATGAAGCCGCTCGGCTATGTCATTAATGGTAACTGGGATTACGATCACGGATACTTTGATTATAAAATTGATAATCGTGATGGCTATACCTTTCTCAGAGTTCCTTTTACAGCCGAAAAGGGCCAGCTGGATCAGCCAGGCGTTGTGGTGAAACTGGGAGATCCATTTCTCTTAAAGCATGTCTATCAAGATAAGTTAGATGATCATGCGATGGTTGGAAATGTGGGAGCATCCTTTAACCAATTCCAAGAACCAAAAGAGAAAGATGGAGATGTATCAAAAGCTTATACTGAGATTGGCTTTTCGCTCGTCAAGGAATTAGAAGACGCACTGCTTTAAAGGCTGATCAGTTCATCCTCAGGATGAAGCTCATAATCAAAGGGAGGATTCATCATGGGTCCTTCTTTTTTTTGTACACCGACAATGATCACATGATGCTCTAAAAAATGATGGAGCGCTGTTAAGAATGTTTCTCCGGCTAACGAAGCTGGAACCGGTATGATGGTGATCTGTTTATGCAAGGTCATATGACGTTTTTTCTTTAACGCTTTGAACTGTTCCTTTAAAAGAAAATGCTCGACCATTAAATGATTGACTGCATCAGAGGTATGAATGACTTGATTGGCGCCAGCCCGCTCGGCATTTTTCACGTAACGATCTGTTAAAATTTCAATTAAACAGTAGAGTGAAGGGTTTAATCCTTTTGCTGCAAGTAATGTTAAAACACTCTGCATATCAGCTGTCACTTCATTCTCGTGCTGATCTGCGGTAATCATCAGTGCATCTGCACCTGAAATATTGGCTTTGCGAAGTGTGCCATCTTCGGTGCCATGCCCTTTAATAAAATGAACATTCTCTAGAAGCGGCCCTTCCTTCAAGGAATCATCAATTAGCACAATCGGCATAGCTGGATCAATCGTTTGAAACGATTGAAGCAATTTGTTCGTTTTCTCATTCCAGCCAACGATAATGAGATGTCCTTTTCCTTTAAAGGCGACCTTCCCTTCTACATAATGGTGCTGCTTGCTGAACACAGCGGCAGCGAGTGTGGCAAAATAAGCCGTGACAAAGCTTGCCCCGATCAGAATCAGCGCCATACCTGCGATTTGCCCGGGCATGGTTTGCGGCACAAAATCACCGTAGCCGACCGTCGCGACTGTAATGAGAGCCCACCAGATCCCATCAAAGATCGTATGATACTGCTTCGGTTCAAGCAAGACGATTAATTGTCCAAAAAAAAGAAGCAAGAAACAGATGATGATGGCAATTCGAAGATAGAGAGGCCACCTTAGCCAAGCAATAAAGATACGGTTTGATTTCATTGGACTCTTCCTTTCAGGAGACTGCTAATGTCAGTATGCCCGATTGAGGAAACATTTTTTCATCTTCGTCATGTAGATCCCATATCTTAAAATAAGAGAGAAGAAGGAGGGAATGCGAATGTCGTTCGTTCAAAAGACCGTACTTCTTTTTATCGGCGCTCACTTTTTATCATCAGCTATGATCTTACTTGTGTTTGACTTAAATGCGGTGAATCATTTTATGAATGATTTTTCATGGCTGCACTTTTTTCAAAACCTATACGGAACGGTGACCTTTTATACAGCATGCTTAGGTGTGTTCTTCTTTTTCATTGGCGTGGTGATCCCCCTTAAAAAGACCTAGTGCTTTTTTCTGTACACGTTACATAAAAGTCATTAAAATTGTAAATAAATATATAAAATAAAAAGGAAGCTGATGAGCATGCTGTTTTTTTATTTTTTAACTTTTGCCGCATTGGGATTATCATTTTGGGCACAATTTAAAGTGAAGAATAATTTTGAAAAGTATTCAAAGGTTGAAGCATCCAGTATGCAAACAGGTGCGGAAACCGCTCGACATATTTTAGATCGCAACGGGTTATACGACGTGCCTGTTGAACCGGTAAGAGGAACTTTGACTGATCATTACGACCCGACGCAGCGTGTGGTTCGCTTATCTGAACCTGTGTACTACGGCCATTCCATTTCGGCCATTTCAGTCGCATCACACGAGGTTGGACATGCCTTGCAGCATCAGGAATCCTATGGTGCGCTTGTCTTGAGACATAAGATCTTTCCTGTTGTGAACTTTGCATCTGGTGTTGCCCCGCTTCTTTTCCTTGGTGGAATCTTACTTGGCAGCCTTAACTTAATCGGGCTTGGGATCATTTTGTTCTCAGCGGCTGTGTTCTTTCAGCTTGTGACATTGCCTGTCGAGTTTAATGCAAGTTCTCGTGCGAAAGATATCATTGTTTCAGAAGGAATCATTAGAAGCAGTGAAGAAAGAGGCGTGAACAAGGTGTTAAATGCTGCCGCTCTTACGTACGTCGCAGCAGCCCTTGTCTCCTTTTTTGAATTGCTCCGTTTTGTAATGATCTTCCTAAATGGCCGTAATGATTAATTGATGCCAGAGGAGGTGAGCCCTTACCATTGTTAGGTAAGGGTTTTTTTGTATATTTTAAACGTATTTTTAGTCATATTACTCATTGCTGCGACAGCATTTTTTGTTGTCACTGAATTTGCGATTGTGAAAATTAGAGGCTCTAAAATCAATCAACTGATTGAAAGCGGTGATAAGAGAGCCATCCACGTACAAAAGCTCATATCAAATCTCGATGAATATTTATCCGCCTGTCAACTCGGCATTACCATTACCGCTTTAGGCTTAGGGTGGCTGGGCGAGCCGACGGTGGAGCATTTTCTGCATCCGCTGTTTGAGGAATTAGGGCTTCATTCCGCATTAACCGACATCCTATCGTTTATCATCGCATTTGTGATCATTACGTTTTTACATGTCGTTGTGGGAGAACTGGCGCCTAAAACGATTGCCATTCAAAAGGCAGAGGCGGTCAGCCTTGTGACAGCAAAGCCACTCATCTTTTTCTATAAAGTCATGTACCCGTTTATTAAAGCATTAAATGGATCTGCGCGAGGCATTGTGAAATTATTCGGTTTTCATTCTGTCAAAGAACATGAAGTGGCGATCAGTGAGGAAGAATTGCGTCTCATTTTATCTGAAAGCTATGAAAAGGGTGAGATTAACCAGTCTGAGTACAAATATGTGAATAAAATTTTTGAATTTGATAACCGAGTGGCGAGAGAGATCATGATTCCTCGTACAGAAATTTCAGCTATAGAGATTGAACAGACGCTTGAAGACGTGACACATTATATGTTGAACGAAAGATACACACGCTACCCCGTCATTAAAGAAGACAAAGATCATGTGATTGGTGTCATCAATAGCAAAGATGTGTTTAAGGCGAGCTTTTTAAATCAAGATGTGACGATTGAAGACTTAATGCGTCCAGTGATTCGGGTGATTGAAAGTACGCCTGTTCAAGAATTGCTCATTTTGATGCAAAAGGAGCGAATTCATATCTCAGTGCTCGTAGACGAATATGGAGGAACAGCCGGGCTTGTTACAGTAGAGGACATATTAGAGGAAATCGTGGGCGAAATTCGAGATGAATATGATCAGGATGAAACACCTCATATCGTCAAAAAAGGTGACTTCCACTATGTAATGGATGGGAAAGCCTTGATTGATGAAGTAAATGATTTATTGGATTTAGCCATTGAGAATGATGATGTTGATACAATTGCTGGCTGGATGATGACACATAAATTTGATATTGAGATTGGAGATACGATTGAAGCAGAAGGCTGTGAATTTACCATCATAGATGCAGAAGACCATCATATTCGGACCATTGACATCAAAAAGGTCCACTTTTCCTAAAAACCTCGTAACACTTGACGAGGTTTTTTTACTTGGTAAACTTTAGGTGAGATAATGCCTTCTACCGATAAACAGTGATTGACTTCACATAAAAAGGGTATGGTTTGATAGAAATGACAAAAAGGAGCCGCTCATATGAAAAAAATCAATGTACAAACAAATAGACGCGATGAGATGATCGACGTGACGAATGAGGTCCATCAATATATCAAGGAAACAGGTATTCAAAACGGAACCGTCATTGTCTACTGTCCTCATACGACAGCAGGGATGACCATTAATGAAAATGCGGACCCAGATGTGAAACGAGATATGCTCCGCCGGCTTGACGAAGTCTTTCCGTGGGAACATCCGAAGGACCGCCATATGGAAGGAAATACAGCCGCACATATGAAAGCAAGCTTTATGGGTGCTACGCAGCATATTCTCATTAATCATGGTGATCTTGTCCTTGGCACATGGCAGGGAATTTATTTCTGTGAGTTTGACGGGCCGAGACATCGCCATTTTTATATACAGGTATCATCAAACGAGTAAGAGATGGGGGAAATAAATGGGGGATATCACGAAATTACTGCAAATCAAATATGGGATGATTCAAGCGCCAATGGCAGGAGGTGCCGTGACACCTCAGCTGGCAGCCGCTGTTTCGCAATGCGGAGGACTTGGCAGTTTGGCAAGTGGATATGTGCAGCCTGACCATTTAAGGCAGCAGATCAGACAGGTCAAACAACTGACAACTCGCCTGTTTCAGGTCAATGTATTTGTACCAGAGCCAATTTCTGAAGTCAAAAAAGAGGATGTGGCATTTTGGGAGAAGAGACTGCCAGCACGACCAGTAGCCGATAGACTGCCGAGCGAAGAGGAATTGTGGAATGATTTTGAACAGAAAATCAACATTCTTTTGGATGAGGACGTACCGGTCGTTTCCTTTACCTTCGCTTGTCCAAACGAACAAACGATACATCGCTTAAAACAAAAGGGGATCTTTTTAATTGGAACCGCCACAACAAAAGAGGAAGCACTGCTTTTAGAGGAAAAAGGGATGGATGCCATTGTTCTGCAAGGAAGTGAAGCAGGGGGTCACCGAGGTACCTTTTTACCTGCAAAAGGAGATGCCCTGATGGGACTCTTTAGCCTGATCTCTGACGTCAAGCCGCTTTGTCATGTGCCATTGATCGCCGCAGGCGGGATTACAGATCGAGCAGGTGTGGAAGCCGCTCTAGCGCTTGGAGCGGATGCGGTGCAAATCGGCACACGATTTTTAGCCAGTCAAGAAAGTGCTGCGGCAGACATATACAAAAAGGCGATTTTACAGGCAGCAAGCAGTGAAACAAAGATCACGAAGCTTTTTTCTGGAAAAAGAGCAAGAGGTATTGTGAATCAGTGGATGGAGGAAGAAAGACAGAATGAAGATAGGGTTCTTCCTTATCCGGTTCAGCATGTATGGACGACACCGATGCGAAATGCAGCAGCTGCTGCGGGAAACCCTGATCAAATGGCTCTTTGGGCGGGACAGGGCGTTGGCCGTATTCACTCGATTTTAACCGTTGAGGAGATCATGCATGAACTGACGCACATATAAAATCATGTTGGGTGGTGTGAAAGGGTGGACATCTTAAAACATTCATACCGAAAAAAAGGCCAAATTGAATTCTGGTTTGATGAATTTCCGCACTCTCCTGCCGTCCTTACGCCCATTCGTCATTACTATTTTGTTCGTTATGTAAAATGGAGCCGGCATGATCCGCCGGTCACAAGTAAAGACTTAGAAAAAATGGAGATCCTTGCGAACACGATGCTTGGCACGCTGCAAGATTATCGAAAGCGCAAGGCATATAAAAGCCCCTTGTCATAACCACTAGACAAGAGGCTTTTTTTAGCTGCCGAACATTTGCCTGAGATAAATCACATCCATCCGGGTGGTCTGCGGCAATAGATAAGCAGATTGAACAGCACCTGGCCGCCTTCTCTTATTCAATTTGTCGATAATTTCTGCCGCTGTTAAAATTCCAAGTCCATGTCCGTAATATTGATCTTCTCCTAAGTAAATCACATTTTCCCCGCGCCACTGTGACTGCTGATAGCTAAATTCTGGATTCTCGAAATATAAGCAATCCCCATAGATAAAGTCATTCCCGCGCTCTGTATAAATCGACAATGTATCATAATGCCAGTCATACAGAGTTAGACTGCGAAGCCTTCGGTTAAACTTCTCGTCTCCTACCGTTTGCAAGACGCCCATATAAAACACGATGACAATGGCGGTGGCACATTCAAATGCATATTGTGAGCCATTTTCAAAAATGTCTTTAATGCCTCTAGATGGTTCGACTTGATAGCGCAGCTCTAGTGCTCCTGCTTCAGATACGCGCCAAAAGGCTTCATTTGCACGAGACCTTTGAAAGATGGCAAATGAGGCACCGCTTTTATGCAAATCTCTTGCAGCATTCATAATGTTCGATCTCAATGTAACCTCAAATAACAAATCAGATGCTTGCCTATAGCGGAACGTATCATTTGAGGCTTGTAACTGCATTAATATGATCCGCTTTTGTCCCTCTAGCTGAAATGAAGCCAGCTGCTCATTTGTCACTGGCTGTCCTGAAAGGATAATCATATGAAAAGCGCCCCCTTTTGTATTAGCGTATGCAGGGTGCTTGGGCAAGGAATCAATTTGTGTAAATAAACAAAAAAGCATCCTTTTTATTTGAAAAACATGAAAATAATATGAAGCTGTCCGATATATAACATATCGTTTAAAAGGAGGAAAAACATGAAAAATGCAATAAAATGGTTGAAAAAACCATCGATTTCTAAGAGACTGATTATTTCATTCACTCTCGTTCTTGTCTTGCCAATTATTACACTCAGTACGATTTCATATCAGATTGCCAAAGAAGAATTAGATCATGAAATCATGTACGGAGCAAACACAAGAGTCCATGAACTGAATGATATGATCCAGCAAAAGCTTATGAATAAGGAAAACGCAGTAAAACTCTTTACTGAAACATCTACTGCTGCAGACTTTAAGAAGAACAACCAGGATGAACTGTATGAGCATTTCGAGATATACAGTAAAATCAATGAAGAAGATGTGGTTGGATTTTATGCAGCAAGTAAAAAGCGTGATTTCATTCAGTTTCCTAAAGTAGACATGCCAAAAGGCTATGATCCAACAACGCGCGATTGGTATCAACTAGCTATGCAGGATAACAGTGGTAATCCAGTCGTTACCAATCCATACATCTCTGCCACAACAAACGGCATGGTTGTCACGATTGCCCAGCGTCTGAAGGACGGATCGGGAGCGATCGGAATTGACATTGATGTGCAAGACATTGTCGATAAAATAAAAGAGATTAAAATCGGACGTCAAGGATATCCAATTATTGCAAATAAAAACAAACAAATTGTGGCCCATCCAGAAGAAAAGTCAGGATCTAAGGTCACTGAAAATATTTCATCTATCCTTTACAGCGGAAAAGAAGGAACGTCAACTTATGAGAATAAAGGAGAACAAAAGCGTCTCGTTTTTGTGACAAATGATTTAACAGGTTGGAAAATTGCTGGAACGATGTTTGTATCAGAAACAGAAGAAGCAGCACAGCCAGTTTGGAATTCTGCCATTATTCTTTTAATTTCTTCCTTTATCCTTGGCGGTATTGCGATCTTCTTTATCGTTCGCTCCATCACAATTGGACTTCGAAAGCTTGTTGATTTCTCAGAAAAGGTGAGTGATGGTGATTTAACCGAAACCCTTGAAACCAAATCGAAGGATGAAATTGGAGATCTCACGAGAAGCTTTAGCAAAATGAGTGAATCCCTTCGTGACGTCATTCGAGCGGTACAGCAATCTGTCGACAATGTGGCTTCCGCTTCCGAGGAGCTGACGGCAAGTGCCAGCCAAACAAGTCAAGCAACCGAGCATATCACAATGTCGATTGAACAATTTTCAAACGGAAATGAAGCACAAAACGAGAAAGTCGAATCTAGTACGAATCAGCTTGTGGCAATGAATGAAGGATTACAAGGCATGTCACAAACGTCATCAGAAGTGGCTACTGTCTCACTTCAATCGACAGAGGCAGCTGGTCAAGGCGGCCGAATTGTTGAAAGCACAGCGAGCCAAATGAAACATATTGATACATCTGTACAAGAAGCAGAACAAGTCATGAAGCAATTAGAATATAAGTCTAAAGATATTACGAGCATTTTAAATGTCATTAACGGCATTGCAGATCAAACGAATCTTCTTGCGTTAAATGCAGCCATCGAAGCAGCAAGAGCAGGCGAATCAGGACGCGGCTTCTCTGTCGTGGCAGAAGAAGTGAGAAAACTAGCTGTCCAATCGGCAGACTCAGCGAAAGAAATAGAAAAACTCATTCAAGAAATTGTGTTAGAAATTGCTAAATCTCAAGATATGTTCAAAACGGTCAATCGAGAAGTACATGCAGGACTTGGTATGACAGAAGAAGCAAAAGAAAGCTTCCAGAACATTTATGAGGCGGCAGAAGGAATGTCGAAAAAACTGACGCAATTAAATGATACAGCCATTGATCTATCGAGCGGTTCGAAGCTAGTTTCACAAGCTATGCAGGAGATGCGCCAAGTCTCTAGAGAAAGTGCGGCAAACATTCAGGACATTGCGGCTTCTGCTGAAGAGCAACTGGCCTCTATGGAAGAAATATCATCTTCTTCAGTGACACTATCTAACATGGCAGAGGAACTAAAAGAGCTCACAAGTCAATTCAAAATTGATTAAAAAACGATGAAAAAATACCCAGAATTGTCTGGGTATTTTTTTTATTTTTAAACAGCATGTCTAGCCTGTAAAATTAAACCTTTCATCCGATAATAACTTTAGAGAAGTAAAGGGGGAAAGAGAAAATGGGGAAAATGATCCAATGGTTAAAAAAACCATCCATTTCAAAAAAATTAATTATGGCTTTTTTGGTAGTCCTTATCCTGCCAACCACTGCACTGACAATTAGTGCGTTTTTTACATCAAAGACAGAGCTAGACAAACAGATTATGGGCAGTGCGATGAGTCAAGTCAATGCATTTGATACTTTAATCAATGAGAATATAGGAAACAAAGCAGATGCTGTGGCTCTGTTTACAGACTCACTCAAAGCGTCTAATCTTCAAGAAAAAAATAGAAATGCGACCATCAAAGAATTGCAGCAATTTGGAAAAATTAATGAAAAAGATGTTTCTGCTATCTATGCAGGCTCCGAAAAGGGATTGTTTATGCAATATCCAGTTCAAAAGATGCCTGATGGCTACGATCCAAGAGAGCGCCCATGGTATCAAGAAGCGCTCAAGGCAGAAAACGGCAAACAAGTCATCACAAAACCATACGTAGCAGCCTCCACAGGCAAAATGGTCATCACGATTACTCAAAAAATGAAAGATGGGTCAGGTGTTATTGGACTTGATATGGAAATTGACACCCTGATTCAAAAGTTAAAAGAAATCAAAATTGGGCAAAAAGGCTATGCCTTCATCATGGAGAAAGATAAAACAGTTTTAGCAGATCCGACCCAAAAGCCAGGAAGTCAGGTCAATGAGAATCTAGCAAATATTATTTATCAAAACAAAGAAGGAAACGGCAGCTACACACTCAAAGGAATAGATAAAAAGGTTGCGTATGTGACCAACGAATTAACCGGCTGGAAAATCGGTGGAACGATGCTCGTATCAGAAGTAGAAGATGCAGCAAAGCCCGTTTTCAATACAGCCATTATTGTGTTCAGTGTGACACTTATCGTAGCAGGTACCCTCATCTTCTTTATCGTCCGCTCTATATCTAAAAGATTATCCAACCTTGCCCGCTTCTCGAAAAAAGTCAGCGAAGGTGATTTGCGCGATAAGCTTCAGATCCAATCAGATGACGAAATCGGCCAAGTTGGGAAAGGCTTTAATACAATGATTGACTCATTAAGAACCCTCATTAGTGCCGTCCAAACCTCAGTCGAAAATGTCGCTTCTTCATCAGAAGAACTGACCGCCAGCGCAGGGCAAACAAGTAAAGCAACAGAGCATATTACACTAGCCATTGAACAATTCTCCAATGGAAATGAAAGTCAAAATGACAAAGTCGAATCCAGCTCAGAAGAGTTAGATGAAATGAACCGTGGCCTTCAGCACATGAATGAGTCGGCTGAGTCCATTACTGCTTCATCGATCAAATCAACAGGTATCGCAGGGGAAGGCGGACAGCTTGTCGAAAAAACCGCTTCTCAAATGAATGTCATTGATCAGTCCGTGAAAAAAGCAGAGAATGTCATCAGCGCTCTTGAAAGTAAATCAAAAGACATTACACAAATTCTAGGTGTCATCAATGGTATCGCCGACCAAACGAATCTACTTGCGCTAAATGCAGCAATTGAGGCAGCAAGAGCTGGGGAATCTGGCAGAGGCTTCTCCGTTGTAGCAGAAGAAGTAAGAAAACTGGCTGTTCAATCAGCCAATTCGGCGAAAGAAATCGAGAATTTGATTAAAGAAATCGTTCAAGACATCGATGTATCACAGGAAGTATTCACTGCAGTGAATCGAGAAGTTCAATCAGGCCTAAGCTTCACTGAACAAACAAGAGTCAGCTTCCACAATATTTTCGAAATGACAAAAGAAATTTCTGACCAGCTTCAAACCATGAATCAAACAGTTGTCCAGCTTTCAAATGGCTCTGCACATGTGTCAGAGGCTGTCCGTGAGATTGCAGACGTCTCACGTGAAAGCTCCGCAAACATTCAAGACATTGCGGCTTCAGCGGAAGAACAGCTCGCATCTATGGAAGAAATCAGCTCCTCCTCTGCTACGCTTTCATCAATGGCAGAAGAATTGCGTGATTTGATCAGCAAATTTAAAGTCGAATAGACAAAATGAAAAGAGCCCTTCAGCTAAAGGGCTCTTTTCTAATTGAGTAAATCAAAAGAAATAGGTAATTTTACTTATTTTTGTTTATTTTCGAACATTAAGCCTTGAAAAATAATTCATATTACCTAAGAATAGAAGGGAAAGACCACAAATCATAATTCAAAAGGAGTAGAGTCATGAAAAAAATCAACTTTTTTAAGCACTTTACAATGTCGAAGAAATTAATTACTGCATTCTTAGCGATTCTCCTAGTGCCAATTCTCGTATTGGCAGCATTTTCTTATGAAGTGGCATCAAAGTCTCTCAATGATGAGATTATGTCTAGTGCTGCAAATGGTGTTCAGCAATTAAACGAACTCATTAATAAAGATGTACAGCCTAAAATTGATATCGTTTCTTATTTATCGAAATCGGTGAAAAAGAGTGAATTGGCTTCTAAAAACAAGGATTTACTCAAGGTGAAATTAGAGCAATTATCGGAAACAGATGAAGATGTAGTGGAGGTATTCATTGCAGATCAAAATGGTAGATTAACCGAATATTCCAAGATTCACAAAGGTAGTGAAGCGAGCGCAAAAAACGAACCGTGGTTTCAACAATCGATGGGAGATGAGAAACTCATCATATCAGATCCTTTTGTCGACAAGTCATCAGATGACCTGCTCATCACAATATCAGAGCGGTTAGCAGATGGATCTGGTGTGACTGGAATCAATATGCGCTTGAACACGATCGTGAAAGATACAAACAGTATCAAAATAGGCAAAGAAGGCTATGCGTTTGTCGCGACTCCAGATCAGCATTATATTGCCCATAAAACAGACAAGCCTGGGGCGAAATTGACAGGTGATTTCATCACAAAATTGTATGATAAAAAACAAGGCAGTTTCAAATATGAATACAATGGACAGACGAAGCAAATGTTTTTTGACACAAATGAAGCAACAGGCTGGAAGCTTGCTGGAACGATGTATGTTGGTGAAATCCAAGAAGCTGCACAGCCAGTACTCGATTTAACAATGATCATACTGGCAGTTGCGATTGCTATAGGCGGAATCGCGATTTATTTTATTATTAAATCGATCCGAAAGCCACTGATAGCACTCTCTGAATCGGCTGAGAAAATCAGTCAGGGTGATCTGACCCAGCACATTGAAGTTCGTACGCACGATGAAATCGGTAAGCTTGCCCAGAGTTTTAACGAGATGTCAGCAAAGCTGAAACAAGTCATTCAAGCTGTCCAGAATTCCATTGAAAATGTGGCCGCCTCTTCTGAAGAATTAACAGCAAGTGCGGGACAGACCGCTCAAGCGACTGAGCATATCACATCATCTATTGAACAGTTCTCAAACAGCAATGAACATCAAAATGATATGATCGAAAAAAGCTCAGTTCAGTTGAACGAAATGGATCGCAGCTTGTCCCATATGGTCGATACGACCTCTCATATGATGGAATCGTCGATTGATTCAAGCAAAACGGCTCAGGCCGGTGGAGAACTTGTTCAAAAAACAGCAGGGCAAATGCAAACCATCGAGCAGGCAGTGAAAGAAGCAGAGCTTGTGATTCAAGGCTTAGAGCAGAAATCAAAAGATATTACGAACATTCTGGGTGTCATTAACGGCATTGCCGACCAGACCAATCTCCTAGCTTTAAATGCTGCGATAGAAGCCGCTCGGGCAGGAGAAGCAGGCAGAGGTTTCTCTGTTGTTGCAGAAGAAGTTCGTAAGCTGGCAGAGCAATCCGGAAGCTCTTCAAAGGAAATTGAAAGCTTGACGAACGAGATTGTAGAGGAAATTAAAAAATCACAGAACATGTTTAAACAAGTAGCAGGTGAAGTACAATCTGGATTAAATATTACAGATGAAACGAAAGTCAGCTTTGAGAAAATTACCGATAAAACATCAGAAATGACAGACCAAATGAAACAAATGAACGGAACGGCTAAAGAACTCTCGCATGGCTCAAATGATATTTCACATGCGGTGAATCAAATTAAAGAGCTTTCACGAGAAAGCTCCGCAGGCTTCCAAGATATCGCAGCATCCGCAGAAGAACAGCTGGCATCTATGGAAGAGATCAGTTCCTCCTCTGCTACGTTATCTCAGATGGCAGAAGAGCTAAGAGAGCTCATTAAACAATTTAAAATATAAGAATATAGGGAAGCACCTGACGTTTTGGCGTCAGGTGTTTTTTCCATTCAATACATATAATTTGGGTATTTTGGTCTTATTTAGACTTTAATAAGTTAAAAAAGTAAAGAACATAGTAGTACTTCCGATATATATACTATCTTACGAAAAGGAGTTTTCTTTTTTATGAAATTCATACAGTATTTCAGGAAGCCATCTATTTCAAAAAAGCTCGTATTCTCTTTCTTATTTATTCTCTTATGCCCTATCATTGTGTTGGCATTCTCTTCATATCATACGGCGAGTACTTCTTTGAATGATCAAATCATGCAAAGTGCAAAGGAGAACGTCGAGCAGCTAGATAAAAATATTACGAAGGTTGTGAAAGTGAAAACAGACGCAGCCGATTTCTTTAGCAAATGGATCACGGAGAAAAAGCTTAAGCAAAAAGGCACGACAGATATTCAAGGACGGTTTGAGCAGTTCATGAGTATGAATGATGACACAGAAGGCATTTTTGTCGCTTCAAGTGATGGCAAAGTGTTTTCAAGATATCCTAATAAAAAAATGCCTGCTGACTATGTCGCAACGGAGCGGGATTGGTATAAAGACGGCTGGGAGAAAAACGGAGAGCTGTCTGTTTCAGCACCGTATCCAACAGCTTCCACAGGTACGCTTGTGGTCACCATCTCTAAAAAGTTAGAGGACGGATCAGGCGTCATTGCAATGAACCTAGACATTGCGAATCTAGTAAAAGAATCAAATAGCATAAACATTGGGAAACAGGGTTATGCCTTTATCGGAAGTCCGGATCGTACCTTTGTTGCCCATCCTACGAAAAAAGCGGGAACAAAATTATCTGGTGAATGGCTAGAAAAGCTTTATTCACAAGATGAAGGTTCTATGAGTTATATGTTTGAAGGAAAAGAAAAGCAAATGGAATTCACCACAAACAAAGCGACTGGCTGGAAAATTGTCGGTACGATGTTTGTGACAGAAGTAGAAGAAGCTGCACAGCCAGTCTTTAACATGGCCGCTATCATTTTAGCTGGCGCGCTCATCATTGGCGGGATTCTGATCTTCTTGATCATCCGTTCCATTACAAAACCACTATCTATACTTGTCTCTTCTTCAAAGAAAATCAGTGAAGGAGATTTAACAGAAAAAATTGATGTCCGGTCAAAAGATGAAATTGGACAGCTAGGCACAAGCTTTAATGAAATGAGTGAATCATTAAGAGATGTCATCCAAGCTGTACAAACATCTGTAGAAAACGTGGCTTCTTCATCTGAAGAACTGACAGCAAGCGCAGGTCAAACAACAAAAGCAACCGAACACATTACATCATCTATTGAAACATTCTCAAACGGCAACGAAAATCAAAGCGAAATGGTGGAGCAAAGTGCGGCTCATTTAAAACAAATGAATGAAGGTCTGAACGAGGTCGCAGAAACATCTGATGTCATCGCAGCATCATCTATTCAATCAAGAACAGTCGCGGAATCAGGCGGACAGCTTGTGGAGCAAACCGTTGGCCAAATGAAGACGATCGACCATTCAGTGAAAGAAGCTGAAGGGGTGATCAACGGGCTAGAGCATAAATCAAAAGACATCACAAACATCCTAGGCGTGATTAACGGCATTGCGGATCAAACGAATTTACTTGCACTCAATGCAGCTATTGAAGCAGCACGTGCAGGTGAGTCAGGCAGAGGCTTCTCTGTTGTCGCAGAGGAAGTACGTAAACTTGCAGTTCAATCATCAGATTCAGCAAAAGAGATTGAAAAGCTTGTGAAAGAAATTGTATCTGAAATCGAAACATCTCAAAATATGTTCAAATCAGTGAATGAAGAAGTGAAGAATGGTCTTTCCATTACAGATCAAACGAAAGAAAGCTTCTCACAAATTAATCAGCAAACAGCGGAAATCGCTACAAGAATGAATGAAATGAATACAACAGTACGCGAGCTTTCAAAAGGATCTGAGCAAATTTCTAAAGCAGTGAATGACATTGCAGATGTATCACGAGAGAGTTCAGCAAGCATCCAAGATATCGCTGCATCTGCTGAAGAGCAGCTTGCTTCTATGGAAGAGATTAGTTCTTCCTCTACGACTCTTTCCCAAATGGCGGAAGAATTACGTGATTTAATTAAAAAATTCAAGATCAGTGAATAAGATCAAGTGGTTCTCCTCAAGGGGAACCGCTTTTCTTTTTAAGCGGTCATCTCGTACAATAGAGGAAATTGAAAGAATAGGAGAGATGTTATGCGTTTATCAAATAAGAAGGTCATTGCGTTTGTCAGTGATGATTTTGAAGATTTAGAGCTATGGTATCCGGTTCTGCGTTTAAGAGAGGAGGGCGCAACCGTCCATCTCGTAGGAGAAAAAGCAGATCATGAGTACATCGGCAAGTATGGTGTGCCTGCCGTATCCGATGCAGATTTTTATTCCATTCAAGCGGATGAATATGATGCTGTGCTCGTCCCAGGCGGATGGGCGCCCGATAAACTGCGTCGTTATCCAGAAGTATTAGACATTGTCCGTACGTTTGATGAAAAGGCGAAACCAATCGGACAAATTTGCCATGCTGGCTGGGTGCTCATTTCAGCAGGCATCCTGCAAGGCAAAAAAGTAACGAGCACACCTGGTATTAAAGATGATATGACAAATGCTGGAGCAGACTGGTTTGATGAAGCAGTCGTCACAGATGGTCACCTCGTCTCGAGCAGACGTCCACCGGATCTTCCTCCCTATGTGAAAGCATTTGCGGATGTGTTAGCGGCAACATAAACAATGGACCCAAAATAAAAAAACAAAGGGCGAACTTGCACATCATGTTCGCCCCTTGTTTATCATTTCATGCCCATTCATTTTATCTATCGGCAGGAAACCTCACGCCCATTTGTTTTCTCGCCTCGTCCATGACGGACATGGTTTGAACAGATAAGGCAAATGTATTGACCGGAGACTGCCTCATTCCTTGCTGAATACACTCAATAAAATGACAGATTTCATAATACATGGCTGGCTGATCATCTTCGAGAGAGATGTCGGTATGGTGTCCTTGCCGATCATGGATCGTGATATGCGAAGGACGGTGGAATTGATCAATCACCATCGTCGCATCCTCTCCTTGAATTTCCGCAGATAAATGAGACGTTGAAATTTTAGAATGAAAAAGAAGTGCTTGATGCCCGTCATATTGCATAAGGACAGAGCCGCTCCCATCTACACCAGAAGAAAGCTTATAGCCTCTCGCGGTGATTTGATTCGGCAGACCAAATAAATAGAGCGCCGGGTAGACGAGATACACACCGATATCCATTAAAGAACCATTGGATAATTCAGGCTTAAACGCATTTGGAATCTCGCCATTTCGGTAGGCATCGTATCTTGAGGAATATTTACAGTAATGAGCGACCACTTGCCGAATGGGTCCAAGCTGATCAAGATGCTGTTTGATTTGAAGGAAGTTGGGCAGAAATGTCGTTTTCATCGCTTCCATCAAACACACTTGATGTTTCTTCGCTGCAGCAATCATTTCTTCTACTTCTTTTCGGTGAGAGGCAAATGGTTTTTCGCATAATACGTGCTTTTGGTGCTCCATCATCAACATGGCCTGCTCTTTATGAAGGGCATTTGGACTCGCAATATACACGGCATCAAACGCATCACTTTCCGCCATTTGATGTAAGTTCGTAAAAACTGTATCAATACCGTATTTTTCGGCAAATGCCTGGCCTTTTTCAGCGGATCGTGAATAGACGGCTGTACATGTAAAATCAGCTACTCCTTCACCGGCCTGTAAGAATCGATCTGTAATCCAGTTCGTTCCGATGACAGCAAATCGAATCATGTCGTTCCCTCCTTCTACTTTTCTCTGATTATACATCCTTTGAAAGCGTTTGTATGAAAGAACATTCTTTTTATTGAAAAGCGGATGAAACCTTTATATAGGCTGATGCGTCTTACATAAAGGATATAAATGTACGAAAAGGGGTAGTTTCTTCCTTCATTCGGGTAATACTCTGATAGAAGGGAGAGGAGGAAACGACCATGAAGCGAATCCTGCATATAGGAAGTACATACGTCTTTGCGCTTTTATTCATAGCAGCCGGTTTTTTTCATGTGATAGAGCCGAGCGGCTTTGCCCGTATGATGCCAGGCTGGCCATTTCCATATGTAATGGTCTATGCGACGGCATGCCTAGAATGGCTGCTAGCTGTCTTGCTGCTTTTGCCAAATGTCAGGATCGTAGCAGCAAAAATCATTGCTGTCTATCTTGTCCTCATTTTCCCTGCAAACTTATTTGCTGCACGAGAGGGAATTCCATTTCCAGGTCAAGAAAGCACAGAGCAGTCTTTGCTATGGATAAGACTGATAGGACAGCCAATTCTGATTGTATGGGTGATGTCTATTGCGAAATGGGAAAAAAAGCTGAAACAATGACCACCATATCATGATTAGGTAGTGTACAATTTATTTATAAAATAGCCCGAGTTTGGAGGAACGATATGAATTCTATGCAAATGTGGAGCAGTCGATTTAGAAAATTTTTTCTTGATAACAAGTTTGTTCTCTTTTTACTCGTCCTGCTATTAATTGGATTGAATATCCTTGTTTTCATGAAGACATCCTTTATTTTCACACCGCTCATTGTACTCGTCAAAACCATCGCCTTACCGATTATTTTAACGGGGGTCGTGTATTATTTATTAAATCCAATTGTCAATTTGTTAGAGAAGTTTAGAGTCAAACGGATCTTTTCGATTTTGCTTTTATATATTGTCATTATTGGCATTATTACAGTGACGATTGTGTCTATTATTCCGTTTTTACAAGCGCAAATGATGAGTCTGTTTCATAACCTTCCGAAATATGTTGATACGGTAGAAGATCAGATTAGACAACTAACGGGAAGCAACTTCATTAATCAAGCGCAAAAAGCGATGAATTTTAACGTTTCTGAATTGGTGAGCAAAGCGTCAAGTCAAGCGACGAAAATTTTGGAAAGTACCTTTACCGGAGTGGGGACATTCTTAGGGGCGCTCACTGAAGTCATCATCTCGATCGTGACCGTTCCGTTCATTCTGTTTTATTTATTAAAAGACGGCAAAAAATTGCCTGACTATTTCCTGAAATTTATTCCGAATAAGTTTAGAGAACATACACATATCGTGCTTCACGAAATGAACCATCGCCTGAGCTCTTATATTCTCGGACAGATCATTGTCAGCTTTTGTATAGGTGTTCTTCTTTTAATTGGTTATATGATCATTGGGTTAGACTATGCCTTTTTGTTAGCTATCATTGCGGCATGTACAAGTATCGTGCCTTACCTTGGTCCAACGATTGCCATTACACCAGCGATTGTGATTGCCCTTGTCACGTCACCAATTATGCTGTTAAAATTGATCATTGTTTGGACGGTTGTCCAGCTGATTGAAGGGAAATTCATTTCTCCACAGGTCATGGGGAAAAACCTTCATATCCATCCAATCACGATTATCTTTGTTCTCTTAACAGCAGGTAAATTGTTCAGCGTAGTCGGCATTATTGTTGCGATTCCGACATATGCCGTCCTGAAGGTCATCACGACCCACTTGTTTGATTGGTTCAAAATGCGATCCAATTTGTATAAAGAAGAAAAGGTTTAATGTCATAATCTTTTTTTGAAAAAAATATAGTATCATAAAGACGAGCTTTCGATGAAGGAAGCTTGTCTTTATGCGGACATAGATGGTTGCCTGTTCAAAAGATCAGAATTGAAAGGAAAGAAAATCATGAATCTATGGGATTTATTCGTGGCACTGGTTTTAGGAATTGTCGAAGGATTAACAGAGTATGCACCTGTCTCGTCTACAGGTCACATGATCATTGTCGATGATCTATGGTTAAAATCAAAGGAAATCATTACACCAGAGGCGGCAAACACATTTAAAGTCGTGATTCAGTTAGGCTCTATTTTAGCTGTCATGATTGTGTTCAAGGATCGGATTTTGAACTTGTTAGGCTTAAAGAAAAATATCACTGAAGAACAAAAGCGCAGCGGGCATAAGCTGACCATTGCTCAAATTGCAGTAGGACTCGTCCCAGCCGTCATTTTAGGATTCTTATTTGAAGATTATATTGATAAATACTTGTTTGACGTGAGAACAGTTGCTGTCGGTTTGATTTTAGGCGCAGTACTGATGCTTGTCGCTGACTGGATTAATAAACGTAAAACAGAAACAAGCTCTGTCGATAACATGACGTACAAACAGGCACTTTATATCGGACTGTTTCAATGTTTGGCATTATGGCCAGGCTTCTCGCGCTCAGGTTCGACGATCGCAGGCGGGGTTATTCTTGGTTTGAATCACCGTGCGGCAGCTGACTTTACATTTATCATGGCGATGCCGATTATGGCGGGGGCAAGCTTGTTAACACTGGTGAAAAATGCCGAATATTTAACAACAGACATGCTGCCATTCTTTATCGTCGGCTTTGTGAGTGCGTTTATTGTGGCTCTCTTTGTTGTTCGATTCTTCCTAAAACTGATCAATAAAATCAAACTGGTGCCTTTTGCGATATATCGAATTATCCTAGGTGTGATTTTATTTATCCTATTCATGTAATGCTGGAAACTACTCTTTAACTACTCTTTAAAAAGAGTAGTTTTTTTGTTATTCCAACTCTTTTAAACAGTAAAATCACCCTCTTAATTGGTAGAAAAAGAAGTTTTTTCATAAATTAGTGTTTAAGAGACAAGAGAAGGGGTAGTACATAAACATACCAATTAAAGGAGGAGTTAGAAATAATGAGAAAAACAAGCAAATTTTTTGTTAGTTCTGTGATCGCTACGTCAATGGTTGCTGCCCCTCTATCTCTTACGACTTTTGGTCAAACGGCTGAAGCTGCAACGACAACAGGTGTTGATGGAAGTGTCTCTATTGATCCAGTAGCCATTGCCGATAAAATTGAACAAGCAGTAAAATCATCTCAAAATCGTGATGGATTCGTTAAAAATGCGGCGTACAGCGCCTTCTATGAAGCAGGTCAAAACTATAACGTCGTTGTCCAAAACTTAAGCCAAGACCATGACTTTAGCGGACTGAACAATGTGGTTTACTATGATAGTGTTGAATATGATGGTATTACGTTTGGTATTTGGGTATTTGAAGATGGGACGTTCGTCAATAATGGTGACGGCGGCTATATTAACTGGACATTTGTCGGCAGCTTTGACCGTGAGGAAGGAAGCGGCACTGTCGACTTCCATAAAAGATTCTAATCTTATAGTTAAAAGTCTGCCGCTTCACCGGCAGACTTTTTTTATAACGCACATTCTTCTATGTCAAAACCTAAATCTTCAATGATATGATGATCCATTCGGACTTGCTGACCTTTTGTTGTCAAATAATCGCCTACGAAAATGGAATTTGCCGCATAAAGAGCAAGCGGCTGAAGCGTCCGTAAATTGAACTCTCTGCCTCCAGATACTCGAATTTCCTTGGTTGGATTGACAAACCTCATGAGTGCCAACACTTTCAATGCTTTGACCGGATGTGTTCGTTCTTGATGCTCAAGTGGTGTTCCCTCAATTGCATGAAGAAAGTTGACTGGAATAGAATCCGCATCAATGGCTCTGAGCGCAAAAGCCATTTCGACAATTTGCTGGTTGGTTTCACCCATTCCAATGATAACCCCTGAGCAAGGTGACATGCCCGACTGTTTGACCTCTTCAAGGGTCGACAAGCGGTCATGATATGTATGAGTTGTCGTAATGTGAGCATGATGATCTTGATGTGTATTGATATTGTGATTGTACCGATGAACCCCTGCTTCCTTCAGCCGCTTCGCTTTGTCTTCATTTAATAACCCAAGACATGCACACACCTTCAAAGGCATGGTCTCAGTGATCTCTTTTACTGCTGCCGTCACCTCATCTAATTCTCTGTGAGAAGGTGCTCTGCCGCTCGCGACAATACAATAAGTCCCCGCTTTTCTCTTGAGCGCCTCATGCGCGCCAGCCACAATCGTTTTTTGATCAAGCATTGTATATCGTTCAACCGGTGCTTTAGAAATGATCGACTGTGAACAATAACCACAGTTTTCAGGACAATAACCGCTTTTTGCGTTAAAAATCATATTTAATTTCACCTTATTTTGAAAAAAATGAAATCGTACTTGATAGGCTGCATGCATGATAGATAATAATTCTCTATCGTCAGCTTCAAGAATATCTAGACCTTCTTGCAGCGTGATCCGTTCATTTTTCAGCGCTTTCTCTGCTATCGCTTCCCAAGACAAAGATATGTGTTTTCCCATCATAAGCTCCTCTCATTATGTTAACTTATTTTTATTAAAAGTTAACATAATGGATAGTCGTTGGCAAGCATTGGATAAATGAAGTCTACAAAAATACTTGAAGACACACAAAAAGGCGATGATCATGAAGTCATCGCCTTTTTATATGTAAAGCCTTATAGCTTATCGAACAGTAATATAGTTAATCACAAGCTCGCCTAGTGAATTATAGTAAGAAACTGTGACAGAACCACGTTGTACGGCACGAATCCAAGTGAAGTTCGGAGCTGTTTGATCTAATTGAATGGCATATGTTGCGCCAGACACAGAAATTTGGCTTGCTGGAAGAGAGACGGCGATTGAAGAACCTACCGTAAGCGTGCGGTTCACTGTAATCACTTTATTCATAATAGGAGCTTTTGCAATAACTGGTTCTTTTGGCTGTGCAGCTGCATGAGCACCTTCAGTTTGGAAGAACGTAAGAGCACCTAAAGCAGCTAAAGACAATGTACAAGCTTTCATTAATTTTTTCATCGGTAACACTCCTTTTTTTGGTATATACATATATTAATAATAATAGTATTATATGTCAATTAAAATATGTGGAAAAAAGAGTATTTATGGTGAAAATTGTCACATATTATTCATGAGCCTTCTCTTTTTTAGGGGAAAAAGAGGCATAAAAAAAGCTGGGCGTATCCCAGCAATGTAAAGCTTTATGAAAAGAGATGCTCAATCGTCGTCTCGCTGTTTTGGCTGACGGCCTTTTTGCTTCTCTTTTTCTTTAATGTAGTGAATAAAATCGATGGTTTGTCTTCGTGCTTCTTCGGAAAAATCGGAGGCAGCCTTAAACGCAATTTGCAAATCAGGATCGTCTGCAAGGTCGGCATCAGTTCCGCCTTTGTCCTTACCTGTGAGAAGATAGTCCGTTGAAACCCCGTATAACTCGGCGATTTTCACAATCATTTCACCGTCGGGCTTTCTCAAGCCATATTCCCAATTTGCATAAGTGGACATCGCCTTTAATCCGAGTTTTTTAGCAACCGTTGACTTGCTCCATCCATGCTTCTCTCTTAATTCAGTTAAAATCTTCCCAGTCAAATTATCCATTGGAAACACCTTTTTTCATGTTATGAGTAAATTTTATCATGAATTACACGGAAAAGATAAATAATTACACAAAAAGAATAAAAAATGATTGACTTACTCGTTTTGTGTATATTATCATAATGAATATAACTTACACATATTGAGTAAGAGGTGAAAAGATGAAACTTGAAAATTTACGAGAAGAACGCATTTTACAAGGAAAAACACAAACCTATATGGCGAAAAAATTAGGGCATAAGTATACGAGCGGCTATGCAAATATAGAAATGGGCAGAACGAAGCCCAGCTTAGAAATAGCAAAGCATATTGCAGATTTGCTAAATAGGGGTGTTCAAGAGCTTTTTTTTGATCAAAAGTTACACGAAATGAGTAATTCTTTAAAGGAAGAGCACTTCTTTGAAAAGGAGAGACAAACAAAATGAATATTGAACATCCAATGGTAGCGCAGATGAATGACTTTGGATATCCAAAAACCTACTGGTCATATGACAGGATACGTTATGGGTATCAAGTCGAGATTGAAGAGAGTCTGGAGGGATTTGAAGAAGATGAAACATCAGATGACGTTTGATGCCAGAAAGGAAGCGCAGCTCTGTTTAGTCCAAGCTGGTGGCTGGATGACCTTTCATCACCAGAAACCGGTGTTTGTTTTTTCCACATCAGAAGACAAGCAAACATACATGACCCTCTTGGCGGAAAAGCTCGCTGAAGCAAAAAAGGAGGAAGCAAGACGACATGAAACGATGGAAGAAAATCATGGAAATCCTCAAATGCTTGCTCAAAGCGAGTAAAAACGAACAAGACATTCGTCAGTGGGAAAAGGATGACGGGAGATCATAACATGGTCATCCATTTCATCATTGAGACAGAGTTATTGTTCACAAAAGATACATTGATAAAAAGAATACGAGCAGCTGCCAAAGCGCAATGCCCACATAAAATAAAAGACGCACTATCACTCGAGATTCGTTTATTTGACGACATGCCGCTTGACATAGCTGATTGTCAAATCAAGCGTACATACGCAGAGAAAGGTTTGATACGCCCAGTGAACGTCAGCATCTTTCAGCCGCGGCTGCACCATATTCAAGAAGCACTTCATTCTATTGCGGATAGGGCCTCTCTACAGATCGTTGATTTAAGAGTTTCCCAGTTTTATAGTATGCGTCCAAGAATTGAAATCATTTTAAATACGATAGGTGATGGCACGAAGTCCTCACCAATTAAGGAGACAAGCATATGAACGAGCCAAAACAATTATTCATTCAAGAAAACCAGACATTTGTCGGTGAGATGGAAACAGGAAAAATTCAAGTCATCGTATTAGATGGGAATGTAGGAACAGCTTATCAGATAGATGTACCTGAACATGGAAAAACCATTATCCAAACGGCAAAAGGTCATTTTGCAAGAGTAGATCAAGAGATTGGTTTTAAAATCAGCTAGATCACTGAACAGATCACACAACATCATTCGTCCAAGACGGAAAGCCTGCGGACACTGATCAAGACCCTATGAAAAGGGGACTGATTGGTGTCCGTTTTTTATTTTCTTAAAAAAGGGAGAGAGCCAATATGCAAGATTTACTCATTGAATACAAACGAGCATTAAAGGATGCTAGAAAACAATATGAACCATTTAAAGAAAAAGACGAACATCAGCTGTCCGTTCAAGACAAGCATGATAAAAAAATGATCGCCAGTATGGTGAGCGATCTCGAATACGTAGTAGAGTGGCTTCAAATTGGAAGAGAGCCAGGCGCACGCAGAGGATTAGACAGACGTTCAGTCTATCAGCGCACCATTCTAGCAAATCCAGAAGTGTTAGAGGCTTTATCACATGAATATACAATCATCCAAGAAAATGAAAAAGAATTCAGTGAGCGGGACAAGAAACGAATTGATGAAGCCTTGTCCGTTTTAACGGACCGAGAAAAGGACGTATTTTTCATGCACACAACGCAAGGATTATCGTTTAGCGAGATTGCGATCATGCTGGATGTGAAGAAAGGAACTGTGCAAAAACATATGGAGAGAGCTCGGACAAAGATGGCCAAAAAAGTACAAGAACGCCTATTCGAAGCAGCTGAATAGGCGTTCTTTTCTTTTACAAAATAAATGGAGCAACACTTGTCTTACAGTTGCCACCTATAGTTAGAAAGACCAAACGGATGTTTGCTAGCCCTACACAAATGATTCCTTCACAGGAAATCGTTCGAATTAAAAGGAGGCGGCAGGTGAATGTAAATGAAAGATAAACGGATAGAAGCCAAGCAAGATTATATGAAAGGGATGACGTACCAGCAAATTGCTGATCATTACAATGTCTCGATCCATACCGTGAAATCTTGGAAAAGACGATACGGATGGCAAAGGCAAAAAGGTTCGTCAAAGCAGGCACACTCGATCTTCAATCAGTTTCTTTCAGATGAAACAATTGAAATCATGGAGAAAATGGGCGGGCGTACATCGCTTGATTTAATCTGGGATCAAATTCAAATTCAATATGCTGCCATTATTCGGGCGCAGCGAATCATGTATGTGTCAGATCAAGATGACATGATCAAAGAGCTGAAAAAGGCAGCATACATGCCTTCTTCATTAGAAGAAACAGTAGAAGGCATTCAGCCAGAACAAGAAATCAGCACAGAAGAATATTCGTTTCAATTTTCATGGGATCGGCATGCCACCTTTTTAAATGCCCAATCCCGTGCAATGGGAGAGCTCAGGCGTCTCATTAAACAGTTTGAAGAGCTTGCACATGCGAAGGATGAACGAAGATTAAGGCTAAAGCAAATTGAACTGACCATCGAAAAAACAAAAAAAGCAGTGCGCGAAGAAAAAGAGGAAGATCTTCACATCATGATCAAGCGAAAAGAGGATAACTCATGACGCCATTGATTGAAAAAGAAGTCAATCCTCACTTTGAACACTTTCTATTCGATTGGAATCAAAAGTTTCAATTTTTAGTAGGCGGCTACGGCTCCTCGAAAAGCTATCACATTGCGTTAAAACTCATTTTAAAGCTGCTGGAAGAAAAACGGACAGCACTTGTCATTCGAGAAGTATATGATACGCACCGCGAATCAACCTTTTCTCTCTTACAAGAGATCGTCAGCGATCTTGGCATCGATCATGTGGTGAAGTGCCGCAGTTCGCCGCTTGCCTTGACGTTTCGAAATGGCAGCAGCATCTTATTCAAAGGGCTGGACAAGCCTGAGAAATTGAAATCGATTAACAACATCTCGATGATTTGGATTGAGGAGTGTTCAGAGGTTTCTTATGAAGGCTTTAAAGAGCTGCTTGGAAGGCTGAGGCACCCGTCCTTACCGCTTTATATGATGTTATCGACCAATCCTGTTGGTCAAGATAATTGGACGTACAGACATTTCTTTCGAGATGAACAGCTGAAGCGATTTGTCCTAGATGACGAAACCTTATACAAAAAACGCACCGTTGTGATCAAGGATACGTACTATCATCACTCCACAGCGGAAGATAACCTATTTCTCCCTAAAAGCTATGTGGAGCAGCTGGATGAGCTGAAAGAATACGACCCAGACCTCTATCGAATTGCGAGGAAGGGCTATTTCGGCATCAACGGCACAAAGGTTTTTCCTCAATTTGAGGTGAGAAGTCATTCTGATGTATTAGAAGCCATTCAGCAGATTGACCGGCCGCTAAAACGAGCAGGCATGGATTTTGGATTTGTTAAATCATACAATGCGCTCATTCGATTAGCCGTCGACCATGAAAAAAAGTACTTATATATTTACTGGGAATATTACGACCGCGGGAAAACAGATGATGAAACAGCTGTTGACCTAAAAGAGTTCATTGAATCAAAGGAACTCATCAAAGCCGATGCAGCCGAGCCTAAAACCATTCACTATTTTCGGCAGCGCGGATTTCAAATGGTGGCAGCACATAAGTTCCAAGGCTCGCGTTTGCAATATACGAAAAAGATCAAACGGTTTAAGAAAATCATTTGCTCTGATGCTTGTCCATACACAATCTATGAACTTCAATCACTGACCTATAAGGCAGATAAGGATGGACGTTTAGAGGAAGATGCATTTCAAATCGATCCGCATACATTATCAGCGATCTGGTATGCGCTGGATGATTATGAAGTGACGGATTTGAAACAGACCGCCTCGGAGCGTGTCCGTCCAAACAGAGAGAGGAGGTCCATACAATGAAACAATTGAAAGCAACGATTATGAAGGCAAACATGTCTGATCATACAAAACAAATGTATGCAGATGAATTTTCCTATGAAAAAGATGACATTGTGCCCCCGCCTTACAACATCAATGAATTAAAAAGCATGGCAGAATATTCAACCATTCTTCAGCAATGTATTGATGCGTACAAAACGAATATTTTGGGTTTTGGGTTTGGGGTGGAATATGCCTTTGACTTTAATGCAGAAGGTGTAAAACCGGCAAAAAAGAAAGCCGCAGAAAAGGAATGGACAAGACTTGAAGAGTTTACGAAGTACATGAACTATGATGAGTCCGCTGATGTGATTCTTGGCTATGTCCTCGAAGACCGAGAGAAAACGGGCAATGGCTTTTTAGAGGTGCTGAGAGATGGACAAGGAAAGCCGGCCGGAATCGAGTATTTAGATGCGCTCCATATCCGCATTTGCAAGCTTAGTGAGCCAGTCGACGTTGAATTCAGTTACACAGAAAATGGCGAATTAAGAACAATGAATCGAAAGAAACGATTCCGCAAATATGTGCAGGTGATCAACGAAAAGAAAGTTTTCTTCAAGGAGTATGGTGATCCGCGCATTTTGCACTGTGAAACAGGCAAGTACGATGACACCACACCAGAGCCGCTTCGCGCAACAGAAGTAATTCATTTTAAAATTGGCAGCGGAACGTATGGGATTCCCCGCTGGATTGGCAACATCGTCAATATGTACGGAGCACGCAAGGCAGAGGAACTGAACTATCTTTATTTTAAACAAGGACGGCATGTACCAGGTGCCATCATTGTCGAAAATGGGATGCTGTCAGAATCCTCTTATCAGCAGCTTCAAGATTATATGGACGATATTGAAGGATCTGATCATGCACATAAATTTCTATTGCTTGAAGTTGAAGGTCTGCCGACAGAAAAAGGGTTAACCGGAGAAGAAGATGTCTCAAATGTCAAAGTAAACTTCAAATCTCTAGCCGAGATCCTGCAAGAAGATGCGCTCTTTTTAGAATACGATGAAAAAACAAGAAACAAAATCCGCTCGGCGTTTCGCCTTCCGCCAATTTACACAGGTGAGTCTCAAGACTATAACAAAGCGACAGCAGATACCGCGCGTAAAACAACAGAAGAGCAAGTATTTCAGCCGGAACGACATCTCATCACAGGAAAACTCAATACGCTTTTCCTACCGGATCTTGATATGTGGCATGTCCGTTTTCTATTAAATGGTCCTGATTTTAGAGACCCATTAGAGATTGCCAAAGTACTGACACCATTTATTCAGGCGGGAGCAGTGTCACCAAACGATTTGCGCGATCTAGCAGGAAGAATCCTCGGAAAAACGCTAGAGGAATGGCCTGAGGAACTGTATCACCGCCCTTTAGAAAGCCGCATGAAATCAGCTGAAGAAAAGCCTCAACCAGAGCCGGACCAGCTGACGAAATAAACAGAAGCGGGTGCGCTTTTTTGAAAGGGGGTGAACATATGCCAAGAGAACTAAAAAACGCTAAAATTACGCATGTTTCCTACGTGGACAAAGCAGCGAACAAGAGGAAATTCTTTTTGATGAAAGCAAAGAAAAAGCAGCCTGACTTTCAAAAAGAGGTCAGTGTCCTGACAAAGGCAGAAGATGCTCATCGCCTCGTGTACGGTGTCGTGTATGAGCCGAATACGCCTGATGCACATCAAGACTTTATGACAGCGAAGGAAATTGAAAGAGCGGCACACGGCTTTATGAAGGATGCCCGTCATATTGACAAGCAGCATGATTTTCAAGATGGTGTTGGCGAAGTGGTTGAATCATATATTGCTCCGGCTGATGTTGAAGTGGGCGGGGAGCTGATTCGCAAAGGATCTTGGGTGCTTGTGACAAAGGCTTCCCAAGAGATTTGGGATCAAATTCAAAAAGGCCACATTACAGGCTACTCAATGGCCGGAACGGCGGACATCGTCGCCATAGAAGAACAAGATCAGTTTCTATCTCAAGACACAAATGAGAGAGGGCTTTTTTCTTTGCTGAAAAATTTCTTTTTAAAAGAGGAAGGTGAAAACATGTCACAACCATTTTGGAACATTTTAGACCATCTGCTGGAAACCTTACAGTCAAGTGATGGTGATGAGGCGGATGTAAGAGCGGCCTTAGAACAGCTCATTCCAATCATGCAGGACATCCTGAAGACAGAGGATGTACTTCAAACGATTGGTGAAAGGCAAGCAGACGTACAAAAAGAAGAGGCCGCTTTGACGACGGATCAAGTGCGAGAGCTCGAAAAAGCAAAAAAGGCCATCGAAAACGTCTTGCAGCAGGCTGAAAAGCAGGAAACAGAACAAACAGGGGAAGAACCTGTCCAAAAAGTGCTCGAGCAAGTCGTTGCACCGATTCGTCATCAGCTCTCTTCCTTAGAGAAATCAGCTAGCAGAGAAAAAGCAGCAATGCAGGAAGTGCTTCAGCAGCAGCTTTTGCCTATTTCAGAGCGGATTCACATGCTTGAAAAGGCAAGGGGCATATCAAAACAAACAATCCACGATACACAAAACGACACGACAAAACCCATATGGGATGGCTTACTATAAGCCGAAATAAGGAGGAAACAGTGTGAGAAATCAAGAGTTGATTCGTAAGGCTGAAATGACACTTGCCAGCTTAAAAACCGGCGGTCTCATGAACGCAACCCAATCCAACACATTCATTAGAATGATGCAAAACACACCAACCGTTTTAAATGATGCACGCATCATTCCGATGGAAAGTGATTCACAAAAAATCGAAAAAATCGGCTTTGGCCAGCGTATTTTGCGCCCGGCAGAGGAAGGCAAAGCGCTTGATGCGAAAGACCGTGTTGTCCCAGCGACAAGCACTGTCCAGCTAAATGCAAAAGAGGTCATTGCAGAAATTCATATGACCTACGACAGCATTGAAAACAATATTGAAAAAGACGGAATTCAGCAGACCATTATGCAAATGCTTGCTGAACGAGCGGCCGTTGATATTGAAGAGCTCATCGTCAATGGGGATACGACTTCAGCAGATCCGTTTTTAGCCCAAATGGATGGCGTCAGAAAACAAGCAGTATCTCATATTGTGGATGCCAATGGAGCGGAAATTAGCCGCCAAATGTTGAAACAAGCCTATAAAGCGATGCCGTCAAAATATTTACGTGTACCTCAGGATTTCCGTTTCTACACATCTCCAAGTTTAGAGGTGGAGTGGAAGGATCAAGTAGCAAACCGTCAGACAACTCTCGGAGATGCGGTGATTCAAGGCGGACTTTCTTCTGCATTCGGTGTGCCGGTCAAAGGTCTTGCCAATATGCAGCCATATGACGAAGCGGGAACAGACGTATCAGATATTTTGCTGACACACCCTAAAAATATTATCGTAGGTTTTTCTCGTCATATTCGAATTGAAGTAGAAAAAGATATTCGCAGACGTAAATTTATTATTGTCCTAACAGCGAAGCTAGACAGCAAATTTGAGGAAGAGGATGCTGTAGCAAAAGTGATGAAAGTGAAAGAGTAGGTGACATCAGGCCATGATTATTTCTCCTGAAGAACTGCAAGCCTATTCTGTATTTGAGCGTGTGAAAAATCGATCTGTAGAAAGACTGACAGCAGATATTATCGAAGCAGAAGCTGCGGTATTTCAAATCGTAGGTCATGATTTCTCAAGCGGAAAATATCAGCCCCTCCCTGAAAAAGCAAGAATCGCATTATTAAAAATGGCCCAATATTTTGCCATGCTGAATGATGATGAATCTATGATGAAAGGCTTTACGTCAGAAAAAATGGGTGATTATTCATATGCGAAGGCAGCTGATCAAGTGAAAGGCAAACCTTATGTATATGCCCTGCTTGTCGATTACATTGAACCATCATTTACTGGGGGCAGTACCAAATTAAAGGTGAGATCATTATGAGTTATCAATCTCTCTTAACAGATCGCTGTGATCTTTTTCACCTTGAACATCAGGAGGCTTCCCGAGGAAAATTCGGGATTCCAGCTGATGACTTACAAATGACTCTTTCCTATCCTGATGCGCCTAGCCTGACAGATCTGGCTTGTTATGTCATAGAAAAGAATCAGTCGCTTGTGCAAGAAGAGCCGAATACAGTGATTTATCAGTCCTATCTTGTCCATTTCCCTTTAGCAAGTGATATTCGCCTGCATGACAAAATGGTGTGGAACGGCGTCTCACTTAAGTTACAGCAGCCCAAAAAAGTGAAAAATCATCACATTGAAGTGATGGCAGTCAGGAAGGAAAATCTATGAAAATTGATGGACTTGACCGGCTGCTTTCACAGCTGGAAACAGCGTGTGCCGGCGGCTTAAAAGCAGAATATCAAGATTGGCTAGAGGACATGGGCCTAGAGCTTTTGGACATCATTCAGGATGAGTTAATCAAGGAGAATGCTGTCGATACAGGTCGGCTGCTAAGCTCCTTTACGCAAGGATACAAGGAGAATCATTTTCTCATGTCAAAAGGTGGTCTCACACTTGAAGTGGGAACGAAGCTTGAATATGCCTCCTATGTCAATGACGGACATGCTACTTCTTCAAGTGGAGAGCGAAGATGGGTGCCTGGCAGGTGGGCTGGCAGCCGCTTTGAATATGATCCGAATGCAAAGACAGGAATGATGCTTGCCTCTCAATGGGTAGATGGAAATGGCTACTGGGATCATGCTGTCATGCTCTATGAGCAAATGTTTGAACAGTCGCTGGATCGAAAGCTTCAAAGCTGGTTCGATCGACATTTTGGGAGGTGATGAAATGAATCAAGAAGTCGGGGCAATCATGCATTATATTTACACACACTTTCCTGTGACAATGTATGATCGACTTTTGCCAGAGCGTTTTCAAGTGCCATCCGTTTATGTGCCGCCCGTAACAGTCATCAGCGGTCCAGATACGGTATCTACATTTATGAAATCTTATTCGCTGCAAGTGAAAGTGTTTCATATGGATTCAGAAAAAGCACATGTTGCGGCAGAAATAATTGTTGATGCATTGCTTGCTGATCGTCAAATGATTCAGATGATGAGTGAAGATGGAGAGGTGCTTGATGATTATGTCCGCATAAAAAGAGTGGAAACAAGAATGATAGATCAAGGCGTAGCAGCGATTGTCCTGACGTGGGATAGCAGTTATTGGTACAACCGAGACAAACAAGCAAGCCTTGAAGATATCAACTTTTCAGATGGAGTGATCAAACGTGAGCAAGACTAAAAAAGCAGAGCCTGCTCAAACAGCTGGCGAAGAAAAAGAATTTGGCTTTTCATTTGAAGCCTTAAAGGAGCACAGTAAGGATCTTTTTGGGGTTAAACCAGAAATCCTTGAAGGTGCTCTTTTTTATATCAAACATCAACCAATTACAAAAACAGAAGCGAAAAAGCACATTGATGCTTTTTTGTCCAAGGAGGTTTAAAGGATGAACGGAGGCACATTTACACCAGGTACAGAGAAAAAGCGTCCTGGCATTTACTTTAATTTTAAAACAACAGCAGAGCAGCGAATTACTTTAGGCGATCGAGGTACGGTGGCACTTCCTCTTGTGATGAGCTGGGGAGAACCAAAAACCTTTATTTCCGTTTCCAATATGGAAGACTTAAATAAAAAGGTTGGACTCAACATTGATGACAAGTCTCTTCTTCTTTTCCGTGAAGCAAAGAAAAAAGCACAAACTGTCTTGCTTTATCGCCTAAACGAAGGGGTACAAGCCAAAGCGGAAATCGCAGAAAAATTTGTGGTCACAGCCAATTATGGCGGTCAAAAAGGAAATGAGATCACTATCCAAGTGGCAGAAAATGTACTCGACAGCACAAAACGTGACGTCATCACTTATCTTGGAACAGATATTGTCGATAAGCAGGTTGTCACGGATGTCAAAGATCTTGTAGAAAACAAATATGTTCAATTTTCTGGTGAAGGTGAAGCAGTTATCACGGCTGGTGTGGCACTAAGCGGCGGGAAAAACGGTGTGGCAAGTGTCGCAGATTATACAGCTTTCCTAGAAGCAGCAGAAACAGAATACTTTGATGTCATTGCGCTCCCAGTCGATAATAGTGAGCAATTAAAAGCAACCTTCGCTTCATTTATCGAGCGTCTACGTGATAAGCAAGGGCGTAAGGTGCAAGGCGTTGTGGCGAACTATGCAGCTGACCAAGAAGGCATCATTAATGTGACAAGCGGTGTTGTGCTGGAAGATGGAACAGAACTAACACCTGCTCAAACAACAGCTTGGGTTGCAGGGGCAAGTGCAGGTGCAAACTTCAATCAGTCACTCACCTTTGTTGAATACGAAGGAGCAGTGGATACATTAGAACGCCTTGATAATGATCAAGTAGAATACCGATTATCACAAGGGGAGTTCCTCTTTACTTTTGATGCGAGAGACCGCACGGTGAGTGTTGAAAAAGATATTAACTCTTTAACAAGCTTCACAGTTGAAAAGAATCAGCAAATGGCGAAAAACAAAATCATTCGTGTGCTTGATGCCATCAACAATGATTTAACGTTTGAATTAAAAAATCTGATTAAATTACGCAAAGCCAATGGCAATGACATCCCAGCATCTGATGATGGAGTGCAGCTTGTGAAAACACTGATTACACAGTATCTCACACAGCTTCAAGATGGCAGCGGCATTACAGGCTTTAACTCAGAAACAGATATCGTGATCGGTCTTAATGAAGATCGTGATGGATTTATTATCGATCTAGCTGTTCAACCAGTAGATGCAGCAGAAAAATTCTATTTCAATGTGGAGGTGAAGTAAGATGGCTTTTAAAGCGCAAAATACAATTTCAGGTAAAGAGGGTCGTCTTTTCTTAGAAGGTGAGGAGCTTGCCTTTATCAAAACGTTTGAAGCAAACGTGGAGAAAAACAAATCAGAAGTCAACGTGATGGGCCGAAGAATGACGGGTCATAAAACAACTGGGGCAAATGGAACAGGAACGGCAACATTCTATAAAGTCACTTCACGTTTCGTACAACTCATGCTCAACTATGTGAAAAAAGGGGAAGATCCTTATTTCACTCTTCAAGCGGTGATTGATGATAAATCATCAGGCAGAGGCACAGAGCGTGTGACGTTATTCGATGTCAACTTTGATTCGGCTAAAATTGCTGGACTGGATGTCGATTCAGAAGCACTTGAAGAAGAAGTTCCGTTTACGTTCGAGGACTTTGATCTTCCTGAAAAGCTGAAGAATTCTTTTTAATTGAGAAAAGGCATTTCGAATCACTAAAATATATGTTATTTTTATTTTATTCAACGATATGGTATAATTTTTCATAGTTACAGAGTAGCTACAAAAGAGTTACTGTGTAACCCCAAAAAGTTTTTTAGAAATATGTTTACATGCAAAGTACTTTGCATAAAATAAAAAGAAGCCAGGATGCGTCAACATCCCGGCAATGTACAATTTGGCCCTCAAGGGGCTGGCTTATCAATTAGATAGTTTTTAAGGATAGACTTTCCCTTCAACCGTCCAAAGCTCAAGGGGAGTCTATTTTTTGTCTATATACGTCAACAAAGTAAAGATAAACATCCCGAATAAAAGCATTAGGGAAATCGCTTCAAATGTTGACATTGGCATCACCCCCTTCCTATCGGGGATGAGCCAGACACCCTTGAGCAAGCCGTTCAATTGTACCATTTAAATTATACATGAAAAGATTGGAAAGCACATTCAAAAAATGGATGTGCTTTTTTGCATTCAAAAAAACATAACAAAGGGAGTTTTTAAACATGAGCGAAAAACAAACATTTGATCTTTCATTTTTTATGCCAGGACAAACAGTAGAAGCAGAAGAGGTCAAAGTACCAATTTCTAAACGTTTTGTTGATAAAAAAGGGAATGTCATTCCTTTTGTCTTTAAAGCCATTACAACTGAACGTATCGATGAACTGGAAAAAGAAAACACAACCTTCAAAAATGTCAAAGGCAGAGGCCGCGTTAAGGACTTAGACAGTCAGCGCTTCTACGCACGAATTGCCATTGAATCGACGGTTTATCCAGATTTCCGCTCAAAAGAATTAAGAGAAGCCTACAGTACACAAGATCCAGTTGAAGTAGCAAAACGTGTCCTGTCAGTAGGCGGAGAATATGCGAACTGGTTAAACAAAGCCATTGAAATCAACGGATTCGAAGACGAAATTGAAGATTTAGAAGACGCAGCAAAAAACTAATAAAAGATGGGGATAAAGAAGCTGTGTTTTTATATTACGCCATGCACGAGCTTCACTACTCCCCATCTGAACTCCTTGATTTATACGAATCACCAAGACCATTCAAAGCACTCCTATTTGGACTCATCAGCTACAAACTCGACATGCTAGAAAAAGAAGCAAAGAAAGGAGGGAAATAATTGGCGAAACTCACTGCGCGATTTGAATTAGAAGACAAAGTATCGAAGAAGCTGCTGCGCATACAAAAACGATTTCAAACATTTGAGAAGCAGCTCAAACCATTTAGAAAACCGGTGAAAATAAACCTGGATATAGATGACAAGAAATTAAGAAACTTTAGTTTATCGCTTCGGAAAATGTCAGTGATTTCCATGAGACTGGATCAAGGAATCTATCGTGATCTTAAAGCATTAAACAATCAGTTAAATATGTTCCCGAATCACTTGGTCATATCCATTCAAGCGAAGGGATTAGATGTCATTAAATCCAGCATAAATCGTTTAAAGCAAGCGGGAACAAGCCCCATTATGCTGACGTTTAAACTAAACGATCAATTGTCAGGTAAAATGTCATCAATCAAAAAATCTATCTTTCAGCTCATGAACAGAACGTACTATATGAGATTAAACATGGTTGACCAAGCCACCGCTGCAATTCAACGAATCAAAAAGACGCTCAAAAGCTTGACGATGTCTAAACACGAAATCAGAGTGTCTGTTCAAGACAATGCAAAGAGTAAGTTGAAAAAACGAGATCAAGCAGAGTCGGTTGTGAAAGAACAAAACATAAAAAAAGAACCTGAGGCTGTTAGTCCGTCAGTGAAAACAGAAGATCCTAAACAGAGCTGGCTCCAGAACCTTGCCAATAAGGGATTAAGTGAAATTCAAAAATATGCAGGTGACGTTGCAGATAAAGTGAAGGAAAAATTGAGTCCTAGAAAGTTTTGGGATGAAAAGGCACTTCCTTGGGTTGAAAATAAAATAGAAGAGTACAAGCAAGATGTGATCGGAAGAATTAAAGAGAAAATTAAATTTAATCCTGAAGAAAAACTAGATCAATTGGTGAAGGCTGGATTAGATCGACTCTTAGGTGCAAGTGATCAATCAAGTGAAAGTACCACTCAGGCACCAACAACAGCGCCAACAACAGCACCAACATCAACACCAACATCAACACCATCAAATCCAGCTCCCAAAACGAAACCTCAGTCGCGAGGTGGAAAAGGCTTGTTTCGCAATAGTTGTTGCCCCTGCTGTGCAAGAGGTTTAAGCAGGGGAGGATCTACTAAAACTAAAAATCGAAATGGTCGCTCACCAAGACAGACAAGAAATCCAAATGCTACATCAAGGGCCGAAATGAATAGAAGACCTCCAAGTAGATTAGGGAAACTGAAAACAAATGCAGGTAAATTATTTGGAAAAATCCCTACTGGACTAAAGAAAGGTGCGGGTATCGCAGCTTCAGCTGGCGGACTTACGGGTTTAGTGAAAGGTAGCAAGGGGTTAAGTGGATTAGGGAATGCAATGAAAAGTATAGGTAAAGGGAGCGGAAAATTATTAAAGAAAGTACCTATTCTAGGAAGTGTACTTAGTGCAACAAATCTAATTGGTATGAACAAAGAGAATGCTGGTGAAAAGATTGGTACGACTGGAGGCGGCATCGCCGGCGGAATGGCAGGTGCTGCAGCAGGTGCAGCTATTGGAAGCTTAGTCCCAGGGGTAGGTACAGCCATCGGCGGTCTAGTAGGCGGCATTGCTGGAAGTATGGGCGGAGAATCTATCGGTGAAACAATTGGAAAATGGTTTGATGGCGGCGGATTTGAAAAGATTGGCCAAAAAGCCATCGAAATCAAAAATCAAATTGTCGAAGTTTGGTCAACAGTCGCGGCTTGGTTCACAGAAAATGTATGGACGCCACTAAGTGATACAGTCGCTACAGTAGCAACGACCATTTGGACAAATCTAGTCAATGCCTGGACATGGATTCAAGAAACATTTAGTGCAGTTGCAGGCTGGTTTATCGAAAACGTATGGACGCCACTAAGTGATACAGTCGTTACGGTAGCAACAACCATCTGGTCAAGTCTAGTCAATGCATGGACATGGATACAAGAAACGTTCAGTGCAGTAGCGGGCTGGTTTATCGAAAACGTTTGGACACCGCTCAGCGACACAGTCGTTACGGTAGCAACGACCATCTGGTCAAGTTTAGTCAATGCATGGACATGGATACAAGAAACGTTCAGTGCAGTAGCGGGTTGGTTTATTGAAAACGTTTGGACACCACTGAGCAGTACAGTTGTTACAGTCGCTACAGGGATTTGGACAGCATTATCAAATGCATGGAAAAAGATACAATCAATCTTTGGAGCTGTATCGTCATGGTTTATGGAAAATGTGTGGAATCCACTTGTAGATACCGTAGGAACCATTAAAGACAGTTTCGGGAAAAAGTTCGAAGAAGCGTATAAAGTGGTGACAGATATATGGGATGGATTATCCAAATGGTTTGAGGACAACATTCAAAAGCCGATTGTAAAAGTAGCAGAAGCTATTGGTGATGGGTTTTCTAAAGCGTTTGGGTGGGTCAAAGATTTGTTTAATAAGGCTGGCGGTGGGGTTGATTTTGTATTGAAACATGTCTTTGGAGACCCTGATAAAAAAGCCACAGGCGGCTATATCACCCAGCCAACCTTATCATGGGTCGGTGAAGCAGGTAACGAATTTGTCATTCCAACTCAAAATAACCGAGGGCGCGGGAAGATGCTGCTTGCTCAGGCTGCTTCTCATCTTGGGATGTCTGTTATGCCAAGCGGAGCAGCTGGAAATCAAGTATCAAGCTCTCCAGCTCCTACAGCAGTAGCTTCATCATCTTCTGTCGGTTCAATAGACGGATCGGTCTCGATGACTGGGAACATTCAAGCCTCCAGCATAGGCGAGCAATTTAATAAGGATTTTGAACAAGGATTAAATCAAAAAATGATTACACTTGATCAATGGAAGCAAAAGAATATTCAGCAGCCTTTTGGTCAATTGACCTCAGACTCAAATAAGTATGGTCAGCAAACAGTTGCTGCTTTTGCGAATGGTCAGCAGATGACACCAACAGGAACAGATAGCTTTTTGCAAAGTCGTGTAAAAGCACCATATCAACAAGTGATGACAGCATCGCCAACTTGGGGTTCTGGAACGGTTAGTGGTTTTGCCACAGGTCAAAATGCCACTTCAGTTGGTACTAGCCAATACGTAGATCAGCACATCAAACAACCATTTCTACAAGCAAAACAAGAATCACCAGGCTGGGGCTCAGGAATGATGGATGCCTTTAACAGTGGCATGCGTTCAAAAGCAAGTGAAGTCACACAAGCCGCCAAAGAAATGGCGAAGAAAGTAGAGCAGGCGTTTAGAGAGGAATTAGATATTCATTCCCCTTCACGCGTCATGATGAGTCTTGGGAAATTCGCATCGATCGGTGTCGTCAAAGGACTCGACTCAGTTGATGTGAAAAAGTTTGCTGAAAATCAGGCTGGTTCATTAATCGGTGCCTTCAGCGGTATGGGGGCTTCAGGTCTTAGTGTTCAGCAATGGCTCATGGCAGCTCTCATGGCAACTGGCACATCGATGAACTGGCTTCCAGGACTTATGACCATTGCGCAGCATGAATCGAATGGAAATCCGAGAGCAATCAACTTATGGGATTCTAACGCCAAGAAGGGAACGCCTTCTAAAGGCTTAATGCAAACCATTGGAACGACGTTTAACTCCAATAAAGGCAAAGGCATGAATGACATTTGGAACCCAATTCATAATGCCGTAGCAGCCATTAACTACATTAAGGGCAGATATGGAACAGTCTTCAATACACCGGGATTACGAAGTATGAGAAGAGGCGGGCCTTATAAAGGCTACGCAAATGGTGGACTGATTACTCAGGAGCAGGTTGCTAGAGTCGGTGAAGGAAACAAACGCGAATGGATCATTCCTGAAGAAAGAGGCATACGCGGAAGGTATTTATTAACGCAGGCAGCCAAGGCACTTGGAATGCAAGTATATGATCCAGCAAATGCGTCTGCTCCTTTACCAGAATCACAAATGCAGCAAGTCACCTCAGCTCAGTCTTCTAGTCGTACAGCATCGTCAAGTAATAAGCAAATCACCATTCAATTCAATGGGGATCAGCATTTCCATAATGGACAAGATCAGCAATCGCTAGTCGAAAAAATTAGACAAATGCTCGTAGATGAACTGGAAGTAGAGCTTCATACAGGAACGAAGGGGGTCGTGATTGATGGGTAAATCAGTGTATCAATTGTGGATTTCCCAAGGAAAGGACAAGTTGCGATTCCCTGTCCTTCCATCCGAACTTGAAATCACAAATAACGTACAAAATGAAACGGTAAAGGTTGCCTCTTTTGGAGAACTGACCTTTATTGATGTCCCATCGGCTAAGCAAGTATCATTCACTTCTTTATTTCCTAAGAAATATTCGCCAATTGCTGAATATAAAAGCATTCCATCACCGGAGAATGCGATAGCGAAAATAGAACGAATGATGCGTTCAAAGAAGTCTGTGCGGCTGATTGTAACGGGGACAAAAATCAACATGACGTGCAGCATTGAAAGCTTCACCCATAAAGAAGGATCATATGATATTGGCGATCGTGAATTTACGATCGAGTTAAAGGAATACAAAACCGCATCGCCTAGGAAAATTAAACGAAAGAAAAAAGCAAAACAAACGAAAAAGAAAAGGCCTTCAAAAACACCGCCAAAAATGTACACCGTCAAAAAAGGGGATACGCTATGGGCCATTTCAGGCAGGTTTTATGGCGACAGTACAAAATGGCGGCGTATTTGGAATGCCAATAAATTAGCGATGATTAAACGTAGCAAACGAAATATTAAGCAGCCGGGGCATTGGATTTTCCCTGGACAAAGGTTAAAAATACCACAATAGGGGGGCTGGCATTGATCGAGCTTTTTGCCATCAGAAGCGGCACCATGTATGAGCTTGTCACAGAGAGTGTGACACTTCAGGGGCAAAGGTATCAAGCTCCTCGCTCTATTCAAGCAAATATTATCACAAAGCAAGGGAGTCAAACATATTACCGTGTCTCAGAAGGGGACACGGTTCTTTTTAAATGGAAAGGAAAAGAGCTGTTCAGAGGCATTGTGTTTTCTAGGACGCCTGTTGAAGGGAAACTGACCTTTACCGCATACGACATGCTTCAATATTTGGTGAAAAACCAAGATGTCTATGTTTTTTCAAAACAAAGAGCAGATCAAATCTTGAGACGGATTGGAGCTGACTTTCAAATTCCCATGACCTCCATCGCCAATACAGGTCATGTCATAAAATCACTAGTGTTTAAAAACGATACGAGCCTATATGACATGATTCTGAAAGCATTAAAAGAGACAAAGCGGCAAACCGGCAGAAACTATCAAATCTATTCTGCTAAAGGAAAGATGGGGCTGAGAGCTTGGCCAGATCCAGAGGACGTATGGGTCATTGAATCAGGTGTCAATCTCATTGGCTATCAGTACAGCACCTCGATTGAAGAAACAGCCACTCGTGTCAAGCTGCGCACGTCTGTGGATGAACAGGGGAAAAATAAGAAAAAAGGTAGCAAATCAGAGATTGTAGTGGTCGAACAGGATAAAGCAGGTCAGAGTAAATACGGTATTTTACAGCATGTTGAGACGGTTACAGGGCAAATCAACCAGCCGCAGCTGCAAAAAAGAGCCAAAGTACGGCTGGCAGAGAAAAAAGGCGTGAAACAAGAAGTCAAAAGCATCCAAGCGCTAGGCATTCCTGAACTGCAAAGCGGTCTTCCAATCTATTTGAAAATCCCTGAAATCAACGTAAAAAATACGTACTGGATCGATCAGGACAAACATGAATTCAGTGGGGTGAAACACACCATGACAATTGATGTCGTTGAGAAAAATTCCATTCCAAAGGGTGATCAAGCGTGAGGTTAAGTGAAGCGATTAAACGATTAGCAGTGAATGCTGTAGACGCCGCCTCTCCAATTGATCTGGTGATTGGAGAAGTTACGGCAGTTTCTCCTGTAAGCATCCAGTTAAATGAAAACCATAAGCTAATCATCCCGGAAGAATTACTGATTTGGCCAAAGCGCCTAAATAAGGGTGAGGATGATGAACTGAAAAGGGGAGACAGCATTATGGTGCTGGCAATGGCAGGAGGGCAATCCTTCTACATCATCGACAAATTGTAAGGGAGGTGATGAACGTGGCACTTTCACCAGAGGAAGAAATTGAGGAAACAGAAGAAGGCGAAGAGGTGGAAACCTCGACGACGTATCGAATAGATGTTGAAACTGGCAGATTGACAGGTGAAACCATTTCAGGCATTGAAGCAATTCGTCAATTCGTTTATATGACACTTAGGACAGAGCGGTATGCACATCCTATTTACAGCCACGACATTGGCACTGAAATTCAGGAGCTTTTGACGGATACAGAAGCCACGGATGAATACAAAGAAATGGAGATTCCGAGGCTGCTAGAGGAAGCATTGATTGTGGACGAACGGATTGATCATATTGAAGAGATAGAGGTCACAAAGGAAAATGACTCGTTTCATGTCAAGCTAGCTATAGTCACAGATGAAGGCACATTAGAAATAGAGGAGGTGATGGAGAGCGATGTTTGAGGAACAAACGTACGAAGCATTAATGGAAAGAATGCTAGACAGACTGCCAGATGACATAGATAAAAGAGAAAACAGCGTCATTTGGAATGCCTTGGCACCTGCTGCTGCTGAACTGGCCCAGTCCTATATTTGGCTTGATCAAGTATTCGAGCTGGTCTTTGCAGATACAGCACAAGGAGAGTTTCTAGATCGGCGGGCCGCTGAAGTAGGAATTGAAAGAAAACCAGCGACTAAAGCGGTTTGGTCCGCAGCTATTAAGCCGGAGGATATCAACATCCCAGCTGGCTCACGGTTTTTTATTGAAGACGTCTATTTCCAATATTCGAACGATGGGACGCTAGAATGCGAGACACCTGGCAAAGTCGGCAATGGTCAATTAACAGATCAGGCGCTGCTTTCACTTGATACAATCCCGGGGCTTGAATCAATTATCATGAAAGATTTGGTAATACCCGGACAAGAGGAAGAAGATGACGCTTCGTTATATGATCGCTACTTAATACGTGCTAGGCGAGAGGCTGTCAGTGCCAACAAGGCGCATTATAAAAAATGGGCTGAGGAAGTGACAGGGGTTGGCAGAGCGAAGGTATTCCCGCTTTGGAATGGAGAAGGAACAGTCAAGATTGTCATCACAGACGGCAATCTAGATGTTGCATCAGATCTGCTTGTTAAAAGAGTACAGGAATATATCGACCCAGTACCAGGCGAAGGAGAAGGACAAGCGCCTATTGGTTCAAAAGCGACCGTCGAAAGCGCCAAATGGCTGGACATTGACATAGAAGTAGCCGTCGAACTTCAAATGGACTGGACCCTTGAAGGAGCGCAGAAAGAAATAGAAGAAAAGGTCAAAGCGCTGTTGAAATCAATTGCATTTGAAAAGAGTACCATTCGAATGTCCGCATTAAATGACATTCTGTACCATTCAGAAAGTGTATCAGATTATGCAAACGTGTTATTGAATGGGGAGTCAAAAAACTTAGTGTTACAGGACATTGAGATACCGCGTCTGAGGCAGGTGAAGGTTATTGAGCAAACAGGATGAAATGAAAAACTACTTGCCGCCATATTTTACAGAGATTTATGAAGTCGATCACCTGCTCAAAACAGAAGCGCCAGAGTTTGAGCAATTGGATGAATCCATTTTCGATTTAATGGATCAGTTCTTCCCTTTGACAGCGACATGGGGATTGAATAGATGGGAAAGAATGCTGAAGGTGCAGCGAGAATCAGATGATTCCATTGAACTTCGCAGAGCACGCTTACTCAATATGATGTCAAACATTCCACCGATCACGTATCTTTCTTTAGAGAAATCGGTGAATCGCTTTCTCAAAAATCCAAGTGCCATCATCCGTCTGACCACCAATCGCTACCATTTCGCCTTACGTGTGAATCTAGATGATCTGCAAAACACTAGATATATTGTAGAAATACTTGAAACGTTAAAGCCAGCTCATTTGGCTTATACGTTCACTGCATTTCATCATACCGATGTACATGAAATAAATGATCATCACGGGAGGCTCACACTGCGAAGCAGAGTGGGTTTTTTCGATCATATCCCGATTTTACTCAATGGTGAATTTGTATTAAATGGGTCGTTTTATCTGAGCGGAACACGAGGGACAACCGATGTACCTGCTCGTTTTCGGCATTCGTTGAAGATGAGAATGCCGCTTCAGCATAAGTCAGAGAACACATACCGAATGAATTATGTCATGACTGGAGCGGTACATGAAACGAAGCAAGGAGCGGCATTGACTTTACGCACAAAAAATCAGCTCCAGCATCAAACCAAGAAGAAAATGACGTTCCGATTGCCAGTACATGTCCAAACTGAACAAGGCGGCAGCTTACTGATTAAGGATCATTACTGGATTCTCGATGGATCTGTTCCGCTGGACGGATCAAAAATGCTAGCAGCTACTTCTCAAAAAATAGAGCTATAAGGAGGATCACAATGGCTGATCAATTAACCGTAACAACATTATATGCACGTCAACAAATGGCAAAGGCAAGAGCCGAAGGAACAAAACTCACAAAAGTCGTCAAAATGGCATTTGGAAATGGTGGGACGAAGGATGGGAAACCGATCTCACTAGACGGCACTGAACAAAAACTCAAAAAAGAACTCGTCCAAAAAGAGATTGATTCGTTTACCTTCATGGAACCAGCAAAAATCCGCTACACCTGCACGATCGCCGAAGGAGAACTTGCAGGAGAAGTCATCAACGAACTAGCACTTGTCGACGAAGCCGGCAAATTCACCGCCATCCGCACCATGACAGACAAACAAAAAGACGGCGACATCGAATTTGTTTTTGAGATTGATGATATTTATTAATGGAGGGGAATGAAATGGACATCAAATCACCTTTACCGTTTGAAACCTCTGACAAAGCACATGCCAACTTATTTAACCGGATGGTCGACACTCTAGTAGAGAATGACAATGCGCTCAGGCTACAAATAGAAGGAATCACAAATGAAAGCTTATTTAAACTAACAGGCGATCAAGCCATTCAAGATGCATCAGTCAGCGGTGAGGAATATCCTAATGGCATTACGTTCATGGATATTGGACAAGCGAATGATACCGGATATCCTACGAGATTTGGCTTTGTGAAAAATGAAAAATATAGTAACTTTCGATTTGTTCAATATTACTATGGGACTGGAAACGAAGCGGGCAGTTATTTTGATAGCACAGGTACGTGGTGCCGTCATTGGTGGACTGGATCTGGTTGGACCGACTGGCATAAGCTCTCTGGATTCTGTCATGCCAATATAGGTACAACTGGAAAACAGTTATTAACCAAAGGTGAGTATCAAAAAATCCTTTTTAATCGAAAGATAAAAGACAGTCATAACAATTTTGATATCAAAAATAATCGCTTCATCTGCCCTGAAAACGGAATGTATTCAGTGAATGCAGGTGTTTATATTGAAACCTTTCAACGATACGCAAACTTTGAATTATCGATCTATTTAAATGGAAAAAGGTATAAAAATATTGCACATCAAAGACAGAGCCCGACCAGCCCATCTGATACGTTGAGCTTTAGTATGGGACTTTATGGTGCTGCGAATGTACCGGCTAATAAAGGGGATTATTTAGAAATTTACATGTATGCAGGATATGACGGAGATGTTAGTCGTTATGTATCTGAAAATTCAGGCTGGTACAACTATTTTGATATTACAGAAGTAGGCGGCAGAAATTTCCTGAGAGGATAGGAGGATTCTATGATTTTATATGAAGCCATTAAGTATAAATACCCCGATGCGGATCCGCAAAAGGACTTTGAACTTAGAAATGACGGAGACGGTTCTTACATTAACGAGTGGCATCTAGATGTGCCAAAGCCAACGGCAAAAGAATTGAAAGAATGGTGGGACGAATCTCAAATCAATCCAAGATATCAACCACCTCTTCCGCTAGATTATCTAGCACAAGAAGTAGCCAAAGAAAAGCTCATGAGAAAACAGCTTGAACATCAATGTGATCATTTAACAAACGAAATAAAAGCGCTAAAAAATGAGATCCTTTTATATAAAGGAGAGCGTGAATCATGAATTATTGGGTGATGGCGTTGTATTTTAAATGGGTGACCCCTGAATTGGTCAAACAAGCGGTGGAACTAGGCGATTGTTCAATGGAAGATTTAAAAACAGGATATGAACAAAGGATGCTCACTCTAGAGCAGCTACAAGAAATGGAACCAAGCATCAAAGCAAGGGAGTGAAAACTGAATGGAAATAAAAGAACCAAAACCTTTTGAAGTAAATGATAAAGCACATGCTGATTTGTTTAATGACGTGGTCAAAGTACTTCTTGAAAATGATCATGGATTAATAGAACAGTTCTTAAAACATACAAATGATGCAAAAGTACACGCATCTGAAACAGAAAAGAAGAAATGGAATAATTCACAGAACTATAAGATCACAGCAGATAGTGGAAGACAGCTGATTAATGTATCTTCTGACGGCAGAATATTTGATGCGATAAAAGATAAAGGAACATGTACTTTTTATGCAGCTGCTGGTGTGGAGGATTCTCCAGTTTCATCAAATGTCTCAATCAGAGGGCTGCAGACAGTAGGTCAAGAAAATATTGGCTCTGGTTTTGCGATGGATAGTTCAGGTAATGCTTATTTTTTCTATTACGAAGCCGGACATATGTCGATTACTTGGACAAAGCTGCCTACGGTAAGAGATAGAAATAGATGGGATAATGGTCAATTAGTAAAAATCACTCAAGATAATGGAAAGCCATTTTATCATGGGTTTGCTAGCGAGACAGACTACAATACTCTTACCGAGACAGGAATGTACCTTATATATAATACTGGAGTAAACGGTCCATCGCCTTCCTATGATCGAGTGTTTTTGTTGGTGATGAGTTATGGCACTACATTGGTGCAAATAGCATACGAATCTGTTTATGGAAAAAACACATACTTTAGAGTTCTTAGACACAATGCACAATCATGGACACCGTGGGAGAAGCAAATCACGCTATCAGATCTATTAGAAGGTTCATGGGAAACACCTAAAGAGATTAATGGCAATTGGAAGGGATATGACCCTATTAATTTGCCAGTGAAATATCGAAAGAATCTCTTGGGGGAAGTTGAGATAGTAGGTGCTATAAAAGGTGGGATTTTAGGAAATAACCCAGTGTTTATTTTGCCTGAAGGATATCGGCCGCAGCAGGCAATCCATTTTGTAGGTATCGCTTCGAGTATAGGGACACCTGGAGTACCTCAATTCCATCGAACCTTAGTAGATAAGAATGGGAATGTATGTGTGCAATCATCTTCAAATAATGCTAATCCAACTGAGTTTATTACATTTGGTTTTAAGTTCAGTACAAGATAATTCCATAAACAATGTGAAAGGAGAATCACATGGAGATAAAGACACCGCGTACTTTCAAAACAAGTGATACAGCTCATGCAGATCTGTTTAATGACATGGTAAAGGTTATTATTGAAAATGATGCTGAACTATTAAATCATATCAATCAACACGAAAATGATGTAACATCTCATTCATCTAAAACAGAAAAGCAGAAATGGAATCAATCTCAGCTATATAAAATGACGAATGATAACGGATCCCAGTTGATCAATATCCCATCTGGCGGCAGTATTTATAACGGGATAAAATCGTTAGGTGCCTGCTTTTTATAAAGCTGCATTTGATGTGGAAAAACAACACGGGTATGAATCAGCGACACAGGAGTATATAGATAGCCTAAAACCAGCCCCTCTCCCGCCAAGTGATATAGAGCTTTTGAAGAAACAAAATGCTTTGTTATCAAAACAATTAACGCAGCTATTGGCTATGCAAAAAGGGGGGACTTCAGAATGATGTTTCCAACTGTTGTAGATATCAAACAATTCTGGGACTGGCAGTGTTACGGCCCAGAGGACATTGCATTTTATGTAAGCATTGGCTGGATCTCGACAGAAGACTATCAAAATATAACTGGAGAAATATACGAAGCCTAATGGCTTTATTTTTTTGCCGGAAAGAAGGTGATTTCAATGGAAGTAGATGTTGTTCAAAACTTAATGACACAAGGGCCGTTTGCGGTGTTGTTCTGTTGGGTGCTGTTTTATGTATTAAACACAACAAAGGAAAGAGAAAACAAGCTCAATGAACAAATCGAGGCGCAAAATGATGTGTTAGCAAAGTTTAGTGAGAAGTATGATGTTGTGATCGACAAACTCGACAAAATTGAACGGAATTTAAAATAGGAGGAGAAATCATGAAAACATTCGACAAAGGCACTGTGATTCGCACAGTGCTTCTTTTTATTGCGCTCATCAATCAAACACTTGTCATGTTTGGACAGACGGTGCTACCGATTAGTGAGGAGCAAGTACAAACCGCTGGTGAGGCACTATATGTAGCAGGTTCCACCATTTTTACGATGGTGACAGCCATTATCGCTTGGTTTAAAAACAATTATGTGACCTACAAAGGTCAATTACAAAAAGATACCCTGAAACAAAGAGGGCTAACAAAATAATCGTTGAAGGAGAAACAATATGGTCAATATCATTCAAGCCTACATTCCAAAACACAACCGCAACAGACCAGGAAATACGATGAAGCCGCTCTATATTACGGTGCATAATACCTCTAACACGGCAAAAGGTGCAAATGCTGGGAGTCACGCTGCGTTTGTTGCACGTTCAAGTACCGGAGTCAGCTGGCATTACACTGTCGACGATCAGGTGATTTATCAGCATTTACCGTTAAACGAGAACGGCTGGCATACAGGAGATGGCAGAGGCAATGGCAATATGAAATCAATCGGAATTGAAATTTGCGAAAATACAGACGGCAACTTTGAACAAGCAGTCGAAAATGCCCAATGGCTCATTCGAAAGCTAATGGGCGATTTGGGAATTCCTTTATCAAATGTAGTCCCTCATAAACATTGGAGCGGGAAAGAATGTCCAAGGAAATTGCTCGGACGGTGGGATCAATTTAAAGCTGGAATAGCCACAGCTCGTACCGGCAGCAAAAGCACAAGAAAGCCAGTTCGAACAGAGAGCTTGAGTCACAAAGCACCAGTTACCAAACAGAAATCGTCAAATCTGCCATCGGGCATCTTAAAAATAACCAAGCCCTTAACAAAAGGACCACAAGTCATAGCTGTGCAAAAAGCCTTATCCTCCCTCTATTTCTACCCAGATAAAGGGGCAAAAAACAACGGGATTGATGGCTATTATGGATCAAAAACAGCGAATGCGGTCAAGCGGTTCCAGCTTATGAATGGTCTAGCGGCAGATGGGATATACGGTCCGAAGACGAAGAACAAAATCGAACGATTGCTGAAAAAGTGATCATTCATAAAGTGCTATCAGCAGGTGAATGGATTTCCCCTTGCTGATAGCTAACAAAAAATGACATCATTTGTGATATAATCGACCGAATCACTATCATGAGGGGAGAGTAAAATGAAAAAGGAACTGTTCCAAGTCATCATGCTGTCAGTGCTGCTCATCTATTTCTTTTATCACGGAATGACGAGTGATTATCCTGTGTCTTACACAATCATTCTCATCACGGCTTATGTCTCTGTGATCGCGTACCGCATCTTAAAGATATTAGGCTTAAGAAAAAACAAAGAACAAACAGAGCTGTAAGAAATAAATACATAAAAAAACCATCCTTGATTTCTCAAGAATGGTTTTTCGTTATGGAGCATAGCGGGATCGAACCGCTGACCTCTACGCTGCCAGCTTCCACGTCGTTATTTCTACGTTGTTTTTCTCCGATAAGTCACCCGTAAAGTCAACTATATCAACGTTAAGTCACCGATAAGTCAATCGTCTCTAAGCGCATTATACCGCATAGGAACGCTACACCGCAACTAAATACGGCGCTACTCTGAACCCTCGTCTTAATAGGCGGGGGTTTTTTGCGTTTTATGGGCCAATTCAAAAAAGTTTGAAGCGAATGTCCCGATTTTGACCGACCACATGCGACTGTACTTATGAAAGCGAAAATAAGGAGGTGTTGGCGTGACAAACGATCACCAACGGCTCGTCTCCGTAGAAACACAATCGGAATATAACTTAACGTCCGGAAAGTCCGAGACGCGTATCTTCGTTAAGATGTACGTCGATGCCGTCAAGAAAGGCTTGATCGCGGATATCGGACCCGAACGTTGGCAGACTCTCTGCGTACTATCATCGTTTATGGACGCAAATGGCGAATGCTACCCGACGCAGGAACAGATAGGGGCCGTATTAAATTTAAGCCGAGTTGCGGCAAATAAGCGGATACAGGCGTTATGTGATTATCGTTGGCAAGGACGTCCTCTCGTCGTTAAGAAACAAGGACGCGAAGGAAAGACTCAGCGGTGGGAGAATGCCCGCTATACAATACTTCCGATTAGTCAGCTCGCAATATTTGACGGAGATACGGAGGAGTTATAAACGCCGTGTATCGTCTACCCATATACGGCTGACCCGTACACGGCTCGGCTTTACACTAACTAGAACCATCTTTTAACTAGAGCCATTAATAACTAGATAAATAATAGCGCTCAATCAAAACCTTTCGCGCAAATAATTACTTAAAGGATATATCTATCGCGATAAAGGATATTTGCAAAGAGTGAGCGTAAGCGAACGAATTGCTACGGTCTTAATAATAAACGGAAAGAGGTGCGTTATGTTTACGAAACATGAACTCGTTACTATATACGAAGCACTTACCGAACTACACCCGAGCACTCAGGCGCAATTTAAAGACGGCGTAAAATTAAAGGTAGCTGATTTAAGCGACAAAGTATTGCGACTAATAAACGAAAGGAGTGATCGTATGTCATACGTAGTCTTAAAGAAATCCGAAATAGATCGGTACGCAACAGACGAACAAAAGCGTCATTTATACGACATGCAAGTCGAAATTATGCTTAATAGGACGATTCAAGGAAAACGTCCAGTAAATGATTACGTAGTTATTAATCGTGATGAGCCGTATTTTTCGGACGTAATGCAATTAGTCGAATCTAACGAAAAGGAGTTCGATAATCATGTCGATTAATATTCCGTTATCACCCGATTACCGCCTTACATCAGACGCCCACAATATCATCGTCAACGAGCGCTATTTCACCGACCCGACCAAAGCGCCGGGCTGGGCGAAGAAACTGGCCGAGAACCCTGACGCCGACCCGACGCCCGTCGAACGCTGGCGAGAAGTTTCGTATCACCCTACGGTTGATCGCGCCGTTCTAGACGTAATGAACCGACAGATCAAAACGTCGGATGCGACTTCACTCGCCGAGATCGCGCAAATGGTACGGGAATTTCGCACGGAATTAGCGGAGGCACTGACGATCGAGGGCGCTACTACTACGGTCAAATAAAACGGCTAGGAGGCGGTTAAATCGTGGCTAAAACGAAGGATCAAGAAATCGCAGAATTACGTCAGGCAATGGCGGCGCTGATTGCGGAGAATGAAAAATACGTAGATCACCTCGCTCGTATACGAGATATGATGCCGGAGGAATTTGATGACCGGAATGCGACCGAACATTTACTCGCGATCGGTTCGCCGGAGCACGTTAAGGATTACGTTAGATTCGTATTAAACCGAATGAAGGAGGCGTTAAAATGAAGCCGGAAATCACGAAAGAGCAGGCGAAGGCTATATCATATTTAAGAGGACTCGGTAGGGATGACGAATATATTTTGAGTCACTTTGGCGTATATGTCAGGCATTGCGCAGTACTGAACGATTTAAGTCGCGTTTCATTAGCGGCTGCGTTAATCAACGGATATGAAGTCACAAAGTCGCCGGAACAAAAGGTACGAGATTACTACGAAGCTAATTACGCCAAACACGAAAGGTCGAAGCCGTTTAGTGATGACGATTATTACACGGCGGGCGTTTCAAACGGAATCAAACAAACGCTCGACCATCTTGGCATCAAAATCGAAGGGGTGAATGCGTAATGAAAATGACGTACGTACTTACGGATATAAAGCGCCTTATTGACAATGATTTATCGAAATTTGGTCAGCGCGTTAAATCAATTGCGTACAGCGTCTATACGTATAATGGGAGCGTTGATATAGCTGGTAATGATCACGATTATTCAGAGAAGCGTATAAACGGAATAACCGTAGAGACGGAATCAATCGAAGATTAGGAGGCGATATTCATGAACGAAAAGCCTATCGGAAAATGGACGGCACGCGACTTCATCGTTTATCTGCACGACCGCCACCCCGAAGTCTACGGCATCAAATACGTCGCAAACAACCGCGGCATGGAAGCGCGGAACCTAAAGACGATGATCGACGAATATGGGGCGGTTATCGTACGTGACTTCATTGACGCTTGCTTTGCGGCTAAGAAGCCGACGGCTCAATGGCCCGGCTGCAACTTCGGCTTTATGTTTTCGTATATGCGAGACCGGCACCTGCCGCCGTTGCTTGCGAAGCAGAAGACGGCTCAACAGACGGAAGAAGACGATAAAAGGGCGGCGGAACAGTCGCAAATAAACTACGGGGAGATGTTTTGATATGACGCAACCTAATTATAAGACGGAGAAACGTAAAGCAAACGTAGGCGAGCATATTTTGATTACGGACGTAAATGTGATGGAGACCCGCTATGAAAATGGAGCAGTGCTCCGTGTGGGCTCATTACGTGGCGACGACGCGGTACATGATGACATTGGGCGCATCATATACCACGAAGAGTACGAAGTCATCATCGGAGAACACCCGCCAATCCCGAACCTTGACGAAATGGACTATGACGAATTAATCGCGCTAGTCGAGGACACAATGAAGGCGCTCAGAACACGTTCATATAAGCTAGGCTACGACCAAGGGCGTTTCGATGCGGAAATTGAGGCGGCGCATGGTACGCATGAGAAGTCCGACCAACAGAAACGGGATGAGATCATCGAGAAGGCGAAGGAGGACGTCGAAACGCTGAAAATGCGTAATCGATTATCAAAGGCGTTTAATATCGAGATCAGTGTTAACGCGGAAAACAGATCCGTTGAAGTTACGGCTAAAGTACCGAATAGTCGCAAAGCGTTTTATGGAATCGCTAAATGCGCTCCTGTCGATTGCTTCAACGCACACATCGGTAAGGCTATCGCGCTGAGACGTGCGCTAGGTCTCGAAGTGCCTGCGGAATATCTATATACGCCACAACCGACTGAAGTACGTGTGGGTGACTTTGTTAGGGGAAGGCAAGCAAACGGAGTTGAGTTCTACGAAGAAACAATAAAAAACATTAAAGATGGAGCGTATTACTATGACGACGGATTTGATTTCATAAGTAATGCCGAACTTGTAATCATTGACGATTCGAGAGCGGGTGAGGACGAATGAAAACGGTGAATGTAACGTACTTCAGAACGAGAGGTAAGTACTACCTCGACGAAACGATAGAGATTTCGGAAGAGTTAAACGGCTATGATGCGCTATTTCATGAGATTCCGAAGCATCATCGAATAAAAAACATGATCATGTCGGTGTCGGATAGCGGCGACGGAAAAGAACCGTACATCGTTCCGCATCTATTCTTTCCTAAAAACTGACGATTCAAGGACGGAGGTAAACGGATGATTGACGCGGGTAAGTGGGCTAACTTTGCGAAGGTTGTTATCGGAAATTTAACGCAAAGGAGGCGCTCGATTGACGCTTCATCGATGGCTTAAAACAGGTGGAAGAAAGAGCTATGGCGGCGTCGATTGGTATTATACCGGTGGCGGTTGGAAAGCGAACTTCAATGAACAACGCGTTAAGGGCGAAGATAAAAAGATGCGCTCAAAACACGAACGAACTTTACGGAAACGAATTGACCGAAAGGAGGCGGCTATGAATGACGAATGAATCACGATGCCTACTCGCAAGCAAATGCGCCCAAGCTGGCGGCGTTAATTGTACGAAACACTGCGAATTATACCTCGGCTTGCACGGTTTAGATGGCGGAGGCGGACGGTCGGGCGCGGCTGGATTGGCGGAAGACTATCGGCTAGTGACGCTTAAGAATTCGCCGGCACGTGCCGACCAATCCGGAGCTTACAAGGCGGCCGATGTATATGCGCAGACGTTCGACCGCCAATTCGATGCTGATGCTGAACGTATTAAATCGCTATATTTATACAGCGCGAAATCAGGCACCGGTAAAACGACGACGGCGGCAGCTCTGTTAAACGAATATTTAACGGTCCATTACATTGGCGCCTTAAAACGGGGCGTTCAGCCCGACCAGCGACCGGCGTATTTCCTCGACGTCAACGCGTGGCAGAACGAATACAACGAGTTTAATAGACCGCGAGTTCCGGACTCAATCGCAGAGCCGGCGGCTAAAAGATATTACGAGGCGCTAGAAGCGGCAAAACGGGCACCTTTCGCAGTGCTGGACGAAATAGGCATGAGAGACGTAACGGAAGGATTTCGCGGCGATTTGCATACGATAATCAACTATCGCGTGACTAACCGAATGCCGACCGTTTATACGTCGAACATTAAAATGGCAGACCTGCCGGAAGTGTTCGGAGAAGCTCGACTGGCGGACCGGATCGCCGACCAGTGCAGAGAAATCGTCTTTGCGGGCGGATCAAAAAGGAGGCGGCTGTAAATGAGCGGCTTATCATTGACGGAAATTCAGTACCTACGCGACCTGCTCGTTGCGGATTCGTTGGCTAACGGAGAAGGCGCAGCAAAACTCGCCATCTTCGATAAACTCGATGCGCTAGAATTTGCGGACCACACGCCGGCCTATAAAACTGGCGATCTAGTTTCGGTCGGCGGCTACGAAGGACGCGTCTTTTACATTGACTGCGCGCGGTACATCGAGGAAACGTCGAAAGAGGCCGTCTTTAACTTCATAGAATACGACCTGTACGACGCGATTAACGGCGAGTGGCTAGAAGCGTTCGAGGCGGACATGACGTTGTTAGCTAACGCGCTTGTTGCGGAGGATTTCTTGGTGGACTTCAACCTCGAAGACTATCCGCCGGCTAGAAGTACTGTTTATCTAATAAACTACGAAACGGAGGCGGAGGAAATGGCGGCAAAAGAGCAGCCGATAATGAGCCGAGTACAAAAGCGTAAACAGGAACGTAAAGATGCAACGGAACAAACCGATAATTTGCTCGACATCTACAACTGGTATAAAGCGCAATATGAAAAGACGGGTGAATTGACGTTTAAGGCGAAAATGGACGAAACTATGGCGCGATTGACAGTCGAGGGAGCTGAACGCCGATGAGTTTCGGAACTAGTCTTTTATCGAAAGTAATCGAAGCGAACGACCCGTCGGCCTTATTGCGCTACGGCTTAACGCGCAAAGATTTTCAAACGGATGGCGAACGGGCAGCCTTCGAATACATCAGCGCATATGCGGAAAAGCACGGAAACCAAGCGCCGACCGCCGAAATGGTAGCGACCGAAGTGCCGACATTCCAGCCGGAATTTAGTATTGACGCGACCTTTGAATACTTAGCGAAGAAGGCGAAGGAAGCTGCGGTGATGAACGATTTCGCTTCGAAATTTAATGATAAATACGGAGCGAACGGTGTCAAGACGGCGGACTCAGACTTTGTTCAACGGTTCAACCGCGCGCAGGAAAGTGGAAATCCGCAGGAGTTATTTGATTGGTTGAAAACCGTCGCGGAACAGAGTATAATGAGAACAAGCGTTCGTAAAACAGTAGGAACAAACGTCGTGACAGACGTCGATAAATTTCGTGCCGAATATGAAAAACGGAAGTCCGGCGAGTCATTTCGTATTTGGAACAGCAAGTTTCCGGCGCTTAATACGGCAATCGGCGGCTATGTCAGTTCGAACATGTACGTTGTCTACGGAAAATCGGGACGCGGCAAGTCGGCGATTACGCTGGAAGAAGTCATTCACTGCGCAATTCAAGGCGCAAATACGCTCATATGGTCGATGGAGATGGGCTGGTTCGAAGTTCTCGTTCGCATCTACGTTTCACTTTCCGGGGATCAGGGCGTCGCTTTAACCGAAATTGACGGTCAGCAAATGGAGGCCGGATTTGATTCGAGGTCAGTTCGCCAGGGCAAGTTATCGGAGGAATTCGAGGCGGCCTTTATGGACTTTATCGAGACGTTAAATACGATTATCGACGGTTCTATTACAGTGCGTGCAGTTGACGACAAAGACTTCGATTCTCGTTCGCTAAAAGACCTTAAAGCGGACATTGAGCAAACGAAAGCGGACGTCGTGATGGTCGACCCGTTTTATTACTTAGATTACGAGTCCAACTCGAATAAGACGACGGGCGGGGCAGCCGCCGATACATCGAAGAAGATGCGCCGTTTAGCCGGGACAATGGACGTTGTCATTTTCGCTATCACACAAGCCGGAGAAGATGACGCAACCGAAGACGAAGCCGGTAATCGCGAAATTAAGTTGCCGAAGCGTAAGGACGTAAAGAAAACGTCGGCTTTACTGGAAGATGCGGCGGTGCTGATACCGGTTGATACGAATGCAAAGGAAGGACGCGGTTTGATCGGCGTAAATAAAGGACGTGACGGAGGAGAGGATGAAGTCGTCGAGATCGTCTATCTTCCGCAAGTCGGGCTAATCAAGCAGGTGGCAGCCGGAGAGATTGAGTTAAAAGCCTACGGTTTCTAGCGATATGGTTTTAAATGTAATACGTACCAACAATTACACTAAATAATTCTGAATTTTTTCGACAAATTACGACTACAATGTCGATTGGTTTAGTGTAATATAACGAAAGGAGTCGTATATACATGTCGATCATTACGATTAATGGCGTCCCGACGGACGTCGACATACGCGAAGAATTAGAACTTTTTGAATGGGATCGTCCTACGTGGCACGCTGACCGATTAACGGCGGCAAGCCCTTTTCGCGATGACCGTACTCCTAGTTTTTATGTTTATTACGAAGACACCTCGACAGCCAAGGCCGGATATTTCGGAGACAGCGGCACGGGCGAACGTGGCGGATTCATTAAACTGCTCGCATTCTTGCGTGAAGAAACCGAGGAAGAGACGGCTTTATATCTAACCGAGACTTATGGTACTAGCGAAGGCGAAGAACGCCTAAAACTCCGCATTCCGCGTTTAAAAATCGTTGAGCCTAGACGGCCATTAGCCGAAAGTTTACTGACCGACGTTAAAATCGGCCCGAATGCTTACTTAACTAACCGCGGAATAAGCGAAGACGTCCAGCGCGAAGCAGGCGTAGGCTTGATCGGAAAAACGGCCGTGATTCCGTGGCGGTTGCCTAACAAGCGTCTGGCAAACGTGAAGTACCGATCGACCCGCAATAAAGCGTTTTGGTACGCAAAAGGCGGCTTGCCGATTCGTGAACTTATTTACGGAATCGAAACCGTATATGCTGATCGCGCTAAAACAGCGGTGCTTGCCGAAGCTGAAATCGATGCGCTTTCGTGGCGTACGGCAGGCTATTGCGGCATTGCGACAGGCGGCAGTAAATTTTCCGCAGAGAAGGCGGACATAATTGCGCAGTCGTCAATCGAATATTTAATAGTAATAACGGACAATGACGAAGCCGGTAAAAAACTTCGGAAGGAGGTCGAGCTAAAGATGCGCGGCAAAGTCAGGCTTGCGCACGGTTATATAACGGAAGGGTACAAAGATGCGAATGAATTATTGATGGCGAAAGGTGAGGGCGCTCTTAAGCGAGTTGTTAGTCGTGCGGAGGCGGTAAGTATTAACGTGAGGTTCGGGAATATCCGAACTTTCGGTCGGCGGAGGTTGTCTTAACCCTCCGTGTTGCTACCGGATAAAGGACGCCAATTATATAATGCTTCGACCGGGCAGTCGAGGCAACGCGCAATAGAATATGCCATTTCAACGTTAGGGACGTTTCTGAGCGAAATATAATCGGAAAGCTGCGTATTAGATATTCCGACCATTTCTGCGAGTTGGATAAGCGTATAACCACGTTTATAACACAGTTCCTTTATCCGGCAATCTACGACCGAATACTGCGAGATAAACACCTCCGCAAAGCAAAATGACGCGCTTTACGAAGGAAATTATACCACATAACCGCGCCGATTCCATCGTCATTCGGGCGGATTTGGAAGAATACGGACAACCTTTTCGATAGGCACATCCAATTCGAGGCAAATAGCTTCGATAGTCGATAAGCTAACGGGCTTGTCCTCGTTAATCTTCGTTACAAGGTTCCGATGTATTACTTTATCTCTTAAAATTCCGGTTGTTAACCCTCTTTCATCCAAGTAAGTCCTAAGCGGTTCGTAGCTAATCATAAAAAAATCTCCTTTTTTCCTTAAATTACCGCACACAAAAGTGTGCATTTATGTTATAGTATAAACAGAGAGAAGGCGTAAGTCTATAAGGGGTGTGTATTATGCGGTCAATTAAAGATGATTTTATCAACCTCAGAGAAAAACACGACTTAAGTATAGCATGTATTTCCACAAAAACCGGAATTAACCAAGATGTATTATACGAGTTTTCCGACAGCGGGTCCATTGGCTTCAAGCACTTAGTAACACTTTCAAAGTTCTTCTACAAAGAACAATACCACGAAACAATGCGTGAATGGTGTATGAAAATCGAATCTCCTGAGTGGATTAAACAAGCTTTTGAGTACGCTGCATTAAAAAGAGATTCAGAGTTACTTGGGATGCTTCTTGAAAAAAGTAAAGAAGAGCCGGGAATTAAGCAATTCGTCGAGATGTACAGCCTCTTGTTGAACTTCATGACTGATAGAATTAAATTTAATGAATTGTGCCAAAATGTAAAAAAACAAAAAGTATCGAGTTCTAAAGATCTCGCAGTGTTAAGAGATATATACATCTGCGTTTCTTTATACTATGAAGGAGACTTTTTGGGAATGGCAAGGGTAGCTAATGAGATAAATGACTCTATAAAAAATATCGGAAAAAGAAGAGCATTTTTCAGAGAATCATTTTCTTATCGTTTATCGGAATTGTTAGCTCCGGCATATTTACATTTAAATGATTTAGAGTTATGTCGCGAACACGCAAATGTGCTTGTTGAAACCGAACTCAACTACAAGCATATATCCGACGGTTATTATTATTTAGGTATGTGTAACTTATATGAAGATAAGGGTTCGTGTATTGATTTTTTAATAAAGAGTGTCGATTACGCAAAAATGACAAAAGAAGATGTTTTAATTTCCGAAGCGACGAATAACTTAAATTTCGTGAAGACACTTTTTGATTTCCTTAGCGGCGGAAATTTACCGGATATAACTAAATTTACAGACAGATTACTTCTAGGAGGTGATGAGGATTTTATAGTATACTTTAACTACGTTAAGGGGAGGGAATTGGGCGATATATATAGAGCATTTAGCCATTTCCACAAAGAGATGAACTTCTTCTTCGCATCACTCGCAGCGGAAACCCTACGTATTGTTGGAGTAGACCCCGATCAGGTTAATGCTTTGAAGTCGATTAAATTAAAAACTAAGGGAGCTGTTGTTTATGAAAAAGATTTTATTAACGGGTTTTGTTTTAGGGGCATTAGTTCTTTCGCTTCTTAATACCGAAGGATCCACAAAAGATTTAGCGGATGAAAATACACCAATACAGACAAGCGCAATAAAAGTAGGTGGATAAAAGAACGGGCCAACTGGCCTTTTTCTTTTGTCTTTTTTTATGATATTTTTCGGAAAAGTCTAAAAAACTAAGATTATCCAAAAACCACAAACTTCTCCTCCCTAGATGCTAATATATGGACATGGAAGAAAAAATATAAAAAACTTTATATCAAATGTCCCGATTCTAACAGACCATATGCGACTGTATAAGTGTAAGGGACGGGAGGAGAAAAACTTGAATAAAGAAAAATTTAATAGACTTCAGATGGCCGCAGATTACGGAGCGATTCCGTATGTACAAAGAGAATCGCAACGAATCGCACACTTAGTTCCCGACCAAACATCGTTCGAGCAGCGGTGCTTAAACTCGATAGGCTACTGGTTGGAGCGCTATGAAGGGAATGGTCGTGATAAGAAAGCGTTGATCCAGCGCATTATCGTAAGGGAACGAAATAAGTATCTGAAGGCTTCACGAAAAGAAGCGGCTTTATCTATAGAAGGAATGCGAGATGATGGTAATGTCTCGTGGGAGCCTCAAGACGTTTTGACGGACGTCGAAGGCGAAGTTTTACTAAAAGAAAAGACCGCCCTGTTGACGCAAGGCGATCTTCGCAAAGAATTAATACTTAGATGTTGGAGCGAAGGATGTACGAATATGACCGAAATCTCCACGTTGTTGACGCAACGTTTAGGAGGAAATTTCGAAGCACATCGCAAGTTCATCCGACGTTTCCGTTTACACTGCCAGCGCGAACTAACAGCATAATCACGTATCTAGGCACGAGGGCTTCGCTACGTATTTTAATGATAATCGATTGAGAATCGAATTTCAAGCGAACACCATGCGAACAACCCTCCGTCTAGTACGTTTTACCTAAAAATTAAGGAGGCTAACGTACTATGAAACAACCTACAAACGATTTCCCACCCGTAGTAAACATCCAAAAATTAACGGAATTACAATACGAAGGCGCGTTATATCGCGAGGATGATCCGGCGGACTATTACCGACCGACTTCGATCAAGGCGGTGCGCGTCGGATGAAACCTTCCGAAATAACCATAACCCACCACGCGAAGCAGCGATTTAAAACCCGATTTGGCATCGATAATCATTATGCCGCACGTAATTGGATCGCGCAGAAAATGGAACACGCTCAGTATCTCGGAATCACTGTAGATGAATCCGGCAAAGAGGCTCGCATGTACGCGAGTAAAGGCGTAGTTATTCATTTTGCGGTAGACACAAACGTCGTTATTACCGTTTATAAGGAAAAAGACAACGCCGGGTCGATCGCCAAGCGCTTACTTATCGACGCTTATGAAGTCATAAAGAAAAACGCAACTGAAACGATTAGTCAATACGAATCATTTTCGGCTGAATTAGACGAAGAGCTACGCTGGTTAGCCGAAGAACTCCAACGTACTCGATCGAAAGCTAAAAGAATGGCGCTACAAGCCCGAATCAATGCCGTTCAAATGCGCGTCGATGAACTGCCTACCGAATCTCTCGAAATCAAGCGCCAAGTAACGCGCTATGCGAGAGGAGTTGCCGCGTATGTTTGACGACTTCTTAATGTATTTCGCATTCGTCGGCACAATCTCGACCTTCATTATCGGCGGCATGTATTGGTCGCTAGTGAGCGAAGAGAGACGGAATAAAGGCGGCGGATGACCGCCGACGCTCGGAGAATACCGGGGCGTTCGTTAAGTAAAACTGTCGCGTCGCTATGCCGTGCGCTGGCGGCGTCTCGGGCGCAGATACCGGTGTTTTGCGAGGGTCAAACCCTAAAACAAATTAACGGAGGTAATCGGATGACAAAGTACACTAGCGGAGCTGACGCTCTAAACGCATTGAACGCAACAAATGAAGGTAATGGCGGTAATAGCGCTGAGTTTGCGAGCTTTAAGACGGGCACGGTTTATAAGGTACGCGTAATGAGTGCGTTCGATCTGATTCGCTTCTTCTCATACGGAATCTATAAGAAGGTAAATTCGTTCTCGGCGGCTAATCCAAGCACGCTAAATAAGAACGGCTTTCCTGAGTCGAACCTAACGTCATGGGATCGCGCATGGAAGTATTATCAAGACCAAAAGAAAGCGGCTGATGATCGCGGAGATGCTAAAGCGGAAGAAGCGGCTAAGCAAGAAGCGGCTAAATATCGCGTAAAAGAACGTTATGCGCTAGGATTTATCAACCTCGAAACTGGCGAGCCAATCATCGTCGATCTTTCTAAGCCGCAGGCTACGACTGTTCATGCGGTCATTAAGAAACAAGAGAAGAAGCTCGGTCGTATCGCGTTTGAGTTAGAGAAGTCCGGCTCAGGAACGAGTACAGTCGTTTCGCTAACGCCTCTTATCGATATGGAAGAGGATTTGACGGAAGTGGAACGCAAGCATTTCGCAGCGCAAGACGGCAAAGAGTTCGACATGTCTTTATTTGACGGCTTAATTTACGAAGCTGACGAAAAGGAAATGCTCGAAAATCTAGTCGCGGCAGGCTTTGACCTAGCGTTAATTGGCGAATCGCTTGGCGGCGGATCTCAGACGGCAGCAGACGACGAACTACCAGCCGAAGAAAACCTCGGATTCTAAGGAGGACGCATAGATGCGAGAAATTAAAACGGAATCGCAGACGTTAGATTTATCGAAGAAGGTCACCGTAGAAGTTTCGTTGGCGGAATTGATTGTTATTAAGGCGTCAATTTACGAAGCAGCAACTTCGACCGTGTGGAGACTCATCGAGGCAGTTTACGGTGAGAAAATAGCGAATAATGCGCGTCAGTTAATGACAAACGACGTTGAAGTTGCGGAATCTATTAGCGATATTTTAGCCGGGCATATCACGAAGGAGGACGAATAGATGGCGCACAAAGAAGAAACGATCGGCAAGTTCGCCGAAATGATCGCCCGAGCTGCCTTAATGGCGGCCGGCTGGTCAGGCGTCAGCAAGCCGGAAACCGAAGAGCCTTATGATATTCTCGCAGCCGATCCGTTTAGCGGCGAGATCAAGCGGTTTCAAGTAAAGACGATTCGTGATCGCAGGAAGAAGCGTGATACTTTAACAGTTAGTGGGCGCAAGAACACCGGCAAACCGTACACGAAAGCCGACACGGACTATTTTATCGGCGTGCTAATCGAAGCCGACGTAACCAAAGCGTACATGTTCGAGTGCCGCGGCATTACGGACTATTGGATGCCGAAGCGAAACGAAGGTAAGCGGGAATGGGTCGAACTTAAACTTAATTTAGATCGCGATTTCTTGGCGGCGATTGAAAACGAAGCGGAGGCGGTTTGACCTTATCGGGTCGGACGGTCAATAAAAGGAGGACGAATAGATGGCGGCATTAAAAGGCGTAAAGACGCTCGATATGGTGGGCGGAGAGATTACGAAAGTGTCGTATGAAGGTGCGGAGTATGAACGCGTTGAGAGAGACGCGGAGGTTGGCGGTTTATTAATGTCCAAGGAAGGGTGTCACGATATAACAGCCGGAGCGTTTTATATAATCAACGAGGTTGATCGCGATGGAGACGCTTATTTTTATGACGATGAAGGCGATCTAAACGCCCTTTCCCGAGAAGATTACATTCCATTTCACAAGAAGCATGCCCGCCTAAAAGTCGGAGATTATGCGAAGGTGATCGATTGTGCTAAAGAATGGAAAGTTGCTCAGGGAGACTTCGTTAAGGTTTTGATCGATGACAAAAAGTACCGTCCGTTTCAGTGCAAGGTTCAGAACGGAGAGTTTGTTGGAGAAACCGTTTGGATGCGTGAATCCGAATTAGTCCTCGCAACCGAAGACGAAGTCGCAGCCGTCAAAGAAGCGGAAGCAAAACACTCTGTCGAAGCGAAATGGGCGAAGATCGGACGCAAAGTTGACGAGTATCGGAAAGACGATATTGTTGCGTATGATGATCCGGAATGGTTTGCGAATAAGGGGTTCGGGAAAGTTGGCGAGGACAAAGGCGGATTAGTACGTGTGGCGGCAGTTGATAAGGGCGGGTTTAATAACGTGTTTTATTTAGAGAAAGATCGAATCACGCTAGTCACTCCGGTCGAGGCACGTTTTGACCGCAGCTAAATGCGCCGCCTGCCAAGCGCCCATTAACGAAGGCCAGTCCGCCGTTTACGACTCACTATACGATGTGTATTGTTGCGACGGCGACTGCTGGTCGGAGTTTTACGCGGACAATGAGGCGGCACACAGGCGGAAGTGGACGGACGAAATCGACTTTTAACGAAGAAAGGAGGACGCGACGTGGAAATCAAGCCGTTAAAACTAAACGTAAATGGACATAAGGCGGCGCCGGCGGCCGACGTTGCCAAACGTAAGCAAGCGGCCAACGCCGTCGAGCCAATCGAGGATGCATGGCGTCGCATCTACGCGAGTAAACTTAGCGATTCAGACCGGCAGAAATTAGACGAAGTCAAGGCGGCTATGGAGGACGGACGCTTGGCGCGCGATCCTTCTGACTGCGTTAATAAAGCCGGCAAGCCGAAGAAATTCAGCAAGGCGGAAGCGCTGCGTCTTTGGAAAACGGTGCAAGCGCAGAACCGCGAAGATAAGTTACGTAAAATGGTCGAGGAAACGCCGGAGAATTACTGGCTGATCACGGATGAAAAGCGGCTGGCCGAGTTTGTGGCGCTACTTGAAAACGAAGAAGAAATCGTATTTGACGTAGAAACGACCGGCGTTGACGTGTGGAACGATTATATCGTCGGCCATGTGATCACGGCGATCAAAGCGGACGTACACGCTTATATTCCAACGCGACATAAAACTATCCTACCGCAATTAAGCCGAGATTTAGTAAACGAAACTCTACGACCTTTCTACGAAGACCCGACCGTCGGCAAACTCGCCCATAACGCTAAGTTCGATATTCATATGCTTGATCGCGAAGGAATTAAGCTGCGCGGACTTACGTGGGATACACAGGAAGCTATGCGACTTCTAAACGAAAACGAGCCGTCATTTGCTCTTAAGAACCTTGTCACAAAATACTTGCGCATCGAGTCGAGTACCTACGGTGACCTGTTCGGAAAGATCGGCTTTGACGAAGTAGACGATTTAGAAATCGCGCTTGCCTATGCAGCTAAAGACGGTGACGTGACGCTTAAGCTACGAAACTTCCAGCGGGAGCATCTCGCAAAAATGCCGGAAGTACTGCGTTATTACGAGACGGTAGAGGTTCCGTTGATCAGCGTAGTTCAGCAGATGGAGACTACCGGCTTCGATATTGATTTAGATTACGCCGAGGAATATGGACGCGAATTAAAAAGCGGCTTAGACCGTTTATACGATGAGCTAATCGAAGAACTAGGCGACGTCAACATAAACTCTCCGGCGCAGTTAAAGCCGGCCCTTGAACGGGTAACGGGCGAATCACTAGCGTCAACCGATGCGAAGAAGGTACTTAAACCACTTGCGAAAAAGTATCCGGTAGTTAAGAAGCTACTCGAATATAAAGACAGCTTTAAGCTTTATTCAACGTATATCAACGCATTGCCGGAGCTAATCGATCAAAAGACCGGCAAGTTATACACGAACTTCAATCCGAATGGAGCGAAGACGGGCCGGTTCAGTTCCGGCGGAACGGGCGTCAACCTACAGAACCAGCCGAAGAAGGCTCGTAAATTATTCGTTGCGCCCGAAGGCTACGCAATACTAGGCGGTGACTGGAGCCAACAAGAATACCGATGCCTGGCGTACTTTACGCAAGACCCGAAGCTAGTCGATAACTATTTCCGCGGCGACGATTTATACGCATCTATCGCGGCAGAAGTGTTCGGTAAGCCGATCGAAGAATGCGGAGATGGGTCTGTCTACCGTAAACAGGCGAAGGTTATTATGCTTGCGGTTGCTTACGGGGGCGGCGCGAACATGCTAAAAGATGCGATCGGCGTTGAAAAGCACGAGGCACAAAAGTTCCTCGACAGTTTCTTCGAGAGATTTCCGGTCGTTAAAGAATGGGTCGAATCGAATCAGAAGTTCGTCAAGAAACACGGCTTCGTTTGGATGGACCATTTACAGCGAAAACGGCGCCTTCCTGACGCAAAAGATCGGAGCGCAAAAGGGCACTACTCAGCGGTCTTTACGCAGTCAACGAATGCCCGCGTTCAAGGCTCGGCCGCGATTCAAACAAAGGCGACCATGATTGCGCTGCAAGAGTTATGCGATAGAAAGACGGCTGAAGGACGTGGAGAATGGCGCTTATGGTGCGTGGTTCATGACGAGGCGCTTTTATTAGTGCCGGATACACTTACGCAGCAAGACGTAAAAGACTTCGAGGACGTCATGGTCAATACGTACGTGTTCGGAAACATACCGAATAAGACGGACATCGAGATAAGCCGAAGATGGGGCGAGGGTTTGAAGATAAGCGAATTCTTCAGCGGTGAAGTGAGCCGTGATGACTACCCTAACGAGGATGATTACGAAAAACAAAAACGGATTGTCGGCGAAGGCTGGCAAGGAAAAGGGGCGGTTTAATGATTCCACAAACATACGTTGTACTCGATTTAGAAACGACGGGACTCGATCATAAGAAGGATCAGATTATCGAAATTGGCGCAATTAAAATTCGACTTGGCGGTCGGGTGCGTGAATTCGAAGAGGTAAGCCGTTTTCATACGATGGTCGCATTAGAAGAAGGTCGCGATCTACCCGAATTCATTACGAATTTAACCGGAATCACGGAAGAAGACCTCGAAGACGCCCCGGAAGAATGGGACGCGCTGGACGAATTACAAAACTTCATCGGAGACGCTATCGTCGTTGCGCAGAATGCACCGTTTGATCTTTCGTTCATTAGTCGTGGTGACATCGAGCCGGAACGCTTCTATTGTACGAGAGCTATGGCACGATTCGTAGAACCGGAGTTATCAGCGTCATTAAAGGACGTGACCAAACGAATTGGAATTTCGCTAGACGGTCATCACCGCGCGTTAAATGACGTAGAGGCAACGATCGAAGTATTCCGTAGATACTTACCACGAGTAGTCGATGAATATAACGACTTTGCGAACGTAGTTATGGAGGCGCCGGACAGACCGATGAAATTCGTTCCCAAGCACGCAATCGTTTGGGAGGTTCAGATGGTTGCGCTGTCTAAAGCGGATCTGCTGCGTATTTACCAAGCGCTAAGGGATAACGAAGCTATGTCGTTAAAGATCGGTTCCATCCTCGAACGCAATATGAAAGGACGTGATTAATTGACGGCAGACAAACGAAAATTAGCGGCTCAACTACTTAGTAACGGCGGATCTTCGGAACCTTCATTTGCGCAGTCAATCGCAGATGAACTCGTATCATATCTTAACGAATGGCACTCGTTGCCCGAGACGTGGGATAACCAACTAGATGCGGATATTCACCGGTGGTATTCGGAAGCGCCAAACGTATTCCCGAAGCGCCCGTATTTCTCACCATCGGCAGCAAACGCATGTCCGCGTGAATTGTACCACAAGGCGTTGAATGACCCGAAAGACGTCGAATCAAAGCCGCCATATCAAGGACGATGGACGCGCTTAGGAACGGCGATCGGCGACATGATCCAGCGCGATATATTGTTCATGGCGAAGCACTTCGGTAAAAAGACGGGTCGTGTATGTCCGTTTGACTTCGAACGCAACGAAGATGGCACGCCGGTATTCGAGGACTTTGCCAAACGAAATCATAAGATCGAGCGCGGCGGTCAGACGTTCTACTTATACGGAACTTGCGACGGCATCATGCGTTATGTGACGGCAGACGGCGAAATCCTACGCGTTGGACTCGAAATCAAGTCGAAGCAGACATCCGCGGCTAGGACGTCGCTGCATTCGATGCGAGAACCGGACCCGAAGCACGTCGCACAATGCGTGACTTATGGACCGATGTACGGCGTTGATTATTACGTCATTCTTTACGTCAATGCGTCTAAAAAGTCGTGGGTATATCCGGAAGGCGAATTTGAAAAGACACCGGACATCCGAGCGTTTGGTCTCGAAATCAAGCCGCATGATATTGACGCGATTCTTGATAGATTCGTAGATATCCGAAATGCGGTCGATGCGGGTACGCCGCCCGAACTAGACCTCGGAGCATGGACGTTCAACAACTTCAAGACTGCGATTGCTAAGTCGCTGACAGACGATGAAATGACGGTGATTCGCGGTAAGGTGGCGCAGATGCGTAAATCGGGAGCCTACGCAAGTACGAAGCAGCAGTATGCAGAGGCGCTCGCATTTATTGAGAGAGTCCGAGAAGGGGAGGCGGTTTGATGACGGTCGATGAAGTTAGAGAACGCGTTGAAGTTATCCGACAAATAGCCTTCGACGATGAGGCGGCACACTGTAAGGAGTCCGAATTGTATTCCGAGGTATTAACGGCAATCGCAAAAGGCGCGGATAGCCCGGATAAACTTGCAGCAGAAGCGTTAAAGACGGAGAAAATCGAATTCTTCCGGTGGTTCGGATGACCGCCGCCAAGCCTATCCGATGCCTTGCGTTTGACACGTCGATGACCTGTCCGGGCGTCGCGATCATAGAAGTCCGCAAAGGTAAGCCGATCATCAAGGCGCTAAGCCACGTCAAGCCGAATACGAGCCGATCACATGCGCACCGAGCGGAGGTTATCGAAGGATGGGCGATGCTGTTTCTCGATAAGCATGTCGGAACCGCCGGCTTTGATTACGTGGTTCGCGAAGACTTTGCGGGCAAGACGTCACGGTCTAACTATCCGGTACTCAGCGCTTGGAACGCGTGTGAAAGAGCGACGTCACGATTCGGGCTGACGTTCGATAAATACAAGAAGCCGGGCAAAAAGACGGAAGATCTCGGCATATCCGCGACGCGCGTTAAGTCATTGGTCGCCGGATCGGGCAACGCAGAAAAGGACGAAGTAGAGGCGGGCGTAAGACGGATAACAGGCTACGACGGAACCTTCGCCAACTTTGATGAATCGGATGCGGCTGCGATTGGGCTTGCGTGGCTGATCGATGAAGGCGTACTTGAGAAACCGAAAGGGGCGAAATAGATGGGCGCAGGTTTAATTATTACTTTTGTTGTAGTTTCTATAGGATTTGCTGTTTGTCTACTTGGCTCGCTCGGGTATGCTTACGTGGATTTTCTAGACTACTTAGCCGCGGGTTTCTTCGGAATGTTAGCAGGTTTACTCGCAGTATGCATCGTGCTTATTCCGGGGTTTTTCTTGCCTACTCATTCGGCAGATCCCGTCAAAAGCGAAGTCTCCTCGCTAAAAGACACATCCGAATCCTCGGGAAGATTCGTTTTAGGGTCGGGAACAGCCTCCGCTGAACCGTATTTTTATTACGCGGTCGAGAAGGACGGTTTTACAACGATCAATAAAGCGGAGATATTATCGTCCAAGATTCGAGAAGGTACTTACGAAAAGCCTTACGTTCTCACTTATGACGTCCAGTATAAATCGGCTATTGCACGATTCTTCTACGGTAAGAGCACGGGTTTAAATACGTACGAATTTTACTTACCGGAAAACACGATTACGACCGACTATAAAATCGATATGGAGTGATTCGGATGGATAACCACGAACAACACGTAATTAAAATTGTAGGCGCGTTAGGGGAAGTTTTTAACGAGGAGTCAGAGCATTTTATTGCGGAATTAGAAAAGGTGGATTTAACTGAATTCTTTACGGCTGCAACCGCGGCTCTCGGAGTCATGTTCAATCACTATACGGGAGAACAGAAGAATGCGATTGACTTTACGCATGTACTTAACGGATTGGCTGTGAGACGTGCACTAGAGAACGCAACGAAGGAGGCGGGCGCAAATGGATAAAGCGATGGCTTACATCGACAAATTAGCCGCAAAGCTCGGAGTGGCGGCGGAACACGTTTACGGAGTGCTCGTTAAGCAGGCGGTGGTCGGCGGAGGTGTAAGTATCGGCGCTTCATTAGTTCTTTTATTAATTGCGATAGTAATTCCGATATTGTGCATGCGAGAAGCCAAAAGACGCAAAGGTGTAATACCTGACGGTTTAGCTATCGCCTTTGGTTGGTGCGTTTTCATCTCGGTGTTTCTGTTAATACTCGCTTGCATTTTGGGTGTAAACGGAATAAAAGCGGTTTTGAATCCGGAATACTACGCAATCATAGAAATCCTCGACACGATTGGAGGTAAATGACGATGGAATACGGTGATATTTTCGTTGCGCCAATCGCTAATTTACTCGACATGAAACGGCGACTCGAATCGGATTTAGGCGATCACGAATACGCACTCATGCGACTAGAACTGAAACGCGTCGAGACGGAAATCGAGCGTGACCGGACGGCTGCTAGAATTGCGGAATTAGAAGCGGAAATTGAGCGGAGAGGTGGGCGTGGATGACGGACAACGACGACACTATTTACGCCAAGGCGATGGAAGAAGCGTCCAAAGTTCTCGGCGCAGATCCGGCGTACTTTGGCGAAGAAGGTATCGCAGAGGTTGAACGGCAGTTAAATAAGTTAGGACGAAGCATGGACGATTTCGGAAAGGGTGACCGCGGATGAGAACGAGAGAAGAAATAGAGACGGAACTATTCGGAATTTACGAAATGATCGAAGTCGGAAAAAGCGAAATTGAAGACTTAGAAAGAGAGGTTAGTCACGCATATGAAAAGGTGGGAAAACTTGAAGCCGAACTTTCTTCGTTAGATGAATCGGAAGGTGGAGACGAATGAGTACGTACATTGCGTTATTCAGCCTCGCGATCCTCATCATTTTTGTGGGCGGGATGAAGGCGAAATCATACGAAGAAATCACGACGAAAATAGCCGGCCTCGTCTTGCTGATCATTCCTACTGCGGTTTTATTAGCGTACGCGACCGGAGTTCAGCCGTGAACGTATATTTCTACTCGCTGACGGGCAACGTGCGGCGGTTCATCGCTAAGACCGGACTAGGCGGTCAGGCACGCGAAATCAAGACCGGCGAGGTCGTTGAGGAACCGTTCGTGCTGGTAACGCCGACTTACGACTTCGGTCAGCCGCCCGCAACGGTAAGCGAATGGCTTAAGGATAATGGCGATTGGATGGTCGGCATAGCGGCGTCGGGAAATCGAAATTGGGGAGACGGCTTTGGAGCGGCTGCCGACGTTATTGCGACGCTTTATGATGTGCCGGTGATCGGTAAATTCGAATTAGCAGGGACGGAAGAGGACGTAAAACAATTTACGGAAAGGGTGAAGGCGCTTGGGTAAAGAGATGATCGGGGAACTCGAATTGAATCGGATATATCAGCGCGATTGTATCGAAGGGATGCGTATGCTGCCGGATAAGTCGATCGATATGATACTTTGCGATTTACCTTACGGCACAACTCGAAATAAGTGGGATATTGTTATTCCTTTAGACTCTCTTTGGGAACAGTACGAAAGAGTCGTAAAAGATAACGGCGCGATAGTGCTTACAGCGGCACAGCCTTTCACTAGTTTATTAGTATCGAGTAATCCGAAATTATTCAGGTACGACATTACTTGGGATAAAAAGCAAATAACCGGATTCCTCAATGCGAAAAGGATGCCCCTAAGAAAACACGAGGACATTTTAATTTTTTATAAGAAACCTCCGACATACAATCCTCAATTTACATTCGGAGACTCTTACGAAGTGAGACGGAAACATTCAACAAGTAACTATGGGAGCCAAAATGAGAATGAAACGAAGAGCGACGGCAGGAGATACCCAACGTCGATAATTGAGATTCCCCAAATCCGTGAAAAGGGAGGTCATCCAACCCAAAAACCAGTGAAACTATTCGAGTGGCTAATTAAAACGTTCACAAATGAAGGCGACATTATTCTTGATAGTTGTATAGGTTCAGGGACAACGGCGGTAGCGGCGACTCAATTAAATCGTAATTTTATAGGTTTTGAGATTGAGACAGAATATGCGAAGAGAGCTAATCAGCGTTTAGATTCTAGTGTACGGGGATCATCAATAAAGGAGGCGCCACATGACAAATAGCAGCGCAAGTTATATCGAGTTAAATAACGAAATTATGATTCAAAAAGACGGGCGGTTTCAATTCGAGAAAGACGAAGAGGCCGTCCGTGCTTATTTTATAGACTACGTAAATCAAAACACCGTATTTTTCCACGATTTAAAAGAAAAGCTCGACTATCTGCGCGATAACGATTACTACGAGACGGAGTTCCTTGACGCTTATACATTCGAGGAAATCAAGGCAGTCTATAAAACGGCCTACGCCGCAAAGTTCCGATTCCCTTCGTTCATGAGCGCATTCAAATTCTACAACGACTACGCGCTGAAGACGAACGATCGCAAAAAGATTCTCGAACGCTACGAAGACCGTATCGCTTGCTGTGCGCTGTACTTCGGAAAAGGTGACGGGGCCAAGGCGATCGAGTTTGCGAAACTAATGATCCGCCAGGAATACCAACCGGCGACTCCTACGTTTTTAAATGCCGGGCGCAAGCGTAGAGGCGAGATGGTGTCGTGTTTCCTGCTCGAAGTTAACGACTCGCTGAACGATATCTCACGCGCAATCGACATTTCGATGCAGCTATCGAAGTCAGGTGGGGGCGTGTCGCTTAATCTTTCAAAGATTCGCGCAAAAGGTGAGTCGATTAAGGACGTTGCCGGAGCGACTAAAGGCGTAGTCGGCGTTATGAAGCTACTCGATAATGCGTTCCGATATGCGGATCAGATGGGCCAAAGACAGGGCGCGGGCGCAGCTTATCTAAACGTATTCCACGCGGATATTAATGATTTTCTCGATTAAATGGTAGTCGCCTATCCAAGCGATTGGGTAGTGAAAACCTTGTGAACGCATGCAAAAGCGGTGTCCTCATACGAGGGCTAACGGGGAAACCTCAGCACGTAAGGGTGGTGGCAATCCCGTGCCAAGCCGAGCACCAAAGGAGGTGAAAAAGTGAACGCTGTTTACGAAATTAAAAACATGAAAAACGGTAAGTGTTATATCGGAAGTAGTTCAGATTTTCAAAAAAGAAAAAATGCTCACATCAACTTACTAAGAAAGGGCATACACCACAATCAGCCTTTACAAGAGGATTTTAATTTGATGGGCGAAAAAGCTTTTGAATTTAAAGTATTGCAGAGTTTCGGTGAAATTGAAAGGCACGCTCTTTTCGAAGCTGAGCAGTATTGGATAGATAGATGCGACAAACATCTAAGGTATAACTTGTATCACAACGCATTCGGAATGTCGTACACGGGACATAAAAACCCAATGTTTGGGCGGACACATAGTGAAGATGTTAAGCGGAAATTATCTGTAATAAATTCAGGTGAAAATAATCCATGGTACAACAATATGGAGCACATGCAGATGATGCGTAGTTTAATAACTAAACGATTCGATGGCAGAAAACATACGACAGAGACGCGACGTAAAATGTCTGAGGCACATAAAGGACGAGTAAAATCAGAGAGTGAATGCTTAAAACTTCGTTTGAACAATGGGAATAACGCAAGGATATGTGTAAATGGCGTATTTTATCGTTCAATGGCAGAGGCGAGTCGTCAGTTAGGGATTAGCCGGACGACTATCACAAGTCGTGTGAACAACCCAAAGTTCAAAAATTATTATCGGTGCTCGGAAGGTGTAGAGACTAATAGTAAGCCGGAGATTAGCACCGGTTGAAGCGCAAGGCGTCTCACGTAGACGATGATATAGTCCAGTCCTCGTAGAAATACGAGGGTAACTGACCAAAAAAATCTCGGCAGATGAAGACGTCCGAGTCAAAACGCTGTCAATCGGCGTCGTTGTGCCCGACAAATTCATCGAACTAGCGCGAGAAGACCGACCGGCTTACGTTTTCTATCCGCATACGGTCTATAAGGCGTACGGCACGCATTTAGACGAAATGGATATCGGCGCAATGTACGATGAACTCGTGAATAATCCGGCGGTGCGGAAGGAACGTATTAACCCGCGCCAGCTACTCGAAAAGATGGCCGTTCTGCGTTCAGAGTCGGGGTATCCGTACATGATGTTTCAAGACAACGTTAACCGAGAGCATGCGCTGAACCATATCAGCCGCGTTAAGTTCTCGAATCTCTGTTCGGAGGTGCTTCAGGCTTCGACCGTCTCGGAATACACCGACTATGGCGAACCGGACGATATCGGCTTAGATATTTCGTGCAACCTCGGCTCTCTTAATATCGCGAATGTAATGGCGGGTGGATCGATCGAAAACGCCGTCAAACTAGCCGTCGATGCGCTGACCGTAGTTTCGGAATCTACGAATATCAAGAACGCGCCGGCCGTCGCAAAGGCTAACCGTGAGATGCGTTCTATCGGACTTGGCGCGATGAATCTGCACGGCTATTTAGCGCAGAATGGAATCGCATATGAATCGGAAGAAGCTCGTGACTTTGCTAACGTATTCTTCGCTACGGTCAATTACTGGACGTTAGTGCGCTCGAATGAATTGGCGCAGGAAACGGGAACTACGTTTGAAGGCTACGAGGGATCTACGTATGCGAGCGGAGAGTATTTCGATAAGTACCTCGAAGGTGATTACCGACCAAAAACGGATAAAGTGCGGGCGTTGTTTAAAGACATCGTGATTCCGACGCCTCTCGAATGGCAAGTCCTGAGCGATAACGTAAATCTTCACGGACTATACCACGCCTATAGACTTGCGATTGCGCCTAACGGATCTATTTCGTATGTACAGTCGGCGACAGCTTCGGTCATGCCGATTATGGAGCGCATTGAGGAACGGACTTACGGAAACTCGAAGACGTACTATCCAATGCCGGGGTTATCGCCGCAAAACTGGTTCTTCTATAAAGAAGCGTACGACATGGATATGTTTAAGGTCGTCGATATGATCGCTACGATTCAGCAGCACGTCGACCAAGGCATCTCATTTACGCTGTTCTTAAAAGATACGATGACGACGCGCGATTTGAATCGAATTGACCTGTACGCGCACCACAAAGGCATCAAGACGCTTTATTATGCGCGCACTAAAGATACTGGGCAGGAAGGCTGTCTAAGTTGCGCAGTCTGACAATAATATTTGGGCATACAAACTTCTCAGGGGAAACCCTGTAAATAATTAACAAGGTAGATTAGCAGTTACGTCAACTTTCATAGGGAATCTTCGGCAAAGGATCCTGTGTGGGACTGTATGAATATTCATGTTAGGTAGATGAATGTTTATACAAAAAAATATAAATATTCGGAGGCGTTATATGGAGAAAGAGTTACTCGGGAGCTTAGAACTTAATAGAATATATCAAATGGACTGTCTCGAAGGGATGAAATTAATTCCTGATGAATCCGTAGACTTAATTTTATGTGACTTACCTTACGGAACAACTGACGTTAAAAGGTGGGATAAAATCATCCCAATTGAAAAGTTATGGGAGCAGTACAAACGAATCATCAAAGAAACTGGCAATGTCGTTCTGTTCGGTAGTCAACCGTTTACAAGTTATTTAGTTAACAGTAATCCTTCTATGTTCAGGTACGAATGGATTTGGGATAAAACAAAGGGAGCGAATTTCCTAAACTCTAACCACCAACCACTTAAGGTTCATGAAAATATTCTCGTTTTCAGTAAACTTCCTGCAAGTCCAAACAAAAAGGGTACGGCAACTTATTTTCCGCAAAAAACAGAAGGGAAGGAATATAAGGTTAAGAGAAGCAGCCACAAGGGAGAAATCTTCAACGGAGGCTCGTTGCGAGACAATTTTGAAAAAGTAAATGAGGGCAGACATCCAGTAAGTATCCAAACATTTTTAAAAGATAAAGATAATATCCACCCAACACAAAAACCTGTGGAGATGTGCGAATATTTGATACGAACTTACACAGACCAATCAGATATAGTTCTCGATAACTGCATGGGTTCTGGCACAACAGCTGTCGCATCTATAATCAGCCAAAGAAAATGGATAGGTTTTGAGACTGACCCAACGTTTTACCAACTTGCTAATAAACGTCTTGAACAAGTCCAATTAGGTGATGATTTAGCTTCCTACCAATAAGACTTTCTCGAAGTCATTCAAAATCGTTACAAATGCCCTCACTGCGATTCTACATTCTCTGACTACTTTATCTCTATCGCAAGAAACGACAAGATTACAGGGCGATTATTCAAGCGCATAGGCAAGGAATCTATCAAAGGTAAGAACACATTTACCAGTGTAGCAGAGCAGTGTGGAGTGGCGGATACAACGGTTAAGAAAGCCTTCTTTCAACATGTAGATGTGCTTTAAAGTGTCTGAATCAAACTTTTTAAAAAACTATCGTTAGGAGGATTAATAATGACGGAACCTATCGAAAATGAAATATACACAGCGGCCAACTGGTCGCAATCAGACGATAATTTTACGGCCATGTTCTACGATCAGAACGTCAAGCAGTTTTGGCTACCGGAGGAGATTTCGCTTAACGGCGACCTACTCGCGTGGAAAGACCTGACGCCTGCCGAACGCGACACGTATATGAAAGTGCTCGCCGGCCTGACGTTATTAGATACGGAGCAAGGAAACACCGGCATGCCCGCCATCATGGCGCACGTAGACGGTCACCAACGCAAGGCCGTCCTCAACTTCATGGCGATGATGGAGAACGCAGTACATGCGAAGTCTTACTCGAATATCTTTCTAACGCTTGCGCCTTCGGAAACTATTACGGCCGTCTTCGAATGGGTTAAAGAGAACCGGTACTTGCAACGCAAAGCGAAGCTGATCACCGACCTTTATCGCGATATCAAGGCAGGCGACGACATTTCGTTGTATAAAGCGATGGTCGCTTCGGTATATCTCGAAAGTTTCCTATTCTACAGCGGCTTTTATTACCCGTTGTATTTCTACGGTCAAGGGCGCATGATGCAGAGCGGCGAGATTATTAACCTTATTATCCGTGACGAAGCGATCCATGGCGTCTACGTCGGTTTGCTTGCGCAGGAAATATACAACCGTCAGACGGACGACGTGAGGGCGGATTTACACGAATGGTCGCTCGGGTTATTAACGGAGCTGTACGAGAATGAAGTCGCATATACGGACGATGTGTACGGTGCGGTCGGCTTGGCGCATGACGTTAAGGCTTTCGTTAGGTACAACGCGAATAAGGCGCTCATGAACCTCGGATTCGATGCGCACTTTCCGGATGAGCTGGTCAACCCGATCGTGATTAACGGACTGAGTACGAAGACGAAGGCACATGACTTCTTTAGCATGCAAGGGAACGGCTACAAAAAGGCGACGGTCGAGGCGCTTAGAGATGAGGATTTTCACTTTGACGCCTAGTTCCATAATTGGCGCAACGTATTCTAATAATTCCGGACACGAATTTACTGTAATAGATAAAATTAGCGGACAGAAAGGGAGGGCCTGTAAATATGTAGTCAGATTCACTAAATCAGGCTATCAATATGCTGTCGAGAAGGTTCAAATTACTAGAGGTACTGTTAGAGATCGAACTGAAAGGACTGTTTTCGGCGTGGGGTATCTCGGAGACGCAAGAATGGTGGATCACAAAAGAGAGTATAACGTTTGGAATGGAATGTTGGAACGCTGTTACGATGAAAACTCTCCCCAATTTCAAGATTACGGTGCTAAAGGCGTTACTGTCTGCGAGAAGTGGCATTGTTTTGCCAATTTCGTCAAAGATTTCACGTTCATAGACGGATTTGAGCCTGATTTATTTGCTGATAGAAAGATATTTTTAGATAAGGACTTAAAGCAGAAAGGTATTCCTAAATCTGAAATGGTCTATTCATTAAATACGTGCACTTTCGTTTCCCAGGCTGTAAATAATCGAAATAGAGACCTAACGAAAGCGAGATTGCTATTCAAAGCGACATCGCCTTCCGGTGAATCATTTACGGTTTCCGGCCTACGACCCTTCGCAGCCAAACACGGCCTGCACCGACCCACCATTAAGAAATGTCTTCGCGGTGAACGAGCCGATTACAACGGTTGGACTTTCGAACTCATCCGCGAATCAAATTGGGGACGGAGTAAAAGCGCCTGATAACCGGATATTTTCATTTTCCTGCCGATTAATGTCCCGATTTCCACCGCCCACATGCGACTGTATAAGTGAAAGCGAAAATAAGGAGCTGATCGTATGCGACAGACGATTAATCGAGGCGCTTTAATTGCGGCGTCCATCGTGCCGGCATTTTGGTACGCACATGCAGCGGGCTTTTGGTGGTTCGTGGCGGCGGGAGCGCCGTTCTTGTTATACGTTGTTACGCTACCGTTTGAGGACGGTAAGAAGGCGAAGGAGGGCGAATAAATGCGTTATATTCTAGCGGGAATAGTGATAATCGGTACCGCGACGTGGTTGGAATGTTCTAGGCCATCCAACGTAGAGACCGTAATTTACTTCGTTACTATTGCGGCGGCCTTACTTACGGGCGCGGTTAAAAAGGAGGGCGAGTAGATGAACGTTCGGAAGAATATCACTGCTGTTCGTACACGTCGACTTTTTACAAGTTTGCGACCATCCAAGGCGACGTTACTATCCGTTGGTTCGAATCAGTTAACGGCTATTACTCGGAATCGGTCGATTTCGAATTATTGGAGGACGAGTAGATGAGGTACGTGTGCGCAGTCGTAGCACTAGTCGGATTTATAACGTGGTTAGATTGTTTTAAGCCGTCAATAATCGAGTCATTTACGGTGTTTCTAACTATTGAAGCAGCTATGTTGGCGGTCGTTTTCGCCGCACTGAAGGAGGAATCGCAATGAACGTAAATATTAAACGGCTATCAGCCGACGCAACTACGCCAACATACGCACACTCGACGGACGCCTGCTTCGATCTATATGCGGCGGCTGACGTCATTGTCGAGCCGGGCGAGACGGTGTTAGTGCCGACGGGCTTGGCGTTCGAGATTCCGCCGGGCTACGAAATGCAAATTCGACCGCGTTCGGGCATTACGTTAAAGACGCACCTTCGCGTTCAGCTAGGGACGGTAGATAGCGGATATGCGGGCGAGGTCGGCGTGATCGTGGATAATGCGACAATACTCGGCGCTAAGCATTTGGAGGCCGGACCTCATAGCGTATTTCACAAGCGTGCTTGGCACATCGACACCGCCGATGGGGAACGTATTCATCTTCCGAGTACAGTCTATTCAGGAACGTACAGTATCCGCAAAGGAGATCGCATAGCTCAAGCAGTCATCAAACCGGTAGAGCAAGCGACCTTTACGGTTGTGGATGCGCTGGAAGATACGGAGCGAGGCTCGGGAGGCTTCGGGAGCAGCGGGGTTAGTTAATGATTTACAACTATCTGACGGTCATAGGCAATAAGATAGTCAAACGACCGAGTTCTAGTCGAAGGTATTATTTAACCAAATGCATCTGCGGAACTGAAAAATGGATTCTTGCGCAAAATATTAAGAATGGAAGAACTAAAAGTTGCGGGTGTGTGAGTAGTGAATTAAAGAGGCTTGCGAGCACGAAACACGGTATGCATAGTACTAGAATTTATCAGATTTACGGGGATATGAAAGATAGGTGCTTAAATAGTAACAACCCAAGATTTCATAGATACGGAGGTAGGGGGATTAGTATTTGTAGTGACTGGCTAACTGGTTTCGAAACTTTTTATAAATGGGCTAGTGTAAACGGTTATCAAGATAACCTAACAATTGAACGGATCGATAACGACGGCAACTACTGTCCAGAAAATTGCAAATGGGCAACTATGGCGGAACAACTTAAAAATAGGGATACGAGGAGGATGGGTCTTGGCAGAAACAAAAATGTCAGTTGAATTAATGTTTCATACGCAATTAAGCGATAAATTTAAAGCGAAATTACAAAAGGCCTCCGACCAACTAACGGATATGACGGACGGAAAGATCCTCGCTTTAACAGCCATCCGTACTTGCTATAGCGCAAACAAACCGTCTGAAATCGCGATTAAAGAAGGCGCTAAATATTTTGGGTCGGCTGCATCGGATGGAACTTCCGGTTCTGACGCGGATAGACTTATTCGGCAGATTGTTGCGTCGAAACATACGTCTACTTTAGAAGGAATTACGTTCACCTTTGCGATCGAAGGCGTAAGCCGCGCCCTATTAGCGCAATTAACACGACACCGCGTCGGCTTTAGCTTCAGCGTCCAATCACAACGTTATGTGCGGATGGGTAGCGGTGATAGGTCAGGTGGTTTCGATTACGTCGTTCCGGAAAAGGTTATGGGCGATAAGACCGCAGTAGAGTGTGCTGATTACGACTTAACTGCGGAAGATGTTTTTGATGACGCAATGAAATACGCTCAGGAGAGCTACGATCTTTTGCGTAAAGCAGGCGTACCGGCAGAAGATGCACGCGCCGTCCTACCGCAAGCCGCCGCTACTAATCTCGTATTGACCGTTAACCTACGCGCTTTACTAGACTTCTACGCTAAGAGACGGAAGGGCAACGGCGCACAGGCGGAAATCGCCGACCTAGCCGAAGCGCTTCGCCGAGAAGTAGTCGAAGTCGAACCGTGGACTGCGCAATTCTTCGAGGGGGTGTCTGCATCGGTATAATGTCGACCATGACGCTTGCGTGCGGGTTACTTTGTACGCAGCAACCAGCGACGGAAAAGCCTGCGCCTATATTAACGGATGATCAAGCGGCCTTACAACGAGCCAATCAGCGCATCAAGACGTTAGAGGGCGAATTAAAGGCGCTGAAGAAGGCGGCGGCTAAGAAACCGTCGCCAAACGTAGTCAATCGCAAGAAGGCGCCGCCAAAACTAGCGCAAACATACGAAGTGACTGCGTATACAAACGGCGCCGAGTCTACGGGCAAGTCAGCCGGCCATTCCGACTACGGAGTAACAGCAAGCGGCGCGCGTACCAAAACGGGTCATACGATCGCCTGTCCGCCTTCATTGGCGTTCGGGACGCGGCTGAATATCGAAGGCATCGGCGTCAGGGTATGTGAAGATCGCGGCGGCGCAATTACGGAAGGTCATATCGATCTATACGTTGCGGGCGTGGGCGAGGCGAAAGCATTCGGACGACAGCGGCTAGAGGCGGAAATCATAACGAAATAAAATAGCGGAGGTTGCTCAGGTGGTTTATGACGGATTAACTGCGATCGTTGGCGCGAAAGTTGTTGAAGCAAGCGATCATTTAATAGTTTTCGATAACGGTATACGGATAGAATGCGAAGATATCGAAAGTTACCTAAATGTAGCGCAATACGAGGAGGCGGAATGATGACGGAAGAAAAGCGTACCATACACGTATTAAAGGACGAAAAGCTCGGTGTTGAGCGTGAATATGTTGCGGTGGATAGGAACGCGGAGGTTGGCGAGAAGATCGTAATTGTAGAGAAGAGCGGTAGTCAAGATCCGTATAATGAAGGCGATATTTTTACAGTAGATGCTCTTTCGGAATCGGATGATTGCGTACGAAGTGCTGAGGCCATTTCTGACTTCAGCCATAAGGGCACTATATTTCATACGGAATACCACGTACTCGAGCCGACCGACATCATCCACATTGACGGTGAGCGCTACCGTTTAGAAGATCGTAAGGCGGAAGCAGGCGAAAAAATTATCGTAACTAAAAGTTACGACATGCCGATCGGTCATATCAGCGTGGTGAAAGATATTGACGTCAGATATGACAATGGTTCTTGTTATTTGGAAGACGAACGCGGCGGAGAGGATTATTTCGACGGAGAAAGCGACCGGCTTCTCGTCCTCACTCCGGTTCAAGACGCTGCCGAGGCGCAAGAATCCGACGTCATCACCGTACTTGCCAATCTAGGCGCAGAGGTGGCGGAATTAAAGCGGAAAAACGAACAATTCGAAAAAGCTCTCGGATGGAACGAAATGGGGCCGGGGTATATTCCGGAGATTCGCAACGGACTATGCGAACTGAAATCGGTTGTATCTAATTACGAATCGGAGATCGGACGTATGCAAGCGGAAATCAACGCCCTCCACGAAGATAAAGTCCGTCTCGGCGAACAGCTCGCAAAGGTAACGGCTGATGATCCGAGAGCCTTGTCGTTTACTGCGGATGAGTTCGCGCAGATAATCGTAAGTCTATCGAGGGCCGGCCTATGAAACTCGCAATCACGGGTAAGCTAGGCGCCGGTAAAGACGTAGCCGTCGATTATCTCGTAGCCATGTACGAATTCTTTCCGTTCACATTTTCCGCAAAAGGTAAGGCGCTATTTTACGAGTTATTTCCGGAACTACGCGGCGACGCCAAACAGCGCCAGCCTATGCGTGATTTCATTAACGGAATCACCGAATTAGACGTACCTGGCGCAAAAGACGTATGGGTCGATTATCTGTTCCGCCGTATCAAAGACCACGAGAAACTGCGATGCTGCCGAGATAGCCGCATATTGATCACGGACATTCGGAAGCCTGCGGAGTATAAACGAGCCAAGGCGGGAGGTTTTAAGGTACTCCGTATTACTGCACCGGATGAACTACGTATCGAGCGTGCCAAACGGCGCGGCGACAAATTTAAGTCGGCTGACTTAGACCACCCGACAGAAACCGCGCTCGACCGGTTCGAAGTCGATTATGAGATCGTAAATGACGGCATGCTTGACGATTTATATGCGCGATTGGACGAAATTATGGCCGATCAGCTCAAAGAGAACGCGTAGGTACCTTTCGGGTAGGCTAGATGCGGCTGCTTAGACGTCTCGCCATCGCCAATCAAAAAGAGGCGCAACGGTAATTCACGTTCTTCGAGGCCAGCACCTTCTAAAACGTGTCGAGCACGCTTACTATACGCATCTTTATTGAAATTGAACGGCTGGACGTCCGCTTTAACCATTTCCGGCTTTGCAACGACTAGGCACGATTCATCTTTGTCGTAGCCGATCGTAAGTTGAAACGGCGTGTTTGGCGGTATACCAAGTAAAGCCCTAGCCGCAGCGTTAACATATATTCTTTTCTGACTATCCAACGTTATGTACGCGGTATTACTGACCGCGGAAATCCACTCTAATGCCATACGGATACACCTCTCTTATTATATAAGACGATTATAGTCGATTCACGGACGGAAAGCAAACGAAGGAGGCGGTATGATTGGGCGAATCAGTAACGGAGAAAATTAATCGTATATTTGGTATAGATGACTCGTATAAAGCTCCGTCAAGGCTTATGGAGATTTTGTTTGATCGAGAGCGTCGTGAGGAGGTGTTCCGACAATTCGTAGCGGACCCGGAACTTAATTTCACTGAGAAGGATGTGTTTCACGAATACTTTCAGGATGAGCATGCGGACAGAAAAACCAAGAAACAAGATTTTACTCCGCGTAGTGTGGCGGACCTGTTAGCGAGAGTTACTGACGGCGGACTTGAGTCGACTACTAGCTACGATGGGTGTGCGGGTACAGGCGGACTTACAATCGCAAAATGGCAATCTGATCGCATTAATCACTCACCGTTTGATTACAAGCCTTCGTGGTATTTCTATCACTGCGAAGAGATGAGCGATCGCGCAATACCTTTCCTGTTGTTTAATCTATTATTCCGAGGAATGAATGCCGTTGTCGTGCATTGCGACGTCCTGACTAGGAAAAGTAAAGGTGCGTTTTTTATTCAAAACGACCATGACGACTTTATGCATTTCTCAGCACTGAACGTACTTCCATATACCGACTTCACTGCGGAAGAGTTAGACGTGACTTGGGATGATGACTTAATCCCCTATGACGATCTCATCGAATCGACAGAGATCCCCGCCCATGTAATAAACCCAACGGAGTTCGGCGCAGTTAGCGCTGAAACTAAATTCCTTCATTTACTGTGCGGAATTGATGGGGAGGTGTCGTAATGGGCGCATCTACGAACAAGCCCGACCAGCACTTACGGTATGAAGCGCAGTATAAGCTCGACGGGCCCGACGGCGTCAAGGCACTTCTAGCCGAGTATACAACGTTAAGACAACGGCGTTTCTTGGGCGATATGGCTGCGTGTGATATTCTGATCGACCTGAGCCGCGCTATTGAATTGGCGGCTTTGACCGGAAAGCAATACGAAGCCCTGCGCTTGGTCTATTTCGATGACTTAACGCAAACACAGGCGGGCACGGCGCTAGGCATTACGCGACAAGCTGTAGACTTTGCGATTAATATGGCGGTAAATAAGATCGTCGACATTTATTACTACTGGGCGTCACACGGCGAAGGGTACGGAGCGACGAAAGGGGCGGTATGATGGCGGGCAAATTAACGAAGAAAGAAATCGAGCAATTACGCGATTATGTACGCTGGTGCTACGATACCATGAACCACCCGAGAATTTCACCGCGAGTATTATCGATACTACTGAATGCATATACGGAGGAGGGCGCCTAATTGACGAAGGATGATTTGCACGAAGCCATTACGGCTCTATACGAACGCACAAAAGCCGGCGCCTTAGAGCGCGAAGAACGAATCACAGAAATAGACGCTTTACTCTCGGCATATGACGGAACACCGCCCGAAAACGTACTGGAACGGTTGTCCGACTTAATCTTGTACGAAGAACTTTCGGACACGCGCCGCAATAAAATGTCGGCCGAAGAATACCCGATCATGTCCGAACGCATGGAAAAGACACGCAAGACGGGCGAAGCATCGGACAAGATGGCCGAGGAGTACGATATCACAGGCACTAATCGCGGCGTACCTAAACGAAGCACACGGTCTCCTTACGAGAACTTATTCACGGACCGGCACGCAAAAGCACGTAATAAGACGGCTCGCAAACGCTACAACGCTTTCGTCAATGGAAAGTCTAGCGGACAATTCACCGTAAATATAACAACCGGCATCAAAACGGTAAGATCAGACGCTCAATAGGCGTCTTTTGTTTTGCGATAAATACGAAAAGGGGCGTATATATGAATCAAAATAAACCGCGCATCATTGACGTTAACACAGGCGAAGACCTATCCGGTATCTACTCGTTAAGGCACCGGAATCAAGACGCTGCTTTCCGTCAGCAATTAAATAAAACGGAGGATAGACGCGAATTTACTAATGCGGAAATGCCGAATATAAACGAAGTATATGACGTCCTCACAACGGCTCAATGCGGATATTTAATGCTTTTGCAATGCTACGTTGATTACGGCGGTCTTTTAATCAAGTCTAGTCGTGATAAGACACCGATGGATACTTCGGACATGATGGACGTTCTTCAGCTTACGAAAAAGCGACAGACTTTCTACGATTTCATTTCGGCGGCTATCGAAAACGATATTATACGAAAAGATGGCGTGGGTTATTCCGTAAATGAACGTTATCATTTTAAAGGTAACTTCCGAAGTCCGCACGTTGTTAAAATCTATAGCGCCAAAATTAAACGGGTTTACAGCGAAGTCAAAGCGACCGACATCGGTCTGATATATCGTATGCTTCCGTATATTCATTTCGATACTAACGCTCTATGCGAGAATCCTAACGAATCTAATCCGAGAGCCATCCGTTGGTTCAGCCGAGCCGGTCTAGCTGCCGCGATAGGTGTCGTGCCAGACACGCTTGGCCGCCGTCTTAAAGCGATGAAATTCGGAAGCGAGTACGTTATAGCACGCGTTAAAGTCGGCAGTGAGCCGGAGCGCTACACGTTTAATCCAAACGTTTTCTATCGTCAATCTAAAGCGCCGGATAAAACGTTGATTGCGCTATTTAACGTTGAGAAGGTACGCTAAATAAACGAAAAGGACGCCTTAGAGGGCGTCTTTATTTTTGCGCTATATTCGTTTCGTCATGCCACATCTCGAACATTTACGGAGAAATACTCCGCCTTTGATCGAACTGTTAAACTTCGACGTATCGCAATTATCGCACCGTCCGCTCTTAACGTCGGGCATATCGCGTATGTCATAAACGACAGATACGTCATAATCGCCTGGCTGCGGTCTAGTCACGTCTTTCACCTCACAACCTACGTATTATAACGTATCTCGACGCCTATTTAAACAACTTACCGAAAGTCCTTCCGATGCCGCGGCGCATGATGCGTCCGCCTACGTCGTTTTTCTTCACCGCGTTTACGTCTCCCAAAAACCTAGCCCACCCGTACAAGAATCTGCGGAATTTCATATCGTCGTCCTCCTTCGTATTTTAATCGTCAATCACTTCGACTTTCTTATAGCCGGAGCCATCTTCGTACTGCTTTTTTGTATACTCTACGCTAATCCGATCGCCGGGATTAGCGTTAACTTTGTCGGGGTTGAAAGCGAAGCCGCCATCGTCTGCCGATACCGCGTAGTCTGCGCCTTCTACAATATATTCTCGCTGAACCGTTTCTTGCGCCGTTTCTGCTTCGAGCGCCATGTCGTCGGCAACGCGATAAGCTACGTCAACGTCGTCGTTTAGTTTAACCGCGTAAATTCCTAGTGCCGCGTTTCCTGCGATTGATATGCCGAGTATGGCCGTCATCCATTTCGTCTTTTTCATGTAAAAACCTCCTCGAATTTTTAACGATTTTAGTACGTCAGCTCCGTCTTAGTAGCGTCGTAATAGGCTGGGCTGGCCGACGTCTTATTTTATTAGCGATTTTACAGCGACCGTAAAGCCGAAAATGATTAATGTTGCGACGGCTGCGCAGTCTATCGGCTGCCATTTAGCGTAATCCGTGAACGCTATCCAGGCGACTAATACGATAATGAGCAACGTATCAAGCGTATTAATTTTGCGCATGTGTGGTATAATTGATTGAACCGGGGCTTAGCGCCCCGTCCGTTTACTTGCGACGTTTCTTCTTGGAGGGAGACCGTCGCTTTTTCTTTGCTTTCCGTTGCTTCTTCATTGCCGTGATTTCCATTGCGGTTTTGATGATCGCCAACCACGACGCAAGCAAGACGGATATTTTAGTAGCTAGTTCAATCAATTCGTGCACCTCCTTTCTGTACCTTTATTATACGATATCGTATAACGTATGTCAACGGATATTGCGAAATAATATTCGATATCGTATAATTACTTATATAAATACGGAGGTGGTGCGGATGGGCAAGCACATAAACGTTAGGCCGCGTCTGAAGGAATTAATGAAGGCGGATGGCTGGACGCAAACAAGACTTTCAGAAGCGTCGGGCGTTCCGCAGGGTTCTATCTCGCGGTTCGATTCGAATGGTCGGCACGAGGATTGGCAGGTCGTTGCGCTTATGAAAGCGGGCGGATGGAAGTACGAGGATCTATTCGAAATAGAGGACGAAGGCAAAGACGAGAAGTAGGGACGTTCAGGACGAGCGTCTCTTTTTTGCGTGCAGTTATCCGTATGAATATACGTTAACATGAATGTTAATACGCTATAGCAGAGATGTCAGGCCGTAGATACCTCCGTCTATTCTCAATTAGGTCGAGGTAACTGATAATCAATACGACTTCATTCGTACAAAAACGCCAAAAGTACGACTTTATTCGTACAAGAGAAAACGGGGTTGGCGCTTAGAGCCACGTGGGATACAGCGTTTTGAGGTCGGAAATTACTTCTTATCTTCTAAATCTTAAACCTAGTGATCCTCCGCTACGCTCCGTCTCACATATACGCAATATGTATAATGAATGAATAACGGCGGTTTATTAATTGCGGACGAGGCGGAGCCGAGGTCGCTATCACTTAAGTAACTACGGAAAGGACAACGTTAATAAGACGGACATATAAACGATGAATATTCGTCTCCATTGCGTAGATATACTTGCGTAACGTACGTATATGCTGTCTTACGTTATAGAAGGACGTAAATGAACGTAACATACTAACGGCAGGGATACCGTAGTCAAGACGATAGGCAGCGATTGATAAGCCGAATAGGGTACCGTCTTGCAGCCGCTATGTAACGGCAGGCACAGACGGTGTATATAATATAGTACGAAGGCGGACGGCAGGGTGACGGTGAGGGACAGGCGAAGACATCCGCAACCAAGCAGCCGCCTCTACCGGACGAGGCCTTCCGAAACTCGAGGGGTCAGAAGCCGAAGCCAATCCGTTTATGCACGATCCTATACATACCGGCCGGCATAGGTAGCCCGCACGGATGGCGGCATGGCGGGGCTGGTGCGATGCATAAAGTTCATTCGTTTCGTTGCGTCGGTCTAACGGCATCCGACTGCGATGCATCAACGTTCGTCATCAATGCGAATGTAACAGAAAGTCTTTTTGTTACTTTCGTTATGCAACGTTATGAATGCGTTATTCAATAATAATCGCGAAAAAGAGACGAAGCCGCCCGCCCCCAAGCGCCCCAAACGAAAACGCGGAATCTAGTGAACAAAACTTGCGCACAATTTTTTAAACTCGGGGTGTTAATCGTCTACCCGTACGTAGACATACGTTATGCTGCGAATCGCGCGGTCGTAGCTATCCGAAGTTTCTCGGAGCGGGTGGAGGGTTAACACGCTAATTAAACGTAGAGGAGACGTTCGAATGAGACGCTATAAAATCGTTCCATCAGACGTAAGCTTCAAATTGCCGTATCGGTTCGATTTTGATCGACTGAAATACACGGCAGGATACGGATTTCATCTGACGGCTTCGGATGCGTTGTTCATGTGGGATATGCATTTAATAACGAGAAGGAGGTCGCTAGGGTGACGTCATTCATGGACGGATGCATTCGTATCGCGGAAAATCGCTACTTAACGAGAGAAACTAGCGAAATGGTTCGTATCTTTCTAGGCGTTGAGCGACCGGAAGACTTAACGCAATTAGACGGCTATGAAATTAAGCAGGAAACTTTCGTAGATCCAAACGGACTTACGTGGGGAACGAGTAACTATCGGCTTATTGCGAAAAGTGCGGAAACGCAGCCGCAAGAAATTCCATTATGTCCGGATGAGCCGGGCGTGTTCTATTTCGAGACGGTGACTTTACGAGGAGGCGATCGCTCTTGACCACGCTACCTACTTTCGCCACCTGCGACGCATGCAATCAACGGACCGCCATCGCATTAAAAGAACGCACCGTCCGAAAAGGCCTCGTCGAAACGTACTTTGAATGCATCGTCTGCGGCACGCATTACCCGACCGCGATTACAAACAGCGCGATACGAACGAAAATAGAAACGCTTAAGCAATTACGTCTTACGGACGGATCAGAACCGGCTTCAATCGACGCGTTAAAAGCGGAAATCGACGCCGATATGAAAGTATTGCGGAAACGATACGGACTAGCACAATGATTTTAACAGGTAAAATGCACGAAATTAGACGTTTTGGTATCCGACTAGGGTATTCGTAAGGGTAGACGGTGAAAAGCGTTAATTTCGTGTTATTTTTAAAGATGCGGTGGCGAAATAGGTAGACGCTTATCATGTGCGAAAGCATAGGAGAATCGGGAGTGAACCCGCTAAAAACTCGTGAGTCAGAAAGCTCGGCTGACATGCGAGGTGCAAATCCTCGTCCGCATATTCTTACGCGACTAAGGATTCTCCGCCGGCGGGGACGTAAAATACGTGCCGGAAAGCGTGTAATAATGTCGCAATCAGAACGAGGCTTCCGGTCAGCGCCGGAGGTCTTTTTGTGCTTGCGTTCAAATGCGCAGCAATAAAACGGACAAAGGGGATGACGTGAATGGCGGAAAACAAACGCGAATCAGTCGGCAATTTAAACGTAAAGGTAGAAGTAGATGTTTCGAAAGCTATTAAAGGACTAAAAGCGGTCCAGCGCGCAGCAAAAGACGCGGCGAAGGCGTTAGCTGAACTAGACGCGGCGATGAGAGGGTATGAAAAGACGCCAAATAATCGCAGAAAAGGCGGCTGTGGAACTGTAGAATCACCGTATGCGCTCGACTGGCGTCGGGTCGGCGTAGATTTTTCGGAATAAATAAAAGCACCACGATCTAAATCGCGATGCTTTCGTATGCGTCCGAAATTTCATCGGCAGTGATACCGATGTATTTTAACGTATCTTTTTCGGAAGAGTGTCCGAGTATAGCCATGATCCGGTCGACTGCGATATCCATTTCATATAAACGGTAGCCGAACGTCTTACGCAACGTATGAGTACCGATGTTGCCGATCTTTTTAGCGATCTCGGCGCGCTCGGCTGCCTCGTTTAGAATACGGTAGGCTTGAACGCGGCTGATCGGCTTGGCGCCCTTTCGGCTGGCAAATACGTAGTCATCGTCGGCTCCTTCGAGTTCATTGACGAGCTTTTTGACGGATGTCGAAAACGTAATGACACGCGTTTTTTTGCGCTTGGCTTCGGTTATTTTAAGAGACGTTTGGCCGCGAAGATCGCCGACCTTAAGCGAAAGTAAATCGGAGATTCTCAGCCCAAAAGCCGTCCCTAATTGCAATAACAGACGGTCGCGCCCCGGTTTGAGGGCGTTTTTTAATTTATTGAAATCACGTTTACTTTTGATCGGGTTCACTTCGTTAGCCATACGTCTTCACTCCAATGTACTTTAATTATTTTTAAGTTACATTCATTATACGATAACGAATACGGTAAGTCAACGGCAAATAGACGGAAGGAGGACGATACCTTGGCGTATATAAACGGCAAGTTTTTAGAACGTGAAGAAAGACAGGCGCGGATAGAGGCCGTCACGGAGCGGCTGAAGAAGTTACGCGACATTATCAAAGCTGGAAAACACTCGGACTACCATGTCGATCTTATGCGGAAAGACCGCGACGAACTCACCAAACTAAAACGGGTACACCGTGCCGAGGTCGATATGCTCTATTTCTTCTACGAATATTTTTCGGAAGCAAGAAACCAAGGAAATCCGGATAACCTCGTGCCGACGACCGCGGTAGACATGGACGACGCGCCGAATTTCCACGCCAAGTTATCGTCGATCCTCGACTCGGTATCTAACCGAAATAAAACGGCTCGTATCGCTTGGGCGGCTTCGAGGGGACATGCAAAGTCGGCGTATCTATCGAATGCCTATCCGGTGCGTGAAATCGTGTATAAAAAGCGACGCATGATCTTGATTATTTCGGAAACGAACGCCGGATCGATCAAATTCATTAAATGGGTCGCGGGACAGCTTAAGTACAATCAAAAGCTACGCGAAGACTTTGGCGAGGTCCTGTACGAACAAAAGACGCGCAACGAAAAGGATTCCGAGACGGCTTTTATAACAACGACCGGAATCAAAATGGAAGCGACATCGCTCGGAACTCAGATTCGGGGATTCCGTAATGGTTCGCAACGACCAGATCTAGTCTTGTTAGACGACTTAGAATCGTTAGACTCGAACAATACGCCCGAATTGCGACAAAAGGCGAAGGATTGGCTCAACCAAGACCTTATGCCAGCGGGTGATCCTACGAAAACCGCATTTATTTTCATGGGAACACTTGTACACTTCGATAGTTTGCTGAACTACGTACTGCAAGAACGTCGCGACTTCATTAAAAACAGTTTTCCGGCGATCATCAAGCCGCCGAAGAGGACCGACCTATGGGCTGAATTTGAACGTATATACAAAGAGTACGTACCAAGCGATGAAGAAGTCGAGGAAATGATGCAAGCAGAATCGGAAGACTCAATGTCTACGCCGAATGCGCGTGCAGCTATCCGTTTCTATGAAGAACATAAAGCGGAGATGGACGAAGGTGCCGAAGTTTTATGGCCGGGTCGCTTTCCTTTGCCTGCGCTGATGATCGAAAAGGTCAATATCGGCACAAAGGCGTTCAATACCGAATTTATGAATAATCCAATCGACGAGGATTCGCAGCTATTCAAGCCGGAATTCTTTTCGTATTGGACGGATTTTAAACTTAATCGTAAAGACTACGCCGTTTATATGGGAATAGATTTCGCAATGGGTAAAGAACGCGGAGACTTCTCGGCAATCGTGACAATCGCAAAACATAAAAAGACCGGAAAGATTTACGTCATTGACGCTTACGGAGAACGAATACATCCCGATAAGTTTCTGCGCAGGATTGTGGAGAAGGTTATCGAGTACCTACCCGATCGAATAGCGGCAGAGTCTCAAATGGCGCAAGAGTTCTTCATTGATACGCTGAAACGCGAGTTGGTAGTACAAGGATACCCGGCTGGATCGCGCGTCACAAAAATAAATCAACGATCGCGGAAAGAACTCCGTATCGAAGCACTCATGCCGCAGATCGAAAAAGGTGAGATCGAATTTCACCGCAGTCAAACGCTCTTACTCGAGCAGTTTGAGCGGTACGGCTCGAATTGGCACGATGACCTACCGGATGCGTTAGAAATGGCGGTGAGTGTCAGCAAGCGAGCGAAAACGATGCTTCAGGAGAAGCCAAAATTTATGTAACGAAAGGGGGACGTTAAATGTCGAGAATTAAGCAGCTAGAGGCGCAATTGTCGTTTGAGAAGCGGAAAGCCGCCCAGGCCTGCGCTTTGAATGAAATTATGCCGGAAGGCGGCGAGAAGAAAACGCAGGAGCAACTCGCAGAAGAACTAGGGATGTCGCGAATGGGGTTGTATCGATGGCGAACGCAGGATTCCGCGTTCATTGAATACATGAATTTACTTGCGGATGACATGCTTTCTAGTCACAGGTCGGAAGTATACGGTCAATTAATGAAGCTGATCAAGGGTCCGCAACCATCCGTTAAAGCGATTGATTTATTCATGAAACGATACGGACTGCTTACCGAAAAGCAAATTATTACCGACAACACAACAACCGACGAGTCAGTCGATGATATTCAAAATGAAGCGGATAAGTTAGACGCACTTCTAAAGGAGGAATAAGCGATGGGTTTTACGGACTTATTTAAGCACCGCAACCACGAACCCGACGACGGATCGCATACGAAAACGTATAGCATCATCCGCCCCGGCGCGCAGTTTCCTCCGGTTGATTCAATTGAACGGCTAGCGAAATATCGGCGCATGAAAAAGCTGTTTGAAGGACGACAGCGAGACGTTTATGAGCGTGCAACCGAGGTGCTCAAAGACTCGCCACAAGCCGAGCAATTAAAGAAGCTATATATCGCGGTCAATCTTGCCGACATTCTCGTAACTAAGCCGGCTGACCTTCTCGTAGGCGAACCGGTTCAATTCGAAAGTGGGCTACCCGACGACAGCGAGGAACAAAAAGCGCTGAATCGCTACGTAGAGGAAAACGACATTAATCAACTTCTTCACGAAAGCGCAACGGCTAACGGATTTCGCGGTGATTCATGGTTTAAGGTACGGTACGGATACCGCCAAGACTTTTCGGAAGTTGAGAAACTCGGCTTATCTGTGCCGGCAGATGCCGAAATGGAAGCGATCATTGAACACGTTAGCGCTGGCGCAGTCTTTCCGGAGTTTAGCGCCGGAAACGTCAAGAAGCTAAAAGCGGTCAACATTGCGCAAGTTGAGTGGGTCGAGACGGAGAAGACGGAGATTCCGTTTTTAAACGTAGAACGACACATACCCGGCTATATTCTGTACTCGAAACATCGTTTGAATGAAAACGGAGTTGATACGTCAACTGGCACGCCGGTACCTGTATTTAAGATAGGTGATCAATTGCCGACAGGTCGCGAAGAAGATATCGAGGAAACGCATCTACCACATATCCCGGTCTTTCATGTTCCATACAAGTCGATTGACGACGAGTTCTTCGGAATTGGCGGACTAGAAAAGCTAGAAACGACCTTTGCTGCGATTAACGATCGATTAGTACAGATCGATTATATTCTATGGAAACACAGCGATCCTACAGCGTATGGGCCTGAAATTCAAGATGACGGCGATACAGTAAAATTCGGCGGAGCTTATATTCCAGTAACAAAAGACGATCCGACGCCGGGATATATGGTATGGCAAGCGCAACTGGACGCGGCTTTTAAGGAACTCGATGTCTTATTTAGTAGCGTATTTATGCAATCAGAAACACCGCAGTGGCTTTTTGGGACTGTAATGTCGGGAGATAACTCCGGAGGAACGGGAACGTCTCATACAGACGGCGCCGCAATTAAAGCACGCTTTATGCCGATTCTTTCGAAGGTAAAACGAATAAGAGCGCACTATGATAGAGCGATCCGAGACGCGCTGTGGACGTGTATGCTTTTAGAGAAGGCGGTCAAACGTATTAAAATCGACGAGGCTGTGTATCCGCGCGCTGTTTGGAACGATGGTATTCCGCAGAATGAAAAAGAGTGGGCGGAGATCATGCAGATCAGAACGGCGGGTAAACCGACACTTGACGTAAGGAGCGCAATCAAGGCGATGGATGACGTTGACGACGAAAAGGCGGATGAAATTATGCGCCGCATTGAAGAAGACGAAACTTCCGCAAATGGCTTTGTAGATGCGTCGATCTTTAATGAGACGGAAGCGACGTCGAAACCTAAGGACGATGAGTAATGGCGAAAGTACCAGCACCTAAATACGATTACCAAACGAAGCAGCTTGCCGGCTATTATCGAACCGCCATAAAAGACATCCTCTCCGAACTCGATCGCGTCGATATTTCTGATTTCCGACGAGCCAATGCGCTTGCTACACTTCAGTCGATCAGCCGTATTTTAGCCGACCTCGATACAAAGTCGGCGCGGTGGGTCAGTGAGAACGTGCCTATTGCTGCGAGAGAAGGCGTAATAAATACGCTGGTTTCACTTAAGATTGCGGAATCAGTTGAACAAGCGGCTCTTATCGTAAAGTTCAACGAGTTAAACGAAGCAATGGTCGCGGCAGCTATTGCGGACACACAAGCGGACCTTTTAGCGGTCACGCAGAATGTAGACCGGAAAACAAAATCCGCAGTCAGGCGCGCCGTTTCCGACTCTATCAAGTACAACATGGCGTCGGGTACAAACGGAAGACGGACGATAAGAGACGACATAAAAAAGCGACTCAAAGAATCCGTCATGACCGGAATCGTCGACGCAAAAGGACGGCGCTGGAAGCCGGAAGTATACGCCGACATGGTGACCCGAACGAAAATGATGCAGACATACCGCGAAGCAACGAGCAATGAAGCCGTTAGTCGCGGTGTTTTGTATGCGCAAATATCATCGCACGGGGCTTCGGATTACTGCCGTTTTCACGAAGGCGAGATCATGAAACTTACGATAGATGCGCCGGGTCCTTATTTAACATACGACGAATTGCAAGCGACGGGTGAGATATTTCATCCGCGGTGTAAGCACGTATATTCGCCGATCAGAAGCGAAGATTTATTGTCCGAACGTTAAGACGTTAAACTAAACGGCTGTTTTATCTAATAGGCGACGGCCTTAAAACGGTTGGAGGACGATATGTTTGTAAAACGATTTATGCCGTTATTTGACGCAGATGATCAAGCAGGCGGGGGTCAGGCGGAAGAACAAACGCCAACGCAACCAAGCGAGGATCAGCCGAAGAAAATCGAGCTTACGCAGGAAGAGTTTGACGAGAAGATTACGTCTCGCGTTAAACGCGCTGTCTCTAAATACGCAGACTATGACGCTTTAAAAGAGAAGCTAAGCGCGTATGAAAAAGCGGAGCAAGAAAAGGCAGACGCAGAACTGACGGAACTCGACCGCATCAAAAAGGAACTCGAAGCGAAATCGGAGGCGGAACAGTCTCTTGCGAAGCAGATCGAGGATCTTAAAAAAGCGGACGAACAAAACAAAGTTACGAACGAGTTTATTAAGGTTGCTACGGCTCACGGCATCGCTTATATTGATGACGCATTACGTCTCGCAGACTTATCGGAAGTTAAGGTCGAGGAGGGTAAAGTGCACGGAATAGAAGGTGTTGTTCGGGAGATCGTTGACAATAAACCTTACCTGATTAAATCCACTCAAAATAGTAAGCCAATAGGCCAACCTACAAATGGAGGAGGATCGGGTGGAGAAATCAAGACATTAGAAGCTCAGTTAACTACTGCGAAAAAGGAAAAAAACTTTTCAAAGGTTGTTGAGCTTTCTAACAAACTAAAGAGTCTACTAAATAACTAGGGGGAAACTAAATGTTAAAGAGTTATGATTTTAAGGATCAAGTACGTCAGTTGGACGCGGGAATCGAGCTAATTCTGCAAGACGAGCCGACTCTTTTAGGGCTTGTGGGACTAAATGGTGAGGCTCTCTTCCAAACTAAATTCGAGTGGATGTCAGATCGTTTAAACTCGAACTTAGCAACGATTAAAGAAGTGGGGGCAGACGGTAAGATTACTGTCGCAGAAGATGACGGATCTAAGTTCCGTAAAGACGCTATCGTTGTTGTCGGGGAGGAATATCTTAAAGTTACCGACGTTTCGGGAGATGTGCTGACAGTTATTCGAGGATTCGACGGCACTACTCAGGAAACGCTAAAAGCGGGCTCTGAATTGCGAATTGTTTCACGCCCGCAAAACGAAGGTGCAGGCGTAGGTATGGACGAGGGGCACGACCGCTATGTTGATTACAACTTCACGCAGATCATCGAAAGATATGCGGCAGTTTCCAACACACAACAAGCTGTTAGAACACACAACGTAACGGATGAACTCAACTACCAAGTGCAACTAAGACTGAAAGAAATGGCGCGCGAGTTCAACGATTGGTTGATTTATGGACGTAGAATCGACGGTAAGCCACGTATGACTGGCGGCCTTTTAAACTTCGCTAATCTTAAAGGATCAGCAAAAGCGAATTTAGAAGGAAAAGAAGTAGAAGCTAAAGATATTAACGCATTGATGGAGCAAGTATATCTCCGAGGCGGTTCTGTGAATACAATCTTAACGAATACAGCGGGTGCTCGTCAGATTTCCAAAATGGCGACAGACACTATCCGAACTGAACGTACAGACGCAGCTACTGGCCACAGAATCAGCACGTTTGTTTCGGACATGGTTGGCGGCGGTGTCGCTACGGTCATTGTTGACCCTAACTTCCCGAAAGATAAGATCGCTTTGTTCGACCGAAGCATCCTTTCGTTACATCCTTTAACTGGACGTTCTGTATACGATACAGACGCAAGTGTTCCGGGCGCAGACTTTGTTGCAAGACAGATTCGCGGGGAATACGGAATCAAAGTTAAAAACGCTAACGAAAAAATTGCGATTCTTGAAAACATCGCGACGACTGTATCTTAATCGGCGGGCTTAATTGCCCGTCTTTTATTTTTGAAAGGAGGAAATACATTTGGCGATAACGGAGAGTCAAAAACAACGACTAAACGAGTCAATGCCTATTGCGAATGAGTTGAAATTGGGTGACATTATACAAAACCTTCAATCTTCTGAAGGCGGGTCATTAGTTATTGAGGATGGCACAATTAAAAATAGGCATATTGGGGATGGAGCTGTAAACTCTCGAACCATCGGAAAGGGCAGTGTTTTTCTCGATAATCTTAATACGGAAGTCAAGACGATTTTAGACGATTATCGAAGTCGTTTGGAGGCGTTAGAGGGAAAGGGGTCTAGCTAATGGTTGTATATAAAGCGACACCTTTTTATATGATCGGAAGTTCTCAAAAGATTGTATTTGACCACAACGGAACGTATGAGACGGACGACCCGGACGAGATCGAGCTACTAGACGGATTGTGCCCGAAGTGGGTTACGTGTATAAAAACGGAGGATAAACCGAAGTCGGCGCCAGCTAAAAAGCCCGCCCGTAAGTCCTCCGCAAAATAACAGGAGGTGGGGCGATTGGCGGCTACAGTCGAAGGCGCAAACGACTACATTAACACGTTTTTAGTAGATACCGAGGATTGGATCGACGCAGATGAGGAGAAGAAGAGTCGGCTATTAAACCGAGCTTCTTCGACTTTGACGCGCGTCTTTTCTAAGTACATCATACCCGACAAAGCAGTTTACGAGTTTGTTAACGTCCTAGCGATCGCGTACAACGATACGAACCGACTGAACAAGCACGGTATTTCTTCGTTCTCGATCACCGGAGTCGGCTCGTTTAACTATAAGGACACATTGCGAGTGGAAGACGAAGACTTGATTCCGAAAGAATCGATCGTAGCTATAGAAGAAGAAAACGACGTCAAATTCGGCGGCAAGCGAATCAGAAGGACGGTGCTGTAAATGGCGATGTTTCCAATGCGCCAAACTATTATGGTGAAGCGCCCATCTGACGAGCTAGACCGTTGGGGAAATCCGATAAATGAAGCCGAAGAATTTACGCTTAAATGCCGCATCGATGAAGGATCGACCGTAGTCAAGGCGCGCAACAATGGCGTCGTTAAATCCGAAGAGGCCGTCGCATCGGCTCGTATTCTATTAGATCGCCTAGCTGACGTGCGCTATACCGACGTAATCTCTTATACGAATGAACTCGGAGAAACAATGGAAAAGAGACCGAAGGAAATCAACGTTAAGAGACACATCGATGGTAAAGCGCTATTGACGGAGGTGTATCTATGAGTTTTACGTTTGATGCGAGTAGTTTCATAACCGGCATTAACAACGCAAGTCGAAGCGCCCTAGAAAGCGCCGCGCAGGCGTTAGGTGATTCCGGCGACGATCTCGGTAGAATTGCGCAGAACATCGCGCCGATCGACAAAGGAACCTTACGCGCGAGTATCAAGAAAAACTACAAACTCGCGAAGGGCAAGGCGGTCGTAGACGTTTCTTTCCGAGCAGTAGAAGGCGGATTCAACTACGCGATATGGACCCACGAAATGGACTACAACCTCGGACCAGCATCGCAAGCGGCAGGCGGCATTGACGGATACGAGGTCGGCAACAAATATCTCGAACGTCCGTTAAAAGGAAACGCCGAGAAATACGTACGCTGGATCGCTGAAGGCGTTCGTAGGGGGCTGATCTAATGCGTGTAGGTGAACTTATCGATTTCATTGAGTCGAAAGTTGACGGAAAATATTACGTAAATAAATTTCCGGTAGATAGTAAAGGCGCCGCAATCTCGGTCAAGTTGACGGGAGGATTTCCGACGTCTAAGTATACCGGACTAAAGCGGCCGTCCTTTCAAATACTCGTGCGCGGCGAAGCTAGAGACGGCGCAGGCACGGAAGACAAAGCGTTCGAATTATACGATGCGCTTACGAATCTGTCCGAAGTACAGGTCGGCGAAAGCTCAATCGTACAAATGCGCTGCAATAACTCGGCGCCGCTGTATTTAGGAGACGACGAATCTGATCGTCCGATATACTCATTAAATTTCGATTGCGTAGAGCGTCCTTAGGGGCGCTTTTTCTTTTGCGCAAATATAAAAGGAGGAAAATAGATGGCAGCAGGAATTAGAGGAATTAACGTTCCTATCGGTCCGGCGATCGTCGAATATGGCGAGGGTGCTGATATGGTCTCGTTCGGCATTACGAAAGGCGGTATCGTCTTTAAGGTGGAGACATCAATTCAAGATACAACTGTCGATCAGTACGGAGACACTCCGGTTAAGTCGACAATAAAAGGTCGTAATGCTGAAGTTACAGTGCCTTTCGCGCTTCACGATTTAGAAAAGTTAGCGGCAGCGATGCCTAATAGTAAGCTAATTAAGGATAATACGAATCCCGAAAAAATGAAGTTGGAGGTATCAGGAAAAGCAGGCTTTGATATGCTTTCGGCGGCTAAACCGCTAGTCATTAAACCGACGGCTCCTGGTACGACTCCAAATGACTACATCACGGTTCCACTTGCGGGAGCTATGTCAGATCCGGAGTACACATATAACTCAGACGATGAGCGTATCGCGAATCTGACGTTTAAAGCCTATCCGGACACAGACAACGACGGCCTTTTATACGTTATGGGCGACGAATCAGCGGAATAACAACGGAAGGCATCGCTTAGCGGCGGTGTCTTTTTATTTAGAAAGGAGGTTGCGCAATGAGCTTATTTGGTATCGGTACGAAAAAGGTATCAAGCGAACTTACACTCGGCGATAAAACGGTACAAATTCCAAAGTTGACGCCGGTCAAATGGAAGGCGCTATTCGAGGTGGTCGATCGTCTACCGCACTTATTTATCACGGTTTTAAGCACAAGCGGACAGGACGACTTCGCTTCTACATTAGTTGCGGCGGCTAAGTTGGCAATGGATGAAGTCGCTAAAATTGTCTCGGTTCTTTCCGGTCTTGACGAAGACTACATTCTCGAAAATGTCGGGACCGACGAAATCATCGATTTTCTAATCGCGGTAGTTGAAAAGAACCGTTTGCAATCCGTAGCAAAAAACCTGAAAAGCCTTCTTCCGAAAGCACCGACAGAGTAAAGTATCCGGATGAAGGCGAGTACACAATCGATGACTACTTAATAGATGCGGCGGTATTGCTCGGGGTCACTCAGCGACAGATCGAAAACGATTACTACATGGTCGATATTCCGAAATTCCTACGTGCAAAGACGAAGTCTAACGCGATTGAACGGCTTTCTATGATATCGACACTCGTCGGCACTGAAGGGCGCGCTATGGAAGACGAGGATTATCAACGCATGTTAAAAGACCTTCGAAAACAAGCCGGCTATGTGGAACGTGACGATTTCGACCGAGATAAGTTCGAGCAATTGCGGAGCCTCTCTTAAATAACGGAGGAAAGGAGGAAATCGAATGTCAGGTACTACAGTAGGAGAAATTGTCGCTCGCTTATCGCTAGAATCGAGTCAATTCAGCGCCGGTGTCTCTCAGGCGGAAAGTCAAATGAATCAGATGAGCAATTCAGCCAAGTCGTTAAGCACGCAAATGGGAATCGTTCAGACGGCAGCCCTAGCGGTAGGGGGCGCAGTAGTCGCGGGCATCGGCGTATCAGTTAAAACTGCGGCTGACTTCGAGCAAGCAATGTCGAAAGTTCAGTCGATTTCGGGCGCTACCGGACAGGACTTCGAAGCCCTTCGAAAAGTTGCTATGGATCTCGGAGAATCGACGAAGTTTACGGCGACAGAGGCAGCGCAAGGACTCCAATACTTAGCGATGGCGGGCTTCAGCGTTAAAGATCAGATCGGCTCGTTACCGGCTGTATTAAACATGGCGGCTGCTGCTTCGGTGGACATGGGAACGTCGGCGGACATCGTGTCGAATATCATGACGGGCTTCGGAATCGCGTCGGAAGATTCAACGTACGCGGTTGACGTTCTAGTTAAAACGATGACCAGTGCGAACACCGATCTATTACAACTCGGAGACGCAATGAAGTACGTAGCACCAGTTGCGACGTCGCTCGGATTTACGTTCGAGGAAACGGCGGCCGCAGTTGCGAAAATGTCTGACGCCGGTATTCAAGGTTCGATGGCCGGTACGGCATTACGGGCGGGCATGTTACGGCTTGCTAACCCAATCGGGCGTGCCGCGAAGGCAACTAAGGCGTACGGCATCGAAGTACAAGACGCTTCGGGTAAGATGAAGCCCCTACCGGAAATCATCGGCCACTTAAACGAAAAGCTCGGCCACTTAGGTCAGGCGCAGAAGACGGCTGCAATAGCGTCGCTCGTCGGAACAGAAGCAGCGTCGGGGTTTGCGGCGTTATTAGCGACCGGAGAAAAGAGCCTTAAATCGTATACGAAGTCGCTAGAAGAATCAGCCGGAACAGCGCAAAGTGTCGCGGATGTGCAGATGGATAACCTATACGGCGCATTCGAGAAATTTACGTCAGCACTCGAAGGCGTAGGTATCAAACTTGGAAACGAGTTCTTACCGCACCTACGGTCTATCGTCGACCACGGGACGAAGTTAGTCGACTTATTTAGTAAGGTCAACCCGAGCGTCGTAGCGACGGGTCTCGCAATGGCGGGCACTTCGGCGGCAATCGCACTTACGGCTGCTTCGGCAGTCAAACTCGGCTTTGCATTGCGTGGATTATTCGCGGCAATGGGGCCAGCCGGATGGATCATAACGGGTCTTTCGTTGCTTGGCGGTTTATTGGTCGGCGTTTCTGCCGGCTATAAAGCGATGAATACCGTCAGCCTCGAAGCGGCAAACGCGAAGCAAAAGGAAGTCGACGGCATAAACAAGACGATCAAAGAGTACGACGGCTTGCAGGCGAAAATGAAACTGACGAACGATGAATTACTACGCTACTTAGACAACAAGGACGCGCTGGCTAACGAAAAAGATTCGGCTGCGATTAAGAAACTAAACGCAGAACAAGACGGCCTCCGTAAGAGCTCGGGACTTACGAATGAGGAGTTCGACCGGTTCTTACAGTTGAACGATCAGATTATCAAGAAGTCTCCGGAAACAGAAGCGGCCTTCTCGGCGCAGGGCAATGCGATCGCGAAGAATACCGAAGCGATGAAACGTTTGAGTGCGGAGAAAGCGGAAGAATTGCGCTTGGAACTCGAAAAGCAAAAGACGATCTCTGAGCGCAACATGGAGGGGCATCTTCAAAAAGAGAAGCAATTAAAGCAGGAAATAAACTCAGAGGCTAGCAAGAGAGCTGAGAAAGAGCAGGCCGTTACTAACCAACTAGCTACAGTAGAAAGTATTGAAAGAAAGATCGCCGAGGCTAAAAAGAATGGAAATCAAGCGGAAGCGCAGATGCATCAGGTAACACTCGCACAGGAAAAGCAGATTCTAGATACAAAGAGGAACGAGCTAATAAAAAGTACCGAGATACTTCAAAAGAAACAGGCAAGTCTCGCTGAAACACAGAAGGAGATCGGCAAGTTAACTCAGGTCAATCAAAAATTGATAGATTTAGAATTGCGACAAGTGGGCCTAACAGCTAAAAAGGGCCAAGGAGTCGCGGTGCTAGATAAAGAACTCGGAAAACTTAATGAAGCACGATGGAAACTTATTAACAATACGACAGCGGCCGATAAAAAGACGGCTGAATATCGCAAATCACTTGCCGCAATTGAAAAGGAAATTACGCAATTAGAGCAAACAAGGAGCAAAGTCGTTGAGATAACCGGCCAAGCATCGGTCATGAATGCGGAACTCAGCAAGGACCTCAGTAAGCGCATAACGATCATCACAACGGATGTCACACGTAAAACGGAACGAGCCGTCAGCCGTGGGCGTGGAAACGAAGGTACTTACCACGTCGGAGGCATCGTCGGCAAACCGGCCGGCAAGTTGCATTCAGGCGGAATGGCTTCGAAGTTTATCGACCGTCCAATGAGTCACGAAGTTGATATTCGCGCTCTACGAAATGAAATGGTCTTGACGGAAGCACAACAATCGAACTTATTCCGGATGCTAGACGCTGGTCATACGGCTCGGGTTGCGTCAGTAGGCGGCTATAGCCCGCAAATGCAAGCGGGCCTTTCAAACCTCGCAAATGCTGTCGAGTCACTTAAGGGGCTATCGGTAGTTATGGAAGGCGAAGTGGTCGGTCGTATCGTCGAGCCACACGTAAGTAGACGGCAGATGGACGAAATAGATCGAAGCAGTTATTAGGGAGGAGGTGAGCGGTTGAGCAACGCTAGTTTCATCAAAGCGATAGCGCCGGACGCGCAGAAAATATACCGGAATTACAACATACTCGCGTCGCTTGTCATTGCGCAGGGCTGCCTAGAATCCGGCTACGGAAATTCGGGATTGGCCACGAAAGGTAAGAACTTGTTTGGCGTAAAAGGTTCGTACAAAGGCTCTTCTATTCGGATGTTGACGTGGGAAGTGTACAATGGAAGAAACGTGCAAGTTTACGCTGACTTCCGTAAGTATCCGTCTTGGTACGAATCGATGCAGGACCTCGCGAAGCTATACATTAACGGAACGAGCTGGAACCCGAATCACTACAAAGCCGTCGTCGGACAGACGAACTACCGGAAAGCAACGAAGGCTCTCGTTAGTGCCGGATATGCAACGGACCCAGCGTACGCGACGAAATTGAACAACATTATCGCGACGCATAACCTAACGAAGTACGACACGAAGAAGACGACAGACACAAGCACCGACGTAGATAAGCCAGCGAAGCCAAAACCGGAACCATCCGTTGTTGACGTAGACGAAAAATTTAATGAAGATGCATTCTCGCCGGATATTGTTTTCGGGCGCTCTTCAGCGATTCCACGTTCGGATGCAAACTTCCGTATTCAATACCGCAATGGAACTATTATCGACATGGCACGAGACCTATCTGTTTTAGTACGTAGTCTAGTCGTATCTGCGCCGGCTCCGAATATTACCTACGAAAATATCCCGGGAAAAAACGGATCTTATCGCACAGGCAAAGATTTTGGAAATCGCCGTATCACAGCCGACTGCACGATGTATGCTGAAGACGCCGCCGACTTCTACTTGTTACGCGACGAAATATATAACGCTCTTTATCAGGAATCCGAGTTTTATCTAGTCGCGGAGGGCAATCCGAAGAAACGTTGGCGAGTCGAATTGAGCGATTCTTTTGATCCGGAGAGAAGCGGAAGCGTGGCCGATTTTACACTAACGTTCGAAAGCGCATCTCCTTACTGCGAATCGGTCGGTACGACGCAGGACCCGTTTACTTTTGACACGAGTCTTTGGCAGTTCGGTGAAAACCTAGAGGACACTATTCCGGTCTATAAACATAAGACAAAGAGCTTCCGTATTTACAATGCGGGGGCTATTCGTATTGATCCGTTGGGATTGCCTTTCGTTATTTCGTATAAAGGCGCCTCATCTAAGTTAAAGATCACGAACAAAACGACCGGCGATGCTTGGCAATATACGGGCGATACGACGTCGAAAGAGACGGTTATTTTGGACGGGGTCAAGGCGCGTAAAGACGGCGTAAGTATTTTCGGAGATACCAACCGGCAGACAATCCGACTAGAGCCGGGGTGGAACGAATTTGTGTTGTCGGGAACGAGCGGATCATTCGAAATCAAATTCGATTTCCGATTCTATTATTTCTAGGAGGTGGCGCGATGGAGCTACTTATAAAAACGGTAAGAGGCGAAGTCGAGGCGCTTACTGACTACGACTGTACGGTACGAGAAACGGCTGAGAATGAGAAATCGCTTGACGTGTCGGTTTTGAGTACGAGAAACAACGATCACTCATTCGGGTTGATCGAGAACGAAAACATCTTCGTTTGCGACGGAGAGGAATACGTCATCAAGAAGACGCGTCCAGTCACGGCAAATAAAACGATAAAGATCGAAGCATCCGGCGTCTATAAACCGTTGATCGATCTAGCGGATAACTATGTTTATAGTAAGTCCGGAAAGAAAAAGAAGATGACCGTAGACGACATGGTTGCGATCGCCCTCGAAGGATCGGGCTACTCATCCGACATCTCACCGGAAGGCCTAGACGCGACGTTTGAACTCGAAGATTTCGGCGATGGATTCTCTAACGATTTATTGCGAGATATACTCGATAAATACAAAGCGGAATATACCATCGAGGGGAAAAAGGTAGTCATTGCGAAGGAATTGGCTCGCGACACCGATTATCAGATTCGGCATAAGTTCAATGCCCGCGACGAATCCGTTGAGATCGATACGAGTTCGTTAAAGACGTACATCCGAGGATACGGCAAACAGAACGACAAGACGAAGGCGTACGCGGTTGAACTTGAGTACACGAGTCCACTTGCGGAAATCTACGGAATCAAGCACGCCGCACCTATTCGCGATGATGCTTACACCGATAAAAACGCAGATGAACTAGAGCTTCGATTGCAAGAAGAACTAACGGATACGATCGAGCTATCTTTGACGCTGACGTATACGGAGCTACGACATTTCGGCGTCCAAGACATCCGCAAAGGCGACTACGTATGGTGCATGATCGATCCGTTCGGAATCAACAAGCGGATCAAAGTTGTCGGAGTTGAACGCTATTCAGATCCGAATAAGTCCCCAGTTTACACATTCGGAAAGCTGAAACGCGATATTAAAACGGACATGAAAAACTTTCGGAAGACTGAGAAGCGCGTATCCAAGTTGATTGATGCGTCCGGAAAAGTAAAAGGGACATCGGTAGGTTCCGGAATACGTATCGGAAGCGATGCGAACTTTGACGACGGTTATGACCCGACAACTATTCCGAAATACGGACCGGCGACGGCGGTTTCCAATGGATTGATGACGTCAAACGACTTTCAGAAGCTACAAAGTATCGTAGTCGGTCCGGATGGCAAACCGCAAGTAGACATGGCAAGTTCATCTAAAGCCGGATTAATATCGTCATCTGATTTTATAAAACTATCGAAGATCATCGTCAGTTCTTCCGGAGCAAACGTGGACCTTAATAAACTTGTATCGGATTTATCGGCGCTTACTGCGAGAGTGGTCGCGCTAGAATCAAAATAAAGGAGGAACTAAATGGCTAACGTATTTTTAAAGCGGATCGCGTCGGCGTGGGACCGCATTGCTCGTAATAACTTGAACGATAACTTCGATAGTATCGAGCAAGGCTTTACGAAAGCGGCCGCCGAGCTAAATGCCCATAAAAACGCATCGCCCGCACACAAGTCCGAGCAAATTCAGCACGGGCTTTTTACGGCTGCTAATCGCCTAGATAACTTAAACGCTCGCTTTGCGAATCTAGTCGTTAACCACGACGGTGAAGACGTCAAAGAAGTCGTCGATCTGCGGGTAGCACTCGATGCATCTACGCATCCGACGGCGAAAGACAGATTCGACTATGACTTCGCGAAGCTGATGAAAAAGATCGAAGATATGGCGGTATTTGTTTCGTTGCGTCCGTACTTAGAGAAATACGGAAACTTCGATGACGCGATGCAAGCGGCGCTGGACCTGTCGAAGTCAACGCCCATTACGCTTGTGGTTCCGCCTGGGAACTATACGCAAACGCGAACGCTTCGGATTTTCAGAAACACGCGACTAATCGTTCAGGGCGGTGCAGTTATCAAAAGAAACTTCGTCGGTTCAATGCTAGTCAACGGACTTGAAACGGATAATTTCAGCGGCTATAACGGGCACGGAAATATCGTGATTGAAGGCGGAGGCACCTTCGACAGCAACGGCGCAGTAATCAAACAACAATGTTCCGTGTTTGGATTTGCGCACGCTGACGGAATTATCATCCGGGATATTACCGTACTAGATGTATGCGGAGGGCACGCATTTGACTGCGCTGGAAATCAGAACGTCTTGATCGAGAACGTTAAGTTTAAGGGATACGCTGACTACGTAGGCGATCGATGGTTCTCGGCGGCCATTCAGATCGACTTAATGCGTTCATCAGCAAACTTCGGCGCGTTCGGTTCGTACGATCAAACTGTCACACGGAATATCGTCATTCGTGGCAACTATTTCGGCCGTTCAAGCAAGCTAGGCGGCTGGGCGCGTGCCGTCGATTCTCATACGAGTACGGACGGTGTTTGGTATTCGGTCATCCGAATCCTAGATAACGTCATTGAGGACACGACAGAGTACGCAATCAGCGGCAACAAATGGTACGACACGAGAATTAGCGGCAACAAGATAAACAACTGCGCTTCCGGTATTCGTATTCTTCTTCCGAGAGTCACGACGCAATACACGCAGGATGCAAACGGAAATCCTACGGGGCGCGTCAATAAAACGAAGCACCACGTTATCACAGAAAACACGATCACCAACATTACGAAGAATCATGCGATTCAGGTATACGGTCGTAAAGACTATCAGACGATCGACGACGTAGTTATTTCCGGCAACGTAATAGATGGTGTTGTTGCGCGCCACGGAATACACATCTCCGACGTTTACAACTATACGATTGCAAATAACGTAGTCGACAACGTAGGTCACCACGGCATTCTGATAACCCGAAGCACTTACGGTTCTGCAACGGCTAATACTTTGCGGGGCGTCAAGGGAAACGGAATCCGTATCGAGGAAGGGCGCTGTAATAACGTTACTGTCGCGAATAATGTGTTAAAGGACGTCGGCTTTTCCGGAATCTCCGTATCGGGGGACTCACGGAGAGTACGCGTCTTTTTTAATACGCTTGTAGATGTCGGAACGCGAGCAACCGAAAGCGACGGTTATGACGGGATCATTTTCTTATCCGGCGTTGCGCGGTCTATGTGCGCGTTCAACGACATTACCGGACTAGGAATGCGTCATGGTATTTATCTGACGAATACATGCTCGCAAATTTCATCGTACGGAAATTACGTTAAAGGTGCGGGCTTTGACGACAGCTATAACGACAACAGCGTCGACCCAATCACTTCGACTGCGAACGTTATTTAAAGGGAGGAAAACGGATGTTAGCAAAAGATGGCGCTTTGTCATTCGACGTCAATGCGCAAACAAAGCGGCCTATCAATGCCGCCATACAATTCAGCACGCAAGATATAAAAACGGCGCGTCTATCCTTTAAGCTCACGAAAGATGGCGTTCCTTTACCGTTATCGGCGGTCGTAGGTAAATTAGTCCTTTCGATGGCGGATGGAAGCCGTTTTATACGAGCAATCACACTAGTAAATAAGCCAGAAGGACTGGCCGAGTACGTTTTATCGGCGGATGAAATTCGTCATTATGGAAACGTAAAAGCCGAATTGATTCTTTATTACACGAACGGCCAAGCGCTATCCATTCATAAATTCGGATTCAGCATCGAGCAGTCACTTATCGATCAAAATATCGTACCCGTTGCGGAATATTACATCGATGACTTTGAAACGCTGCGGGGTCAAATTAACGATCTTTATGACGATGTAGTAGCAACCGTCGCCGAAATCGAAGCAAAATTCGAAGATTTAGACAACGTTGAAACGAAGGTTGGAGCGCAAGAAAAAGTAGATGATCACGCAAATAATTCGGATGTCCATGTCACTGCGAAGAAGAAAGCGGAATGGGACGCCAAGGAGACGACGGCCGGCGCGCAAGCAAAAGTAACCGCCCACGCAAACGATGCTATAAAGCACGTGACTAACGAAGAGCGCTCGACATGGAACTCGAAGGAAACTACGTCGGGGGCGCAGCAAAAAGTAGACGAGGCATTGCAGACGGCGAAGGATCTTATGGCTAACTTTCAACAGCGCAAAATCACTGAAGATACTGGCCTGCCCTTAATATCGTTAAAAGACACATCCGGAAGCATTTTAGAGTCCATAATCAACAACGGATTGGGGCAGGGCACGTTTTACGCAATCGCCCGGTCGCGCGACTTACCGAATACCCGATCATTTAGGGGATTTTACCACATGACCGATGCTACAAATGGTAAAGGAACATTCGGATGGGTGTACGCGACAGATTACTTCAATAACGTTTATACGAATTATCTCAATAATAACGTATGGAGCGGATGGCGTCGGATACTAACGGATGCAGATGCTACCCCAACTTGGGAAACGCCGTCTTTAGGTAACGGGTGGAAGCAATACGTATCGCCGGACGGATTTCCTCACACGGTACGCTACACGAAGGACGCGTTCGGTGTTGTTGAAATCGTCGGCTCAATTGCAGGCGGGGCACTCGGTAATAACGTCGCCGCATTCACGTTGCTACCCGATTACTTTCCGATTCAATCAATGCATTTTATCGGAGTGGCTTCGAGTGTGGGAACGACGAATGTTCCGCAATACCACCGTACGTATATCGGAACAGACGGAAAGGTTTGTATTCAATCGTGCTCTAATACGGCTAATCCGAACGAATTTATCACGTTTGGCTTCCGTTTTAGGGCGGCGAAAGTATAGGAGGTGCTTTAATGATACGCGTATATAAATACGATGAAAATTACGTGTGGCAACCAGCCGAAGAAATACTCGTCGACGTTGAGAATGGCGAAGAGGTACCGGAGGGCTTCACGTCAGCTAAGCCGCAGGATGGTTTGTTTATCGCGACGTTTAATCCGGATAAAGAAGAGTGGTTCGAAGGGGCTACTCAGGAATATATCGACAGTCTCTTTCCGGAAGCGGCTCCGTCTGAACTCGAACTTGTACGTCAACAGCAGGCGGAATTGGTTTTCACATTAATGATGAAGGGAGTGATTTAATGAACTGGTTCTCGATCATCAAGAAGTTTTACGGGGACGGGGATTGGACGAAGGAGCAAGTCGCAGCCGCGGTCGTTATGAAAAAGATCACGCCGGAACAATACGAAGAAATTACGGGAGATAAATACGAAGCTGATAAGCCGCCGGCCGAAGAGTCGTAGGCTTTTTATTTTGGAAGGAGAGACGTATGTATGGCGGAGCCGAGCAATACCGAATTAAACGAAAAGATTTCGGACATTCGCGAGTGGCTCGTTCGTATCGATACTAAGGTCGACTTTTTCAACGATGTTAAAACAAAAGCAGACCAAGCGGACGAGAAAGCGGATGAAGCGTTGGCACTCGCAAAAGAAAACCGCGCAGACATTTTAGACATGCGCGCAAATACGAAGTGGGTTTGGGGCGTGATGCTTACGGTAGTGGGTTTGTTGCTATCGCTAGGTCTCGCGCTTTTTAAATAAAACGAAAAGGGAGACGATTGTATGACGATTAAAGTGACGCAGGATCTTGTATCTCCGAGTAAGTACGGAATTAAATGTCCGAATGCGATGGACGCGAAATACATCACGTTCCATAACACAGCTAACGATGCGCCAGCTAAAAATGAAATCTCGTATATGAACGGAAATAACAATCAGGTATCGTACCACTTCGCAGTAGATGACGTAGAGGTTCGTCAGGGGATACCGGTAAATAGAAACGCTTGGCACTGCGGAGATGGCTCCGGACCAAACAGCGGAAACAGAACGTCAATCGGCGTTGAGGTGTGCTATTCAAAATCCGGAGGCGAGCGCTATAAAAAGGCAGAAGCATTGGCGATTAAATTCATTGCGCAGCTTCTAAAAGAACACGGATGGGGCGTCGATCGCGTCAAAAAGCACGAAGATTGGAGCGGAAAACACTGCCCGCATCGTGTGCTCGATGAAGGTCGTTGGGGCGCAGTTAAATCGGCTATTGCGAAAGAGCTCGCAGCACTAAACGGAACCAAAGCGCCTGCAAAAACGGGCACAGCGACTAAGCCGGTGAAAGCGACTAAACCAAAAGCGCCGTCCAAAAAATTAGCGGTACCGACCGGCGTGATCCGTCAAGGTGCTCGCGGCACGGCAGTTACGCAACTTCAGAACGCATTGGCAGCCGTATATTTCTACCCGGACAAAGGGGCGAAGAATAACGGCATCGACGGCATCTACGGTCCGAAAACGGCTAACGCAGTCAAGCGATTCCAGTCGACGCAGGCAGGCATCGCAAACGACGGTATTTACGGGTCCGCAACACGCGCCAAATTAGTGGCGGCACTAAAGAAAGCGGGGTATAGCGTATGAAGAAGAATATTAGCGCAGGAACGGTGACTCGATTTATTTTACTTGCGTTGGCTCTCGTAAATAGCGGGCTAACGATGTTTGGCGTGCAGACGATTCCGGTAGACGAGGCGGCGGTGTCCGATTTTATTGCGCTGTTGTTCCTCGGGGCGACTTCGCTTTTGGCGTACTGGAAAGATAACGATGTATCCAAGAAAGCGCGCGAAAGAAAAGCGTTAGATGAGGTCGGCAAGAAATAAGAGGAACTTTCGGCGGTTGCTTACGTATAAAAACGTAGGTAGCCGTTCTACATAACAATAACGTATAATTAAAAGAAAAAGGTCGTGGTTAAATGAAGCGTGTTAGACTACTTTTTTCTATAGTAATAGCCTTGCTGATAGTTGCGGGGTGTTCGTCGAATACTCAGCCGAGTAGTAAAGACGAAGAGGTCCAAGCGGAAGAAACCAACGCAAATGAAAACTTACGTGAGGACAGCGATCTGTGGGCCTATAGTTCGGAAATTAATGACGAGGATAATATCGACGGGCTGAATATAAAAGTTGATCGAATTCTTATTTCGCCGTCAAGCGCCCATATCGCAATAAAAGGTTCGATCGAAAATATCGGCCATTCTTCCTTCGAAGCCTTTCCGGCATCCGAAACGATTAAGTTAAACACAGGTGAAGAACTCGGTCCGGAAGAATTAATCAAAGTATCGGAAGAAGGTACGCCTAAGCTGAAGAACAAAGGCGATAGGCTCGACTTCTTTTACGCATGGCCTATGTCGAATACGTCACCAAACGAAGTTACTAGCGTTAATTTATCGTGGGAAATTTACGAAATGTCCGGTAAGGACGTTTCTGACACGTCTTCATTTACGCGCGAATATACATTTAATCAATAACGAAAAGCCCCGTCCCTAACCGGATGGGGTGTTTTTTACGTTTATCAGATCCGCAAACTTAACGAAATTAGTATCGCCTCGATTATCCTTCACACGAAATTCCTTCCGTAGATGGTCCACGTATACAACGCGGCCACTTACTTCGCGAACAAAGCCGTCATCGTACACTTCGAAGTCTAGCGGCAGGTCTTCGCTCACCGCCGAAGATATAACGTACTCAAATTCGCCGACCTGCTCCTCACTTAATACCGGTCGATCTATTTTCTGCTTCGCGAGATGTAATTGACGCAAAGCCTCGTTATGTTCCGGCAATATGAACTTCATCTGCCAGCGATTTTGATCTTTTTCCTCATTCCACATCGGCGACACCTCCGGTTAAATTATAACCGAATGTGTGTTCGTTTATCAATCGTTACTTTTATACGCGCTATTCACTGCTTCTCGCAATTCTTCATCGACGGAAGGGGCGTCGTTATCAATTTTGAAGAACAGCTTCTCGAGTAGTTTTTCTAATTGTTCTATATTAGTGCGTAAATATCCGTCATTTTTGGTCTTGGATAATTCGTAAATTCGTTCATTTTTCAAGTCGTTGAGTTTATTTTTAATTTCAGATAGTTCCCTAAAATAACGTTTACTTACAGTCTTTTCCTCCATGTTTTTTCCTCCTTAGATTTAAGTTCATCGTACCTCAAACAATTTATTCATATCGCGTATCTCTAAAACTTCGCATATCTTTCCGATGTGCGATCGATTAACCGTCGTTCTTTGTTGTTGTGATAATTCACTGATAACGTTCGGGCGTAATCCTGCTTTTTCCGCGAGTTCCTTTTTAGTCATGCCGATTTCTGCGAGAAGATCGTCTAACTTTACGTATAACTCCATCGAATTACCTCCGTTTCTATAAGTTGAGTATATCGGAATATCGCTATCGTGTAAATAAAAATATTGACATATCGATATTTATTTCGTTAATATTAAAATAACGATATAGCGATATGGAGGGATCGACATGCATTACTTAGCGGAACACCAAACGTTCTCATCGACGCAGGCCCTAAACACGGCCGTCTACGAACATATCAAACGAAACTCATACGACTTATCAGATACGGCGCGGGCCGCACTTAAACAGATCGCACGTTATGCGGTTAAATTCGCAGGCGCAGCGCATCTCAAAGCGGAAACTCTAGCGGACCTGATCGGTAAATCCGTCAAGACGGCACGCCGCGTTCTTAATCAACTGGCTGCGCTGAACATCGTCAAGAAGGTCGCAACGACTCGTAAAATCAACGGGGGCAAGGGCGCAAACATAATCGTCATCTTACCGTTAGACGCGAATGACCAGTCGACAGTGACCACTCGCCAGGCGCCGGAAAACGCCGATGTACCAACGGTTGAGACGGCGAAAATCGAAAATGAACCATCGGATTCTATTAATCTTAAAAATAAAAAGCACGTTAAAGATACGGCTACGGTGCCGGCTGAAGCGCTGAAAAACTCGTTGCCAACGGAAATCTACAACGCTATGAGTCGCTTCTTTGACGCAGCAGAAATCTATAAATATTACGGATTGTTATTGCGTGCTAAGGCTTCCGTAGATCCTGCGTTAATGATCGAACATGATCCGGAGCCGTTCGTAGATGCGTGGTACAAAACGATACTCAAAGCGAAATTGAACGAAATTAGCCGTTTTGATGATTACGTGTATATTTCGTTCCAACGTGCAGCAAGCGAGGCAAAACGCCGTAAAATGCGTGGTAAATTAGAGGCGTTCGAGGCGTTTATCGAAGCGGAATAACTGGACGCAAAAAAAAAAGACGGCAACTAAGCCGTCCTATCGTTTTCGAAAAGTCTTCCGTTCCTTATTTAATTTTTCCGTAATTTGAACAAGCGGAGAATGTTTTGAATGTTGTTCTTTCAGCGAGCTTTTAGACAAGTGAGTGTACCGTTTAACCATACGCATATCTCTATGGCCAAGCATCGCTTGTAAGTGCCGAATGTCTCCGCCGTTTTCTAAGTACATCGTAGCGCCAGTGTGCCGGAATAAGTGAGGGTGTACCTTTTTAGTAATACCGACTTGTTCTGCGTATCTATTTAATTGTTTCCGAAAATGGTTCGTCTCTAATTGTTCTCCGTAGTTACTTAAGAATACGAAGGGACTTTCGAAGTCTTCGTTTTCTATAAGAAGTTCTTTTATTAAGTTCATCGTTTTCCTTTCGAGAGGGACGAATCTTCCTTGACGTGTTTTAACGTCCCATGCGCTGAAGTAAACGGTACTTGACGCATAATCTACGTTTTCTTTCGTTAATGATAAGATTTCGCCGATGCGGGCCATTGAATCGACTAGAAACGTCATGATTACATAGTCGCGGAAACCTACGAACGTCCGCTGATCCGGGGCACTTAAAAGCCTTCGTAATTCATCCGGAGATAGTATGTTTACCATTTCTTCCGGATCGCTAACTAGCTTCGTATCATCAAACGGGTTTAGTAGTGCCGATCCTTCGTGTTGAGCAAACCGAAAGAGGGTCCGTAGTGTTTTTATATAATCGTTTACGGACTTCGGCGACATACCGGGCGTTTTGTGTTCGTCTTTTTTGAACTTGTGGCCGTCGAATTTAACCCGTTCGTGCAACAAATACGCAACAAAGCCGCGTGCAAAGTCGACGTCTATATCACGTATGTCATCGTCTAGTCCGATCATGCGCGCGTATTCTAATAGGTAACGACATGCCCTCCGGTACCGGTCGATTGTTTCCGGTGCTCTATTTTCCGCGAGCTTTGCTTCGCATATTTTCTCGCAGATAACCGAGATTGAATACGTTTTGCCGCGCGATGTTTTAGTAATCGTCCTTTCCGCCTTAACGCGCTTACCTTTCCGTCGTTCTGAATGCATTAAAAAATCGCCTCCTATTTCGTATAGAAGACGATCGATTTACCGGTGCGCTTCACTGCGCGTTATAGGAGCGGTACACTACGATAAGTCATCGCTTAAGTCACCGTTAAGCAAACGTTGATATACCGCCGTTAAACCGGAGTATGGAGCATAGCGGGATCGAACCGCTGACCTCTACGCTGCCAGCGTAGCGCTCTCCCAGCTGAGCTAATGCCCCGGGATGTTTCAACAAATATTATTATATTTAATTCCCCCTTAGAATACAAGGGGGAAGGCTATTTTTTTATTTTTAATGAGAAATCTCTCAAATTTGTATTAAGCATTATTTTTAACCTTGGGGACGACTTGGGGACGGAAATTTCCTCTCTCTGAATTTGTGTTCCTCAGATGTTTAGGATCAAACTTGTTAAAGTGATTTGCTGCACTCTTTTTCATTTCATCTGTTACATGGCCGTATATATCAGATGTTGTTCTGGCGCTAGCGTGTCCGGCACGTCTTTGAATAGCGCTAATGCTTTCGCCAGCTTCCATTAATAAAGCAACCATAGTGTGACGCAAATCATGTAAACGGATATTTTTTATTTTATATTTTTGCGTGATTCGATTCCATTTGGTAGTAGGTGTTGTGAAATAATAGGGCTTTCCAAACCCACTATGAAAAATGTATTGATGATCTCCGCCCTCCCAGGCATCATCTAGCTTTTCCTTTTCTCTTTTCCACATATGATAATAAAGTGACAGCTCATTCATATACCAATCCGGCATCTGCACAAACCGTTTTGAACTTTTAGACTTAGGGTCTTTTACATGCGGTTTTCCTTGAATTGTCTTTGAAAGTGAACGATTAATTTTAAATCCACCAGCATCCCAATCCACGTCTAAATGCCATTCAAGTGCAAGACCTTCGCCTCGTCTCAATCCACCTATCATCGCTGCTAAGAAATAAAGTCTCCATTTAATATCAACTTCTTCATATAGAATCTTAATACATTGAGCAGCTTCATCCGCTTCGAAATAGTTCATTTCCTTCTTCTCGTTGACTGGCAAGGGCAATCCCTTCATTGGATCAATCTTGATAATCTTCCATTCTTCAGCTGCGGTTTTAAAAACTACCTGCAGTAATTTAAAAATATCTAATATTGTTCTCTCTCCTAATCCTCCTGGCTTTCCATCTTTTCTCGCGCCATCCTTTGATAAATCATCTAAAAAGTCTACGATATGTAAACTCTTTATCCGTTCTATCCTCATATGTCCAAAAACGGGGAGAATGTGATTTTTTAAGAGACTCCAATAAACATCCGATGTTGTCAAAGAATAAGGTTTTCCACTCTTTTGGTAGAGCTTTTTTTCTTTCCACTTATAGATGAAGGATTCAAAGGTTAGTTTTTCTGGTTCGATATATTCTCCAGAATTCACTTCCATCTTGAACTGATAGAGTTGATCCGAAAGGTATTCCTGCAATTTTCTTTTTGTTTTTAACAGTTTATGATCTTCTATACGAATAGTTTTATATTTTCTTAACCTTTTGCCATTAGCATCATATCCAGTTTCAACAACTAATCTAAAAGAATTGCTGCCTCTTTTTTCAATGCTAGCCATATAAAACGCTCCTTGTCTGAGAAAAAACTTTTTGATTGTAAAGGTTTAATCGATGCTTCGCAAATGATGGAGTGACTTTAAAAGTTTTAGTTAAAAATTGAATTGCTTGGTCAGGGTCTACAGGTATATTTACTGATCTCAACATAAAAGTTGGTACTGCAAAATGGTACATAAAATTATTCGACTTCCATTCTTGATATAACCTAAATGAATCGGGCATCATCAGTTGATTTCCCTTATGAAAAAGAATGTGGCCAACTTCATGACAAAACTTTTCCCATCTAATGCTTTTATTCAATCTCTTATCTAAGATAATAATTTGGGTATCCTTATTAATTATGGCTCTTGATGAAATGTCTTTATAACAAACTTCAATCCCTAATTTTTCAGAAATAGTATCAATAGATTGTTCAGAAGGATTTAAGATTTTCATTTCTGCATATAGTCTATTAACGTTATCTTCTAAATGAGTATAGATATATTTCAATTTAATAAGCTCCTTCAAGTTAGTTTCGGGAACTGGTGTTCTATTTTTGGGTAAAAATAAATACTCTTATCGAGCATTTATTTTAAATTAACTGTTAATTCTTTTGGTTCGGAAACGCTATCCAAATTTTCGTCAAATGGAGCACTCATCACAATTCTAACGCTTTGTATTTTAGAAACATCAGAATCAATAGGTACAGCAATTTGATATTCTCTTTTCGCATTACCAAAAAGTTTCATATCATATTGTTCAATGTCAGTATAAAGGTTATTATTACTGACCTTAATCTGTTCTTTAGTGTTTAAAATTAAATGACTAATACCAGAAAAATTGATAGTTTCTTTATCTGTATTCTCTACAGAAAATTTAATATCAATAAAATGAAAAGGGTTTGTTAATTCAAAATCAATTAAACTTTGATATTCAGTTAGTCGATCATCAGGAATATTTGACAACTTCATTAAGTTGACATGTTCAAAATTTATATTGAGCGGGCCCATTTTCTGTGATTTAATTTTTTCTTGGCTTTTTAAGTAATTAAATAATTCTCCTGTTTCATCATCTTTGTAACTGTCATTTGTCTGTTTTTCATTTGCTTCTTTTTGCTTTTTCTCTGAAACTTTTTCTTGTGAGTTTGCAGAAGGTTCATCTGTCGTCTTAGTTGAGTTACATCCAGCTAAGAGAACGAGCAATGATAGGCAAATTACAAACATTGATTTCTTCCTCATAATTGCCCCCTAAAGGAATCATTTGTTCTGTTTTTTTTCTCTCTCTTTTCTCTTTTTAAACAACTCGTATACCACTTCAAATTCTTCAATTAATTCTTCCACATCTTCCGGTTTACTATCAAAGAACAATCCGTCATGGGATTTTGCCCACTCATAAATCTTTCTTTGATACTGAGTCAGTTTGGGACTTTCAGAATTACTTGTCTCACTCTCATCGATGTAACCAGCTTTGATCATTAATTCTTCATAATCACATTGATATGCTTTAGAAATTAATTTTAGTGTTTCTGGAGTTGGTTTGATTTCTTTACCTGTTCTTGGGTCTTTCCCATTTTCAATTTTCCCAAGGTAGGTATGACTTATGCCAATTCGTTTGGCAGCTTCTCTTTGAGACAGTTTTCCTCTTGCTTTTATCAAATATTCTCCAAGTTTGGACATTAGCATCACCTGTAATACGTAGTTTACATTATATTTAAATTCTTTAAAACAAAAAATGTGTAAATCATGATTGACACTACTGTAAACCTTGTGTTACTATTTGTTCAAGGAGGTGTAACACATGGTTTTCACTAACAGATTACGTGAGATCAGAAAAGGTGTTGGAATGTCAATATCTGAATTGGCAAGAAGAACTGAAATGTCTCGCGCAAACATTACGAAAATTGAGCTTCACGGACAAGAGCCATCTGGTTTCACTATGCTGAGAATTGCAAGTGTTTTAAATAAAGATCCAAGGGATATTTTTTTTGAGTCGAGTGGTACACAAGAGTTACAAAATGAAAAAGAGAATACCGGTTAATAAATTGATTTTTGCGGTTCTTATGGTTTACAAATTCTGAAGGAGGTTTTTAAAATGCCAACAAAATCAACTATGAACGTTCAAGAAACGGCTGATTTTCTTGGAGTCCATCATGACACTGTTTACACAATGGTGAAAGAGCGGCAAATACCATTCTTCCGAGTAAGAAAAAGAATTTTATTTAAAAGAGAAGTTCTTGAAGAATGGCAATTAGCACAAATGGAATCCAACTTTCAGCCAGTGATTGATTAAGAATTTACCACCTTAGAATACAGCGGATATATGAGATTTCCTGTTCCAATTCGGAACATGTTCCAGATAGGAACACTGAAAGGGGGTGGAGAGCTTTTGAAGTTGGGTGTGGTGCTTCGGAAAGCCCGAGTGCAAGCAGGCATTTCCCAAGAGAAACTTGCGGAAATGCTTAGCCGCTCTCGAAGCTGCATATCAAAAATCGAAAATGATATGAAGGTACTTGATGTACCTACATACGTCAGGTGGATGGAAGCAACTAATGCGAAAGAAGCAATGATTGCTACATTATGCGGCATTGATCCACTGGCAGTCACACAGCAAATTACCGCCATTATGGCCCTGTTCGGAGGATGAAGATGAAGAAACGAAATTCGATTTTCAAAAGCATTAATAACGATGCGATAACAAGAGAAATGATCTGCATCGAAACATTACAAAAACGATTGATGAATGCATTAGAGAGTGCTGATACAGATACAGCATTGGCAGCTCACAAAGATATTGCTAAATCATTAAAACAAATTCAGCGCTATGAGAAAGAAGCCAAGATTCAACTTTTGAAAGCATCTGCAAAGATTACATCAGTAACATATCCAAAATCACTAAAAAACAAAATGAAAGGATTGATTTAGATGAAGTTTGTATTTGTGGCAAGCAAGTTAATGAAAGCAAAGGAAGTCATTGAGGTATGTAATGAGCGGTTCAGCGAGGAAGGAGAAATTGCACTGGCTCAAATCGAAACGCAATTAAAGTCACGTATGGAATTTGAACAAAGAAAAAAGCAGCAAGCTCCTACACTCACTGCTTAGTTCATGAATATCGAAATGATCGAATTTATTATATCGCTCTTTAAAGAGCACGACAAGTATTATTCTTGTCGTCCGGCTTGCGGATGGAATATATGCACACACACACTCATCCATTCCAAATGAACACCATCCGCAGTCGGACGATGCGAATAAGCATCAATAAATCATAGGAGGAAAAAGTAATGAGAGAAAAACCTGTTCTTCAACCTTTTTCAGAAAGACGTGGCGATCAAGTCCGTTTAGCGAAAGTTGGAGGGAAAATTGTGATTACTTTTCATGGGGAACCTATTTTCTTTTTCCCGAATCAAGAGTCATATGAAGAATATAAAAAGCTCACTGCTGATGCGATCAGAAGAAAGATTGGTGTTTTAGCATGAACATTGAACATCCAATGATCACTCAAATAAATGCCACTGGTTATCCAAAAGGAATTGAAGTGGTTGATGTTGTTGGAACTGACTACTTCGGGGATGAGATTTTCTCAAATGATGAGTATGTCATTGATGAGAATGTTGGAGAAATGATCCTCTTAGACAATTTGAACCGCTATTTGAAGGAGAAACTTGACTTCAAATTTGTGAATGAAAATTAAAAAGGTTCACTCCCACAAGTGAACCTTTCCCAAAAATTACAGAATAAAGTGTCAACCCCTATTATAGCAGGTTGGCACTGTAAATCAATGGAGGCTTGTTCATGACCAAAAATATCAGGTTGGCAGAACTCCATCTATCAAATTTCAAGGGTGTAAAATCATTCACCCTTGAAACAGGTGGAGAAAGCGCGAGGGTCTATGGCGATAACGCCACAGGCAAAACAACGTTGTTTGATGCTTTCATGTGGTTGCTCTTTGATAAAGACAGCCAAAACAAAAAAGATTTTGAGATCAAGACGCTTTCCAAGGAAAACAAAGCGGTAAGCGGCGTTGATCATGAGGTATCGGCTGTACTCTTAATCGATGGAAAGTCCGTTGAATTGAAAAAGGTCTATTCAGAGAAATGGACCAAGAAACGGGGATCAGCAAAGCAAGTCTTTTCTGGCCATACCACCAATTATCATGTGAATGGTGTACCAGTTAAGAAAAAAGAGTTTGCTGAGAAGGTCAATGAGATCATCTCTGAAGATATTTTCAAACTCATTACGTCCCCAAGTTATTTCAACGAACAAATGAAGTGGCAGGATCGTTTGGGCGTACTCATGGAGATCGGCGGAGCTGTGACTGATGAGGACGTAATTAAAAAGAACAGTTCTTTATCCGCTCTCCCTTCAATTTTAGATGAAAGAAGTCTTGATGAACAAAAGAGCATCCTTGCTGAAAAACGTAAAAAGATCAATAAGCTCTTGGAGCAATATCCTGTCAGAATCGATGAAATCAATCGTTCTATTGAAGATGTAACTACTCTTAACCAAGAGCAATTGAAAGAAGACTTAAAAGCAATACAGGCATCAATTGATGATATGGAGAAAGAAGCTCGCTCTATCAAAGCGGATGCAGGAGCAGATCGTAAGAAGCGTATGCTTCAGCTCGAAGGCGATCTGCAACAAATAAAAAATGACCACGACTCAGAAAGATTCCAGGTAGTGAATGAGAAAAAAGAAGCCTACTACAAAGTGAAAAACGATCTTTCTCAAATCAAGCATAACCTTGACAGCTTAAAAACTAAAAAGGATCACTTAACATCCTTTTTGTCTCAAACAGACAAAGAGCGTGTTGGGTTGCGGGAGGAATGGTCTAAAAAGTACGAAGAATCGTTTGAGGATCATCAAACAGATTGTCCAACATGCGGACAAGCACTGCCGGAAGAAAATATTCAAGCTGCTATTGAGAAATTCAATTTGCAAAAAAGCGCCTCCCTTGAGCGAATAGTGGATAAGGGAAAGCAATTAGGAATTGAATATGACAATAAGCAGAACGAGTTATATGAGGTTGATGAGAAGATTCAGCTTTTGATCATGAAAGAGAAATTTACGACAGCAGCCGTTGAAAAACTGAAAGAAGATATGGAGCAAGCTGAAGCGTCCATTGCTCCGCTCTCCAATAATCCATTTTACCTAGCCAAGATCGAGGAGATTGAGGAGATCAATAAAGAGATCCAGTCTGATGAACAAGAGACTAGTGGAGCTGTTCAATCGATTAATGAACAGATCAAGGAAAAACAGCAGGAAATGACCTTGATCCGTAATGATCTTTCTCGCATCGATCAAGCTCAAAAAGCCCTCAACCGAATTGAGGAGCTAAAGGAAGAAGAACGTAAAATGGCTGAGGATTATAACGAGGTAGAACAACAAACTTTTCTCATTGAGGAGTTTATACGCACCAAAATGAACCTTATGGAAGAACGGATAAACAGCAAATTCAAATTTGCCCGCTTCAAGCTCTTTGAAGAGCAAGTCAACGGCGGCTTAACAGAAACCTGTGAAACGCTGTATGAAGGCGTGCCTTACTCTAAAGGGTTAAACAATGCGGCACGTATTAATGTCGGTTTAGACATCATTAATACGTTAAATGAGCATTATGGTATTTCTGCGCCGATCTTCGTTGATAACAGCGAGGCGGTCACGTGTCTTATCGATGTGAATGCTCAAGTTATTAGCTTGATAGTATCCGACAAGGACAAGCAGCTGCGAGTTGAGACTGAAGACAACTTGCTGACTGTAGATTGTGAGGTGATCGCATGAGTGAAGTGGTAGAAGTGAAAGTTCTTTCAGGTATAGGTTGGGAAGATTGCAGACGTGAAAAACTTCTGATTGATGGTAAACAGGTCATGGACGTTCGTCCGCTCTCTGAATGTCCTGAAGATGCAATTTTGGAAAGAGATCTAAAAGGTCCAACGGATTTTGCTGAAATGCTAGAGACCTTTCTAAGAGAGCATAAAGGCAAAAAGGTCAGATTTATTTATGAGGAGGATACGGATGAGTAAGAATCAACTGGCAAACGTTCAAAAAGATATAACTGATGATGTGAACAATAGTCTAGGCAGATTACAAGATGATGGCCTAGTTCTTCCATCAAACTATAATGCTAGCAATGCTTTGAAAAGCGCCTTTTTTAAACTTCAAGAAGTGAAGGATAAATCAGGGAGGCCCGCTTTAGAAGTCTGCACCAGAGAATCTATTGCCAATTCCTTGCTAGATATGGTCGTTCAAGGTTTAAGCCCTGCAAAAACTCAATGTTATTTCATTGTGTACGGGAATAAATTGCAGATGAATCGCTCGTATTTCGGCACACAAGCAGTGCTGAAACGTTTGACCAATGTCAAGGATATATGGTCAAACGTGATTTATGAAGGGGATGTCTTTGAATATGAGATTGATGGAGGGCAAGAAAAACTCATTAAACATGAAACGAAGCTTGAAAACCGAGATAAAGACATCATTGGAGCATATGCAGTTGTAAAAACCATTGATGACATTGAGTTACTAACCCCGATGACAAAGAAAGAAATCGAAACTGCTTGGAGTCAATCGAAAACAAGTGGTGCGGTTCAGAAAAAGTTTCCACAGGAAATGGCCCAAAGAACAGTTATTAATCGTGCTGCCAAAAGATATATAAACACAAGTGATGACAGCGATCTACTTGTCCAAGCAATCAATAATTCAACCGAGAATGAGTATGACAATGAGAGGGTTGATGTTACACCGGATGAAGTGAAAAAAGAAATTAGTGAGAATGCTAATTCAGAAATTATTGATGTTGGTTTCAATGAACCTGAAGAAGATTCAGAACAGCACCAAGAAACACCTGAAATAAAGCAACGTGAAGAACCTGAGCCACAACCATCAAATGAACATTTTGAAAAGCCGTCTGCATTGAATGAGGAGCCACCATTTTGATTGAGATCAAAGCTATATCGTCAAGCAGTAAGGGGAATTGCTATCGGGTGACTGATGGTAAAACCCCGCTCCTTTTGGAGTGCGGTATCACCTTTAAAGAGATGCAACGTGCTTTTGATTTTAATATGCGATTTGAGGGGTGTCTCATCACCCATGAACATGGTGATCATTGCAAGGCTTTAAAAGATGTCTTGCGTGCAGGAATCGATTGTTATATGTCTCATGGAACGGCAAAAGCTCTTGGAGTGGAAAAGAACCACAGAATCAATCTTGTAAAAGCCCGACAGGCGTTTAGGATCGGCACGTGGCTAATTATGCCCTTTGATGTTCAACACGACGTATCAGAGCCATATGGCTTCCTATTGGCTAATGAGGACGGAGACAAGCTCCTCTTTGCCACTGACACCTATTACATCAAATACAAGTTCCCTGGACTCACGCACATCATGGTTGAGTGCAATTACTCTGAATCGATCTTGGATACAAATATTGAGAATGGGAGCATCCATAAAAGCATGCGTAACCGCCTCATACAGTCGCATTTCAGCTTAGAGAATGTAAAGACATTCCTAGAGGCAAATGACTTGTCAAAAGTGCAGGAAATATGGTTGTTACACCTATCTGACACAAACAGTGATGAGCAACTATTCAAACAAGAAATAGCAAAACAAACTGGAAAGGTTGTCTATGTTCCAAAATGAGCGAGCTTGTTAAAACAGCTTATCCCTATTGTTTTATTACTTTGGCTAGATCAGTAGCTCCAGACATGCGGAAAAAGGTATTGGCTATGTACATAAGCACGTATATGGCTAAGTATGAACCACATCTTGAAGTCGTAAAAATTGAAGGCAAATACGCTATTTGTAGGCTCAAACGCAAATAGTTGGGAAGGAGGAATTTGTTTGTCTACTGGATGGATTAAATTACATAGAGCTATTAGGAATCATTGGCTCTATGAAGAAGAAAGAACTTTTTCAAGATATGAGGCTTGGCTCGATCTTTTAATGATGGCAAATCATAAAGACGCAAAGGTGAAGCTCGGACTGGAAATAATTCATGTTCCTGAAGGGAGTTTAATCACCTCAGAATTGAAACTAATGGACCGGTGGAAGTGGGGGAAAGCCAAAACTAGAAACTTTCTGAAACTTCTCGAAAACGACGAGATGATTATCAAAAAATCAGACCGCAAGAAAACCACCATAACCATTTGTAATTACAGTGTTTATCAAGAAAAAGAAACCAAAGTTAGACCGCAAGCAGACCACGAGCAGACCGATCATAGACCGATTGCAGACACAAACAAGAATGTAAAGAATTTAAGAAATAAAGAATTAAAAGAAGAAGAGGAGAAGTCGCCAGTAGGAAATGATTCTCCTTTCCAACAAATCGAAGACAAGTATCTATCTCGAAGAGGTGGAGGATTGATGATCACTCCTAATGATGCACAGGCCATTGAGAGGATCATTCAGGAGCACATACCCCTTGAAGACATATTGGTGTGGATCGACGAGATATTCGATCAATACCGACCAAGACATAGAGCAGATGGCATCAAATCGTTTACTTACCTGGAGAAGGGCATTCTTGATCGATGGCATGCCAAAAACAATCAACCTAGCAACGTATCTGAATTTAAACCTAAGAAACAACAAGACAACTTATCAGCATTAGCTCAATACGCCAAAGAAAAAGGCATTAAGTTTGGAGGAGGATGATTAGCATGACTGAAGAACAAGCGATGAGTATCTTAACCAGGATAGCAGCTGCGTATCCGAGGTTCGAGCTCTCTACAGACGCGATCGGAAAAGAAAGAATCAGGCTTTGGTTAGAGCATTTAGCGGCACTGCCATATGAACCTGTTTTAAAAAAGATAGATCAGCACATTGCTGAAAAACGTTTCCCTCCTGCTATCGCAGAGATTCAAGTACATCAACCAGAACCAAACGACTTCATAGAAAAGCAGAAAGAGTGGGAAAAGAATGCAAAATTTGCGAAACGTAGAGGCTGAACAGTTTCTGCTGGGTTGCATCATCCTTGAAGGCGATCTAATCAAGGAAACAGCCTTAGAGTCTAAGCATTTTGCTGAAAAGCGTCACAAGCAAATTTTTGAAGCGATGAGGGAAGTGGACAAGCTAGGTAAACAAGTGGAAATGGCCAATATCGCTGCATCTATGGGGGACACTTTAAATGCAGTTGGTGGATTTGAATACTTAACCAACCTAGCGAGCGCTGTTCCATCTACTCATTCATTTGAAACCTATGAAACATTAATTTACGAGGCTTTTAGACTTAGAGATTTGCAAAGTGCTGCTTTAGCATTTGCCAGTTCCCCTACTGATGAGGGCATCACCGAGCTTTATCAAAAAACAATTGAAGCTCAAGAGGTTGGTGTAAAAGAGACTCGTACGAAAATGGATGTTCTAACAGATATATACATGAGCATGGAAGAAGATCATGGTGATCTGACTGGAGTCAACACGGGTCTTGCGGATCTGAATGCCATGACAGGCGGTTGGCAGAAGAGTGATTTGATTATTGTGGCTGCCCGTCCATCGATGGGTAAAACAGCGTTCGCTCTTAACCTTGGTCGTAATAATGCACTAAATGGTGGAGTTACCGACATATTTTCACTGGAAATGTCTGATACACAATTAACACAGCGTATGTTAAGCAGCATAGGGAGTATTGAAGGCACGAAGTGGAGGAATCCAAAGAGATATTTTAGTGAGGATGATTATGATAGTGCCCATAGTGCGATGGGCGAATACGAAAAATTAGACATTTATATTCATGATCACCCCACTCAAACCGTCGCAGATATCCGGTCCCAGATCCGTAAAACGAAAAAGGATCATCCTGATCAAGATCATTTAGTCATCATTGACTATTTGCAGCTTATCACGCCGATTGGTAAATCCGAGAGCAAAAACCATGAGGTTGGTGAGATCACGAGAGAACTTAAAAATATGGCCAGAAGTTTCAATGTTCCTATCATTTTGCTATCGCAGCTCTCACGTGGAGTTGAACAGCGGCAAGATAAACGTCCAATGATGTCTGATTTACGAGATTCAGGGAGCATTGAGCAAGATGCTGATATTGTGACCTTCCTTTATCGTGATGATTACTATGACAAAAAAAGCGAAGCTAAAAACATTGTAGAAATCATTTTTGCAAAACAACGAAATGGATCAACAGGAACAATAACCGCTGCCTTTGTGAAAGAGTACGGGAAGTTTATAAATCTATCGCGGCAAATGGAAGCCGCAATGTGAAATGAGGAATGAACATGTCAATCAATAGCAATCAGCGTAAACAGTTCTTGCTAAAAGAATTGAAGCGCATTGGATATAAACCGAATGAATTTGAAAGTCTCGATAAACTATCACTCTATGATCTTGAAATGCTAGTAATCACGAAAAAGAGTGAGCGAGGGAAAAGTATTGAAACATACAATGCCAGGATGGAGATTGAGGAGGAAGCAGAGTGATTAAATTACAAATCAAAGACAGCACTACGGGTAAAGAAGTGAATTTTGAAGCAGATAATTACACCGCTGAGGAGTGTGGTCGAATGATCATACAATTAGCCACATACATGCATGGGGGGCCTTTAAATAAAAATGGAGTACAAAGGATTCCACGTTCTGTTCCGTCTCCTGTTAGAAGGACAGAAGAAGCAATCCATACTGATATCGCTGGTATCGTGAAAGGAAAAGAACAATGAGATTTGTCGGCATTGATCCTTCAACGAAAACAGGGCTCGTGATTCAAGATGCAAATGGGAATGTGATTCTTGACAAAGAAATAATCTCAGCAGTAAAAGGAGATCCGCAACGCTTTATGGACTTGGCCAGCCAAATAATTAATTTAATAGAACCGAATGACTTTGTGTGTATTGAAGGGTTTTCTTACGGTTCTAAAGGAGCGTCAGTAGACATTCAATACGGCATTGGTTGGCTAATAAGAGCGAGACTTATAAACAAAAAAATAGATTATGTAGACGTTCCTCCAACCACTTTGAAGAAGTTCGCAACAGGAAAAGGAAACGTTAAAAAAGATCAAATACCTGTACCTGTTTATAAACGTTGGGGGTTTGAACATAAAAGTGACAACGTGATAGACGCATTCGTCTTGGCTCAAATAGCTCGTTCATTAAAAACAAAAGTAGATTTAACAAAATATCAAGAAGAGGCTTTGAAAAAAATTTCTTAATTACTAGGAGGAACAAATATGTCTTTTGTGAATTTTGATGGTTTCGTTAAAAAAGTGAATCACAAGCCTAAAGGTGTCACCGAATTGGTTCTTGAGATTTCAACGAAGGAGCTAGGAAACAGCATTCAAAACCTTGCTGAAATGATTGATAATGATGTGCGAGTTGAAATTGAGAGCGATATTGTCCGCTATAACGTTCAAATCAATGCGAACACTGAGCGACCGATCGTAAATTATCAAGTAGACCAGAGCGGAGTGGTTCACATAGCTGATCCTGAGCCGGAACAGTTAGAGGCTGAACTAGGTTTGCCAGAAGAAAAACCAAAAATTGAAGAAAAACCTATGGAGATTGAGCGGGAAGTGGTTGATCGGTTCATCGTTGAAGGTATGGCTCCAGAACAGGAAGGTTTTCCTGAGAATATGGCTGAAATCGCTAAACGTCGCATTGAAGGTGAATCATACCGCAAGTTGGCCACTGAGCTTGAGATGTCATCTGGCGCCGTCGTTGATCTGATCAATGACTACCGAGCGGCGGTTGCTCCACTAGCTGAAACATGGTGGGACTGGAAACAGGATCAAGCCAATGAAGCTGAACCATTACAAAAAGAAAATGCTGAAGAAGCAGCTGAAGACGAAAAGGGTTCAGAGGATAGCGTTCCAGATGAATACGATCTTCCTAAAGATGATCAAAAAGATGAGGAAGACGGGGCTGCATAAGGTGGCACGCAAACGCTCAAAACGGTGGTACCTGCTTTATCGCATAGAGGATGGACAGCGCGTCCACCTCTATGAACCACTCAAGAAATATGAGTTGATAAGCCGGATGAAAAAAGGATGGAGGATTGTCAGATGATTAATAAAATCAAGTTCTTCTTCAAAAATAAACACTTCTTTTGCTTCAAATGTAAAAACATAGTGTCGGTTGAGCGAGGCTATGAGTTGGAATTTTGCACACGGGTTTTCAATGGTCCTTACTGCTCGAAGTGCGGAAGGAGCTTCAAGAAATGAGAAAGATTGTAGAAGGCGATTGGGTGGAAGCTTTGGGTGAAGTTAATCGCAGAATGTTTCATATATCTGGTTACGTCGTGAAAATCTCTGAAGATGAACTTTTAGTGAAGTCGCTTAAAGGAAAGTATACGGCTGTTCCTAAACATTGGGCTAAAAACCTGGATGTAACGATCACTGAAGATGATTTGAAGGCTCTGATTGACTTGTCCTTAGACTTAAATGACGAACACCTATTTAGAATGTGTGTGCGTGATTTGCAAGCTCTCCAGCGCAAATAAAAAGAGCCAAAGCACAAGGCTCCGACTCTAATGAATATCGACAATTCATTATAACATGGGAGGCCTTGTGCGCATGAATAATCCTTACAAACCTATAGACTCAAACATCTCCGTTGATAGCTTTATGACAAAGGGAGAGGTCAAAGTCATTATCCTAGATGGCCATTCCAATGAAGTGTTCTTGGCGGAAACACCGATGTACGGAAAGATGGAGATCACGACACGTGATGGCCAGTTCACAAATTTAAATTACAGCAGTTCACACAAAATAAATCTATAGCAGGAGCGTCCTCCTGCAGGGAGGCATTCAAAATGAAAGAAATCTGGTATTCAAAATCACCATACGCTGAATTTTGTATCTTCAATACAGCGAGCGGATATGTTGCCTATTGGCGTTCTGATCTATTAACAGATGCAAAATGGAGCGAGTATGACACATATCAATCCTATCCAGCAGCACGTCGGAATCTTGGTAAAGTCGGCTGTGCTGGAAGCATGAAAAGGGTCGAGCGGTTACCTTGGGAAAGCGTGGCATGACCTTGAAGGGAATATGTCTTACTGATGAGTTTACACCGCTAGAAAAGGGCGTAGAATACTTTCTCTTTCCTCTCGGTGCCGCTCATTATTATGTATCAAAATTTGATAGTCATGGCTCACACTATGGAGCATTTGAAGCCAGGCATTTTTTAATAAAGCAAAAAGAACAACACCAGGAACGCTGACACTGTTCTGAGGGAGGATCATATGGAGTTTAAATCTGCAAACATGTCATATGCAGGGCTTTGGATGGCGCTAGATGACATCAAACGACGTATAGGGGATGCGGTGCTGTCTGGTGATCGCATCAGTAACCCATACATCAAAGCGCAAAAGAAGAAAGCTGAAACAATTAAAGATGAGCTGCTACGCCGATTTAATGAACAGGCGCAAGCAAAATTGAAATAAGAAAGGAAGATCATTGTGAAACTGAGAAGCATTTTTTATTTAAACGTACAAGGCATAAGACTTTTGGGAGGATGGGATCACTATCCTAGTGAGGACGAAATGCGAAACGCATTAATTGAAATGTATGGATCTTGTACTCAATTAGGAGAACGGCCAATTATTTTTGAAGTCATTAAGCAAAACACGTTTTATCAAGGCGATATACAAGATTTGCAGGGGGGAGCACGATGACCAAAAATAAAGCATTTCAAATAACTCTATCATCCGGCGAAGTGATCATGCGAAACAGCGAAGGCATTTGTGCATCTAAGTGTCCTGGAATTAATTATGAAATGGCCGTTTCTCAGGATTATGTCATCGATTGTTTAGTGCAAAATATTCAGGAATATAAACAGCAGAAAGAAAGAACATTGCAGAGGCATTATGACATGTTTTTGTCATTATATCGAGAAGCAAAGCAGAATTATTCAAATGATTGGGAATTAAAACATGATTCCCCTGCCAACTATGCTGAACATGCAAAAACTGTTCATACCTTAGCTTTAGGGATGGGATTTGAGTTGAAAAAAGAAGCGGAAGGGGAATGAAGATGAAATTTTACGAGGTGCATGATCCATATTACGCATTGATCAAAGCGAAAAACGAAGAAAATGCTATGACAATCTATACTGATGTTGTCGCTGATGATGATGGCGGCTTAACAGAAGAAATAACCGAAGTTACGGGAACGTATGCAACAATCAGATACAGCCGAGTAAATGGAGAGGACAATAAAACAATACCAGTTGAAGAAGTGCTAGAGCATTTAACAAGTGAAGAAGAAATGGTGCTGATCATTGACGGGAGCTTGCTATGAATAAAAAAGAGGGGAATTTCCCTCTTTTAAAAGTAGTATTCATGTAAGTGTTGAGTACCAGCAACGTTCATATGCACCATACCAAATACCTGAGTAAGTTTTCGCACCTTTTAAGTACCAATTATAGGTGCCGTCGTTATAAATAGCCGGTATTGCATTTCTTGAAGAGTATGGGCCAAATACTTCTGAAGTACAATGCTTCCATGTTTCATTAGGGCTAGCAGCTTCTGCTTGAGCAGTAAAAAAAGCAGATGAAGAAAATAGCAAAGCGAGTGATAGAACTGAACTTGCAATTACTTTTTTAATTCTCATAGTTTGACTCTCCTTTTAGTTTGGGATAATAGTCTTGCAAGTTTAATAATACTATATATTCAAATATAATCCATGTAAAAATTTATTTAACTTATATGGGAATAAATATTGGAGGTTTCTGTATGAAAAAACTACTAATCACACTAACTATTATTATTGCTGCGGTGCTTTGTGCGCCGTCTGCTGCAGCTGTAACGAGCGGATACAAAACAGTAGCCGGACATACAATTAGCGTATCAACGGATGCTAATTCGTACACGCCAAGAGCCCAAAGCATGGATGTCACGGCTCGCAAAACTGGAAGCGAAACGGTCTATTACCGTTTCACTTTGCAAAAACGAGTAGGGAGCACTTGGAAAGATCAGCGGTTTAGTCTAGTAGGATCGTTCAAGAACGCCACACCAGCAAAGGAATTTTACACCGTTAACCATACAGCTGGCACGCACCGTATCAAGATGACAATCTATAAAAATAAAAATTGGACAGGCGTTAAAGGGCATATCTACACGCCATCATTTGAGGTGAAGAAATGAACATTGATCCAAGACAAGCATTTAGAGATTTCATCAGATATCAACTAGAAAACGGCGAAGGGCTAACTGAATTAGGACTAAATGAAGAAGACATTGAGAAGTTCTTATACGGTGCTGAAGATGACATGCTTTTCCACGCTAAATTAGATGAATTTCTAAAGGAGTACATTGAAGATTTTGGTCAAAATTACGGAATCGACATTCCATTAGAAGAATAAATCATACGACATAGATCGGTGCAAAATTGCCCTGATCTATGTCTTTCATTGTTTATAGGAGGAGGTTGAGAAACATGGGAGCTGAACAATTGTGTTTACTGCCAGGGATCGATGAGAAACAAGTCCGGAATGCCTTAATTAAGGAGCTGAAGGTCTATAGAGCCCTGAAGGTTCTTGAAGAAAACAGAAAGGAACAGGAGGCAAACGGCGCAACAGGTCTTTTTCCTTCTCTCAGGAATCAGGAAGTTTTAAATGAACTGAAGGTACGGCAGATAGAAAGGGCGTTAAAAAATAGTTTAGACGAAGTTGAACAAGATATTATCAGGATGAAATATCTTACATCACGATTCGTAAAAGATTTAGAAATATGCGAAGAATTGGGATTGAAAAAGGACCGATACTATAGGTTGAAAAAGCAAGCCACATTTAACCTCTCAACAGCACTGGGCATAATTTAATACAAAAAAACCAAATTCTATTAGTTAAGAAATATTTAAGATTTAAAAGTTACTATCTTTATTAGTGACAAAACAATAAAATGGAGGATTAATTGAAATGAGAAAAAAATTTATTAATTTAGTTGGCTTTGCTGCGGTAATGGCTGTTATTTTAACAGGTTGTTCGCAGTCAAAAAGCTCAGACGGTGTGAAAGCAAAAGCAGAAAAAGTCTCAGCTGAAAACGAAAAAAATAAAGGAAATGTGTATGTTGAAAGTGAATTTGCTCCATTAAAACGTGTCGTTATGTCTCAATCTGAAGTCTATTTTCCAGAAGATAGCGGCTCAAACATGATGGAAGATATGAACGATATTCAAATCAAAATGGAAAAAGAACGTGATGAGTTTAAGAAAATACTCCAGAAATACGATGTAGACATCCAAATGCCACGCCTTTTAACGGAGGATGAAAAGAAATTAGGTATAGCTGAAAATGGTATAACTGGTGGAGCTGGTGCTACGAATTTCTTTGTTAGAGATCCATTCTTTACAATTGGAGATCACATAATTGAAGGATCGTTTTTATCAACTTACCGCAGACTTGAAGTGCTTCCAGCAAGGGATATCCTTTTAAAAGAGGTAAAAGCGAACAAAAATCCATATGTTGCTGTTCCACAGCCTGATGTTTCAAAAGGCATAAATTCTAAGAATGGTCCATTTTTAGAGGGTGGAGATATTCTTGTGTACGGGAAAACAATTTTTGTTGGAAACTCTGGTCAAGCATCTAATAAAGAAGGAATCGATTGGCTCCGTAATTATTTAACACCAGATGGTTATAAAGTAGTTGAAGTGAAACTGGAGAAAAATACTCTTCATCTTGATTGTGCCATTAGTTTTGTGCGAGACGGTCTGATGATTGTGAATGAAGACTCACTACCAAACGGAGTTCCAGATGAATTAAGAGATTGGGATAAAATAAAAGTAAGTTACAAAGATGCGCAAAATTTAGCTATTAATGGGTTACCGATTAATGAAAAAGTATATGTAACGGATATAGCATATCAAAATACAATTGGAAAAGAATTAGAAAAAAGAAATATCAAGGTGGAATATATTGATTTTAAAATAACAAGAAGCTATGGTGGCGCTTTCCGATGTACTACTCAACCATTACTCCGTAAATAAACTAGAGACGAAACATCCTTGTTAAGGATGTTTTTTTATATAAATAAGAAAAAGCCGACAAAAAGGGGGATAAAAAGGGGACCTTTTTTTCTAAGTGGATCATCGTATGATAGAGACAAGCAAAACAAACGTGAATATTTTGTCCAGAAGGAAGAACCTGCGGACACTGATCATTGAGCACTCTAAGTGCCTTGATTGGTGTCCGCTTTTTTATTGGGAGACGCGCCTTTCCCTTATCAATGGCGTATCTGGATACGGAATAAAGGTGATGAGGAATGTGGCCATACGAGAGGGACATTCTGAGCCTGGATAGCAGCTGGTCTGCGGCAGCCGTATCGAGGACAGTTTTTCATTTTACTTGATGAATGGCTGTACTTGGCATCCTCTCGGAGTGTAGTCATCATTCAAAAATCTATTTAAGCGAATAGCGTAAGGTGGTGCTAATTCGGCAAGGAGCGAGTGAAATGAAGATCAGGGATTCTGTTTCTAAAGAGACATTAAAGCAATTTAAAAGCATTGCTCCTGGTTCTAAGAAGGAGAACGATGCTGATCCCATTACGAATAGGGATTGGGAAGAAATCATGGGAACGAGACGCGAAACGTATCAAAGACAAGGCGGCCGTATCCGAAGAAAACGATGAATTTTGGGAACAGTCGTCTTTTGGGTGTATGGCTGCAGGTGCTTTGGTGAGGGATAGGAGCGCAAAAATATAAAAAGGGAGATGATGAGCATGGCATCAGGATTTGGCGTATCTGCGAATCCAACAAAAGCAAATCACAAAATCGGAGAGGATAAGGTTGTACGAATTGCGGTACAAAACCACAACGACTTTAGTGCTGGTCCCAACCTTATTCCACAAAGAAAGGTTAATGGCAAGTGGGAGACAATTAAAACAAATTCCCCGAACCCGCTTAACCCAGGCGAAAAGCTATATGATGAATTTAACATCAAAGAGTCATTTGGTAACAAGAAAGGCACTTATCGATTCAGAGTGGACGTAGAACGCTACGACAAAAAGGGCAATCATGTTGCAACCCTTGGAACATTCTATACTAGCGAATTTTACGTTAAATAGAACCAATTCACTGAACGCCTGAAAATTCCCAAATCACCTCCGATATATGTTTAGGAGGTGATTTCTTATGAATGAAATTAACGAAACCAACGAATTTACATCATTTGAACAGAGTAAATACATCGAAATTTATTTGAAACAATTTGGGAAAAAGATGCATAAAGCAACTATTAATCAACAAACAGCATTTAAAGAGAAAATAAAAAAGCAGCATAATAGAAAAGAGATTCAAATGCTTTTGGGTAGGACTGAAGATATTATAGAGAATAAGAAATCTAATAAGCATTACATTACAGCTCTTTTTGCAATCATGTCTTTTTTATTTGGAAGCATGTTGAATCATGGTATTACAATGGTTAAAAAATTAGGTGTACATGCGCCTACATTTACGATCTTGTATGTTGCTTTTTTAACTTTGGGAATTTGGCGCATGCAATCCTTTGTTGATAGAAAAGAGTACAAATTATTGATTAGATATAAACGATTACTACAAGAATGTTTAGATGAAATTCCAAATAGAAGTTTTAAATAAGTACCGGACACCTTAGGATATAAGGTGTTTTTTTAATTGGAGGAGATACATCATGAATATCAAAACAATCCCCGTACATAAAATTAACCCTGCACCATATAACCCCCGAATTGATCTGCAGCCAGGAGATCCTGAGTACGATGCTCTTAAAAATTCCATGAAGAAATTTGGATACGTTGATCCGTTAGTTTGGAACGAAAGAACTGGCCATCTTGTTGGAGGCCATCAACGTTTCAAAATAATAATGGAAGATAGACCAACTGAAATTCTGGTATCAGTGGTTTCTTTAAATGACCAGGATGAAAAGGCTCTGAACGTAGCATTAAACAAAATCAGTGGCCATTGGGATGAAACTAAACTTGAAAAACTTCTAACAGAATTAAAGGACAACGATCTTGATCTACAAACCATCGGATTTACTGAAGAAGAATATGAAGAACTATTAGACAGTGTTTCTATTGAAAATGAGATCGTGGTTGTTGAGGAAGATAATTTCGATGTGCAAGAGGCACTAGACAATATCAAAGAACCTGAAACAAAGTATGGGGATGTATGGCGGCTTGGCCGGCATACCCTAGTGTGTGGAGACGCAACAAAGATAGAGGATGTTGACCGATTGATGTCTGGCCATAAAGCAGATCTAGTCATAACTGATCCACCTTATAATGTAGCGGTCAAAAGTGATAGCAAAAAGTTAAATGATGATGGCCATGCATCGATTTTAAACGATTCTATGGATGATGGTCAGTTTGATTTATTTTTAAGAGAAGTGTTCCTCAATTATTCAAGAGTCATGAACGAAAAGGCAGCTATATATGTTTTTCATGCAGCTTCATATCAACGCGCTTTTGAGAATGAGATGCGGCATGCAGATATTGATATAAGATCGCAGTGTATCTGGGTGAAAAACTCACCAACATTCGGATGGGCGCAATATAAATACATGCACGAACCAGTTTTCTATGCATTCAAAAAAGGCTATTCACCTAATTGGTATGGAGATAGAAAACAAGTTACTGTGTGGAGAGCTGATACCTCTGAAGAAGGAGAACCAGCAACAATTTGGGAAGTTTCCCGCGGTGATACTACAAAATATGTTCATCCTACACAGAAGCCGCTTGATCTTATTAATATTCCTCTGAGTAATAGCAGTAAAAAAGGTGATAGAGTAGTAGATTTCTTTGGGGGAAGCGGTTCAACTCTAATGACGTGTGAGCAAACGGATAGAGAAGCCCTTCTTTTGGAGCTTGATCCTTATTTCTGCGATGTAATTAAAAAGAGATTCACTGAATTTACTGGAATTGAACCTGAGTTGGTTTCTTCTTTATAAATAAAAAAAGAGGGTGCTGACAACACCCTCCCTTCAAAGACAGAAAGAACCTCCCTGCCTAAGAGCGTGATCAAGACGCGGCCGCGTTTGTGGGAAAATATCACGCTCTCATCCACTATTGTAATGGAGGTCAGGGAGAATGACAATAGAGAATACAAACACACGTTCCCTTTCTGACGAAGAAAAGAAAGAAATGCTTATGATCCTTCAAGCTGAACAGGCTGAAGGTATTGATAAATCAAAAGAAAATTATCGTAAAATCGCTCAAGCTTGCATCTCTCAATGGGTAAGAGATTTTAAAGCGGGAAACATCAAAGTGTCTACTGTGGAAGATCTGAAGAAACTCATAGAACTCGACATTGAGCTTCAGAAACATGAATTTTAGTTATCTTTGTGGAGAAAAACCAAACTCGACGGTTATTCTATCACCTAGAACTGTGATTGATCTGGCAACACATCTGCCGTTCTCAGTTCGTGCGTATATAAAGGTAACATTTTCACGGTTTTGACTATCAAGGAATGAGTTGTGAATAAATATTCTTGTAGGGTTCTGTATAATGCCACTTACGGTTGCTGTGACCCATTGACCTACGTACATTGATAAGTCCCTAAAATCGCTTTGTTGTGATGGTGAAGGAACATAGTAACTATAATCATATTGAGCTGGAACATACTGATACGGTTGATAATAATACACTTAAATCAATCTCCTTTTAGATGTGTTGCTGTTATTTATATGAAGGACAGTCTCCTAGTTGGAACGGGAATAAATACTCATTTTTAAAAACAAACTCAAACTTAATTCAGCAGCTCGGAGGTGGGTGATATGTAATGGCTAGACCGAGAAATCCTAAAAGAGATCAGGCATTCCAGTTGTGGAAGAAAAGCAATGGAACCCGCTTGCTGAAAGACATTGCTGAAGAATTAGAGTGTTCTCAAACGCTTATCCGCAAATGGAAGAACCAAGACTCTTGGGATGAGAAATTGAATGGTAACGTTACTAAACCAAAAGAGAAAACCAATGGTAACGTTACTAAACGTCCTGGCGCTCCGAAAGGGAGTAAAAACGCCAGAGGTAATAAAGGAGGTAAAGCGCCACCTGGTAATCAAAATGCTAAAGGCAATAGGGGTGGCGCAGCTCCAAAAGGCAACAAGAATTCATTCAAGACCGGTGAATATGAAACGATCATGTTTGAGTACATGGATGAAAAAGAACAGAAGCTTTTTACTGAGATTGAGACTGATCCTTTGTATCAAATTGATCTATCAATACGATTATTGAGCGTTCGTGAAACAAGAATGATGCGCTTGATCACTAAATATGAGAATGGATTGACTGATAAGCAGCGGACAGTCTTGCAGCAAATGAGGAAGATGAAAGACGTTGTACAGGCTCCGGATAAAAATGGTCTGATTAAACCTGTTCCTATAACTAATGAACGTCTAGCAGTGGTCCAGATCGAAGAGACAGACTCACCGCAACTAGAGAAGATATTGAGCATTGAAGACGCTCTGACACGTGTGACCGCACAACGTGATAAAGCCATTAGGCAGAAAGTCGACATAATGAAAACTATGTCTGAATATGAATTGAGGCTTCGTGGCCTTGATCTTGCAAACCGAACGAGAGAAGCAGAGCTGGAGCGGATCACCGCACGTCCTGTTGATGATTCTGTACAAATAACAATTAAGCGGAAGAATAAAGGTGATGGCTGATGGTTCAAATGATGGAGAAGGAAGTCAATCCACACTTTGAAGATTTTCTCTTTGACTGGGATCAGAAGTTTCAGTTCCTAGTGGGTGGTTACGGTTCATCTAAGAGCTATCACATTGCCTTGAAACTCATTCTGAAGTTGCTAGATGAAAAGCGAACCGCTCTTGTGATTCGTGAAGTCTATGACACGCACAGGGATTCAACATTTTCGCTGTTTGAAGAGATCGTGAATGATCTAGGACTCGATCATGTTATTCAGTGCCGGACATCACCGCTCATGCTTAAATTTCACAACGGCAGTCGGATCATTTTCAAAGGATTGGACAAGCCAGCCAAGCTGAAATCGATCAACAACATATCGATCATATGGATTGAGGAATGTTCCGAGGTTAAGTACGAGGGATTCAAGGAGCTGCTTGGTCGTTTGCGTCATCCGACTTTGGATTTGCACATGATCTTATCAACGAACCCTGTCGGCCAGGATAACTGGACATACCGTCACTTCTTTAAGGACGATCAAAACAACCGCTTCATCCTGGATGATGAAAGATTATACAAAGAGCGAACGATCGCTATCAACGATACGTACTATCATCATTCTACTGCTGAAGATAATCTTTTCCTTCCAGTCAGCTACATTAAACAGCTAGACGAACTAAAAGAATACGATCCAGACCTTTATCGCATAGCCAGAAAAGGTCATTTTGGCATTAACGGAATTCGTGTGTTGCCACAATTCAAGGTGCAGCCGCATGAAGATGTGATGATGGCCATCTCAAATATCAATCGCCCGTTGCTTAGAGCAGGCATGGACTTTGGTTTCGTTGATTCATATAACGCTGTTGTAAGGTTGGCTGTAGATCACGAGAAGAAGTATCTATATATCTATTGGGAGTATTACGATCGTGGCAAGACTGATGATGTCACGGTTGAGGATTTGAAAGAGTTTGTCGAAACAAAAGAGCTGATCAAGGCTGATAATGAACAGAAGACAATCGCATATTTCCGCAAGATGGGATACAACATGGTGGCCGCTCATAAGTTCCAAGGATCACGCTTGCAGTACACCAAGAAGATCAAGCGATTTAAGAAAATTATTTGCTCCGACTCGTGCAAAAACACGATCTATGAGCTTCAGCCGCTCACGTACAAGACGGACAAGCACGGCAATATCATAGAGGACGAGTTTAAGATTGATCCTCATACCTTTTCAGCCATCTGGTATGCGTTAGATGACTATGAGGTAACGGATCTGAAAGAGCAGCCTAAAGAGCGGAAACGCCCTAATAGAGAAAGGAGGTCGATGAGAAGGCTATGACAAAACAGGTGAAAGCTACTGTGTTTAAAGCAGACATCTCTCAAACTACGAAACAAATTCATGATGATAATTTTAACTATGAGACTGATGGATTGATCGAACCGCCATACAATATCAAAGAGCTCAAACAAATAGCCGAGTATTCTACCATTCTTCAGCAATGCATTGATGCGTATAAGACCAATATTCTAGGTTTCGGCTTGGGAATTGAATACGTTTTTGACTTCAATGCCGAGAATGCGCCAGAAGGAAAGAAAGCCGCTGCTGAAAAAGAATGGACGAGGCTTGAGGAGCTTGTGCGATACATGAACTATGATGAATCAGCCGAAGTGGTTCTAGGGTATGTGATAGAAGATCGGGAGCGGACAGGGAATGGCTTTCTTGAAGTGTTGCGTAATGGTACAGGGCAACCAGCAGGAATCGAATACTTAGATGCTCAGCACATGCGAATATGTAAGATAGGCGATCCCGTTGAGGTCGATTTCAAGTATACAGATCATGGCAAAGTGAAGTCATTGAAGCGAAAGAAGAGATTCAGGAAGTATGTTCAGAAGATCAATACTAAAAAAGTATTCTTCAAAGAGTACGGCGATCCAAGAACAATGAACTCTGCTACAGGAGAATATAGTGATGAAACTCCTTCTAATCTTGTAGCAAGCGAAGTCATTCATTTCAAGATCGGCAGCGGTACATATGGTGTTCCTCGTTGGATTGGTAACATCGTCAATATGTATGGAGCGCGCAAAGCTGAAGAGCTGAACTATCTGTACTTTAAACAAGGTCGTCATGTGCCAGCAGCTATTACAGTGGAAAATGGAATGCTATCTGAAGCATCATACGAACAGCTGCAGGACTACATGAACGGTATAGAGGGTTCAGACAATGCACATAAGTTTCTTTTGCTTGAAGTCGAAGGGATTCCGAAAAAGAAAAAGGACGAAGTAAGCAATGACGAAGACCCAGCACCTGTTAAAGTTGAAATAAAATCACTGGCCGAGATTCTCCAGGAGGATGCGCTGTTTCTTGAATACGATGAGAAGACGAGAAACAAGATACGTTCTTCTTTTCGTCTGCCGCCGATCTACACTGGCGAATCACAGGATTATAACAAGGCGACAGCTGACACCGCTCGTAAGACAACTGAGGAACAGGTATTTCAGCCAGAGCGAATGATCATCACTGGCAAGCTCAATACACTCTTTCTTCCTGATCTCGATCTCTGGCATGTGCGACTCATATTAAATGGTCCTGACTTTCGTGATCCGCTCGAAATTGCAAAGGTTCTTACACCGTTTATTCAAGCAGGAGCGGTTTCACCGAATGACCTGCGTGATCTGGCTGGGCGTATTCTTGGGAAAACATTAGAAGAATGGCCAGAGGAAGAATATCACCGACCAATTGAAGCGAAGCCAAAGGTATCAAATAGCTTGCTTGATACGGTGTTTCAGAAGTCAGCAGATTCTCAGAATGAATTGGTATCGATCCTCAAAGACCTTAGGGATGAACTAGAGGAGATACGTAAATGAGTAAGATCGATCAGCTGATAAAAAACATCAATACCTTTGTGCAAAAAGCAGAGGCAGATGAGGTCAAGGAAATTGAAGAAGCGGTAGCAGATTTCCCTGAACTGAAGGACGTTCCCTCTTTGGTGGAAAAGTATGAGAAAACCACCGCAAAACTTCTCAGATTGCAACGTAGGACGTTTTTGAATGAACTGAATGGTTTTATATCCAAGAACGATTCGGAGACGTTAGAATCAATTCTAGCGTTCTTTCAAAATGACTTGTTTGCAGCTGATGAATTTGCGGAGCTGTTCGGAAAAGAAACGGCCATATTCTTGACTTTGACTGTCACGCAGCTGGCTGAGAAGATCATGCATTCCATCGATGCAGATATTCCATTCAAGGTTCTTTCTGAGAAAACTGAACAATGGATTGAATCATGGTCTCAGGAGTTGGCGCAGCTGATGCAGCTGAATACTCATGAGGCTATTGAACAAACCTTGAAAGATGGCATAAAAGAAGGCCGGTCTATCCAGGAGATTGAATTGGAGCTGAAGGAACTTCCTGAATTCAGCCGGAAGCGCGCACGTGTGACAGCTGTAACTGAAGTGTTGACCGCTTCTTCCGTCGCTCAACATGAATCCTATGTCCAATCCCCGGCAGTAACAGGGAAGAAGTGGAAGCACAGCGGCGGGAAAAAGAATCAGTCAAGAGAAAGTCACGTGCAGCTAGACGGCACAATTATTCCTCTCGATGATGAATTTGAGATACCAGGCAGCGGAGAGCGGTGTATGTTTCCGAGAGATACACAGCTCACGCCAAAAGAGCGAGTAAATTGTCATTGTGCGGTTGGTCCTGTGGTTGATCCTGTTATTCTTGGATTGTCAGCAGAGGAAAAAGAAGAGATAAGAAGAATTAATAATTTGAAACAAATCCTATCTCCTTTCGTATAAAAAGAAAAGGGGGGGAGATAAATGCAACTTATTCTTAGTATTATAAAAGATTATGGAGTAATTCTAGGATCTATATTAACAGTATTTCTTACATCTATATTGGTGACGCAACGAAATGAAATTAAAAAAAATCGGAAAATTATAGCTGAAAGTCTTACAGGTTCTAGTGGTGCACTTTATATTTCTATGAAGAATATTTTAAATAGAAGTAAAGTATCTGATCTATCAAGAGAATTAGATGCGTTTTTTGAGAAATATGCGAATGATCACGCTTCTATTGTTAAGTTAAAAGACAAGCGTATCATCATACAATTTCTTGAATTAGAAGAGCTATATTATGATTATTTGTTAAATAAAAATAGTGAAAAGTTAGATGAATTTATGATAAAGTTCGTTGATTTAAAAAATGCAATAGAAAAAGTATTCTATGCGGAGCACAGAGTTGTTAATAAGGACATGCAATGGCATTTAATCGTTGAAAAAACAGGGAATATTTGGTTTAGGTTGTTTTTGAAATGCTATAAATTTATAAGTCACACGATTATCTTTTCTGTCACTTTAACTGGTTTTATGATGTATTTAATTATATCGGATAAGTTGCTTAAAAATTATTACTATGAAAATATATATGATTTTGTTATAGATAGCTTTATGATTAGTGTTTTGTTTTTTTTACCCATTCTAATAATTAATTTAGCAATTTTCCTAAATGATGAGGAAAAATCGATTTGGTTATATAAATTCTTTAAATTTTTAATCCCAAATAAGTTAGTTCGGAAATTGCCGTTTTTAAGAAGGTTCACAGAAGGTGATGAAAAAGTAAGGAATGAAAAAAAAGCCTCAAAAGAATATGAAAATAAGTACAAAGGACGCTTTACAATGAAAGGAGGTGAATGAATTGCCACGCGAATTGATAAATGCGAAGATCACACACGTTTCATACGTGGATAAGGCTGCTAATCAAAAGCAGTTTTTTTTCGTTAAGTCGGAAAAACAAAATGACTTTCAAAAGAAAATCAAGGTCATTGCGAAAGCTGATGATGCACAGCGTCTTGTATACGGTATTGTATACGAACCAAACGTTGCGGATGCGCATGGAGATTACATGGCACCGGCGGAGATTGAAAAAGCCGCTCATGGGTTCCTGAAAGATGCACGTGAGATCGACAAACAGCATGATTTCCAAGGCGGTGTCGGTGAAGTCGTTGAATCGTACATTGCTCCGTCTGACTTTGAAATGGGCGATGAGTTTATCAAGAAAGGATCGTGGGTCCTTGTGACAAAAGCATCTGATGAAATTTGGGAACAGATTCAAAAGGGCGAGATCACCGGATATTCAATGGCCGGAACAGCAGACATAGGAAAACAAGAGCGTGAGCCAGCTTCTGAAGAGAAGGGGCTTTTTTCTTTGCTCAAAAACTTCTTTTTGAAGAATGAGAAGCCAGCGGAAGAAATAAAAAAAGCAGGTAAAAAGTTTTCAGCTGCTAACTTAACTGAATTGAAAAATGCCAGAGCCGCTATCGACAATCTGTTGAGTCAAGCGGAAGAGAAGGAGGACGAAGAAGTGAACAAAGAAGATCTGCAAAAGATGCTAGAAGACACAATTGCACCGGTTGTAAAGCGTCTGGAAGACCTTGAAAAAGGAGAAGGCGAAGGTCAGCCTGATCCGCAAGAAAATCAACCGGATGAAGCTGTTGCAAAAGAAATGGCCGCAGCTGTAGAAAAGGCATTGGCTCCAGTTGTTGAAAGAGTCGAAGCGCTTGAGAAAGCACGTCCGCAAGGTAATGGAGTAGGAGATCAACAACAAGACTTACAAAAATCTGAAACGGTATGGGACGGCTTGCTTTAAGCCGAGAAAAAGGAGGAACTAGAGTGAGAAATCAAGAGGTAATTAACAAAGCGGAAGTGACGCTTGCTACTTTAAAGACAGGCGGTCTCATGAATCCGACCCAATCTAGCACATTCATCCGTATGGTGCAAAATGCACCAACATTGCTACAAGATGCACGTGTCATTCCAATGGATAGTGATGCACAAAAAATTGAAAAAATCGGTTTTGGTCAGCGCATTCTGCGTCCTGGTGTGGAAGGTGTAGGTTTAACTAATGAGCAAAAGACTGCGCCAACAACAAGCACTGTGGAACTTAATGCAAAAGAAGTCATCGCTGAAGTAAATATCACATATGACACGCTTGAAAATAACATCGAGGGTGATAATTTACAAAATACTATCATGCAAATGCTCGCTGAGCGTGCAGCCGTTGATATTGAAGAATTGATTTTGAATGGTGATACGAAATCTAGTGATGCATACCTAGCGCAACTTGATGGTATTCGTAAGCAAGCGGAATCTCATATTGTAGATGTTGCCGGTGAACCACTTACTCGCCAAGTATTCAAACAAGGATACAAAGCTGTTCCATCTAAATATTTGCGTATTCCGCAAGAGTTCCGTTTTTACACGTCTCCAGGACAAGAAGTCGAGTGGAAAGACAAAGTAGCGGATCGTCAAACGAATCTAGGGGATGCAGCTGTACAAGGTGGACTTTCTTCTGCATTCGGTGTGCCGGTCAAAGGAATTGCAAACATGCAGCCATATGAAATGGGAGAGGACGGCACAGATGTTTCGGACATCTTATTGACTCATCCGAAAAACATCATCCTTGGCTTCTCTCGCAATATTCGTATTGAGGTTGATAAGGACATCCGTAGACGTAAATTCATCATTGTGTTGACTGCGAAGCTCGACAGCAAATTTGAGGAAGAGGATGCTGTTGCTAAGATCATCAAGGTCAAGGAGTGATCAATATGTACTCAGCGGTTTTGATCAAGGGAAAGACATACTCTGTGATGGGTCATGTCTTTCTTTTAAATCAGGAGAAAGATATTGAGAAAAAGGTGTTTCAATATCTCGATGGCAATGAGTTTTTTGATTGTAAGCAGCTTGATGTTCCTGCTGATGATCCAAAAACGGATGATCAACCAAAAGAAGATGATAAGCCTGTGGAAGAGGAAGAAGAACCGCAACAAGAACAAAAAATCTACACTGAAACTGAATTGAAGGATATGAAGAAAGATGGACAAGAAGCCGTTATTGTTGATCTTGGCGGCGATCCGTCTGAGTTCAAGAATGAAAGTGAAAGAATTGCCTTCATCCTTGAAAATCAACAGCAACAAGAAAAAACAGGAGAGTAAGGCTGATGCTGATCTCTCCTGAAGATGTTAGGGCATATACCGTATTCGAGAGCGTGAAAAACCGCTCCGAAGAATTATTAACAAGCGACATTATCGAAGCAGAAGCTGCGGTATTTCAGATTGTAGGTCATGACTTCACAGCCGAAAAATATCAGCTGCTTCCTGAAAAGGCGAAGATCGCATTGATTAAAATGGCACAGTTTTTCGCATTGATCAACGGCGATGAATCAATCATAAAAGGGTACAAGTCGGAAAAGATCGGTGACTATTCATACACCTTGGCAGATGGTAACGCCGTTTCAAAGCCAGATGTGTATAACCTGTTGATAGATTTCATTGAGCCGGGAGAACCGCCAGAAGATCCAGGCAGCGTCAAATTAAGGTTGAGATCGCTATGAGCTATCAATCGTTATTAACGGATCGATGCGATATATATCACTTGCAAACAGAGCAGCTGTCAAAAGATCGCTATGGAATACCTGTCCAAGATGCGCAGCCGCTCTTTTCATATCCTGATGAGCCTGATCAAGTTGCGCAGCCATGTTATTTTACGGAGAAAAACCAATCCATCACACAGCAGGAGCCAAACGCAACCATTCATCAATCGTACCTTGTTCATTTTCCTATTACCGCTGATGTCCGAGTAAATGACAAAGTGGTATGGGAAGGCGTGACATTGAAACTCCAAAAGCCCAGACAGATCAAAAATCACCACATTGAGGTGGTAGCGATGAGGAGTGAAAGCCTTTGAGGATTGATGGTTTAGATCAGTTTATTGAGGATTTGAATGCAGCTGTTAATGGTGGCTTGCAAGCAGAATATGAAGAGTGGCTTGAAGGAATGGGTTATGAGTTCCTAGATATTGTTCAGGATGAGGTCGTTCGTACAAAAACAGTGGATGCTCGTCGCTTGCTTAACTCTTTTCAGAAAGGCGATCGAGAAAACGTCTTTTCGATGAGCAGTGGCGGTCTAACGTTGGATGTTGGGACCAACTTGGAATATGCATCTTACACAAACGATGGACACTTTACCATTGATCCTAGTAAAAATCAGGATAGACGATGGGTTCCTGGCAGATGGGTTGGTGATCGTTTTGAATATGACCCAAATGCCGAAACAGGGATGCTCCTGAAATTTCAATGGGTTGAGGGGAGCGGCTATTGGGATAACGCAATATCCATCTTTGAACAGATGTTTGAACAATCATTGGACCGCAAGCTGCAGCAATGGATCGATGAACAATTTGGGCGGTGATTAGATGAATCAAGAAGTCGGCGCCATCATGAATTATTGTTACAAGCGGTTTCCGGTGAAAGTATATGAAAAAGAGATTCCTGAACAGTTTCAGATCCCATCCATGTACTTTCCTGCAGCATGGACAAACACTAAAAACGATACTGTTTCAACGTTCCTCAAAACATACACGCTGCATATTAAAGTGTTTCACAAGGACTCTGGACAGGCTAATGATGCAGCAGAAACCATCGTTGATGCCTTATCAGCTGATCGAAACATCATTCAAATGGTCAGTGAGGAAGGTGAACTGCTCGATCAATATGTTCGCATTAAGAGGGCAGAAACAAGAATTGCTGATCAAGGTGTGGCAACGATTGTCCTCACATGGGATAGTGCCTATTGGTACAACAGAGACGCGCAGCCAAGCCTTGACGACATAAATTTTTCAGACGGGGTGATCAAACGTGAGCAAGACGAAAAATGAATCACAGGTGAAAGAAGAGAAAGCCGCTCCGGTTCTTCCTAAAGAAGCAGCATTTTCATTTGAAGCCTTGAAAGAGCACAGCAAGGAATTGTTTGGCGTAAAGCCTGAAATTCTTGAAGGTGCTCTTTTTTATATCAAAGATCGACCAATTACAAAAACAGAAGCAAAGAAGCAGATTGATGCTTTTTTGTCTAAGGAGGTTTAAGCATGAATGGAGGTACTTTTACACCAGGTACAGAGAAAAAACGTCCTGGTATCTACTTCAATTTCAAAACCACAGCACAGCAGCGAATCACGTTAGGTAATCGTGGCACCGTTGCACTTCCAATCACAATGAGCTGGGGAGAGCCTAAGACGTTCATCTCTATCTCAGGCATCGAGGACTTAAATAAAAAAGTCGGATTAAATATCGATGACAAGTCACTGCTTCTTTTCCGAGAAGCGAAGAAAAAAGCACAAACGGTCTTGCTTTACCGTCTGAATGAAGGTGAGCCAGCAAAGGCTCAGATCAGCGAGAATTTCAACGTTCTTGCTAATTATGGTGGACAGAAAGGGAATGAGGTCACGATCCAAGTCACTGAAAACGTATTGGATAGTTCCAAGCGTGACGTGGTGACTTACGTTGGTACAGACATTGTTGATAAGCAGATTGTCACTGATGTCAAAGAGCTGAAGCAGAATAAATATGTTTCGTTCTCTGGTGAAGGTGAAGTGACAATCACAGCTGGCGTAACACTAAGCGGTGGGAAAAACGGTGTGCCAAGCGTGGCAGATTACACAGCATTTCTTGAAGCAGCTGAAACAGAATACTTTGACGTGATCGCGCTGCCTAATAACACTAGCGAGCAGTTAAAAGCGACATTTGTGGCTTTCATTAAGCGGCTGCGTGATGATCAAGGACGTAAGGTGCAAGGCGTTGTGGCTAACTACGCAGCTGATCATGAAGGAATTATCAATGTCACAAGCGGTGTTCTGTTAGAAGACGGCACAGAGATTACGCCAGCCAAAGCAACTGCATGGGTTGCTGGTGCATCTGCAGGTGCAAACTTCAATCAGTCATTAACCTTTGTAGAATATGAAGGGGCTGTGGATACCTTAGAGCGTCTTGATAATGATCAAGTGGAATACCGCTTATCACAAGGTGAATTCTTGTTCACGTTTGATGCTCGTGATCGCTCAGTGAGCGTTGAGAAGGACATCAACTCTCTAACAAGCTATACAACGGAGAAAAACAAGACATTCGGTAAAAACAAGATCATTCGAGTGCTCGATGCGATCAACAACGATCTAACGAGAGAATTGAAGGATTTGATTAAGTTACGCAAAGCAAATGGGAACGATATTCCGGCATCTGATGACGGGTTGCAGCTGGTGAAAACACTCATCACGCAATATCTCACGCAGCTCCAAGACGGATCTGGAATCACTGGTTTTGATTCTGAAACAGATATTGTAATTGCTCTTAATGAAGATCGTGACGGTTTCTTGATTGATCTAGCTGTTCAACCAGTTGATGCAGCTGAAAAATTCTATTTCAATGTAGAGGTGAAATAAGATGGCTTTTAAAGCGCAGAATACCATTTCAGGTAAGGAAGGGCGTCTTTTCCTCGATGGTGAGGAAATGGCGTTCATCAAAACGTTTGAAGCAAACGTGGAGAAGAATAAATCAGAGGTCAATGTCATGGGCCGTCGTATGACCGGTCACAAGACAACCGGTGCGAATGGTACCGGCACAGCAACTTTCTATAAAGTTACATCACGTTTCGTTCAATTGATGTTGAATTACGTGAAGAAAGGGGAAGACCCATACTTCACCATTCAAGCTGTACTGGATGACAAATCATCCGGCCGCGGCACCGAGCGTGTCACATTGTTTGATGTGAACTTTGATTCTGCAAAGATCGCAAGTCTTGATGTGGATTCGGAAGCACTTGAAGAAGAGGTTCCTTTCACGTTTGAGGACTTTGATCTTCCTGAGAAACTGAAGGGAACATTCTGATTTCCACAAAAAAGGCATTATGAATGACTAGAATATATGTGGTTTTTAATTTCATCATCGATATGGTATACTTTTTGTAGTTACAGTGTAGCTACATTGTAGTTACGTTGTAGTTACAAAGTAGCTACTGAGTAGTCCAAAACTACTTAGATAAAGTATGTTTACATGCAAAGCAATTTGCATAAAATAAAAAGAAGCCAGGATGCGCTAACATCCCGGCAATGTACAATGAGGCCCTCAAGGGGCTGGCTAATCAATTAGATAGTTTTAAGGATAGACTTTCCCTTCAACCTACCACAGCTCAAGGGGAGTCTATTTTTTGTCTATATACGTCAACAAAGTAAAGATAAACATCCCGAATAAAAGCATTAGGGAAATCGCTTCAAATGTTGACATTGGCATCACCCCCTTCCTATCGGGGATGAGCCAGACACCCTTGAGCAAGCCGTTCAATTGTACGAGTTTTATTATACATGAAAAGATTGGAAAGCACATTCAAAAAATGGATGTGCTTTTTTGCATTCAAAAAAACAAATCAAAGGGAGTTTTTAAACATGAGCGAAAAACAAACAAACAACGTATATGATCTTTCATTCTTTATGCCAGGACAAACAGCAGATGCGGAAGAAGTCAAAGTGCCGATTTCTAAGCGTTTTGTTGATAAAAAAGGTAAAGTGATTCCATTCGTATTCAAAGCAATCACAACGGAGCGCATCGATGAACTGGAGAAAGAAAACACAACGTTCAAAAATGTCAAAGGTCGTGGACGTGTGAAAGACTTAGACAGCCAGCGTTTCTATGCACGTATTGCGGTTGAATCAACCATCTATCCTGACTTTAAGTCTAAAGAATTACGCGAAGCATACAGCACACAAGATCCAGTTGAAGTCGCAAAACGTGTCCTGTCTGTCGGCGGTGAATATGCGAACTGGTTAAACAAAGCCATTGAGGTCAACGGTTTTGAAGATGAAATTGAAGACTTAGAAACAGAAGCAAAAAACTAATAAAGGACGGGAACAAAGAAGCTGTGTATTTGTATTACTGTATGCATGAGCTTCATTATTCCCCGTCCCAACTCTTAGAGGTCTATGAAGCGCCAAGGCAATTCAAGGCCTTTTTGTTTGGGTTAATAGCCCACAAACTTGAAGTGTTAGAAAAAGAATCAAAGAAAGGGGGATAAGACATGGCTCGTTTAACCGCTCGGTTTGAATTACAAGACCGGATCACGCGTAAATTGCGTTTGATCAGAGGGGACCTAGAACGACTTGATAGATTGCGCCGCAGATCAGAGCGGCCCATCACATTAAGAATCCGAGACAATGCCACGATTGCATTAAGACGTGTGCAGCGTTTCGTATTGCGTGATCTTGCTCGAACTTATCAGCTCACATTGGATGTCAATGATCTGGCCACAAAAGCATTGAGAAAGTTCAATGGCTTCTTACAACGCAAGATGCCGCGTACTCATAGCGTGTTGATGCGTATTAAAGATCAGGCAACACCAGGGCTGGTCAGGCTGCGTCGTTATATCAATCGCAATTTGGGCAAAGTTCAGCAATTTACCATAGCCGTATATGATCGGGCATCTGCAAGCATTAGGCGCATAGCATCATATGCAGCTCGTCAACTAGGTCGTGGATATAGCTATACAATCAGAGCGGTCGATATGGTTCGTAATACAGTCAGCCGTATAGCGTCTTATACTCGGCACACGTTAGGGACTGAATACAGGGTGGCGATCAATGCGATCGATCGTTTCACCGCTCCTGCACGTGGGATTGTCTCATTTGCAAATACCCATTTGGGACGGACTTACACAACCACAATCAAAGTCCTTGATCTTATCACAAGACCTTTGAGGGGGATTGTGTCAGCCGTCACCAGTACACTTGGTTTGCTTGGAGTCGGTGCCGGTGCAACAGGTGGTATTGTCGTGCCGCTCAAAATGGTAGCGGATCGACAAAACATGACCACAGCATTTGAAACACTGCTCGGCAGCAAAGGAAAAGCAGATGCACGTCTGGATGAACTGACTACATTTGCTGGTCAAACGCCATTTACTCGTGATGAGATTTTTGAGTCAAGTCGTGTCCTCCAAGTGTTTACAGGAAACGCTTTATCTACAACAGAAGGTATGAAACTAGTCGGGGATGTTGCCGCAGGTGTTCAACGTCCATTTTCTGAGGTGGCTCTATGGATGGGGCGTCTATATGATGGCATTAAATCAGGGCGTCCTATTGGTAGTGCAACAGCCGCACTACAAGAAATGGGGGCTATCTCTGGTGATGCTAGGGGTAAGCTCGAAAAACTTGCAAAGAGCGGTAAAGACATTTCTAAAACGTGGCCGGAAGTAACAAAAGAATTTGGCCAATACAATGACATGATGATCAAAATGTCAGATAACCTTGCTAACTTGTTCCTTGGTGTAAAATCATTTATCAACAACTCTATTTTGATGCCTTGGGGTAAAGGACTTGCAGCTGCGTTCCAACCAGCGCTAGAAGCCTTTAGAACATGGCGTGGGGAATATTCTTTTGTGCTAACCGATCTTTCCAATAAAGCTGAAAAGGCGGGCAAGAAATTTGCTAACAGCTTCCTTGATCCGACTAAGAGTGTTTTCGGATTTATTGGTGATCAGTTCAAAATTTTGTTCCCTGGAGAAAAACTCTCCAAGAAGCAAATGAAAGAGCTCAAGGTGAAATTCAAGGATAACCCCAAATTGCAGAAACACTTTGAACAGCTAGAAAAATACAGAAACATGGACTTTGAAACTCGGTGGAAGCTCGTCTTAGACAATACAAAAGACGTTTTTGGAGCGTGGTGGGAAAAGACTGGGAAACCAGGTCTTTTTAAGATGGCTGAAAATGTCGGTAAGACTTACGGCGGCACCATAAACGGTGTGATCAACGGTCTGCTTGGAATTGATGATAAATCGACCGATGACTCTTTCGTGGACGCTGGGGCAAAGGCAGGAAAGATATTCATTGAATCATTTTTAGAAGCTCTTGATCCGGCGCAATTGGGGATACGTATCACCAAGAAGATAGGTGAGATCAACTTTAAAGCTCTCACAGGCGAAGGATCAATTGCTGGTGCATTGATTGCCAATGCATTTGCACTCGCATTCCTCGGAAAAGTGGCCACTTTACTAAAGCCGCTCAAATCCATCCTTTCAGGTGCCTTTGCCGTCTACAAATGGGGCAAAGGTTTAAGAGGAGGAATGGGAGCAGGAACAAGCGGTGGTGTAATTGGCGGAGCTGGAGGAGCAGGGCGACCACCGAGGAATCCACAACCACCTGTTTATCGTCAACCTTGGATCAATAGAGGTGAGCCGGTACAACCAACAACGCCAAACCAAGGTCGTGGCGGTGGATTCTTGGGTAAAGTCGGTAAAGGTGCAAAGAGCATCGGAAAACGTATTCCTATTATCGGGACAGCTATAGCAGCTACAGAACTGATCGGCATCAACAATGATAATAAAGGTGAAAAGATCGGTGGTTTTGCTGGGAATCTGGGCGGCGGTATCGGTGGAGCTGCAATCGGAACAATGATCGCCCCTGGTATCGGAACTGTTATCGGCGGGGTATTAGGAAGCATCTTCGGTGGCGATCTCGGTAACTGGATCGGTAAGATGTTTGATGACGGTACCATCAAGAAGAAATGGGATGAGCTTGTCAAAGGTGCAGAGAATGCAGTTCGGTGGATTAAAGATACATGGTCCACCGTTTCCGGTTGGTTCAATGATAATGTTCTAACTCCTATTACAACGTTCTTCGAAGATACATGGACCTGGATCACAGAGAAATGGGGTCAGCTTTCTTCGTGGTTTATGAATAACGTGTGGCTGCCTATTTATAACTTTGCAGTACCAATCATCAACTTTGTAGTTGGTGTTTTTGTCGTTGCGTGGGAAGTGATTAGTTCCGTATGGGGAGCTGCATCAACATGGTTCATGGACAATGTATGGACTCCGTATGGACAAGTTGCGGTTGCTGCTATTACTCTTGTGTGGAACAAGATCACCGAATTATGGGAATGGATACAAATCACCTGGTCCGTTTTCTCAGCATGGTTCATGACTTATGTATGGGAACCATTTGGATCAGTGGCAATTGAAGCCATCGTATGGGTGTGGAATAAACTAACCGAGTTCTGGAATTGGATTCAGTTTGTCTGGGGTACATTTGCGGTATGGTTTGATACCTTCGTATGGCAGCCTTTCATCAATGTTGGATTGCCAGCTATCATGTTTATCTGGAACCTATTTAAAAGCACATGGAACTGGATTAAATCATCATGGGTGGTGCTCGCAAAATGGTTTGATGAGTATGTATGGCAGCCATATAAAAAGTATGCAGAGCCAGCGATTGAATTCGTGTGGGAAAAATTTCAGGATGCATGGAGAATCATCAAAGGTATTTGGAAAGTAGTGAGTGGATGGTTTGATGAGAAAGTATTTCAACCATTGAAAAGACATGCAGAAAAACTAACAGAAATATGGAATGGTTTTTTCGGTTTAGTTGGTAAAGTGGTTGATAAAGCAAAAGAGATTACTGGAAAAGGATTTAAATTCTTTGAAGGAATAGGTGAAGAAAAAACAGGTATGAAAAAAGTCCCTACTAAGGGGAAAAAGCCAGATAAGAAAGCCACCGGCGGCTATATTACAAAGCCAACTCTTTCATGGATAGGAGAAGCTGGCAAGGAGTTTGTCATCCCGACTGAAAATAACAAAGGCCGAGGGAAAATGCTGCTTGCACAAGCTGCTTCACATCTTGGTATGTCTGTTATGCCAAACGGTGCTTCACCAATTTCTCAAGCTGGTTCATCTTCTCCTATGAGACCGGCTGCTGCCTCATCAGTTTCCACTTCTGCAAGTGGATCGGTATCAATTGGAGCCGCGGACAACGCATCAAAATACGGGGAACAGTTCACGTCTGAATTCGAGAAGGGACTAAATAATAAAGTCATCTCAATGGAGCAATGGAAACAAGCTAATATCACGCAACCATTTACTCAAATTCAAGCATCAACACCGCTTTATGGTGTGCAAACTGTCACTGGCTTTGCTGCAGGTCAAAACATGACACCAACTGGCACAGGTCAATTCTTAGATCAAAATGTAAGGCAACCTTTCTTATCCGCTCGCCAAGAGTCACCTACCTGGGGAGCTGGACTAATTGATGCATTTAACAGTGGCATGAGGTCCAAAGGAAGCGAAGTGATACAAGCGGCAAAGGACATGGCCAAGAAAGTCGAACAAGCCTTCCGCGAAGAATTAGACATTCATTCTCCTTCACGTGTCATGATGAGTCTTGGGAAATTCGCATCGATCGGTGTCGTCAAAGGTCTTGATTCGGTTGACGTGAAGAAATTCGCAGAGAATCAAGCCGGTTCATTAATCGGAGCGTTTAGCGGTATGGGGGCTTCAGGTCTTAGTGTTCAGCAATGGCTCATGGCAGCTCTGATGGCAACTGGCACATCGATGAGCTGGCTTCCAGGTCTGATGACAATCGCTCAGCACGAATCAAATGGAAATCCGAGAGCGATCAACTTATGGGATTCCAACGCCAAAAAGGGAACACCATCTAAAGGCTTAATGCAAACCATTGGGCCGACATTTAACTCTAATAAAGGCAAGGGTATGAATGACATTTGGAACCCAATTCATAATGCTGTTGCGGCCATTAACTACATTAAGGGAAGATATGGATCAGTCTTCAACACGCCGGGATTACGAAGTATCAGAAACGGTGGACCATATAAGGGGTATGCAAATGGTGGACTGATTACTCAGGAACAGATAGCTAGAGTTGGTGAAGGAAACAAGCGTGAATGGATTATTCCTGAAGAGCGTGGCATACGTGGTCGCTACTTGTTGGCTCAAGCTGCACAGGCTTTAGGAATGGACGTATATGATCCGGCCAACGCTGCATCATCTGAGCTTTCACAAGGTCAGGTGCAAACAGTAACAGCTGGCACAGCAAGTGCACCGTCTGCTTCTGGTGGATCAAAACAGGTCATCATTAATTTTAATGGTGAGCAGCATTATCATAATGGTCAAGATGAAAATTCACTTGTTGAAAAGATCAAACAGATGTTGGTTGATGAATTAGAAAATGAAATCAACACAGGAACGAAGGGAGTCGTGATTGATGGCTAAATCAAAATATCAATTGTGGATTTCTCAAGGGAAGGACAAACTGCGATTCCCTGTTCTTCCTGAAAAATTAGAACTCAATAACAACGTACAAAATGAATCTATCAAAGTATCAAAATTTGGCGAGCTCACATTCTTGGATGTACCAGGAGCTCGTCAAATTTCATTTACAGCCTTTTTTCCAAAGAAGTATACACCTATCGCTGAATATAAAAGCATTCCATCACCAGAGAATGCGATCGCCAAAATAGAGAGGTTCATGAAGTCAAAAAAGCCTGTACGCTTTATTGTTACAGGAACAAAAATAAATATGCAATGCAGCGTAGAGAGTTTTAACCATAGCGAAGGTACTTACGATATTGGCGATCGTGAATTCACGTTGCAGCTGAAAGAATACAAAACGGCATCACCTAGAAAAATCAAACGAAAAGCCAAAAAGAGCAGCAAAAAGCGCAGCTCAAAAGGCACACCAAAAGTGTACACCGTTAAAAAGGGGGATACCTTGTGGGATATTTCTGGTCGTTTCTATGGTGACAGCACAAAGTGGCGCCGCATTTGGAATGCGAATAAAGCCGCGATGATCAAACGAAGTAGGCGCAATATTAGACAACCAGGGCATTGGATTTTCCCTGGTCAAAAATTAAAAATACCACAATAGGGGGGCTGACATTGATTGAGCTTTTTGCCATCAGAAGCGGCACCATGTACGAGCTTGTGACAGAAAGTGTGACACTTCGGGGGCAAAGGTATCAGGCCCCCCGCTCAATACAAGCAACGATCGTGACTAAACAGGGTTCACAAAAATATTACAGCATCAAAGAGGGTGACACGGTTCTTTTCAAGTGGAAAGGAAAAGAACTCTTTCGAGGTACAGTCTTTGCAAGAACGCCCAAAGATGAAAAGCTCACTTTTACTGCTTATGACATGCTTCAGTATTTGGTGAAGAACCAGGATGTCTATGTCTTTGCAAACAAACGGGCTGATCAAATAATGAAGCGGCTTGGTCAAGATTTTCAGATCCCGATGACGTCGATTGCTAACACTGGCCATGTCATTAAATCAATTGTATTCAAAAACGATACAAGCCTTTATGACATCATCCTGCAGGCGTTGAAAGAAACAAAGAAGCAAACAGGGCGTAACTATCAAATCTATTCTGCTAAAGGAAAGATGGGGCTTAGAGCATGGCCTGATCCGTCCGAAGTATGGGTAATTGAATCAGGCGTGAATCTCATTGATTATCAGTACAGCACCTCGATTGAGGAAACGGCCACACGTGTGAAGATGAGAGCAACACACGTGGATAAAATTAAGGTGCTGAAGAAGGAAAAAAAGAAATCTAAGACTACTGACAAAGAAAAGAAAACGACCAAACCAACAAAGCCAAAGAAGCCAAAGATGGTCACGCAAAAGAAAGAAATTGAAATGCTGGCTGTGGCAAATGATAGGTCAGCAAGAAGCAAATACGGCATCCTGCAGCACGTTGAAAGAGTGTCAGGAGAAATCAACCAAGCACAGCTACAAAAGAGAGCGGATGTCCGACTCGCTCAAAAGAAAGGCGTAAAAAAAGAGCTGAAAAGCATCCAAGCTCTAGGTATTCCTGGATTACAAAGCGGCATGCCAATACGCATCATCATTCCTGATATCGGTATCAAAAAAACGTACTGGATCGATCAAGATAGTCACGAATTCAAAGGAACCAAACACACCATGACGATTGATGTCGTTGAAAAGAATACGATCCCAACGGGGAACCAGACATGAAACTAAGCGAGGCAATTAAGCGATTGGCTGTCGATGCTGTGGATGCACAATCGCCAACTGACTTGATACTTGGTGATGTGGTGTCTGTTTCCCCTCTTAGTGTTCGACTCAATGAGAATGATAAACTCATCATTCCTGAAGAACTTCTTATCTGGCCAGCCCGCTTAGACGAGGGAGAAGATGATGAGCTAGAAGAAGGCGATAGTGTCATGGTCCTTGCGATGACAGGCGGCCAAACGTTTTACATCTTAGATAAAGTAGTAGGAGGTGGTTCATAATGGCTCTTTCACCTGAAGAAGAGATTGAGGATTTGGATGAGGACGAAGAGGATATTGTTGAACCTTCGACCACCTATCGAATTGACTTCACATCTGGCCGACTAACCAATGAAAAGATTAATGGTCTCGATGCCATTCGCCAATTCGTCTATATGGCTTTGCGAACAGAACGATATTCACATGCCGTTTATAGCCATGACGTAGGATGTGAAGTACAAGAAGCTGTATCTGATGAAGAATCAACAGACGAATACAAGGAGATGGAGATCCCGCGGCTCATTGAAGAGGCTCTTTTAGTGGATGAAAGAATTGAAAGTGTGCAAGATTTTGATATCACTAAAGAAGGGGCAACCTTTAAAGTGCTCTTTAACGTGGTGACAGATGAAGGGACCTTGGAGATTGAGGAGGTGATTGGCGAAGATGTTTGAAGATCAGTCTTATGAAGCCATCATGGAACGCATGTTGGAACGAATACCCGATGATATTGATAAACGTGAAAACAGCGTGATATGGAATGCGTTGGCTCCTGCAGCTGCGGAACTTGCTCAATCTTATATATGGCTAGATCAGGTATTCGATCTTGTCTTTGCGGATACAGCGCAGGGAGAATTTTTAGATAGACGAGCTGCTGAAGTGGGAATCACTCGTAAAGCGGCCACAAGTGCTGTATGGTCCGTTGAAGTCTCACCTGAAGGTATCAGAATACCAACAGGATCAAGATTCTATATCGACAATCTGTACTTCCAGTATCAATCTGACGGCACGCTGAAGTGTGAAACGACTGGTGCTGTAGGTAATGGGAATTTTGCAGAACTGCCGCTCCTATCGCTCGATAACATACCAGGTTTAGAATCAGTCATTTTCGAGGAGCTGAAAATACCTGGTCAAGAAGAAGAAGACGATGAAGCTCTTTATGAGCGTTACTTGATGAGGGCAAGGCGGGAGGCTGTCAGTGCCAACAAAGCCCATTATAAAAAGTGGGCTGAAGAAGTTGAAGGAGTTGGCAGGGCGAAGGTGTTCCCGCTTTGGAATGGTGAAGGTACAGTGAAAGTTGTCATCACAGATGGTAATTTTGATGTTGCGACGGATCTGCTCGTCAATAAGGTGCAAGAATACATTGATCCGGTTCCAGGGGAAGGGGAAGGCCAAGCGCCAATCGGTTCAAAAGCGACGGTCGAAAGCGCCAAGTGGAAAGATGTTGAGGTGTCTGTATCTGTGGAGCTTAAAATGGATTACTCCATTGAAGATGCACAAGAGGAAATTGAAGAGAAGGTCAAAGCGCTTCTAAAATCACTTGCCTTTGAAGAAAATGTGATCAGAATGTCAGCAATTAATGACATTTTGTATCATGCGGATAGTGTGTCTGATTATGCGGATGTATTGATCAACGGTGAGGCAAAGAACCTACCGCTTCAAGACATTGAGATTCCGCGTCTAGGGCAGGTGAACGTTATTGAGCAAGATTGATGAAATGGAGTCTTATCTCCCTGCCTATCTAACGGAGATCACTGAATTTGATGAATTAATGAAATCAGAGGCTCCTGAGATGGAAAGGCTAGATGATTCTATTTTTGATATGACTGATCAACTGTTTCCGCTCACTGCCACGTGGGGGCTGAATCGATGGGAAAGAATGCTGAAGGTGCAGCGTGAATCAGGTGATTCTATTGAGCTGCGCAGGGCACGTATTTTGAATCTCATGTCCAACATTCCACCGATCACTTATGCTTCTTTAGAGAGGGCAGTCAACCGCTTCCTGAAGAATCCTAGCGCAGTGGTTCGTCTAACGACAGGCCGCTATCATTTCTCTTTACGGGTGAACCTGGATGACCTGCAGAACACCAGATACATTGTGGAGACGCTTGAAAACTTAAAGCCTGCACACTTGGCTTACAAATTCACAAGCGTTCATCATACTGATGTTCAAGAAATCAAAGATTATCATAACCGGCTCACACTGCGCAGCAGAGTGGGCTTTTTTGATCACATTCCCATTTTACTCAATGGTGAATTTTTACTAAATGGTACGTTTTATCTTAGTGGATCGCGCAATTCAACTGACATCCCTGTTCGATTTAGGCAGTCTTTAAAATTGGCCATGAAACTAAAAAAAGAAATGAAAGTTCTTGGACGTACAAGATATGTCATAGTAGGAGCCAGAAATGAAACGGATCAACAAGCAGCTCTTACACTTCGTTCTCGTTTCAAACACGTAAATAAAGAAAAAAGGAAAGTAACATTCCGCATGGCTGCTCATGTATCAAATGAGCAAAGCGGAAGTGTAATCATTAAGCAGAAATATTGGACGCTTGATGGATCAGTACCGCTAGACGGTTCAAAATATCTAGCTGCCACGTCCAATCAAATAGATTTATAAAGGAGGATCATAATGGCTGATCAATTAACCGTTACAACGCTTTATGCTCGCCAACAAATGGCGAAGGCTAGAGCGGAGGGAACAAGGCTTACGAAAGTGGTCAAGATGGCTTTCGGAAAGGGTGGGACGAAGGATGGGAAACCGATCTCACTAGACGGCACTGAACAAGAACTCAAAAAGGAACTTGTTCAAAAGGACATTGATTCATATGAGTTTATGGAGCCGGCGAAAATCCGGTATACATGCACCATCGCTGAAGGGGAGCTTGCTGGGGAAGTCATTAATGAATTGGCTCTTGTCGACGAAGACGGCAAATTCACCGCCATCCGCACCATGACAGACAAGCAAAAAGATGGTGACATTGAATTCATCTTTGAGATTGATGACATCTATTAAGAAAGGAGCGATCATTGATGGACATTAAATCTCCTAAAGTGTTCGAAACAAGTGACAAAGCTCATGCGGATCTGTTCAATGACATGGTGAAGGTATTACTTGAAAATGATACTGGACTGTTAGATCAGATCATTGAACATATTGGCGATACTCAGCCACATGCATCTGAAGAAGAGAAGAAGAAATGGGATGAATCGCAGCTATATAAAATCACAGCTGATGATGGCAAATACTTGATCTCTGTCCCAGCTGACAAAAATATTTATGATGCGATCAAAGACAAGGGAACCTGTACTTTCATTGCATCCCCAGGTGTAGAGGATTCCCCTGCACCTAGTAACGCCTATTTAAGAGGAATTCAAACTGTGGGACAAAACAACATCGGAACGGGATTTGCGGTAGACACTTCAGGCAATGCATATTACTTTTATTATAATTCTAGCCATATATCTATCACTTGGACGCAGCTGCCGTCAGCTGCCGAAAAGAATAAATGGAATAATGGTCAATTGTACAAAATCACTCAAGATTCAGGTGATCGTAAACCGCTCCCAACTGTGCTAGATGGAACGGATATTTTATCTTTACCCCCTGGCCGTTATTCTGCAGCAGGTCAATACCTTACAAACAAACCGACCACAAACGATTCATCGTTCTTTAATATTGACGTTGAGGGGATCGACACAAGAAAAGACATTCGTTTATGTAGAAGTTTTGACAATCTGTACTGGTTCGGAACCGTTCATACAGGTGGGGAATTTAAAGGGTGGAAACGGATGATCACTGATTCTGACGCAAAACTCAATTGGAAGTTTCCCACGATAAGGAACGGGTGGAAAACTTATAAATCTGAGGTCAATAATGATTATCGGGTACGAGTAGCAAAAGACGCTTTAGGCATAGTGCATGTTACAGGAGCCATCGCAGGTGGCACATTGGGAGAAGTCCCTGCGTTTACGTTACCAGAGGGATGTGAGCCGCCTTTTCCTCTTTATAATGTTGGTATTGCTTCTAGTACAGGAGGATTTAAAGGGCCGCAGTTTAGTAGGCAGTATATCGCAACAGATGGCCGATTTTGTATACAAGATACCACGAGTAATAAAGACTTCATCGTGGTGAATTGCATGTTTAAAGCAAAGGAGTGATTTTATGAAGCCAATATACGCCTACGATAAAAATTTTAAGTATATACCTGATGGAGATTCAGAAATACCCGATGATGCTGAAATTCCAGAGGGTTTTACTGATCAGCAGCCGCAAGAAGGGTTGTATAAAGCAAAATACAATCCTAAAAGCAAGACATGGAGCGAATCAGCAAGCCAAGAGTACATTGATAGTTTACAAATAGAGCAACCACCAGATGATATAGATTTATTAAAACAGCAAAATGCGGTGTTAACTAAACAAGTTGCACAATTGTCGAAAGACGCAGCTGAAGCGAAAATTCGTGAGGCTAAGATGGCCAAACAATTTGCACAGTTGATGATGGAACTTGAATCTTTGAAAGGTGGCGATTCAAAATGATGTATCCAACATTAATTGATATAAAACAGTTCTGGGAATGGGAGTGTTATGGACCTCCGGACATTGCGTTTTATGTTGATATTGGCTATATCACAATTTCAGAATATGAGGAAATAACAGGAGAACAATACGAAGCCTAGAGGGGCTTTTTATTTTGCCTTCTTTAAGGGGGTGACCAAAGTGAGGGAGTAGGTGAGTATGGTGGAAATGGATTTGGCGCAATATTTGATGACTCAAGGACCCTTTGCGGTTCTTTTTTGTTGGGTGCTGTTTTACGTATTAAACACAACAAAGGAACGAGAAAACAAGCTCAATGAACAAATCGAAGCGCAAAATGATGTGTTAGCAAAGTTTAGTGAGAAATATGACGTCGTGATTGACAAGCTCGATAAAATTGAACGGAATTTAAAATAGGAGGAATCATTTATGAAAACATTCGACAAAGGCACTGTGATCCGTACAGTGCTTCTTTTAATTGCCTTTATTAATCAAACGCTTGTGATGTTTGGGCAGACGGTGTTGCCGATTAGTGAGGAGCAAGTACAAACCGCTGGTGAGGCACTATATGTAGCAGGTTCCACCATTTTTACGATGGTTACAGCCATTATCGCATGGTTTAAAAATAACTATGTTACCGAAAAAGGAAAAAAACAAAAAGAAATTCTGAAACAAAAAGGACTTTCAAAATAAACGGCTGCCATTAGGCGGCTTTTTTGTTTTTAAAAAATGAATTCAGAGGAGAATGAACATGGCTGAAAAAATCGGATTAAAAACTCTTATAGATCGTTCGGTTAGGAATATGGGTGCTGGCATTAACAGTGTTGTAAAAGAAAGTGCAATTGAAATGATCAAGCAAGCATATAAAGAAGGTATCTTTGTTCAGATTACTTCTGGCTACCGTTCGTTTGCAGAACAAAATAAGCTTTACGCTAAAGGTCGTACCGCTCCTGGGAAGATTGTCACCAACGCTAAAGGTGGTCAATCAAATCACAACTATGGCTTAGCGATTGATTACGTTCTATTAAGTGCGGATGGAAAAAAAGCGCTTTGGACAGTTAACGAGAAATGGCGCCGAGTAGCGCAAATCGGTAAATCACTAGGATTTTCGTGGGGTGGAGACTGGAAGAGTTTTAAGGACTACCCACATCTTGAAATGATGGGCGGTTTGACTTTATCACAGCTTCAAGCGGGTAAGCGTCCTGTCTTGGTGTCATTACTATCAAATAAAGTTTCTGCAAAACCAATCAAGACAACGCCGGTTAAATCATCACCAACAAAAAGCACAACTAAGCCTAAAACAACTTCTAAAAAGACGTACAACCTGCCTTCTGGCATTTTAAAAGTAACAAAGCCATTAACTAAAGGGGCAGGAGTAAAAGCCGTACAGGAAGCTCTAGCGGCTGTATATTACTATCCAGACAAAGGCGCAAAAAATAACGGCATTGATGGCTATTACGGACCAAAAACAGCGAATGCGGTCAAGCGGTTCCAGCTCATGCATGGACTTGTGGCTGATGGCATTTATGGTCCAAAGACGAAAGCGGCATTAGAAAAGGCGCTGAAATAAATTAAAGGTGTCTTACGATTGCCACCTATTAACGAACGTATGTTCTTTTATTTTTTGGAATATATCTGGCGGATTTGATTAGAATGTTATAAAGAAAGTAATTAAAGACTTCTTAATATGAAATACTTGAATAAACAGGTTCAATATAGGGTAAACAAAAATAGAACAAACATTTCTCTTGTAAACTGTGAGTTGCTGTAGTATATTAATCAAAGATAAACAAATTTTTTCCACTTGAATTATGGGTTTTTATCAGATATACTAGTAGGTTATCTGTTTGGAGGTATTATTATGGAAATTAGAAAATGGTTTGGTTTAGAAGCTTTCACAAAATACACTGAATCCGATAAGGCGATGGATAAGATGTTAGAATTGTGTCGTGAAGCGCTAAACACATATTTTTCTGTATCGCATTCTGAAAATATTAATGAGCTTGTTCAAAAAGCATATAGCAATGACGGGAATGATACTCATTTTTTAGAGTGGATAACTGAAAAAGGCCTGCCTCGACTTAATAATATCGATTTTTCAAACTTACCTAATGAAAAAAGATTTGTATCAATGATAGAAATTGATGAATTTGTTTTAAAAAATGAAATGGACTTTTCAGATCCAGATGAAGTTCGAGGGTGTATTATTTCTTTTGTGAATAGTTTAGATGAATATATTGCCTTATGTAAAAATGAGGTATCTGCATCTATTGAGAGTCTACTATCTGAATCCGATGAATTTAGTGTGGATGATGAGTATAATTTTGATGAACTTTTTTCACAAAATTCAAACTGGGGATCTGCTGAGCAGGTCCCTTTTTTTATGGAGGAATTTAATTATGGAAATGTTAGATTACTATGCTATTGTTAGAAATTCAGTTCAACTACAGGATGTTAAAATGACATCATTAAAATGTGAGATTTTAGATGCTGAATCTAAAAAAAGAAATTTGGCTTTATCAGTAGAAAGAAACGTTAAACTGTTATCAGATACCAGTGCATTAATCTCAATGAATGTTAAAGTTCATTTCAAAGATTCAGGACCCTTTTTTATTGAATTAACTTATGAGGGGAAAACTGAATTGTCAGACGAAAGTCTTGACAGAGATAAATTTGAAGAATATAACTATCATTCTGTTGTTCCTCTTCTTTTACCATATGCTCGTGAGTGTGTGGCAAACTTAATGTCAAGAATGGATTTCCCAATATATACGATCCCTACAATTGATGTTCTAGAAACTATGAAACAAAATATGGAGAAATCAAAAGAAAAATGAGTGTGATCTTTGAAAGAAAAGATGTTTATGATGAATTGATTGTTTCTCTAACGATAACGGTAGCGCAGCACTTCAGTGTAAATAGAAAATCAAAAAGGTTTTTCGTGAAGCTTATTAGAGGAAAGTGGCTTATTTCTGATGAATTTAAAAAATCTGTTAAAGATAAATTTTCTGCACTGGAATTTGAAGATGAAGAAGAGGTTAATTTAATTTTTGAACAAGCCTTTTCTTGCTGTGTTGACCAAAAATCAGTAGATAAAGTTAGAGGGGCATTAGCGGAAGGCTTATTACTTGGTTTATATGGAGAATCTATTATAAATTCGAAGTCATTTGGATGGGGAGCGAATGTGAAATTGCTCTCTAGTAATAAGAAGAATGCTTACAGAGTTAAATATAGTTGTCCGAGACATTGTGATTTGGAATCCGCTGAATGCTATAGTAGGGAAACTGTTGATCTAGGTATATGGGATGGGGAATATGGTCGATTTTTTGAGTGTAAAACTAGGCCTAACAGTGTTGGGAGACCGGAAATTAACTATATGAAAGAATTATATACAGCACTCAAGAAAAAAAATATAAAAGGTAAAGTGTTTTTTGCTACAACTGATTCAGTTGAAAATGCAAAAATGAAAATAAATAAAAAATATCCAGAAGAGAATTTTTTTGAAATTATAAGTTTAGAAGATTCAATTGCTTAAAAGTTAGTTAATTTTAGTCTTAAATTGGCCTCCTCAAAAGGAAGGCTTTTTTTATTAGAACTTTCAAACCTCCTCCTCTTTTCCTCTATTCAAATCAGTTATTCAACCCCCAATTAAATCAATTGTTCAAAGCGATAGCAAAATCAAAAGTTGTTAAACAAAACCATTAAAAATGGTATACTTATGTGCATATTATACTAGGGGGTACAAACCTTGAAACAATTTTGGGAAATTGATGAAGAAGGCTATTATACGTTGGAGAAGATAAATGAGAAAAAAATAGCTAAAGCAGAAAAAAAGCTTGGAGTAATTTTACCTGATACATATAAAAAGCTCATTTTAGAACAGAACGGTGGTTATATTGTTCATAATGCATTTCCTACAAGTCATCCTAATTCATGGGCTGAAGATCATATTCAATTTAATCACTTGCTGGGAATCGCGAAAGATGAAGGAATTATGGACAGTGAGTATCTAATTGAAGAATGGGAATTGCCAAAAGGACTTGTTCTGATTAATGGGGATGGCCATACATGGGTAGCAATGGATTATCGAAAAACTAAAGAGAATCCTCCAATTCACTATTTTGATGTAGAGACGGAAGAAGACTTTAAGCTAGCAGATTCATTTGACGAATTTATTGAAGGACTCTATACAGTTGAATACACTGCCGATGAAGAAGACGAGACAGAGTACGAATACGAATACGAAGAAGAGGAATATATAACTAAAGCAGAACTTGAAGCGATCTTAGAGAAAGAAGCACCTGATCCAGCCGATATTCATCAAATTACTAAATATCCGTTACAAGATTTAGAAGAAGTAGAGTGGTTCTTTAAAAGAATAAAAAGCTATATTGAATCTGTTAAAGATGAAGACGTTCTTTATGAAGTAGCTGCAAGCATTGACACAATCCTTATGTTAAGAGTAGATACAATGCCAAGTAACGATATTATAAAAAAGACATTATTTGAAATTGTAGACATTTTTGAAAAAACTGAAGTTCCTCAGATAACTGTAACAGCTGGAAATTTTGCTATTAATATAGATGCTTTGAATTAAGGTAAATTTAAGAAAAAAATAGTTACTTTTGCCTTATAATTAGTATGTTCCAAAAATACTAATTGTAGGGAGAAATGTAATTTGAAGAAAATAATTTTATCATTCCTAGCACTCGTAATAATATTGGCCGGCTTACCAATGAGTTTTGTGAGTGCAACTGAAGATTCTCCAAAAGCTAAAACAGCTGTAGAGCCAGGCAGAAAGCAGTATATTCCTGATGTAGAACCAAATGCTACAGAAGATGATCTTATTTCTGATGATGAATTAGAAGAAATTTCAGAGGCTGAGTGGGACAAACTTCCAACTGTCGCGGAAGATGGTACTGTTGGTCCTATACCTGAAGGACCTGTAATTAAAACAAAAGCCTTAACTAAAATTCTTAAACTTCTTCAAAAACCTGCTGTAAAAGAGGTGAAGAAAGGTAAGAAAGTAAAACGCTATACGGAGAAACATACCAACAAAGGAATCACTGGTATTCATATTAAAAACGGAAAGCTTGCAGGTCAAAAACATCCTGTAACTAAGGTTCCTTTTTCTAAACAAGGTTTTCCTGTTTTTAGCGCTAGACATTCAATGACATTGCCACTTAAAGAAGTGAAGTCATCTAACTATACTCAATTTAAATTAGCTAATGCTGATTTGAAAAAAAGGGTCAATAGTAACATCACATTGATGGGTAAGTTTACAAAAGCTCAACTAAAAGAGATAGATGCCGGTAAAACTCCTACAGGGTATACTTGGCATCATCATGAACAAGTTGGTCGTATGCAACTAGTTGATACTTGGAAGCATGAGAAAACAGGGCATACTGGTGGAAGATCTATTTGGGGTAGCTTCAAATAATAAAGGCACTAAAGAGGGACGACTTTGTCTCTCTTTTTTAATTTTGTTTTTCGCATTTGGCAAAAGAATATCGTCTGATGTTTAAAAATTCCATTCTCTTTTCTCTTTATCCCAAATCAATTCTTTACGAGATAAAAGATTTTTAACCGCCTTACGGATCGTTGCCTCATCTTTACCCGTTTTCCTTTTCAGATCCTCCATTGAGGGGTTCTTTCTGAATCTGCTCATGTTGTATAGGATGCGATAAATTTTCCTTTCGAGATCAGTCATACTCTCACCTCGAAAACATTTTAACGGAATGTTTGTTCGGTTTCTAGAAGTGATGTATAATTAAATATACGGTTTACCCGCGGAAACGGGAGAAAAAATTCGTATATTTCAATACTTCTTTAGCAAACCACTATTACTCATGTATTACTCACACGGCTCCTTTGTAGGAGCTCTTTTTTTGTTCTTTTTGCGGTATCTTTTCGGTGCTTTGTAAAATCCTGTATGTAATAATATATGTAATATAAGGGAATTTTGTGGAAGGGGAGTATGGGGATGGAGAAAGTTCTTTCTTCACATGTTGGTGTGAAAATAAATGAATGGTATAAAATGATTCGACAATTTAGTGTACCAGATGCAGAGATTTTGAAAGCTGAAGTTGAACAAGAAATTGAACAGATGGAAGAGGATCAGGATCTGCTCATTTATTATCAATTGATGTGTTTTCGACATCAAATTATGTTAGATTACATACAGCCAGTAGACTTCAATAAAAACAGACCATCAATTTCAACCCTCCTAGAACAGATAGAATCTTCTCAAGAAAAGCTCACCGGAATGTTAGAGTATTACAAGTTATTTTTCACAGGTATGTATGAGTTTAGTAATAAAGAATATGTAGAAGCAATAAAGTATTATAGAAAAGCTGAAAATAAACTTGGTGTCGTCACTGACGAAATTGAAAAAGCGGAATTCCACTTTAAAGTAGCTGAAGCCTATTACATTATGAAACAAACACATGTCTCTATGCACCACATATTGAAAGCGATGGAGATATACGAAAAATATGATTTGTATAAAGTGAGGAAAATTCAATGCTCATTTGTCATTGCAGGTAACTATGATGATATGAAATATAGTGAGAAGGCCCTTCCTCATTTAGAGAAATCGTTGAAGATGGCAGAGGAAGCGAAAAACAATAGGTTGATCTCATCCGCATATTATAATCTTGCTGATTGCTATGAATGTTTGGGAGATATAGATCAGGCAATTTATTTTTGTGAAAAGGCTGTTCAGATTAACGAAAATGAGAGGTACGACAACTTACCACATTCGCTTTATTTTCTGTCGTCATTACTAATGAAGAAAGGCGACTATAAACAAGGTAAGGATATTCTTGATTATGGTCTTTCTATTTCTATTCAATTTCAGGATGAGTTATACAAACAATTGTTCCGCTTTATCAAAGCTCTATATGTTGATAAAGTTAATATTGACCAAATTAATCAGGTCTTTCACTCCTTAGATGAGAACAAAATCTATGCTTACCTAGAAGAGCTGTCTTATGATGTGGCGGATATGTTCAAATCAAAAGGTGATCATGAAGCAGCAAATGAATTTTTAATGAAAATGTTGGACACACAAACAAAAATTCTGAAAGGAGACTGTCTGTATGAGTATTAAAAAAGTTGTTTTTTGTGCTTTGGCAGTCATTGTTCTAGCTTCTGCTACTGGTATCCCGACACTAACTAAAAGTGATAACAGCAGCATTGAAATTGCTTCAAGAAAACAAACATAAAAGCCTCCTAAAAAGGAGGCTTTTTTATGGGGACGGATTGGGGACCAACCCTTTCAGTTTTGTTCAGAAATGAAAATTTTTATTCAGAAAGGCTCATCATAGAACCTTATTAAATCAGTCTTTTTCAGAGAACGTCTGTTTGCTTCGGGTGATGTCGTTCACCCTGCCAGCGTAGCGCTCTCCCAGCTGAGCTAATGCCCCGATGTGTTACGACTTAATTTATTATAATCAATCCTCCTGTAAAATTCAAGCTTTAAAACGCACACACATCGTCTATTTATCTTTCTGATCAATCGGGATATAGTCAAAGATTTCCCCTGAATGAACAGAGTTTGCTAAACGTCTCAGCCAGTCATAGTAGGCTTTTGAACTTTCAAGCTGCTCAATCAGCTGCTGCGCTTCCTCTCTTATATGTTCCTCCAGCTGATCATCACGAGCCACCTCTTGAAGCCGGACTTGCGCTTCTTCTATCGCCGCTAAATTGACCTCGACCTCTCGTTCCCACTTTTGTGGAAAGAAGTTCATGAAAAACTTAAAAAAGTCTTTTTCAGCAACAAAGCTATGTTTTCTTCGTCCTCGGTGAAAGGTCTTTTTGACAATATTCATGTCTTGAAGCTTTTTCACACCTGTACTCATACTTGGCTTGCTCATTTGCAGCTCTTCACGCATTTCATCCAGCGTCATTTCCTCATTTAAATACATGGTCCCATAGAGAATACCAGCACTTCGTGTAATTCCATAGAGATCCATCGTTTCAGCTATGGAATCAATGACTAGATCTTTAGCAGCTAAAATACGTTCTTCTGCTTGCGGCTGTTCCTGCTTTTTCATCCTGTCCCTGCTTTCTATTAAGAGAATTCAATACGTTCAAAAAAATCTTTATGGACTATATGTTAACGAAAGAATGCAAAATGTCAAAAGAAAATGAAGCATATCTCCCTTTGACAGAAAAATTTGAACATGATACGTTAATTATGTTCAAAACGTTAAATTTTTATTTAACAAACTTATCGAAAAGAATCAGAGGAGGTTCCTTCTATGAGTCAAACACTATTTATAGATGGACAATGGGTTGGCGCCAAAAGTGGCGACACGCGGGATATCATTAATCCATTTAATCAAGAAGTGATCGCGACAGTCAGTGAAGGATCAAGAAATGACGCGCAGCTAGCCATTAAGGCAGCGAGAAAAGCCTTCGATCAAGGTGACTGGGCAAACTTGCCTGGACTTGAAAGAGGAAATATGGTGTTTAAGATTGCTGAATTGATTAGACGTGATCTTGATGAACTAGCCAAATTAGAATCGCTTGATACTGGTAAAACAGTAGAGGAAAGCAAAGCAGACATGGACGATATTGCGAACGTGTTCCAATATTACGCCGGTCTTGCCGACAAAGATGGCGGGGAAATCATTGCATCGCCAATTCCGAACTCTAAAAGCGAATTGGTCAGAGAGCCTGTCGGTGTATGCGGGCAAATTACTCCATGGAACTATCCATTGCTTCAAGCAAGCTGGAAAATCGCTCCTGCTCTAGCGGCGGGGAATACAATCGTATTAAAGCCAAGTGAAATTACACCACTCACCACGATCAAAGTATTCAAACTCATGGAAGAAGCAGGCATTCCAGCAGGGGTTGCGAACCTAGTCCTTGGGCCAGGTGCAACGGTTGGTGATGAGCTTGCTGTGAATGATCAAGTCGATTTGATTTCATTTACAGGCGGTATTGAAACAGGTAAGAAAATCATGCAGGGAGCCAGTGGGAATGTGAAGAAAATCGCCCTTGAGCTCGGCGGGAAAAATCCGAATATTGTGTTTCAAGATGCTGATTTAGACGTAGCGGTTGACCAGGCAATGAATGCTGTGTTTTTCCATGCGGGGCAAGTGTGTTCAGCAGGTTCACGTTTGCTAGTGGAAGAATCCATTCATGCTGAATTTTTAGAAGAACTGGTGAAGCGCACGAAAAAAATCAAGCTAGGCAACGGCTTTGATGAAGAAACCCAAAGCGGCCCGCTCATCTCAGCTGAGCATCGAGAAAAAGTAGAAAAATACGTCAGCATTGGGTTAGATGAAGGCGCCAAATTAGAAACAGGCGGAAAAAGACCGGACGCAGAGGAGCTTTCAAATGGGTTCTTCTACTTGCCAACGATATTCTCAGGCTGCACGTCAGAGATGCGGATTGTCCAGGAAGAAGTCTTTGGCCCAGTATTGACAGTTGAATCCTTTCGTACAGAGGAAGAAGTGATTGAGCTGGCAAACGATACGATTTATGGATTAGCAGGAGCCGTGTGGTCTACTGATATCAGCAAGGCCGAAAGAGTCGCTCGTCAATTAAGATTAGGCACAGTTTGGATCAATGACTTCCATCCTTATTTCGCTCAAGCACCTTGGGGTGGATATAAACAATCAGGTCTAGGACGTGAATTAGGACGCACCGGTCTTGAGGAATATACGGAACTGAAGCATGTATATCGTAATACAAAACCTGAAGCGATTCGTTGGTTTCAATAAAAATCACACATTTGGAGGAGATTCTATATGACATTAAATATGAAAATTGAAAGCATGCAGAAATTCCATACATTTGAAATTCCGACTGTCATCAAACATGGCATCGGTGCAGTGAAACATGTTGGGGAAGAAGTAAAAGCATACGGTGTCTCAAAGGTATTACTTGTAACAGACCCAGGTATTTACCTGGCGGGCGTGGTAGATCCAGTGATTGCTTCATTAAAAGAAGCACAAATCGATGTGGTGCTATTTGATAAAGTAGAGCCAAACCCGCCAGTCCGTTTAGTGAATGAAGGCTCTGCGTTATATGAAAAAGAAGGCTGTAATGGATTAGTTGCAGTAGGCGGCGGAAGCTCAATGGATACAGCGAAGGCGATCGGTGTAGAAGCGACGCATGAAGGCTCAGTCCTTGATTACGAAGCGGCAGAGGGGAAAAAACCGCTTGAAAACAGAATCCCGCCTTTAACCACTATTCCGACAACAGCTGGTACAGGTTCAGAAGTCACGCAGTGGGCAGTGATTACAGATGAAGAAAGAGAATTCAAATTCAACACAGGTGGCCCGCTCATTGCAGCTCACCTCACAGTCATTGATCCAAAGCTACATGTATCCATGCCGCCTCATGTGACGGCAATGACTGGAATTGATGCACTTGCACACGCCATTGAATGCTATACAATGAAATTTGCTCAGCCTATTACAGATGCGGTCGCGCTCATGGCCATTGAATATGCAGCTCATTATATTCGCCGTGCCTTTGCCGATGGTGAGGACTTAGAAGCCAGGTATGGAATGGCACAAGCTGCAATGCTTGCCGGGCTTTCTTATGGAAGCGAATCAGCTGGAGCTGCACATGCGATGAGTCAAACACTCGGAGGCATTATTCCTGTAGCGCATGGTCAGTGTGTCGCAGCAATGATGGGACCGGTGATGGAGTATAACTGGAAAGGGTATCCCGAAAAATTTGCTCGTATTGCGCAAGCATTTGGAATTGATATTAGCCGAATGTCAACAGAGGAAGCCGCAAAAGCAGCAGTGAACTGGATGTATGATTTAGTGGAAGACCTAGAAGTTCCTTCATTAGAAGAACAAGGTGTATCAAAAGATATGATTGACCGTTTATCTAAAGAAGCAATGAAAGATCCGCAAACAATTGGAAACCCAAGAGATCTAAACGAAAAAGCGTACAACTGGATTTATGCTCGCTGTTTTGATCTAACACCTAAAACAGTGTAACAATGAAAAAAGGCTCCCAAAAGGGAGTCTTTTTTATGTCTTATAGCTGTTCTTTAATTTCTTTGATTTGATGGATATGGCGTTTTTCGTGTGCGCCGATAAAATCAAGATATTGCTTAAGCGATAACTCTTCAAACACAGGGTGTGCAATGACGCGTTTGAAATCATCCTCAGTAAACGTTGATAGAATTTGATTGAGCTGCTCACGGGCTGTATCGAGTTCATCTTTTAAATGTGTAGGTGTCACATGCTTGCGCTCAGGCTCAACAATACTAGGCGCAGTCGCTTTTCTAGAACGATCCTCTGCCATTTCCACCGGCTTTGGCTCATATTCTTTGATCGGTGCTTTTTTTCCCTCAGCAGCTAGATGTTTTGCTGCCACGAGGTCCATCTTCTTTAAATGATCTGCCACCTCTTGAATACTCCAAGTATCATCAGATAATTTTTGATTCAATTGCTCTTCGTTCAAACCTTGTAGCTCTTGCCACAATTCTTGTCTTGCATCATGTAATAAACTCATTTTCATCACCTCAAGATCAAATTTTAACACACTGGTACATGACAATCATTCTTGAGCTATCGGCGAATTCCTATGAAGAATTGTGAGGAAATTTGAAACCTTTACAAAAGTGGTTCGTATTACCTGTTAGAAGGAATACATTGGAGGTGAGCATGGTCTAAATGAAACAAAGGCTGTTCATTTCATGAAGAAAGGGTGAGGAAGATGGATGTGTTCGGGCTGCCACTTCAGACGCTGTATTTATACATATTGATGATATCAGGAATCCTGACACTTGTTTTCGTCTTTTTCGGCGATGTATTTGATGGATTGTTTGAAGCGATTCCTGTTCCATTCCTTCAACCAACATTAATCCTCGCATTTCTTACCTTTTTCTCGGCTGGAGGGTTTATCTCTGAAAAAACAGCAATTGTAGGAAGTGGACTTGGCGCAGTCTTATCTGCCATCCTCGCAGTGGTTCTTGTGACCTGTTTGAATGTATTTGTCTTAGTCCCGCTTTCCTCTGCTGAAGAATCTCTCTCATATACGGAGGCCGACTTAAAAGGAAGAACTGGGGAGATCATTGTATCTGTTCCAAAAGACGGGTTTGGAGAAGTGCTGTTAATTAGTAATAGCGGGAAAATCTCAAAGCCTGCCGTCAGCTTCGACGAAGAGGAGATTCCATATGGAACTCGGGTACTGGTCGTCGAAGTGAACAAAGGCGTCTTATCAGTTATACCAAATGAAGAAATCTAGGAGGGAATGCTATGCCAGGAACAACCATTTTGATAATCATTGGAATTGTGCTTGTGATTCTGATTGCACTTATTGGTGTATTTGTTTCGAAATACCGGACTGCAGGTCCAGATGAAGCGTTAATCGTCACAGGAAGTTACCTCGGAAGTAAAAATGTCCACGTGGATGAAGGTGGAAACAAGATTAAGATTGTAAGAGGCGGAGGTACCTTTGTACTCCCTGTTTTTCAACAAGCAGAGCCGCTCAGCTTACTATCTAGCAAGCTAGATGTTTCAACACCTGAAGTCTATACTGAACAAGGTGTACCAGTCATGGCGGACGGAACAGCCATCATTAAAATCGGCGGATCGATTGAAGAAATTGCTACTGCTGCAGAGCAATTTTTAGGTAAAACAAAAGAAGACCGCGAAAACGAAGCGAGAGAAGTTTTAGAAGGACACCTTCGCTCCATTTTAGGGTCAATGACAGTTGAAGAGATTTATAAAAACAGAGAGAAATTTTCTCAAGAAGTACAGCGTGTCGCTTCTCAAGATCTAGCGAAAATGGGTCTTGTCATTGTATCGTTTACAATCAAAGATGTCCGTGATAAAAATGGCTATTTAGAATCACTAGGTAAACCTAGAATTGCCCAAGTGAAACGCGATGCAGATATTGCAACAGCAGAAGCAGATAAAGAAACACGTATCAAACGTGCAGAAGCAGATAAAGATGCGAAGAAATCTGAGCTTGAGCGTGCCACTGAAATCGCTGAAGCAGAAAAGATCAATGAGCTGAAAAGAGCAGAATTCAGACGTGAACAAGATACAGCAAAAGCAAGTGCCGACCAAGCGTACGATCTTGAAACAGCACGTAACCGTCAGCACGTAACTGAACAAGAAATGCAAGTAAAAATCATTGAACGTCAGAAGCAAATTGAATTAGAAGAAAAAGAGATCCAGCGTCGTGAGCGTCAATACGATTCTGAAGTGAAAAAGAAAGCAGATGCGGATCGTTATGCGGTTGAGCAGTCAGCTGCAGCGGAAAAAGCGAAACGCCTCGCTGAAGCAGATGCCAAGAAATACAGCATTGAAGCAATGGCAAAAGCAGAAGCTGAGAAAGTCCGAATTGACGGGCTTGCCAAAGCGGAAGCTGATCGTGCAAAAGGGGAAACAGAGGCAGAAGTCATTAGACTGAAAGGACTTGCGGAAGCCGAAGCGAAAGAGAAAATCGCTGAAGCATTCGAACAGTATGGTCAGGCAGCGATTCTTGATATGATTGTGAAAATGCTTCCTGAATATGCGAAGCAAGTATCTGCACCACTTTCTAACATTGATAAAATTACGGTTGTGGATACGGGAGGTAACGGAGAAGGCAGCGGTGCCAATAAAGTCACTGGCTATGCTACAAACCTTATGTCCAGTCTGCAAGAAAGCCTGAAAGCATCCTCTGGAATTGATGTCAAAGAAATTATTGAGAACTTTTCCGGCAAAGGTAATGTGAAGCAAAGCATTCAGGAACTAACGAATGAAATCAAACAGCCAAGAAAAAAAGAGATCGCTGATACTCAAATAGAAGAATAAAATCAATTCAGCGTGATAGAAAACCTTTGAAGTCTAGGAAGGGTCGAGCACTGGCGCGGAGCGAATTGAACATTCGTGAGCACCAGCGCGCAGACCTGACAACGAATGCGAGGGTTTGTCTACACGCTGAGACACCTTCCATCAGAAGGTGTCTATTTGGCATGTGCCCGATATGGGCTCCTTTTTACATATGAAGAAAGATTTACGAGAATACCAGCAGATATCATCATGAACACTAGGGAGGAGCCACCATAACTAATGAAAGGAAGCGGAATGCCTGTGATCGGAAGAAGACCAAAGACAGCGCCTAAATTAAAGACTGCTTGGAGCATGATTTGAAACGTAAGCCCAATCGTTAACAGTTTTCCAAAAGGGTCATGTAAAGCCTGCACAATTCGCATTGCGCGATACATGATGAATAGATATGCACCTATCACAATCAAAATCCCCATAATGCCCAGCTCTTCACTGATAATGGCCATAATAAAATCCGTATGCGCTTCGGGAAGAAAGCCTAGCTTTTGAATACTCCCGCCTAAGCCATTCCCTGTCAGCCCGCCGGAATTCATTGCGAGATACGAATGAATCAACTGATAGCCATCCCCATCTTCATACTGAAAGGGATCACGAAAAGAAGTCAGCCGCTTCAAACGGTAAGGAGCTGTCACTGCAAAAAAAGTGATACATGCTACGGCAGTCGATCCTAGCAAAATGAGATGGCGCGTTTTCAACCCAGCGCATAATAAAATGATGCCACAGCTTAATAAAATAGACACAGCTGTGCCTAAATCAGGCTGTTTTAAGATTAATAAAAAAACAAGACTTAAAAGGATGAGTGGCGGCAGTACGCCTTTTTTAAAAGATGTAATGTACGCCTGTTTATTCGCGTACACATAGGCAAAATAGATCACCATCACTAGTTTCACAGCTTCAGAAGGTTGGAGCATAAGAGAGCCCAGCTGAATCCACCGCTGTGAATTGTTTTTGACAACACCAATTCCAGGAATCAGGACTAGGATGAGACATAGCAATGACAGCATGACAAGCCATTTCATCCATTTACGATAAATCTGATAAGGGAAAAGAGCGGCAATGAAAAAAAAGAATCCCCCAATCAGGAGCCATTGCCATTGTTTGATAAAGAAATAGCTACCCTTCTCATACTTCACTTCTCCTAAAGGATAACTTGCACTGTACACCATCAGTAAACCAAATAAGCAGAGGAACACAATCGTTCCAACAAGAACGAGGTCGACTCTTTTGAGATGAGATAGAAGGAATGCCATCATCTTCAATTCCAGTTGTCTCCAAACATATAGGATGATGACCTGATATTGACACTAAACACGAGGCCAATGGCGATCATGTTCGTCAATAGCGCACTGCCTCCATAGCTTATAAAAGGAAGCGCGAGTCCTGTCACAGGCATTAAACCGATTGTCATCCCTACGTTTTGGAAAACTTGAAACACGATCAGCCCAACGACTCCTGCACATATGTACAAACCATAAAGCGTATTAGCATGCATAGCCACATGAATGATTCGGTAAATCATCATTAAGTACAAACACATCAAAAGGGAGGCGCCGATAAAACCAAACTCCTCACCAATGACGGCAAATATAAAATCCGTATGCGCTTCAGGGATATTGCCACCTTGTACTTGATGCCCCTGTGTAAAACCGCTACCTAATAATTGACCTGATCCAATGCCGAGCATCGATTGTTTCAGCTGATACCCGTATGTTGAATCAAATTCATCGGGGGAGAGCCAGCCATAAATGCGATCAAGCTGATGTGGCTTAATGATTTTTGTGAAATGCTCAAAGTGTTCGTTGTGTAAGTAGACCAAAAATGAAAGAAGTGCAATAAAAGAAGCCATTAATGCGGCCATCATCTTGCTAGAAATTCCTGACACAAGCATCAGTGTAAAGGCGATAGATAATATCACGAGCGCTGTCCCTAAATCAGGCTGAATTAAGATGAGGAAAAAAGGGACAACGGTCCAGCAAACGACTTTACTTGTAGGAATGATACTTTCTTTAAACGAAAATCGCTGATGCTTGTATTGGTTCAAGACAGCCGCTAGTAGCAGGATCACAAAAATTTTCATGAACTCTGATGGCTGAATTTTGATTGAACCGAAGCTGATCCATCTTTGGGATCCGTTTTGACTCGTTCCGAAAAAGTGCACAAGAATAATGAGAAAAATACCACCTGTAAATAACCGAAAAGATAAACGCTCAAGAAGTTCATAATCAAAGTATGCAGCAGCGGCCATAAGACCGAAACCGACGATATACCAGAAAATTTGTCTTTTGACGAAATAAAACATATCCTGCGATTCATACTGTCCTGATCCGCTATATACAGCTATTAGGCTGATGACAAATAAACAAATCACAGTGAGTAAAAGTACGAAGTCAATGCTGTACTGTTTTTTCATAGCGTCTTGTCCTGCTACCTATTTGTCAGCTGGTCTATGACGATTTTCACAGCCGCAGCATCATCAATATAGCCGATCGGAAAAATAAAATCTGGTATTAAGTCAACAGGCATAATGAAATAAAGGAGTGCGCTCCCCATCATCATTAATTCTCGAGAAGTACCTCGTCCGGTCATAAATAAGCTGTACATGTCTTTCAAATGCTGAAGGAATGGCCCGGCGCCGTTTACCGATTCCATCTTTTTCTCAAACTTTGCCGAGATCGTTTCTTTTCCCTCGTTTGTTTGGCTATAGGTCTCATATTCGTTTAGCTTTTGTTTCAATTTGGTCTGACTAAATGTACCGTCGTAGACCTCCTCATCTTTCAGTGTTTTTTCGATCTCTACGACCGTTTGTATGAACGTATCACTATGTACCTTTTCGTTTTTGATTGGAAACCCTGAAGCAGCTAATAGTTGATCTAATGATAGGTTCAGAGAATCTGAAAGCCGCTGCAGATGATTCAAAGTTGGTTTTCTTTTTCCATTCATGATTCGAGACAGTGTCGCTTTATCAATTTCTGTGTATGTGCTGAGCTCTCTTAAAGATAAAGAACGTTGTTGCAATCTTTCCTTTAAGAGAGACCCAAGCTCAGTTGTTTTAGAATCCATTTTACACCATCCTTTGTATGATGTATCAACTCTTCTATAGAAGAAGTCGTACCCAATATAAAGGTGTGTTGACAAAATGTCAACGAATATCCTTTATTGATTGAATTTTAGGAAATAGGAATTTATCATAATAAAGATAGGATGAAAACAGTGAGAAGGAGTGGCGCGGATGAAGGTGAGACATGCTGTACAAAAAGATATTCCTAAAATTGCCGAAATACATGTGAAGAGCTGGCAGACGACTTATCAAGGCATTATTAATCAGGATTATTTGGATGGTTTAAATATAGAAGATCGAGAAGAGAGCTGGAGAAGAAGGTCACTTGAAGGGACGTTTGTCGCAGAAGATGACGAGGGGGTATTTGGTTTTGCTTCTTTTGGAAAACAACGTGATGAGCGCTATCCAACATATGATGGAGAACTTTATGCGATCTATTTATTGCAAGAGAAACAGAAATCAGGAGCAGGTATCGCTTTAATTACAGAAGGAGTGAGCTATTTAATAGAGAAAGGGTATCAGAATATCATGCTGTGGGTATTTGAACAAAATTCGGCAAAGCATTTTTATCAAAAGCTTCAACCTCATTTTGTCGTTACCAGCCAGTTCGAGCTGGCTGGCGAGAAGCATGATGAAATAGGGTATGGGTGGGAGCTGCCTGTATTAAATGACCATCTACACCGAATTAAATCGTCAGCTTCCAATAATAATGAGAGAAAAAAGTGAAAAGCATAGCTAAAAGCATATAAGAGATAAGAGGAGAAGCTTCTACTTTTCCTTTTATTCCTGCTATCTTTAAAGCTTCATAGAAACCTGCCAAAAAATAAGCAAGACTGAGAATATAACAGCACAGCATAATGGAGTAAGGGTTCATTGGCGTACCTCCAACATGAAATCTTCTACTATTAATAGATTCCATAGAGCGGCAATTTATGCATAAAAAAATAACCAGCTGAAATCAGCCAGTTATTTTTTGTGAGGAAAAACCAAACGAGATGCACTTGGTATGAGTATGCAAAGAACGATACTGCAAATAATAAATGAAGGAACCATATATGTGCTGTTATAAATTAAAGAGTAAACCCAACCCGGTGTTCCTTTTGGTGCATACTGAGAAAAGAAAACAACACCAGAAATAAAGAACGTCAACAGTCTAAAGAAACTTGCAACAAATACGGATAAGGTAATATAGATGAATTGCTGCTTTCGCTTTTGGTCCTGAATGGTTTTTTTAATCAATCCAGAAAAGAGGCCGCTTAGGGAAATGACAACAGATGCGACGAAATAATCGAGAAATCCTTGAACTGGTGTAGCGATAATAGGGCCATTCATCAGTTGAAGGCCTGCAATAAGCACACCAATGATAAACCCGGTTGATATTCCCCATCTAATAGACATAAGAATGACGGGTATCATAATCAGCGCAAGAGATCCGCCGTTCGGCATTCTTAAAAAGAGACCTGATAAGTAATCTAATACTAGTGCAAGTGAAGTCATAATTGCGATTTCCATCAGTCGTACCAATTGATTTGATTGCTGCATAAAAAAATCTCCCTTTTCATGAATTGAGCAAGGAGAGACCGTGTAAGGATGAGTATGTTATTCATAGAAAAACATATCGAGTTGAATACACCACATGTATTCAATTGAATCCACATTCCTACTTCAGTATTAACTGACAGGTTCAAAGGGTCAGAACAACGAGTGTTCACTCTCAGCACAAAGCTCCCCCTGCGGTTATTTAGTTTTCTTCTATTATAAATATACTAAAGACCTTCAGGATCAACAATAGAGAATTCCTGTGACAATTAATTTTTGTATGATTATATAGGAAGAGATAAGAAAAAATAAATTATTTAGAAAAAATACTTGTTTCCTTTCTCAAAAGGTGTTATATTTGTATTCGCCGCTAAAACAGCGCGGTTATTAAATAACATAAAGAAAAAAGTTGTTGACTTTATCTTGATAGAATGTTATATTAATAAAGTCGCCTCTGAGAGACGGCGAAGATGATCTTTGAAAACTAAACAAGACAAAACGTACCTGTTAATTCGAGTTTTTATAAAAAAATCCTATGAAACATCATAGGTAGTCAGTCAAACGCTGACGAGGCAGGAAATGATCACATGCTAAGTTCGCTACATCGTGTAGCAACGCATGTGTGATATGCATCCTGCATACCTCGGAGAGTTTGATCCTGGCTCAGGACGAACGCTGGCGGCGTGCCTAATACATGCAAGTCGAGCGGACAGAAGGGAGCTTGCTCCCGGATGTTAGCGGCGGACGGGTGAGTAACACGTGGGTAACCTGCCTGTAAGACTGGGATAACTCCGGGAAACCGGAGCTAATACCGGATAGTTCCTTGAACCGCATGGTTCAAGGATGAAAGACGGTTTCGGCTGTCACTTACAGATGGACCCGCGGCGCATTAGCTAGTTGGTGGGGTAATGGCTCACCAAGGCGACGATGCGTAGCCGACCTGAGAGGGTGATCGGCCACACTGGGACTGAGACACGGCCCAGACTCCTACGGGAGGCAGCAGTAGGGAATCTTCCGCAATGGACGAAAGTCTGACGGAGCAACGCCGCGTGAGTGATGAAGGTTTTCGGATCGTAAAGCTCTGTTGTTAGGGAAGAACAAGTGCGAGAGTAACTGCTCGCACCTTGACGGTACCTAACCAGAAAGCCACGGCTAACTACGTGCCAGCAGCCGCGGTAATACGTAGGTGGCAAGCGTTGTCCGGAATTATTGGGCGTAAAGGGCTCGCAGGCGGTTTCTTAAGTCTGATGTGAAAGCCCCCGGCTCAACCGGGGAGGGTCATTGGAAACTGGGAAACTTGAGTGCAGAAGAGGAGAGTGGAATTCCACGTGTAGCGGTGAAATGCGTAGAGATGTGGAGGAACACCAGTGGCGAAGGCGACTCTCTGGTCTGTAACTGACGCTGAGGAGCGAAAGCGTGGGGAGCGAACAGGATTAGATACCCTGGTAGTCCACGCCGTAAACGATGAGTGCTAAGTGTTAGGGGGTTTCCGCCCCTTAGTGCTGCAGCTAACGCATTAAGCACTCCGCCTGGGGAGTACGGTCGCAAGACTGAAACTCAAAGGAATTGACGGGGGCCCGCACAAGCGGTGGAGCATGTGGTTTAATTCGAAGCAACGCGAAGAACCTTACCAGGTCTTGACATCCTCTGACAACCCTAGAGATAGGGCTTTCCCTTCGGGGACAGAGTGACAGGTGGTGCATGGTTGTCGTCAGCTCGTGTCGTGAGATGTTGGGTTAAGTCCCGCAACGAGCGCAACCCTTGATCTTAGTTGCCAGCATTTAGTTGGGCACTCTAAGGTGACTGCCGGTGACAAACCGGAGGAAGGTGGGGATGACGTCAAATCATCATGCCCCTTATGACCTGGGCTACACACGTGCTACAATGGACAGAACAAAGGGCTGCGAGACCGCAAGGTTTAGCCAATCCCATAAATCTGTTCTCAGTTCGGATCGCAGTCTGCAACTCGACTGCGTGAAGCTGGAATCGCTAGTAATCGCGGATCAGCATGCCGCGGTGAATACGTTCCCGGGCCTTGTACACACCGCCCGTCACACCACGAGAGTTTGCAACACCCGAAGTCGGTGAGGTAACCTTTATGGAGCCAGCCGCCGAAGGTGGGGCAGATGATTGGGGTGAAGTCGTAACAAGGTAGCCGTATCGGAAGGTGCGGCTGGATCACCTCCTTTCTAAGGATATATGGAGCAGTGTGCGTTTTCGTCTTGTTTAGTTTTGAAGGATCATTCCTTCAAGACATGTCTCTAGCGAGACAGGATTGTTCTTTGAAAACTAGATAACAATAAGTAATACATTCACATTGAATGCAATGCAAAGTTCATCACACATAGTGATTCTTTCTAAAGTAAGAAATGGTTAAGTTAGAAAGGGCGCACGGTGGATGCCTTGGCACTAGGAGCCGATGAAGGACGGGACGAACACCGATATGCTTCGGGGAGCTGTAAGCAAGCTTTGATCCGGAGATTTCCGAATGGGGAAACCCACTGCTCGTAATGGAGTAGTATCCATACTTGAATACATAGAGTATGAGAAGGCATACCCGGGGAACTGAAACATCTAAGTACCCGGAGGAAGAGAAAGCAAATGCGATTCCCTGAGTAGCGGCGAGCGAAACGGGAACAGCCCAAACCAAGAGGCTTGCCTCTTGGGGTTGTAGGACACTCTATACGGAGTTACAAAGGAACGATATAAGCGAAGAGGTCTGGAAAGGCCCGCCAAAGAAGGTAACAGCCCTGTAACTGAAATGTTGTTCTCTCCAGAGTGGATCCTGAGTACGGCGGAACACGTGAAATTCCGTCGGAATCCGGGAGGACCATCTCCCAAGGCTAAATACTCCCTAGTGACCGATAGTGAACCAGTACCGTGAGGGAAAGGTGAAAAGCACCCCGGAAGGGGAGTGAAATAGATCCTGAAACCGTGTGCCTACAAGTAGTCAGAGCCCGTTAAAGGGTGATGGCGTGCCTTTTGTAGAATGAACCGGCGAGTTACGATCCCGTGCAAGGTTAAGCAGAAGATGCGGAGCCGCAGCGAAAGCGAGTCTGAATAGGGCGCATGAGTACGTGGTCGTAGACCCGAAACCAGGTGATCTACCCATGTCCAGGGTGAAGTTCAGGTAACACTGAATGGAGGCCCGAACCCACGCACGTTGAAAAGTGCGGGGATGAGGTGTGGGTAGGGGTGAAATGCCAATCGAACCTGGAGATAGCTGGTTCTCTCCGAAATAGCTTTAGGGCTAGCCTCAAGGTAAGAGTCTCGGAGGTAGAGCACTGATTGGACTAGGGGCCCCTACCGGGTTACCGAATTCAGTCAAACTCCGAATGCCGATGACTTATCCTTGGGAGTCAGACTGCGAGTGATAAGATCCGTAGTCGAAAGGGAAACAGCCCAGACCGCCAGCTAAGGTCCCAAAGTATACGTTAAGTGGAAAAGGATGTGGAGTTGCTTAGACAACCAGGATGTTGGCTTAGAAGCAGCCACCATTTAAAGAGTGCGTAATAGCTCACTGGTCGAGTGACTCTGCGCCGAAAATGTACCGGGGCTAAACGTATCACCGAAGCTGCGGACTGTTCTTACGAACAGTGGTAGGAGAGCGTTCTAAGTGCTGTGAAGTCAGACCGGAAGGACTGGTGGAGCGCTTAGAAGTGAGAATGCCGGTATGAGTAGCGAAAGACGGGTGAGAATCCCGTCCACCGAATGCCTAAGGTTTCCTGAGGAAGGCTCGTCCGCTCAGGGTTAGTCGGGACCTAAGCCGAGGCCGAAAGGCGTAGGCGATGGACAACAGGTTGATATTCCTGTACCACCTCCTCACCATTTGAGCAATGGGGGGACGCAGGAGGATAGGGTAAGCGCGGTATTGGATATCCGCGTCCAAGCAGTTAGGCTGGGAAATAGGCAAATCCGTTTCCCGTGAAGGCTGAGCTGTGATGGCGAGCGAAATTTAGTAGCGAAGTTCCTGATTCCACACTGCCAAGAAAAGCCTCTAGCGAGGTGAGAGGTGCCCGTACCGCAAACCGACACAGGTAGGCGAGGAGAGAATCCTAAGGTGATCGAGAGAACTCTCGTTAAGGAACTCGGCAAAATGACCCCGTAACTTCGGGAGAAGGGGTGCTTCTTAGGGTGTTAAAGCCCCGAGAAGCCGCAGTGAATAGGCCCAGGCGACTGTTTAGCAAAAACACAGGTCTCTGCGAAGCCGTAAGGCGAAGTATAGGGGCTGACGCCTGCCCGGTGCTGGAAGGTTAAGAGGAGCGCTTAGCGTAAGCGAAGGTGCGAATTGAAGCCCCAGTAAACGGCGGCCGTAACTATAACGGTCCTAAGGTAGCGAAATTCCTTGTCGGGTAAGTTCCGACCCGCACGAAAGGCGCAACGATCTGGGCACTGTCTCAACGAGAGACTCGGTGAAATTATAGTACCTGTGAAGATGCAGGTTACCCGCGACAGGACGGAAAGACCCCGTGGAGCTTTACTGCAGCCTGATATTGAATGTTGGTACAGCTTGTACAGGATAGGTAGGAGCCTTGGAAACCGGAGCGCTAGCTTCGGTGGAGGCATCGGTGGGATACTACCCTGGCTGTATTGACCTTCTAACCCGCTGCCCTTATCGGGCAGGGAGACAGTGTCAGGTGGGCAGTTTGACTGGGGCGGTCGCCTCCTAAAATGTAACGGAGGCGCCCAAAGGTTCCCTCAGAATGGTTGGAAATCATTCGCAGAGTGTAAAGGCACAAGGGAGCTTGACTGCGAGACCTACAAGTCGAGCAGGGACGAAAGTCGGGCTTAGTGATCCGGTGGTTCCGCATGGAAGGGCCATCGCTCAACGGATAAAAGCTACCCCGGGGATAACAGGCTTATCTCCCCCAAGAGTCCACATCGACGGGGAGGTTTGGCACCTCGATGTCGGCTCATCGCATCCTGGGGCTGTAGTCGGTCCCAAGGGTTGGGCTGTTCGCCCATTAAAGCGGTACGCGAGCTGGGTTCAGAACGTCGTGAGACAGTTCGGTCCCTATCCGTCGCGGGCGTAGGAAATTTGAGAGGAGCTGTCCTTAGTACGAGAGGACCGGGATGGACGCACCGCTGGTGTACCAGTTGTTCTGCCAAGGGCATCGCTGGGTAGCTATGTGCGGACGGGATAAGTGCTGAAAGCATCTAAGCATGAAGCCCCCCTCAAGATGAGATTTCCCATTCCGCAAGGAAGTAAGATCCCTGAAAGATGATCAGGTTGATAGGTCTGAGGTGGAAGCGTGGTGACACGTGGAGCTGACAGATACTAATAGATCGAGGACTTAACCTATATTCTAATGTGAAGTTTGAACATTGTTATCTAGTTTTGAGAGAACATTCTCTCCATCAGGTTTGGTGGCGATAGCGAAGAGGTCACACCCGTTCCCATACCGAACACGGAAGTTAAGCTCTTCAGCGCCGATGGTAGTTGGGGGTCTCCCCCTGTGAGAGTAGGACGCCGCCAAGCTTGTATAAGGATCAGTTCCATACGGAACTGGTCTTTTTTGTGCTTCTTGAGAAAATATGCTGCTGATTGCACTTGTTTGATGAACGTTTCGACACTCTAACTCATTTACAAGCATGTGAAACACATTAAAACAAAAGAGATCGAGCGTTTCAGTTAAACCAGTAGAGAGTTAGATTAATAAATGATAGAAGAGCTCTATATCGTTATTAGTAGATAATTCCATTTCGGACATACTGTATCTAATGTGAGATGTTCATATTTATAAAGGAATTGCCCGTTTTTAAAGAGAATATAGAGTGGAGAAGTTTAAGTGATGAACGTTAGATCACGCTGTTTGAATAGAGGAAATAAAGGTCATTTGTTAAAAGAAATACGTAATGAAAATTGAAATAAAATTTTTTTAATATAGCCTTTACAAATGATGAAAACCTGTATATAATAATCTTTGTCGGATCGAGAGATTCCTACATAGTGGAGGATTAGCTCAGCTGGGAGAGCATCTGCCTTACAAGCAGAGGGTCGGCGGTTCGAGCCCGTCATCCTCCACCATATTTATTCTTACATAATGTTAGGATAGATAAAGCCGGTGTAGCTCAACTGGTAGAGCAACTGACTTGTAATCAGTAGGTTGGGGGTTCAAGTCCTCTTGCCGGCACCAGTTTCATATGGTAAGATAGACAAGTCGCTTTTAAAGCGAGCCATTAGCTCAGTTGGTAGAGCATCTGACTTTTAATCAGAGGGTCGAAGGTTCGAGTCCTTCATGGCTCACCATGTTTCATGCGGGTGTGGCGGAATTGGCAGACGCGCTAGACTTAGGATCTAGTGTCTTTATGACGTGGGGGTTCAAGTCCCTTCACCCGCATTGCCAAATAAAATAAAGAAATCCTGTAATGCGGAAGTAGTTCAGTGGTAGAACACCACCTTGCCAAGGTGGGGGTCGCGGGTTCGAATCCCGTCTTCCGCTTATACCATCCACGCCGGGGTGGTGGAATTGGCAGACACACAGGACTTAAAATCCTGCGGTAGGTGACTACCGTGCCGGTTCAAGTCCGGCCCTCGGCATTATAAAATAAGCGCCCGTAGCTCAATTGGATAGAGCGTTTGACTACGGATCAAAAGGTTAGGGGTTCGACTCCTCTCGGGCGCGCCATTAAGATCGGGAAGTAGCTCAGCTTGGTAGAGCACTTGGTTTGGGACCAAGGGGTCGCAGGTTCGAATCCTGTCTTCCCGACCATCTTTTATGGGGCCTTAGCTCAGCTGGGAGAGCGCCTGCCTTGCACGCAGGAGGTCAGCGGTTCGATCCCGCTAGGCTCCACTTTTAAAAGATTATTTTGATCATGGCGGTGTAGCTCAGCTGGCTAGAGCGTACGGTTCATACCCGTGAGGTCGGGGGTTCGATCCCCTCCGCCGCTATAAAGGACCTTTAGCTCAGTTGGTTAGAGCAGACGGCTCATAACCGTCCGGTCGTAGGTTCGAGTCCTACAAGGTCCACCATCTATACGGAGGAATACCCAAGTCCGGCTGAAGGGATCGGTCTTGAAAACCGACAGGGGTGTCAAAGCCCGCGGGGGTTCGAATCCCTCTTCCTCCGCCATATTTTTCAAAAACTTATATCATCGCGGGGTGGAGCAGTTCGGTAGCTCGTCGGGCTCATAACCCGAAGGTCGCAGGTTCAAATCCTGCCCCCGCAACCAAATTATTTTATACACCAATAGGGAGTGCTCAATGAGTGCAACCAAAATGGTCCGGTAGTTCAGTTGGTTAGAATGCCTGCCTGTCACGCAGGAGGTCGCGGGTTCGAGTCCCGTCCGGACCGCCATTTTTAAAATGAATACTTGGCTCGGTAGCTCAGTTGGTAGAGCAACGGACTGAAAATCCGTGTGTCGGCGGTTCGATTCCGTCCCGAGCCACTTTTATAAAAAAATATTGATAGTATGGCGGTTGTGGCGAAGTGGTTAACGCACCAGATTGTGGCTCTGGCACTCGTGGGTTCGATTCCCATCAATCGCCCCATACATATATTTGCGGGTGTAGTTTAGTGGTAAAACCTCAGCCTTCCAAGCTGATGTCGTGGGTTCGATTCCCATCACCCGCTCCATTTGTATATCCATTCATGGGCCTGTAGCTCAGCTGGTTAGAGCGCACGCCTGATAAGCGTGAGGTCGGTGGTTCGAGTCCACTCAGGCCCACCATGATATTCCGCAGTAGCTCAGTGGTAGAGCTATCGGCTGTTAACCGATCGGTCGTAGGTTCGAGTCCTACCTGCGGAGCCAAATGGAGAAGTACTCAAGTGGCTGAAGAGGCGCCCCTGCTAAGGGTGTAGGTCGCGCGAGCGGCGCGAGGGTTCAAATCCCTCCTTCTCCGCCATTTATCTGGCCCGTTGGTCAAGCGGTTAAGACACCGCCCTTTCACGGCGGTAACACGGGTTCGAATCCCGTACGGGTCATGTTTAGAAAGAGGTCTTGTCAAAGATCTCTTTTTTATTTTCTTCAAAAAAGAAAGACCGCCATTATAGCGGTCTTTTTTTACATGTTCATGGAATAGATCGTATAAGACAAGTATGTTGCAAAGAAGCCCCATAAGACATAAGGAATTAGTAAAATTGGAACGACTTTGCTTAGTTTACGCGAGACGATAACAAGAGCAAGTGCTGTCAGCGCTACAAGCAGGCAGTCGATCGTAGCTGCGAATAAATCTTTTTGTGTAAATTGAAAAAAACTAAAGGCTTGATTAAATACGTAATTTAAAAGAAAAAGAATCCAAAAGGGTAAAGTGATTTTTTGAAATCCATATTTTCCATAAATGATCGCTGCGGACAACGAGATGAGAGCAAATAAGACAGCCCACACAGCGCCAATTACTCCACCACTCGGTGTCCATTCCGGTTTATTTAATGCATCATACCACTCTCTGTCAATCGGAAACAAGAATCCGGCAATAGAGAATAATGCGTATGTAATAAAGAAGACAACCACTGCCCAAATGATACTTTTTCTCGCCATTAAGAATCTCCTCCAATCAAATTCACTCTTAAAGTGATTTCCCAATCATTACATGATATAAACATGAAGCCCCCATTATGAGGGGACTAATGATTTTCTTCTGTATAAGGTTCTTCTTCGTACGGCTTCAAGTCACCAAATACGGTCATGACGCCTTCTTCGTCCAATGCCTCTTCATAGGCTTCGTGGGCTTTATTTGGATATACTTTGCTTGCTTTGCCCTCAATATCAGCAGCTGCGAATCCTTCATAGTCTTCGACATAATCTTCATCTTCTGATTGTGTATACACATCATCGTATGTCAATGGAGGAAATTCCATATCGGACGGAGTATCAGAGTTTCCGTAGCGTTCTACGTCTTGATATGCATCCTCTCCATCATAGGCTGCACTTTCTTCATTTTCGAATTGCCCTGATGGCGGACTTAATAAATCCTCTTCAATCGGACGGTTTTGTGAAACGGTTTGTTCTTTTGAATGCTCTGTGCATGTGACGGCACTAGGTAAGGCCTCTAAGCGTTCCTTTGGGATAGGGGATTTACAGACCTTGCATAGCCCATAAGAGCCGTCTGTGATGGCTTGAAGTGCTTCATTAACGTCTAACAGATGTTCATGTTCCAAACTGTTTAACGCAATATCTTTCCCGCGTTCGAACAGCTCTGTCCCTTGATCACCTGGGTGATTATCATAGGCTGACAGGTCTCCGACCGAATCATAAGGAAATGATACTTTTTGTTCATCGTCATGGCTTTTGGCTTCGAGTTCGTGCTTTTCATCGAGAAGTCGCTGCTTCAAATGATGTAATTCGTCTTTAGACAACAAAGCGATCATCCTTTCATATCAAACATAATATTAGTATGAGCAATTTTGTCTGTAAGACTAGTTCCAAATTGAAGCAATTCCTCATGAAAAAACGCCTGCGGCTGCAGGCGTTCTTTGTTACGCGATATAGTATTGTAAGATCAAAGCGATTGTCAGCAGGAAACCGAAAAATGTATTGGTTTGAGCTGTAGATTTCATGGCATTCATTAATTCAATTGGTTTTTCTTTTTGCTTAAATTCTTTGATAGCTGTATATGCTTTTGGGACACTGAGTAAAACAAGAAGACTCCAAAGGCCGACAATATCTGTGAAGATATAAACAAAAATAAGTACATAAGAGATCAAAAACATGGAAAGTAAAATGTTCACAGCAGCCTTTCGCCCAGCAAGAATAGCAAGTGTTTTTCGTCCATTTTCTTTATCGCCGTCTAAATCGCGGATATTGTTCGATAGTAAGATGGCACCAACTAAAATAGAAATTGGTAATGAGACGAGAACAGCTTTAGACGTCAGTGTGCCTGTTTGAATATAGAAACTGATCAGGATGATTCCTAGTCCCATAAAAGCACCTGACACAACTTCTCCAAACGGTGTATATGCAATAGGAACAGGACCGCCTGTATAGAAATAGCCTGCTGCCATACATATGAGTCCTATCAGTGCAATCCACCAGCTAGACATCATGCAAATGTACACCCCTAGTAGTAAAGAAAGCGCAAATAGTGCATAAGCAAGGCTGAGAACGGTTTTAGGTTTCACACCATTTCTGACAATGGCGCCGCCGATGCCGACAGATTTCTCGTTGTCCAATCCGCGAACATAATCAAAGTACTCATTAAACATGTTCGTTGCGATTTGGATAAACATAGATGCAAACAGCATAGCTAAAAATAGCCCAACATGTATTTGACCACTTGGAAGTGCGAGAACAGTTCCTAAAGTAACGGGAATAAATGCTGCTGTTAATGTATGCGGTCGTAGTAAATTCCACCAAATCCGCCAGTTCTTATCAGGCTTAATCGGTGAAAGCTGATCTGATATCGATTGATGCTGCATAAAATATACTCCTTTAAATAAAAAAATACGTACACGTCCAAATTCCAGTTTAGCAAAGTTCAAAAAGGTGTCAATATATTGATGCGATGAAACCTGAAAAAGATGTTTGCTAATCGTTGCCATATCGAGAGAAAGCTTGATCTTAGAACAAGACTTTCCATTTTTCTTATAGATGCTCTCGTTTCAAGAAGCAGGAGCGAAAAAATCTAGAAAGCGTGATATAATAAGGATTCTAGGTTTAAAAAGCTGTTTTCTTTACTAAGTTCATCTGTTAAGGTTTATAATAGAAAAGCAGGTCATTCGACATACTCGAATGTTCACGTATTTTTTCATTATGGTTTTATTTTTTTATGTTATTTCATGGATTTTGGAGGAATGTATCATGGTGACAACAGTGCAAAGTACTTTCCGGCAGGAAGCGCTTGCGACATTAGAAGAAGCGAATAACGTCAACCATGCTGTTTTGATAAGCTACTCCAGAAGAGTTGACGATCTGGATCCTCTTGCCTTTTTCCAAAGCGGCGAAGCGGATTTTTTAGGCGAGCGGTTTTTTTGGTCTGATCCAGAAAGCCAAATGATATTTTCTGGACTTGGCAGAGCGGCCGTTATTAAATCATCTGAGCAAGGCAAGGAACGATTTGATACAGTCCATCAAGAATGGGAACAGCTGAAGCAGCACATGTTCCATTTTCATGATGAGAAGGAGTTAAGGCAAGCGGCTGTTGGTCCGCTTTTATTTGGAGGATTCTCATTTGATCCGTATGAAGAGAAGGCGTGTCACTGGGAAGCTTTTGGCGAGGCTCATTTTTTTGTGCCATCGATGATGCTTACTGTCTCGAAAGAAGGCACGTTTCTGACGATCAATGAATGGAAGCAGGTGGACGGGAATGTTCATCAGCTCATTCAAGAATTAGAACAAAAAGCCTCTCATTACGAAACATTACCGCTCAGACATGGTGGACAAGCTGAACTTGTTCATATGGAAGAACGAGATGTGAAGGAATGGATGAAGGCGATCCAAGAAGCGACAGACCACATTCGTGCAAACGAATATGAAAAGGTTGTTTTAGCAAGAGAAGTCTTGCTTCACTATAAAAATCAAATTGAACTCGCTCCACTGTTATCAGAATTATTAAAGCATCAAACAACGAGTTATGTATTTGCGGTTGAACAGGGGAAACAAGCATTTGTCGGAGCTACGCCGGAACGCTTAGTGAAAAAAAGCGGCGGAGAGGTCTTTTCATCTTGTTTAGCAGGTTCGATTGTTCGTGGAAAAGATGAAGCGGAAGATCGAGCATTAGGCGAGGAACTGCTGCATGATGAGAAGAATTTGATTGAACATCAAATTGTTGTCAATATGATTGAGCAAGCATTTGAGGCTAATTGCCTTCGCGTGCATAAACCAAATCAACCTAGTCTTTATAAAACAAAAAACATTCAGCATTTGTTTACACCGATTGTAGGAGAAATTAAAAGCAGCTGTTCTCTCTTTTCATTAATTGAACAGCTCCATCCGACGCCAGCATTAGGCGGATATCCGAAGGAAAAGGCGGTTGAGGTCATTCGTGAAATCGAACCGTTGAAACGTGGCTGGTACGCAGCGCCGGTAGGGTGGATTGACTCTCAGGATAATGGAGAATTTGCTGTTGCCATTCGGTCAGGTCTTATTGAGGAAGACCATGTTCGTTTGTTCGCTGGCTGCGGCATTGTAGAGGATTCCCTTGCAAAGCAGGAGTACGAGGAAACGCAAGTGAAATTAAGACCAATGCTATCTGCCCTTGGAGGTCGTCCTATTGAATAATCAAATCATGACAACATATATTGGCAGATTGATGGATGAATTTGTCCAAGGTGGCGTACAAGAGGCAGTTGTCTGTCCAGGTTCTCGTTCGACCCCGCTTGCAATGCTGGCTCTAGCCCACCAAGACATCAATGTCCATGTATTAGTGGATGAACGGTCTGCTGCTTTTTATGCGCTTGGTCTTGCAAAAGCAAGTCAAACACCAGTGCTGCTTATTTGTACGTCAGGTACAGCAGCAGCTAACTTTTACCCAGCCATTGTAGAGGCACATTATTCCCGTGTCCCACTTATTGTTTTAACTGCTGATCGGCCGCACGAATTGAGGGAAGTTGGAGCACCTCAAGCGATTGATCAGCAATTCTTATTCGGTAAGTTTGTTAAATGGTTCACAGACTTAGCATTGCCAGAAGAAAGTCAGAAGATGTTACGCTATGTTCAGACGGCTGCGGCAAGAGCAAATCATATGTCGATGCAAGAGCCGAAGGGACCTGTACAAATCAATGTCCCTCTGAGAGAACCATTGCTTCCTGATTTGTCTATTGATCCTTTCGAGCGAGAAGAAACAGACCGGAAAAAAGTATTAGCTACAGGACAGGCTTTCCCAAATGATGATGCGATATATGAAATTGTGACGGTTATGAACCGTTCCAAAAAGGGACTGATTGTGTGTGGCGAGCTTCATACGGAGGAAGAGAAAGAGGCAGTATTACGTCTTTCAAAAGCCTTGCATATGCCGATTTTAGCGGACCCGCTTTCTCATTTGCGAAATGGTCATGAGCATGCAGATCTTATTATTGATGCGTATGATTCTTTATTGAAAGATGAAGCATTGCAGCAGCACCTATTGCCGGATATGGTCATTCGTTTTGGACCGATGCCTGTGTCTAAGCCTTTATTCAAGTGGCTGGAAAAACATGCGGAAGTGAATCAGATTGTTGTTGATGCTGCCGGAGGTTTTCGAGATCCTGGGCTGAGTGCTTCATATGTCTTTGAAAGTGATGTGGCAGCTTTTGTAGATGAAGTAGTCAATAGATCGGATCAACGTGAGGATACAAGTTTTCTAAAGCGCTGGCAGGATGCAAATTCATCATTCAGAACGCATGCTTCCCATTATTCTGATGAGGATCTGTCATTTGAGGGGAATGTGTACCGTCAGCTTCAGCATCTTTTGCCGAAGGAGAGTGTCTTTTTTATCGGGAATAGTATGCCGATTCGTGATGTGGATACATTTTTTGAAGCGCAATCGAAGCCTTTTCGAATGATGGCGAATCGAGGAGCAAATGGTATTGATGGTGTTGTGTCTACAGCACTTGGCACGTATGCAGCTTTGAAACAGCCGGTCACCTTAGTGATTGGAGATTTATCATTTTACCATGATATGAATGGTCTCCTTGCAGCGAAGTTGATGGACATTCCACTGACGGTTGTGTTGTTAAACAATGATGGAGGAGGCATCTTTTCTTTCCTTCCACAGGCGTCTGAGGAACCGTATTATGAAAAACTCTTTGGTACACCGACTGGACTGAATTTTGAGTATGCTTCGAAGTTGTATGGGGGAACCTATTCGAAACCGTCAACGAAACAAGAATTACATGATGTCTACAAGGCGCATATAGAAGAGCCTGGACTTCATTTAATTGAAATTGAAACAGATCGGCATTCTCGTGTAAGCAAGCATCGTCAAATGATGGATGACATATTGGAAGAAGTGAAAAAAGAATGTCTTCTTTCATAATACGGATGCGTGATGGTGTGGCTTACGAGGTGGTGGATCAGAATCCATCAGGTGAGAATGCCACGCTATGCTTACACGGCTTCACTGGAAGCGCGGCTTCTTGGACATTCTTGAATGCTTATATGGGAAATACAAGATTGATTCAAGTTAGCCTGCTTGGACATGGCCGCACGGACTCACCAGAAAATATAAGAAGATATGCGATGTCGCATCAGCTAGCAGATCTTGCAGAGATTTTAAACCAATTAAAGCTTCACAAAGTGAATATTCTCGGATATTCTATGGGAGGACGTATTGCTTTATCATTTGCCTCTCGTTATTCAGAGCGAGTCAACAAGTTGATTCTAGAGAGTACCTCTCCAGGGCTTCGCACGTTTAAAGAGCGGATGGCAAGACTCAAACATGATCATCAGCTGGCTCAGAAAATGAGACATGAAGGTTTAGTGAAGTTTGTGGATTTTTGGGAGAGTATTCCACTGTTTGCTTCTCAGAAAACTTTATCAGCTGACACGCAGGCTCAACTACGAGAGGAAAGGCTAAAAGCCAATCCACTTGGACTGGCTCGCAGCTTAGAAGGCATAGGAACAGGTTCGCAGCCCTCTGTTTGGAAGGGGTTAAAGCATATGAATTTACCTGTTTTGTTGATGTGCGGAGCGCTTGATGAAAAGTTCTGCAAGATCGCCACACGTATGCAGCAGGAGCTTGAAGGCAGTCAATTCATATTGGCTGAGCAGGCTGGGCATACAGTTCATGTGGAACAACCACATTTTTTTGGTAAAATAGTAAGTGAGTTTATTACGCAAGATTAGAGGAGGAACTATTGATGGCTATTGAATGGCAAACTGAGCGTCAATATGACGAAATTTTATATGAAACATGCAATGGGATTGCAAAGATCACGATTAATCGTCCACATGTACATAACGCGTTTACACCAAAGACTGTGAGTGAATTGATTGATGCATTTTCACGTGCTCGTGATAATTCGAATGTTGGTGTGATCGTACTTGCAGGTGCTGGCGGCAAAGCATTCTGTTCTGGTGGAGATCAAAAAGTACGCGGTCATGGCGGTTATGTAGGAGACGATCAAATTCCGCGTCTAAATGTACTCGACTTACAGCGTTTAATTCGTGTGATTCCAAAACCTGTTGTTGCGATGGTTGCTGGTTATGCAATCGGCGGCGGGCACGTTCTTCATATTGTATGTGACCTGACAATTGCAGCAGATAATGCGATTTTTGGACAAACTGGTCCAAAAGTAGGCAGCTTTGATGCTGGTTATGGCTCAGGCTACCTTGCACGTATTGTTGGTCATAAGAAAGCGAGAGAAATCTGGTACTTATGCCGTCAATACAATGCACAAGAAGCGCTTGATATGGGACTTGTTAATACTGTTGTACCATTAGAGCAGCTTGAAGAGGAAACAGTGAAGTGGTGCGAGGAGATGCTAGAAAAGAGCCCGACTGCTTTACGATTCTTGAAGGCTGCATTTAATGCAGATACGGATGGATTAGCTGGAATTCAACAATTTGCAGGAGATGCGACACTTCTTTATTACACAACAGATGAAGCAAAAGAAGGACGCGATTCCTTTAAGGAAAAACGCAAGCCGGACTTCGGTCAGTTCCCGCGTTTCCCTTGATTCAATCATAGCGATGAAAAACAGCTTAGTGCATCAGACTAAGCTGTTTTCTTTTACAAAAAGGAGGTGTCATGATGAAGCAACCGAATTGGCTGCTGCACCGTGCTTATTTAACACCAGAAAGAGTCGCACTCATTTATCAGGATAAACAGTGGACATTTCGCGATTTAGCTGATGAAGTCAATGAGCTTTCAAATAGACTTGCACAAGCATCATTAAAAAAAGGGGAAACGGTCGGGCTTTTGATGAACAACCAGCCTCAAATGGTGATGCTTGTTCATGCTTGTTTTTCATTAGGATTCAAAATCGTGCTATTGAACAATAAGTTAACAAAAGCTGAAAGGCGCTATCAACTTGAAGATGCAAAAGCAGCCGCTTTATTTACTGAACCTGTTTATGCAAGTGATCATAAGGGTGATCTACCCGTTTATATAATGGAGACTTTACCAGAAGCAGGTCACGACAATGGAAAGAAAATCGAAAGCGAATTTGATTTGAATGAAACAGCAACGATCATGTATACGTCTGGCACAACAGGACAACCAAAAGGGGTCGAGCAAACGTTTGGTAATCATTTTTATAGTGCTGTTTCCTCTGCACTCAATATGGGCCTCAGAGAGGATGACCGCTGGCTTATTGCACTGCCTCTTTTTCATATTAGCGGGTTATCCGCTTTATTTAAGTCTGTGATTTATGGGATGACTGTCGTACTTCATCAAAAGTTTGATGTCGATGAAGTAAAGGGTTCGATTGAACAGCATCGTGTGACGATGATATCTGTTGTTCAAACGATGTTATCCCGTTTATTAAGCAGGCTGGAAGAATGTCCGTCTTCTTTGCGCTGTCTGTTATTAGGCGGAGGACCTGCGCCTTTTGCGATGCTTCAAGAAAGCAAAGAGAAAGGCTTCCCTGTGTTTCAATCGTACGGCATGACAGAAACCTGTTCACAAATTGTGACCCTTGCGCCTGAATTTAGTGTAGAGAAGCTTGGATCAGCGGGAAAACCCCTTTTTGGATGTGAGCTGAAAATTCAAGATGGTACGCGCATTTGTCGTCCTTTTGAGCATGGCGAAATTATGGTGAAAGGGGCAAATGTCATGAAAGGGTACCTTTACCGCGAAGAGGCGACCGCGGCTGCTTTTGATCAAGGCTGGCTGAAAACGGGTGATATCGGCTATGTGGATGAGGAAGGATTTTTATTTGTGCTTGACCGCCGTTCAGATTTAATTATTTCTGGCGGTGAGAATATTTATCCTGCTGAAATTGAAGCGATCCTGTTAACACATCCGCATGTAAAGGAAGCCGGAGTGACGGGTATGTATGATGATAGATGGGGAGAGGTACCAGCTGCCTTTCTTGTCACAGACCATAAAATACCGGAGAACGAGCTCTATGCTTTATGTGAGTCGCATCTAGCAAAATATAAATGGCCTGCCGCTTTTCACTTTGTGGACGAGCTGCCAAGAAATGCGTCAAATAAATTGCAAAGGCACAGACTCAAGTCAAAGGGGTTTTTAGATGATTCAAATTGAACGAGTAATTTTATATCATGTCACGATGAAGCTCAAGCAGCCATTTACCACAAGTCTTGGGACCATCTCAGAGCGTGAGTTTATTATTGTCGAGGTAAAAGATCAAACGGGATTGACTGGATGGGGAGAGGTGTCAGCCTTTTCTTCTCCGTGGTATACAGAAGAAACCATTGAGACTTGTTACCATATGCTGAGAGCCTTTTTTATACCAAATGTGCTGACACGCACCTTTACACACCCTTCAGAAATACCAGACAGCCTGTACCAATTTAAAGGCAATAGGATGGCGAAAGCGGGAATTGAAGCGGCTGTTTGGGATATTTATGCGAAGCGTGAGAATAAGTCGTTACGAGATGTATTAGGCGGCACCAAGGATAGAATACCTTCTGGTGTTGTGGCGGGGTTAGGACCCATTGATGACATGCTGAAGCAAATACAGCAATTTGTGGACCAAGGTTATCAGCGGGTGAAGGTGAAAATTAAGCCGGGGCAGGATATCGGACTCCTTAAAAAAATTAGAGAGTCTTTCCCTCACCTTCCACTAATGGCGGATGCAAACTCTGCTTATGAATTAAAGGATATTAGCAAGCTCAAACAGCTCGATGACATTCGTTTATTAATGATTGAACAGCCATTAGCTGCAGATGATATCGTCGATCATCGCCATTTGCAAAAGCACTTAAAAACACCGATATGTTTGGATGAAAGTATTTGTTCCTTAGATGATGCTAGAAAAGCTGTAGAGCTTGGCAGCTGTCAAATTATTAATGTGAAGCCTTCACGAGTTGGAGGGCTGACAGAAGCCCTCAAAATCCATACATTCAGTAAGGAGCATCAAATTCCGTTATGGTGCGGAGGAATGATTGAAACAGGCATTTCCCGCGCGCAGAACGTGGCACTTGCTTCGCTTCCGCAATTTACAATTCCAGGTGATATTTCCGCTTCGTCAAAATATTGGGAGCAAGATATCATTTTTCCTGAAATCAAGGTTGAAAATGGTTTTATTGAGGTGCCTCGTTCCCCAGGAATGGGCGTAGAAGTGGATTATCAAGCGCTTCGTTCCTTCTCAGATAAAATTGACGTCTTTACAAAACATGATTTTGTGATGTGAAAATAAGGTATTCACCTTTTGCACATCCAATAAAATCTATATATAGTGAGAGAAAGTTTTTCCTTCCTGTCTCAACAAAAAAGAAAGAGCGGTGATCCGCTCTTTCTTACTCTTCTACCAGTTCGCTGTCATAAGCAAGCTGTCCAATATAGTGATTCATTTCACTGGGCATGTCTGCTGCATGGCCATATTCATAATCCCAAAGGTTTAAAAAGGAGTGAGCAGCCTGATAAAATGCGGCTTCGTCCGCGTCGAGAATTTCATAAAAAAACGTTTGAAGCAGCCGATCGTGTTTCAATGCGAAGCGCCTCCTTAAATGAGACTTAAAGATCTTGTGGTTTAAACGTTTTACAATCCGTTTCTTCACTTTTTTCAGCCGTATTTCCTGTGTGGCTGACGACATAGATTGCATCTGCCCCACAGCGGTTTCCAGCATTCCAATAGGAACAGTTATTGACTTCACAAAGGATTTTTTGACTCATACAGATGACCTCCTTTTGAGTATGTCTTTCTTCTATAATGTAACCGAAATGAACCTCATCCATTCACGTTAATCTTCCTGGCGAATATAGCGCTTATCCTTCATAAACAATTTCCAGAAGAAATAGAACCCAGGGAATAAGATGATAAAACCTACAATATACGTGATAAATAATGCTCTAAATGTCACAGGGTCTGTAAATCCAGACATGATTGTAATATCCGGATAGGCCATATAAGGCAAATGGGCACGTCCGTACACATAGCTTGCTAAAAAATATTGAATGGTAATCGCAATGACAGCTAAACGAGGCCGGCCTTTTCTATGCTTAAACCGACTATTTGGTAAAAATAGAGCCAGCCCTGCTAGCAAAAACATCAGGAGTGATACAAGAAGAATAGGGATGTTCTGCATCATTTTTGTGAACAGCCAATTTGCCTCGCTTCTTAATGTCAGCATGATGAAAAAGGCCATCATGAGTGAAAGCGGACCCGTAATGAGCGCTCCTCTTCTATAAATGCTGTAAGCTTCATCTTCATCAGCCACATTCGAGAAATCAGCTAAAAGCAATGACGAAAGAAAAAGGGTGCTGAAAATGGCAAAGCCGACAAAAGAATAGACATTTGCACTCGTAAAGACCAGTCCAAGATCTAATGAGTAGTTGTTGTTCTCCTCAAAGATAAATCCACCATGAGTAATCGGAAGAACCATGATCAGGATCGATGGAATGATAAAGCCGCTAATCCCTGAAATGTAAGTCACTGCTTTTCTGTATTTTTTAGGAAGAGAATGAGAAAACACGAGAAACCCGCTTCGCAGTGCAAGAAGCAATAATATAATGCTGCCGGGTATTAATAAAACAGTACCAAGGACAAAGGTCGCACCTGGAAACATACTAAACAATGCGACAACAATTGCCACAATGAATACGTTAGTTACTTCCCATGTTGGAGAAAGGTACTTATTTGCGATATTAGCGGCCTTTGTTTGTTCTTTATTCATATAAATCATGGACCAAAATCCTGCGCCGAAATCCATTGATGCCATCACTGCATAGATAAAAACGAACCCCCATAAGATGGTGATTGCAATGAGTGCATCAGTTGTCACATCCATTTGCATCTTGATCGCTCCTTTTTAAGATTCTGTTAACCGTAGGTCTTCTTCAATCGAATGTTTTCTAAAGTAGTACGTCAGCACAATCACAGTTGCTATGCCTAAGATGAGATAGACAATGGCAAAAAGGATAAAGAGCGTACCGATCGAGCCTGATGATGTGACGACCTCTGAGGTTTTGAGCATTCGATAAATGACCCATGGCTGACGGCCTGTACATGCAAAAATCCAGCCGAACTCAATGGCCAAAAGACTAAGGGGCCCGCCGAATAAGTAAAGAAAAAGGAGCCACTTCGGATAATGCTCGCGTTTTAAAATTTTACGGTAAAGCAGTGCTAACACCGCAAACAAAATGAGAACTGAGCCAATAATGACCATGCCGTTAAATAACGTGTGAATAAATAAAGGCGGCCACTCGTCACGAGGGAAATCATTTAAGCCTTTGACCACCGTATCAAAGCTATTTCCTGCCAGAAAGCTAAGCGCCCAAGGGATTTCAATTGCTCCTTTAATTTCCTTTGAATCAGCATCAGTAAAACCACCTATTGCGAGCGGCGCATGTGATTGTGTTTCAAATAAACCTTCAGCACCAGCTAATTTTTCTGGCTGATATTCATACAGAAGCTGAGCAGACTCATGACCATTTATAGCCGTAAGAAATGAGAAGAGGCCGCCTACAATAAGTCCAAGAAAAAGGGCTTTTCGATGAAACGTATAGAGTTTCTCATTCTTTCTTGTTTTAAGCATTTTAAAAGCTGCCACTGATGCAATCACAAAAGCACCTGTTGTAAAAGCAGACAGCACGACATGTGTCGCAGTTACGACAAAGCTTGGATTGAAAAAGGCCTTCCAGGGCTCGATATTCGTAATTTCTCCATTGACCATTTGAAAGCCAGCAGGAGTACCTTCAAACGCATGTACGTTTGTGATCAGAATCGCTGAAGCGGCTGCACCAATCACGACAAAAATAACGGTAATGATGCGCATAGCAGGTGATAGGCGATCCGCTGCGTACACATAAATAGACATAAATAATGCTTCAATAAAGAACGCATAAATTTCAATCTGAAATGGCAGTGACATGACCTTTCCGATGACCTCCATAAAACCTGGCCATAGAAGAGCGAGCTGGGTACCAGCAATCGTGCCTGTTGGAATGGCGACACCTAACAAGACAGCCTGCGCTTTCGTCCACCGTTTCGCCATGACAGCATAGTGAGGGTCCTTCGTTTTTTGGAAGATGAGTTCAGCTAACAAAATCATTAGCGGGATGCCGACACCAAGCGAGGCATAAATAATGTGAAAGCCCATGGTTGTGCCGAACAGGCTTCTAGCTAAAACGAGATCAGTCAATTTTTTTCTCCGCCTTTCTTATCGCTTCTCTTTTTCATGATGTTATTATTCTCCACCATTTTTAGATTATTCTTCCTGACTAAGAAAGCTTGATTTTTGACAAGTTGTAAGAGAGGGAGTAGAATATAAATATAAAACGTAATAATTACGTTTTGATAACGAAAGGAGTTTTGACATTGAAAAGAGATATTCATCCAACCTCACATGAAGTTGTATTTATGGACGTAAACAGCGGTTACCGCTTTTTGAGTAAATCGACAAAGTCATCCAATGAGACAGTAGAATGGGAAGATGGGAAAACGTATCCTGTCATTAAAGTAGAAACAAGCTCTGATACGCATCCTTTTTATACAGGACGCCAAAAGTTCGGAGAAAAAGGCGGAAGAGCCGAGTTGTTTAAGAAAAAGTATCAAATGTAATATAAAAAGCACACCCTACAATGGTGTGCTTTTTTTACAGCAAAAAACCCCGGATAATCACCCGGGGTTTTAACAATTAATCATTTAAAGCGGTTTTTAAGGTCTTTAGATTTTGTTTCATTAAGCTGACGTAGCTTTCGCCATTTTTGGCATCATCTTCAGTAATAGATTCTAGATTTTTAAGTGTGAGGCTTTTTGCCCCAATTTCACTGCGGATCGTATCTGAGACTTTGCTGCTGACGTTGTTTTCAAAAATCACATATTGAATGTGATGCTTTTCAGCTTTTTGTACAATGCTTTCGAGCTGCTTTTGTGAAGGCTCTTCAGAAGCGGATAACCCTAATACACTGATTTGTTCAATGCCGTAGCGCTTTTCCCAATAACCGTAGGCTGCGTGGGAAACAAGGATTTCTTTATGTTTTGCTTTAGATAACGTTGTGTTGAACTCTTGATCTAGCGATTGCAAATCCTTTTTTAGTTTTTCATAGTTTTTTGTGTATTCGTCTTTATGATCTGGATCTAATGAAACGAGTGTATCTTTAATGTTTTTTGCCATTTGCTGTGCATAAACAGGGTCTAACCATGCATGAGGATCTTTATCTCCGTGATCGTGTCCATCATGGTCATGATCTTCCCCTTCATGATCGTGATCATGGTCTTCGCCTTCTTCATGTGAATGCTCTTCTTTTGTCGATAACAATTTGATGCCTTCGGCTGCTTTGACTGTTTTCACGCCTTGGTCTTTTAACGTAGAAGCGGTTTTGTCAGCGAATGCTTCAGCGCCTGTGCCGCTGTAGATGAAGGCGTCTCCTTCAGCCATTTCAACCATCGTTTTTGAACTTGGTTCAAAGCTGTGTGCATCTGCATTGGCAGGGTACACGCTTTGCGCATGAACATGAGAACCACCAATTTTTTCAGTGAAATCTTGAATCGGGAAAATTGTGGTGTAAACGGTTAGTTTTCCGTCTGCTTTCCCTTTTGAAGCATTTGTCCCCGCACTGCTTGAGCAAGCGGCAAGACCGATCGCAAATAAAGCAGCAGTTAACATATAAAAGATTTTTTTCATGTGAAAAATGTCTCCTCTCAATCTATTAGATAGAAATGATTACGATTTAATGTCCTGAGTTATTGTATCGTAATAATTACGATTTGAAAAGAGGAAAATAAAAAATTTTCAACAGCAGATGTTTCCTTTTAAAAAAATGCACTGCAAAACGTGACGAAATTTCTCACATTGTGCTATATTTATTTTTAAAAAAAGATAAAGGAATGGACAACGTATGAAACTTTTAGAAGAAATCATCGAATATAATCAACAATTTATTGAAGAAAAGAAATACGAAGAATTTACAACAACGAAGTTTCCACAGAAAAAAGCTGTCATTCTGTCATGTATGGATACAAGACTTGTCGAGTTGCTTCCACGTGCAATGAACATGAGAAATGGAGATATCAAGATCGTTAAAAGTGCTGGTGCTCTTGTGTCTCATCCATTTGGAAGTATTATGCGAAGCATTTTAGTGGCTGTTTATGAATTAAATGCTGACGAGGTTTATGTCATTGGGCATCATGATTGCGGTATGAGCAAAATAGACAGCCAAACACTTTTAAACAAAGCCATTGAGCGTGGTATCCCAGAAAAACGTATTGAAGTACTGGAATACTCAGGAATCGATTTTAAACAGTGGCTCAAAAGCTTTAGTTCGGTTGAAGAGAGCGTGAAGGACAGTGTGTCCGTTGTGAAAAATCACCCGCTTCTCCCATCAAATGTGCCTGTGCACGGTCTTGTCATTGATCCAGGAACTGGCAAGCTTGACGTAGTCTTCAACGGATATGAAGAAAAATAATTTATTTTTCCTTTTTCGGCGGGACAGGATCGATGCCGCCAGGATGGAGCGGATGACATTTTAAAATCCGTTTGATGGTGAGCCAGCCGCCTTTTAAAGCGCCATGCGTTTTGATCGCTTCTAGCCCGTAGTTTGAGCATGTTGGGTAAAACCGGCAGCTAGGCGGTGTAAGAGGGGAAATACACTTTTGATAAAAGCGTATGATGCCGATAAAAATTTGTTTCATAGAAGTTCCTCCTTGTCTGTCTTTCACAGTATAAGAAAAAAGGACAAGGAAGGAAAGTTTTATAAACTAAACTGGTCGGAGAAATATGTTATAATATAGGAAATTGCAATTATAGGAGTGGTGATTATGCCTTCAGTTGAAAGCTTTGAACTTGATCATAATGCTGTAAAAGCGCCATACGTTCGTCATTGTGGCGTTCATAAAGTGGGATCAGATGGAGAAGTCAATAAATTTGATATTCGTTTTTGTCAGCCAAACAAACAAGCAATGAAACCTGATACGATTCATACATTAGAGCATTTACTTGCGTTTAACATTAGAACACACTCAGAGAAATACGACCATTTTGATATCATTGATATTTCTCCAATGGGCTGCCAGACAGGCTACTATTTAGTGGTCAGTGGTGCACCAACTCCAAAAGAAATCGTTGAACTTCTTGATGCAACATTCAAGGATGCAGTTGAGGTAACAGAGATTCCTGCTGCAAACGAAGAGCAATGCGGTCAAGCGAAGCTTCATGACCTTGAAGGGGCAAAACGTTTGATGCGTTTCTGGCTTTCTCAAGATCAAGAAGAGCTTCTCAAAGTATTTGGTTAATCGATCATAAACCGGACATGATGATGTCCGGTTTTTTTGTATTCGATCATGAGATGTCAAAATAGGGGATATTTGTTAAAATGGACATGTCAGTAAAAGAAGGGGGAACTCGGGATGCGAAAAATGTTGGGAATGATATTGATGCTCTTGTTACTAAGTGCATGTGGGAACTCTGCAGCAAATAGTGGCGAAGGGGAGGTACCTGAGCTATTAGAAGTGAAGCTTACAGGACCTGAACAAGTGGAGAAAAATGAAAGCGTTATAGTAAAAGCAGCTGTCACATATGGTGATACGCCTGTTGATGATGCAGACGAAGTTCAATTTGAAGTGTGGAAAGATGGCGATAAGGATAACAGCAAGATGATTCAGCCAAAGAAAGAGAACAAAGGTGTATATGAATTGCATACAGCCTTTAAAAAAGATGGCCTTTATATCATACAAGTCCATGTGACAGCTAAACAGCAGCATAATATGCCAAAGACAAATATCCATGTAGGTGATGTGAAAAAAGAGAGTTCATCTACTGAAGAAGAAACCTCACATCATTAAGTGTCATTTTATTTCGGGTTAGGACGTTGGTTTGGTTCAGCATCCTGTGGTGAATCGACTTTATGCTTATATTCATAAGCCTTCGATGTTGTCCATAGTGATAAAAAGACAACGATTGAGATAATGATAAAGCTGATAATCCCAAGTAGCAGCATCTAACTCCCTCCTTATTTCCATATTAACATATATTTCATGCAGTCAAAATAGAAGAAATTCATGGCAGGTTTCAGTATAATAGGAAAAGGGTATTCTCATACTAAACGCAATTACATAAGGAGGAATAAACATGTCTGAAAAATTATTAAACGTCGTTAATAAACAAGTAGCTGATTGGACTGTGCTTTACGTAAAATTACATAACTATCACTGGTACGTAAAGGGAAAAGACTTCTTTACACTCCATGAGAAATTTGAGGAACTTTATACAGAAACAGCGACGTACATTGATGATTTGGCTGAGCGTATGCTTGCGTTAAATGGACAGCCTGTTGCGACAATGAAAGAATGCTTAGAAATTTCTAGCATTCAAGAAGCTGAAGGTAATGAATCAGCGGAGCAAATGGTGAAAAATCTATATGATGATTTCTCCAATATCGCTGAGGAATTAAAGCAAGGAATGGAGCTGGCTGGAGAAGTTGGCGATGAAACAACAGGTGATATGCTGCTTGCGATTCATCAATCTATTGAGAAACACAACTGGATGCTTAAAGCATTTTTGGGATAATACGTATGTGGAAGGAATGTCGATCATGAAGAGATCGACATTCCTTTTTTGTTGGAATCGGGACAGACAGCCCATTGAAATCATAGGGCTTTCAGCCGAAGAGAAAAGAGAAGGGAGGGGAGAAGATGTCTTCTATTGCAGGAATGATGAGTCAGCAAGTCGCGAGCATTCAAAAAACACTTAATATTAGTTTGTTGAATTCACAGCTTGCTACGAATACAGCACAAGCCATGGTCATGCTGGATCAAGTTCAGCAGCAGCCTCAAGCTGTTCAACCAAAGGATTCAGACGCTCGCTTTATTGATGTGAGAGTCTAAAGATGGAAGCCGCCGCACAAGGTGGCTTTTTTTCTTGTCATCACTCTCTCTGATTTAAAAGGCGACGCCTTTATTTTTTGTCGTCCAAGCTATTGCGAGGATCTGACATATACTATTGAGGTAAGGAGTTCCACTCTGAAAGGATGTTGATGCCAAGTGAGCAAAGATTTAGGCATCTTTTCGTTGTTTACAGTCAGTTTGTCAGCGATGGGCTTTCTGTTTGGTGGAGCAGGATATTTACTGATGATATTAGTAACACTCATGGCCATTGAATTAATTTGTTCAAGCCTAAGAGAATCTTTGACAGGACAGCTCACAATGAAACGTTTTTCTACACGGCTTGTTCGAAAGATTGTGACGGTCTCCTTAATATCCATGGCGCATTTCTTCGATGTCATGCTGAAGACAAATGGGATGATTAAGGATTTAGCGATCATCTTCTATATTATTTATGAATCTTACCAAATCGTCTCGACAGCCAATGCCCTCGGAATTCCCATTCCACAGTTGTTTATTGATGTGTTGGACATGTTAAAAAATAAATTGCGCAAAAAGCCGTAATTTCTTCATATCTGGTCATACTAAAGGAAAAAGGATGAATCAGATGACGAGACACACATATTATGTATCCGTACAGGATGGGTCGATATCTCAGCATAGAGATGCGGCGGCTTGGCAATTTCAAATAGAAGCAGACGATGATCAAATTTTGCAGCTGAGAGACTATTTCGATGAACAGTATATGACAGATTGGAAAGGCTTCTTTCGAGCGCATGTTCCGTATCTTGAATATCATTATGACAGTCCGAATGATGAAATGGATCGAAAAAGAAAAGAGATATACTCAATGATTTTCGAGCTCGGGAATGAAGAGACAAAGAACTTTATTGAAACAAATGGATTAATGAATTGAAAAAGCATGTAGAGATTTTCTACATGCTTTTATTTTCGCGGTTGTAAGATGCCTCCGATCAGATCACTAAGCCCGCCTCTATTCTCTTGCTGAGATGTCTGTGAATTAGTGAATTCATGGGAGGAGTTCTGGCTCTGAGGCTTATAACGGTTATCATCTAAACCAACCCGTAAGCCGGATGTACGCTCAGATGGCTGGATAATGACAATTTGGTCTTGTTCTTGGAACTCAAATAAGTAGGATTCACCAGATGTTTGTCCGATGAGGGTCTTCCAGTTCACATCTAATTTGACCTTCGGTGCTTTACCTGTCCAAGCGACGATGGCGTCAGGGTCTACACGGCAAGGGGCTTTTAAAATGAGCGGGTTTCCATTTGTTTTAATGGCGACCTGCGCCCCGTGGCCTTGATAGGAGAGCTTTGATGTAAACAGTCCTTTCTGTGATAAAATCCCTACGCCTACTGGTGTCACGCCGTAATGACATTCCTCAGTAAAGGCAAGTAAATCCTCACTTTCTACACTTACATGCTGCCAAGGACCGCTCGGCTCAAGGTTAATCACTGTCACGTGCTCGCTGGAATCAGCCAAATAACAAGTACCTTGTCCACTTACTTCCATCACCTCAAGGTTTTCACCTGTCAATTTTCTGCTGATATGGTTAAATACTTGACTGACCATATTTCCTTTGTTCGTACCGAGTAGTCGTTTGCGGTATTGAAACGTACCTTGATCGGCAATCATTGCGCCTTTTTTCGCAAAAAAGATTCCGCTGCCTTCTGCTTGTAAAGTGAGTTCTTCTATTGTGTTGAATTGAAATCCCATTGGTGCCGGCTCCTTTCCTGCGTCAAGATGTGAATCCATAGATGCGGCATAAATCATTTAAATCTAGCGTAGTTCCTTGCCCGGTGGCGATAATTTTCCATTCTTCCTCATCTCTTATGAGTTGGGCGCAAATGATGGAGGTACAATACGAATAATCTTCTGTTAATTGAAAGGTACAAATCTCTTGTTGTGATATTTGATCAGTCAGATGCACATAAGCGTTCGTCACTTGTCCAAAATGATGCTTGTGCTCGTGTGCATCATGTATCGTGGCTGTTACAACGATTTTATGAATATCAGGAGAGACTCTGCTTAATTGCATAATGATCATTTCATTGTCTCGATATCCGCCGCCAACTTGATGATCACCAAGATGGCGAACAGCTCCGTCTAAGCTCTGCTGCTGATGATAATAGATCAGATGGCTTGGAGACAACAGTTTGTCCTCTTCATTTAAGAGAAACACTTGCGTATCTAAATCAATTGGCTGGCCAGCCAAATCCCAGCCAAGCCCGATTTGAATTTGGTCGATATTTGGATTGTCTTTAGTTAAATCTAGCTTTTGCCCTTTGATGAGGTGTTTCTTGATCACCTCATGAGGGGCGTCATCTTTTTCAATTTTACTGGGCGTAAGCGATTGATCTTTTTCTTGTTTTGACCCATTTGTTATCCTCATGCTGTTTTCCTCCTTGTCGTAATAGGACAAACACTAATTGATTTACGTCATCAAGGGATAAAAGGTTTCATGATTAAAATAGGGTGAAGTTGGGGATGATAAAAAGGTTTTAGCAACAAGACCTCATTTTAAATACAGACGAAATGAAACCACTCGTTTGTTTCACTTTTGATAAAAATTCTTCAGAGAAATGTGATCTGTGGTATGATGTTTTACAAGAAGCAAGGACAGGATATGAGGGATTTTACATGCATGTATTTAAAGACTATTATCATAATACGGTCAAGCTCTCCTTTGAAGAGAAGCCTTTTTCAAGTCATCCAAAGCATGTTTGGGCTATCTGCCGTTACCAGGGGAAATGGCTGCTCACTGAACATGAGGATCGGGGCTATGAGTTTCCAGGAGGGAAAGTTGAGCCAAATGAAGAAGCAGACCAAGCCGCTATACGTGAGATTCAAGAAGAGACGGGTGCTGTTGTTCGTGAATTAACGTATATTGGTCAGTATCAGGTGCTAGGCAGAGAAAAGGTCATCGTAAAAAATATTTATTTCGCTGATATTGAAAGGCTAGTGAAGCAAGACACGTATTTTGAAACGAAAGGACCTGTTCTTTTCGCAGACTTGCCAAGATCCATCGCAAAAAATAAGAATTTCAGTTTTATTATGAAAGATGATGTGTTAAGAAAAAGTCTTGCTTATTTAGAAAAGAACGGTTTGATTCGTTAAAAAAAGCGCAGGGAGATCATCCCTGTGCTTTTTATTTTTGGAGAAAACGGCGTTCGAGCCATTCCACAAGCTGGTACATGATGGTCGCAAACACAGCAATAATGAAAAGACTTAAGAACACGAGTGTAAAGTTGAAGACTTGAAAACCGTAAATGATCATGTAGCCGAGCCCTTTTGAGGATACAAGAAATTCCCCTACAATGACCCCAACCCAAGAAAGACCAACATTCACTTTGATGGCAGAAATCATCGTTGGAATACTAGCTGGCAAAATGACCTCACGAAAGACGACGCTTTTTTTCGCGCCAAAGGTTTTCATCACCTTTAAATAATTCTCATCGACCTCTTGAAAGGCAGTGTAAATGACGATCGTCGTAATGATCACACTAATGATCGCACCCATGGCGACGATGCTGATCATACCAGGTCCAAGGGCAACAATTAAAATGGGGGCGAGGGCAACTTTCGGCATGGCATTTAAAATGACTAAATAAGGATCAAGAACGTTTGCTAATCGGGTGGACCACCATAAGGCGGCAGCGAGCAAAATGCCGCAAAAGGTACCAAGTAGAAAACCGAGCACCGTTTCAAATAATGTAATACTCATATGATTCATTAAAGAACCATCTTGAATTTTTTGCACAAACAATTGGCAGACCGCAGATGGTGAACTGAAAATAAGCGGATCAATGAACCTGAAATGACTGGCAAGCTCCCAAAGCGAAAAGAAGCTGGCGAATATGATGAGCTGATAGATACGTGTGATCCGTTTTTCCATTCGGTATTTTTTGCGATAGGCTTCATGTAAAAGGTCACTGTGTTTCAACTGTTTTCAGCTCCTTCCAAATCGTTTGAAAGAGCTCTTGGAAATGCGGGGTCTGTCTCGCTTCAAATGGAGAGAGAGCCCTTATGTCGTCTGGAACGGTAAAGATTCGCTGGATAGAGCCTGGATGCTTTGAGAATAAGAAAATGCGGTCACTCATCGCAATGGCTTCGCCAATGTCATGTGTCACAAGGACTGCTGTTTTTTGATAGTCTTTTAATGTGTGAAAGACGAGATCTTCTAATGTGAGTTTTGTTTGGTAGTCTAGCGCTGAAAATGGCTCATCTAGTAAAAGCAGACCGGGATCAACTGCAAGTGTTCGGGCGAGAGCCGCACGCTGCCTCATTCCGCCAGACAGCTCCTTCGGATATTTTTCCTCGACTTCAGGCAGTCCAAGCTTTGGCAGTAAATCAAGTGCAGCTGAGGTGGCCTCATGCGAATCTTGTTTCGCAATTTTTAACCCGAGAATGACATTTTCCTTGATGGTCTTCCAAGGAAACAAATAATCTTGCTGGAGCATATAGCCGATTTGATGCTCCTGTTGATTTGGTTCTTTTCCTTCGATTAAAATTCGACCTTCAGAGGGCGGCGTAATTCCTGCGATGATAGACAGCAAGGTGGTTTTTCCGCAGCCGCTGGGACCAATAAATGAGATGAATTCACCTTGGTCTATCTCCATATTGATGAGCTGTATAGCTGTTGTTTTTTCTTTTAAAGAGAAGTACGTATGGGTCACATGGTCAATTTGAAGGAAAGACATGTGCTACCTCCTATTCTATTTGTGATCTGTGACCTTCTTTGCAATGGATGAATCGACAAGTTGTTTGTACGGAATAAATTCCGGCAATTCACCGCTCTCCTTCATGATTTCCTGCAATTTGTTCCATTCTTCTTCATTTAGAAGGGGATCTGTTGCATAGGAATCTTGCTGTTTGTAGCGTTTGATGGCAGTTGATAAGACATCAAGGTCTGTATCAGGAAAATGAGCTTGAATGGCCTTTGCAATCTCCTCAGGCTGCTTGGCTTCTACCCATTTCTGCGCTTTGTAAATGGCTCGGGTGAAGGCTTCAGCGGTCTCTTTGTTTTCCTCTAAGTAACTCTTCTTTGCCATGAAGGTGGTATATGGCACCTTGCCAGAAGCTTCTCCAAAGGAGGCGGTAATGTACCCTTTACCTTCTTTTTCGAGTAAGGAAGCGGTCGGTTCGAATAACTGTACAAAATCGCCAGTTCCAGAGGAGAATGCACCTGAAATGTTGGCAAAATCAATATTTTGAATCATACGAAGATCCTTTTTTACATCAATGCCTTCTTTTTTCAAGACATATTCACCGACCATTTGCGGCATGCCGCCTTTCCGCTGTCCTAAGAAATCTTTACCTTTTAATTGATCCCAAGAGAATTGGTTTACTTTCTCCCTTGAAACAAGAAATGTGCCGTCTGTTTGCGTCAGCTGTGCAAAGTTTATGACAGAATCCTTTGTGTCTTGAGCCTCTACATAGATAGAGGATTCAGACCCGGTCAGGGCGATATCAGCACCGCCTGATAAGAGAGCTGTCATCGTTTTATCGCCGCCCCAAGTGGTTTTTAGTTCAACCTCCAGGCCTTCTTCTTTGAAGAAATCCTCTGATAAGGCGACATATAGCGGAGCATAAAAGACCGAATGGGTCACCTCGGCTACTTGTACGGTCTGCTCCTGTTCTTTTTTACAGGCGACAAATGGAATAAAGAGCAGGACGACGACGATGAATGCCAGTCTGACTTTGATGGAACGATTCAAGAGTAATTCGCCTCCTTTGTTCTAGATCACTATTAAAGTATGTGAAAAGGGATTTTTGGTGAGTGCCTAGATGAAAATAAGAAGCGCATTGTTTATTTATAGAACGCGTCTTTTTTTCTATACTAGAGGCATGAAGACTTTCTTGAATTTGGCAGAAATAAAGGAGCGGTTTCGTGTATAGATTGAGTTGGGTATTTATTGGATGGTATTTAGTAGGTCTGATCTTAATGGTCTTTTTTGAAGTGCCAGCATGGCTTCAGTTTGCAAACGGAATCTTTCTTGTGCTGTATGCTTGCTGCGTCATAGAGATTGGGCGACAGATTTATGGCTCATGGGGATTTGTCATCAAAAGGGCAGTCATTGTCGGGGTGCTTACATTTACGGTGGAGTGGGTAGGGATCACAACGGGGTTCCCATTTGGGGCCTATGACTATTATCCGACGCTAGGTTTTCTAGTGGCGGGGGTGCCGTTAACCATTGCATTTGCTTGGGTTGGCGTGTTTTTAAACAGCCTTTTTTTATCCAGTCAGCAGTCAAAGTGGAGACGAGCCGTCGAAACGGGGATATGGATTGTGTTGCTTGACCTCATATTAGATCCAGTAGCAGCTGAGCGGAAGTTTTGGGTGTGGTATGACGGCGGTGGGTTTTATGGTATTCCTTTTGAGAATTTTGTGAGCTGGGGTATGATTGGAGCAGGACTTTCATTTCTTTTCCCGCTTGTCTCAATTGATCAAAAGACACTCAGCTGGACGAGTCGTATTTATCAGGCGATGGTGTTCTTTTTTGGTCTTTTGGCATTAAAGGGCGGACTCGATGTCATTTTTTATTTAGCACTGATCATTGTCATTTTGTGTGAAGGAAGGGTTCGATTTGAAAGAAAGCGACAAAAGCCGATCGTTTAGACGTCTATTTTCACTTTATCTAGAGCGATATTTGCTCCATAAGCATTTCCGCTGTGTGATGATGAAAGGCTCGGTGGACCCGAAGGAAAACCTGCCTGTTCTTTATCTCGCCAATCATAGCTCATGGTGGGATGGACTGATCATTTTTCTTTTAACAGAAAAGGCGTCTGAACTTGATCACTACATGATGATGGAAGAGAAGCAGCTGAAGCAATATGCTTTTTTCCGTAAGCTTGGGGCGTTTCCGGTTCATAAAGAGAACCTGAGAAGCGTGAAACAAGCTTTAATGACAGCAAAAGAGAACATGCAGGACGGCGGAGCGGTATGGCTTTTTCCACAGGGGAAAATTATGCATCAGGACGTGAGACCGCTTGAACTGGAAGGCGGGGCTTCTTTTTTAGTGAGGCAATTTGAGCAAGTCGTGGTGAAGCCTGTAACCTTGCAGTATACATTTAATCAATATCAAAAGCCGATAGTTTCTGTTGTGTTCGGTGATGATGCCATCGTATCTGGAAGCTCCCTGCGAAGCAAGGATATGACGCGTATGCTTGGCGATCTGCTTGAAACGCAGTTAAACAGGCATCAAGCACAGGTCATTGCGGATCCTGATTTTTCAATAAACGAAGAATTTAAACAGATCACAAGGACAAGTCAGTCAACAAGTGATGCGTTTGATTCTTTTAAAAAGTGGGTGAGAACATGGCACTCTTCTTAACTGTAATCAGTGTGCTGTTGCTTTGTCAGTTTCTATTCACCATATGGAATATGAAGCAGTTTCCCGTGTTAAAGCCCGCTTCCTTTTCATCAGATGAACCCATTTCGTTATCGATACTGATTCCGGCTAGAAATGAGGAGAAACGGATAGAAGCCTGTCTTCAGTCGATCGTTAATCAACGTCTTTATCCGAAAGAGGTGATTGTACTTGATGATCATTCGACCGATCAGACAAGAGCGATTGTGGAGCGCTTCTCACAAACATATCCATGGATTCGTGTGCAGTCAGGCCGGCCGTTAAAGCCAGGCTGGCTAGGAAAATCATACGCCTGTTCTCAGCTCGCTGAGGTGGCGGCTTCTGATTGGCTGTTATTTTTAGATGCGGATGTCCGGTTGAAACGGGGAGCAATTGAAGCTGTGTACGAGCAGTTATGCGCGCAAAAAACGGGCATGCTGTCAGGCTTCCCAGAGCAAAAAACAGGCACTTTCTTTGAGCATCTTGTCGTTCCCATGATGATGTTTACCATTGGCTGTCATCTACCTGTGAAGTGGGTCAGAAAATCAAAGAATCCGGCTTTTGCCGCCGCGCATGGAGGCTTTATTGCCATTGAAAAGAGTTGCTATCACAATATCGGCGGGCATGAAGCGATTAAGGATTCGCTAGTGGATGATATGGCATTGGCTAGACGGGTGAAGGAACAAGGCTTACCGTTCACACTAGCAAGCATTCATCCATTTGTGTATATGAGAATGTATGAGAGTGGACAAGAGGTTTGGAAAGGCTACCGGAAAAATTTGTTTCCAGGTGTCAATCGAAGCATTGCTTTGTTAAGCAGTGTCTTTTGTTTATACACCCTGCTTTATTTGGCTCCAATCATTTGCTTGATAATGGCTTTGCTGCAGCTGGATGTGCTTAGTATATGCTTAGCGATTCTTTGCTACGGACTGGGTGTGTCGATCAAAGCGGCAATTGATATTGAGAACGGAAGAACATCTGCAATGGCCTTTTTATTACCGATCAGCATTTTAAGTCTGATCGCCATTGGCCTTGCTTCTATGAAAATCGGGCTGAAAAAAGAAGGGTATGAATGGAAAGGGAGAAGGTACGAATGAAAAAAGTGATCATCATCGGCGGCGGGCTTGGCGGATTATCAGCAGCGATCCGCTTACAGTCACGCGGGGTTCAGGTCACCATATTAGAAAAAGAAGCGGCTTTAGGCGGGAAATTGCAGCGTCATCAGGGGGCTGGCTACTCTTTTGATCTAGGACCGAGTACCATTACAATGAAGTCATACTTTAAGGAAGTGTTTGTTTCCTGTCATAGACGGATGGAGGATTACGTCACATTTTATCCGATTTCTCCTCTGACCAAAAATGTTTTTTCAGATGGACATACGGTCGAATTTACGCCGAATATTGAGCAGATGGAATCACAAATTGCAGCATTCAGTCCTGAGGATGCGAAGCAATACCGTGCATTTTTACAGGAATCAAAGATGCTTTTTCAAAAGGCTGAGGATCAGTTTTTAAATCGTTTGTTATTGACGTGGAAGGATAAGGCGGATGTAAAGCTCGTGAAAGCCCTTCTCTCTGTCAAACCGTTTACAACCGTTCAACGCTTGCTGCGTCAATATTTCCGTCATCCGCATACATTGGCGATGTTTGGACGGTATGCTACATACATCGGCTCTTCTCCCTATCAGGCTCCGGCTATTTTTAATATGATGGCGTATTTAGAAGGGGAGAAAGGGATATATGGCATAAAGGGCGGTACATATCGTTTAGTTGAAGCATTTGAGACTTTGGCAAAGGAATTAGGAGTACAGATTCACCTGAATGAACAAGTCAACAAGATTCATGTGAAGGACCGGCGAATCAAAGGAGTAGAAACGGCTCACCAGATGTATGAAGCAGATCAAGTCATTGCCGGAGCGGACGCGCTGACTGTCTACCGCAATCTGATTGATGAAAAAGACCGCCCAAGCTTTTTAAATCAAAAGCTTACTGCCATTGAACCGTCACTATCTGGCTTTGTTCTCTTATTAGGTGTACCTAAAGTCTATGAACAGCTGTCCCATCACAATGTGTTTTTCCCAGAGAATTATGAGCAAGAATTCAAGGATATTTTTCAGAAAAAACAACTGCCTCAGGATCCAACGCTTTACATCTGTTATTCAGGTCATTCAGAACCAGCTTTAAGCGGAGGACCGGGAAGAAGCAACTTGTTTGTACTGGCGAATGCGCCTTATGTGACAAATGAACACGATTGGGACATGCTAAAGGAGACATACCCGCAGCATATGAAAACAAAATTAAAGGAAAAGGGTCTCTTTGATCTGGATAAGGTGGCCGAATATGAAGCGGTTCAAACTCCGCTTGATCTGCAGCAGAAAACGGGTGCATATCATGGAGCCATTTATGGTATGTCTTCCAACTCGTTCAAGCAGGCGTTCTTCCGCATCAATAATCAGTCAAAGGACATTGAAGGGCTATGGTTTGTTGGAGGAACGAGTCATCCAGGCGGCGGCACGCCGATGGTGACTAAATCAGGCCAGCTTGTAGCAGAAGCGATCATCAAGCATTTGACGTAAGAACAGATGAAAAGGAGAGAAATCAAGTGATTGTGGAAAAAAGAAGGTTTCCGTCCCCCCATCCGCATATTCACTTATTTACAGTGACCTATGAGGCAGATGGACTTCGGATCAAAGGGCTGCTCGCAGAACCGGCCGGAGAAGGTCTCTATGACGGCTTTTTGTATTTAAGAGGCGGCATAAAAAATGTGGGAATGGTCAGACCAGGCCGGATTGTGCAATTTGCCGCGCAGGGATTTGTTGTATTTGCGCCCTTTTACCGAGGAAATCAGGGAGGCGAAGGGAACGAAGACTTTGCCGGAGAGGACCGGAAAGATGCTTTTGCTGCCTTTCAGTTGTTAAAGCATCATAAAAAGGTGAAGCAGGAGCGTATTCATATCTTTGGTTTTTCGCGCGGAGGCATTATGGGCATTTGGACCGCTGTTGAAATGAAACAGGAGGCCGCTTCCTTTGTGACATGGGGAGGCGTCAGTGATATGAAGCTCACCTATGAAGAGCGTGTGGATATGAGAAGGATGATGAAACGTGTGATTGGCGGTCCCCCGCACAAAGTGCCAGAGGCCTATGAGGATAGAACGCCTTTAAATGATGTAGACAAAATTGAAGCGCCTGTTCTCATCATCCACGGAGAAGAGGATCAGAATGTATCCATTGAGCATGCGTATTTATTAGAAGATGCGCTGCGCCAGCACGGAAAGTCAGTGGAGACTTGGTATTTCCATGGATACAACCATTATTTTCCGCCGCAGTATAATCGGGAAATTGTCAGAAGGCTGACGACGTGGATGCACAGCCGGAAAAGCGGAAATGTGGTAAAATAAGCAGTATAACGAATTTTAGAAAGTAGGGGGATTTTCAATATGGGAATGCCTGTTGAATTTAATACAATGATTGTCACGAAGGGAAAAGAGACAAGAATTGAAGAGAATGTATTTGAGCTCATGAAGGAAGGGTACCGCATTTATCCATTAAATATTCCGCTTGAGGTGCGTAAAACGAAAGACGGAGAAAAAACAGGGACAGCACACGTTGAAAAGTTAGAGCTTACAGACAATGTGACAAAGGTCACTTACCGTCTCGTCTCATTACATTCAACAAACTAACAAAAAAAGCTGAGGGAATGATTCCCCTCAGCTTTTGTCATTTGATTATACGAGTGGTCCGCCTTTGGCTTCAATGTCACTTGCTGCGTGGCTGAATTTTTGGAAGTTCTTTTTAAATTCATTGGCAAGGAAGTGTGCTTTTTCTTGATAAGCCTCTTGGTCATCCCATGTTTTAGAAGGTTGAAGCACTTCATCTGGAACGCCAGGAATATGAAGCGGGATGTGTAATCCAAAGATGTCATCAGTGATCATTTCGGCGTTGTCGAGGTCGCCTTCGATCGCTGCTTGCACCATTGCTCTTGTATGCGCTAGGTTCATACGTTTGCCTGTACCATAGCCTCCGCCAGTCCAACCTGTATTCACAAGGAATACTTTTGCGCCGTGCTCATCAATTTTCTTGCCAAGCATTTCAGCATAGACGTGAGCTGGAAGCGGCAAGAATGGTGAACCGAAGCAAGTAGAGAATGTCGTTTCTGGTGATGTGACACCGCGCTCAGTTCCTGCTAATTTACTTGTGTAACCGCTCAAGAAATGGTACATCGCCTGTTCTTTTGTTAAACGGCTGATTGGAGGTAAAACGCCAAATGCATCAGCTGTTAAGAAGACAATGGCAGATGGGTGTCCTGCGATACTTGGCGTCACGATGTTATCAATCATTTCGATTGGGTAAGCAGCGCGTGTGTTTTCAGTAAAGAACGTGTCATCATAATCCGCTTCACGTGTTTCTTCATCAAGCACAACATTTTCAAGAACTGATCCGAAGCTGATGGCTTTGTAGATTTGCGGTTCTTTTTCTTCGCTTAAGTTCACACATTTCGCATAGCATCCGCCCTCAATATTGAAGACTCCTGAGCCAGACCAGCCGTGTTCATCGTCACCGATCAGCTTGCGGCTTGCGCTTGCAGAAAGCGTCGTTTTCCCAGTACCTGAAAGGCCGAAAAATAGTGCGACATCGCCTTCTTGACCGACGTTTGCTGAGCAGTGCATGGATAAAATATCTTGCTCAGGAAGCAGGTAGTTCATGACAGAGAAGATGGACTTTTTCATCTCTCCTGCATACTCTGTTCCACCGATCAGAATGGTACGTTTTTCAAAAGAAACGATAATAAACGTTTCAGAGTTTGTGCCATCTGTTTCAGGATCTGCTTTAAAATGCGGTGCAGATAAGATGGTGAACGGTTTTTCGTTTGAAGAAGGTGTTGATCCGTCAGGTCTGATGAATAGCTGCTTTGCAAAGAGATTGTGCCATGCAAATTCGTTTACCACTGTAATTGGCATACGGTATCTTTCATCTGCACCGGCAAATCCTTCAAAGACGAATAGTTCATCACGTTCTTTTAAGTATGACACAACCTTTGTATATAAACGGTCAAATGCTTCTTTAGAAATCGGCTGGTTGACTTGACCCCAATCAATTTTATGTTCAGAGCTTTCTTCTTTCACGATAAATTTATCTTTAGGCGAACGTCCTGTGTAGGCACCCGTTGTAGCACGGACAGCTCCTGTTGATGTTAAAACGCCTTCATCACGTGCCAAAATCTTTTCAACAAGTTTCGGAACAGATAAATTTTGGTGCGTATTTTCTAATGAGAGCAATGACTGCAAATCTTCTTTTAAATCCACTGAGTTCATAAAAAAACCCTTCCTTTACCGTTGAATTTGTTTTGTTTCGATTAGTATAACACATTCGTAATAATAGTCTATACTATTTAAATATTTTTGTGTGTGTTTTTTCATTTCTGCTATGAAAATATGCTTTTTGGTGATGCTAATAACGTGGTGAAAAAAAGGGAAGATAATTCTGATGAAGCATTGACATGATGCAAGTATTTAAGATAAGATATCTTATTGAACGGATACTCTTATCCCGAGTTGGTGGAGGGACAGGCCCGATGAAGCCCAGCAACCGGTTTCTTATGAAAAGGCATGAATATGCTGAGAAACCAAGGTGCTAACCTGATGCAAGGTACAAGAACACCTTGAGCGATAAGAGTGAAAGGCATGCGATCTCAGACCCTTTCCTCGCAATGAAGGAAATGGTTTTTTTATTTTTGGGATATCATATGAACAAATTGCCAATAACATCTCTAATAGAAACGTTTTCAAATATAAGAGGGAACGAGTTCCGTATCATATTGGAGACCTCATCTTGGGATGATGTGGTCTTGTACAGGAGGAAATAGCCATTATGAGTCAAAATCGTCGTTTATTTACTTCAGAATCAGTGACGGAAGGACATCCGGATAAAATCTGTGATCAAATTTCAGACAGCATTTTGGATGAAATTTTAAAGAAAGATCCAAATGCACGTGTTGCCTGTGAAACTTCTGTTACAACGGGTCTCGTATTAGTAAGCGGAGAAATTACAACGTCTACTTATGTCGATATTCCAAAGACGGTGCGTGACACGATTAAGGAAATTGGCTACACGCGTGCGAAATATGGTTTTGATGCGGAAACATGTGCAGTGCTCACATCTATTGATGAACAGTCTGCTGATATTGCGCAAGGTGTAGACAAAGCGCTTGAAGCACGTGAAGGCACAATGACTGAAGAAGAACTTGATGCGATTGGTGCAGGTGACCAAGGATTGATGTTTGGTTTTGCCAACAACGAAACCGAAGAACTGATGCCGCTGCCGATTTCACTAGCGCATAAATTATCTCTCCGTTTAACTGAAGTACGCAAGGATCAAACACTTGCTTATCTACGTCCAGATGGAAAAACACAAGTAACAGTAGAATATGATGACCAAAATAAACCTGTTCGTATTGATACAGTGGTTATTTCAACGCAGCATGCACCAGAAGTGACGCTTGAACAAATTCAAAGCGACTTAAAAGAGCATGTCATCAGCCCTGTCGTTCCAAGTGAACTGATTGATGAACAGACAAAATACTTTATTAACCCAACTGGCCGATTCGTGATCGGTGGACCTCAAGGGGATGCTGGTTTAACTGGACGTAAAATCATCGTTGATACGTATGGCGGATACGCTCGTCATGGCGGCGGTGCTTTCTCTGGGAAGGACGCAACAAAGGTTGACCGTTCAGCGGCATACGCTGCTCGTTACGTAGCGAAAAACATTGTAGCTGCCGGCCTTGCAGATTCTTGTGAAGTACAACTTGCTTATGCAATTGGTGTTGCACAGCCTGTATCGATTTCAATTGATACTTTCGGAACAGGGAAAGCTTCTGAAGAAAAATTAATTGAAGTGGTTCGTGCGAACTTCGATCTTCGTCCAGCTGGCATTATTAAAATGCTTGACCTGCGTCGTCCGATCTACAAACAAACAGCTGCATACGGACATTTCGGCCGTCATGATTTAGATCTTCCGTGGGAAAAAACGGATAAAGCCGATACACTTCGCAAGGAAGCATTAGGACAATAACAACATATAAAACCGCTTATTTTAAGCGGTTTTCCTTTTGATTAAAAAAAAATTCTACAATAAGCGAAAAAATGTGAAACAAAATCGGACAAATAACTGTCTAATTATAGGTCTACTTTTAAGAAATAACATAACGTGGAGGCAATAATATGTGTGGGTTTGTTGGTGTGTTTAATCACCGTCCATTGTCCGAAACTACTGAGCAGGAAGAGTTAATTAAACAAATGAATCGTCTCATCGTTCACCGTGGTCCGGATGATGAGGGTTACTTTCATGATGAGCATGTAGGATTTGGATTTAGACGTTTAAGTATTATAGATGTTGAACACGGAAAGCAGCCGCTTTCTTATGAAGATGAAAAGTACTGGATTATTTTTAACGGGGAAATTTATAACTATGTGGAGCTGAAGGAAGAGCTTGTGAAAAAGGGCTATACGTTCAGCACAGATTCTGATACGGAAGTACTGCTTGCCACATACCGTCATTATAAAGAAGAAGCGGCTTCTAAGCTTCGCGGCATGTTTGCATTTTTAATTTGGGATAAAGAAGCGCAGCAATTATATGGCGCAAGAGATCCTTTTGGCATCAAACCGCTTTATTTCACACAAATGGATGAGCAAGTGTACTTTGCGTCTGAGCGCAAAAGCTTGATGGCTGTGAACGAGAACATTTTATTTGATGAGACTTCATTGCAGCAGTACATGTCGTTCCAATTCGTTCCTGAGCCAAATACGCTTGATCAAAAGGTGCATAAAGTTGAGCCTGGTCATAAGTTTATTTTACGCCCAGGACAGGAGATCGAATTTAAGACATACTGGAAAGTTCAATTCAAGCCTGAGCAAACACAAGAACAGAAGTTAATTGAAGAAGTACGAGATGCGATCTATGATTCTGTGAAAGTTCACATGAGAAGTGATGTACCTGTTGGTTCATTCCTATCAGGTGGTATTGATTCTTCCTTCATCGTGTCTGTCGCAAAGGAATTACACCCTGAGCTAAAGACATTCTCTGTTGGCTTCCAGCAGGATGGCTTTAGTGAAGTCGATGTCGCGAAGGAAACAGCTGACAAGCTAGGCTTACAAAACTTCAGCGCCGTCATTTCTCCAGAGGAATATATGAACGAGCTTCCGAAGATTGTCTGGCATTTAGACGATCCTTTAGCTGATCCGGCAGCGATTCCATTGTATTTCGTGGCAAAAGAAGCGAAGAAACAAGTGACGGTTGTTCTTTCAGGTGAAGGAGCGGACGAGCTGTTCGGTGGATATAATATTTACCGTGAGCCTCTTTCTCTTAAACCATTTGAATCTGTACCATCTATGCTGAAAAAGCTTCTTCTTCGTCTGGCTCGTTTAATGCCAGAAGGAATGAAAGGGAAGAGCTTTATCGTTCGCGGCTGTACGCCATTAGAGGAACGTTATATCGGTAATGCGAAAATCTTTGAAGAGCCAGTGAAGAAAAATCTCCTCAAACATTATGATCCAAGCATCACATATCGTGACATAACGAAGACATACTTCGAGGAAAGCGCAGGCTACAGTGATATTAACAAAATGCAATATGTTGATATCCATACGTGGATGCGCGGAGACATCTTATTAAAAGCAGACAAGATGACGATGGCGAATTCTCTTGAGCTTCGTGTTCCATTCCTTGATAAGGTCGTTTTTGAAGCGGCTTCTAAAATTCCAGAAGAGCTGAAAACAAAAGATGGCACAACGAAATATTTATTGCGTAAAGCAGCAGAAGGCATTGTGCCTGACCATGTGTTAAACCGTAAAAAGCTTGGTTTCCCTGTGCCAATTCGTCATTGGTTGAAAAATGAGATGAATGCTTGGGCAAAAGACATCATCAAAAACAGTCAAACAGATGAATACATTAACAAAGAGTATGTGCTTGATTTATTAAATGAGCATTGTGCTGGTAAAGCAGATCATAGCCGTAAGATTTGGACCGTCCTTATCTTTATGATTTGGCACAGCATTTATGTGGAGCGCAGCATTGATCCAGAGCAGTTGAATCATCAACCGAAAGAAGTTATCTTTAGTTAATGAAAAAAGGTTTTCAGCACAAAGCTGAAAACCTTTTTTGTTATGATAGAAAGCGGCGGAAAAGGGTAAAATAACAAGCGGTTCATAGTTATTGCTTAATATCCTGAAAAAAACATGATAAAGTGAAGATAACGCGTATGATGTTAACGGGGTATAAGGGAACGATAGTATTGTCCTTTTTCTACATATTCTCTACGGATTCTGTCCATGTCTTGGATATCTTCATCTGTTAACTGCCGGACGACCTTGGCTGGACGGCCGAAAGCGAGTGATCCTTTTGGAATGATCTTTCCTTGAGGGACAAGACTACCTGCACCGATAAAGGCACCTTCGCCAATTTCTGCACCATCGAGAATGATAGACCCCATACCAATGAGGGCATTTTTTCGAATGATTGAGCTATGTAATGTGACTTGGTGTCCAATGGTAGCACCATCTTCTATTAGAAGTGTTTTTCCAGGACTTTGATGCAGACAGGATAAATCTTGAATATTGACGTTTTTTCCAATTCTCACAGGAGCGACATCGCCTCTGATGACGGTTTGGAACCACACGCTCGAATATTCTCCAATCGTGACATCTCCTGTAATGGTGGCGTTATCTGCGACAAAGACCGATTCATGAATCTCAGGTGTAAACTGATGATATGGATAAATCACTTTTTCGACTTCCTTTCTTAATACAACATTTGTGAGGTGTTTACTTTGTGGACTTGGCATGCTGAAAGACCAGTTGGTACAATTGTGATAGTACATGGTGCGAGTGAATATCACGGCCGATATAAATGGCTGATCGAAATGTGGCGAAATGCCGGCTATCACGTCGTCATGGGTGACCTGCCTGGGCAAGGGACGTCGACACGTGCGCGCGGCCACATTCGTTCGTTTCAAGAATACATTGATACAGTAGATGAATGGATCGAACATGCGAAATCATTCAGGCTTCCTACTTTTTTACTTGGACACAGTATGGGCGGACTCATTTCAATTGAGTGGGTCAAGCAGTATACCCATACGAAGATTGATGGCCTTATTTTATCATCACCTTGTTTAGGTCTGCAATTTAAACCGAAGAAGCTAATGGATTTTGCATCAAAAGGTCTAAATGTGCTGGCACCGTCCTTTAAAGTCGAGTCAGGGCTGTCGATTGAACTAGCCACACGAAATCAGGCTGTGATTGAGGCAGACTCAAATGATTCCCTTTACGTAACAAAGGTGTCGGTCCGCTGGTACCGAGAGCTGATCAAAAATATTGATGCAGCCATGCAGCCAACGAATGTTTTTAAATCGATTCCGCTCCTTTTAATGCAGGCGGGCGATGATAAGATCGTCGATAAAACGAGGGTGATCAAATGGTTCAATGGCATTGAATCAACCAATAAATCATATCGTGAATGGGAAGAGCTGTATCACGAAATTTTTAATGAACCGGAAAGAGAAGATGTGTTTAAGGCAGCAAGAGCCTTTACAGATCAATATATTTGATGGTGAGCTTTAAGTTAGGGGTGGATTGATTTGTCAGTACCAGAGCGTCCTTTTGCACTGATGACAAAGGTGTATAAAGATATTTTTCCGCTTGTTCATCAGGAGCTAAAAAAGTGGCGGGCTCATGCAGAAATGATTGAAAATGAAGAACTGCGTACGCAGGCGTTAGCGAGCATATCGAGTAAAACCTTCCACTGCGAAGGCGGAGGTATTTTATCTCTTCTAGCAGGTGAGGCGAAAGAAACGTGTATTGAATTCATTGTGGCGTATCAAACCATCAGTGATTACTTAGATAACCTGTGTGACCGCAGTACGTCGCTTGATCCAAAAGATTTTCATATGCTGCATCAAGCGATGAGAGATGCGCTTGATATTCATGCTGAGCTCAAGCCTTACTACCAATTCCGTGATGATCAAGAGGATCATGGGTATTTACACTCGCTTGTCCGCACATGCCAAGACGTGCTGTCGCGTCTTAAGCATTATCCGATCATTCAGCCATATTTACACACGCTGTGCGATTACTACAGTGATTTGCAAGTACATAAACACGTCGTTCCTCATGAGCGGGTTCCGCGGCTAGAATCGTGGTTCCGCCAATATGAAAAGGATTTGCCTAAGATGGAATGGTATGAATTTTCAGCTTGTGCAGGATCAACGTTAGGGATTTTCTGTCTTGTGGCGTATGCGTTGCAGCCGGACTTTACAGAAAAGCAGGCGAAGCAAATATACGAAAGCTATTTCCCTTATATTCAAGGTCTGCACATTTTACTTGATTATTTAATTGACCAAGAAGAAGACCGGCTTGGAGGAGATCTGAACTTTTGCTCCTACTATGCTTCTCATCATGAGATGATGGATAGACTTCAGCATTTTATTGAAAAAGCGGATGAGCAGCTGAAAGGCATTCCGCACGAAAACTTTCACAAATTAATTAACAGAGGATTATTGGCAGTCTATTTGTCCGATGAAAAAGTAACAGCCCAAAAAGAGATGAATAAGCTGGCAAAACGGCTGATCAAATCAAGCGGGAAAACATCGTTCTTTTTCTATATCAACGGAAGAGCCTACCGGACCTATCAGAAAATGCCTTGGATGAAATCCTCATAAAAAAGCTCAAATCCATTAGGATTTGAGCTTTAGCTTTTTTTCAATGGCGACCACAAAAGGCGGGTCGTTTTGAATATTCATGTATTGATATGATAAAACTTGCACCTCTTCATGAGGAAGTGATCTGCAATAGTCGAGAAGCACTTCTTTTTCTTTTTTCCCTTCGGGGTGTCCATGATAAATCACAAGGACGATCAGACCTCCGGGTTTAAGCCAGTCGAGGAGCTGCTCAATGGCTTCAATGGTTGTATGGGCCTGAGTGGTGACGGCTTTATCGCCTCCGGGCAAGTACCCAAGGTTAAACACCGCGCCAGAGATATGTCCATAAACATCCCTTGGCAGGTGTTGAGCCAGTTTTTCATGACCATCGTGAATGAGATGAACATATGGATATCCCTCACCAAGTCTTTTACGCGTCTGCTGTATGGCTTCTTCTTGTACGTCGAATGCAAAAACTTGTCCATCATGACCGACAAGATCAGCTAAATAGAGTGTATCGTGGCCATTTCCCATCGTTGCATCAATAACGATGTCGCCTTTTTGACAAGCCCGTTCTAACAGCTCTTTACTAAAAGGGAGCATGCGTTTCAAGATCATTTTGCTGCTTCTTCCAATCTGACGAAACGTTTGCCTTGGTAGCTGTTACGTCTTTCAAGCTCAGCATTAATGGCATTTAATACTTCCCATTTGTTTACACTCCACATTGGACCAACCATTAATTCAATCGGGCCATCGCCTGTAATACGATGAATAATCATTTCTGGCGGCAGGATCTCCAGCTGATCACAAACAAGCTGGACATATTCTTCCTGGCTTAGAAACTCCAATTTGCCTTTTTCATATTGCTTGACCATTGGGGTTCCTTTTAAAAGGTGAAGCAAATGAATTTTAATTCCTTGCACATCTAAATCAGCAACAGCTTTTGCTGTCTCCATCATCATGTCCCGATTTTCAAGAGGCAAGCCGTTGATGATATGCGAGCAGACACGAATGCCGTGTTTTCGCAGTTTTTCTACACCTTCTACGTAGCATTCATAATCATGGGCACGGTTAATAAGCATCGCTGTCCGTTCATGAACCGTTTGAAGACCAAGCTCTACCCAGAGATAAGTCCGCTCATTTAATTCAGCTAAATACTCCACCACGTCATCTGGCAGGCAGTCAGGTCTTGTCGCAATAGATAAGCCAACCACACCATCCAAATTCATCACGGTTTCAAATTTTTCCTTTAAAACAGGAAGCGGGGCGTGTGTGTTTGTATACGCCTGAAAATACGCCATATATTTTCCGTCTTTCCATTTAGTATGCATCCGGTCTTTGATTTCGTTAAATTGAGTGATGAGATCATCCGCACGGTTTCCTGCAAAATCACCAGATCCTGCGGCACTGCAAAATGTACAGCCTCCGTGGGCTACAGTACCATCACGGTTTGGGCAGTCAAAGCCGCCGTCTAAGGCCACTTTAAAAACTTTATGACCAAAGTGTTCTCGCAAATGATAGTTCCATGTGTGATAGCGTTTTTCGCTGTTTGAATATAAAAAAGGGTTATGCTGATCCAAGTCAGTAACCTCCTTGCGTAATAATAGGCATCCTTAAAGTTTAACAAAAATCATGAAGGAGGACAATTGAATCTGTCCAACATTTTCTTTAGTGAAAAAGCTTTACGTGGGCAAAATAGGCGGGAGCAATGATGAAATGGAGGGAATGCAAGATGGCAACAAGGCAGTCAATCGATGAATTTATCCAAAAAAGTACTGAAACCCTTGAGTTTGCAAATGAGCAATTTGATTTGAACTTACGCCAAGAGCATTATAATGAGGACGAATTTTCTAAGGCACAGCTTATGCTTGAAGATGCGGTGAACGAATTAGAAAAATTAAAAGATGTCGCCAATGACCAGCAAAGAGAGCGGTTAGACAGGGCACGTGTTCAAATGCAAAGCTTGCAAAATCAAATGATTTTAGGCATTTCTTACGACAACGAATGATGAACAGATCCTTTTTTAAAGGGTCTGTTTTTTATTTTTTGAAAGGCTATTGACTTTTTATTTAAGTGTCTATATTGTATTAAGTGTACTACATCAACTAATACACTAAAGACACTTAAAAAGTGAAGAAAGGTGTTCAACCATGAAAAAAGAAAAAAAACCAATCAATTTGAAGTGGATGGTGCTGGCTGTTGTGTTAGCATGTACATTTTTTTTCGTTCTCGTTTTCATTGGTTTTGAAGTTCAAAAAGATTTGATACTTAATTCAATCCCTTTAATGCAAGGGCATGAACAAGCAATAGGACTGCAAAAGCATGAATGAGGAAAGAGGGAGCCATCATGATTCAAATAGATCCACGAAGCGCTGCGCCAATATATGAACAAATCATTGAGCAACTCAAAATTTTATGTCTAAAAGGTGTAATGAAACCTGGTGACAAACTGCCCTCTGTCAGAGAGCTCGCCACTATTATCATCGCCAATCCTAACACCGTCAGTAAAGCATATAAGGAGCTTGAGCGGGAAGGGATTATTGAAACACTAAGAGGGCGCGGTACGTATGTAACAGAAGAGGCTCGGTTAAAGCTGAATGAAGGGAAGGTATTGGAGATGAAGGAGCAATTAAGACAACTCATTATAGAAGCTCATTATGCCGGTATTGATATTCAACAACTGAAGGAATGGATAGAAGAGATCGGCTCAAGTCTCGAGGGAGGAAATAAAGTTGATTGAGGTTAGAAATGTATCGAAGACATTAAATGGACGTGAAGTACTCAGCAACGTTTCCTTCAAAATAGGCGAAGGTGAGATCTTTGGTTTGCTTGGCAGGAATGGCTCTGGTAAAACAACACTTCTCCGCTTGATTCAGCAAATTCTTCTTCCAGATGAAGGAGAGATTTATTTTAAAGACGTGCTTGTGAAAGACCACCCGTTAGTAAAGCAAAATATTGTGTATATGCCAGTCGTCAATCCCTACTTTGATAGATACAATTACGGGCAGCTTGTCCAGCTGTTAAAGCATATTTATCCGAAGTTTGACGTGACATATGCCAATGAGCTTGTGAACCGCTATGAAATACCGGAAAAAGTAAAATACCGTGAACTATCGACAGGGTTAAAAAAGCAGCTGTCATTAATTTTAAGCTTTGCGATCAAGCCAGCCGTGATTCTGTTAGATGAACCAACAGATGGTATTGATGCCGTCACAAGAAATGATGTTCTTCAGCTCATGATCGACGAGGTAGCGGAACGTGAAACGTCGATTCTCATCACATCGCATCGATTAGAGGATATTGAGCGGATGTGTAACCGAATCGGGTTTTTAGAAGGAAACCAACTCACAAGTGTCATGGATCTAGATGAATTAAAGAATGATTATGTCAAAATCCAGATGGCTTTTGAAGAAGATATGAACTTGAGTATACGAAAAAATGGTGTTGCTATATTAGATCAAGCGGGCATTTTTTATACAGCGCTTGTTCTTAAAACCGATGTAGAGGCTAAAGAGTACTTAAAGTCGCTGCAACCAAAAGTATGGCATGAACTGCCTGTGAATTTAGAAGAAGTATTCATTGCAAAGTTTGGAGGGAAACGGAGATGGTAAAGCGGCAATTATTATATAAGGAGTGGAAGCAATCAGAGCTGACATTTATTTTAGTGATGCTGGTTGCGGTGTTTGCGACGCCCTTTGCATTCTTAATGGAATATTCATCTTTTCAAACATGTCTAAAGGATGCAGAGTGTATTGTAGATTCACCGCGTTTTTCTTATTTCTTTAATACAGATGTGTTTCTCTCCCTTTCTTGGTTAATGGGGGTCTTCTTTGCTGTCATTCAGCTAGGATTTGAGAGAAATAAAGGGCATATGGACTTTACCTTATCTTTGCCGTTTAACAGAAGTACAATCTATCATACAAAGTTTTTCTTAGGTGCTGGAATCATTGCAATCGTTCATGCCGTATCGTATGTTCTTACGTATTTACTTATTTTGGGGCTGAATCCACTAGAGACATCTGGCTTTCATAGCGGTTATGTCATTTCATTTGTGACCTCCTTAATGTTTTATAGTTTATTTTTTGCAGCTGGTACTTTAACCGGAAGTTCCATTTCACAAGCAATTGTTGGGTTCAGCACAGCTATTTTACCCTTTTTAGTGATCGGATTACCGATTGTTCATTTAGATTTTATCTTGAAGACAAGTGGGGATTGGTTAGATAAGAGCTTCGTTCATTTGATATCGCCTATGTCTCCAATTATTTACATTACAACTGAACCTTTCCAATCTGATTATCCTCATTGGTTCTCGGGTGAAAAAATTATTATCCCTATTGTCATGATGGTTCTGTTTTATCTAATTGGTTTAATTAGCTTTTTAAAACATCCAATTGAACGAAATGGCCGCTTCTTTCTTTATCAAAAAATCGACCGGCCCATTCAGATTATGGTCATTGTCTTCGGTGTTCTAGGATTTGGCTGGGTTGGATTTTCTTCAGATAATTCTATATTTGGTTATATCGCTGGCATGCTCATCGGTGGAGCTGTAGGCGCACTAACAAGTTATTTCTTAATATATCGAAAAAGATAAACAGAGAGTAGGGGAGTAGAGATGATTCAGATTCAAGCGTTAGATCATGTGTTTAAAATTGGTAAAAAGGGCAGAGAGAATGAGATTCCTGTGCTGAAAGGGATTGACCTGTCCATCAAAAGAGGCGACATTGCATGTATAGTTGGGCGAAGTGGCTCGGGGAAATCTACCCTATTGAACTTAATTTCAGGATATATTACGCCAACGAGCGGACAAATTGTCATTGATGGTACCGATGTGACTGGGTTTAATGAAAAAGAATGGGCGGACTTCCGCTTAGATCACTTTGGTTTTATCTTTCAAAGCTTTCAATTGATCGGGAGCTTAACGACGTATGAAAATGTTGAACTTCCGCTCACTTTAAAAGGTGTGAAGCCGTCTGAACGAAAGGCGAAAGTAGAAGAAATGCTGAAACGAGTAGGTCTAGAACATCATGCAGGGCATTACCCAAATGAGTTGTCAGGCGGGCAGCAGCAGCGTGTGAGTATTGCAAGAGCCTTGATTTTAAATCCATCTATTATTTTAGCGGATGAACCAACAGGCAGTCTAGATTCAGAAACCGAAGGAGAAATTTTAGCCTTTATCCAGCAGCTCAATCGTGAAAAAGGAATCACCTTTGTCATCATTACACATGACGATGAAGTCGCTTCAATCGCAGATACCACGTTCCAGCTTCATGATGGTGTATTAAAGAAAGGGGAACAATCCATTGAAATTTAGAGATCAGGTCAAATTCATTAGAAGAAACATGAAGAAAAATAGATTGCGTGTGTTTATGACCATTCTTGCGACGACAATGGCATGCTCTTTCTTAATCGTTTTAGCGTCTGTTGGTTTTGGTCTGCAAAAATCGGCGCAAGATGAAATCATGAAACAGCAAATCATCACAGAAGTGAAAGTGTTAGGCAAGGAAAAAGGTGACGTCAAGACAGATGATTTAAAGAAATATGATCATGTGAAATCTGTCGTCTCAAGAACGGCGCTCATTCCATTGGTAAACGTCGAGCTCGATGATCGCTCAGGTGAAACGCAGGCTGCTCTAACCGATATGAAAGAAGAAAAAGAAGCAGGGCTTGAGCTAGACCGAGGAAAAGTCCCAACATCAGCGAACGAAATTGTGGTCGGGTATCATATGGCTGAACAACTGTGGACAAAAAAAGAACGCCAAGCCTATGAAAAAAAATTAAATCAGACATCAAATGGTGAAGAAACACCAAAAGAGCCTAAGGGCTACACGAAAGATATTTTAAATAAAGTGATTCAAGTCAAGGTACCAAAACTCAACGAAGAAAATGAAGTCGTCAAAGAAAAAACATTTGATTTCCGTGTAGTAGGTGTTTTGAAAAAGCCGAATCTGGAGTGGCAAGAGGATCATAAAATTTTTATTCCGAATGCGTATGAAAAGGAATTTGGTCAAGTACTCGATCTATCTCCTGAAGCAGGAAATGTCGAGAAAATGACTTCTGTTTATGCAGATAAATTCGACAATGTCGGTGCACTCACGAATAAGCTGACAGATGAGGGCTATCAAGTCATCTCTGTGACAAATCAGCTCGAAGGAATGGATATGTTCTTTACAGTCTTCAAAATTGGACTTATTTTTGTTGGATGTATTGCGGTCATTATTTCTGCAATTGGTATTTTTAATACGATGACAATGGCAGTAACAGAGCGGACACAAGAAATTGGGATTATGAAAGCCATTGGCGCGAATCCATCGATTATCAAGCGAATGTTCCTCATGGAAAGTGCTTACATTGGGGTGATTGGGTCGATCATCGGTATTATCATCTCATATATCATTAGTTTCGCCGTCAATTTAATCATTCCAGCCATTTTGTCGTCCATGTCAGAGGGAGGGTCAAGCGATCAATTCTCGATCACCTTCTCCTATATTCCGCTCAGCCTTGTAATTACAGCAACAGTGATTAGCGCAGGGGTAGCAATCCTTTCAGGGCTTAACCCAGCACGTAAAGCAACAAAAACGAATGTATTAGCAGCATTAAGAAGAGAAATCTAAAAAAAGAACCTCCTAAGGCACCCAATTGGGCTGACAGGAGGTTCTTTTTTCGTGATACATAGCTATTGCTTAGGTGCCCGGTACCCTGCACGCTCTGCCTCTTCTACAGAGCAGAATAGCTTGGTTACATTCTTTGTTCTAGAGTAGTATCTGCTGCTCGGTGTGTGATAAATACCGTTGACACTTCCTTTGATGTTACAGGCTGCAGATTCTTTTTTTGTTTCCTTCTGTGACTCATGACCGCCTGTGCTTTTTCCTTCATCTTTAGGAGCGGACCGCTGAACGGTAGAAGACTCCGTATCGCTGCTGCTTTTCTTGTTCTCTTTTTTGAGTGTTTCGTTGCTTGAGGCAAGCTTGTCTATTTTCTCTTCAAGCGCTTGAATGGTCTTTTCTTGCTTTTTGATTGTTTCTTTTTCTGAGGTGATGGTTTCTAGCTTTTTCGCTAGTTTTTCTTTATCCTTTGTTGCGTCCTCTAAAGAAGCGGTAAGCTCCTCTTTATCAGCTTTTAAGCGCGTTATGTCAGATGTGAGCTGCTTTTGATCCTTTAACAGCTGTTCTGAAGATGGATCTGCTTGTGCCTTCGGTGCATCTGTGGCAGCAAACGGTAATGACATAATGGAAAAGATGAGACCCAAGATCAAGAAAGGATAAAATAGTTTCTTTGAAAAGATCTGCTCATTCTGGTGTTTGAGTAATAAGAAATTGACGGCGTATCCTATGGCAAAACAAACACATAAAAGACCTATGATGAGTAACATCATCATCTAGTAGCCCCCCTACATCCTTTATTACACCTATCATACCTCATTTTTCCATTTTTAGGGGGCGTTTCAACTAAAAAAACCCTTTTTTACACAGGGTTTTCAGCTAATGGTAATCCTTTGATTGCTTCCTTAACCGTCAAATAAGTGATTGTATCCTGAAAATCTGTATCCAAGTCTTTCATTTTCATTGCAAGCTGCGGTTTGATCCCTGTGATGATCAGTTCGGTTCCGGTTAGATTAAGAAGACGATGCAGCTTGAAAATGCGTGCTGCAACGGAATCATCGACATCGATTAAACCAGAAAGATCGACAATTAAATAATCATCCTTTGAATCATCTAATATACAAGTTAACTTCGCGACAATGGCATCAAAGCGTTCTTCAGATAGTTTTCCAATGAGTGGCAGAGCAGATACACCATTTTTGATTGGGACGATTGGCGTCGAAAGAGAGGTGACTTCCTGTAAGGAATCTTCTAGGAGCTGTTCATATTCTTTCTGTTTCGTAATATCCTTTTGAAAGCCAATGAAAAATGTTTTATCATCTTGTTCAATGTATAGAGGATCTATATTGAGTTCATTCCAAAAAAAAGTACCGTCTTTTTTATAATTTTTTAGCTGTGTGGTAATAGGTGTTTTATTCTGTATTCCATGACGTATTAAATCGAGCTGCTTTTGATCTGTGTCTTTCCCTTGAAGGAATCGACAATTACGCCCAAGAATCTCATCTGGTTTGTATCCAGTCATGTGTGTAAAGCCATGATTCACATAAACGATAGGGTTATCCTCTAAAGAAGGGTCTGTAATGACAACACCAATCCGCGCATGATCTAGCGCTTTTTTTATGAGTTCAAGCTGTTTTTGTAAGCCGAAGATGTTCGAGCTGACCATATTACCCTCCTTTGTTGCTGCTATCAGACATATCAAATGGTTGTCTTTTCAACCAAAGGTATTCCTTACTAACGTAACATAACATATGTTCTGTTTCAACGATTGCAATGGCTTTGTTAAATTTGTCATCATAGTTTGTCCTCCATTAGAATATAGTAAGTAAGGAGACTTTTCTTTAGAAAAAGAAGGAATCAATTGCTCATAATTCATAAAATGACAAAAATAGTCAATATGGATTAGGTAAAAATGATTCCAATGCATCAAGATTGTTTTGGGTCATTCACATATAATGGAAGAAACAAGCTTTTTTTCTTCGTTAGAGAGAATAGACCTTTTACATGGATTATGACGGAACAGCAGAATGGCATTACAGGGGGCTGGACAGCCTGAAGTCGCTTTACTATTCTAAGGGCTTTAGGAAGGTGATGAAAATGCTGCAACAAGTCATTATTGCTTGCGCCATTGGAGGGGTCATGGGCATTCTCGGTCACGTAAAGAAAAAAGGTAGGCTAGAGAAGCCCAGAATGACAAAAAAGTTTATTTATTTAGGGTTTATTGAAGATTGGCTCGTTGGGATGATTGCCGCTACACTGCTTGTCTTATCCTCAAATCCCGAATCTAGTCTGCACTTGGTCATCTTATCAATTATTTCAGGTTATGGAGGAGAAGCAGTTCTGCGAAGCTTTGATTTTGTAAGAGAACAGCATTCACAGAATGCAGACTCCAACCGTCATAACCGATCTCCACACGAATAATATCCTCTACTTTACCCTGATCTAGGGTACATTCCCATTGTATACAAACCTGCTTGCACTTATGATCATAATTCTATAAAATACTACTTAGATGACGGTTACGATAAGAACAGTGAAGAGGAGTAGTAGGAAAGCAGTATTTGTCTTTAGAGAATTGACGGCTGGTGAAAGTCAATCAAATCTGCTTCTGAACTCGCCTCAGAGTTGCAGTTGCGTTAAAGCTTCTGTCGCATGTCTGCGTTAAAGATATTAAGTGAGCGTACAAACAGAAAGTTACGCTAACAAGGGTGGTACCGCGGGAACCAAAAAATCTCTCGTCCCTTTCCAGGGATGAGGGTTTTTTGTTGATTTTAGAAAAATCTGAATTCTTGCAGTGGTCATCTGAGCAGATACAGCCGTACATATTAAAGGAGGTTTTCACATTGAGTTTTCAGCATCGGGAAATTGAAAAGAAGTGGCAGGATTATTGGCTGACACATAAAACATTCGCCACATCTGACTCGGAAGATAAACCAAAGTTCTATGCACTTGATATGTTTCCATATCCATCAGGAGCAGGACTTCATGTCGGGCACCCTGAGGGCTACACAGCAACGGATATTTTATCACGCATGAAACGTATGCAGGGATATGATGTTCTTCATCCAATGGGATGGGACGCATTTGGTCTTCCAGCAGAACAGTATGCGCTAGATACAGGGAATGATCCGGCGGTCTTTACAGAAGAGAACATCAATAACTTCCGCCGCCAAATTCAATCACTAGGGTTCTCATATGATTGGGATCGAGAAATCAACACGACTGATCCAAATTATTATAAATGGACACAATGGATTTTCTTGAAATTGTACGAAAAGGGATTGGCGTATATCGATGAAGTACCAGTGAACTGGTGCCCAGCGCTTGGCACAGTCCTTGCAAACGAAGAAGTCATTGATGGAAAAAGTGAACGCGGAGGGCATCCGGTTGAAAGACGTCCGATGAAGCAATGGATGCTAAAGATTACGGCATATGCGGACAGGCTGTTAGAAGATTTAGAAGACATTGATTGGCCTGAAAGCATTAAAGATATGCAGCGTAACTGGATCGGACGTTCAGAAGGTGCACATGTTCATTTCGAAGTAGAAGGACATGATGAACAGTTTACTGTTTTCACAACGCGTCCTGATACATTGTTTGGGGCAACCTATGCGGTACTTGCACCAGAACATGCACTTGTTGAAAAAATGACAACAGCTGCTCAAAAAGAAGCAGTCGAAGCATATATGAAAGAAATTCAATCTAAGAGCGACTTAGAGCGGACAGATCTTGCAAAAACGAAGACGGGTATTTTCACAGGCGCTTATGCCATCAATCCATTAAATGGTGAAAAGATGCCGATCTGGATTGCAGATTACGTGCTGGCTACTTATGGAACAGGCGCGATTATGGCGGTACCTGCCCATGATGAGCGTGACTATGAATTCGCCAAAACATTTGATCTTCCAATCAAGGAAGTTGTCGAAGGCGGAGACATTGAAAAAGAAGCTTACACAGGTGATGGAAAACACATTAACTCTGATTTCCTCGATGGATTAGGAAAAGAAGAAGCGATTGAAAAAGTCATTGCATGGCTGGAAGAACATCAAAAAGGCGAAAAGAAAGTCACTTACCGTTTAAGAGACTGGCTATTTAGCCGCCAGCGTTATTGGGGTGAGCCAATTCCAATTATTCATTGGGAGGACGGAACGTCTTCAGCTGTTTCAGAGGAAGAGCTTCCACTCATTTTGCCTAAAACGACTGAGATTAAGCCAAGTGGCACAGGTGAATCACCTTTAGCCAATATTAAAGATTGGGTTGAGGTTGTCGATCCTGTCACAGGTAAAAAAGGACGCCGTGAAACCAATACAATGCCGCAATGGGCAGGCAGCTGCTGGTATTTCTTACGTTATATTGACCCGCATAACTCAGAAGAGCTTGCATCTCCTGAAAAGCTGAAGAAATGGCTTCCTGTTGATGTATATATTGGCGGAGCAGAACATGCTGTACTTCATCTTCTATATGCGCGCTTCTGGCATAAGTTCTTGTATGATATCGGTGTTGTTCCGACAAAAGAACCTTTCATGAAATTGTTCAACCAAGGAATGATTCTTGGGGAAAATAATGAAAAAATGAGTAAATCAAAAGGAAATGTCGTCAATCCAGATGATATCGTAGAATCTCATGGTGCGGATACATTACGCCTTTATGAAATGTTCATGGGACCTTTAGATGCATCAATCGCTTGGTCTGAAACAGGACTTGATGGTGCTCGCCGCTTCCTTGATCGTGTATGGCGTCTATTCACAAACGAAGATGGCACAATCAGTGATAAAGTAACGGAGCAAACTGGAGGCGCATTAGAACGCAGCTATCATGAAACCGTGATGAAGGTAACAGACCATTATGAAGGTCTGCGCTTCAATACAGGGATCTCACAATTAATGGTGTTTATCAATGATGCCTACAAGGCTGATACACTACCGAAAGAATATGCAGAAGGCTTTGTGAAACTACTTTCTCCAATTGCACCGCATGTAGCGGAAGAGCTTTGGAATAAACTTGGTCATGAAGGGTCTATTTCTTATGAAGCATGGCCGCAATATGACGAGTCAAAGCTTGTCGACGATGAAGTAGAAATTGTCGTACAATTGAATGGGAAAGTGAAAGCAAAATTAACTGTTCCTGCTGATGCAACTAAAGAACAGTTAGAAGAGCTTGCGAAAAATGATGCACGTGTAAAAGAACAGCTTGAAGGGAAAACCATTCGCAAAGTGATTGCGGTTCCTGGAAAGCTTGTCAATATTGTTGCGAATTAATGATGACACCCATCGGTATGAACCGGTGGGTGTTCTTTATTTCCCGGGACATAATTTTGTCGAAAACAAGGTGATTGCACGATCGATCTCGTATGTTAACAGATGATCAACAAAAGGAGGAGTGACGTCAATGGAAAAGGAAAGCAAACGTGAACAACTGCTCAGTCTGTTAGGAGAAATGCCAGAACGCCATCGCGTGGAGGCATATACGTTAAAGGTCGAGGATCGTGAATCGTACGTCATCGAAACACTCATTCTTTCAATCCATGGTGTAGAGGAAGTGCCCGCTTATTTTGTGAAGCCGAAGGATACGGTGAAAAAAAGACCAGTTGTGCTGTTTCAGCACTCTCATGGCGGGAACTACGTCGATGGGAAGGAAGAGCTCATCAAGGGTGCTCATTATTTGCAAGCGCCTTCATATGCGAAAGAGTTCACCTCAAAAGGCTATAGTGTTCTGTCTATTGATCATGCAGGATTTGGTGAGAGAAGAGGAAGAACCGAAAGTGAAATTTTTAAGGAAATGCTTTTAACAGGGAAAGTGATGTGGGGCATGATGCTGTATGAAAGTATGTGTGCAATTGATTATGTGCTGTCTCGACCTGATGTGCTGCCGGACCGGTTAGCTATTTTTGGAATGTCAATGGGCGGGCTTCTTTCCTGGTGGACGGCTGCGCTTGATGAGAGGGTCAGTGTGTGTATTGATCTTTGCGCACAGGTCGATCACCACACATTAATTGAAACGAACAATTTAGACAGGCATGGCTTTTATTACTATGTACCAAGCTTAGCAAAGCACTTTACGGCAACTGATATTCAGGAAATGATTTTTCCAAGGCCGCATTTAAGCTTAGTTGGAAAACTTGATCCACTCACGCCTGCTGAAGGCGTCGCTCGCATTCAAAAGGGATTGAGCCAAACTTATCAAGCGGCTTCATTGAAAGAACGGTATCAGCTTGTTGGTCTTCATGCAGGTCATTTTGAAACAGCCGCTATGCGTCACGAGGCCACTCGATTCTTAAAAAAATGGCTGTAATCTATAAAAGCTTGGACATACTACGTCATTAGAAAGGAGGAGACACATGAAGAAGATCACGATCATTGGCGGGTGCGGTGTGATCGGCCGTATTTTAACAAAAACGCTCTCTTCTGAGTATGAGATCACCATTATTGATCAAACGGGCTGTGTAAAAGGAGACATTTTAGCAGATGCAACGAATGAACAGGAATTATATGAGGCGATTCCGCGAGATACAGATGTCATCATACACCTTTTAAACATGGAGATGACGCATGATGTGATGAATCATGAGGAGTTTGAAAAAATGAATGATATTTTTTGGAGGAGCTCTTATTCTATGTTTCGATCAGCTGCAAGTCTCGGCATACGAAAAGTCATTTTTGCAAGCAGCAATCACGTGACCGATCGTTATGAAAAAGATGGACGCTCCTTACTAGGGAGACATATTACAACAAACGATGTACCTGCGACTCAAAATGTCTATGGCATTTTAAAATTTGCTTCTGAACAGCTAGGCCGTTTGTTCCACGATCAAACGGGAATGTCTGTTATCAATTTACGGATTGGAACGGTTGTGACAGATGAGATGGAGGCATTACACGAGAAAGATCGAACAAAACGAACACTTCTTTCACATGAAGATCTAGCAGGGATGATAAAGGCAGCGATTGAAACGACCGTTCCCTTTGGGACATATTATGCCGTATCAGAAAACGAAGAAAAGCCTTGGTCTACGGAAAACACGAAGCAGGAGTTAGGCTATAGACCCGATGTGAATACGACGGAAATCCTTGAAGAAAACGATCAGGCATAGGGCATAATCATGTCATTAGCTGATGATCTTATTCTTTTGTTTCATGAGCATAAAAGCACGACTGACAGGATCGATCCAGTTGGTCTGTCAAGATGATTATAGACGCTTTCTTCCCCCGTTTGTTACATTTTAATCACGATATCGTCACAGGCTGCAGCTCATTTTCGGATAAAATGATAACGCTTTCAAAGAAAGGGTGTGATGAACATAGATCGTTCTATTAAAGACCGATTGTTCAACTTATTTAATTACTCTTTTCTACTCATGTTCGCATTAATATGTGTGCTTCCGTTCATCCATGTCATTGCTGCCTCTTTTGCTACAGTAGAAGAGGTCATCACGAAGAAGTTTATCTTGTTCCCGACCACGTTTTCTTTAGAGGCCTATCGGTATATTTTCTCTACGGATATTGTGTACCGCAGCCTTATCGTGTCCATTCTTGTGACACTCGTTGGAACAGCTGTCAGCATGTTTTTGTCCTCACTCATGGCATATGGGCTGTCTCGTCAGGAGTTAAAAGGGCGGAGAACATTGATGTTTCTCGTTGTCTTCACGATGCTATTTAGCGGAGGTATGATTCCGACGTTTATTGTTGTGAAAACACTTGGTCTACTTGATACCTATTGGTCACTGATTCTACCGGTTGCGATCAATGCGTTCAATTTGATCATCTTGAAAAACTTCTTTCAAAACATTCCCGCAAGCCTTGAGGAATCAGCGAAGATGGATGGCTGTAACGATTTAGGGATTTTCTTTAAAATTGTGCTGCCACTTTCTTTGCCAGCTATTGCGACCATTTCACTTTTTTATGCCGTGACGTATTGGAATACGTACATGACCGCCATTCTGTATTTAAATGATTCAGTGAAATGGCCGATTCAGGTACTTCTAAGGCAGATTGTCATTGTTTCGAGCGGAATGCAGGGAGATATGTCGGATATGGGATCATCCACACCACCGCCAGACCAAACGATTAAAATGGCTGTCATTGTGGTAGCCACCATTCCCGTTCTGCTTGTCTATCCATTTATTCAAAAGCATTTCAACAAAGGGGCATTACTAGGTTCTGTAAAAGGTTAAAAAGAAGGAACAACGGAGGGATCTTATGGGGAGAAAGAAATTATGGTTGATTGCGTTTGTTCTGTTATTTGCAGCAAGCGGTATTTTATCCGCATGTTCAAGCAAAGGAAGTTCATCGGATGAAAAGGTTGATTTAGACAAAAAAGTGAAGCTGACATGGATGGCCATTTTGTATCATCAGCAGCCGCCGAAAGATTCGGTTTTAAAAGAGATTGAGAAGCTCACAAATACAGAACTTGATATTACGTGGGTGCCTGATGCTGTGAAGGAAGATCGGTTAAATTCTGCACTTGCAGCTGGGAATCTGCCGCAGATTGTGACGATTCAAGACATTAAGAATTCGTCTGCTATTAATGCATTCAGATCAGGTATGTTCTGGGAAGTCGGTCCGTATTTAAAGGATTATCCAAATTTAAGTAAGATGAACGAACTGATTAATAAAAACGCCTCTATAGACGGTAAGCTTTATGGCATTTATAGAGAGAGACCACTTTCAAGACAAGGAATTGTCATTCGAAAGGATTGGCTTGAAAATTTAAATTTGGATACACCAAAAACGTTGGATGATCTTTATGAGGTAGCGAAAGCCTTTACTGAAAAAGATCCGAATCAAAACGGAAAAGCGGATACAATTGGCTTTACGGATCGGAACGATTTGATTTATGGGGCATTTAAAACGCTTGGTTCATATGAGGGAATGCCAACAGACTGGAAAGAAGATAACGGCAAATTCACGCCAGACTTTATGACAGATGAGTACATGAATACGATGAAGTACATGAAGAAACTGCGTGATAATGGCTATATCAACAAAGACTTCCCTGTGACAAGCAAAACACAGCAGCAGGAATTATTCTCACAAGGAAAAGCAGGAATCTATGTTGGAAATATGGTTGATGCTGTGAACTTGAGAGATGACGCGACAGATAAAAACATGAAAGTCGATATCTTGAACCGAATCAAAGGTCCAGATGGCAAAGAACGGGTGTGGGCATCAGGTGGTCATAATGGCATCTTCGCATTCCCTAAAACAAGCGTGAAATCAGAGGCAGAATTAAAGCGAATTTTGGCCTTCTTTGATCGCATTGCAGAAGAAGATGTCTATGGTCTCATGACGTACGGTATAGATGGTGAGCATTATAAGAAAGAAGAAGGGAATACATTTGTCAGGGAAGAAAGCCAAGTGAAAAGCTGGCAGACAGATGTACAGCCGCTTGTCAGTTTAGTAGGCATTGATAAACGCTACTTGAAAAATAAAGGGGATGCGGTTCGTACAAAATATGAAGAGCTGGAAGAAGACAATCAAAAGATCATCGTCGCCAACCCTGCTGAAAGCCTGTATTCAGAAACAGCCTCAGAACGAGGAAATGAATTGAAAAAAATCATCGATGATGCGACCTATAAGTTCATTCTTGGAGACATCAGTGAAGATCAATTTAAGAAAGATGTAGAGAAGTGGAAATCAAATGGTGGCAATAAAATCATAGAAGAATATGAAGTTTCCTTTAAAAAATCAAAATAATCAACATCAACACCCCCGCACAGTTAAAGAGCGGGGGTGTTTCTATTAAAAGTCAAAGTTGTCTGGGTCTGGACCGATCCGTTTGTTTTCATTTAAGTCAGAAAGACGTTTCATATCCTCATCAGATAAGACAAAATCAAATATGTCTGCATTTTCTTTTAAACGATGCGCTTTCGTTGATTTTGGAATGGTGATGACGCCTTTTTGCACATCCCAGCGCAAAATAATTTGAGCAGGTGTTTTGCCGTATGTGTCCGAGAGTTCTTTGATCACCGGATGATGAAGCAGTTCCCCCTGCATGAGCGGTGACCAAGCTTCCATTTGAATGCCATGTGTGTTCAAATACGTATAGAGTGCTTCCTGCGTCAGTTTTGGGTGAAACTCGACTTGATTGATGGCTGGTATGATGTCTGCATCTTTTAATAGGTCGTCTAGATGATGCGGCTGGAAGTTGCTCACACCAATGGCTCTAACCTTTCCTTCACGATACAAGGTTTCCAGCGCACGCCAAGCGTCTTTATATTTTCCTTCAACCGGCCAATGAATTAAATATAGATCCAAGTAGTCAAGCTGAAGTTTTTTCAAGCTTTCCTCATATGCTTGTAGAGTGGATTCATATCCTAAATCGGCATTCCACACTTTTGATGTCACAAAGAGGTCTTCGCGGCGCAGTCCTGTTTCTGCAAGACCAAGTTGTATGCCTCGTCCAACCCCTTCCTCATTGCCATAAATAGCCGCTGTATCAATACTGCGATAGCCTATTTGAATGGCTGTTTTGACGGCGTCTATTAATTCTGCACCATCTTCCACCTTGAATACACCGAGACCAAATCCTGGCATGTGGACTCCATTGTTTAATGTTTTTGTACTTTGTAAATGATTCATATTGAACACTCCTTAGATGGTTTGATTTTGTTCTTGTTGTTCCATTCGAAAACTAATCATCGTGAGAATCGCTGCGATGAGGACCATGATACCGCCGACCCAGCCTGTATGCACAAGCCCAAGAGTATCTGTCACGATGCCGCCTAAAAATGAGCCGATGGCGATACCAGCATTAAAGGCAGCGATATTCATAGCGGAAGCGACGTCGACTGCTCCTGGTGTGTATCTTTCTGCAAAATCAACGACAGCTACTTGAAGCCCTGGGACATTCATGAAAGCAAACAGTCCCATCAGCATGACGGTTGCGATGCCTAGCACCGTAAACCCAGCAGCCAAGCTAAGGATAAACAAAATGATGCTTTGGATGATAAACATGTAAATGAGTGCTTTCATTGGCTTCTCATTTGCAGCCTTTCCGCCAATGACATTTCCAGCTGCGATCGTGATCCCGTATAAAAGCAGGATCAATGCCACCGCCCCAGGCGCAAGACCTGTCACATGCTGTAAGAGAGGGGATAAATACGTAAAGACGACAAAGGTTCCTCCGTATCCTGTTGCTGTAATGACAAATAGAAGCAAGATTCTTTTTGTTTTTAATAAAACAGCTTGATCCTTAAATGATGTTTTCACGCCTTGCTTTAATTGAGATGGAACAAGAAAATAGTTAGATATTAGTGCGATCAGACCAATAATGACAATCACACCAAATGATGTCCGCCAGCCGAGCTCATGACCAAGAAATGTCCCAAAAGGCACGCCCGTCACAGTCGCTACTGTTAAACCAGTGAACATAAAGGCAATTGCGCTTGCCCGTTTTTCTTTCACTACAAGGCTTGCAGCGATCGTAGAGCCGATGGACATAAAGATTCCATGGGATAAGGCTGAAATGACCCGTCCGATTAATAGTACTGAAAAGGTCGGAGCCATCGTGGCGAGTGTATTTCCAATCAAAAAGACGAGCATAATGAGCAAAAGCAATGTTTTTCTTTTCATCGCTGAAGTCAGAGAAGTCAAAATAGGGGCGCCGAATGTCACACCAAGTGCATATAAAGAGACGGTCCAGCCCGCCTGGCTGACGCTCACTCCAAAGTCCTCTGAAATCATCGGCAAAAGACCGACACTAATAAACTCAGTGGTTCCTATAGCAAAAGCACTAATAGCTAGTGCGAGAAGGGCAAATTGGTTTTGTTTTTTCTTCATGAATCATTTCACATCCTTCTGAGATGACATTTTGATAGACGAAGCCGATCGGCAAGAGTTATTATCTAACATGGATGACGAAAAAAAAAGTACGTACTTTTTTGTAATATAGGTACTAAAAAGTGCCTGTTCGTATAATGAGGAGTGAGGATTTAATGGAAAAGAAAAAATATAATATCTCCGTGGAAGCGACCCTTGAGGTCATTGGCGGGAAGTGGAAGTGCGTGATTTTATGTCATTTAACACATGGAAAAAAACGCACAAGTGAATTGAAGAGACTCATGCCAAACATCACACAAAAAATGCTCACGCAGCAGCTGAGAGAGCTTGAAAGTGATGGGGTGATTAACCGGATTGTGTATGAGCAAGTACCGCCTAAAGTGGAATATGAATTAAGTGAATACGGTCAGTCGCTCGAAAGAATTCTGAATGCGCTATGTGATTGGGGAGCAGCTCATATTGAACGTGTGTACGGAGAGCCGCTTTCAGTGCTAGAAGACAGCATTTTAAATGAACAATTTAAATAAAAAAGTCCCGCTTCCTCCTATGAGAGCGGGACTTTTTGTCTTATATGCCTTTTTTCTGGTCGCGGTATTTGCCAGGGGTCGTGCCTTCTAGTTTTTTGAAGGAACGGATGAAGTTTTGCGGGTTTTTATATTTCAGTTTTTCCGAAATTTCTTTGACGGACATATCGGTCTCCACGAGCCAGTTTTTGGCGACATGGTGTCTGTAGGATGAGAGATATTCACTAAAGGAGATATCCATTTCCTTTCTAAAGATACTGCTTAAATAATTTGGGTTGTAATGCAGGCGTGTGGCGATTTCATCCAATGTGAGATCTGAGTCGAATTCTTGATGAATGATATGGATGATCTTTTCTGAGATGTTTTTGTATTGTGATTCCTCGCGTGCACCTAGCTGGTCAATTATCGGCCGAATGATCTCATGTTTCAGCCATGCTTCGGTATCTTCAAACGTTTTAAATTCAAAAATCGTATCATACAGCATTTTATTGTCTTCGACCTCAAATAATTCAATGCCAAGCAAATGCATCAACTCAATCAAATTGTTTAAAAAACGGGCGAGGGCGATATGGTACTCGTGCGGTCCTGCATTTTTAGAGAAAATGGATTGCAGAAGCACATGTAAATAGTGATCTGCCTTGCCTTGGTCACCTGCTTTCATCGCATCAAATAAATCATGTTGAAGCTGCTTTGGAAAATGAGTTTTAAACGTTTTTCCTTGCTGGATATGTTCATATAAGATAATGGACTTTTTCTCTGCTTTGAGTCTGTATTTTAAGGCCTCTTTTCCTTCAATGTAAGCCTGTTTTGCCATCGTGAGCTCCTGAAACTGACGGCTGATTCCGATGCTGATCGATAAACCAAGCTCTTCCTCGATACGTAGCTGAGTCGTTTCCGCTAATTGGTTTAAATATTCAGTAAACTCTTCATCTGACTTTGAGTGATTTAGGATAATCGTCGTTTGATGCTGATTGACAACTGTTGGCTGAAGGTGCTCCTCTTGCGGAATAATCTGCTCAATTAGTCCATTGATCGCAAATAAAAGTAAGTCAGCATCCTTTTTTTCATAAGGTGTCCCTTTTAGCGTATCGATTTGGGTCACAAGCATGGATAAGTGAGACCAGCCCTGAGGGAATCCTAAACTTTGGAACCGGTTGTTAATTTCTTCTTCTGTCAGCTTTCCGAGCAATAGCCGCACCATAAAGTATTGCTGGAGGTGCGTGACTTGCTGCTCAATACGTTCCTCTAAATCATTGTTTTGATCCTTCATTTGTTTAATACTCGACTCAATCAACTCAAATTCATTTTGAAAAGGCTGCTTTTGCAAAAAGGATTCATTGCGTGCAAAGGACTCGTATAACAAGCGGATTGGTTTATAAAAATGTCTGGACCCAAACCATGAAAATAGCAATGAAAGCGCTAACAAAATAAAGCAGATAATAAAGGTGATCCACCCAATTGATTTCGTTTGTGCCTTGAGTTCTGGTATGGAAACAAAGGATAGGTACGTCCATTCGTTATAGTCTGATTTTTGAAACGTAATTTGATAGTTTAGTTCCTCGATCTTCATGTTAAATTGACCTGATCGTTTTTCACGCGATAGGACATGCTTGACGAACTCTTGATTTTTCAAGGATTCACCAATTTGTTCTTTGCGGTTATGTAACAGCACTTTTCCGTTAGTATCAATGACAAACATACTGTCAGATTGAGAGAAGTCAGGCATATTGTCAGCAATCGTGCAGCTCGGAATGCTGGCGACAGCGATCCCTTTTTTCTGGACACTGTTCATAGGGAGTTGTTTGATTAAGTTCACATTGTATTTGCAAAAGGAGGCCTTACCTTCCTTTGTCGCAACAAGTGGATTATTCTCTTCAAGTGCCCAGCTGGAATGACTCGGAATATTGAGGTAAGAGGTGAGCGCTTTCTCTTGGTCCCCGCTTGTGACATGATAAAGCCCCGAATTGTTCATGTACCAGTCTTCCATTTTACTGACGAGCGTAATATTGGAAAGATCGGTGTCAAAGGTTTGCAGGTAGTTCAGTTCCTGCTGTACTTGATTATAAAGCTGGAATTGGTCTGGATTTAAAGGTTCTGCCAGTGTTTGAAGGAGAGGCGGCGAACTGACATAGTGAGTGAGAGAGTGATCAACTGTCTTTAAAATATGCTCAATATTGGATTGCGTTTGTTTAACGCTGTCCAGCTTTTCATTTGAGATATTTTCGAGTGCTGTTTTTTGTGAATGCTGATAAGAAAAAATACCGACAATGATGACAGGAATCGTACTAAGCATGAAAAAAAACGTGACGAGCTTGTAATAAAATTTATATTGCCTTCTTTTCATAAAACCCCCCATTTCAAACGGAACAATCTTTTCCTCTTTATTTATTAATCCAAAAATTTGGTAGGTTTGTCAATAATCATTTTCTGAGATTAGGATCATTTTCTCATGTTTTATGTAACGTTTTGAGTAGCTTCCCCTAAGCAAATATGATCTGATGATATGATTGTAGACGGATTTTTCATCCTTAAGATACAGTTAACACATGCACCAGCATGAGGGGAGGCTTTATCTATGAAAACAGAGGATGTCACTGCCAAGGGTGTGCCTGCGGCAGCTTTGAAAAAAGAAAGAAGAAAGCGCTTACTTAATCAAATGCTTAGTCAAAAGTTTTTGTATGTCATGATTTTGCCAGGGCTCATTTATTTTCTTGTCTTTAAATATGTGCCGATGTGGGGGCTGATCATTGCCTTTCAAGATTACCAGCCGTTTCTCGGTATTCTTGGCAGTGAGTGGGTTGGCTTCAAACACTTTATTCGATTGTTTACAGAACCAACATTTTTCATCTTATTAAAAAATACACTGATTTTATTTGCCATGAATGTCGTGATTTTCTTTCCAATTCCGATCTTATTGGCCCTGCTTTTAAACGAGGTCAGATTGGCATTGTTTAAGAAATTTGTGCAGACGATGATATACATTCCTCACTTCATGTCATGGGTGATTGTCGTGTCCTTATCCTTTGTTTTGTTAACAGTAGATGGTGGGTTAATCAATGAATTGATTGCTTTCTTTGGAGGGGAAAAGATTAACTTCCTTCTTAGTCAGGAATGGTTTAGACCGATGTACATTTTACAAGTGATTTGGCGGGAAGCAGGCTGGTCGACGATCATTTACCTTGCGGCGATTACAGCGGTAGATCCGCAGCTATATGAAGCAGCGAAAATGGATGGAGCCGGCAGACTGAGACAAATGTGGCACATTACGCTTCCTGCCATTAAAAGTGTGATTGTCGTTCTGCTTATTTTGAAAATAGGTGACACATTAGAGCTTGGCTTTGAGCATGTCTATTTATTACTCAATGCAACGAACCGGGAAGTAGCAGAAATCTTTGATACGTACGTTTATACAGCTGGTCTTAAGCAAGGGCAATTCAGCTATAGTACCGCTGTTGGTCTATTTAAAGCAGCCGTTGGACTCATTTTGGTTATGCTGGCGAACCGTTTAGCGAAGAAATTTGGGGAAGAAGGTATTTACTAAAAAGGGAGATGAAAAAGAATGACATTATCGACTAAAAAGGGATCACCACTTGAGCATGCAGAGAAATTAGCACAAACAATTATGAAAGCGCATACACCAATCGAGCTACCTCCAGCTGGAAGATGGCATTATCATCAAGGCGTTTTTCTTTGCGGTGTGATGAAGCTATATGAGTCAACGGGGAACGAGACGTATTTCAATTATGTGAAAAGCTACGCAGATTCGCTCATTGATGAGTATGGAAACCTGTTATTTCGAAGAGATGAGCTTGATGCGATCCAAGCTGGGCTCATTTTATTCCCTCTTTATGAACGAACAGGAGAGAAGCGGTATGTGCTGGCAGCGGAGAAGCTCCGCGGGCTTTATCGCACATTGAATCGCACATCTGAGGGCGGATTTTGGCATAAAGACAATTATGCTTATCAAATGTGGCTGGATGGTCTCTACATGGGCGGACCTTTTGCCTTAAAGTATGCAAAGCTGAAAGATGAAGAGGAACTGGTGGATATGGTGATCCAGCAAGAGCATCTTATGAGAAAGCATACAAAAGATGAAAAAACAGGTCTGTATTATCACGCGTGGGACGAACGAAAAGTGATGCCATGGGCTGATCAAAAGACAGGCTGTTCTCCCGAGTTTTGGGCAAGGTCATTTGGCTGGTATGTCCTTGCATTAGCAGATATGATCGAGGATCTGCCAGAGCAGCATGAAGGGCGAAAGATGTGGAAGGAAACGCTGACAGACATGCTGGAGAGTGTAGCTAGGTACCAGGATCAAGACACAGGTCTCTGGCATCAAATCATTGATAAAGGTACTCATAGCGACAATTGGCTTGAAAGCTCTGGATCGTGTTTATTCATGTACGCCATGGCAAAAGCCATGAACGAAGGGTATGTCAGCCCCCGCTACACAGATCATGTGGTGAAAGCTTACCAAGGCTTAATTCAGCATAAGACGGCTGTGACAGAAAACGGTGATCTTACCATCAATGATATATGTATCGGAACATCCGCTGGATTTTATGATTACTACGTCGGTAGAGAAAGAAGCACAAATGATTTGCACGGGGCAGGCGCTTTTATTATGGCGTTAACTGAGCTAGAGAAGCTGCCTGTTTTTCAAAAGGCATGAAGAGGCAAAAAAGGGCTACAGCATGGCTCCTCAGCTTTATCGCTGCCTTTTGTTTGTCAGCCTGTCATGGGAAAACAAACGGTATCGATGTTCTGATTTTTTCTGACATGTCAAAGGGGATGAAGGATCAATTAGTCGAGAAGGCTTTTCAAACGGAACAAGAAACGTATAGCGTCCACATCTGCCCGGCGATTCCTGAAAAGCTTCTTGTTGAAATTACTTCAAAAGAGGGGGACATCATGCTTGTCCCTGAAGAAATGTTTCGAACATATGATGATCCTGAAAGCTTTCAGCTGCTTGAAGAGATGGGTATTGATGATCAAGCGGCAGGGCCATATACGATCGAGGATCAAAGGACAGGTAAAACGGTCGATTATGCGGTTCAAGTTAGTAAAGGCACGAAAAAGCTAAACGGCTATACCTTTCGATTACATCGAGATATGGTCGCTTTTATTCCCGTGTATGCAGACAAGTCTAAAGAGGCGCTGTCTCTCATGAAACAGCTTCGTGAAAATCGATAGAAAAAGGGGTGGGGCCTGTGAAACGGGTCGTGGTTTGCGGACTCAGTCATCGTGCGTTCAATATGTTTATTAAACCGCTCACAGAGGATTTCAATGAGCATTACAGGATTACAGGGCTTTTAGATATAGATCATCATCGGTATACCCTTTGTCAGGAGCGTTTTCCATCACTGCGGGGCGTCTCGTTTTTTCATGAAGAGGCATTTGACCAAATGGTGAAGGAAGCAAAGCCAGATATCGTCATTGTGGCAGGCAGGGATGACACACATGTCACCTATATTTTGCAAGCACTTGACCATGATCTCGATGTCATCACTGAAAAGCCAATGGTCACAACAGCAAAAGACGCCAAAAAAGTAATGGAAAAAGAAAAGGAAAGTAAAGGAAAGGTCACAGTCACTTTCAATTATCGCTACAATCCATTTCATCGAAAGATCAAAGAACTCATTTTAGAAGGAAAGATTGGTAGGGTCACATCTGTTGAACTGAGCTGGCTCATTGATACGTATCATGGCGCTAGTTATTTCAAAAGGTGGAACCGCACGCGGCAATTCTCTGGCGGACTATCCATTCATAAATCGACGCATCATTTTGATTTGGTCAATTGGTGGATCAATCAAAAGCCGAAGCAAGTATTTGCCTACGGGGCGCTGAACTATTACGGAGATAAAAGTCCTTGGAATCCTTTGCAGGGGGAAGAAAACAGGTATTGCGGAACATGTCATGTGAAGGATACATGTCATTATGAAGCAAGGTGGAATCCGAGGGTAGTACGCTCAAATGTCGAGGACGATCATATCGAATCCGGTCAGGAGCAAACGCAGCAATACACCAATTATCGCCCAGACGCCTGTATTTTTGATGAGGAAATTGACATTGAGGATACATATGTGGCATCAGTGGTATATGACCAAGGGGCTCTCTTCAGCTATTCGATTCAATTCTCAGCACCCTACGAAGGATACCGGCTTGCTATAAATGGGACGAAGGGGCGTATTGAAACAAATGAGTTTCATGTGCCATCAAGAATTCCTTTTCAATTCCCAGAACAGACGATTTCTTATTATCCGATGTTTGGAGCAAAAGAGACGATTGAAGTTGTGAAGCAGCCAGGAGGACATGGCGGCGGAGATCCTCTGCTTTTGGCCGATTTATTTATCGGGAAAGATCCTTTAATTCACTATGACATATCAGCAGGGGCAGAGGCTGGTGCTTATTCAATTGCACTTGGGGAAGGCATGTGGCGGTCTGTTGCAGAGAAGCGCCCAATTGACATAGAAGAGTTGCTTCAGAAAGAGACGGTGTCATAAAAAAGAGAGGAGGGGAAAGAGATGGATCATGATGGTTCAATGAGCAGAATGCTTCGAATGTGTGAGTGGGTGATGCGACTCGCCTATACAAATATGCTATGGTTGCTGTTCACCATGCTGGGACTTGGGATCTTTGGATTGATGCCTGCGACCACTGCGTTATTTTCGGTGATGAGAAAGTGGATACAAGGGCATGAGCAAGTGAGCGTTTTCCGGACTTTTTGGAAGGTGTACCGTGAGGAGTTTGTACGCTCTAACTTGATTGGATTGGCGCTATTGATCATAGGAACGATTATATATGTAGACCTTGCGTATATTTATCCAACGAGCTGGTTTTTGCATGTGCTTCGTTTTGCCATTTATATCTTTGGATTTCTCTTTGTTGTGAGCTTGTTTTATATTTTTCCGCTGCTGGCTCATTATGATTGGAAAAAACGTCTCTATCTGAAATTCTCTCTTTTGCTTGGTATCTCATATTTGCAATATACACTCTGTATGCTCGTTTTCTCGGCTCTGCTGTTTGTTCTCTTTGCTTATTTGCCGGGAATCGTGCCGTTCTTTAGTGTGAGTATACTCGCCTATGGTCATATGTGGCTCGCCTATCAAGTATTCAAAAAAGTAGAGTTTGAAAGTGAGCAGCAGACAGCCGAAGTAAAGAAACGCCTGCTGTCTTTCCTGCAATCGAAGCGGGTGAATACACAGTAATGGAGTTCATTTGCTATAATGGTGTCACTGTGATTAAAAGGAGAGATGAGCGTCGTGTCAGTAAAAGAAATCTCAATAGAAGAATTAAAACAAAAGCTAGAGCAAGAAGAAGCCATTCAGCTTGTTGATGTGCGTGAGGACGAGGAAGTAGCAGAAGGAATGATTCCAGAAGCTGTCCACATCCGAATGGGAGATATCCCTGAGAAACTGGATGCATTCGATCAAACGCAGGAGTATTATATTATTTGCCGCTCTGGTAAACGTAGTGAAAATGTCTGCTATTTCCTAGAAGACCAAGGCTATCAAGCGACCAATGTCGTTGGCGGAATGCTTGCTTGGACAGGAGAAACAAAACCGAAGCTGTAAACAGAAGTCCTTTCATCTCATAGATGAAAGGCTTTTTTTGTTCATATGCCCGCCCTCATGTGCATAAAGATAGAGTAGCGAGAGAAGGGAGAGTGGCATATGTGCTAAAGGTAGCTGTATTTGATGAAGAGCACGAAAAAGATTTGCAGAGCGAAATCAATCTTTTTTTAAAAGGAATGGATGACGACCAAATCATTGACATCAAGTACAATGTAGCAGTGATCTGTGAGCAAGGAGGAGAACAGCTCTACTGTTTTTCTGCCCTCATTTTATATAAAAAATAGGACCTATTTGAAGGGTCCTTTTACTTTGTTTAACTAGCGTCAATATATAAACGATGCTTGTTGCAGTGAACACATTGAAAGAGATAGCCTTGCAGATCTCCGCCGTTGACGAGCCATTGTTTTAGGTTTTCTTTCGTTAATCTCCCGCCGCTGCAAATGTCTTCGATATCTTCTGTGAGCTCTTCCTCTAAATGTTCTATCTCTTTCCAACCGACATACTGGACGATCGCGCAAAAATCTCCGCAATGGCTTAACCAATATTCCTGCTGCCAGCCGCGATAACCTGGCGTTCTAAAGATCAGTTCATCTATATATTCCTCTTGCTCAACGTCATCACAGCTTGCATCGTCTTGAAAGGTGCCATCGTATTTTTTAGCGGCTGAACCATCTTTAATGCACCAAGGGCAAATTCCTTTCACATCTTCAACAGAATAAAATGGACCATGATACACATATTCTCTATCTTTTTCACAAACAGGACATGTCGTAGGCTCTTTTTTGATCACGTTTAACGAAACTGGATCTGGGTTGTACTTGAATGTAGGCAGCGTCATATAAACCTCCATTGTAGAAATGATTTCATTATTATTTTACAGGAATCCTCCTGCTTGCAACAATCTTAAATTGTCTATATAGAAAAAAGCCGTTCTTATGAGGAACGGCTTTCAGCGTGTAGACAAACCCTCGCATTCGGTGTCAGTCCTGCGCGTCGGTACTCCCGAATGTTAAATTCGCTCCGTTCCGGTGCTCGTCCTTCCTAGACTGCAAAGGTTTTCTATCACGCTGAAAAGAAGACAAAGGGCTAAAATAAACATCATTTTAGCCCTTTGTCAACAATCTGAAAGCCGTTCTTATGAGGAACGGCTTTTTCGCTTGAGATTATGCTTTTTTTACTCTTGGACTTCGTGGTTTACTGACTTTATTGGCTTGCTTGATGGCTCTTCGTTCATCATTCAATGACTTGTACAGTGAGACAATCATCAAAATAATGACAACGGAGAACGGCAAGGCTGCGAGCTTGGCTGTATTTTGCAGGGCTTCAAGTCCCCCTGAAAATAAAAGTACGGCAGCAACAGAAGATTGGATGATACCCCAGCTAACTTTGACACTGCCAGAAGGGTTCAATGATCCATAGGTTGTCTGCATTCCAAGCACAAATGTAGCTGAATCAGCCGATGTAATAAAGAATATAGCGATTAAAATAAGTGCTAGAATCGATGTGATCATCGCCAGCGGATATTCATTTAGTACACCGAAGAGCATTGTTTCTGTTGATAGACCCGCAACATCGACAATATTCTTTTGCTGTAAATCCATCGCAGATACACCGAAAATCGAGAACCATAGGAATACTAGGATAGAAGGAGCCACTAAGACACCTACTAAAAATTCTCGAATCGTTCGTCCGCGTGACACCCTTGCGATAAAGATTCCGACAAATGGTGCCCAAGAAATCCACCATGCCCAATAAAAGATTGTCCATCCATTAATCCATTCTCTCTTCTCAGGATCATTTGGAGATAGACGGAAGCTCATTTGAACGATGTTGGATAAGTATTGCCCAATTGAGTCAGTAAATGAATTTAAGATAAAAACAGTTGGACCTACCAAAAGTAAGAAAAACATCAGAACAGCTGCTAATACCATGTTGATATTACTTAAATATTTAATGCCTTTTCCAATCCCGCTTAGAGCAGATGCAAGGAAAAGCACCGTCACAATCATGATAATGATCAATTGTGTGCTAAAAGCATTCGGAATGTGAAACAGGTAATTCAACCCACCGTTTATTTGTGCCGCGCCTAATCCTAGGCTTGTCGCAACACCAACTACAGTTGCAAATACCGCAATACAATCGATGGTTTTTCCGATCCATCCATTCGTTTTATTTCCTAAAACCGGCTGCAACGTTGCACTGATTAAGCCAGGTGCATCTTTTCTAAATTTAAAGTAAGCAATACAAAGTGCAACAATGGCATAAATAGCCCATGCATGAAGCCCCCAATGGAAAAAAGTATATCGAAGGGAATCTCGGAATGCCTGCGCCGTTTCAGTATCACCCGTTGGTGACTGGATGGCATAGTGGCTGATCGGTTCAGCTGCTCCGTAAAAAACAAGACCAATTCCCATACCGGCACTAAATAGCATCGCAAACCAAGAAAATAAGCCGAATTCAGGCTCTTCCCCAGGTTTTCCTAGCGTAATCTTACCGATTGGGCTAAAAATAAAGAATAGACAAAAGCCGACGAGTAGTGACACCACTAACAAGTAATACCAGCCAAAGTCATTTGTAATGTATGTTTGAATTTGATCTGTGACATTTTGCAGTGTTTCTGGAGAAAAAGCTCCCCATATGACGGCAACAAATGTGATCGCAATCACAATCCAAAATACACTTGATACGTTTTTCACACCATCTCACTCTCCTGTTGTTCTACACGTTTAAGCAGAGGATTTACTTAATATCCCCTAACTCAACTAATTTCAAACAAAAAGAGGCGAGCTTCTCACTCGACCTCTACTTTACCGTAACATGTTTTGCTTCCATTAATCAACTATCGATATGTGAAGATGATTTTTCTTCGATTCGTTTACGAAGACGATAAACGTATTCTTTTAAACAAACAGCGAAGATGGTAAACGCCAAAACAATGGCTACTTTTAAAGGGTTAATGGACAGCTTCAAGAAAAAAGCGGCTGTCAAGCTAATAACGACTGCAAATACAATTGGAAATGCACGTCTGATCATTGATCTCTCTCCTTTGCTTCTAGTGCAGCATTCATACCAGCAAGTCTGCCTGTTACAAGTGCTGACGTGATATTGTATCCGCCTGTATAACCATGGATGTCTAGAATTTCTCCGCAGAAATAAAGACCGGGCATTTTTTTAGACGCCATTTTCTTCGGTTCAATTTCTTTCACAGAAACGCCGCCTCCTGTGACAAACGCTTTGTCCAAAGAGAGTGTACCATTGGCATGAACGATAAAATGTTTGCAATCATGGGCGAATGCGCGCAGTTTGTCCTTAGCAAGACCAGAAAAAGTGTCTTGCGGATCTATACCGTTCCTCTCTAACAAAAACAATAAATAGCGTTCTTGCATCCAAGACTTTAGGACATTTTTAATGGCTTTTTTTGGTTCATCTTTTAGGTCTCGATGAAGCTTTTGGAAAAGCTCTTCGTCATTAAGCTTCGGATATAAGTCTATTTGCAGACGGACGACCTGCTGCTTTTTCAATTCTTTCACCACAAATCCGCTGCATCTAAGAACAGCTGGGCCGGATAAGCCAAAGTGTGTAAAGATCATATCCATGACATGTGTGACGACAGGTTTTCCCTTTTTATTTAAAACGCTGACAGCCACACTTCTTAAAGAAAGCCCTTGGAGCACTTTTTCTTTTATAAAACGTTCATCTGATGTGACCGGTACTTCTGTTGGGAAGAGCTCTGTAATCGTATGACCAGCGGCTTCTGCCCATGCGTAGCCGTCACCAGTAGAACCAGTATGCGGCACACTTTTTCCGCCAACAGCAATCACAACGGATTTACTTGAAATTTTTTCATCATTATTTGTAACAATTCCGGCTGCTTGTCCGTCTTGATACAGAACTGTTTTAATCTTCTCATTCGTTCGAATGGTCACATTGAGGTTACGGAGCCTGTCTAAAAGGGCATCCACAACAGATTGTGCTTTGTTTGAGACAGGGAACATACGTCCATGGTCTTCTTCTTTAAGTTCAATGCCGAGGTTTTCAAAAAACGAAATAATATCCTCGTTATTGAACTCAGAAAATGCACTATATAAAAAACGGCCGTTTCCGGGAATATGCTTGATGATTTCTTCTACTGGAAGGCGATTGGTGACGTTACAGCGTCCACCGCCAGAAATGGCGAGCTTTCTGCCAAGCTTGGTTCCTTTGTCAATTAACAGAACAGTTGCACCGTGCTCTGCTGATGCAATAGCGGCCATCAGTCCAGAAGGTCCACCGCCAATGACAATGACATCATAATGTTTCATGTTACATTCCTCTTTCTACTTTCAGTCATTTATCTATTATAACGAAAATTGGGGAAGGCTGAAATATGAATTGATTGGTTTTGTGCCTTCTGTATTGGATTTGTTACCTGTGCGTCGAAATGATGTGGTAAAATAGTTGAGTTGAATATTCATTAGAAAAATGGTGGTTAAGCGCATGTCTAATAAACTGCTTCGTGGTACGTTGGTTTTAACGATAGGGACTTATCTCTCTCGTATTCTTGGTATGATTTATTTAATTCCATTTAGCGCAATGGTTGGAGCTACTGGTGGAGCGCTATTTCAATATGGATACAATCAGTATACGATCTTTTTAAGTATTGCTACGCTTGGTTTTCCAACAGCGGTATCAAAATTTGTTTCTAAATATAATGCAATTGGCGATTATGAGACAACGAGAAAAATGTTCAGGGCGGGTATGTCGGTCATGCTTGTCACCGGGATTATCGCTTTTTCTCTTTTATATTTGAGTGCACCAATTTTCGCCAAGATTCAGCTTGGCGGATCAAATGAAACAGGCGGTTTGACCGTCGACCAAGTGGTATATGTGATTCGGATGGTCAGTTTAGGTCTTTTGGTTGTACCAATTATGAGTCTCGTGCGAGGGTTCTTCCAAGGACACTCTATGATGGGACCGACAGCTGTTTCCCAAGTCATCGAGCAGCTTGTCAGAATCATCTTCCTATTAACAGCAACGTTTATTATTTTAAAAGTGCTTGACGGCGGTCTTGTCATCGCTGTCGGATATGCTACATTTGCAGCACTTATCGGCGCATTTGGCGGCTTATTCACGCTTTATTTATATTGGCTGAAGCGCAAGGATCGGCTCTTATCCATGCAGCCGAATACAGGTGCTTCCTCTGACTTATCTTATAAGCAAATGTTTACAGAGCTATTTAGCTATGCCGCACCGTATGTGTTTGTTGGACTGGCGATTCCAATTTATTCTTATATAGATACAAACACGATTAACAGAGCCATGATTGCATCAGGCCATCAGGATATTAGTACAGCGGTATTGTCTATTGTGACGTTATATTTACCGAAGCTCGTGATGATTCCTGTGTCCCTTGCAACAGCGTTTGGCTTAACCTTGATTCCAACGATTACGGAATCATTTACAGCTCGTAACTACAAGCTGCTCAATAGACAAATTGATCAGACGATGCAGGTTATATTATTTTTCGTGCTGCCTGCTTCATTTGGTATCTCGGCATTGGCTGGACCGGTTTATTGGTTTTTCTATCCGTCTGTTCATCCTGAGATTGGGATGTCTATTTTGTTCTGGTATGCACCTGTTGCGTTATTGTTTTCCTTATTCACCATTAATGCAGCGATTTTGCAGGGAATTAACAAACAAAAATTTGCCATCGTCAGTCTGTTGTTAGGGATCATCATTAAAACGGTTCTGAACATTCCGCTAATCAGCTGGCTGCAAGGAAATGGTTCTGTGCTTGCGACTGCGTTAGGCTATAGTGCGTCCATCTTGTATATGTTTATCATGATTAAGCGCCATGCCGGCTATTCGTTCCGCAGGATTTTCAAACGATTTATTCTCATTGGTATTTTGACTGCGATTATGGCTGTAGTGGCGTATGCGACATGTCAGCTTGTGAGCCAAGTGATTTCGTATGAAGGTGGAATTATTAACGCGGGTATCGTCATTTTGATTTCAATGATCACTGGCGGCGGTGTGTATCTGTTCTTGTCATATAAGGTAGGATTACTTGAGCGTGTACTCGGCAGCCGTATGCCCAAATTTTTAAGAAAAAAGAGTTAAGAAGAGGTGGAGTTTCATGAGGCTTGATAAATTGCTTGCTAGCAGCGGCTTTGGTTCAAGAAAAGATGTAAAGAAGCTGGTCAAGGCACGGGCAGTCACCGTGAATGGAGAACTGGCGAAGCAGGTGAAAGATCATGTTGATCCATCGAATGATGAAGTGCTCGTACACGGAGAGCGTGTAGAATATAAAGAATTCATTTACTTAATGATGAACAAACCAGATGGTGTCATCTCAGCTACTGAAGATTTGCGGGATGAAACGGTCGTCGATTTACTTGAGCCGGAGGATATCGCAAGGGAGCCATTTCCTGTTGGGAGACTAGACAAGGATACAGTCGGTCTTCTCCTCCTCACAAATGATGGACAGCTTGCTCATCAATTACTTTCTCCAAAAAAGCATGTGCCAAAAACGTACGAGGTTCATTTGAAATATCCATTAGGAGATCAAGACATCAAGCGTCTTGAAGAGGGTGTTGTCATTTTAGATGATTACCGCACGAAGCCGGCAAAGGTTGAAGTAGATGCGAATGAAAGTGAAGATACACGCATTCGTTTAACAATTACTGAAGGAAAGTACCATCAAGTGAAGCTGATGGCGCAAGCAGTGGGAAATGAAGTCATCTTTTTAAAAAGACGCTCGATGGGGGCTGTCTCTTTAGATGAAGATCTAGCGCCAGGGGAGTACCGTGAATTGACGGACGAAGAATTAGACAGCTTAATCAATCGACCATAAATGTAGAACAAAAGAAAAGAAGACAAAAGAAAAGAACCGGCATGTCGCCGGTTCTTTTTGTTATATGGACAGTTCATTATACGCTTAAGATGATATTTTTACTTTTTTTCTCGTTGTTTCCCATTTGCCTCTGCTTGGACTATGAACAAGATCGTTATAGGCAAGCACGTTTAAGTCTCTTTGAATGGTTCTAGGTGTGATCCCGAATTCATCAACCAGTTCTTGTGTCGTCACAAGACCTTTCTCTTGAATGAACATATAGACTGATTTTATTCGAGTCATCATACGGTTTGTTGAAGGTTTCAAAAAACCACTCCCTATCAATAAGATCGGATGGACTTGACTAACCACAACTTACTACACTAAAACTGCGAAATAAGGACATGCAACAATGGTAAATGTTCGTGTTTCTTAATGTTTTATTCTATTATACACGTTATTATGCATCTAGTTCCACCAAAAAGTCAACTTTACATGTTATTTAACTTGTCTTCATGAATCGAAACATGGTATATACCATGTTTTGAATTCGGTTACAACCCAATGGGCGTAAGGCGTATCGAGAATACTGTCACATTCAAACGTCCAAAAATGAAACACAGAAAATTTACAAAATAAAAAATTCACTCATCTTAAAAAGACACATCCCTTGTTAGAATGTGCCTTTTTTGTTTCTGTTATCCTTCTAAGAAAAAGAGCTGAATGAAAAATAAAATGGCAAAGATGAGAACAAGTACATGTACTTCTCTCCATTTCCCTTTTGCCAGTTTCACAAGTGGATATGAAATAAATCCAAGTGAAATTCCGGTTGAAATACTAGATGTCAGCGGCATGGAAAGGATCACTAGAAAAGCAGGGAATGCTTCGTCTAGCTCGTTCCAGCGAATGCGTGACACGGAGTTCATCATCAAGCACCCGACAATGATGAGAACAGGTGATGTGATGGATGGTAAAGAAGAAATGGCTTGAACGAGCGGGCCAAAAAACAATGCCACAATAAACAATGCAGCGACCGTTAAAGACGTTAGCCCGGTTCTTCCGCCAGCAGCAACCCCAGATGATGATTCAATATAAGCTGTCGTTGGGCTTGTTCCAAACATAGAACCGATCGTCGTTGCAGCAGAGTCAGCGAGCAGGGCTCTGCGTACCTTTGGCAGCTGCCCATTTTTCATGAGTCCTGCTTGTTCGGCCACTCCGATCATTGTGCCCGTTGTATCAAAAATCGTCACTAGTAAGAAGGAGAAGACGACAGCGTATAAATGATGAGAGAATACATCGCCGAAGGCAGCGAATGGGTTTGTAATCAGCATGCCTTCTGGTAGTGCAGGGATGTCCATCAGCATTTTCGGAAAATGAAGCTGGCCTGTTACGACCGCAATCAGTGTCGTCGCTAACATGCCGATAAACAGAGCGCCATTTACTTGAAGTACCATTAAAATAACAGAGATCATTAAGCCGACAAGCGTTAAAATGACAACAGGCGAGCTTAAGTTGCCAAGCTTCACTAAATTTTCTGGGTCAGCTGCGATAATCCCAGACTGACGGAGCCCGATAAAAGCAATAAAAAGCCCGATTCCGGCTGTAATGCCGTATTTTAAATTATCTGGAATGGCTTGAATCAGTTGTTTTCTAAGGGATGTTAACGATAAAATAACAAAGAGTATACCAGCAACAAATACCGCACTGAACGCTGTTTGATAGCTGATGCCGCCACCACCGACAACTGTAAAGGTGAAATAGACATTCAGCCCCATGCCTGGTGCAATCGCAATCGGATAGTTTGCAAATAGTGCCATCCAGAGCGTACCGACGACAGCAGCGATAATTGTTGCAGTAAAGACTTGGTCAAAAGGAATGCCTGCTTTTGAAAGAATTCCTGGGTTAACGGCAACAATATATACCATAGTAAAGAATGTCGTCATACCAGCGATTAATTCTCTCTTTATGTTGGTTTGGTTTTCTTTTAACTGAAACATAAAATCCTCCATTTACGAACATTATTACAAAACAATTAATATAATATTCGTTTTAAGGGTGGATTGCAACCTTTTTTCAAGGAGGAATGGAAAAATGAATTGGGAAGCTGAAGTCATACGAAAAAAAGACGATTTGATTGAGGACACACAATCTTTTTTACAAATTGAAAGTGTCCTTGATGAAGAAGGTGGAAAAGAAGGAAAGCCATTTGGTGAAAAAGTCGATCAGGCCCTTCAGTATATGCTGAAAAAAGGGGAAGACGAAGGATTCACAGTCAAGAATGTGGATGGCTATGCAGGTCATATTGAATATGGAGAAGGCGAAGACATTGTAGGTGTGCTATGCCATGTGGACGTTGTGCCTGCTGGTGACGGCTGGACAACCCCGCCATTTTCAGCGGACATAAGAGAAAATAAAATATTTGCACGAGGCGCCATTGATGATAAAGGGCCAACCATGGCGGCTTTCTACGCACTGAAGATGTTAAAAGATACGGGGATGAAGCTGTCAAAAAAGATTCGAATGATCATTGGAACAGATGAAGAAAGTGATTGGCGCTGTGTGGACCATTATTTCAAGCATGAGGCGATGCCGCAAATTGGATTTGCACCAGATGCTGATTTTCCGATTATTCATGCTGAAAAAGGGATCATTGATGCCATTGTGTCATTTACATATCAACATACAGAACAACATCAGCGCTATACGCTCAAGCAATTCACATCGGGTATGCGGCTGAATATGGTGCCGGATGAGGCAACTGCCACTGTGACAGCGGCACAAGAACACGATGCTGAATCATTAAAAACAGCTTTTGAAGCTTATCTTGCTGACAATCAATTATCAGGTGAGGTAAAGAATGTAGCGGATGGACTGCATTTCACATTAAAAGGTGAATCAGTTCATGCTATGGAGCCGGCGCATGGCATCAATGCGGGCATTCATATGGCCAATTTCCTATGTGGACAAGAATTAGATGAAGACGGGCTTGCTTTTACCTCTCAAATCAATGCTTTATTTGATCAGGATACAAGAGGGAAAAAGCTGGGGATTGCTTGCAAAGATGACATTAGCGGAGATTTGACCTTGAATGTTGGCACGATCCGCTATACACAAAGCGAGGAAGCGAAGCTAGGATTAAATGTCCGCTATCCAGTGACAGCAGACGGCAAGGACGTTAAAAAAGGGATCGAAGGCATCAAAGGGGCTACCCTTCTAAAATTTGATGACAGCCCCCCGCATCACGTCTCAAAAGATCACCCGCTTGTCAAAACATTGCAGCGGGTATATGAGGAACAAACGGGAGATCCAGCTCACCTGATTGCCATTGGTGGAGGAACGTATGCGAGATCTTTAGAAGCAGGCGTTGCCTTTGGTCCTCTCTTCCCTGGCAGACCAGATTGCGCACACCAGAAGGATGAATATATCGAAATCGATGATCTACTAAGAGCAACCGCTCTATATGCACAAGCCATGTATGAATTGGCAAAATAGAGAAAGAGAAGAGGGATTCACAGTGAAAAAAATGTTCTTATGCTCTTCATTCAAAGACAGCTATTCTCTCTTATCTGACTTTACGGGTGAATCATTAAAAGGAAAACGCGTGACATTTTTCCCAACAGCTAGTGCTGTGGAAGAAGTCACGCACTATGTGGAGGCAGCGAAAGAAGCCTTTCATCAACTCGGTATGCAGCTAGAAATCGTTCAAATAGCTGAGCAGTCTACCGAAGAAATCATAAAGATGATAAAACAAAATGATGTGGTGTACGTATCAGGAGGCAACACCTTCTATTTGCTGCAGGAATTGAGAAAGCACGGTCTCGATGACGTGCTAAAAGAAGAAATCAATAAAGGCAAGTTGTACATCGGCGAATCCGCAGGGAGTATCATTATGGCGCCAAGCATTGAATATATCTCCGTGATGGATGATCGGCAGAAGGCACCAGAGCTTTCATCTTATCAAGGATTCAATGAGATAAGCTACTGTCCGGTACCGCATATGTACAATACCTATTTAGGCGAGGCTGCGCAGCAAATCATGGAGCAGTATGAGCAGACGCTCGATTTATGCCCGCTTACTGATGAGCAGGCTTTACTCATCACAGGGGAGCAGGCTGAGGTGAAGTCCGACAAATCGTCCTAGCCTTGAAACAGCATGTAGACAAACCCTCGCATTCGGTGTCAGTCCTGCGCGCCGGTACTCACGAATGTCAAATTCGCTCCGTTCCGGTGCTCGCCCTTCCTAGGGCTGCAAAGGTTTTCTAACACGCTGATAAGAAGACAAAGGGCTAAAATCAAGATCATTTTAGCCCTTTGTCAACAATCTGAAAGGAACAGGGATTCATGACCCTGTTCCTTTTTTAATCTTGAAAAACATCACTTGATAAGTATCGTTCGCCTGTATCTGCTGTCATACAGATCACGATTTGATCTGCCGGCAATTGCTTGGCTGTTTCAATCGCAGCATAGCAGGCTGCGCCAGAGGATGGACCAACTAAAATTCCTTCAAGCCGGGCAAGCTGACGTGTGATATTGTACGCATCTTCATCGCTTACTTGCACGATTTCATCATAGACATGCTCGTTTAAAATTTTGGGAATAAATCCTGGGCTTGTGCCAACAAGTTTATGTTTACCAGGTGTCCCGCCAGATAAGACTGGAGATCCCTTCGGCTCTGCCACACGTATGGTCAAATGAGGGAAAGCCTTCTTTAATTCCTCTCCAGTGCCTGTAATGGTTCCGCCAGTTCCTGCTGTTGCGACAAAGGCTCCAAAGGGCTTGCCAAGTTGTTTGACAGCTTCCATGATTTCAACAGCCGTTGTGCCTCTATGGGCATCTGGATTCGCTCTATTATCAAATTGCATCGGGATAAAGCTATGAGGAATTTGAGCTGCCAGCTCCTCTGCCTTGCGAATACAGCCTGGCATTTTTTCTTCTCCTGGGGTTAAAACGACCTGCGCCCCGTAAGCCTTCAAAATATTGATTCGTTCCTTTGTCATCGTATCAGGCATCACAAGGATGGCTTGATACCCTCTAGCTGCTGCATTCATAGCTAAACCAATCCCTGTATTCCCACTCGTCGGTTCAATAATGGTCGCTCCTTTTGTAAGCTTTCCTTGCCTTTCAGCCTCGACGATCATATTGTAAGCAGCGCGGTCCTTCACACTGCCGCTAGGATTAAACGATTCCAGCTTTAAATAAACAGCTGCCGCATTGTCTGGCTGAAGCCGCTGTAATTGAACAAGTGGTGTATCGCCAATCAGCTCCGCTATATTTTGTGCAACCTTCATCATGTGACACCCTTTCTTCTCATTCCGCATTTCTTTAGTTATACTATCATCAATGGGGATTCGTAAAGTTTGTTATAAAAGGACAGGTGATATTGTGTCAGAAAACCGTCATTATTTTATTGGGGTTCACATCCCTGAACAACTTGCGCATCAAATCAAAAAAGACATTGATCAAAGAAGCGGACTGTCTTTTCAAAAATGGACAGCACCACATGATTATCATGTGACCTTGATCTTTTTAGGTGCCATTCCTGATGAGCGCTTAAAGAAGATCATCGAGCTGCTTGAGATCCTCTCAAAGGAAGCCACTGCATTTTCACTAGAGCTGAATGAGGTCGGACAGTTTGGCACGAAGGAACGCCCGAGAGTCTTTTTTGCAAAACCTAATGAAAGTGAACCACTCATGCAATTAAGAGAAAAGGTGAGAGAAGCCGTATTGTCAGCAGGACATCCTGTTGAAAAGAGACCGTTTCATCCGCATATGACGATTGCGCGCAAATGGAACGCGGATCACTCTTTTGCAGAACAAGCGCCTTTACGCAAAGAGCCATACGTGATAGAGGTTTCTTGTATGACTCTATATGAAATACGCCCGAGAGAAACCCCGCGTTATCACGCAATCAAACAATTTGCACTACATAAATGATTCTAAAAGTTGGAGTGAGCAGCAGATGGCGCAAATTATCAAAATTCAAGATTATATATCACGATATGAACAAGACCCGCATCACTACATCAATCAATTCATTCGATTGAAAAAGCAAAGGTGGGACGAGTTAAAAAAAGCTTCAAAAGAGAAGACGCAGCATTCATTTGACCAAATCTCTGAACAAGCGCCTGAACAAGAGGAGGAAAAGAGAAAGAAATTCTCCTTAAAGAGAAAGCAAAAAGAAGCCGATATGAAGAAGGAACGGGACCTGAGTCTTTTTAACGAGCCGACAGATATAGAGCAAGGTGTCTTTACAAACGTTCCTACAGATGAAACGAATCTCATTCATTTTTTTAAGGATCATCTATATGATGTTCAATTAAAATGGGCGAGCTCGACGATTTCCAACATTTCGACCGTTTCCCATCACATTCGGTATGACGAAAAGCTGCGCATGCTTGCTAGGCAGCTTCCGGATTCATATTTTGTGATGTACAAACCGGTGCTGCTCATTCAAAAAGCAGAGATGGAATTATGTCCAGTCCTCATTACGCCGCTGGAAGTGATTTGTTTATCCTTCTTAGAGGCAGAGCCTGACAGCGTATATATCGGAACGAAAGAACGTTTTTGGGAAAAGCGGGCGAATGGGAAAGCGGTTCAGTCCGTTTTGAATCCTTGCGCAAGCCTTCTACGCTCTGGCACCGTCGTGTCAAAGATCTTACAGCAAAGCGGTGTCCATCTTCCTGTGAAAAAAATCCTGATCAGCCGTACCTCTTATATTGACTTACCGGAAGTTCCATACGGGATGGAGGTTGTCGATAAGAAGAAGGCGGAAGATTGGTTTGAAAAGCAGCGGAAAAATACTGCGCCGACAAAGCATCAGCAATTTAAGGCGACAAAAGCATTGCTTGCTTATGGTGAATCAGACAGCAAAAGAAGGCAGGAATGGCTCGATTAAAGGCATAATGGAAGGTCACGAAAAAAGAGACCTGAGTGGAGCTAATATATGAATGAATGGTACTTTATCGTTAATCCAGCAGCAGGACATGGAAAAGGACTTCGTACATGGAGGAGCATAGAGAAAGAACTACAAAGGGTGGAGATCTCATATCGATCGTTTCTCACCCAGCATGAAGGTCATGCAGAAGTATTGGCAAGACAAATTAGCGCCATGCAAGATGACAGGCTAAAGCGCCTGATTGTCATTGGCGGTGACGGAACCATTCATGAAGTCCTAAATGGCTTAAAGGAAATGGATCATGTGCAGCTAAGCTTTGTCCCCGCCGGTCATTGGAATGATGCGGCGAAGGGCCTTGGCATCCATCGTCAAGATGTCCTAAAAGAAGTGAGGAAGCAAAAAAGAATGCTCACCAAAACATTTTCACTCGGCTCCTTTCAAGATCACGCAGAAAGCGCACAATCCGTTCTCTTTCTCAATCATATTGGTGCTGGGTTTGATGCGCATGTGCTAAGGAAAACAGTGCATTTCAGAGGAAAAAAGTGGCTGAAACGACTGGGGCTTGGGTTTATCATCTACCCGCTGTCATTTCTCCATTCTTTATGGTCCTTTAAGCCGTTCGACCTTGCACTGTTTATTGAAAACGAGAAGAAGGTCTTTCGCCAAGTGTGGTTTGTGATTGTTTGTAATCACCCCTATTACGGAGGCGGGCTGGAAGCAGCGCCAGAAGTAAGCGCAAGGCAGCCAGGCTTTCAAACACTCGTTGTCACAGATTTGAATCCATTTAAAGTGCTCTTGTTTCTAAGTGCGATGGTGTTTCGCAAGCACCTTGGAATGAAGGGCGTTACCCTGTTTCAGCACGAAGAAGCGTACTTGGAGGCAGATGGAAAAATCTTATTTCATGCAGATGGAGAAGTGATTGGCGCAACGCCTGTTTTTGTGAAGGCGAGTGAGTACTCCTTAAAATTACGTGCTTAAATCACTTATCGTGAATGTCTTAGTCAAAGAACCATGAAAAAAGCCTTTCTTTTCATAAGGTTCTTGTCCTGATTTTCTAGTTTTGCTTGACGAGTATAAGAAGGTAACGATAAAATCTATAGGACGGCTATTGTTTAGCATCTCATTCTCAATAGCTGTCCTTTTTGTTTTTATGATCATATAAATAAAAAAAGAAACAGCCTATTGACCTTCAATCGGCTGAATTTTGTCGACTAAAAAAGCACGATTTAAAATATTTTAAGAAATGATGGGTTGAAAATTGATATGAACTGGTTGGGACAAATATTAGGTAGCGAATGGCACATCTCTCCTGCTGGAGGCGCTACGGGAGATGCGTACTTCGCAACACACAATGACCAAAAGCTATTTTTAAAACGCAATACGTCACCGTTTCTTGCGGTTTTGTCAGCTGAAGGCATTGTGCCGAAGCTTGTCTGGACAAAACGTATGGAAAATGGGGATGTCATCACTGCGCAGCACTGGCTGAGCGGCAGAGAGCTGAAGCCAAAGGACATGAATGACCGTCCTGTCGCAGAGCAGCTAAGAAAAATTCATACATCGAAAGAATTGCTTGATATGCTGAAGCGATTAGAGAAGCACTCTCTAGACCCAGCATCCATTCTGAAGCATTTAAAACAGTCCATATTTAAAGAGCAAATTGATTCGCGCGACGTCACACGTGCTATCCAGTACTTAGAGAAGCATGTGGAGGCAGTTCAATTTGAAGACAAGGTCGTGTGTCATTGTGACCTGAATCATAATAATTGGCTGCTGACAGATGAAAACCAGCTTTACTTGATCGATTGGGATGGGGCGATGATTGCTGACCCAGCCATTGATCTTGGACCACTTTTATACCATTATGTTGAAGAAGAGAACTGGGAAAGCTGGCTCTCAATGTACGGTGCCCCGCTGACAGACAATTTGCGAAAACGCATGGCTTGGTACGTCCTCGCTGAAACCGTATCGTTTGTCGTGTGGCATAAAAGAAAAGGGAATGAAAAAGCGCAGCAAGAAGTGCAAGCGGAGCTGAGCGCACTCTTACAGCGGTTAAACATTCATTAAGAGAGAGGAATATTCTCGATCCACTCTGACAAATGCGATTGATGCGCCTCAATATGTGCATCGATTGAACTGACAGAAGTACCCTTTTGGCTGTAATCATGAATATCTGTTAATAATTGACGAATGTCGGCATCAAGGTCTTCTTTTGCCAGCATGAATTGAATCACGCGTCCCACCTGTTCATATTCTGCAACAGTCCCGCAGCAATCCAACTGGTGATCGGTTAAAATATCTTTGATTAATTGAAGCTGATGTTGACGGTTTAATCCCATACGTATGCTCCTTTTCTGCGTGTCATTTATGTGGTTAAACTGTGCATTCAGCGCCCAATTTATACATGCGGCAGACCAGCTCAAGCGAAGGGCTGGTCTTTTTCATATGCGCATAAAGATGCTGTCTTGCGGGTCTTTATGTTTCATGGTATCTTGATAAAATGTAAAGAAAATAGAGGTGTATCAAATTGAGAATGCGACATAAACCATGGGCTGATGATTACTTAGCTGAAAATGCTCATATTGCCTTAGCAAGCCCCGAGCAATATAAAGGGAAATGGCATGAGCTGTTTGGAAATGATCATCCAATCCATATTGAAGTTGGCACAGGAAAAGGGAGCTTTATCGCTGGAATGGGCAAGCTTCATCCTGATACCAACTATATTGGCATTGAATTATTTAAAAGTGTCATTGTGACAGCAGTAGATAAAATCAAAGAGACAGATGTTGAAAATGTAAAGCTCTTGAACATTAATGCGGAAACGCTGACAGATGTGTTTGCGGAAAATGAGATTGACCGAGTGTATTTGAATTTCTCTGATCCGTGGCCAAAAGCAAGACATGAAAAGCGCAGATTGACGTTTAAGGCCTTTTTAGAGCGATATGAACATATTCTCCGTCCAGGCGGTGAATTGCATTTCAAAACAGATAACCGCGGGTTATTTGAATATTCCTTAAAGAGCTTTTCTGCATATGGCCTTCTTTTAACGTATGTAAGCTTAGATTTACATAAGGACGGACTAGAAGGAAATGTGATGACGGAATACGAAGAGAAATTCTCGTCTATGGGACAACCTATCTATCGATCAGAAGTGAAATTTTCAGAATAACAAGTGACATCAAGCTGGCTGCAAAAAGAATTGCAGTCAGCTTTTTTCATGAAAAGATTGATGCATGCGATTTTCAGCTGTATTTGCTACGATAGAAAAAGGAGGGATGACAGCAATGGAGACAATGAACATAGGTGACATGGAACTGTTCTGGTTAAACGGGGGAGATACACACATGGACGGAGGTGCGATGTTTGGTGTGGTGCCAAAGCCGTTATGGTCAAAAAAATACCCGGTGAACGATCGCAATCAAATTGAACTGCGGTGTGACCCAATCCTCATACGGTGGAATGGTCTCCATTTTTTAGTGGATTCTGGCATCGGATCAGGGAAGCTGACGGATAAACAAAAACGCAATTACGGCGTAACAGAAGAGACAAAATTGGAAAAGTCACTCGCGGCACTCGGCCTGCAAACAGCAGATATTGATTACGTCTTAATGACACATCTTCACTTTGATCATGCAAGCGGATTAACAAAACTCGAAGGAGAAAAGCTCGTGTCTGTTTTTCCGCAAGCAAAAATCATCACATCCAAAATCGAATGGGATGAAATGAGGGCGCCTAACATCCGCTCAAGAAATACATATTGGAAAGAAAACTGGGAGCCTATAGCAGATCAAGTGGTGCCATTTGAAGAAAGCATCGAAGTAATAGAAGGCATTGAGCTGCATCATACAGGCGGTCATAGCAATGGCCATAGCATCTTAACGCTCACAAGTCAGGGTGAAACAGCGATTCATTTAGCTGACATTATGCCAACGCACGCTCATAAAAATCCATTATGGGTCTTGGCATATGATGATTACCCAATGACCTCAATTCCAGCTAAGCAAAAATGGCAGGCATTTGCAGAAGAAAAAAATGCGTGGTACTTGTTTTATCATGATGCGATTTTTTGCGCTGTTAAGTGGGATGAAGATGGGCAAATCACACATGAAGTCAAAAGAGAAACAGGAAAATAAAAGATCATCTGCATGTTTTTTCGCCTTTCACACAAAATAACGACAAAATGAACTTGTGAAAGGAAGAGTGCAGGTGAACCAATTTTATCGTGTACATGGTGATGTCATTGAAACACCATTAAGAGGGATGGAAGTCATGTCCGTCCCTTATTTAAACAAAGGGGTTGCATTTACGAAGGAAGAGCGGGAAGAGCTTGGTTTAAAGGGCTTTCTACCACCTAAAGTTTTAACATTAGAGGATCAGGCAAAGCGTGCATATGAGCAGTTCAAGGCACAGCCAGATGAACTGGGGAAAAATGTGTATTTAACATCACTTCATGACAGAAACGAAGTGCTTTTTTACAAATTACTAAATGAGCACTTGGCAGAGATGCTGCCGATTGTCTATACACCGACAGTTGGAACAGCCATTCAGCGTTATAGCCACGAGTATCGAAAGCCAAGGGGGCTTTATTTATCAATTGATGACTTGGAAGGCATGGAAGAGATCTTTGCCTCTTACGGTGTGGATGAATCCATTGACTTAATCGTTGCGACAGATGCAGAAGGCATTTTAGGTATTGGAGACTGGGGTGTTGGCGGTATTGCCATTTCAGTCGGGAAACTTGCTGTTTATACAGCTGCAGCAGGCATTGATCCTAGCCGCGTGCTGGCCGTAGTGCTTGATGCGGGGACGAACCAAGAAAGTCTCTTGAATGATCCGCTTTATGTTGGAAATCAGCATTCTCGCGTTCGAGGCGAGCGTTATGATCAGTTTATCGATCAATATGTAGAGCTTGCCCGCGCAACCTTTCCAAATGCCCTCCTTCACTGGGAAGACTTTGGGACAAAAAATGCACGAGCCATATTGGAAAAATATAAGGAACGGATTTGTACATTTAATGATGACATTCAAGGGACTGGAGCTGTTTCACTTGCTGCGGTTATGGCATGTGCAAAAGCTTCGAAGGTTCCGCTGAAAGATCACCGAATCGTCATTTTCGGAGCGGGTACGGCAGGGATTGGTATAGCGGAGCAGATCCGTGATGCGATTGTCAGAGACGGAGTCAAAGAAGAGGAATCATATGATCATTTCTGGTGTATTGATAAAACAGGTTTACTTACAGATGATTCGCCTGACATTCAGCCATTTCAAAAGCCATATGCAAGACGTTCTGACGAAGTAAAGGATTATGCCCGTAACGGTCCTAAGCATTCCATTGATTTATTAGAGGTCGTCAAACAGGCAAAACCAACCATCTTAATTGGCACCTCGACAGTAGGAGGAGCATTTACAGAGGAAATTGTGAAAGAAATGGCGTCACACGTAGAGCGCCCAGCGATTTTACCGATGTCGAACCCGACACCTCTTTCAGAAGCAAAGCCTGAAGATCTCATTGAGTGGACAGAAGGACGCGCCCTCGTGACAACAGGAAGCCCATTTGATCCTGTCGAATATGGCGGCGTCACATATGAAATTGGGCAAGCAAATAATGCTCTTGTGTTCCCAGGGCTTGGCCTTGGAACGATTGTGTCTAAAGCACGCCTCATGACAGACAGCATGTTTGTTGCGAGTGCTGAAGCGATTGCCAGCATGGTCAATGTCGGAAAGCCGGGTGCAGCGATGCTGCCAAGTGTCGATCAGCTTCGAACCGTTTCAGCGACAGTAGCTGTTCGTGTGGCGCAAGCAGCGATCGATGAAGGAATTGCAGAGGAAACGCCTGATGACCTTATTCAGGCTGTACAGGACGCTATGTGGCATCCTGTGTACAAAAAAATCAAAGCCATATAAAAAAGAAGCTTCGCAAGGACACAACTTTGCGAAGCTTTCTTTATCAAGCCACAGAATCAATGACATCCACAATCATGCCTGTTTTGGCATCAATCATGACTTCGTACTGTTCAAGCTCGCCAAAGGCTGAGCGAGTAATGCCAGATTTGTACACATCAATCGTTTCACCATTTACGGTATATGGTTCTGGTACAGTATAAATCCAAGAGCCATCAATCGGGCCGCGCTGTTTAAAAGCGGATTTCACAATTTTTAATGCTTTTTCAGACGAGATATACGTAGGGAAAAATACTTTCTTTGCAACAATTGCAGCGGCTACGCCAATACTCGCACCAATCAGAACATGTTTTAACTTCAACGTGCTGCACCTCCGTATTGCTGTTTTTTCCATTATACAAAACTTGTCCATTGATGTTAAGGAATCCGAATACTTGAAAGCATATTCAAAATTTCTGGAGAGATACTTGGAAAACCGAAAGAATTCTTATAGTATAAAGTGAGTGTTATTTTTATAGGAATATATATGGTCATTACATAGAAACGAGGTAAATCGTAGAATGAATGAAGAAACATTGTCGCTTTTCCGAAATTTAACAGAATTACAAGGTACCCCAGGTAATGAGCACCATGTGCGTGCTTTTATGAAAAAGGAACTTGAGAAATATTCTGACGAACTCATTCAGGATCGTCTTGGCGGTGTGTTTGGGGTACGCAAGGGGCCAGAGAACGCACCTAAAATCATGGTGGCTGGTCATATGGATGAAGTGGGATTCATGGTTTCATCCATTACGAAAAACGGGATGATCCGCTTCCAAACACTCGGCGGCTGGTGGAGTCAAGTCATGCTGGCGCAGCGTGTCGATGTTCATACCGATCACGGGCCAATTCCTGGTGTCGTCTCTAGTACACCACCTCATCTTCTAACACCAGAACAAAAAAGCAAACCTGTGAAACCATCAGACATGCTCATTGATATTGGGGCAGACAGTGAAGAAGAGGCAAAAGAGCTTGGCATTCGTCCAGGACAGCAAATCGTGCCTGCAACAGTCTTTACCCCAATGGCGAATCCTAAAAAGATTTTAGCGAAGGCTTGGGATAACCGCTATGGCTGCGGACTTGCGATTGAATTATTAAAAGAAATAAAAGACGAACCACTTTCATGTCATCTGTATTCTGGTGCAACGGTTCAGGAAGAAGTAGGTCTTAGAGGGGCAGAAGTAGCTGCGAATATGATTCAGCCAGATCTGTTCTTTGCTTTAGATGCAAGCCCTGCAAACGATGTGACAGGTGACAAAACCCAATTCGGCCAGCTTGGAAAAGGTGCACTTCTGCGTATTTTTGATCGAACCATGATTACGCACCGCGGCATGAGAGATTTTGTGCTCGATACGGCTGAGTCAAACAGTATTCCATACCAATACTTCGTATCACCAGGTGGTACAGACGCTGGACGTGTGCATATTTCAAACCAAGGCGTGCCTTCTGCTGTCATTGGGGTATGTGCCCGCTACATTCACACAAGTCATTCAGTATTGCATGTGGATGATTATGCAGCGGCAAAAGAATTAATTGTCCGTCTTGTGAAAAACTGTGATCAAAGTACAGTGGATTCTATTTATCAACAGGTGTAAATGTAATCAAAAGGCTGCCTCTTTCAAGAGAGCAGCCTTTTTTTATTGCTGTTCAAACACGTAAGATAACGCTTTGATCGCTTGGTTCACGGTTTCCACAGTGATATTCGCTTTGTTTGATAGCTCCTTTAACGGATGGTGCAGTTCTTTTGGGCGGATCAAAATGAGAGGTTTCCCTTTAGCGATGGCAGCAGATGCATCCATCGCCGTGTTCCACTGTTTATATTTCTCACCAAAGCGGGCAATGACGACGTCTGCCTTGTTTAATAGGATCTCAGTACGAAAATTGTTCAAATCAGAAGCGGCATCATCTTTGAATATGGCATTCGGCTGCTCACCTAAAATGTCCTCACCAATGTGATCGGAGCGGTCATGATTCTCCATTGGACCAACAAATGTCACTGGCAGTTTCAACGATTGGCTTTTCTCCTTGATTTCATCGCGCCACTGGCTATGAATTTCTCCTGCTAAATAGACGGTTAATTGCATAACGATCTCCTCCTTTTGTACAAACTTAGTAAAGGTTTGCCCTGTTTCTTTTCATGTTACACAAGAAGTGCTTGATAAAGCAAAAAAAATATGATTATGATATTCATGGTAGAAACTATTTTTCATCGTAAGAATACTACATATAATGGGAAGGACAGGCCTCTTCGTCTTCCCTATGAGAAAGCAGGAAGACGACGTTGATGACTTATTTGAAAAGAAAGGGGATCTCCCTTTCGCCAAAAGTGTATTTCATTGAAGCACTCTCTTTTATGGCTTTAGGTCTATTTGCTACATTAGTAGTAGGTCTGATTTTAAAAACAGCAGGCGGTCTGTTATCACTTCCGCTCATCATCAAAATGGGAACACTCGCAATGGGGCTCATGGGACCAGCGATTGGCGTAGCCGTTGCATACCGGTTACAGGCATCTCCATTGATCATTTTTGCAAGTGTTGTCTCAGGCGCTGCAGGAGCAGAGCTTGGTGGACCTGCTGGAAGCTTTGTCGCAGCATTAATTGGTGTAGAACTCGGCAAACTGGTCAGTGGTGAGACAAAAATTGATATCATTTTGACACCGCTTGTCACCATCATCACTGGTTTTTCCACCGCCACTTTGATCGGTCCAGGGATTGAAGCCATGATGACAGGGCTTGGCAGGCTCATTATGTGGGGGACTGACCAAAGTCCGCTCATCATGGGCATGCTAGTAGCAACCATTGTTGGACTTGCCCTCAGCTCACCGATTTCAAGCGCTGCGCTTGCGCTCATGCTTGACTTAAGCGGAACAGCTGCTGGTGCTGCAACGATTGGCTGCTGCGCTCAAATGGTCGGTTTTGCCGCTGCAGGCTTTAGAGAAAATCGTTTTGGCGGTCTTGCAGCTGTCGGTATTGGCACGTCAAAATTGCAGCTGCCGAACATTGTGAAAAATCCCCTTATCCTTATTCCACCGACGATAGCGGGCCTCATTCTCGCGCCAATTGGTATTATTGGCTTTGGGATGGTCAATAATGCGGCAGGGGCAGGAATGGGAACGAGTGGCCTTGTTGGACAGCTCATGACACTGACCGTTATGGGATTTCATCCATCCGTTTTTCTAGCAATCGCTCTTTTGCATATCGTTGGCCCGGCAGTGATTAGTTTGGTAGTATCAGAATGGATGCGAAAGAAAGGCTATATACAATTCGGAGATTTAACCATACAAACTGGAGGAATGAAACATGAAAAAAATTGAATCTAACGAAGAATTACAAAAAGTAATTCAAGAAGACTTAACAGTATTGCTATTTTCAGCGGACTGGTGCCCGGACTGCACCTTTATCGAACCATTCTTACCAGAGCTTGAAGCAAACTACCCAGAATTTGAGTACTTCTATGTGGATAGAGATCAATTTATTGACACTTGCGCAGAGTGGGAAATTTACGGCATTCCAAGCTTTTTAGTTTTTAAAAATGGGCAAGAGATTAACCGCTTTGTCAGCAAGGATCGTAAAACGAAGGAAGAGATTGAAGCATTTTTAACAGATTCTCTTTCTAAATAATGAAAGGAGAGTCTAAATCATGGCAAAAATGACATCAAGACAGCTTGCGAACGAACTCAAAAGCCGTCTGACAAATGACAGCTGGTCACACCAGTTTGACCGAGAAAAAGATACGCTTCGTATTGAAGATAAACAAACAGGCAAAGGGATCACACTAGAGCTCCCGCCAATCATTGCAAAGTGGGAAGTAAAGCCTGATGAAACATTGGATGAGATCGTCTATTATGTGAAAGAGGCGCTAAGTGCCATGAAAGGCGAAGCGCAGCACATCTCAGGAAAAGAAAAGCAAATTTATCCCGTCATTCGATCCACTTCCTTTCCTGAGGCATCAAGTGACGAGATTCCGCTCGTGTTTGATGAGCATACAGCTGAAACGAGAATCTACTATGCACTTGACCTTGGAAGCACCTATAGATTAATTGATGAAAAGATGCTTCAAAAGGAAAACTGGACAAAAGAACGAATCAGGGAAACTGCAAGCTTCAATGTCCGCTCACTTGAAACTGTGGTGAAAATGGATGAAGTGGCAGGCAACCGGTTTTATTTCTTCCGTGCAAATGACGGATATGATGCCAGCAGACTTTTAAATGAATCGATTTTACAAGAATACGCGCAAAAAATAGAAGGACAGATGGCCATCTCTGTCCCCCATCAAGATGTATTCATCATTGCAGATATTCGCAATGAATCAGGCTATGATATTTTAGGACAGATGTCGATGAGCTTCTTCGCCAGCGGCACGGTTCCGATTACCGCATTGTCATTTTTATATGATGAGGGCAAGCTTGAACCGATCTTTATTCTTGCTAAAAGCAGACCAAAACAGCAGTAGAAGGGAATTTTGAAGAATGAACGTTTTTTATAATGCAGAAGGTGTAGGCGACACACTTCTTATTTCATTGAAAGATGTGACGAGAGAAGAAGTAGGTCATGAGACGTTTGGAGATGTCGTAAGAATCTTCAATCAAGAAACAAAAGAAACAACAGGCTTTAATATCTTCAATGCATCCACTTACATGAAAATTGAAGAAAACGGATCTGTACCGCTTTCTGAAACACTTGTTCAAGATATGAACGAAATTTTAAACCGCAACGGTGTCAGTGAAACGTTGACTGTGGATCTATCACCAAAATTTGTTGTCGGTTATGTAAAGGAAAAAGAAAAGCATCCGAATGCAGATAAATTAAACATTTGCCAAGTGGATGTTGGCGATGAAACATTACAAATCGTGTGCGGTGCCCCAAACGTTGATCAAGGGCAATATGTCGTGGTTGCGAAGGTTGGGGCGGTGATGCCAAGCGGTTTAATCATCAAAGATGCTGAGCTAAGAGGTGTTCCATCAAGCGGAATGATTTGTTCAGCAAAAGAACTAGATCTTCCAGACGCGCCTGCTGAAAAAGGGATTCTTGTTCTAGAAGGAAGCCATCAAGCTGGCGAACCCTTTCAAGCATAACCTCCCATAAACGGGCACATCAGAGCGAAGAATGTGTTATACCAAAAGTCACTAAGTACGTACTTAGTGACTTTTTTTCATCTACAGACAGCACAAATAGCAAAGACCGGCACTTTTCTCGCTTTTCTGCATGAAAAAGCAATGGTATACTAAAAATCGCCCAAGAAAACGTAAGGGGAGTTAAAGTGAGTGATAAATGATGAGTTGGTTAGATAAATTTTTTAGTGTATTTTTAGGAGAAGAAAAGAAAGAAGAAAAAGCTGTGAGACCTGAGGAAGGTCCAGTTGCACCAAAGCAGCCAGTTTTTGAACAGCATAAAGAATATAAAAAAATTGAAGATACAAAAGTCTATTATGAATATCCGACAGGCAACTTCCGCTTTCCGCTCGTTCCAGATGAACCTCAGCGTGACGGAGTAAAGCAGGAAAGAAGACGCCCAAAGCAAGGCCAGCCAAAGGCTAAGCAGAAGACCTATGAGTCAAAACAAACGGTTCAGCCTGACATTCATAAAAAGCCATTCAAACCAGAGCAAATTCCATCACCGATCTATGGCTATCATCAGGATATGCGTCCGAAACGAACAGAGTCGAAAGAAGAATCATCTTCTGTTCAAATGAAAGCAGCAGAAACAGCGCAGCGCGTCACCCTGTTATCAGAAGAGGCAGAGCGTGAACGAAATGTCAGACAGCAAATGAACATTCCATCAATACGGAAAGAAAATCGTATGGAAGAAACAGTTTCAGCGCCAGCAGAAGAAAGAGTGGACATGCAAACAGACGTGACCCCGCTTACTTTGCAAGAGGAGCTCGCTTATCACGATCACGTCCAATCGACGATGGAGCGTTTAAATGACGAGCCTTTCATTCAAACAGAGGAAAAAGAGCCAGCCTTTTCTGAGCCTCAAGACCATATTGAAGCTGACTTACATCATCAGCAAGCCGAAGTATATCACAAGCCGCCGGTAGAGTCTGAGCCTGTACCTGTACAGGATGTTTCCAGTGGAAACGAAGAAATACAGGACGAGCCGGTAGAACAGTTTGTAGATCATACGAAGGAAATAGAACCGTTGACATTCGAAACAGCGGAAGACACGCATTCCGCAATTGAAATGGAAGTAGACATGCCGGCAGAAGAAGTAGAGGTACTAGACGTCATCTCAGCAGAACCAGTCGAGGAAATAGCAGCTGATTCCTTAGAAGACCATCAAGAAGAAGTGCCAGCGGCAGCATTGGAAGAAACAGAGCCAGTTGCCGAGCATGATCTGCAAGAAGAGCAATTGATAGAAGAAGCGGAAATAGTAGAAGATCAAGTGATGCCAATAGAACAAGTAGCAGACGAACAGACCGCTACTGAACGAGTAGAATCTGTCATAGAGCAGCAAGAAAAGCAAGAACAAGTGCATGAAGTGATGGAAGAAAAACCGAAACAGGCATCTCCTCAGCCACAACGTGCAAGTGGACAAACCTCAACGGTTCCTTTTAACGTCATGATGTTAAAAAGTGATCAGCGCGTGCAAGGACAAAAGAAAGCAGCAGATGCCCAAGGATATGTGTTTCCAAGCCTCGCCCTTTTAGACGTACCTCCAGCTCAAAAAGAAGAGGACGGGACATGGGTGAAAGAGCGAGCAGAGCTACTCAATGCCACGCTGAAAAATTTCAATGTCAGAGCAAGTGTGGTTCATGTCACGCAAGGCCCATCTGTGACAAGGTTTGAAGTACATCCAGAACCAGGGGTCAAAGTGAACAAAATCACGAACCTGTCAGATGATATTAAACTCAGTTTGTCCGCAAAGGATATTCGAATTGAAGCACCGATACCAGGAAAGAACACGATCGGGATCGAAGTGCCGAACCTTCACAGTAAAATGGTTTTCTTACGAGAGATGATCAGAAGCAGTGCATTTAGAGATAATCCATCTCCTTTAACAGCAGCACTCGGATTAGATATCTCAGGACAACCTGTTGTCGTTGATTTGCAAAAAATGCCGCATGGCTTAATTGCTGGAGCAACCGGTTCAGGAAAAAGTGTCTGCATCAATACCATTTTAGTGAGCTTAATGTTTAAAGCATCACCAGATGAAGTGAAAATGCTTTTAATCGACCCTAAAATGGTCGAATTAGCGCCGTATAATCATATTCCGCATCTCGTGAGTCCTGTTATTACCGATGCGAAGACAGCGACAGCTGCTCTGAAATGGGTAGTGGATGAAATGGAAAGACGCTACGAGCTGTTTGCGCACTCTGGTGTGAGAGAAATCAAACGATTCAATGAGCTTGTCAAAGAAAAACAAATGGGTGAAAAACTACCTTATCTTGTCGTGGTGATTGATGAGCTTGCTGATTTAATGATGGTCGCACCAAATGAAGTCGAAGAAAGCATTTGCCGAATCGCGCAAAAAGCAAGAGCATGCGGCATTCACTTATTGATTGCCACACAAAGACCTTCTGTTGATGTCATCACAGGTCTGATTAAAGCCAATATTCCAACAAGAATTGCATTCTCTGTCTCAAGTCAGGTAGATTCTAGAACGATCATCGACATGGCAGGTGCAGAAAAGCTTCTCGGAAAAGGAGACATGCTTTTCTTAGAAAATGGCTCCGGCAAGCCGACGAGGCTGCAAGGGAACTTTGTATCAGACCGCGAGATCGATCAAGTGGTGGCACATGTTAGAAAACAGCGTAAGCCGGTGTTCCTTTTCGAACAGGAGGAATTAATGCTCCAAGGCTCTGCGATTACAGATGAAGACGAATTGTTTATGGATGCCTGCCGTTTTGCCATTGAGCAGAATAGCGCTAGTACATCGAGTTTGCAGAGAAGATTTAGAATTGGCTACAATCGTGCAGCCAGATTGATCGACATGATGGAACGCGAGGGCATGATCTCTGGTGCAAAAGGCAGTAAGCCAAGGGAAGTCCTCATGACACTGAGTGACTTAGAACAGCTGATCTAAACAAACCACTTCATTTTTTTCATAAACATGGTATGATAGCACATAGGTGCAATTTTGGAATTGGACGCTTTTCGCATGCCTGTCAGAACGCTTTTTTATGTAAAATGAGCGAAAGCAGGTGTTAGAAATAGGAAAGTTGTCGGATACTAATCATAGTTAATATTGATTAGAATAGGAAGATCGGAAAAAAATCTTTATTTGGAGCTGCGATCTGTGAGCCGCTAGAGGCGAAAATCACAAGTTGCAAATTGAAATGAGCGTCATATACTGTAAGTCAGATAGACGTTTGTTGGAGGTACAATTATGACTGTTTATCATTTTGTTGGAATAAAAGGGACAGGTATGAGTCCACTGGCCCAAATTCTTCATGATACTGGGTATACTGTCCAAGGATCGGATATCGAAAAACATATCTTTACACAAAAAGCATTAGAAGAACGAAATATTAAAATTCTTCCATTTGACCCAGATAATATTCAGCCAGGGATGACCGTCATTGCAGGTAATGCATTTCCTGATACACACCCTGAGATTGAACGCGCCCTTTCTGAAGGGATTCCTGTCATTCGTTACCATAAATTCCTTGGAGAATACATGGATACATTCACAAACGTTGCGATTACTGGTGCTCATGGTAAAACGTCAACAACAGGACTGCTTGCCCATGTGATGCAATCAGCGAAACCAACTTCATACTTAATCGGCGATGGATCTGGTATGGGGAAAGAAAACAGCGAGTATTTTGTATTTGAAGCATGCGAATACCGCAGACACTTCCTCAGCTATCATCCAGACTATGCGATCATGACCAATATTGATTTTGATCATCCTGATTATTTCTCGGACATTGACGACGTGTTTGATGCGTTTCAAAACATGGCGCTTCAAGTGAAAAAAGCCATTATCGCTTGCGGTGATGACGAGCATCTGCCTAAGATTCAAGCGAAGGTACCTGTTGTATACTACGGTTTCAATGAAGAAAATGATTTCCAAGCACGCAATGTTGTGAAGAACACGGAAGGCACTACATTTGATGTATTTGTACGAAATACGTTTTATGATACCTTCTACATTCCTGCCTACGGAAATCATAATGTCCTTAATTCATTAGCTGTCATTGCATTATGTCACTATGAAGCCATTGATGTAGAGCTCATCAAAGGGGCACTAACGACATTTGGTGGTGTGAAACGCCGCTTCAATGAAAAAGTAGTCGGTGAGCAGGTTTTAATTGACGACTATGCCCATCACCCAACGGAGATTGAAGTCACCATTGAAGCAGCACGCCAAAAGTATCCAGACCGTGAGATTGTCGCTGTCTTCCAGCCGCATACCTTCACACGTACACAGCAATTCTTAAGTGAATTTGCTGACAGTTTGAAAAAAGCGGACTATGTATACCTATGTGATATTTTCGGTTCAGCCCGTGAAAACATCGGGAAGCTGAGTATCGAAGACTTACGAGAAAAAATCCCGCAGGCCCAATTGATTGCAGAAGAAGATACATCTGTGCTGAAAGCGCACAAAGATGGGATTCTGGTCTTTATGGGAGCAGGAGACATTCAAAAATATTTGCGTGCTTATGAAAAAGTCGCTGTATAAATACTTAAACGAAAAGTGCCGTTTTGATCGGCACTTTTTTTATTTTGAATAAAATGTGACAAAGCGACTAATTGTGTCAACATCTTCCGCTTTTTTTCGTTCGCTGTGGACAGGAATCAGCGAATAAGTGTAGAATTATTATTCAATCGGTCATTCTATGCGATGTTTGAATGATACAACGAGAGGGTAATGAATTGAATATGCCCGCAGCAAAGGAGGTATCAGATGATTATTATTCTATATCTAAGCGTTGCACTGATCGCAATTGCTTTCCTCATTCTTGTCATCTACTTGTCCAAAACATTAAAATCCTTACAGCTGACATTAAAGAATGTCGCATCAACTTTAGAAGGTCTTGAAGGTCAGATGCAAGGGATCACCACAGAGACAACACAGTTGCTACATAAGACGAATCAGCTTGCTGAAGATATTCAAGACAAATCGGCAAAACTCAACACAGTTGTGGATGCGGTGCAGGGAATTGGCGGCTCGATCAACCAATTTAATACAAGCATAAAGCAGGCAGCTGGTGCGGTTTCTTCATCCGTTGAACGAAATCAAGAAAAAGTCACGGATGTGGTAAGCTGGAGTAACGCAGCACTTGAAATTTATAAAAAATGGAAACAACGAAAACACCAAAAATAAACCATTTTCGCATAGGAGGAATAATCATGAGCAAAGACGGAATCAATAGCAAAGACTTTTTGATCGGAACACTTATTGGTGGAATTGTGGGTGCAACAACAGCTTTATTTTTAGCACCGAAGTCAGGGAAAGAGCTTCGCGATGATTTGAACACCCAAGCGAATGTTTTAAAAGAAAAAACAGATCGACTCACAACAGATGCAAAAGAAAGAGGCACTGAATATGTGACGATTGCGAAAGATAAAACGTCTGAATTGTCTCAAATGGTGGCAGAACAGTCAAACCAAATTTTAGACAAAGTGAAAGACATAAAAGAACGTGCAGCTGGAAAAGCTAATCATGTGAAAAGTGAAGCAGAAGATGCGGCAGCTGACATAGCAAGTGAAGCATCAGATGTAGCGGATGAAGCCAAAGTACGAGCACAAGAAGCGAAATCAGAAATTGAAGATGGCATTAAAGATGTCAAAGAAAAAGTAGAACAATCGACTAAAGGCTAACTCTTACTGCACAGAGTGAAGAAGGAGAACATCATGTCAAAACAACTCATTGAAACAGAAGAACAGTTTGATCAACTAACGAATCAAGATGGGACCTTTGTCTTTTTTAAGCACAGTTTGACATGTCCGATCAGTCAAGCGGCTTTTCAAGAGTTTGAAGCATTTGCGTCTGCACATGAAGACGTGCCAACTTATTTCTTGCAAATTCAAAACACAAGAGAGCTTTCATCCTATGTGACAGAAAAGTCAGGGGTAAAGCACGAAAGTCCCCAGGCACTCGTCTTTAGCGGTGGAAAAGTAAAATGGCATGCATCCCACTCAAGCATTACAAAAGAAGCGCTTGAACATAATGTGTAAAAGAAACGTCAGCAACTGCTGACGTTTTTTTTATAAAAAAGGTTTACTTCAATCAAAACTATGCTATAATCTTACACATAATACTTTATCGCTTAAAAGCGTTTGGGTAATAAAGAAAATTTTCGTGACAATTCCGAAATCTTTGTTTATAATAAACCCTATCATGAGAGAATGAAAAAAAAAAAAGCGAGAACAGGCAGAGGAAAGGATGACAAAAATGAGCAACAATGAACTAGAACAATTGAGACAGCAGGCAGATGAACTAAATCTTCAAATCTTAAAACTGATCAATGAAAGAGGAAGCATTGTAAAAGAAATTGGAAAGGCGAAAGAAGCGCAAGGTGTCAACCGTTATGATCCTGTCAGAGAGCGCACAATGCTGAACCAAATTCTTGAAGCAAATGATGGACCATTCGAAAACTCAACAATTCAGCATATTTTCAAAGAGATTTTCAAAGCAGGCCTAGAGCTTCAAGAAGATGACCACAGCAAAGCACTTCTTGTTTCTCGTAAGAAAAAATCGGAAAATACAATCGTGAACATCAATGGAGAAGCGATCGGTGATGGGAAACAGCGCTTCATCGTTGGACCATGTGCTGTTGAAAGCTACGAGCAAGTCGCAGAAGTGGCGGCAGCAGCGAAACAGCAAGGACTAAAACTACTTCGCGGAGGTGCATTTAAACCTCGCACAAGTCCATACGATTTCCAAGGACTCGGTGTAGACGGTCTTAAAATTCTAAAGCGTGTAGCGGATGAATACGGTCTTGCTGTCATTAGTGAAATCGTCAATCCTGCTCATATTGAAGAAGCGATTGAGCATATCGATGTCATCCAAATTGGTGCACGAAACATGCAAAACTTCGAGCTATTAAAAGCAGCAGGATCTGTGAAGAAACCAGTTCTTTTAAAACGTGGTCTTGCAGCGACTATTTCAGAATTCATCAATGCAGCTGAATACATCATCGCCCAAGGAAATGACCAAATCATCCTTTGCGAGCGCGGTATCCGCACATATGAAACAGCGACAAGAAATACACTAGATATTTCTGCTGTGCCAATTTTGAAACAAGAAACACATTTACCAGTCTTTGTTGATGTGACGCACTCAACTGGACGTAGAGATCTTCTCCTTCCAACAGCGAAAGCAGCTCTTGCGATTGGAGCAGACGGTGTCATGGCAGAAGTGCATCCAGATCCATCTGTTGCTCTATCTGACTCAGCGCAGCAAATGGACATTCCTCAATTCGAAAAATGGTTAGATGCGTTAAGACCACTTGTTAACATTCACGCGTAATCATAGATAGAAAGCCGCCGGATGACTGCCCGGCGGTTTTTCTATGGATAAAACATGATGGATATTGGGAATGAAAGGAAAAGAACACATTGCAAGCTTTAAAAGTGCTTGTTCACAATGTTTTCATTTTTAAAATTCAATAGAATCTGCTAAGATCATTGTCATAGCTGACGTTCTCGACGATTTTTCATGAAATATGATTCAATTTACAGGTAACAAGCTCATTAAAGTTTGTTTAATTTAGTTATAAAAAGAAAGGGAACGTTTTCATATGGTGAAAAAACGTGTATAATTTCATAAAAGAATGTCATTTTGATGTAGATTGAAAAATTATGTGTCTCTTTTCATCGTTTTAATGACAAATAGGATATTATTTTCCTCGTATCTGACATGTCTCTATCCAATTGGTGAATGCTATAGATATGAAGTGTATTTGAAGGAGTGATTTATGTGAATAATGTTACAATATATGATGTAGCAAGAGAAGCAAATGTAAGTATGGCAACGGTATCACGCGTAGTGAATGGGAATCCGAATGTAAAACCAACAACAAGAAAAAAGGTACTTGAAGCGATTGATCGCCTTGGCTATCGCCCGAATGCGGTGGCACGAGGCCTTGCAAGTAAAAAAACAACAACGGTGGGAGTCATCATCCCTGATATTTCGAGTATCTTCTATTCAGAGCTTGCTCGCGGAATTGAAGATATCGCCACGATGTATAAGTACAACATCATTTTGAGCAACTCAGATCAAAATACCGATAAAGAGCTTCATCTATTAAATACAATGCTAGGTAAACAAGTAGATGGGATTGTCTTTATGGGTGGAAATATCACAGATGTGCTTGTTGAAGAATTTAAGCGCTCTCCTGTGCCAATTGTTCTTGCTGCATCTGTTGAAGAGCAAGCTCAAACACCATCTGTCAACATCAACTACGAGCAAGCGATTTATGATTCAGTTCAGCTTTTAGTTGAAAAAGGACATAAGCGAATTGCCTTCGTATCTGGCCCAATGTCAGAACCGATTAACTCTATGAGAAAGCTTGCAGGCTATAAGCGTGCGCTCGAAGAAGCGGGCATCGCATTTGACGATGCGCTCGTCGCTGAAGGCGATTATTCGTATGATTCTGGAATTGAATCACTTGCTCACTTGCTTGAGCAGTCTGACAAGCCGACAGCTGTTATTGCGGCTACGGATGAAATGGCGCTAGGTGTCATTCATGGAGCACAAGATAGAGGCGTATCCATTCCTGACGATTTAGAAGTGATTGGCTTTGATAACACGAGACTTTCTCTCATGGTGCGTCCTCAGCTGACAACTGTTGTTCAGCCGACGTATGATATTGGTGCTGTCGCAATGAGACTGCTGACAAAGCTGATGAACAAAGAGCAAGTAGATGACCAAATTGTGGAACTTCCACACAGAATTGAAGAAAGACAATCAACAAAATAAAACGAAAAAGCAGGCTTACACATCAGTGAATGCCTGCTTTTCTTATGCATTTTTCTTTTCTCTTCTAACGGGCATCAGTGCTTTTTCTACAGTTTGAGCATTTTTTTCTGTGATTTCTGCTTTTCTTGGGATCGGTGGATATAAATCGTCAGGGTCTCTCCATGTGGATGGCAGGGTGACAGGAGATTGTTTATGCCAAGCCTGAACCCAGTCCTGAGGCAGTTCATTAGGCGGTGTAATACCTTTCATTTCAAGCCAAATTCGGCTCCACGCCCTTGGCACGACACGCCAAATATCATATCCTCCTCCGCCGACAGCGATCCATTTGCCATCACAATATTGATGCGCTAATTCATGGGCAAGTCTAGGAATTTCCTCATATATTTTCATGGTGGCAGATAAATGGGTTAACGGATCATAGTAGTGTGCGTCTGCGCCGTTTTGCGTCAAAATCACATCTGGTTTAAAAAAAGCAGCAATTTCCGTCACTGCTGTTCGGTATGCTTCAAGGAACGATTCGTCTTCTGTAAATGCATCAAGCGGAATATTGTAGGCGTAGCCATAGCCTTTATCATGACCTCTTTCCTGTACTTGTCCAGTTCCAGGGAACAAATAGCGTCCCGTTTCATGAATCGAGACCGTACATACCTCAGGGTCGTCATAGAAGCTGAATTGTACACCATCTCCATGATGGGCATCCGTATCAATATATAAAATTCTTGCACCATATGTCTTTTGAATATATTGAATCGCCACTGAGCTGTCATTATAAATACAGAAGCCAGATGCACGCCCTTTAAACCCGTGATGAAGTCCACCGCCAAGATTCAGTGCATGCTGCGAGTGTCCCATCATTACTTGGTCAACGGCTGTGAGTGTCCCGCCAACAAGGAGAGAAGCTGCCTCATGCATACCTGCAAACATCGGTGTATCCTCCGTGCCAAGACCGTAGCGCTCCCCCTCTGCTGTAGAGAGCTTTCCTTGACTAGCCCGCTGCACAGCTTGAATATAATCGGCTGTATGGACGAGCTTTAATTCCTCGAGGGTCGCCATACGCGGTGCGACGATCTCATCATCTGTTAACGCCTTCATTTTTTGAAGCAGGTCATATGTTAAGTAGACACGAAGCTGATTGAAGGGATGGTCTTGGTGAAACTGGTACGTTTGAAAAGAGGGTGAAAAAACAAAGGTCGCTTCCTTCATTTGATCGTCTGCTCCATAGGCCACAGCACCTTATAGCCTTTTGCACGAATCAGCTTCGTCACATGATCTGCATGCATGGTTTGAAGGCGGAAGACGAGCACTTTAGACGATTCATTTGCATGCGGATACACAAGCACACTCAGCATTTGAATATGCTGCTCTTTTAAAATGGTCGTAATGTCTGCAAGACCTTCTGTCATTTGGTCCACTTCAACCTCTAAGTGTGACCCAGGCTGATCTGCACCTGTCAGTCTGACAAACGTACGAAGCAAATCAGTCTTTGTGATAATGCCTACAAGCTTGCCGCGTCTCACCACTGGAAGGCAGCCAATTCCGTGTTCAAAAAAGACACTAGAAATCTCTTCAACGAAATCAAGCGGATGAGCAGTAATCGTCTCTAATACCATGATCTCTTCAACAGGCCGCTGAATAAAGAGCTTCCTTTTTTCTGTTTCAAATATACTTGGACTGGCATTTTTAATATCTCGATCTGTCACCATCCCAATGACAGAATCTTGATCAGATACGATTGGAATATGCCGAATGTGATGTGCACTCATTTTTTTTATGGCTTCTTCAATCGTATCGGTTTTTCGCAGCGTGATCACATCACGCTCCATAATTTGTTCAATCATCATTGTTTACCAATCCCCTTTGCCAAAAAAACGAATTGAACGTTAATACATAAAGCGTTGATGGAAGCGAAGACGATCGAAACGCTCAATCGAATCAGGACTCACGTTTTTCCCGATTCTGGCCATTAAACAATTGGCTGGATGTGAGCTGATCTCTGGCTCGTCTGTTGCAAACCAAACAAGACCGCCTGCGTTCATCATTTTCTCCATCATCTTGCGGTACTCCCACACGTTTTTCTTTGTCCCCTTTAAATCCCAATGCCAGTAATATTCAGTTGTAATGACGATATAATTCTCCATTTGCTCATCCATCATGCTCACATCAAGTAAATGCTTACCAAGTGAGCAGCCTCTAAATGGAGGAGCGACCTCAATCGCGCCAAGCTCGATTAAATTGTCCATGTTGCCCTCTGACCAGCGCTCAAGCGGATCAGGATATAAATACGTGACATAGCCGACAACAAGCTCATCCACTCTTGCAATGATAATACGTCCTTCTGGAAGGTCTGCTATTTCAACAAGTGCTTGTTTCTGTTCCTCTGGCGTGCGAAATGCCGTTAGGCCTTCATGAAACGTATAGTTCGCAAGCTCTGATGCAGGTACCGGACCTTCAATCAGGATGGTACCTGTTTCTCGCTTAATGGTTTTTGAATAATAAGTTTTAGGATGCTCCACGTATCCACCGCCTCAAATTCTAGTGAGTCGTCTCTATTTTATCTTAAAACTTGCAAGAATTAAAACGGTTTCACTATAAGTTTTTTAAAAATTGAGAAAAAAAGTCATCTATACTATAATGGTCATTGTAAACGTATGCAAAGGGGGACTGTTTGATGAAAGTGGAAACGCTACCATCAGTAAAAGGGGACTATCATTTAAATGATTATGAGCAGGCATACAAAGAATTTTCATGGGAAGAAGCAAGAAAAAACTTCTCATGGTATGAAACAGGAAACATAAATGCAGCCTATGAAGCGATTGACAGACATGCGGACTCGTTTCGTAAGAACAAGGTGGCGCTTCACTACAAAGATTCACAGCGGGATGAAAAATATACGTTCAGAGATATGAAAATCAACACAAATAAAGCGGGAAATCTATTCAGAGAAAATGCGAATGTGCAAAAAGGGGATCGCGTATTTATCTTTATGCCAAGATCACCTGAGCTCTATTTTCTTCTGCTTGGCGCAGTCAAAATTGGTGCGATCGTTGGCCCGTTATTTGAGGCATTTATGGAAGGTGCGGTCAAAGACCGTTTAGAAAATAGCGAGGCGAAGGTCATTGTGACAACGCCGGATCTGCTTGAACGAATTCCATTTGCAGAGCTTCCGAAACTTGAATCTGTCATCATTGTTGGCGGTGAAAAGGAAGACGTCGATGGCGTTCGGACAATCCATTATGAAGAGGCTTTTGCGCAGGCGGCGAAGGACCTTGAAATCGAATGGATGGATGAAAAAGACGGCTTTCTGCTTCATTACACGTCAGGGTCGACAGGTACGCCAAAAGGTGTGCTGCATGTCCATGGCGCAATGGTACAGCAAGACCAGACTGGTAAATGGGTGCTTGATCTGAAAGAAGACGATGTCTACTGGTGTACAGCTGACCCAGGCTGGGTAACAGGCACAGTGTACGGCATTTTTTCACCGTGGTTAAATGGGGCGACGAATGTCATTTTAGGCGGCAGATTTAGCCCTGATACGTGGTATGAAACGATTGAATCACTAGGTGTGACCGTTTGGTACAGTGCACCGACCGCTTTTAGAATGCTAATGGGGGCAGGAGATGACCTCATTCAAAAATATGATCTCAGCTCGCTCCGTCATGTGTTAAGTGTAGGTGAGCCACTTAATCCAGAAGTCATCCGCTGGGGAGACGCTGTATTTGGTAAACGAATTCATGACACTTGGTGGATGACGGAAACCGGTGCACAGCTAATTTGTAATTATCCATGCATGGATATCAAACCAGGTTCAATGGGAAAACCGATTCCAGGCGTAGAAGCTGCGATTGTGGATAATGCCGGAAATGAACTTCCGCCATACCGGATGGGCAACCTCGCCATCAAAAAAGGCTGGCCGTCTATGATGCATACGATCTGGAACAATCCTGAAAAATATGAATCTTACTTTATGCCGGGAGATTGGTATGTTTCAGGAGATTCAGCTTATATGGACGAAGACGGATACTTTTGGTTCCAGGGACGTGTCGATGATGTGATCATGACATCAGGAGAGCGGGTTGGTCCTTTTGAGGTGGAAAGCAAACTGGTCGAACATCCGGCCATTGCAGAGGCTGGTGTCATTGGAAAACCAGATCCGGTCCGCGGCGAAATTATTAAAGCATTCATTGCGCTTAGAAGCGGATATGAGCCGACAGATGAGCTGAAAGAAGAGATCCGTACGTTTGTGAAAAAAGGACTCGCTGCACATGCAGCACCGAGAGAAATCGAGTTTAAGGACAAACTGCCTAAGACGCGAAGCGGAAAAATTATGAGACGTGTGCTAAAGGCGTGGGAGCTGAATTTACCGGCTGGCGACCTATCGACAATGGAAGATTAATTTTTTTCATCAGTTGACTTGATATCAAAAGTATGTTTAAAATGACATTAGTTGAATATGTAAAGGTTTTGACTGAGATTCAGTAGAATCATCTTTCCCTGTCCAAGAGAGCTGACGGCTGGTGCGAGTCAGTACAAAGAGATATTCGAATTACCCTCACGAACCGCTTTTACGAAAAGGAGCATGTATGCTGTCCTGATTAGTGAAAGAACGGATCTATCCGTTATCAGTGTAAGTGAAAAGGCGTGATTTATGTCTTTTAAGCAGGGTGGTACCGCGATATATATCGTCCCTTCGTTCATTCGAAGGGGCGTTTTTTATGTTGAATTGTAAAAAAAGGAGAATTGGATATGAGTCAATTGATGGAAGAGTTATCGTTCAGAGGATTAATTCAGCAGCAAACAGATGAAGAAGGTTTAACAAAATTATTATCGGAAGAAAAAATCAAGCTTTACTCCGGTTTTGACCCAACAGCGGACAGCTTACACATTGGTCACCTATTGCCAATTTTAACATTACGCAGATTCCAGGAAGCAGGCCATCATCCGATTGCTCTTGTTGGCGGCGCAACTGGACTAATCGGCGACCCTAGCTTCAAAAAAGCAGAACGTTCACTAAACCCAGCAGAAATTGTTGAACAGTGGTCAGATAAAATCAAAGGACAGCTCTCTCAATTTCTTGATTTTGAAGCAGGTGAGAACCCAGCCGTTATCGTGAATAACTTCGACTGGATCAGCCAAATGAATGTCATCACGTTCCTTCGTGATATTGGAAAAAACTTCGGTGTGAACTTCATGCTGGCAAAAGATATCGTCAGCTCACGGATTGAGACAGGGATTTCGTACACAGAGTTCAGCTACGTCATCCTGCAATCTTTAGACTTCTTAAACCTTTACAAAAATGAAAACTGTAAGCTGCAAATTGGCGGTAGCGACCAGTGGGGAAATATCACATCTGGACTTGAGCTGATCCGTAAGTCTGAAGCAGAAGGGGCAAAAGCATTCGGTTTAACGATGCCGCTTGTCACGAAAGCAGACGGTACGAAGTTTGGTAAAACAGAAGGCGGCGCCATCTGGTTAGATAAAGAAAAAACGTCTCCATACGAGTTCTACCAATTCTGGATCAACACAGATGACCGTGACGTCGTGAAATACTTAAAATACTTTACGTTCTTATCAAAAGAAGAGATCGCATCGTACGAAGAAAAAGTGCAAACAGCACCTGAAAAACGTGAAGCACAGCGCCGTCTAGCAGAGGAAGTTACGACACTTGTACATGGCCGTGAATCACTAGAACAGGCAGTCAACATCTCAAATGCGCTATTCAAAGGCGAGATTAAATCTCTTTCAGCCGAAGAAGTCAAAGTAGGCTTTAAAGATGTTCCATCAATGGAGAAAAGTAGCACAGAAGAGTTAACACTTGTCGATGTACTAGTGGAATCAAAGCTGTCTCCATCAAAGCGTCAAGCACGTGAAGACATCACAAATGGTGCTGTCTCCATCAACGGAGAGAGACAAACCGATAAAGACTATGTTCTGTCAACTGAAGACCGAATTGAAAACCAATTTACTGTCTTAAGAAGAGGGAAAAAGAAATACTTCCTCGTCACGTATAAATAAATCTTAAAGAAACAGCAAGTGCACCTCAAATGTTAGGATACATTGAGGTGCTTTTCTTTTTGAGAAGTAGGAATCAACATGAAGACTACTGCAAGTTCTTTGACTTCTTCATCCATATCACTCATCACGAGAAAGATGATGCTGGCTGATTCAATAAAAGAGGCTCACCATTTTACAGGGGCGTTTTCTCTCATTCGCTTGCTTCTTGTTCAAGGAGTGAATCTTCGTTTGTATAAGCATGTTCTACTTTGCAAATTCGGGTGGTATAGGCTTCATACCAATCTGCTTTCCCCTTTTTTTGAACACGCTGATGTGCTGTATGTGCTTTCCATTCTTTGATTGCTGTTAATGAATCCCAGTAAGATACAGTGATCCCAACACCGTGTTCATCTCGTACACTTTCGATTCCAAGAAACCCGTCTAGATCTTTTGCTAATTCGTCCATTTTTTGAGCAGCAGCAGCGTATTCTTTCTGCTCGATATTTGTTCGTTTTGATGTAAAAATCACGGCATAGTAGGGTGGAGCAGGTGTTTGCGTCAATAGCATCTAGTAGAACCTCCTTTTGTCTATTCATATTATATATGAAAGAAAATAGATCTCGTAGTCTTTTAGTTTTGATTTACAAGAGACCAAGGTGCTTTTTGATTATTTATAGGGCTGTGAAATCATCTCATAAACATTACCTTGTTCACTTTTCTGACATATTTTTCTTGTATAAAATAGAGTTGTATAAGATGAATAAGGGGGAATGAAAGTGATTCTTTTTAAGAAAAGGAGTTTGCAAATTCTCGTTGCGCTTGCATTGGTGATTGGTTCAATGGCTTTTATCCAGCCGAAAGAGGTGAAGGCGGCTGAGCATAATCCGGTTGTGATGGTGCATGGCATTGGCGGTGCCTCTTATAACTTTGCTTCAATTAAAAGTTACTTGGTCACACAAGGCTGGGATCGAAACCAATTATATGCTATCGATTTCATAGACAAAACAGGTAATAACCGCAACAATGGTCCACGTCTATCCAGATTTGTCCAAGATGTGTTAGACAAAACGGGTGCCAAAAAAGTAGATATTGTAGGTCATAGTATGGGCGGGGCGAACACGTTATACTATATTAAGAATCTTGATGGCGGAGATAAAATTGAAAACGTTGTCACGATTGGTGGAGCAAACGGACTCGTTTCAAGCAGAGCATTACCAGGCACAGATCCAAATCAAAAAATACTTTACACATCTGTCTATAGCTCGGCAGATCTCATCGTCGTCAATAGCCTCTCTCGTTTAATTGGTGCAAGAAACGTCCTGATCCATGGCGTTGGCCATATCGGTCTATTAACCTCAAGCCAAGTGAAAGGCTATATTAAAGAAGGGCTGAACGGCGGAGGACAGAATACGAATTAAAAAATGAAAAAAGGCAGCAGGTATATGCTGTCTTTTTTGATGTCACGCGATATATGACAGCTGCTAGATGAAGATGATCAAATCAGTTCAAATAGGCGAGGTGCTGTCTAACTGTACATCGATTATTGGTATCTATTACATCATGACCAGTGTGTGATTTGTCTTTTTGATGCAAAAACAGACAAAACATTGTGCATAGCCGAATAAAAACATGTACAAAACGAATACCATTCCTTACACTACATGTAGTGAGTAAGAATTTTTGGAGGTGGGCGTTTGTGCAAACGAACCAAAAGGCTTTGATCATTGTTGATGTACAAAAGGCGTTTGAGCATGAAAAATGGGGAGAACGGAATAATCTAGAGGCAGAGAAGAATATCAACCGCCTATTAACATGTTGGAGAGAAGAAGGCTGGAAAGTGATTCATATTCAGCATACAGCTGACAATCCGGACTCTGTATTTCATCCGGCAAATGAAGGGCATCTTTTCAAAGAGATTGCCAGACCGCTAGAGGAAGAAACGGTCATCCAAAAGAAAGTCAACAGCAGCTTTATAGGCACAAACTTAGAGGAACAACTAAGATCAAACGAGATCGACACTGTTGTGATCGCAGGACTTACAACACCGCACTGCGTATCTACAACAACAAGAATGAGCGGAAACCTTGGCTTTGATACGTACCTAGTCTCAGATGCAACAGCCGCCTTTGGACTAACAGATCAAACCGGTACATATTTTGACCCAGAAACGATCCATCGGCTCTCACTTGCAACACTGCACGATGAATTTGCGACTGTCCTGACAACAGAGCAGTTGATTAGTGATTTGATGGAAAAATAAAAAATCACACTTGAGAGAAACATGGAACAAAAGATCCTCTAGAATTCTAGGGGATTTTTTTTATGATAGATTTTATGGATTTGAACAGTTTCTAGTCATCATGAAAAAAATAGACAAATTTAGCGCAAAATTCAATCAAATTTTCATAAAAGGCTTTTGTCTGAGTCTAGCAAATTATGTTTATTCTACGCTTATCTTTATTCTTTGGATATTTAACTTATCTGCACGTATTTATAGATGTAACATATCTATAATGATAAAGGAGATGAATAACTGATGGGTTGTGATAAGTATAAAAAATGCCCTAAATGTAAACAGAAACTATCAAAATCAAATTGTTGCATCATTTGTGAAACAAAAGTAATTGTAGGACGAAGAGGATTACGGGGATTACGAGGGGTTCGAGGAGCCACAGGAGCGACCGGTCCAACAGGTGCAACAGGCACGGGCACAGGAGCAACGGGAGCAACGGGTGCCGCAGGAGCTACAGGAGCCACAGGTCCAACAGGTGCAACGGGAGCCACAGGAGCGACCGGTGCAACAGGAGCAACGGGTGCCGCAGGAGCTACAGGTCCAACAGGTGTAACAGGAGATACGGGAGCCACAGGAGCAACCGGTCCAACGGGTGCAACAGGAGATACGGGAGCAACAGGAGCGACCGGTGCAACAGGAGCAACGGGTGCCGCAGGAGCTACAGGAGCCACAGGTCCAACAGGTGTAACAGGAGATACGGGTGCAACAGGAGATACGGGAGCCACAGGAGCGACCGGTGCAACAGGAGCAACGGGTGCCGCAGGAGCTATAGGAGCGACCGGTCCAACGGGTGCAACAGGAGATACGGGAGCCACAGGAGCAACCGGTGCAACCGGTGCCGCAGGAGCAACAGGCGCAACCGGTGCAACAGGAGCAACGGGAGATACGGGAGCCACAGGAGCGACCGGTGCAACAGGAGCAACGGGTGCCGCAGGAGCTACAGGAGCCACAGGTCCAACAGGTGTAACAGGAGATACGGGAGCCACAGGAGCAACCGGTCCAACAGGTGTAACAGGAGATACGGGAGCTACAGGAGCAACCGGTCCAACGGGTGCAACAGGAGATACGGGAGCCACAGGAGCGACCGGTGCAACAGGAGCAACGGGTGCCGCAGGAGCCACAGGTCCAACAGGTGTAACAGGAGATACGGGAGCTACAGGAGCAACGGGTGCCGCAGGAGCTACAGGAGCCACAGGTCCAACAGGTGTAACAGGAGATACGGGAGCCACAGGAGCAACCGGTCCAACAGGTGTAACAGGAGATACGGGAGCCACAGGAGCGACCGGTGCAACAGGAGCAACAGGTGCCACGGGAGCCACAGGAGCAACCGGTCCAACGGGTGCAACAGGAGATACGGGAGCCACAGGAGCAACGGGTGCCGCAGGAGCAACAGGCGCAACCGGTCCAACAGGTGTAACAGGAGATACGGGAGCAACAGGCGCAACCGGTGCAACGGGTGCAACAGGAGATACGGGAGCTACAGGAGCGACCGGTGCAACGGGTGCCGCAGGAGCAACAGGCGCAACCGGTCCAACAGGAGATACGGGGGCTACAGGAGCGACCGGTGCAACAGGTGCAACAGGAGCAACGGGTGCCGCAGGAGCAACAGGCGCAACCGGTCCAACAGGTGCAACAGGAGATACGGGAGCTACAGGAGCGACCGGTGCAACGGGTGCCGCAGGAGCAACAGGCGCAACCGGTCCAACAGGTGTAACAGGAGATACGGGAGCAACAGGAGTAACCGGTCCAACAGGTGCAACAGGTGCAACGGGAGCAACAGGAGCAGGGCTAGCTGAATTTGCATATGTATACAATCTAAGTGCTGAAACAGTAGCTTTAGAGGCCCCGGTGATTTTTGACTCAACTGGAATTATTACTTCTGGTATTACACATGCCCCTGGAACTTCTCAAATTATAGTCACCAATCCAGGAAACTACGAGGTTACTTTTTCAGTTTCTGGCGTAGAGCCAAATCAATTTACCCTATTTGTAAATGGAGGTCCTGTGACGAACACAGTTTATGGGTCAGGAGCTGGTACTCAACAGAATAACGGTCAGGCAATCCTCGCTCTAGCAGCGGGTGACACGCTTACTCTTGTAAACCATACTTCCGCAGCAGCAGTTACTCTTCAAACCCTAGCAGGAGGGACTCAAACAAACGTGAATGCTTCTATTATTATTAAAAAATTAGACTAACTTCAATGTGTAGAAATGCTTTTAGAAGTTTTGTCTGGTGCTCGTCTTGTGTATAGTCTGTTTTCTATATATGTTTTAAATTCATTTGTTCATAGGAGAATGCAAACAAAAAACCCTAGACCACCTTGAACAATCAAGGGATCTAGGGTTTGTTTGACCTCTCTTTGGAGAGTCATGAAATTAACGAGAGTAGAACTCAACGATTAGTTGTTCGCTGATTTCAGGCGCTAATTCAGAACGCTCTGGAAGACGAGTGAAAGTTCCTTCAAGCTTTTCAGCATCGAAAGTAAGGTATTCAGGAACGAAGCTGTTCACTTCAACTGATTCTTTCACAACTGCAAGGTTTTGAGATTTCTCACGAAGAGCTATCGTTTGACCTGGTTTCACAGAGAAAGATGGGATGTCTACACGGCTTCCATCAACAAGGATGTGACCATGGTTGACTAGCTGACGAGCTTGGCGGCGAGTACGAGCAAGGCCAAGACGGTATACTAGGTTGTCAAGGCGAGTTTCAAGAAGGATCATGAAGTTTTCACCTTGTTTACCAGGAAGTTTATCAGCTTTGTCAAATAGTGTACGGAATTGACGTTCGTTGACACCGTACATGTGACGAAGCTTTTGCTTCTCTTGTAATTGTAAACCGTATTCAGATAGTTTTTTGCGTTGTCCTGGACCATGTGGGCCTGGAGCGTAAGGGCGTTTTTCAAGTTCCTTACCTGTTCCGCTTAATGAAATGCCTAAACGGCGGGAAATCTTCCAACTTGGACCTGTATAGCGAGCCATAATGTGACTCCTCCTTATTTGTTTTTATTTGTGAAAAATAAAAACCGTCTGTTCTTTGTCTTTTCCGTCATTATGTTTTCATGCATCCTCGCTCCAGCAGCAGGGAGTTACAAGATGCACCTTCATATAGAAGGAACAAAATGATACAAAAAAGCCGAACAAAAAGGCTGCCATATTTCACACAAATTCTATTATATGACGCTGGATAGGAGAAGTCAACCTATTTAGAGGCAATGGCGATGCTTCGCGTCTGCGAAGAAAAATAAAAAAGCAGACAATTTGCCTGCTTTTTTGTAAGGTTACGCATTTGTAGAAGCGGATAATGCCTTTTGGAGTACCTCGGTAAATTGAATTAAGTAGGTTTCATCTACTTCACTGAAACGGTCTTTCACGGGGCTGTCAATGTCGAGCACCCCAATGATCTCTCCATTTACTTTGAGCGGCACGACAATTTCAGATTGTGATGCTGCATCACATGCGATATGTCCAGGGAATGCGTGCACATCAGCGATACGCTGGACGTCACCTGTTGCAAACGCAGTACCGCAAACGCCTTTTCCAGATGGGATACGCACACATGCAGGCAGTCCGTTAAACGGTCCGAGCACAAGCTCGCCGCCTTTAGCCAAATAAAACCCTGCCCAATTGACCTCTGGGAGTGAATGATACAATAGCGCCGCCGCATTTGCTAGGTTGGCAATTAGATCAGGCTCACCATCTGTAATGGCTTCGACCTGTTTAACGAGCAATTGATAGTTTTTTGATGGATCGCCAGACTGTTTTTCGACATGAAACATGAAAATCTCCTACTTTCTATCTCAAAAATACATAACTTGCGTCTCACATGTGGGATTTGTCGAGCAATTGTAAAAGGAACTTCCGCCTTCATCTTGAAGTATGTACACATGAAGAGGGGTGAGCGGATGAAAGCATCAACAACCGTGCAAACAAAAGACCGTATTATTGAAGCTGCCATCAGACTTTTTAACCAAAAAGGATTTTCTGGAACCTCTGTCCGTGAGATTGCGAAGGAAGCAAACGTCAACGTTGCCCACATTTCTTATTACTTTCAAGGAAAAGGAGGGCTGCTTGAGCAGCTCGTATCCGATTTTTATGAAGGCTATATTCACATGATTGAATCACATATCCATCACATGGAAACTCGTCATGCAAAAGAATGCTTACTACATGTGGTTTTTGATATTTTATCTTATCAGCACAAGCACCGTCAATTAACCCGTTTCGTTTATCGAGAGGTGACGATTGATTCGACGCTCATTAGAGAAATTATGTCGACCTATTTAACGAAAGAAAAATATTTGTTTCAGCTCATCATTGAAAAAGGAAAAAGCACCCATGTGATTTGTGAGCAGCTCTCCATCTCCTCTTTTATGATTCAGCTAAAATCACTACTCATGATGCCCTATTTACAGCCGCAATATTTAATGGAGGTGCTTTATTTAAATCCAAATGAGCCTTATTTCTATCAAATGTATTTTAAGGAACTGAGCCGCTCGCTTCATCATTTACTAGAACCCAAAAAGCCGGCATTAGATTCTCATTTAAAACTCATGATGTCTTCGAATTGATCATAAGCATATCCGAGATCTTCCGCTTGATGGGCATCAGACCCAAAAATGAGCGGAATTTTTTTCTGTTTTGCAAGATCAATCATCCATTGATCTAAATAGATACTTCTGGCATATGTTTTACGAAGACCTGATGTATTAAAATCTAAGGACATGCCTTTTTTTGCCGTTTCTTCAAGACAAAGGGTGATCTTTTGACAAAGTGCAGATGTCATCTCAAATGGGAAAAGCTGTTTGAATTTCTGCACAAGGGTGATATGACCGATTCTATTTGGCTTATAGCGACCTAAAGATGATAGAATAGAAGAATGAATTTGGTCATAGTAGCTTTGATAGACCTTTTCGATGCTGCCATAGAGGCTTATTAGCTGCTGGAAGGCATGCTCGTCAAAATCAAGGCAAATATAATCATCTCCAGCAGGAAGAAAGTGAACAGATAAAATGCTATCGTCTAGTTCTGGACCATAGCAGTCTAAAAAGGCACTTGTTTCCTCTTCATACTCTTTGATATAGTCAACCTCAAGCCCAGTTTTTACTATTAATTGGCCTTTGTATTCCTGTTTCAACTGATCCAATTTCGTTATATACGAGTCAAGTTCTTGGAGCTTCATGGCACTATCCTGCTCTGGTGTTGGATCTTGAAACGATGGAGGCAGAGGGGCATGCTCGGTAAAGGTTATGGAATCAAATCCCTTTTTGATGGCTTTTTCAATATAAGAATGAAAAGAATCAAGCGAGCCGTGAGGGCAAAACGGTGTATGTAGATGTGCATCTTGCTTCAGCATGTCGTCACCTCTTGTCGATATTTTGAAAAACGTCATGTTTATCAGCGAAAATAATGAAAAATCATGACCAAAAATGCTGGTTACATGGTATCATAATATCAATGAAAACGACAGCTTCCGCATACATAAAAGCAGGTCACATGGATACGTGTGATCAAATGATAGAAAGCGCTCAAATACTTTCTTGAAAAACATACATACAACCGTGAATGGATGGTATTGGAAAACATACGATCCTGTTTATAAAAAGACAAATGCAAAGCGGACACGAAAGGGTTCTCAGGTCTACTCGGGACACTTTTACCCTGACATCACTTAGATCACAACAAGGGGGCTCATTATGGAGTTTATCATCGGTTTAATTGTCATTTTGCTTGCTTTGTTTTCAGTCGGTTATTTCCTCAGAAAAAATATATATAAAGAGATTGACCGATTGGAAGCATGGAAAATTGAAATTTTAAACAGATCAATTGTAGAAGAAATTTCAAAAATCAAACACTTAAAAATGACCGGAGAAACAGAGCAATTTTTTGAAAGATGGCGTGCAGAGTGGGACGATATCGTCACAGCCCATCTTCCAAAGGTAGAGGAGCTATTATATGACGCAGAAGAGTATTCTGATAAATATCGATTCTCCAAAGCCAAGCAGGTTCTAACGCATATTGAGGATTTGCTGAGTGCTGCTGATTCGAACATTGAAGACATTTTAAAAGAAATTGCAGACCTTGTCACAAGCGAGGAGCAAAATCGCAAGGACATTGAAAAGGTCAAAGAGCAATATCAAACGGTTCGAAAAAATCTGCTTGCGTACAGCCATTTATATGGCACCCTTTATGACAAAATGGAGCAGGACTTAGATGAGGCCTGGGAAGGGATTAAGCAGTACGAGGAAGAAACAGAAAACGGAAACTACATGAAAGCAAGAAAGATTTTGCTTGAGCAAGACCGCAGACTCGACCAGCTTCAACTATATATCAATGATGTACCAAAGCTTATTGCAGACTGCAAACAAACCGTACCAGGTCAGCTGACGAAGCTGAAAGACGGATATCAAGAAATGTCAGAAAAAGGCTACAAGCTGGAGCACATTCAGATCACGAAAGAGATGGAGACTTTAAACAAACAGCTTGCGAGGGCAGAAAAATTGCTCATTGATGAACTCAATTTAGAAGAGGCATCAAGCATTCTGCAAATGATCGATGATGCGATTGAGACGCTGTATGATCAGCTGGAGGCGGAAGTAGAAGCAGGTCAGGAAATCAAAAGCAGAATGCCTGAGCTCACAGAAGCATTCGAAAAGCTCGAGCAAGATCATACACAAACAAAGGCAGAAACGGCTCTTGTGAAAGAAAGCTACAAGCTGACAGCAGGAGAACTCGATCAACAGAAAGCATTCGAAAAACGTTTAGAAGAAATTGAAAAGCTGATGAAACAAATCCGCGAGAAGCTTGATCGTGATCACGTGGCGTATTCATTATTAATGGATGAAATCAATCAGCTGGACACCTTTATCGAGGATGCAAAAGCATTGCATGACACATTTAAAGGTCATCTCCAATCGTTAAGAAAAGAAGAATTACAGGCGAGAGAAACACTGACTGAGCTTAAAACTATGCTGACAGATACAGTACGCCAGCTGCATAAAAGCAATATTCCAGGTGTACCTGCTGAGATGAAAGAGCGGGCTGAAAAAGCGCAGGAGATGATTCATCAAGTGCACGAGCAGCTGGAAAACCTGCCACTCAACATGCCGGCAGTAAATCAGCAATTAAAAGATGCCTCTGACACAGTCAAAAATGTTGTGGATGAGACAGAAGAAATGCTTGGTAAAGTGGATCAAATTGAACGAATCATTCAATATGGCAATCGTTTTAGAAGTCAAAACCACATTCTTTCAGAACAATTGAAAGAGGCTGAACGAAGATTTTACGCCTATGATTACAACGGATCATTTGATATAGCAGCAGCGGCTGTTGAAAAAGCATCACCCGGAGCTGTTCAAAAGCTGTTAGCTCAGCAAGAAAAAGAGTATCAGCATCAATAAAAAAGCTGAAGTCCTATCAATGGACTTCAGCTCAGCGTGTAGACAAACCCTCGCATTCGTTGTCAGTCCTGCGCGCTGGTGCTCACGAATGTCAAATTCGCTCCGCGCCAGTGCTCGTCCTTCCTAGACTTCAAAGGTTTTCTATCACGCTGAACGAAGACAAAGGGTTAAAATAAAGATCATTTTAACCCTTTGTCAACAATCTAAGCTGAAGTCCTATCAATGGACTTCAGCTTTTTTTATATTATGACGCTTGTTTTTGACGCTCTTCTGAAGCAGAAGAAGTGAAAAGAGAGATTACAAATCCGATCACGATTCCAAGTATTGCAGGGACAATCCAGCCTATGCCAAGGTCATATAAAGGCAGTATTGATTGGAAGACGTCTTTTATTGGATCGATTGGAAGTTTCGCTGCTGCTAAGCCGTCAAATAAGCTAACGCAACCTGTTAAAATTAAAGAGAGAGCATATACAGGTCTTCTATGTCCAAGCCACTTATCAGCAAGTGACAAAACAATGATCACAATCGCTAGCGGATAAATCGCAGTTAAAACTGGTACAGAGAAAGCGATAATATGAGCAAGTCCAAAATTCGAAATGATAAAACTGAATAATGTCACGAGTGTAACGACCATTTTATACGAAAGCTTAGGTAGTAACTTCGAGAAATACTCTCCGCATGATGTAACGAGGCCGATACTTGTTGTTAAACAAGCAACCGTAATCGCAGCACCCAACACAATATTTCCTAAGCTGCCAAATAGGAATTGAGAAGACTGAGCCAAGATTTTACTACCATCTCCAACAAAACCAATGGCATGTGTACTTGAAGCGCCTAAATAAGCAAGAGATAGATAAACAAATGTTAATCCGCAGGCTGCAATCAGACCTGCTTTGATACAAGCAGATGTCAGTGCCTTTTTACTTGTCACACCGCGTCCTTTAATGGCGTTGATGACAACAACCCCAAACACTATAGAAGCAAGAGCATCCATGGTTTTATAGCCCTCTAAAAATCCTTTGAAAAATGATCCGTTGCTATAGGATACATCAGGTGTGCCAATGACGCCCATAGGCGTTAAAATGGCTTTGACAATAATAATAAGAATGATCGTAAATTTAATCGGTGTTAACACTTTCCCTACACGATCTACAATCTTCGTTGGATTTAGAGCAAGATAATACGTAATACCAAAAAAGACAAGTGTGAATAAAAGAAGGGAGAGCCAAGCTGGTACACCTGCTAAAAAGGGTAATGCACCAATTTCATATGAAACCGTTCCTGTACGAGGAATAGCGAAAAGCGGCCCAATAGATAAATATAAAATGACGGTAAACGCTGTTCCAAAAGCTGGGTGAGCTTTATCAGCTAATCCTTTCGCATCTCGACCTGTTAAAGCGATCGCAATAATCCCTAGAAGAGGTAAACCGACACCTGTTAATAAAAATCCGCCCATTGCTTTCCATACATTTGTGCCAGCATATTGCCCAAGCTCTGGTGGATAAATCATATTTCCCGCGCCGAAGAATAGAGCAAATAACATAAAACCGATAATAACTGTATCTTTCGTCGACAATGTTGCCTTCATTGAATATAAAGCCTCCAATATTATGTTGAAATATTCTGTTAATTAGTTGCTAAAACCGTTCTTCATTAACATTCACTAATTATAAAGGATGTGCGTCTGATGTCAACATGTGTTTTCGTACAAAAGTCATGAATTTTTCTATTTTAGTATATGGAGGACAATAAAAAAACATCCCCTTCATCTTTGGAAGGGGATGTTTGAAGCATGATTATGATGCGAGCTGTTTAGGCGGGCTAGTCAACATAGAGATGAGTACGCCAATACCTGCGCCGATAATTGCTGGTACGACCCATCCAATGCCTAAATCGTAAAATGGAATGAATGCATCTGAGAAGGCAGGCAACCCACCGAGATTGATTTTGGCAGCTAATAATCCATCAATGATGGCAAAGAAACCAGTAAAGATGAGGGATACTACATAAATCACTCGTCTACCGTTAATCCAGCGGTCAAGGAATGACAATAAAATAATGACAATTGCCAGTGGATATATCGCTACGAGTACAGGGACCGATAGAGAGATGATTTGTGCCAGTCCAAGGTTTGCAACCAATGTGCTAAATAAAGAAACAATGAGTACGACTGTGCGATAAGAAAGTGCTGGGAAAAGCTTTGAAAAATATTCGCCGCATGATGAGACAAGCCCAACACTTGTTGTGAGACAAGCAAATAAAATGGCTACACCAAGGACAATGTTACCAGCAGAACCAAATAAAAAGTTTGCTGATAGTGAAAGCAGTTTGCCGCCTTCATTTGCCCCAACCATTCCGGTTGTATCAGGACTTGAAGCACCGACATAAGCAAGCGAGATATACACTAGTGCTAGTCCAGCTGCTGCAACAAGGCCAGCTTTTATACAGGCCGCCGCAAGAGATTTGCGCTCTGTGATACCTCTTTCTTTAACAGCTGTCACAACAACGATTCCAAATACGAGAGAAGCGAGAGCATCCATTGTTTTATAGCCCTCTAAAAACCCAGTGAAGAGAGGGTTTGCTTTATAAGTCGCATCAGGCGCACCGATTATTCCCATCGGTGTAGCTATGGCTTTAAATACAATAATTGCAATGACCGTTAATAAGATAGGTGTCAACACTTTGCCGATTCGATCAACAAGCTTTGAAGGGTTCAAAGCGAGCAGATACGTAATCGTGAAAAACACAAGGGTGAATAAGAAAAGCGGTACCCATGAAGAGGTTTGTGTTTCAGACAGAAACGGTGCTAAACCAATCTCGTAAGAAACCGTACCTGTTCGCGGGATAGCAAAAAATGGTCCTATGGATAAATACAGAATGACAGTGAAAATGGTTCCAAATATAGGATGGGCTTTATCCGCAAGGCCTTTTGCACCGGTACCTGTAAGGGCAATAGCAATAACTCCTAGAAGCGGAAGACCAACTCCTGTGAGTAAAAATCCACCGATAGCAAGCCAAACATTCTCACCTGCATATTGTCCAAGGACAGGCGGGAAAATCATATTTCCTGCGCCAAAGAATAATGCAAAAAGCATTAAACCAATGGCTAATGTCTCTTTTATACTTAAACTATTTTTCAAAATAGTTCCTCCTTATCCAATGTAATGTGCTAAATTTAAATATTCTGACAATTTAGGTGTTTATGTGCCAATTGCACTATGCATGATATAGTGAAAATGAAAAGTTGTCAACTGCCATTTTCAGAAAATTCTCTGTCTGACTTCATTATGGTAACATATAAATGCATTTATTTTTAAAGCTTTTTGTAAGGAGTCCAAGTATGATTTATCTCGATAATAGTGCAACAACAAAACCGTACCCTGAGGTTTTACAAGTATATCAGCAAGTGAGTGAACGTTTTTTTGGGAATCCGTCTTCGCTACATCAGCTTGGAATTGATGCGAGCCGCTTGCTAAGTGAAACGAGAAAACAAATCCTTCACTATACAGGTTTGAAACAATATGAGGTTATTTTTACTTCTGGTGCAACAGAAGCAAATAACATCGCCATTAAAGGAGCAGCTCTCGCCAAAATGAATCGGGGGAAACATATTGTGACAACAGCAATTGAACACCCGTCTGTCATCGAATCGTTTGAACAGCTGAAGGCTTTATTTGGTTTTGACATCTCCTATATTCAAGTAAATGAGCATGGCCATGCAGATATGAATCATTTAAAAGAAGTGCTTCGCCCTGATACAGTGCTTGTCAGCATGATGCACGTCAATAACGAAACGGGTGCCACCCAGCCAATTGAAGAAGCTGCTGGCATGATTCGTGAGCATGCTGAAAATGCCCTATTTCATGTCGACGGGGTGCAGGGAATGTGCAGAGTAGCACTTAATAAACAACTGGATGTGGATCTTTTGACGATATCTGGCCATAAAATTCATGGCTTAAAAGGCACAGGAGCGCTCTTTTCAAAGAAAGGTGTAGTGCTTGCCCCTTTTATCACAGGAGGAGAGCAGGAATTAGGCCTACGTTCAGGTACCGAAAACCCTGCTGGTGCTGTCAGCTTAGCAAAAGCCATGAAACAATCATTCGAGCTGCAAAAAAAACATCATGATGAAATGTTAAACTTAAAAACGCAGCTGCAAAAGCAGCTTGGAGAAATAGAAGGTATTGTCATCAACACACCGCTGACGCAAAGTGCGCCGCACATTGTGAATTTTTCAGTACCAGGTATTCAAATTGAGGTCCTTCTTCATATGCTTGAAAAAGAAGGCATGTATGTTTCTACAACATCTGCCTGTTCAGCCAAGAAAAAAGAGCCAAGCCAAGTTCTCCTAGCGATGGGGAGGCCGGAAGAAGTGGCAAAAAGCAGTATGAGAATCAGTTTGACGTATGGACAAGGACCCGAACTAGCGCCGCAAATCATCACATCGATCGCACAAAGTGTGAAAAAATTAAAAGGAATGAGATAACAGCATGAAATATGATCATATTTTAGTCCGTTTTGGTGAAATTTCAACAAAAGGAAAAAATAGAAAGAAATTTATTGAAAAACTAAGGCAACATATCCGGTTTGTATTAAAAGACTTTGAAGCATTAAAGTATGCATCTGACAGAGACCGCATCACGATCATGCTGAACGGTGAAGACCCTGAACCGATTTCAGAACAGCTTAAAGGTGTATTTGGCATTCAGAGCTTTAGTCTGGCGGTGAAATGTGAGACAAATCTCGATGCCATCAAAGAAGCGGCACTCACAGCGGTACAGGAAGTATATGAACAAGGAGATACATTTAAGGTCTCAACGAAACGCTCTTATAAGCAATTTGAACTTGATTCAAATGAAATGAACCGGGAAATTGGCGGACATGTGCTGAAGAATACGGAAAACTTAACGGTCAATGTCAAACAGCCGGATGTACATTTGCGCATTGAAATAAGAGAACATGCGACATACATTACATTTAAAGATGTCAAGGGTGCAGGCGGACTGCCAGTGGGTTCAAGCGGAAGAGCGATGCTCATGCTTTCAGGCGGCTTTGACAGCCCAGTTGCCGGCTACCAAGCGATGAAACGCGGAATTCAAATTGAGGCCGTCCATTTCTTTAGTCCCCCATATACAAGTGAACGTGCCAAGCAAAAGGTCATTGATCTTACAGAATGCTTAGCTGCATATGGGGGCGAAGTGAAGCTTCACATCGTACCTTTCACAAAAATTCAAGAGCTGATTCACAAACAAGTACCTGAAAACTATACGATGACATCAACAAGAAGAATGATGCTGAAAATCGCAGATAAAATAAGAGAGAAGCGTGATGCTCTTGCGATTATTACCGGTGAAAGCCTTGGACAAGTCGCAAGTCAGACACTTGAAAGCATGTATGCCATTAACCATGTAACCAATACACCAATCATTCGCCCGCTTATTGCGGTTGATAAGAATGACATTATTGAAGAAGCGAGACGAATTGGCACTTACGAGACAAGCATTCAGCCTTTCGAGGACTGCTGTACGATCTTTACGCCGCCGTCTCCTAAAACAAAACCAAAGCTTGAGAAAGTAGAACGCTACGAAAGCTTTGCTGATTTCGAGCCAATGCTTGATGAGGCAGTGGATCAAATCGAAACGATTATCGTCACAAATGAGAAGAAAGCGGCTGACGAATTCGCTGATTTATTCTAAAATAAAAATTTCATAATAATTACCATAAAATCGATCGCATGAAGTCATGTGTTTCTACACATTCTATATTCACAAGGAGGTGAGAACACATGGCTCAACAAAACAGACAAAGCAGTTCTAATCAATTAGTCGTTCCAGGCGCTGCACAAGCGATCGACCAAATGAAGTATGAAATCGCTTCAGAATTTGGTGTAAACCTTGGACCAGAAACAACAGCTCGCGCTAACGGATCAGTTGGTGGAGAAATCACTAAACGTCTTGTATCTTACGCTCAACAACATATGGGTGGCGGATCTTTCTAAGACACACAATTAAAAAGCTATGGCTTAGGAGCGGGATCATTCCCGCTCTTTTCTTTTTGTACATAAAAATAGTTTGAATATTTACAAAAAAGAAGACGGAATGAAAAAATTATGGCATAATACTAGGAGTAGTCCTAATTCAAGCATTTTTCAGTTATGAATGTTAGAATAGGTAAATTGAAACATGTTTCGTTTCATAGAAAGAGGCTAAAAGGAGCTGTACCATGAAAAGAGAAGACTTAATTGCACCAGAACAATATAACTTAGTCAGTGAGATTGAAGCGTTCAGTCATGACAAGGAGAAAAAGGCCCTGCACTGGCAGGATGGAAATGGCTACGAAGCACATGTGACGTATGCATCTTTAGTGGAAGAAGCAAATAAAATTGGTCATGTATTATTAAATGCAGGCTTTAAAAAAGGCGATAAAATCATTGTGATGGTGCCGCGCATGCTAGAGGCATACAGCATTTATTTAGCGATCTTGAAAACAGGAATGGTCGTCATTCCTTGTTCAGAAATGCTGCGTGCAAAAGATTTAGATTACCGAATTGAACATGCAGAAGCAAAGGGAGCGATTGTTTACTCTTCATTCATTCAATCGTTCGATGGAACCAATCAGCCAAACGATTTTAAAACATTCTCAATCGGTGAAAACGATCATGGCTGGACAAATATTCTTGCGGAAAAGGATCACCAATCAAGCGAGCTTCCAATGGCTCCAACAACACGCACAGACATGGCGTTCTTATCCTATACATCTGGTACAACAGGCAACCCAAAAGGGGTTGTTCATACACATGGCTGGGCATATGCACATTTACGCACCGCTGCCAAAGCATGGCTCTCCATTAATGAAGGAGATAAAGTGTGGGCGACAGCAGGACCAGGCTGGCAAAAATGGGTGTGGAGCCCACTCTTATCTGTGTTAGGAAGTGGAGCAGAAGGCTTTGTATACGGAGGGAAATTCAATCCAAATACATACTTAGAGCTGCTTCAAAAAAATGAAATCAATGTCCTATGCTGTACGCCGACAGAATACCGATTTATGGCGAAAGTAGATGACTTAAGTCAGTACGAGCTTCCAAAATTGCATAGTGCCGTTTCTGCGGGAGAGCCACTGAACCGTGAAGTCATTGATACATTCAAAAAGCATTTCGATATAGAAGTACGAGATGGCTATGGCCAAACAGAAAGCACACTGCTCGTAGGGGTTCTAAAAGGAATGGACATCAAGCCAGGCAGTATGGGAAAACCAACACCTGGAAACGAAGTCGAGATCATTGATGAGGACGGCAGCGTATGCGCTCCTGGAGAAATTGGTGATATTGCGGTTCATCTTGAAACGCCGGCTTTATTTAAGGAATACTACAAAGATGAAGAGCGTACAAAGGCGCAGCGCCGCGGGAATTACTTTATTACGGGTGACCGCGCGAAAAAAGACGAAGATGGGTACTTCTGGTTTGAAAGCCGTAGAGATGATATCATCGTCAGCTCAGGCTATACCATTGGACCGTTTGAAGTAGAAGATGCACTGATCAAACACGCAGCAGTCAAAGAATGTGCGGTTGTGGCTAGCCCTGATGAAATCAGAGGATCAATCGTCAAAGCATATGTCGTCCTACGTGATGGAACTGCACAAAGTGACGAGCTAATCAAAGAGCTGCAAACGCATGTGAAAAACACAACAGCACCTTACAAATACCCAAGAGAAATCGAATTCATCGACGAGCTGCCAAAAACACCGTCAGCGAAAATTCGCCGTGTCGAGCTGAGAGAAAGAGAACTTGCACGAAAAGGATCTTGATGAATAAACGAAAAGCGTTTGGATGAAAGCATCCAGCGCTTTTTTTATGGAAAATCAAATCTGCTGGAAGCGATCATGATGTTTTATGTTAAAATGTGAAGAAATTGCTGGAAAAGGAGAATGTTAGAAGATGTTCATTGCCATCATTCATGGAATCGTGCTTGCTTTTGGCCTCATCTTACCATTGGGCGCACAAAATGTATTTGTGTTTCAGCAAGGAGCGCTTCAGCCGCGATTATATCAGGCTTTACCTGTCGTTATCACTGCCGCTCTTTGTGATACACTATTAATTGCATTAGCTGTCATTGGTGTTTCTGTTGTGGTGTTCACCATTCCTGTACTGCAAATGTGTCTTTATATCATTGGGTTTTGTTTTGTAGTTTATATGGGATGGTCCGTGTGGAACACAAGCTCATCAACAGATGCTAAAGAGAAGCAGGAATTCATGCCTGCGAGAAAACAAATTGTCTTTGCCTGTTCAGTTTCACTTTTAAATCCCCACGCCATTCTCGATACCATTGGTGTGATTGGAACAAATTCGCTTCAATATAACGGGGCAGAAAAATGGGCATTTACACTCGCTTGTATCATCGTGTCCTGGTTATGGTTTATTGGGCTCGCTCTTTTAGGGAAAATGCTAGGGAAGTTAGATACAAACGGTAAGTGGATGAACCGTATCAATAAAGCTTCAGCGGTCATGATCTGGCTTGTCGCGTTATACATTGCCTATCAATTGATTGTATAAAAGTACATAGAGAAAAAAGCGAGAAGCGTTTGGGTAGATGAGAGCCCGCGCTTTTTTGTATTTTGACGTTTAGCCACCTTTGCATGAGCGTATCGCTCATGCCTTTTTAGGTTATTTTTTGAAAATCGTTTGATTTAAAAGACGGAAAGCTTGTACGATATCATCCATTTGTTCTATATCCGAGGAAGTTAGGCTGTCTAATAGCATCCCTTCGATATGCTGAAAGGCTTCGTTCATACAGGCACGGCCTTTGTCAGACAGCATAATGACATGTTTTCGTTTGTCATCACGGTCTTCTTCTCTATCAATGAATTGTTTCTCGTGCAGTTTTTTAAGTTCTCTGCTGACATTCGGAAGAGACATGTGCTGACAGTCGGCAATTTCACTAGGCGTAAGCGGCTCGCTGACAGCTAGTTGCTCTAGTATTAAGTATTGTAAGGTCGTTAAGTTAGCTGGTTTGACTTTGTTCATCAGGTCATGTTTTAGTTCTGAAAAAGTAGAAGCAAATGCTACGAATTCCTTGAAGAAATGGGGATGTTTCATGTTTATCACCTCCTACGTAACATACCAAAATTATTATCAAAAAACAATTATCATTTGACAACTATTTAACGGAGGTATATCATTTGGTTATCAAATGATAATAAAAGGAGATCATACATGAATGTACTCATTATTTATACTCACCCCCATCACAATAGTTTAAATGGTGCTTTTTTAAAAGAAATTATGAAAGGCAGTGAAGAAAATCCACTAGTTCATGAAGTGAAAATCATCGATTTATACAAAGAAGAATTTGATCCTGTGCTGATTTTTAATAAAGAGAAAAAAAGGCGTGACATGCATAAAGACCCTGACATTCGGATGTATCAGGAGAAGATCAAATGGGCGGACAAAATCGTGTTCGTATATCCTATTTGGTGGGGAAGACCTCCAGCCATGCTGCTTGGCTTTATTGACCGCATGTTTGCTGCGAATTTTGCTTATCGTCAAACAGGCGGGCTGTTTCCAGAAGGACTGTTAAAAGGAAAAAGTGCTGTTTGTGTATCGACGATGCAAGGGCCAACCAACTACCCTTTGTTCTTTTTGCAAAATGCACACAAGATCTTAATGAAACGAGCCCTTTTACACTATGTCGGAATCAAACCTGTGAAGTTCTTTGAGTTCGGCATGATGGAAAGCCCAAAAGGAAAACATGAGGTCAAATTAAAACGTATCTACAACTATTTCAGAAAAATCAGCTCATAAAACAGTTAGCGAATTCACTTTTCTTCTAATTCGATCCTTTTATGTTTTAAAATAACAGTGAGGGTGGGAGAACTCTTCCTCGTCATTTGAAAAGGGGGATATGGATGAAGAAAACATTGTTTAAAGATGCAGCGCTTTTAACTCTTGATCCAACTTTAGGTTTTTTAGAAAAGGGAGATTTATTAATTGAAGGGACACACATTTTAGAGGTCGGACCTTTCATTGAAGCAAATGATGCTGACATTGTCGATGCGTCCGATATGGTGATCATGCCAGGGCTTGTGGATACACATCGTCATGTGTGGCAGTCTGTCATCAGAGGCATAGGCACAGATTGGTCGTTGCAGACATATTTGAGCAAAATCTATTATGGAAACTATGGTGCGATGAGACGCCCATCCGATGATCGAATCGCAAATTATTTAGGGGCATTAGAGGCATTAGATGCCGGAGTGACCACATGTTTAGACTGGACGATGATCAATTCAATGGATCATACAGAAGAGCTCATCGGAGGATTAAAGGATGCGGGCATTCGAGCTGTTTTTGCTTTCGGTTCCTCTGGAGATGCTGAGTATTGGGATAGGGAGAGTACGCTCACCAATATGGAGGACGCAGCACGTGTGAAAAAAGCGCATTTTCAATCATCAGATCAGCTTTTAACAATGGGACTAGCGATTCGTGGCCCAGAGTTTTCTTCATGGGAGACGTCAGTATTTGAAATTGAAACAGCCCGGTCTCTAGATGCTCTATGCAGTATGCACATCGGCTTTGGGAATTGGGGAGCGGAGGATCGATCGATTGAGCGGCTTCACAAAGCAGGGTTACTCGGACCGGATTTGAACATGGTGCATATCAATGCCATCGATGCGGATCAAATGAAGATGCTGGCAGACAGCGGAAGCTCCATATCCATTACACCTGAAATTGAAATGATGATGGGTCACGGTTATCCTGTCACAGGACTTGCGATTGAACAAGGTGTTCTTCCAACGCTCGGTGTAGACGTAGTGACTGCGACAGGGGGAGATTTGTTTGCCCAAATGAAATTCGGTCTTCAAGCAGAGCGCGCGATCCAAAATCAATCGTTGTTAATGGATGGGATCATGCCGGGGCCTGAACTTGGGCTGTCTGCTTATCAAATGCTTGAGGCTGCGACGATCAATGGTGCTCGTGCATTACAGCTCGATCATAAAATTGGGTCACTTACACCTGGGAAAGAAGCTGATTTCATTCTGCTCGATCGGACAAGCATGAATCTCCTTCCGATGTCAGATCCAGCTGGAGCGGTTGTCCAAACGGCACATCCTTCAAATGTTGATTCTGTTTATGTGGCTGGAAAAGCAGTGAAACAAAACGGAAAGCTAGTCGGTGTAAACCTAGAAGAGGTCAAACGAAAAGCTTATGCAGCAAGAGACCATATTTTATCACACAAGTTTGAATCGACACCTTCGTAAATAAAATACCCCCATAGGCGATGCCTATGGGGAATTGATTACAAGGATTCTTTGATGACCTTTTTATAATATTGGACAGACAGGAATCCGAAGACAGAATATAAGGCAGTGTAAATCGACATGACGATGAGCATTGGAGTCCACAATTCTCCGCCGAATAAAAACCAGCCTGATTGTACAGCAAAGTAGCTGTGCAGCAATCCGACGATGAGCGGAATCCCGAAGTTAAACAGCTGTTTAAGCCGGATGCCTTTTAATAGATCCTTCTCAGTAAAACCAAGCTTACGCAAGATCGTGTAGGAGCTTTGTTCCTCTTCACTTTCATTCATTTGTTTAAAGTATAAAATACAGCCTGATGTGACAAGGAAGCTTAAACCTAAAAATCCAACCACAAACATCATCAGTCCCATTGTTTGCTTTTGCTGCTGAGCTGAAGCTAATTGAGACATGCTGTTGTCACTTAGTTTTAAAGATGTAAACACATCATTGGCTTGTTCAAGATTTTGATCATCTTTTATATTGATTGCGTTATATTGGTTATTCTCAAGCTGAAGTTTAGGATCTTTCTGCTGGTCAAGTTGTTCAAAAACACTTTGACTTACGACGGCAACAGGCAGACCGCCAAAAGTGAACTTGTAAGAGATGATGTAATCTTTCTTCATATCAATGACTTTTAAATCAAGCGGTTTCTTGATAAGAAGTTTCACATCACCTGAGCTTTGAATCGGCATGAATTTCTTCAATAAATCACTGTAGCCGCTTAAAATGACTTCGTTGTTCTCCACATGAATATTAGGTGCATTTTTCTCACTGATCACAGACAGTGTCAAGACTCCTGGATCCTTCTTCAAACTTTCTAATTCCGAATCCATGATCTTCTTTGCGTCAAAATCCGCTTGAATGACCTTGAACTGCTTTTTTTCATATGCAATATGTTTGTCAGAAAGTGCACGAGCGAAGGTATCGGCTTCTTTCTCTGAGCCCATGACAAAATGTGATGGAATCTGTTGTTCAGCCGTTTTTTCTGCTGAGTAATAGGAAATGTAGCTTAAAGATAACAACCCGATGGCAAGAGCAGATACGGTTGTAATAATCGTTAAAAGCAGTGCATTTGATTTTAATCGGAACATAATAGATGACAAAGACAGGACTTCATGAATGGCGAGATAGCCATTTTTTCTTTTACGTACGATATTGGCAATGAAAGAAACAGAGCCTTTGTAAAAAAGAAAAGTACCGATGATGACAGAGGCTAGAATATAAATCATGGCTAAAAGTAACTCAAACATAGACGTATATGAGCCTGTAAAAAGCTTAGAAGAAATATAATAGCCTGAGCTGATCAAGACAATACCGAAAACCCCAATGATGATTTCAAACACAGAGATCTTTTTCACACGCTGCTCTGTAGAAGACGTGGTTCGAAACAAAGATAAAATTGTCTGTTTACTAATAAACCGTCTATTTCTTAGCATAATTAATCCATAGATGATGAAAAAGACGATAAGTGTCTGCAAAAGGGCCATGCCTGAAAAATGCAGGTTGGCGATGGCGTTCACGCCGGTTACTTTAAATAACACCATCAGCATGAGCTTTGAACCAATAAATCCAGCTATGATGCCAACAGCCATTGAGAACACGTAGAGGATAAAATTTTCTGCATTGAGCAGTTTGGCAATTTTTTGTTTCGTCATGCCAATGAGTTGCAAGAGACCTATTTCTTTCCCTCGGCGTTTAATAAAAATGCTGTTCGCATATAACAGGAAGATCCCAACGATGGCAATAAGCAGCACCGAAGCGGCTTTAATCGACGCACCGCCTTTAATGGACCCTTTTACATCATCAAGTGCTGGTGAGTACTGCAAGGTGACAAAGGAAAAGTAGAGCGCCACACTAAACACGAGAGCAAACACATATAAATAGTAATTCTTCAAATTTTTCTTCAGGTTACGGAGAATGAGCTGATTAATGTTCATGCTTCACACCGCCTAAAACACCTTGCGTTTTCATAATATCCTCGAAAAACATCTTTCTCTCTAAAGCACCTTTATTCAACTGAGTATAAATCTGTCCGTCCTTGATAAAAATGACGCGTCTTGAATAGCTGGCTGCGACAGGATCATGTGTCACCATGACAATGGTCGCTTTTCGTTTTCGATTGAAATCTTGCAGTTTATTGAGTAAATCAGATGCAGATTTGGAATCAAGCGCTCCAGTAGGTTCATCTGCGAAAATCAGACTTGGCTCATGAATGAAGGCACGAACCGCTGATGTCCGCTGTTTTTGTCCACCAGAGAGTTCATTTGGGTATTTGTCTCTTAGTTCATAGATGCCCATGTCCTCCGCAAGCTGTTGAAAACGTTCGAAAGCTTCTTTCTTCGGCGTTTTGGAGATGGATAATGGCAAGAGGATGTTCTCTTTGACCGTGAGTGTATCAAGTAAGTTATAATCCTGAAAAACAAAGCCAAGCTGCTTTTTTCTGAATTCTGCGAGCTGCTGATCTTTCATTTGTGTCATCTCAACATCTGCGATACGAATGGATCCGCTGGACACATGATCAATAGAGGACAATACGTTCAGAAGGGTTGTTTTCCCCGAGCCTGATGGCCCCATAATACTGACAAATTCTCCGGCTTCAATGGTCAAATCAATGCCACTCAGCACCTCTTGTTTGTTGAATTTATTTCCGTAGCTTTTATATATTTTGCGAGCTTCTAAAATGTTCATTTGTCGATCCCCTTTTCTATTTAATTGGTATCTCTAGTATAAAAAGAAGCCCGCCGGACTTCCTTCGATTTGGCGAACAAAACAGACGAGCATGTGACATTGTTGTCACATGCTTGTTTTTTTAAACGGTTCATATGTTTTGTTTAAGTTTGTTTCTGATCATCACACATTCATTTTATCTGTTTTTCATTCTTATGTATCAATCTTCTTGGATTTTTCTTGGTATTATGACGTTTTGGAGCTTTACATGGTCATTTTATTCATGTAAGATATGCATATCAAATATATGCATAGTAAATCTATGTATTGGGAGTGATCAGGAATGAAAGTAAGTAAAGAGCTTTTAAAGGGAAGTACAGCTACCCTGATTTTAAGCTTGTTAAATGAAAAGCCAATGTATGGATATGAAATGATCAAAGCATTGGAGGAGAAGTCTGAAGGTATTTTCAGCTTTAAAGAAGGAACAATCTATCCGATTTTGCACAACTTGGAGGGGAAAGAATTCATTATCTCTTACTGGGGCGAAGGGAATGGCAATCGGAAAAGAAAATATTACAAAATAAATGAACAAGGAAAAGCATTTATGCAGGAAAAGAAAGAAGAATGGGATGTTTTCAAAAATGCAGTCGATGGCGTGTTGAACGGAGTGAAAATCGCATGGGATTAGAAAAAAAGTTTGAAAAATATATGAAGAATGTATGTAAACGAGTCAAAAATAAAGATGTCCATTCGGAAATCAAGCTTGAACTTATGGATCATCTATACACGCTAAAAGAGGAAGCGATGAATGCTGGGATGTCTGAAGAAGAGGCGGTGGATCAAGCGCTAGAGCAAATTGGGGATGCGACCATTCTTGGAGCGCAGCTTCATGAAACACATAAAACCGAAATGGATCTTAAAATGTTTCTTCTTGTATTAGCCGCTTGTTCTTTTGGACTGCTTATCATGTACTTTTTGCAGTTTCATTCGGGGTTTACAAATCTACAAGACATGAATATTTTTTATAAAAGTCTCGCCTTTTATTTAGTTGGACTAGTGCTTATGTTTGTTTTATTTTCCTTCGATTATCGGCGCTTATTGAAATACTCCTGGCATTTATATATAGGGACGCTTGGAATGGTGCTTCTGACGATGATTTTTGGCATAAGAGTAAACGGTGTTCTGTTTTTAAGATTAAGCGATATCTCAATCAATTTGACGGAGGTCGTACCATTTCTTGTGGCTGTTTCTTTAGCAGGTATCTTTCACTCTTGGAATTGGGAGAATGGTCTCAAAGCTTGGCTTGGAGTAGGGATTATGGCTTTACCAGTTATTCTAATCAGTGCGATTGGTTTTCTTCCTGCGACCGTTATCTGTTTTGTCATGTGTTTAACGATGATGTGTGTGTCTAGTGCTAGTTTAAGGCAAATCATTCCGCTGGCAGCAGCAGGCGGTATATATCTAATGTTTGAAATGTTTTCTCTTTTTCAAGCAGGTAGACAACTTTACACAGTTCATCAATTTAGTTCAAACGGACTTCAAATCATTCCTTCTGCAATGTCCGAGGTTCACACTGATTGGATGTTTACATATATCATTTTTTCATTTGGCTGGCTAGCAGGAGTCGTTGTACTTATGTTGTTTGTCATTTTTATTTACCGAATCTTTCATACAACAAAACGCGTAAAAATGGCTTATGGAAAAATGCTGATGACAGGTTTTGCAGCTGTGTTTGCAGCAAAATTGATTTTAAGCATTGTTACTAATTTCGGATTTCTGCCTTTTTCTGGATTGTCCATGCCTTTCATGAGCTATGGCGGTTCTCATATTCTGCTTGAATTGATGGCTGTTGGGATGATTTTAAGTATTTATAGACGTAGAAAGGTGGGAGATATTGTGCGTCAAGAGGCAGAGAGCATTTCTTAAATAAAAGAATGAAATCTCTTCGCACTAGCTTGGGAGCCAGATGCGAAGAGATTTTGATTCGTCTGTTTTGTCACATGCTCGCAATATGCACAAAATCATTCTTTTTCGGAAAGATGAAGGTGAAGGTTGTGCCTTGATCTATCGTGGAGTTGACCTCGATCTTGATATGAAGAGCGTCTGCTCCTTTTTTTGTTAAATAGAGTCCCATTCCTGTTGAGGCTGTGTCATTGTGATGTCTAGTTGAGGTAAAGCCTTTTTCAAAAATACGCGGAAGGTCTCTTGGGTCAATTCCTCTGCCTTGATCTGTAATCGTCAGCAACACTTGTTCATCCATTTTCTTGCTTTCAATGGCAATATCGGACGATTGGCTGTACTTGACTGCATTTGTGAGTACCTGTCTGATCATAAAGGATAACCATTTTGTATCACTTAATACGTGACGTTCTTCTAGCGTGAGTTCAAAGCCGATCCCTTTTTGCATGCACCATGATTGGAGCGCTTTGATTTCCTTCGCTATGATGCTTTGCAGGTCCAGCTGTTCAATAAATAAATCATTTTCGATATGACGTATTCTGCTTTGATGCAGCTGGGCATCGAGTAATAAATGAATTCTGAGCCATTCGTACGTCATATTTGATTTCAGCGGCTGCTCTGTTAAGCGGTCAATCATCAAGTGCATCGCTGTGAGAGGTGTCTTCACTTCATGTATCCATGAGAGTAATTCATCCTTCTCTTCTTCAAGGGCAATTTGCTGTTCTGCTGCCATTTTTCGGTAGCGGGCAATTTGCTCAGACGTCGCATCATGTACAAGCTGTTCAAATGGGGAAGATGGCGTGAGCCGCATTTGATGATCAATATGATCATCCCATTCTTTCAGCCGCTCATAATACGCCGTTTCTTTACGGTATCGGAAAAAGAGAAAGACGATCATGAAAAACGTAGATAATAACACAATATAAAAAAGAGATGCCATTGGAATGGTCGTATCCAAATAAGCAACAAACAGAATAAGGAACTGCAAACTAAGAAAGAACAGAATCCAGCTTCTTCGTTCTTTTAAAAATGCGTGCAGCATCATTGATCATCCTTTTCCTTTGCAAGATAGCCTTGGCCCACTTTTGTTTCAATGTAGGTGCCAAGGGAGATCTCATCTAGTTTTTTTCTAAGGCGATTGACGTTCACAGTAAGTGTATTGTCACTGACAAACCGTTCATCCTCCCACAGTGCTTGAATGAGTGATTCCCGGCTGACAATATGATTTTTATGCTGGATCAATTCCTTGAGAATAAACAGTTCATTTTTCGTTAATTCAACTTCACCGTGATCATTTGTGACGGTGTTTTTTTCTAGATCAATCGTAGCGCCGCACCATACCTTTAGGCTAGCCGGTTCTGCATTATAATCATGCACGCGGCGAAGAACGGCACTGACTTTGGCAATAAGCACGTCAAAGTGAAAGGGCTTTTGTACAAAATCATCGGCACCGAGCTGCATTGACATGACCATATCAGCAGGATGGTCACGTGAGGAGAGGAAGATGATTGGTACATTTGAATGATGCCGAATCATCCGGCACCAATGAAAGCCATCGTATTTTGGGAGCTGTATATCGATAATGACGAGATCAGGCTGAACAGAAGTGAATTCCTGCATCACCTGTTGAAAATCGTGAATCCCATAAACATCATAGGACCAATTCACTAAACGTTCTTTGATTTCTTGGAAGAGGGTTGTATCATCCTCAATGAGTAAAATTTTAAACAAAACCAGCACCACACTTTTTGTATTCGCTTGTATGTCATTGTAGCGGAAAAAAGATGCTGCCGCTAGAAGCAGATAAGAAAAAAGCAAGGGAAGGGCTCCCTTGCTTCAGTTTATTTACCTAAAAAGTGCTTTTTAAAGAATGATAGTTGATACTCGAGTGTGAGCGGATCATTAAAATAGAATTCTTCTGCATTTGCCACATACACACGATGTTTTTTCACAGCTGGTATGGACTTGTAAATTTCACTGTTTTGATAGGAATTGTCCATTTCGCTGTTTTTACTAATGATCATATAGTCTCCAGCAAATTCAGGAATAACTTCTTGTGAAACCGCATAGTAGCCAGCCTTTAATGCTTTTTCTTTCACTTTTTCAGGCATTTTTAGTTTCATTGCTTGGTAAAGAATTTCTGTGCCCCGGCCCCATGCATCTCCGAACACGTAAAGATCTTTTGTGCCACTTTCAAACACAGAAACCGTCGCATCCTCGCCGATTTTTGCTTTAATTTCTTTTCCAGCTTCAGCTGCGCGTTCTTTAAAATCTTTTACCCATGCTTTGGCTTCTTTTTCTTTGTTTAATACTTTTCCAATTTCAATATGCTGCTGTAGGTAATCGACTTTGTTATACGTAAACAAGACGGTTGGTGCAATTTTTTTTAGTTTTTCTACATTTTTTGTATTGCTTAAGCCAATGATGACATCAGGCTTTAGCTTCATGATTTTTTCGACATTGGCATCTGACACTTCTTCCACATTTTTTAATTCCTTTTGGAAGCGAGGGTTCTTTTTTGACCAAGAGTCGACGCCGACCAGGTTCACACCAAGTGACATAACATTACCTGTGTAGGAACCGAGTACAACGACACGTTTTGGGTGCGCTGGCAGCTTCACAGGGCCATTTTCAGATTCATATGTAATTTTGTCTGATGATGTTGATTGATTTCCTTTATTTGAGGAAGAGCTGCTGCTATTGCCACATGCGCTCAATGCAAGTACAAAGATGAGCATCAGAGGGAACAATATTTTCTTCATGAATGTAGACTCCTTTGAAATCGGCACATTAGCCGGGTATTTGATTGTATGAGTGATAATGATAATTATTATCACTTGGATATCATATCATAGAAGTGCGGTCTGTTGTCAATTACATTTTGATAGTTGGTGATAAAAAATAGGAGGGGAGATTTTTGGTAGAAAAAAAGATCAAGGCAGCATGTGTCCTGATCTTTTTTCTTATTTAAACCAGCCTTTTTCTTTTGAGCGTGTAATGGCTTCAATGCGGTTTTTCACTTCTAGCTTATCTAAAATAATGGAAATGTAGTTTCGGACCGTGCCGCTTTTAATGCTGAGCTCCTTCGCAATTTCTTTTGTGTTTTTGCCGTCTGCGACGAGTTCAAGGACTGATTTCTCTCGTTCTGTTAAAGGGTTTTCGTCACTATATAAGTCTTCCATTAATTCAGGGGCGTACACCTTTTTCCCTTTCATCACACTGCGAATGGCACTTGCCAGATCTTCACTTGGACTATCTTTCAGCATATAGCCGCTGACGCCAGCTTTGAGCGCCCTTTGGAAATAACCAGAGCGGGCAAAGGTCGTTAAAATAATGATTTTTACATCTGTTCCTTTGAGCTCTTCCGCTGCATCAAGTCCCGTTTTTCCTGGCATTTCAATATCCATTAAGCAAATATCAACAGGGTGTTTTTTGGCAAAATCGATGGCGTCCTGACCGTTCGTACCTTTTCCAACAACCGTCATATCGTCTTCTAAATCAAGAAGTGAACCGAGCGCACCGAGCAGCATTTGCTGATCTTCTGCGATAAAGATGTTGATCATTTCATCCCCTCCTTGTCTTTTGCTGCTGAATCATTTGGAATGCTCATGATCAGCTTTGTTCCGTCCTTTGTCTCAATACGCAGGCGCCCATTTGCAAATTCCAATCTTTCTCTAATTCCTAAAAGGCCATGCCCCTTCATTGGAGAGAGTGGATCATCGCCTTTAAATGTCCCGTCATCCTCAACGGTGATGATAGCTTCCTTTGATTTTTGATGAATGGTGACTTTGCAAACGGTCGCATCACTATGTTTGACGACATTTGTCACGGCCTCTTTGATGCACATGCTTACAATGTTTTCGTTAAGAAGAGAGATGTGTTTTGGCGCTTCCTTTTCATCATAAATCAATTCAATCCCCGCTGCTTCGAGAATTTGCTCGATGTTCGACATTTCATCCTTGATCCGAATACCTTTCATGGAGGAAACAATTTTCCGCACTTCATTGAGAGACGTTCTGGCTGTTTGCTGGATGCTTTTCAGTTCGGCGCGTGCCTGCTCTGGGTCTTTATAAACCAGTTTTCGGGCAAGATCACTCTTTAAACCGATGAGGGAAAGCTTTTGTCCAAGGGTATCATGCAGATCACGTGCAATGCGCTGCCTTTCTTCAATTTTTACAAGGTCAGCGATCCGTTCATTGGCATCTTCTAATTTCTCTTCGAGCCGTTCACGTTCCTTCCTGCTTCGAATGCTGAGAGGGAGGAGAATGGCACTAATGAGTGTAATGAGAACCAAGGGGATTTGCGTGAGAAACCAGCCCTTTTTTAAGATCAGACTGAAGTTTACAGCAATGGCGGCGCTCCCGACATGAATATAGTATAAGATATAGAAAGGTACTTTTCTTTTAATATGCCCATTGAAATAGGCGATGCAAAAAGCGAAATAAATGTAGCTGTAGAGCATGACATAGCCAGTAGAAATCGCAATCAAGAGAAGGCCTAATACATATAAAGACCAGCCTTTTGCGATAAAGGCAAAACGATAGACAGCGAAAAAGACAACGTTCAAAATAATGCCGATTACAATGCCTAAAGTCGAAGGAGCCTTAATGATAAAATAAAAGGGAAGGATGAAAAAAATGGCCCATATATACGGGGATATCCCATGCAATTTTTGAATTTTAAGTTGTTTTTTCATCCGTGAATCACCTTTTCCATTTTTTCATTCTTTTTCACTACTTTATCAAATTGAACACTTTATCGCATCCTGTAAATACCAACAAGCTCCTTCTATTGTAAGAAAGAGCTTGCGTCGTTTATGCATTCTTCTTGAGAATGTCTCCTTTGATGACAGGTGTGCTTCTCGTCTGACGTGCTTCTTTAAAGGTAACGAATGCTTTCGTTTCTTCATCCTAAAGTCTAAATTTCATTGACTCGATACTTGTTTTTAAAGTGATGGTTGGAACATTTTGAAGCGGCTCACTATGCTCATGTGCATGCTCCAAGTGATAATTTGGTACCCTCGGACTTAAATGATGGACATGGTGATAACCGATATTACCTGTTAACCACTGAAGAAGCTTTGGCAATTTGTAAAAAGAACTGCCTTCTACAGCTGCTTGCACATAATTCCAATTCTCATCTGCTTCAAAGTAAGAATCCTCAAACGTATGCTGCACATAAAACAGCCATACACCGATTGATCCAGAAATCAGAAAGATTGGACCTTGGACAAGTAACAAACCTTCCCAGCCAAAAAGAAGATAGGTAGCTCCTGCCAATAAAACAATTGATATGTTTGTGAAATACGTGTTCCAGCGCTCTTTTTTACGAGCATTTTTGACGTTGAAACGGTTTTTTAAGAGAAAAACAAAGATCGGTCCTAAAATAAACATGACAAAAGGATTGCGATAAAATCTGTAGCGAAATTTCGTCCATGCAGATGCTTCTTGATATTCTTTGACTGTCAGGAGCCAAATGTCACCAGTACCTCGTTTGTCTAAATTACTGCTTGTGGCATGGTGAATTGAATGATCTCTTTGCCATTGAAGATAAGGGAAAAGGGTGAGTACACCCGTTATGAAACCAAACAGGTGATTCAGCGGCTTCTGTTTAAAAAAGGATTGGTGGCAGCAGTCGTGAAAAATAATAAAGACACGTACTAAAAAACCAGCTGCAATAACCGCAAAGAAGAGGGTTAAAAGGTAGGAGATGTTCAGGCTATAATAGGCAAGAAACCAAAGCCCCAAAAATGGAATGAATGTATTAAAGAGTTGAATGATACTTTTTTTCGAATTAGCACCAGAGAATTGGCCAACTTGTTTTCTTAAAGTGGCTTGCTGCTGTGTGTTTGTTGAAGTCGTCATGAACGTTCAAGTCCTTTCCGTTTCTTTCTACTTCAAAGTATAGAAGGAAAGGTGTCATGCTCATAGTAGCACCCATCATGTATTCGATATGACATTTGTCATGTTGATTGCAGGAAAGGCTGATGGTATCAGGGTTTGTAAGCTTATTTTATTTTAAATAAAAAAGTAAAGGCGATTCGCCTTTACTTTTTTATGAACGTGCTTCATGAACTTTTAACTGCTTGCCTTTAATGGTTGTGTGGCGCATAGCGTTCAGCACAAGAGGGCCTTTGCCGTTTAAAATATCGACATATGTTTTCGTATCTTGAATGGTAATAATCCCAATGTCATCGAAGGCAACGCCTTCTATTTTGGCAATGGTCCCAACGAAATCAACGGCCCGCAGCTTTTTTTTCTTCCCGCCGTTAAAATAAAGCTTCATAATATCTTTCTCAACGCCCGCCTGTTTATTTTCCTTTTGAACTGGCGTTTCAATCTTTTCTTCAAAGCCTTCTACATGCTGCTCTGCATCTTCCTTTGTTGGATAAGGCTGCGTTTTGAAATCAATACCTGCTTCCTGCTTTAATTCATCAATTAGAGGTTTTGCATTTTTCGTCATAAACGCAATGGTTTTTCCGCTTTTTCCCGCTCTGCCTGTTCTTCCTGTTCGGTGAATATAGCGCTCTTTTTCATAGGGGAGGTCATAATGAATCACATGTGTCATGTCACTGACATCAATGCCCCGGGCTGCTATATCGGTTGCGATCAAATAACGGAATTCACCGTTTTTGAATTCATCCATAACAGCGAAACGGTCTTCTTGTCTCATGCCTCCATGAATTTTGTCACAAGGCACATCCCAATCATCCAGCTTCATCGTGAGTTCATTGACTCGATCCTGTGTATTACAGAAAATAATGCAGCTATCTGGATTTTCAATGACGATCGTACGCTGAAGAAGAGAGAATTTCGCTTCTTCTTCCGTTTCAATCACGGTGTGGGTGATTTGTGGTACAGACGTTTCTTCCCGTGCAATTTCAATTACTTTTGGTGATTGTAAAAACTGTTCACTTAATTTCTTCATCTCATCTGACATGGTCGCTGAAAAGAGCATTGACATGCGCTTTGGTGGCAGATATTCAATAATAGAAGAAACTTGCTCAATAAATCCCATGTTCAGCATTTCATCCGCTTCATCTAACACGAAAAATTTAAGGTTTTCTAAGGAAAGAGTACCTTTCTCAAGGTGATCCAAGACTCGTCCTGGTGTTCCGCACACAATGTGGTTTTTTTGTGCAAGCTCTACTTTTTGGGCTTGAAAAGGGGCTTTTCCATAAATGGCTGCGGCTTTAATTCGTTTCAATCGTCCAAGGCTTGTAAGGTCCTGTTTTACCTGCATGGCGAGTTCTCGCGTTGGAACGAGGATGAGGGCTTGAGGTTTATTTTCAGCCCAATCGACCATTTCACAAATCGGCAGACCATAGGCTGCGGTCTTGCCACTGCCAGTCTGAGATTTGACGATCAGATCCTGCCTTGAAAAAGCAACGGATAATGTCTCGTGCTGAACAGGTGTAGGTGTATGGAAGTGAAGTGCTTTTAGCGCTTGTTTTAAATCATCGCTTAATGGATATTGATCAAATTGTTGTAATGTCATCGTGTTCTCCTTTTCGTACATTCATACTTGTGACATCATACCATAATCATGACCGTGAATGAAAAGACATGAAAAAAAGCCCCATAAAGGAGCTTTTTGATTAAAGGAATCTGCGTTTTACTTTTTCCCAGTAGGAGTTGTCTTTTAATTTTACCGTTTTAATGACTTTTCCTGAAAGGCCGATGTCGATTTGTTTGACGTGTTTTGTGCCAAGCGCTTCGTTATCAAGCCCGATAATCGGATGGTCGTTGCCGTCCTGCACAACCTTCAGCGTTAGCTTGCGGTCACTGCTTAAGATGAAAGGAGCGCCCAGTGTACGGTACGAGTTGTTGTTTAGCGATGCAAGCTCTGTAACTTGCATACAAGGGAGCATCGGATCAACCACGGCACCGTTTACCGATTTATTGTAGGCTGTTGAGCCAGTCGGAGTAGAAATAATCATTCCGTCTCCTCTAAATGTTTCAAAGTGGAAATCATCTATATACACATCGATCACAAATGTTTTAATAATGCTTGAGCGGATCGACAGTTCATTTAAGCAATGGAATTGGTTTGTACTGTCAACGCTTACATCAATGATCGGATATTTTCTCACTTCAATCTGTTCAGTGTTCATGGCATCAATCATTTTATCAAAATGTTCTAATGAAAAATCGCAGTATAGATGCGAATTCTCTGTTTTTGATACCCCTACATACAAGCAGTCATCCCGGAAGTTCGTTTTGCGGACTGCTTGAAGAAATGTGCCATCTCCGCCAATTGAAGCAATAATATGGGCATCCTCTGCACGCTTGACGACTTGAAAGCCTTGATCGGTAGCGAGCTTCTCCAGAGAAGAAATGTGTCCATCCAATTCATGATCTTTTTTGTAAAAGAAAAATACATTGCGACGATTGTCTGTCATTGACGTTCTCCCCTTCGTTGTCAAAAGTAGATTTAGAGTAATAAAGGGCTTACATATGAAGCCTTGCTCACATTTTACACTTTTTTCATATGAAAGTAAAAACATTAGAAAAACCTTCATGATGGTGGCATTCATTTTTAGAAATGAGTCAATGTAAGGGATTTGAAAAGGGCAGAATTTGAGCATAATTGAATAGCTGTTTTCTTATGAAAGAGTGGATTAGGTGTTTTGTTGTGGTGAAGACCTAGCCTAATAGGTGCAGAGAGAGGATAAAAAAGCCAATTTTTCGTCACACGTATCTCTTGGCAGACGATGTAAAGTTGATCGTGAAAGAAGAGAGGTGCTATCATATGATGAAATGAAATGTAAAAAAACCACAATTCCTGTGAAACATTTCATGTGAATATTCGTATCAATGAAGAGAGACAAAAAGGAGGAGAAAAAGATGAATGCGAAAAGATGGGTAGCGTTAATCATTGCACTTGGAGTTTTCGGATTTTCAATTGTGATTAGTGTCACGACGGCTTTGTATGAAAGCTTCAATGACAATAAAATGAGCTATCAATTTGGGGATGAAATAGAAGAGAAGGTACTAGAGGATGGAAGCGGTGCTGGAAAAATAGCGGTTCTTGAGATTAATGGAACCATTCAAGATAATGGCGGCGCATCAAGTCTATTAGGCGGAGAAGGCTATGATCATCGTGCATTCCTCAAGGAATTAGAAAAAGCGAAAGATGATGCTTCAGTAAAAGGTGTACTGCTACGCGTCAACTCTCCTGGCGGCGGTGTCTATGAAAGTGCAGAAATACATAAAAAATTAGAAGAAGTGAAAAAAGCGAAGAAGCCGATTTACGTCTCCATGGGCTCTATGGCAGCTTCTGGCGGCTACTACGTATCAACGCCAGCCAAGAAAATCTTTGCTTCACCTGAAACATTAACTGGATCTTTAGGAGTGATCATGCAAAGCTTGAACTATTCAAAGCTGGCAGATAATTTAGGTATTAAATACGAAACAATTAAAAGCGGAAAATTCAAAGACATCATGTCACCAAATCGTGATATGACGAAAGATGAGCGCGACATCATGCAAAGCATGGTCGATAACTCGTATGAAGGATTTGTCAAAGTGATCTCTGAAGGACGCGGCATGTCAAAACAAGACGTGAAGAAAATTGCTGACGGCCGGGTCTATGACGGAACACAGGCGAAATCGAACGGATTAGTCGATGAGCTTGGATATTATGAAGATGCAATCAAAGCAATGAAGAAAAATGAAAAAGGGTTAAAAGGAGCGACAGTGGTCAGCTATTCTCAAAGCTTTGGCTGGAACTCTCTCTTCAATATGAGCGCAAGCAAACTCTTTAAAAGTGAAATTGATTTTCTCAATCTAAAAGAAACACTGGCTGGCTCAAATGGGTCTAAACCGATGTATCTCTATTCAAAATAAAGGAGGGATCATAGATGGATTCTACATTCGATGAAGTAACCGAAAGCCGTAGCCAAGAAGAATCGAATCCGGCTCTTGCGAAACGTGCAGTGATTGAAGCACAGGCGTTTGCAGGCTTTTGGATTAGGTTTTGGGCGTTTATTCTTGATTGGCTCGTCGTCTGGGGTGTCAACCATTTGACGGTTTCTCCAATCTTTAGTCTGTTCGGCTGGTCCAAAGGAGGAGGATGGTTTTCTCCATTCTCCGTCACAACGACGATTGTATTCCTGCTTTATTTCGCCATCATGACGAAAATCTTTCAGCAAACACTTGGGAAAATGGTGTTTGGAATCAAAGTGGTCTCACTTCAGCCTGAGAAGAAGCTGGCATGGGATGTCATTTTCTTTAGAGAGATTGTAGGACGCTATATCAATACGCTCTTTGTTCTCTATGCTGTTGTTGGATTCACACCGAAAAAGCAAGGGGTTCATGATTACTTTGCTGATACGGTGGTCGTCCATGAACACCTATATGAAAAAACAGAAGCAAACGTATAATCAGAGGAGTTTGGCCGGGTACCGGTCAAACTCTTTTTTTTATGATTGGGTATAAAATCCAGAATGAGAGCCATAATCGTAGAGGAAGCATCATTTGTTATGAAGGAAGTGAGCACAGTGCTTTACGTTTGGATCGCAGCTTTTTTGTTCCTTGGAATCTTATTAATCTTCATGAAAGTGACCATTTCACTGGATTATTCACATGCAAATGACGATGATCATCTTGCACTGAAGATCATCACCTTATATGGAATCATCAGACTCAAAAAAGACATTCCGATGGTGAGGGTCAATCCAGAGGATCAAACGATTGATATACGTGAAAAGAAAATGGCGAGCGCCAAAACCCCTAGTCACGAAAAAGAATCCATACATAAAAAAGTGGGAAAACGTGATATGAAGCAAATCCTTCATCAAATGGAGCGCATCACAAAAGAGATCGTCGATTTAAACCGGATCATGCGTAAATTCTTCATCCACGTAAAGATTGTCTCGTTTCACTGGTCAACATGGATCGGCTTTCATGACGCTGCTTTGACAGGTGTAGCAGCTGGTGGTGTATGGTCAGTGAAAGGAGCACTACTTGCCTTTATGCAGGAGCATCTCACCTTTAAGCATAAACCGGTATATGAAGTCATTCCTGCCTTTCAGCACAATGTGTCACAGACCCAGTTTACATGTATAGCTTATTTTCGTATTGGACATGCTATGCTTGCAGCCATTCGTTTACTTGTTCATTGGTTAAAAGGAAGAAAGGCGAGAAAAAGTGCCTCTCTTCAAGCAACGAAGAATGAATCATCTGTTTAAGGAGGAACCCGAAAATGGCAGATCATCCAATCCAAGGTCTTATGAAGACAGCGATGGAAAACTTAAAAGAAATGATAGATGTGAATACGATCATCGGCGATCCAGTCGAAACCCCTGACGGCAGTGTCATCCTTACTGTGTCGAAGGTTGGTTTTGGATTTGCAGCCGGCGGCAGTGAATTTAACGGGAACCAAAAGAAAGAAAAACGTTCTGATGATCAAGAACGAAAAGAACCGAGACTCCCATTTGGCGGAGGAAGCGGCGGAGGTGTGTCTATTACACCAATTGCCTTCTTAATTGTCGGAACAAACGGCGTTCGAATGCTTCATTTGGATGAACATACACATCTGCTTGATAAAATATTGGATTCTGCTCCTCAAGCAATTGAACGTCTTCAGCACATGTTTAAGAAGGATGAACGGGAGAACCGTCATAAAGAACGAAAACTAGATGACATAGACCTTTAAAAAGTTAGCTGCGCTGCAGTTAACTTTTTTTTCAAAAGCGAAGATTAGGCTTTGCAGTTTTTTGCTTTCTCTACTATGATAGAACCATACATTTGATAAGGGAGGAATTGTTTTGGCATCGATCACATTTAAAGGGAGTTCTGTCACGCTTGTAGGAAATGAAGTAAAAGTAGGCGAGCAGGCTCCGGATTTCACGGTATTAACGAACTCACTAGGGGAAGTTTCACTTTCTGATTTAACAGGAAAAGTGACGATCATCTCAGTGATTCCTTCTATTGATACAGGTGTGTGTGACGCACAAACAAGACGTTTCAATGAAGAGGCAGCCGGTTTAGGTCCGGTCAATATCTATACAATTAGTGCAGACCTTCCATTTGCACAAGCACGCTGGTGCGGAGCAAACGGAATTGAAAATGTCGAAACATTATCTGATCACAGAGATATGTCGTTTGGTGAAGCATTCGGTGTGTATATGAAAGAATTGCGTTTATTGGCGCGTGCAGTTTTCGTATTAGACCCTAATGGGAAAGTGGTTTACACTGAATACGTAAGCGAAGCAACGAATCACCCAAATTATGAAAAAGCCATTGAAGCTGCAAAATCACTGTTATAAAAGCAGCATCGACAAGAGCTCCGGCTTCATACTGGGGCTCTTTTCAATGAGAACATATAGCTTTTAACAAAGCGAGGAGAGAAAAGCATTGCAGAAAGATCAAGTAAGTACGATTTTCGAGCTGCTCGATACAGCTTCTATTCGATTAAAAAAGGACCAAAGCATTTCCTATATTGAGGCATTAGCTGAAGCAGGAGAAGCCTTTTTCCAAGCAAATGATCGAGACGGTTTACTAAAGGATTTAATAGAGAAAGCAGATTTTGCCTCTTATGATCATGAGCAGATTCGTAAAGCGTTTCAGCTCGCCGTATTGAAAGGACAAAAGGATATTTCCCATCCAAATCGTCAGATGACACCAGATACGATCGGGCTGTTTGTCAGCTACTTGGTGAATAAATTTTTAGAAGGACAAAAAGAGCTAGTTGTCTTTGATCCAGCAGCAGGAACAGGGAACTTACTGCTTGCTGTCTTAAATAATCTGACTGCAGAAACAAAGCGCGGCTTTGCGTCTGAAATTGATGATGTCCTCATTAAAATTGCATGGGCACAGGCGAACTTGGAAGAGAAGGAAGTCGAGCTTTTCCATCAAGACAGTCTTGAGCCGCTTTTGATCTCTCCAGTAGATGTCACTGTATGCAGTCTGCCAGTTGGTTATTATCCAAATGATGAGCGTGCAGCAGACTATGAATTAAAGGCAAAAGAAGGACATGCCTTTGCGCATTATTTATTTATTGAACAAAGCCTTCGTTATACAAAAGAAGGCGGCTTCTTGTTCTTCATCATTCCAAACGATTTGTTTGAAGGAAAAGAAAGCGTGCAATTAAAGGACTTTATCAAAGATCATGCATATATGAATGCATTAATTCAGCTGCCGGTCTCCATGTTCAAGGACAAAAAGCACGCCAAAAGCTTGTTTGTGATGCAAAAGAAAAAGGAAGGGCTCGAAGCACCAAAACGGATGCTGTTTGCCAATCTACCGTCTTTCTCACAAAAAGAATCAATGTTGGGTGTAATGAGAAAATTAGACCAATGGTTTATAGAAGAAAAAGAAACGAAAGAATAGCCAGAGTGATGTCTGGCTTTTTTATTATTCAGAAAATATCGACTTATCGATGTAAGCGATAACAGTTCGAAGGTGCACTTGAAATGCAAAGTTTTCAATGTTTAAATGAAAAAGTCAGATATTTTTCGGACTTATCGTTAAACTATAAAAGACCCGTCATACAGGTTGAATATAGCACCGGAAAAAACGTGAAACCTTATATAACAACTGAGTAAAAGGAGCGACAAGAATGTCTAAAATTATTGCAATCAACGCAGGAAGCTCATCTCTTAAATTCCAATTGTTCGACATGCCAGAAGAAACCGTTTTAACAAAAGGTCTTGTTGAAAGAATCGGAATGGACAACAGTATCTTCACGATTTCTGTAGATGGAGAAAAGAAAACAGAAGTCACAGATATTCCAGATCATGCAGTAGCGGTTAAAATGCTACTTGAAAAACTAATTGAATTTAACATCATCAAAGACTTTAATGAAATTGATGGCGTAGGACACCGTGTTGTTCACGGTGGAGAGAAATTCAGCGACTCTGTTCTTTTAACTGATGAAGTCATCAATGACATTGATCAGCTTTCAGAGCTAGCACCACTGCACAACCCTGCAAACGTTGTAGGAATCAAAGCATTCAAACAAATTCTGCCTGACGTACCAGCGATTGCTGTGTTCGATACAGCTTTCCACCAAACAATGCCAGAGCAGTCTTACCTATACAGCCTTCCGTACGACTACTACAAAAACTTTGGTATTCGTAAATACGGATTCCACGGGACAAGCCATAAGTTCGTAACAGAGCGTGCATCAGAGCTATTAGGCCGTCCTCTTGAAGAGCTTCGTCTGATCTCTTGTCACCTTGGAAATGGTGCGAGTATCGCAGCAGTTGAAGGCGGAAGATCAATCGATACTTCAATGGGCTTCACGCCGCTTGCGGGTGTTGCAATGGGAACACGTTCAGGTAACATTGACCCTGCCCTTATTCCATTTATTATGGAGAAAACAGGACATACAGCTGAAGAAGTACTTTCAACTTTGAATAAGAAGAGTGGTCTTTTAGGTGTGTCTGGTCTATCAAGTGACCTTCGTGATATTGAAGAAGCAACAGAAGAAGGAAACGACCGTGCAGAAGTAGCTCTTGATATTTTTGCAAGCCGTATTCATAAATATATCGGTTCTTATGCAGCGAGAATGAATGGCGTAGATGCGATCATCTTCACAGCTGGAATCGGTGAAAACAGTTCAGAAGTAAGAGCACGTGTCCTTCGTGGTCTAGAATTCATGGGCGTTTACTGGGATCCTTCTCTTAACAACATGAGAGGCGAAGAAGCATTCATCAGCTACCCGCACTCTCCTGTAAAAGTGATCGTTATTCCAACGAACGAAGAAGTCATGATTGCAAGAGACGTTATGCGCTTAGCGTAATCAAAATGAAGAAGCTCTTTTCCAATAAGGAAAAGAGCTTTTTTCTGTTAAAAGCAGCATGCTATAATGTTGTCCAATACGAAGCAAAAGGGAGCGGTGCGAAAATGGGCGTGACAGAACATAAACGTGAGGCGAAAGCGAGGCTTTATGTGAAAGTCATTACGGTCAGTGATACAAGAACGAAAGAAACAGATAAAAGCGGCCGTCTGATGATTGATTTGCTTAAAGAACAGGGACATCTCATTCTTGCATATGATATTGTAAAAGATGACATTGGAGCGATCCAAGACGCTGTGCTAGAGGGAACAAGCGAACCAAAAATAGATGCCGTCTTGTTAAACGGAGGCACAGGAATTGCCGCAAGGGATGTCACCATTGAAGCGATCACCCCGCTTTTCTCCAAGGAGCTGCCTGGCTTTGGCGAAATTTTCCGCATGCTAAGCTATACAGAAGACATCGGTTCAGCCGCTATGTTGTCCCGGGCAGCGGCAGGGGTCGTCAATCAAAAAGCCGTCTTTGCCACACCAGGCTCTACTGGAGCTGTTCGTTTAGCCATGACAAAACTCATCATTCCAGAGCTTCCTCACGTCTTACGAGAGCTTGAAAAGGATCAAAAATAGCCCAAAATGACTCTGCCAAGAAAATTTGGCGGAGTTTTTTTCATAAAGGGGTTGAAAAAACAATTTTTCCTTGTTACAGTGTATACATACTAAATGCATGTTTATAAATTAAAACTTATTTTTATGCAAAAAACATTCACAGAATCAAAACAAGTGAGAGGAGCTTTTCAATCATGTCACAAAATAAAAAAGTCGTATTAGCATATTCCGGAGGTCTTGATACCTCTGTTGCAGTTAAATGGTTACAAGAGCAAGGATACGAAGTCGTCGCTTGCTGCCTAGACGTAGGTGAAGGAAAAGACTTAGCATTCGTTCAACAAAAAGCACTTCAAGTCGGAGCGGTTCAGTCTTACATGATTGACGCAAAAGAAGAATTCGCAGAGGAATTTGCACTAACTGCCTTACAAGCACACACGATGTATGAAGGGAAATATCCGCTTGTATCTGCATTATCTCGTCCACTTATTGCAAAAAAACTAGTGGAAGTCGCAGAGAAAGAAAATGCAGTAGCGGTTGCGCACGGATGTACTGGAAAAGGAAACGACCAAGTCCGTTTTGAAGTATCCATTAAAGCGTTGAATCCAGACCTAGAAGTTCTTGCACCAGTGCGTGAGTGGAAATGGTCTCGTGATGAAGAAATCGATTATGCACAAAAACATGGTATTCCAATTCCGATTAACTTAGACAGCCCATATTCAATCGACCAAAACCTTTGGGGCAGAAGTAACGAGTGCGGCATTTTAGAAGATCCTTGGGCTGCACCGCCAGAAGGCGCGTATGATTTAACGACGCCACTTGAAAAAACACCTGACACACCTGAAATCATTGAAATCACGTTTGAAAAAGGAAAACCAACAGCTATTGATGGTATTCAGTATTCCTTATCAGATCTTATTCTTCATTTAAATGAAGTCGCTGGTCAGCATGGGGTTGGCAGAATCGACCACGTTGAAAACCGTCTTGTAGGCATTAAATCTCGTGAAGTGTACGAATGCCCAGGTGCTGTCACACTTCTAAAAGCACATAAAGAGCTTGAAGACTTAACGCTAGTGAAGGAAGTCGCACACTTTAAGCCAATCGTTGAACAAAAAATGGCTGAATTAATATACAACGGATTATGGTTCTCACCTCTTAAAGGAGCACTAGATGCTTTCTTACAAGAAACACAACAGAACGTAACAGGTGTTGTACGTGTAAAACTATTTAAAGGCCATGCCATTGTTGAAGGACGTAAATCACCATATTCACTTTATGATGAAAATTTAGCAACTTACACAAAAGCAGATGAATTCGATCATGATGCAGCGGTAGGATTTATTAACCTTTGGGGCTTACCAACAAAAGTGAACAGCATCGTGAATAAAAAGGAGCAGGTTAAAGCATGAAAAAGCTTTGGGGAGGCCGATTTCAAAAAACACCAGAAAAATGGGTCGATGAGTTTGGCGCGTCCATTCATTTCGACAAACAATTAGTCAAAGAAGATCTGACCGGCTCCCTTGCTCATGCAAGTATGCTGAATACATGCGGTATCCTGGGCGATGACGAGGCCGCTGCCATTAAAGATGGATTGAATACGCTCATGAAAAAGGCAGAGGCAAATGAACTCGAATTCTCAGTGGATTATGAGGACATCCATTTAAACCTTGAAAAAATGCTCATTGATGAGATTGGTCCGCTTGGCGGCAAATTGCATACAGCGAGAAGCCGGAATGATCAGGTTGCCACTGATATGCATTTATATTTGAATAACCAAGTAGAGCATATCATTGAACTGATCTCTTCCTTTCAAACAGTGCTTGTGGAAAAAGCAGAACAGCACGTTGAAACGATTTTTCCAGGTTATACGCACTTACAGCGTGCACAGCCTATTTCCTTTGCACATCATATGCTCGCCTATTTCTGGATGCTAGAGCGTGACAAAGCGCGTTTTCAAGATTCTTTGAAACGAATTAACGTGTCTCCACTTGGATGCGGGGCGCTAGCAGGAACGACATTCCCAATTGATCGTGAATATACAGCGGAGCTGCTTGGTTTTGATCATATTTACGAAAACAGCCTTGATGGCGTAAGTGATCGGGATTTCATTTTAGAGTTCTTGTCTAACAGCAGCCTTGTCATGATGCACCTCTCGCGTCTTTGTGAGGAAATCATTTTATGGTGCTCTCAAGAATTCAAATTCATTGAGCTTGATGACACATATGCAACAGGCAGCAGCATGATGCCGCAAAAGAAAAACCCGGATATGGCAGAATTGATCCGCGGGAAAACAGGCCGTGTGTATGGCAACCTGATGGGGCTTCTCACCATTATGAAAGGCTTGCCGCTTACGTATAACAAAGACCTGCAAGAAGATAAAGAAGGCATGTTTGATACAGTCAAAACCATCGCCGGCAGCCTGCAAATCTTCACAGGCATGATTCAAACAATGACAGTGAACGAAGATGTCATGAAAAAAGCAACGAAAGAAGATTTCTCAAATGCGACTGAAGTGGCAGACTACCTTGCGAAAAAAGGCATGCCATTCCGTGAAGCACACGAAATCGTTGGCAAGCTCGTGTATACATGCATTCAAAAAGGCATCTACTTAAGTGATCTTCCGTTTGAGACATTTACAGAAGCGAGCGATCTTTTTGAAGAAGACATTTACACCGTTCTTGATCCTTATGTTGCTGTTGAAAAAAGAACAAGCGCAGGTGGAACTGGATTTAAACAAATTCAGCTCGCTTTAGAAAAAGCAAAAGCCTGCCTAGCATAACTGACCAAAACCATTCGTTTATACGGATGGTTTTTTGTAATGGAACAAGGAAATTGATCATCATTAGAGAAGTTGAAAGCATACCAGTGCCAAGCTAAAGAGGGAGTGACAGCAGTTCATGAAGAAAACGCTTCAGGCTTTGTTTGACCAGCCCATCGTCTCAGTTAAGACGTTAGGAGAACAGTACGACGGACGGGCCAATGATGTGTGGCTGATCTCCTTACAAGACAAAACGGAATATGTGGTGAAATCTCCTAAAATGACAAAAGCAGAAAGTGAATTTGTATATGGGATCAACATGATCTATGGGGTAAATGCCGATATGGGACAAGAGCATCTCGATCAAATCAATGAAAAGCTGGCTCTGACGAATTCCTTTCATATTCCGGAAGTTGTTCGTAAAGTGAAGATGGCGGGGAGACATTATGATGTCATGGAAAAAGTAGAAAGAACACCTTTAACATCTTTTAAGGGACGTTCATCAGATTTCTATTTGAATTACGGGAGGAAACTAGCACATCTTCATTCACATCGAACTCACTCCTTCGGTACTATATACGGAGCAGAAAAGAGACATTTGAGTGAATTCCATGCTCTTTTAAAAAGGGCTGTGTCTAAACTTATAAGCCGCTATTACGCTGATCAGCCTGAATTTCAGTGCTATGGAGAAATGGTGCAGCAAAAGCTAGACCACCTCAGTACTCCTGATTCAGCCAGTCTCATTTTAATTGATTTAGATCCGTCGCAATATATTGAAAAGTATGATCAAGTGACGAGTCTAGTTGATACGGAATACGTCGTATTTGGACCAGCTGCGTTTGATTTTATTGCATTGGAATACCTTTTGACGAAAGAAGCTGCACACGATGTTCAGTTGGGCTATGAAGAGATTTGCCCGCTTCCTCGCCAGCTTTATGAGGTGAGAGAATGCTACCGTTTTGTTTCGCTGCTTCTTGATATTCATGACTCGTGGGATATCCAAAAGTGGATGAATCATCCTTCATTTTTTCATTCTAAATAGAAATAGCAGAAAGGGTTCATAAGTGCGCCAGATGCTGGTTTATAGTAAAGTAAAGATAACAAAAGAAACACATGAACTTGCAACCTTTGTTTTAGGAGGAGATTGTGTGCGACACGCATTAATAACAGCGGGTTCTAAGGGACTTGGCAGGAAAGTCACCGAGTCTTTACTGAATATGGGGTATTCTGTGACAGTCAATTATCGAAGTGATGATGAAGCTGTGCGCCAGATGAAAGAAGAATTGCAGCAATATGAAGAGAAGATTCAATTTGTCCAAGGCGATGTGACAAACAAAGAAGATTTAAAAAATATGGTCGAGCTGGCAGCCGAGCGATTTGGGCGGATCGATGCCTTGATTAACAATGCCGGACCTTATATTTTCGAACGAAAAAAACTAGCGGATTATTCCGAAGATGAATGGTATCAAATGATGGAAGGCAACCTATCTGCTGTGTTCCATTTGTTCCGTATGGTCATCCCAATGATGAGAAAGCAAGGCTTCGGCCGAATTGTCACATATGGCTTTCAAGGCGCAGACCATGCGCCGGGATGGATGCACAGATCAGCCTTCGGAGCAGCAAAAGTGGGGCTGGCGTCACTGACGAAAACCATTGCGATTGAAGAAGCCGAAAATGGCATCACAGCCAATATGGTTTGTCCAGGCAAAATCGTTGGTGACATGAAAGAATCGACAATAGAAGAAGCGCGCCAGATGAAAGACGATGAAACGCCGATTGGCAGGTCTGGTACTGGAGAAGATATCGGGCGCATCATTTCCTTTTTATGCGATGACCGCTCTGATCTGATTACAGGAACCGTTATTGAAGCAACAGGTGGTCTTAACGTCATTCACAGACATTAAGTTTTTCAGTTTTTTATACAGGGAATAGATGAAATGAGATCAAATTCGAAAGGTGGATATACTCACATGAAAGCTACATATCACGGACATTCAGTCGTACACATTGAAACAAACGGATACCATATTTGGATTGATCCATTTTTAAATGGAAATAAGCACACAGATATCAAACCGCAAGATGTCAAAGCGGATGTCATTTTGCTCACGCACGGGCATGGAGATCACATCGGTGACACCATTGAAATCGCCAAAAACAATGATGCGCTCGTTATTGCGCCATTCGAGCTTGCCACTTATTTAAGCTGGCAAGGGGTGAAAACGCACCCGCTTTCGATTGGGGGCGGACGTGAGTTTGAATTTGGTAAAGTGAAGCTCACTCAAGCGTTCCATGGTTCTGCTATCATTGATGAAGATGCAAAAACGATTATGTATACAGGCATGCCATCAGGTATTTTATTTACTGCAGAGGGCAAAACGATTTATCATGCCGGAGACACTGCACTCTTTTCAGATATGAAGCTGATCGGTGAGCTGAATCATATTGAGCTTGCATTCCTTCCGATCGGTGATAACTTCACGATGGGACCGGACGATGCAAGAATCGCAGCCGAATGGCTTCGGGCGAAGCAAGTCGTGCCAATTCACTACAGCACATTCCCGCCGATTGAGCAGGACCCACATGCATTTGCAGACAGCCTGCATGGCGGCGTCGGTCATGTGTTAAACAGCGGAGAATCGATAGAGATTTAATCAACATAGCAAAAAGCCGGCACTCAAATGCTGGCTTCCAGCGTGTAGACAAACCCTCGCATTCGGTGTCAGTCCTGCGTGCTGGTGCTCACGAATGTCAAATTCGCTCCACGCCAGTACTCGTCCTTCCTAGGGCTGCAAAGGTTTTCTATCACGCTGAAAAGAAGACAAAGGGCTAAAATCAAGATCATTTTAGCCCTTTGTCAACAACCTGAAAGTCGGCACTCAAATGCCGGCTTTTTTGTTTACATGTATCGCGCTGAAAAAAGACAAATTGCTATTAAAAGCCTCCTGCCCTTATAATGAAAGTTAGATGAAAACGCTGAAAACAAAAAGGGTGAACGGGATTGGCGACAAAGCATGAACAAATTTTATCGTATATTGATTCATTAGAAGTCGGAGAGAAAATTTCTGTCCGGCGTATTGCGAAAGAAATGAAAGTGAGTGAAGGGACCGCTTACCGGGCCATCAAGGATGCTGAAAATAAAGGATTCGTCAGTACCATTGAACGAGTTGGTACCATTCGAATTGAACAGAAGAAAAAAGAAAATATTGAAAAACTGACATATGCAGAAGTGGTCAATGTGATTGACGGACAGGTGCTTGGAGGACGAGCGGGCTTACATAAAACATTAAACAAATTTGTCATCGGAGCGATGGAGCTTGATGCGATGATGCGCTATACGGCAGCTGGAAACCTGCTAATTGTCGGAAACCGGATCAATGCCCACAGACAAGCATTAGAGGCAGGAGCAGCTGTGCTGGTCACGGGCGGCTTCTCAACAGATGATGAAATCATTCAGCTCGCAGATGAGCTTGAGCTGCCGATCTTATCGACAAGCTACGATACATTTACCGTAGCAGCTCTCATTAACCGGGCCATTTATGACCAACTCATAAAAAAAGAGATTGTGCTTGTGGAAGATATTTTAACGCCGATAGAACGAACAGTGTATTTATCACCAGAGGATAAGCTTGAAAAATGGTATGAAAAGAACTATGAAACTGGCCACGGACGCTTTCCGGTCGCAGACGACCAAATGAAAATTCACGGCATTCTCACCTCAAAGGATATCGCGGGGCATGACCGCTCCACACCGATTGAAAAGGTCATGACGAAAAACCCACTGACAGTCATTGGCAAAACCTCTGTCGCTTCTGCTGCTCAAATGATGGTATGGGAAGGCATTGAGGTGCTGCCTGTTGTAGATGATTATGCGAAACTGATTGGAATGATCAGTCGTCAGGACGTGCTGAAGGCGCTTCAAATGATTCAAAAGCAGCCGCAGGTCGGAGAAAAACTGGATGATGTTGTCTCAAGAGGGTTTAAAGAGACCGATACAGAAAAACCAAAGGCAGATGCCGTGTATCAATATGAGGTCACACCACAAATGACAAACCAGCTCGGAAACATTTCATATGGCGTGTTCACGCAAATTTTAATTGAATCCGCCAACCGCTTCTTAAAGTCTCATAAAAAAGGGGAGCTGATTGTCGAAAGTCTCTCTGTCTACTTCTTAAAACCGGTTCAAATGGAATCCACGATACAGATCAAGCCAAATATTTTAGAAGTAGGACGCAAGTTTGGAAAGCTGGAAGTGGAAGTTTATCATCAATCGAATATCGTCGGTAAAGCCATGCTGATGGTGCAGCTCATGGAGAGAGGATAATCTGCTGAAAAAGACAAAGGGCTAAAATAAACATCATTTTAGCCCTTCTCTCTTATTATGCGTGATCTTTTTCGCCTTCCTTTAAAAAGAGCGGAAGGTAATGCTTGTAGGCTTTATATCCAGCCCACGTACTGCCGATACCGACAGCAACAAAAATAAATCCAATGACAAATGCGAGTGACGAGCGGTTTAAAAATAATTGATTCACACCGAAGAGCAGGACAAAGCAGCCAAGTGCCATACTGGATTTCGCCGACCAGAATTTCTTTTCGACTGGGCGGTTCGTACGTACATTCTTTGCTTTGTAGTATAAATAAAACATGGCAGAACAAATAATAAACACAATCAAAACAAGCATGTGCCAAGCCTCCATTGTAAGTGGTTACAACCCTATTTTAAACGTAAATAGGCTTGCTTACTAGAATAAATTGTCTATTCCTCACTTTTCCGTCAGGATAGATTATGATTTAATAATAAAAAGAGTATCGGATAAGAAGGAGTTTTTATGAAAAAAGAACTGATTAGAACCATATCATTATATGACACCATCATCATTCATAGACATGTAAGACCAGATCCTGATGCCTATGGATCGCAGTGCGGCCTTACGGAAATCTTGCGTGCCACCTATCCAGAAAAAAATATTTATGCGACAGGAACCCCGGAGCCATCCCTTTCATTTTTATATGAACTTGATGAAGTGCCGGATGACGTGTACAAAGATGCCCTTGTCATTGTCTGCGATACAGCCAATCAAGCAAGAATTGACGATCAGCGCTATTCAATGGGCGATAAGCTGATGAAAATTGACCATCATCCAAATGAAGATCCTTATGGTGATTTGCTTTGGGTGGATACAGAGGCAAGCTCTGTGAGCGAAATGATTTATGAATTGTATTTAGAGGGGAAAGAAGAAGGATATCAGCTGAATACAAAGGCGGCAGAACTCATTTATGCCGGCATTGTAGGAGACACAGGCCGCTTCCTTTTCCCAAACACGACGAAAAAGACGCTCAAATATGCTGGAGAACTGATTGAATATCCATTTTCATCTTCAGACCTTTTCAATCAATTGTATGAGACGGATCTCAATGTCGTGAAATTAAATGGCTATATTTTTCAACATATTTCTTTGTCAGAGAATGGGGTCGCTTCTGTTTTCATTAAGCAGGATATTTTGGAATCGTTCCAAACGACAGCGCAGCAAGCCTCACAGCTTGTTGGAACACTTGGAAATATTGCAGGGATTAAGGCATGGGTCTTTTTTGTGGAAGAAAACGATCAGATTCGTGTTAGATTCCGTTCGAAAGGCGTCGTCATTAATACCATTGCGAAAAAATATCATGGCGGCGGCCACCCGCTTGCAGCTGGTGCGTCTATTTATGATTGGGCCGTGGCAGATGAGATTTTGCGTGATTTAGAAGAAGTATGTAAATCATCATCATGAGAGAGGGGGCTTCAAGTCCCCTCTCTCTTTTTTTGTCATGGAGAAGAGGGTTACTTGCATACAGGGATAAACCAGCAGCCGATGTCAGTTGAATCTTCATAGGCTTGGAGATTTTGATGCTTTAATTCTTTTTTAATTAAATGAGCCATCATTTCTGTCTCAGCATAAGCACACATGCCGTCCTTGATCCGGCTTGCTTTGTCTCGTGCCATTTGACGATAGCTATAAACCTCCATTGTCCTCACCTCTTTCTGTTTTAGATCTCGTTCTACTTTTAGTGTATAAAAATTAAGGGGGAAAAGCGATCATTGAGGGCAGAAATTCATAAAAATTCCACATGATCATTTATTCAGCAAATGAAATGCGCACTTCAAGTGAAAGCTTTGTATAAATTGTCAGCTCTGTCACTTTGGCGCGGTATGCCTTTTCCCGAATGGTATATTCTTTGTTTTCGACCGTGCGTTTTAATAATTCCTTTGTTTTATAGACACTTTCAATATCCTTTGTAATAACCTCTGAGATATCCTCCTTGACCTGATCTTCAAATTTTAGCGTATCTGGCTCTGGGATTTTATATTGCTCACGATTGACGAGATGGACATCTACGCTTTGGATCAGCAGCCGCTTCTTATTATCCTCATTTAACTTATGCAAATCTTCCCGATAGAGTGTGATTTGTTCTTTCAGACTGTCCATATGGTGCTGCTGGCTTCTCAGCAGTGTCACCTGCTTTTCCTGAAAGGTTCCGTATGTAAAGAGGAAAATGAGCCAGCTCACAATCGCGCCAAACATCATCCCCGCAAAAAAACGCTGCCAGCCTGGACGTTTGTACAGCTCCGGCACCCTCATGATGACACATGCTCCTGTGTGAGCCACGTGATAATAAGATAACCCGTTTGCGCACCGCCCATGGCAGAGACAATTAATAAAATCTGCTTGAAAATATCACGCGTGTTCCCTTCAAAAATACCTCTTTCAAAGCTATAAACAGCATCAAACGTTCCGCCGATAGCTGCGACAAGCGCCCAAATCTTTAAACGGTTGGCAAGACTCGTAATAATGGATAAAGGCGGCTGACCGGACAAATAAGCACCAACACCGCCTATAATGGCACCACCCAAAATGACCCCAAGTGCAATAAAATAACAGCTAATAAAATTTGGAATAAAAGCTTCCTTCACATCCATTTTGTCCACCTCACTCTATTCAATATATGGTGCGTGCGGGACAAGTATGAACGGACAGAAAAGAAAGAACATTTGTTTCTCATCGCATCGCGTTTTATAATGAAAGAATGACTTTAGACGAAAGGAGTGGATTAAGCATGTCTTATGTTCATCTTCAGGTCCACAGTGGATACAGCTTATTAAGCAGTGCAGCAAAAGTAAAGGAGCTCGTGCTGAAAGCGAAAGAACTTGGCTGCAAGGCGCTCGCTCTTACCGATGACCATGTGATGTATGGAACGGTTGAATTTTATAAGGAATGTAAAAAACATGGCATCAAGCCTGTCATCGGTTTAACAGCTTCTGTCTTCATAGATGAACAAGAGACAGAGGCTTATCCCTTGGTACTCCTTGCCAAAAACAATGAAGGCTACCAAAATTTGATCAAGATCAGCAGTGTGCTGAAATCAAAATCAAAAGCTGGACTGAAAGAGAAATGGCTGAAAAGCTACCACCGCGGGCTCATTGCCATGACACCAGGCGTTTCTGGTTACATTGAAACGCTGCTTCAGCATGATCAGCTAGAAGAAGCGCATGATGCGGCGAAACAATTGAAACATATTTTCGGTGAGGGACATGTATACATCGCACTTCAGCCATTTCAGCAAGACGAATCGCTTGCCGGTAAACTGAGGGACGTCTCAAAAAGTGCCGACATTCCTCTTGTTGCGACAGGAGATGTCCACTACATCAACCTGGAAGACAAAACGGCCTATATGTGTTTAAAGGCTATTAAAGCAGGGCAGCAGCTGCCTGAGGTTGAGGAAGACCGAGCAGAAAAGCATTTCAGAACCTTTGAAGAAATGAAGGAATGGTATACGCAGGATACGGAGCTGCTATCAAGAACGGTGGAGATCGCAGACCGCTGTGAAGTCGATTTAAATCTTGGGCAGACAAAACTCCCATCCTATCCGACCCCTGATCAATCAACAGCAGATCAGTTTTTACGCAAAGTGTGTGTAGAAGGGATGAAGCAAAGAAAGATTGCTTCAAATGACGCGTATGTGAAAAGACTTGAGTACGAACTGAGCATTATCCAAAAAATGAATTTCAGTGATTATTTTCTCATCGTGTGGGATTTTATGAAGTATGCCCATGACCAAGGCATTGTCACAGGGCCGGGCCGGGGATCGGCAGCAGGTTCACTTGTTGCCTATGTACTGTTTATTACGGATGTTGATCCGCTCCGTCACGGCCTGTTATTTGAGCGTTTCTTAAATCCTGAGCGAATCAGTATGCCTGATATTGATATTGATTTCCCCGATACGAGAAGAGATGAAATCATTTCTTATGTAAAAGACAAATACGGAGACATGCATGTGGCGCAAATTGTCACGTTTGGAACACTTGCAGCAAAAGCAGCCTTAAGAGATGTCGGGCGTGTGATGGGGATTGATTCAAAGGCAGCGGACCGTCTTGCAAAGCTGATTCCATCAAAGCCAGGAACGACGCTGAAAGAAGCGCTAGCTGCATCTCCTGAATTAAAAGCAATGCTCCAGCAGTCCGAAGAGCTCAGGCAAGTCTTTCAAACTGCTTTAAAGGTAGAAGGCTTGCCAAGACATACCTCGACACATGCAGCCGGCGTTGTGCTGAGCGAGGAGCCGCTGACAGAGATTGTTCCTATTCAAGACGGTCATGATGGTGTGTATTTAACGCAGTATGCGATGAATTATTTAGAAGATCTTGGGCTTTTAAAGATGGATTTCTTAGGACTAAGAAACTTAACCTTAATTGAATCCATTAAAAACCAGATTGAAAGACAGGAAAACGTCCACATTAACTTTAGTGACATTTCATATGAAGATCAGAAAACATTTGAATTGTTATCAGCGGGAGATACGACTGGGATTTTCCAGCTTGAATCACAAGGGATGCGTCAGGTGCTGAGACGCCTTAAGCCCTCTAGTTTAGAAGACATCGTGGCAGTCAATGCCCTCTATCGCCCAGGTCCAATGGAGAATATCCCGCTTTTTATCGACCGAAAGCACGGCAGAGTCAAGGTCTCTTACCCGCATCCTGATTTATATGACATTTTAAAAGACACATATGGGGTCATCGTCTATCAGGAGCAAATTATGCTGATTGCAGCGAAGATGGCAGGCTTTCAGCTTGGCGAGGCAGATCTATTAAGAAGAGCTGTTTCGAAGAAGGATAAAAAGGTCCTTGATGAAGAGCGGAGCCATTTTGTTGAAGGATGCCTAAAAAAGGAGTATCCTGTTAACATTGCAAATGACGTTTATGACTTAATCGTCAAATTTGCAAACTATGGTTTTAATAGAAGCCATGCTGTTGCATATAGCATGATTGGCTTTCAGCTTGCTTACTTAAAAGCGCATTATCCGTTATATTTTATGTGCGGACTTTTAACGAGTGTGATTGGAAATGAAGACAAAGTCGCTCAATATTTCTATGAGGCAAAGGAAAAAGGGATATCTGTGTTGAAGCCTTCTATTAATAAGAGTGAATTTCCATTTACGGTTGAAAAAGGGGAGATCCGCTACAGCTTAAGAGCGATCAAAAATGTCGGAGTGTCAGCTGTAAAGGATATATACAGGGCAAGACAGGAAAAGCCGTTTGAAGATTTATTTGATTTTTGCGCAAGAGTATCAGCAAAGAGTGTCAACCGAAAAACGATTGAAGCGCTCATTTTTTCAGGGGCGATGGATGAGCTTTATCCAAATCGTGCTTCGTTATTGGCATCAATAGATATTGCATTAGACCACGTGTCATTTTTAAATCCAGATGATCAGCTCGACTTTCTGGGGGATACAACCTTCTCCATTAAGCCAAAATATGCGGAGATAGAAGAATTGCCGCTTGTCGATCTCCTGCAATTTGAAAAAGAGGCACTTGGACTATATTTATCAAATCATCCTGTACAAGCGTACCGAGATCGCTTAAGAGAGAATGGTGCAGTGGACATCATCAGACTTTCTTCCTATATAAAGCGAAAGGTCTCAATGGGTGGTCTTTTGACAAAAGTGAAATCGATTCGAACAAAAAATGGACAATCGATGGCATTTATCACATTTGGGGATGAAACGGGAGAAATGGAAGGCGTCGTCTTTCCAGAGCAATTTAGAAAGCTGTCCCCCTTACTTGAGGAGGGCGCCATGCTTTATGTTGAAGGCAGAATAGATGTCAGAAATGACAGCAGCCAGATCATCGTGCAAGAAGCCGTTCTGCTTGAAGAGATGGGCACACAAAGAAAAGAGTCTGTCTACATTCGGGTGAAAGAAGAAAATCATACGCAGGAGCTGCTAGAGCAAGTAAAGCGGGTGATCTCGATGCACAGCGGAGAAGCAGATGTCTATTTGTATTATGAGAAGCAAAAAAAGACAGTGAGACTTCCAGATGCATACAAAGTTCATGCAGATCATGCTGTCATTTTCCAGTTAAAAGAGCTGCTCGGTGAACAAAACGTTGTGATTAAATGATGACAAATCGCTTGAATATGTTTTACAAATTCACCTATTGTGTTATCATTTTAAAGATTCTGTGTATTTAAAACTGCCAGTATGTGCTTATCAACTTAGCAATTCATTAAATCATTTTCCACTTGAAGGAGTGTTCATCACATGTCATTAAGAGAAGAAGCATTACATATGCACAAAGAGAATCAAGGCAAACTTGAATCAAAATCAAAAGTACAAGTGAAAAATGCGAAAGACTTGAGCTTGGCTTACTCACCTGGTGTTGCAGAACCATGTAAAGATATTTATGACGACACAAGCAAAGTGTATGATTATACAATGAAAGGCAATATGGTCGCTGTTGTCACAGACGGAAGTGCTGTTTTAGGGCTTGGAAATATTGGTGCAGAAGCATCTCTTCCAGTCATGGAAGGAAAAGCTGTATTATTCAAAAGCTTCGCTGGCGTTGATGCCTTCCCAATCGCGCTTGCGACAAACGATGTAGACAAAATCGTTGAAACAGTAAAGCTTCTTGAGCCAACGTTTGGCGGTGTCAACCTTGAAGATATTGCAGCTCCAAACTGCTTTATTATTGAAGAGCGCTTGAAAAAAGAGACAAACATTCCAGTGTTCCACGATGATCAGCACGGAACAGCGATTGTGACAGTAGCTGGACTTGTAAATGCACTGAAACTGTCTGGAAAATCAATGTCCTCTATCAAAGTGGTGGCAAACGGCGCTGGAGCAGCGGGAATTGCGATTATCAAGCTTCTATATCATTTCGGTGTACGTGATATCATCATGTGTGATACAAAAGGCGCAATTTACGAAGGCCGCCCGAACGGTATGAATGCAGTGAAAAACGAAGTGGCTAAATTCACGAACCAAGACCGTAAAGAAGGTTCGTTAGAAGAAGTGATTGAAGGCGCTGACGTCTTCATTGGGGTTTCAGTAGCAGGCGCTCTAACAAAAGAAATGGTTGGCAAAATGGCAAAAGATCCTGTCATCTTCGCAATGGCGAATCCTAATCCAGAGATCATGCCAGAAGATGCACATGCAGCAGGCGCAAGTGTTGTAGGAACTGGCCGTTCTGACTTCCCGAACCAAGTAAACAACGTACTGGCATTCCCAGGAATTTTCCGCGGAGCATTAGATGTTCGAGCAACTCACATTAACGAAGAAATGAAAATTGCAGCCGTTGAAGCAATTGCTTCTCTTGTTTCAGATGATAAATTGTCAGCTGAATACGTCATCCCTGAACCATTTGATGCACGTGTAGCACCAGCGGTAGCAAAAGCAGTAGCAAAAGCAGCAATGGAAACTGGTGTTGCAAGAATCAAAGTCGACCCAGAAGAAGTCGCTGAAAAAACAAGAAAATTAACGATTATCGGCGAATAATCAATTGGAAAAGTGTGCACGTTCTTTCTGAAATTGGAGGAAAGACGTGCACCATTTCCTCTCATACGCGAAAATTTTTTCATCCGGAATGATATTTTTTTGTAGACGTTCACAATTCACATATATCAACTGCTCAGCGCCCCAAACACATACTCATTTCTCATCAATTCCCCACTGAAAAAATTGAATGAAGGATGACAGCGTTTGACAAAAAAAGTACAATAGTTTCGGTACAGTTATGACATGTCCTATAATAGTGGATGTGCGTGTAAAGAAAAAACCCTTCAAAAAGGGAGGTAGTCATTTGTCAATCAAAAATATTTTCAGTAAAAAGAAAAAATATGCATCTGTACCCTCTGAACAGGCAAGTCAAGATGTGCCTGAAGGCATCATGACCAAATGTCCGCAATGTAAAAAAATAATGCTCACCAAAGAACTAGATAAAAATTTACGTGTTTGCATGAATTGCGGTAGACATTTGCAAATGAATGCAAAACAGCGTATTGACAGCCTTGTTGACGAAGGCACATTTGAAGAATTTAACGGGCACCTGATCTCAGAAAACCCGCTCGGATTCCCAGGCTACGAAGAAAAGCTTGAGAAAGACAGAGAAAAAACGTCTTTGAATGAAGCCATTGTCACAGGTCAAGGTGAAATTGAAGGCCAGCGTGCTGTGATCGCTGTCATGGATGCCACATTCCGTATGGGCAGCATGGGCTCAGTTGTTGGTGAAAAGATCACACTTGCGATCGAGAAAGCAAAAGCGGACAAGGTGCCATTTATCATCTTTACTGCATCAGGCGGAGCGAGAATGCAAGAGGGGATCCTCAGTCTTATGCAGATGGCAAAAACAAGCTCAGCATTAAAGCTGTTCAGCGAGCATCAAGGTTTGATTATCTCTGTGATGACGAACCCAACAACTGGCGGTGTATCAGCTAGTTTCGCGTCTCTTGGTGATTACAACTTTGCAGAACCTGGTGCTTTAATTGGGTTTGCAGGTCGTAGAATCATTGAACAAACCATTCGTGAAGACCTGCCAGAGGACTTCCAAACGGCTGAATTTTTAATGAAGCATGGTCAATTGGATGCTGTCATTCATCGTGCAGAGATGAAAGAAACACTAGGCCGAATCTTAGCATTACACAGCACAGGAGGTGAACGAGAGTGGCTGGAGAACTAGAATTTGAAAAACCTGTCATTGAACTTCGAGCGAAAATTGATGAACTGAAAAAGTTCACACAAAACTCAGAAATGGATTTAAGTGCAGAAATTGAGCGTCTTGAAACACGTCTGAGCAAACTTGAAGCAGACATTTATACAAATTTAAAGCCGTGGGACAGAGTACAGATTGCTCGTCATGCGATGCGCCCAACAACTCTCGATTACATTCAAGAGCTGTTTGACAACTTTTTCGAGTGTCATGGTGACCGTTTTTATGGCGATGATGAAGCGATCGTTGGAGGAATTGCCACGTTTAAAGGGCTTCCTGTCACGGTGATTGGCCATCAGCGCGGTAAAGATACAAAAGAAAACTTGCGCCGTAATTTCGGAATGCCTCATCCAGAAGGCTACCGTAAAGCGCTGCGCTTGATGAAACAAGCAGATAAATTTAATCGCCCGATCATTTGCTTTATTGATACAAAAGGAGCTTATCCTGGTAAAGCAGCTGAAGAACGCGGGCAAAGTGAAGCAATTGCGAAAAACCTATTCGAAATGGCAGGACTTCGTGTACCGGTTGTCTGTATTGTCATTGGAGAAGGCGGAAGTGGCGGCGCACTAGGCTTAGGCGTAGGAAACCACCTATACATGCTAGAGAATTCAACGTATTCAGTGATTTCACCTGAAGGTGCAGCAGCACTGCTCTGGAAGGACTCATCACTTGCGAAAAAAGCTGCAGAATCAATGAAAATTACGGCTCCAGACCTAAAAGAATTAGATATTATAGATGATGTTATTAAAGAAGTGCAAGGTGGAGCACACCGAGACGTGAAACAACAAGCAGCCTACATTGAAAAAACATTAAAACAGTCACTTACATCTTTGCTCAAACTAACACCTGAAGAACTAGTCGAACAAAGATATCAAAAATACAAAGCAATCGGGAAAGTATCGGTTGAAAATCAATATATTGGGGTAAACTAAATAAACGTACAGCCTTTTTGGCTGGCGTTTATTTTTTTTCATCCTTTTTCATGAAAACCGACCTCATGTAAGCGCTATTTGAAAATAATTTTCTTTTGTTTTCATAAAGTTTGAAACGTCTGAAAATCCTGATACGGTGGGCTTTAGAAGGCTGGATCTTCCTCGCTTTTGAAAGAATTGCTTTCATGACTTTCTTAACTTTTGTTTAAAAACGGTTTATTTAATTGTATAATAAGTACGGTTTTAGAAATACGTATTGAAAACATCCGGTTTTGCTCATGATTGTTTTCAAGCAGTGGAAATGGTATGTTTAATTCATATATGGTCTCTGAGGTGAAAAAGATGAAGCGTATAGGAGTTTTAACGAGCGGTGGGGATTCCCCAGGAATGAATGCAGCTGTGCGCGCAGTTGTAAGGAAAGCGATTTACCATAATGTTGAAGTTTACGGTATTTATAATGGATATTCAGGTCTAATTAACGGTAAAATTGAGAAACTTGAAATAGGTTCAGTTGGCGATATCATTCATCGTGGAGGAACAAAACTTTACACGGCAAGATGCCCTGAATTCAAGACAGTTGAAGGTCGTGAAAAAGGCATTGAGAACTTAAAAAAATTCGGTATTGAAGGACTTGTTGTGATTGGCGGAGACGGTTCATTCATGGGAGCGAAGAAATTAACTGAGCTCGGTTTTCCATGTGTAGGTGTCCCGGGTACAATCGACAACGATATCCCGGGTACTGATTTCACTATTGGCTTTGATACAGCACTGAATACAGTCATTGACGCCATTGATAAAATTCGTGATACAGCCACATCTCATGAACGTACATACGTAGTGGAAGTAATGGGAAGACATGCTGGTGATATTGCTCTTTGGTCAGGTCTTGCAGGCGGAGCCGAATCTATTTTGATTCCTGAAGCAGACTATGACATGGATGAAATTATCGCGAGATTAAGAAGAGGGCACGAGCGCGGCAAGAAGCACAGTATCATCATCGTCGCAGAAGGCGTAGGCAGCGGTGTTGAATTTGGTAAGCGGATTGAAGAGGAGACAAGCCTTGAAACCCGTGTATCTGTCTTAGGACATATTCAGCGCGGAGGTTCTCCAAGCGCATTTGACCGAGTACTCGCAAGCCGTTTAGGAGCATACGCAGTAGAACTTCTTCTTGAAGGAAAAGGCGGACGCTGTGTGGGCATTCAAAGCAACGAACTCGTTCACCACGATATTTTAGATATCTTAGATAAAAAACATACAGTCGATCAAAATATGTACCGACTTTCACAAGAGCTCTCTATATAAAACGAGAAGACCTTAGGAGGAACAGTAATGAGAAAGACAAAAATCGTTTGTACAATCGGTCCAGCAAGTGAAACTATTGAAAAGCTGACTGAATTGATTGAAGCAGGAATGAATGTAGCCAGACTAAACTTCTCTCATGGAGATTTTGAAGAGCATGGCGCACGCATCGAAAACATTCGTAAAGCAGGTAAAACATTAGGCAAGGACATTGCGATCCTTCTTGATACAAAAGGTCCAGAGATCCGTACACGTACAGTTGAAAACGGCTCAATTGAGCTAGTCGCTGGTGCAGATCTTATCGTAAGTATGGAAGACATTGTTGGAAATACGGAAAAAATTAGTGTGACGTATGAAGAGTTAATTCATGATGTAGAAGTAGGCTCAACGATTCTATTAGATGATGGTCTTATTGGTTTAGAAGTGAAAGAAATTAACATGGACCGCAAAGAAATCGTCACAAAGGTCATGAATACAGGCACGCTCAAAAACAAAAAAGGTGTAAACGTACCAGGTGTAAGTGTGAACCTGCCAGGTATTACAGAAAAGGATGCCAATGATATTCTGTTCGGAGTTGAACAAGGCGTCGATTTCATCGCAGCTTCTTTTGTGAGACGAGCTTCTGATGTTCTTGAAATTCGTGAGCTTCTTGAAAAGAATAATGCGGCTGACATTCAAATCATTCCTAAGATTGAAAACCAAGAGGGTGTTGATAACATCGATGAAATCCTTGAGGTATCAGACGGTTTGATGGTTGCACGTGGAGATCTTGGTGTAGAGATCCCGGCAGAAGAAGTACCGCTTGTTCAAAAAATGCTGATCAAAAAATGCAATCGCTTAGGCAAACCAGTCATCACAGCGACCCAAATGCTTGATAGCATGCAGCGTAATCCTCGTCCAACTCGTGCGGAAGCAAGTGACGTGGCAAATGCCATTTTTGATGGCACAGATGCGATTATGCTTTCTGGTGAAACAGCAGCAGGAACATATCCAGTAGAAGCTGTACAAACGATGCATAACATTGCATCACGTTCAGAAGATGCACTCAACTATAAAGCCATTCTTTCTCGCAGAAGCGAAGAAGTAGATGTCAGCATTACAGATGCCATCGGTCAATCTGTTGCACATACAGCGATGAAGCTTGACGTTGCAGCGATTGTGACACCTACGGAAAGCGGTCATACAGCGAGAATGATTTCAAAATATAGACCAAAAGCACCAATCGTAGCAGTTACAGCAAACGAATCAGTTGCGAGAAAGCTATCTCTTGTATTCGGTGTATTTGCAAAGAGCGGATCAAAAACGACGTCTACTGATGAAATGCTTGAGAATGCAGTCGAGAAATCGATTGAAACAGGCTACGTGAGACATGGCGATTTAATCGTTATTACAGCTGGTGTGCCAGTTGGTGAAACAGGTACAACAAACTTAATGAAAGTTTATGTTGTCGGTGACATCATTGCGAAAGGTCAAGGAATTGGCCGTAAATCTGCATTTGGACCGGTTGTCATTGCGCAAAGCGGAAAAGAAGCAGAGGAAAAAATGTACGATGGTGCAATTCTTGTTGCAAACTGTACAGACCGTGATATGATGGGGGCTTTAGAAAAAGCATCTGCCCTGATCACTGAAGAAGGCGGACTAACAAGCCATGCAGCAGTCGTTGGACTTAGCCTTGGCATTCCAGTGATTGTAGGTCTTGACAGCGCAACAACACTGCTAAAAGAAGGCGAAGAGATTACAGTAGATCCGGCACGCGGAGCGATCTACAAAGGCCGTGCAAGCGTCCTTTAATTGATACACACGAGGGGAGTTGTCTGACTCCTCTCTTTTTTTATGTTACACTAAAAAAAGTAAAACAGCTTTCGGGTGAAAGATACCCCATGAGGTGATATGGCTTGAAAAAATATTTGCTACTATTATTGATCCTGTTCCCTGCCGTGGAAATCAGTTTATTTTTAATATCAAGTAAAATCATTGGCATTTTGCCAACGATGCTGATGATCGTACTCACGAGTGCATTAGGTGCTTATTTTGCAAGAAAACAAGGAATCGAAGCTTTTCAAAAAGTGCAAAGAGATTTACAATATGGCAAAATGCCAGGGGTAGCGATTGTCGATGGTTTTTGCATTCTAATCGGCGGTCTGCTGCTACTCATTCCCGGCTTCTTATCAGATATCATCGGTGCGCTGCTGCTCATTCCGATGACGAGAAAGCAAATCAAGCCGCTTTTTGAACGCTGGCTTAGAAACATGTCTAATCGCAGTCGCTATACAATTATTCGCTAAAGAGACCTTGAGCTGAAGGTCTCTTTTACTTTTGCATGCCGTACCGAATGTACTGATAGATATCCCTGAAAACACCTGCATTACGAAATGCTTGCCACACGACAAGGGAAGCAGGGCCAATGACGAGTCCGAGGAAACCCAACCATTTTAACCCGACAAATAGCGCCACAAGCGTGGCTAAAGGATTAAGCCCAATGGATTTGCTTAAGACTTTTGGCTCTGATATTTGTCTTTGAATGAGCACGACAATATACAAAATGCCGAGCCCGATGGCGAGTGAAAGGTTTCCTGTCATAGCAGAGTAAATGATCCATGGCAGAAAAACAGTGCCGCTCCCGATATAAGGAAGTAAATCGACAAACCCAATACATAAAGCAATGACAAGGGCGTGCTCGACTTTTAAGATGATCAGTCCAATGATGACAAGGCCGATGGTCATCGCAACAAGCAAAAGCTGCGCCTTCATAAAACCGGTAATGGCTTTTTTGATTTCAGATAAAATGGCTCGTGTATGCTGCATCCATTTTGCGGGAAAGATACGAGAGCCATATTTTTTTAATGTAAACCAATCTTTCGTGATAAAAAAAGTCGCCAGTGCAGAAAACAAAAGGGTTGCGGCTGCATCGGGCAAAAGACCTAAAAAAGCTGGGATGAGCTCGAGTGTTTTTGAAAGAAAAGTCCCTATTTTTGCGGCAGCTTCATCGCCTAGCGCTTGGATTTGTCCCAAAATCGATTCCTTTTGACCAGCTTGAAGTGTATTAAATTGGGCGGTTACATCATGGTACAAAGGCAGGATCTTATCTGTAAAAAACTGTTCCACAATCCCAATCATGCGATCAAGGTGACCAGGCAGAACCTTTGCCAAATAAGCACTTCCTGAAATGATTTCTGCTACTAAGAGTGTGATGAAACTGGCTGCTACTACTAAAAAGAGCAGTAGTACAATGACGACAACAAATCCTCTCGGCATTCCGGTGATCTCTTCTATTTTGCATACAGCAGGGTGAATCAGGCAGGATACAATAAGTGCAATCCAAAAAGGATATAAAAAAGGAAAAGACTGATATAAAAAGACAACCGCAAATACAGCAATGCTGATCATCATCAAACTTCGTAGAAAAATGGCCATATAGGTGTGATTCACACAATCCCCTCCAAAAAACAAGCATGTCCGATACTTCATTTTATTCAAAAAGATTAGTAATATGAAAAGGTCGCAATAAAAAGAAAGGAAGGGGCGGCGTATGTTTACTCAAGCAAATTTATTTTTGGTTCTTTTACTCGTTATTGCACTTATTGCAAAAAACAATTCATTAATTTTAGCGGTTTCTGTGCTCATTGGGATTAAGCTGATTGGTTTGGATCAAAAAATTTTCCCAGTTCTTCAGTCGAAGGGCATCAATTGGGGGGTCACCGTCATTACAATTGCTGTGCTTGTTCCTATTGCAACAGGTGACATTGGATTTAAGCAGCTCGGGGAAGCCATGAAATCCTCTTATGCTTGGATTGCACTTGGAGCGGGTATATTAGTAGCATTAATCGCAAAAAACGGTATTGTGCTACTCGAAAATGATCCGCATATCACGGCAGCGCTTGTGTTAGGGACGATTTTGGCAGTCAGCTTATTTAAAGGTGTAGCTGTCGGTCCGCTAATCGGAGCAGGAATTGCTTATTTGGCGATGCAGGCTGTGAAATTTTTCAGCGGTTGAAAAGAGAGTGGTTCATGCCACTTTCTTTTTTATTTTTTTCTTGCGTGAGCTTTTGCAAAAAAACATAATTAAATATAATAAAAGAAGCAAAATCCCTTTATTCCATGCCTGATATGGAAGACTGGAAAAAAAAATATCAAAAAAAATTATAGTTAAACATTTAACAAATGTCTGATTATTGTTTATAATGGGAATAGGCTTAATTTTGAACTCATTGATCACACAAGAGATATGAGGCTAAAAGCGCTCTAACCGTATAGGTAAATGTAAGCATTTTCTTTTCTGAACGTGCCGACTTATTCGGATTGGATAGCGCTTTCAAAAAGCGAGAATTCTGCAACGAAGGGGAATCTTTTTAAAAAGGGGAGATTGAACATGACAGCAACAAGAGGTCTTGAAGGTATCGTGGCAACAACTTCATCCGTAAGCTCAATTATTGATGATACTCTTACTTATGTAGGGTACAATATCGATGATTTAACTGAAAAAGCTACATTCGAAGAAATTGTCTACCTGTTATGGCACTTAAAGCTGCCGAATGAGCAAGAGCTGAGTGAGTTAAAACAGCAGCTCAACGAAAATGCTCACATTCCGCAAGAAATCATTGAGCACTTTAAATCGTATTCGCTGGATGGGGTTCATCCAATGTCTGCGATTCGTACAGCGGTATCCTTACTAGGATTACTTGATGACGAATCAGAGATTATGGACAAAGAAGCAAATTACAGAAAAGCCATTCGCTTACAGGCGAAAATTTCTGGACTAGTCGCTGCGTTTTCACGCATTCGTAAGGGACTTGAGCCTGTACAGCCAAAAGAAGAATACAGCTATGCTGCGAACTTCTTGTATATGCTAAATGGCGAAGAGCCGTCACCAGTAGAAATTGAGGCAATTGATAAGGCACTCATTCTACATGCGGATCATGAATTAAACGCATCGACATTTACAGCGCGTGTATGTGTTGCTACACTATCAGATATCTACTCTGGTGTAACAGCGGCTATCGGTGCGCTGAAAGGACCACTTCATGGCGGAGCCAACGAAGGCGTGATGAAGATGCTTTCAGAAATTGGCGAAGTTGAAAACGTAGATTCCTATATTCATGGTAAGCTAGAGAAGAAAGAAAAAATTATGGGCTTTGGCCACCGCGTATACCGTCAAGGTGACCCGCGTGCAAAGCATCTAAAAGAAATGAGCCAGCGTTTAACAAACCTGACTGGCGAGCCGAAATGGTATGAAATGTCTGTTCGCGCAGAGGAAATCGTGACATCAGAGAAAAATCTTCCACCGAATGTTGATTTTTATTCTGCATCTGTATATCACAGTCTTGGGATTGATCATGACTTGTTTACACCAATTTTCGTGATCAGCCGATTCTCTGGATGGATTGCTCACATTTTAGAGCAGTATGACAACAATCGTCTCATCCGTCCAAGAGCTGACTACATTGGACCTGATCTTCAAACGTTTGTTCCGATCAGTGAAAGAGACTAATGTTTATAGAATAAGCGGGGGCTGATCCTCACGAAGGCCAATCAGCCTCTAGATCAACAAAAAACGAATCACGTGAAAAACTTCTTCGCTTGCAGACATCAAGCCAAGAAGTTTCAAATATTCACTACATAACCTGGGAGGTAATATCATTGTCACAAGGCGAAAAAATTACAGTTACTGGCGGCGTATTGAATGTACCAAATAATCCAATCATCCCGTTTATTGAAGGGGACGGAATCGGTCCTGACATTTGGAAAGCAGCATCAAGAGTACTTGAAGCCGCTGTAGAAAAAGCATATAAAGGTGAAAAGCAAATCACTTGGAAAGAAGTATATGCCGGTGAGAAAGCTTACAATAAAACTGGAGAATGGCTTCCTGAGCAAACACTTGAAGACATTCGTGAATACTTAATCGCAATCAAAGGACCACTCACAACACCAATCGGCGGAGGAATCCGTTCGTTAAACGTGGCACTTAGACAAGAGCTTGATCTATTCACATGCTTACGTCCAGTTCGCTGGTTCAAAGGCGTACCGTCTCCTGTGAAACGTCCAGAAGACACAGATATGGTCATCTTCCGTGAGAATACAGAAGATATCTATGCTGGTATCGAGTATGCACAAGGATCAGACGAAGTGAAGAAGTTAATTGACTTCTTGAAAAACGAATTAGGTGTAAACAAAATTCGATTCCCAGAAACATCAGGTATCGGAATCAAGCCAGTTTCTGAAGAAGGAACTTCTCGCCTTGTCAGAGCGGCTATCCAATATGCAATCGACCAAGGCCGTAAGTCTGTGACACTTGTTCACAAAGGAAACATCATGAAATTCACAGAAGGTGCCTTCAAAAACTGGGGCTACGAAGTGGCTGAAAAAGAGTTTGGCGACAAGGTCTTTACATGGGCACAATATGATCGTATTGTAGAACAAGATGGAAAAGATGCGGCAAATAAAGCGCAAAGTGAAGCAGAAGCTGCTGGCAAAATTATTGTCAAAGACAGCATTGCAGATATTTTCCTTCAACAAATCCTAACTCGTCCAGCTGAGTTCGATGTTGTGGCAACAATGAACTTAAACGGAGATTACATCTCTGATGCTCTTGCAGCACAAGTTGGTGGAATTGGTATCGCACCAGGTGCGAACATCAACTACGAAACAGGACACGCTATTTTTGAAGCGACTCACGGAACAGCACCAAAATATGCTGGTCTTGATAAAGTGAACCCATCTTCTGTTCTTCTATCAGGCGTGCTTTTACTTGAGCACCTTGGCTGGCAGGAAGCAGCTGATCTAGTGATTCAATCTGTTGAAAATACAATTGCATCAAAAGTCGTCACTTACGATTTTGCTAGATTAATGGATGGCGCAACAGAAGTGAAATGTTCTGAGTTTGCTGACGAGCTCATCAAAAACTTGTCTTGATTCTTAAACTTTAAAGTTAAAGGGGAAAAAGGAAATGGCAAACAAGCGTAAAAAAGTATCTGTTATCGGAGCAGGCTTTACTGGAGCAACTACAGCATTTCTAACGGCTCAAAAAGAATTAGCGGACGTCGTATTAGTCGATATCCCGCAGCTTGAGAACCCAACAAAAGGGAAAGCACTTGATATGCTGGAAGCAAGTCCTGTTCAAGGCTTCGATGCAAACATTACAGGAACTTCTAACTACGAAGATACAGCCGGTTCTGATGTCGTGGTCATTACGGCGGGAATTGCAAGAAAGCCGGGAATGAGCCGTGACGATCTCGTGTCAACAAATGAAAAAATCATGCGAAGTGTGACACGCGAAATCGTTAAATATTCTCCAGAAACAATCATTGTTGTATTAACAAACCCTGTTGATGCAATGACGTATGCAGTTTATAAAGAATCAGGATTACCAAAAGAAAAAGTCATTGGACAATCGGGCATTCTTGATACAGCACGTTTCCGTACGTTCGTTGCTCAAGAATTAAACCTATCTGTTAAAGACGTGACGGGCTTTGTGCTTGGTGGACATGGCGATGACATGGTTCCTCTTGTTCGTTACTCTTATGCAGGCGGTATCCCGCTTGAAACTTTGATTCCTAAAGAGCGAATTGATGCAATTGTTGAAAGAACAAGAAAAGGCGGCGGCGAAATCGTGAACCTATTAGGTAACGGTAGTGCATATTATGCACCTGCTGCTTCACTAGTCGAAATGGTTGAGGCGATCCTTAAAGATCAGCGCCGCGTCATGCCGACGATTGCTTACCTTGAAGGTGAATATGGCTACGAAGGCATTTACCTAGGTGTACCAACAATCGTAGGTGGAAACGGCCTTGAGCAGATCATCGAGCTTGAGCTGACAGAAGAAGAAAGAAGTCAGCTTGACCGTTCTGTTGAATCTGTTAAGAATGTCATGAAAGTATTGTCTTAATATGAATAAAAAAGAAGGCTTCTCTGATGAGGAGTCTTCTTTTTGTTTACAAAACAAATCTTGTCGAAATTTTAAATTGTTCTCTTGTTAAGCTTTCGTTAAAATGAAAGAGAAAGCATGACTTCTCGCTTTTCACATAAGATACAAAAAACGGATGCAGGGGAAATCACTAATTGGAGGCACAACATGAATAAAAAAATATTAGTTGTGGATGATGAAGAATCGATTGTAACACTTCTAAGCTATAACCTTGAAAGAGCGGGCTATGATGTCGTCACAGCAAGAGACGGGGAAGAAGCACTTGAAAAAGCAGCAAGTGAACAGCCTGATCTCATTGTATTAGATTTAATGCTTCCGAAGATGGACGGCATTGAAGTGTGCAAACAACTGAGAATTCAAAAAATGATGTTCCCTATTTTAATGCTGACAGCAAAGGACGATGAATTTGATAAGGTGCTAGGTCTTGAGCTTGGGGCCGATGATTACATGACAAAGCCATTCAGTCCTAGAGAAGTGGGTGCTCGGGTAAAAGCCATCTTGAGAAGAGCACAGCAATCTCAGCCTACCCCCACGCAAGAGGAGAAGGATGAGATCATTGCAGATCAAATCAAAATTGGTGAACTGCGTATTTTACCAGAACACTACGAAGTCTATTTCCAGGAAGAACGTCTAGAGCTGACGCCAAAAGAATTTGAACTGCTGCTTTATTTGGCGAAGCATAAAGGACGTGTCCTCACGCGTGATTTATTGCTAAGTGCCGTTTGGAATTATGACTTTGCAGGTGACACTCGTATTGTGGATGTCCATATTAGTCACTTGCGGGACAAAATTGAAAAGAACACGAAAAAACCAACATACATTAAAACGATTCGCGGCTTAGGCTACAAATTGGAGGAGCCAAAGTCAAATGAGTAAAATTAGAACCCGTCTGTTTTCGGGACTCATTTTTCTCCTTTTTATTGTGTTTGTGGCACTTGGTCTTTTCCTGGATCACATGTTCCATGTTTTCTATGAAACAAAATTAACGGAACGAATGGAAAAGGAATCGAGCTTTCTCCTGTCTTCTATGAATGGTGATGATTTAAAGGCGAAGCAAAACAAAGAGATCCTCAATCAGGCAAAGCAGCATTTTGACATGAATGCGTCGATTGTGGATTTAAAGGGGAAGATCATACATACAACGGGTCAAGCAGAACAAAAGGCTGTCATTCAAAACACACTAAACAATGAACGTCTCCAAACAAAAGGGGTCGTTATTGACGATGAGAAGGATGCGCTGTTCCATTATGCTGTCCCGGTCTTAAAACAAAACGAACCGGCGGGTTATTTATTTCTCCATGCGTCATACGAGCCTTTAAATGAAATTGACGGCCAGCTTTGGCTTGCCTTAGCCTTTTGTCTTGGCTCGGCGATTATCATTATCGTTTTCTTTGGGTACCGCATGTCGATGAAATATGTGAAACCAATTGATTATGCGACAAAGGTAGCTAAACAGCTAGAACGCGGGAACTATGATACGAATAATTATGAAGAGCTGATGATTGAAACAAGTGAACTGAATACTTCCATGAAGCGTTTGGCAGAAAGTCTTCAAGAAATGACAAGTGCTGGTGAAATGCAGAGAGACCGGCTGCAAACGGTCATTGAAAATATTGGAGCGGGGATTATATTGATTGATAAGATGGGGTATATTCACCTCGTCAATCGAACCTTCCGCAAGCAGTTTAAGGTGCAAAAGCACATTTACATGCACAAGCTTTATCATGAAGCGTTTACCCATGAAGAGATTATCGAATTAATTGACGAAATTTTCATGACAGAAACGAAGGTGCGGAAGTTTTTACGTCTAGCCGTTGACATTGAACGCCGCTACTTCCAAGTGGATGGTGTACCCATTTTAAGTACAGACGATGAATGGAAAGGAATTGTCCTCGTGTTTCATGACGTGACAGAAACGAAGCAGCTGGAGCAGATGCGAAAAGACTTTGTCGCCAATGTGTCTCATGAGTTAAAAACACCGATTACGTCGATTAAAGGATTTTCTGAAACCCTTCTTGATGGCGCGATTGATGACAAAGAAGCACTGACAGAATTCCTTTCTATCATTTTAAAAGAGAGTGTCCGTCTAGAAACATTGATTCAAGACTTACTTGATCTTTCTAAAATTGAGCAGCAGCAATTCAAGCTGAATATTCAAGAAGCCAATGCGACAGAAATCATCCAAGAGATTCAAGTGCTGTTAAAACAAAAGGCTACAGAAAAAGGCATTCAATTACACGTGCGTGTCCCGAAAGAACCGGTCTATGTCATGGCAGACCCGCTAAGGTTAAAGCAAATCTTCCTCAATCTCGTTAATAATGCCCTGACCTATACACCAGAGGGAGGAAGTGTCACCATCTCAGCAAGACCGAGAAAAGGTGCCTATGAATTTGATGTAGCAGATACAGGGATCGGTATGAAGAAAAGTGAGATTCCAAGAATATTTGAGAGATTTTATCGAATTGATAAAGATAGAAGCAGGAATTCAGGCGGTACAGGTCTTGGCCTTGCCATTGTCAAACACCTTGTGGAAGCGCATGAAGGAACAATTTCTGTCCGCAGCAAACAAGGTAAAGGAACGACTTTTACAGTGAGCCTGAAATCGACATAGAGAAAAAAGGAAAGTCACGTTAAAATTTACATGATCTTTACAATGAATTCATGTTTTGTTAAACATTCATTGATAGGATGAATAGGAACCCCTTCATCCAAGGAGCCAATTTTGGAAGGACGAAAACACTTGTTGTTTTCGTCCCTTTTTTATGCAGGCTCGACTATTTTCTTTTCAAAATAAACTTTGATAAAATGAAGATACAATGTGTGAAAGAGACGGCTGAGATGGCTCAGCCGATGGAGGATTAAAACATGACAGACAAAAAGAAATTAGTGTTAGTGGATGGAAACAGCCTCGCATATCGAGCCTTCTTTGCTTTGCCGCTATTATCAAATGATAAAGGCGTACATACAAATGCTATTTATGGCTTTGCGATGATTTTAATGAAAATGCTGGAGGACGAGAAGCCAACCCATATGCTCGTCGCATTTGATGCGGGAAAAACAACCTTCCGCCACGAGACATTTAAAGAATATAAAGGCGGAAGACAAAAAACCCCGCCAGAGCTATCAGAACAAATGCCATTCATCCGTGAACTATTAGATGCCTATCAGGTGAAAAGGTACGAGCTTCCTCAATATGAGGCAGATGATATTATCGGTACGTTGGCTGTCGAGGCAGAAAAAAACGGCTTTGAAGTCAAAATCTTCTCAGGAGATAAAGACTTAACCCAGCTCTCAACAGATCATACGACAGTGGCTATTACGAAAAAAGGCATCACAGAAGTAGAATACTACACACCTGCTCATATTGAAGAGAAATATGGCCTGCGACCAGATCAAATCATTGATATGAAAGGGTTGATGGGAGATTCCTCAGATAATATCCCAGGCGTCCCAGGTGTAGGTGAAAAAACAGCCATTAAATTGTTAAAGCAGTTTGAAACAGTTGAGAACCTGCTTGAACATATTGATGAAGTGAACGGGAAAAAGCTCAAAGAAAAGCTTGAAGAATATAAAGAACAAGCAGTCATGAGTAAAGAGCTGGCGACCATTCTCGTAGAAGCACCTATTGATGTGTCGAGCAAAGATCTTGCCTACGAAGGTCCACACATGGATCAAGTGATCTCTCTTTATAAAGAACTAGGCTTTCAAACCCTGCTAGAGCGTCTAGGAGAAGCACCAGAAACAGATGAACAGGTTGAAGTAGACGCATTAGAAGTGAAAAAAATGACAGCTGCAGGAGGCGACATGCTGACAGATCATGCAGCCCTTGTGGTAGAACAGCTTGGAGATAATTATCACGAAGCGGATTTGATCGGTTTTGCGATCCATAATGAAAATGGTGCGTTCTTTATGACGAAAGAAGATGCGCTTCAATCAGATGCATTTAAAGAATGGGTACAGGATGAAACGAAGAAAAAATGGGTCTTTGATTCAAAAAGAGCAGTTGTCGCTCTCAGATGGCATGATGTCGACCTAAAAGGTGTCGACAATGATGTTCTGCTCGCTTCCTACGTCGTCAACCCGCAGAAATCATACGAAGACGTCGCAAGTGTAGCGAAGGAATATGGTCTGAATATCGCTCTTTCTGATGAAAAAGTATACGGAAAAGGAGCAAAACAGGCGATTCCACCTGAAGATGAACTGAAGGGACATCTCGGACGAAAAGCAGCGGCGATCTCAGCCTTGCATGATTTAACATTAGAAGCATTAGAAAAAAATGATCAGCATGAACTATATGAAGATTTAGAGCTGCCGCTAGCACTCATCTTAGGCGAAATGGAATCTCTTGGAGTAAAGGTAGATCTAAAGCGCCTAGAGAAAATGGGTGAAGAATTAACGAAAAAGCTCAAAGAATATGAAGAAACCATTCACCGCTTAGCAGGAGAAACGTTTAACATCAATTCTCCTAAACAGCTTGGTGTCATCCTTTTTGAAAAATTAGGTCTCCCGATTATCAAGAAGACAAAAACAGGCTATTCAACGTCTGCAGATGTGCTCGAAAAGCTTGAAGATAAGCATGAAATCATTCGGTCCATTCTGCACTATAGACAAATTGGAAAGCTGCAATCGACCTATGTAGAAGGGTTAATGAAAGTAACGCGCAAGGATACCCATAAAGTGCATACAAGATTTAATCAAGCACTCACCCAAACAGGAAGATTAAGCTCAACAGATCCAAACCTTCAAAACATCCCGATTCGTTTAGAAGAAGGACGGAAGATTCGTCAAGCATTCGTTCCTTCAAAAGAAGGCTGGCTCATGTTTGCAGCTGACTATTCACAAATCGAGCTGCGTGTACTCGCTCATATTTCACAAGATGAGAATTTGATCGAAGCATTTACGAGGGACATGGACATTCACACGAAAACAGCGATGGATGTGTTCCATGTCTCAGAAGAAGAAGTGACTTCCGCTATGAGAAGACAAGCCAAGGCGGTAAATTTCGGTATTGTATACGGAATCAGCGACTATGGACTTTCTCAAAACCTTGGGATCACAAGAAAAGAAGCCGCCGCATTTATCGAGCGCTATTTAACAAGCTTTAAAGGCGTGAAAACCTATATGGAAGAAATCGTTCAGGAAGCGAAACAAAAAGGCTACGTCACGACGCTTCTTAAACGCAGACGGTATATCCCAGATATCACAAGCCGAAATTTTAATATCAAAAGCTTTGCAGAACGAACAGCCATGAACACACCGATCCAAGGCAGCGCAGCCGATATTATTAAAAAAGCGATGATTGATATGGCGCGAAGGCTCAAAGAAGAAAACCTGCAGACAAATCTTTTATTACAGGTGCACGATGAATTGATCTTTGAAGCGCCGAAAGAAGAAATCGCCATTCTTGAAAAGATTGTTCCTGAAGTCATGGAAAATGCACTTCAGCTTGATGTGCCGCTAAAAGTTGATTTTGCTTCAGGTCCATCTTGGTACGATGCGAAATAAATAATAGAGAGAGAAAAAGGAGCGAGGAGCATGCCGGAATTACCAGAAGTTGAAACCGTCCGGCGCACTCTCAAGCGGTTAGTCGAAGGAAAGACGATTGAAACGGTCGATATCAAATGGCCAAACATCATCAAACGTCCTGGGGAGCCGGAAGAGTTCGCAAGAAGATTGGTTGGAGAAACCATACAAACCATTGAAAGAAGAGGAAAGTTCCTCCTCTTTCATTTAGACCATTATGTGATGGTCTCCCATTTAAGGATGGAAGGGAAATATCGTGTACATGAAGCGCATGAGCCTTATGATAAACACGTACACGTCGTCTTTACGTTTACAGATGGGACGGAGCTTCGGTACCATGATGTGCGTAAATTTGGCACTATGCATTTATTTCAGCCGGGTGAAGAGGAAAGGGAACTCCCGCTATCACAGCTGGGATATGAACCATTCGATGAACAGTTTACTCCTGAGTATTTATGGGAGCAATTGAAAAAAACAACTCGCGTGGTCAAAACAGCACTGCTTGATCAAAAGATTGTCGTAGGACTTGGTAACATTTACGTAGATGAGGTCCTGTTTAAATCAGGGATTCATCCAGAAACGAAAGCGAATCAGCTCAGCCTGGAATCTTGCAAAGTGCTTCACAAACAGATCATCGATACGCTTCAGGTGGCGGTAGATGCGGGAGGAAGTACAATTCGTTCTTATATCAACTCACAAGGAGATATTGGCACATTTCAATTGCAGCTTCTTGTATATGACCGGCGGGGAGAGCCTTGCCAAACATGCGGAAGCATCATTGAGAAAACAGTAGTCGGAGGGCGCGGTACACACTTTTGTGTGACCTGCCAAAAACGTCCTCAATAAAGCTTAGCCATGAGCATGCTTCCTTTTTGCTATGCATACGATAAAAAACATTCATTTTTCAGCAAGGTGTAGACTGACACACAGCCCACCTGCTCTTCATATAGTGAAGAAGAGTCTAAGAACGCCTAGAGACTCTTGATCATCGTTGCATGAACAGAAAGGAAGAGTTCAGGTATGATTTCGATTTCGCTCCTGTTTTTAGCTATTGCAGTCAGCATCGACAGCTTTTCTGTAGGCTTTACGTATGGTCTTCGCAAAATGAGGATCCCATTTAAAGCCATCGTCATTATTGCATGCTGCTCAGGGATTGTGCTGCTCATTTCTATGCTGATTGGCAGCTTGCTGACGACATTTCTCCCTGTCTCAGTGACCGATAAACTGGGGGGAGGCATCTTAATTGCCATTGGTCTTTGGGTCCTGTATCAATTTTACAAACCAGCGAAAGAGCGTGATTTGCTTCTTCATGAAAAGACATTGCTTAATGTGGAAGTCCAATCGCTTGGGCTTGTCATTCACATTTTAAGAAAGCCAACAAGTGCAGATATTGACCGATCTGGGACGATTAATGGAATAGAAGCGGTACTTCTTGGAATTGCTTTATCCATTGATGCATTTGGCGCAGGGATTGGCGCAGCGATACTAGGCTTTTCTCCAATTGTCATGAGTATCACGGTCGCAGTGATGAGCTCACTTTTTGTATGTATCGGTCTGCGTGCCGGTCATTACTTGGCAAATTGGCGCTGGATCGATAAACTCGCATGCTTACCAGGGCTTCTGCTCATATTAATTGGGGTTTGGAAGCTGTAAAAGGAGGAAATCAATTGACGCTTGTCATTGGATTAACCGGCGGGATTGCTAGCGGAAAAAGCACAGTCTCGCAGATGATAAAAGAGCAGGGCATCCGGGTTGTGGACGCAGATGTGATTGCAAAAGAAGCGGTCGCCAAAGGAACACCCGCCCTTCATCATATCGTTCAAACCTTTGGTGAGGGTGTCCTCCTGCCAAATGGAGAGCTAGACCGGCAGCAGCTGGGAGCCATTATTTTTTCTAATGAAGAGAAAAGAAAGCAGCTAAATGCGATCGTTCACCCAGAAGTGCGAAAGGAAATGCTCAGGCAGCGAGATGAAGGAATCGACAGCCGAGAAACATTCGTTGTCCTGGATATCCCGCTTTTATTTGAGAGTCAGCTGGAAAGTCTCGTCGACCGCATTATTGTGGTGTATACAACACCAGAATTACAGCTATCACGACTCATAAATCGAAACGACCTTAGCGCGGAAGAAGCGCTGAATCGGATTCACTCTCAGCAGCCTCTTGAGGAAAAATGTAAGAAAGCAGACCGGGTGATAGAAAATACACAAGATCTTGCTTTTATTAGAAAGCAATTGCAGAACATATTAAATGAATGGGAACATACTGATAAGTAAGAGTACATACACGTACTCTTCTTTTTTTATGCTTTTTATATTTCTCATGAAAAGAACAGCCCTTTTTAGAAAATATACGTTTATATACTGGCAATTACAATCTAATGTGATATACTAATTTCATAAATAAATTTATTGAGTATAACACATAATAGAGGAGTGACCTGTTCATGAAGGTAAAAGCAGCGATCAATGGGTTTGGCAGAATTGGACGCATGGTCTTCAGAAAAGCAATGCTTGATGATCAAATTCAAATTGTAGCGGTGAACGCAAGCTATCCTGCCGAAACGCTAGCACATTTAATTAAATATGATACAAATCATGGACGTTACGAATGCGATGTGACAGCAGAAGATGACGCACTGATTGTAAATGGGAAAAGAGTGCTTTTGCTCAATAACAGAGACCCAAAGCAGCTTCCGTGGGGAGAGCTTGGGATTGATATCGTCATAGAAGCAACCGGAAAATTTAATTCAAAAGATCAAGCGATGGGCCATATAGATGCCGGAGCGAAAAAGGTCGTACTTACAGCTCCAGGTAAAAATGAAGACATTACAATTGTGATGGGTGTCAATGAGGATGATCTTGATCCTGAAAAGCACGTCGTTATTTCAAACGCATCTTGTACAACAAACTGTTTAGCACCAGTTGTCAAATTGTTAGATGATGAATTTGGCATCGACAACGGTTTAATGACAACGGTTCATGCGTATACAAATGATCAAAAAAATATCGATAATCCGCATAAGGATTTGCGCCGGGCAAGAGCATGTGCCCAGTCCATTATTCCAACGACGACGGGCGCCGCTAAAGCGCTTTCTTTAGTGCTGCCGCACATGAAAGGGAAATTGCATGGACTTGCACTTCGCGTGCCAGTTTCCAATGTATCGATGGTTGATCTTGTTGTCGACTTGAAAAAAGATGTCACAGCAGAAGAAGTCAATGCAGCCTTCTCAAATGCATCAAAAACTTCTCTTTCCGGTATTTTAGATTACACGGATGAGCCGCTTGTTTCTACAGACTTTAATACGAACCCTTATTCAGCTGTCGTAGATGGACTGACAACGATGGTGATGGGGGATAGAAAAGTAAAAGTTCTTGCATGGTATGACAATGAATGGGGTTATTCATGCAGAGTGGTGGATCTTGTGAAGTTTGTCGGATCGCAGATGAAAGAGCTTTCTGCTGTTTGAAATGAAGAAGACGAACGTCCCTTTTCAAGGAATGAGAGAAAATCCCATTGAAAACACAGCTTGCAAAATGGGTCTAAACAAAGTATACTATTTTTCGTGAACTTCTTGTTCGCAGACTCATTCGGGTATACTTAAAGGGTTAGGACCTCTTTGGACTAACTTTCCCCCGTGGTATATGTCCGGTCCGGCTGCTTAGAACTTCACTCTTTCATTCTTGTTTAAGGGGGGTCCATGATGGAAACAATCGGACGTCACGTTATCTCCGAGCTATGGGGATGCGACTGTGATAAACTGAACGACATGGATTTTATTGAAAAAACGTTTGTAAATGCAGCTTTGAAATCAGGAGCTGAAGTAAGAGAGGTTGCTTTTCACAAATTTGCACCTCAAGGAGTAAGTGGAGTTGTCATTATTTCTGAATCTCATCTGACAATTCACAGCTTTCCTGAACATGGTTATGCGAGCATAGATGTTTATACTTGCGGCGACCTAGATCCGAATATCGCAGCAGATCATATCGGAGATGAATTAGGTGCTGAAACAAGAGAAAACATTGAAATTCCTCGAGGCATGGGACCTGTACAAGTGAAACAGGCGCAAGCCAAAGCACTGTAAACATAAAAAAAGATCGCAATGGGAGCTGGCCAAAAGCATTGAAATGCCTTTGTGTTATGCTCCTTTTTATATTTGTTTGATAGAGAAAATCCAACATTCCCCAACTTGCCTATACTTTTGTTCTAGGAAAACAAAGGTTTTTTTTATAAAATAAAGAAGAGGCATTATGGCAAAGGGGATACGTAGATGATTTTAGGACAAAAGTTCAAACGGTTCATGTCAAACCATACAGAAACATCTGACGAGCATCCAGTGTCAGAACTGAAAAGCCATTACTACAAATCGACGAATGCGCAAGTTTTTCAAGCGGTGGAAGCCATGCTTTCTGGGCACGCTTCCTATCAAGTGACATCTGTTTCAGCAGAACGAGGTGAAATCAGCGCAAACATCAGTATGCCGAAAAAAGCCTTTCTCGTAGCGACTGTCATTTCAATTCGTCCTTTTGAAACAGCTGTCGATTTTAATGTGACAACAGAAACAGCCTTGCCAACAGATTTTGGCTATAGTGAGAAAACGGTTTTTTCCCTTTATGATGAACTAGACAAACAACTTCCAAGAATAGATCGGAGCTGATGAAATGAAATGTCCCACATGTCAGCACCTTGGCACAAGGGTGCTTGATTCAAGACCAGTAGATGAAGGGAAATCCATCCGTCGTAGAAGAGAGTGCGAAAGCTGCCAATATCGCTTTACGACGTTTGAGAAATTAGAAGAATTACCACTGATTGTGGTGAAAAAAGAAGGAATTCGAGAAGAATTCAGCCGCGAAAAGATGCTGAGAGGACTCATTAAAGCATGTGAAAAGCGACCTGTTGCTTTAAAGCAGCTGGAGGATGTCTGCTTTAATATTGAAAAAGAACTGCGTAATCAAGGTATGTCAGAAGTGAAAAGTGAGCTTGTAGGTGAAATGGTGATGGACGAGCTGGCAAAAATTGATGAAGTGTCTTACGTCAGGTTTGCCTCCGTTTACCGGCAGTTTAAAGATATCAACGTCTTTATTGATGAATTAAAAGATTTATTAAAGAAAGAACGCTAAAAAAGAGCTGAAGATACTTCATGCTCTTTTTCCTGCGTAAAGCGTAAAACGCAAAAAGGGTGTACAATAGAAACAATTGCAATTCATGGGGAGGATCAGCATATGACAGAGCATTGGAAGGAAGTGCTAGCCGTCGATCCGTATGTCGTCAAAAGCGCTTCATTGCTCGGTGACATCGATAGACAGCTCATCACTCTTTTATATCAGCCGCTTATAGGCATGTCCGCTTTCAGCTTATATATGACGCTGTGGGGAGAGCTGGAACAAAATCGTATGTGGGGCAAACCCGCACCTCATCGGCAGCTCATGGTCATGCTGCAAACGAATTTGAATGATATTTTTGAGGAACGTTTAAAGCTTGAAGCGATTGGATTACTCCGCACATATGAACAGGAAACGGAAGAAGGCAGACTGTTTACATATGAGCTTGTGCCGCCGTTAAGACCAGATGAGTTTTTCCAAGATGGTATGCTGAATGTTCTGCTGTACCATCGTGTAGAGAAAGCGAAATATATGCAGCTTCGTGATTATTTCTCATATCCCGGTGTTCCGGCAGAGGCAAAGAACATCTCGCGGTCGTTTGAAGAAGTTTTTCACGTATTGCAGCCAGGTGAACGCAGGATGACAGAAGAAATCAATCAGGCGTCATCACTTGATCAGGGCTATGAATATGTGACCGTTGGATCGAGTCAGCCGGCTCCTCTCTCAGACGAATCCTTTGATTTCGATTTATTGTTAGCAGGCATGTCTGATATGATGATTCCAAGAAAGGCTTTGACAAAGCAGGTGAAAGAAACCATTAAGAAGTTAGCCGTTGTATACGGCATCACCCCGCTTCAAATGCAAAATATTGTAGCAGGCGCCTGTGGTTCGGATCAAATGATCTCAACAGAAGAGCTGAGAAAAGCGGCAAGAGACTGGTACCAAATTGAATACAGAGGCGAGCAGCCAAAACTCATTGATCAAAAACAGCCGAGACACTTGCGTCAAGATGCTTCAAAAGCGCCAGTGGCAGATACGACGGATGCCAAATTGATTGAAAAGCTTGATCATATTTCGCCTAGGGAGCTGCTAAAAGATATGGCTGACGGCATTGAGCCAACATATGCCGACTTAAGAATTGTCGAAGATATTATGCTTGAGCAACAGCTAGAGCCAGGTGTCATGAACGTTTTGATCTACTATACATTATTGAAAACAGATATGAAGCTGTCGAAAACATATATGCAAAAAATCGCCGCTCATTGGGTGAGAAAGAAAATTAAAACCGTAGCGGCGGCCATGAAAATGGCCAAAGAAGAGAACAGGCAAATGACAGAGTGGGCGCAGCAGAAAAAGCAGCGTAGCACATACGGATCAGGGAAAGTTGTCCGTGAAGAGAAGCTTCCTGACTGGATGAAAGAAACCGAAACGAAAGAACAGCCAGCAAAAGAACAAACAGACAGCCTGTCGACAGAAGACCTCGAACGAGAAAAAGAAAAACTGTTAGATCAGTTTAAAAATATGAAAAAGTACAATGCACATTAAGATGAGGTGAGATGAGGATGAAACCGATCGGTCGTTCATTTGAACAGCTAAAAGGGCGCGTAGATTTTCGTGTGAGATACAATCAGATTAAAGAGAGTGTGTTATCTGATGAAGATGTAAAAGCCTTTTTACAGGAGCACCAAGAAGACATACACGAAGACATGATCAATCGCAGCTTGAACCGGCTTTTTGAATATGTGCAGCAGTCGAAGGGCTGTTCATATTGCTTAGATGAAGAGAACGTCAATGCGATTTTAGACGGTTATCACCCGAAGCTTGTGATCAAAGGTCAGAGTATTGATATTGAATATTCCCCTTGTCCAGTCAAGCTGCGGCTCGACAGACAGAAAAAACAGCAAGAGCTCATGAAAAGCATGTACATTCCGCAAAATGTTCTTCAAGCGACGTTCGCTGATTTGAACGTTGTGGGAAGACAGGAAGTCATTCAAAAAGTAGGGCAATTCCTGCAAAGCTATGATGAGACGGGCAAAGGGAAGGGCTTATATTTACACGGAAAGTTTGGAGTAGGAAAAACGTATATTCTGGCAGCCATTGCGCAGCAGTTAGCGGAGAAGGAATACCCATCTCTCCTTGTGTACGTGCCTGAATTTGTGAGAGAGCTAAAAAATTCGTTAGCCGATCATACACTAGAATCAAAACTGAACATGGTCAAATCCACCCCTATTTTAATGCTTGATGATATTGGGGCAGAGTCGATGACAAGCTGGGTTCGAGATGAACTACTCGGAACGATTTTACAATACCGTATGGCAGAGCAGCTGCCGACTTTCTTCTCTTCTAATTTCTCACCAAGTGAACTGAAGCATCACTTTACGTACTCACAGCGCGGGGAAAAAGAAGAGGTCAAAGCCGCTCGTTTAATGGAACGGATTCTCTATTTAGCAGAGGCAGTCTTGCTCGAAGGAGAAAACCGCCGTCATTTATAAAAGCGTCTATCACCTGAAGGAGGAGCAAATGAAATGAACAAAAGAAAATGGCTGCTTTTTCTCGTGATTGCAGGTCTCGCTGTTTTACTTTGGTGGCTGAACAAACAGCATCTTCAGCTGGCGCCAAAAGATGTGAAAAATTGGGTGCTTCAATTTGGGATGCTGGCACCCTTTGTTTTTCTTTTCTTATCTCTTTTTCGCCCGTTTGTTCTCGTCCCTATTACGGTTTTTTCGCTGGCAGCAGGTTTGGCATTTGGCAGTGTTCTTGGGACGATTTATGCCCTCGTTGGTGCTACCGCCGGAGCAACATGCTCCTTCCTGCTTGCCACAACCTTTCGTGCAAAAAAGAAGGAAACACAATCAAGCAGCCGGAAGCTGAAAGCGGTGACGTCCCGCATTCAGGAGCATGGGTTTCTTTACATTTTGTTATTGCGAATTGCCCCAATCCATTTTGACTTTGTCAGCTATGCGGCAGCAGCTTCACGTGCAAATTATCGTGCATTTACGGCAGCTACCTTTTTAGGCTTAATACCGGGTACAGTTGCATTAAATGTCCTTGGCTCAAGCTTTGTCAGCGGCAATTATGCCGCTTTAGCAATCGTTTGTTTGATTTATCTAATCTTTATCTCAGTTCCGCTCATTTTAAAAAGAAAGATGCCTGATTTATTTTAGGCGTCTATTTTTTATGTTCTCCCCATATATATGTAACAGATGTCGTTAGGGGGGACAAACATGCTTGAAATAATCTTTGAAGATGAATATGATACCGCCGCTTTTTTACATCTTGCTGAACACTTGGACAGTCGGCATCACATGTCAATTCAACAAGGGAAAGACCGGCTTCTCATAGAGGTGAAGGAATCAAAGGAAGGACTTGAGTCCATTGTGCGGCCATTACTGGTTCACTTTTTTTTGGAATGCAAAGAAAATGAGCGCATGCGCAGCATTCTTGAAAACACGTATTTATTTAAAGATCCTGAAGAGCAGCACCAAATTCTTTCAATTGCCCACAGCATCATGAACGGGGATTTAGATGATATTCCCGGCATTCATCAAGAACCGTCAAGAGAAGCCCTGTTAACAAAGGAGCTCGAGACGATTTCTTTACAGCAAGGTATTTTTTCAATTGGTTCATTTATGACATTCAGACTGTCAGAGTATGACAGGAGGCTGAAGAACTATGTTGAAGTCTCCATTGAAGAATACAAAATGGAACAAGAATATCAAAACTTCATTCAATCGCTTCGAGACTATGTGATGGCAAAAGAACCGAAGCTCGAAAAAGTACATGTTGTGCATCAGGATCGCCTGATGATTTGGGAATTTCGGTACGCTTCTGAGCGTGATCAAAAACAATACATAGACAGACAGTTTGTAAGAGAGCATCCAATGTATATTGATTCGCAGCTGATTGCACCACTCGTATCCATAGCGCCCAAAAAGATTGACCTGTTTACAAATGATACAGGTCACTCGATGGTACAGACCATTCAAAATATTTTTCAAGAAAGGGTCGAGGTATTCCCGGCTCATTCATTTCAAGAACACAATGTTCAATTTGTCCATGACCATTTGGAACAGAAAAGTGAAAAGCTTTCTTGATTTTCACGAAAAAACGTTTTATAATACGGTGTAACTTCATACAAAGACCGTATTGATAAGGACATGAACAAATGAACACCCGCTTAAAGAGAGGGAAGCCGCGGCTGAAAGCTTCCTAGCAGAGGACCATTTGCTTTACCACCTTTGAACATCAGCTGTGAACGTTTTAGTAATGGCTGACGGGAATTCCCGTTATCGAACCACAAGCCGTGTTTGCTTATGAAAAAGTAAGCTGCAAATACGGGAAAAAGGGTGGAACCACGATTCCGTTTTATTCAACCTCGTCCCTTTCCAGGGGGCGGGGTTTTTATATTGCCAAAAAAAGGAGTGACCAGAGATGTCAGAACAAATTCAACTTACATTTCCAGATGGAGCAGTCAAGGAGTTTGACAAAACAGCTACAACAGAAGACATCGCGGCATCAATTAGCCCAGGCCTAAAGAAAAAAGCGCTTGCCGGTAAATTGAACGGCAAAGAAATAGATCTGCGTACGCCGCTACTAGAAAGTGGAACAATTGAGATCATCACAGATAAAAGTGATGAAGCACTCGACATTATGCGCCACAGCACAGCTCATTTGCTAGCACAGGCAATCAAACGCCTGTATGGAAAAGAGCATCACGTTCAGTTTGGCGTAGGTCCTGTGATTGAAAATGGCTTCTACTACGATGTGGACATCGATGTTGCCATCACACCGGAAGATTTACCAAAGATTGAAAAAGAAATGAAAAAAATCATTAACAGCAATCTGCCAATCGAGCGAATTGAAGTATCAAGAGAAGAAGCGAAAAAACGCTTTGAAGCGATTGGTGATCAATTAAAGCTTGAGCTGTTAGAGGCGATTCCAGAAGGTGAAGCTGTCACGATTTATGAGCAGGGTGAATTCTTTGACCTCTGCCGCGGCATTCACTTGTCATCAACAGGGAAAATCAAAGAGTTTAAACTGTTAAGCCTTGCAGGTGCATACTGGAGAGGTGACAGCAACAATCAAATGCTTCAGCGTATTTACGGTACAGCTTTCTTCAGCAAAGATGATCTAAATGAGCATCTACGCCTGCTTGAAGAAGCGAAAGAACGCGATCACCGTAAACTAGGAAAAGAGCTGAAACTGTTTGCGAACTCTCAAAAGGTAGGTCAAGGTCTACCGCTTTGGTTGCCAAAAGGCGCAACGATCCGCCGCGTTATTGAGCGTTACATTGTCGATAAAGAAGTACGCCTTGGTTATGAGCATGTGTATACACCAGTTCTTGCAAATGTTGAATTGTATAAAACATCAGGGCACTGGGCGCATTATCAAGAAGACATGTTCCCTGTGATGGAAATGGACAACGAAGATCTTGTTCTTCGTCCGATGAACTGTCCTCACCATATGATGATTTACAAAAACGAGCCGCATAGCTATCGCGAATTGCCAATTCGTATTGCAGAGCTTGGTACAATGCACCGTTATGAAATGTCAGGTGCTTTATCCGGCCTTCAGCGTGTTCGCGGTATGACATTAAACGATGCCCATATCTTTGTACGTCCAGATCAAATCAAAGACGAATTCATTCGTACAGTTCGCCTAATTGAAGAAGTGTATCAAGACTTTGGCTTGAATGACTACACATTCCGCTTATCTTACCGTGATCCAGAAGATACTGAGAAGTATTTCGACGATGATGCAATGTGGAATAAAGCGCAATCGATGCTAAAGGATGCAATGGACGAGCTTGGTCATGACTATTATGAGGCAGAAGGCGAAGCGGCATTTTATGGTCCGAAGCTTGACGTTCAAGTGAAGACAGCTCTTGGAAAAGAAGAGACACTGTCTACTGTACAGCTTGATTTCTTACTTCCAGAGCGCTTCGATCTCACATATATCGGAGAAGATGGCAAGCACCATCGTCCAGTCGTGATTCATAGAGGTGTTGTTTCTACAATGGAGCGTTTTGTTGCCTTCTTAATTGAAGAATACAAAGGAGCCCTACCAACTTGGCTGGCACCTGTACAATTCCAAGTCATCCCGGTTTCACCTTCTGTCCATTTAGACTATGCGAAAAAAGTACAAGAACGTTTGCAGCTTGAAGGTCTTCGTGTAGAGCTTGACAGCCGTGATGAAAAAATCGGATACAAAATTAGAGAAGCGCAAATGCAAAAGATTCCGTACATGCTAGTCGTCGGAGATCAAGAAGCAGAAAATGGCGCAGTCAATGTAAGAAAATACGGAGAGCAAGATTCAGAAACAATGGATCTTGAAGCCTTTGTGAAACATGCAGTAGCAGAAGCGAAAAAATAATCTTTTTCAAGCGAAGCAGTCAGTGATCTTTCTCCTTAGATCACTGGCTTTTTCTTTTTGGGAAAAATTCTCCACTAGTGATCCAGTCCCTTGAATGATACGTTTAGATAGTATGAAAGTATGGGTAAGTATGTACTATTGGTTCGAGTTAAATTGGGGGTATGAAAGCGATGATGAAAACAACAAACACTTTATCATCACAAGTATTGGAGCGATCAGCAGTACTTCGTGCATTGGAACACTCACTGGCGATGATTGAATTTGATGTGACAGGTGAAGTGCTATGGGTCAATGATATTTTTGCAAAAGCCATGGGATATTCAAAGCAAGAGATGATTGGTTTAAAACATAGACAGTTTTGTCCTCCTCATATTGCAGAACACGCAAGCTATCAAATGTTTTGGAAGCGTTTGAAAGAGGGGCAAGTCTTTCAGGAAAAGGTGCAGCGGACGACGAAGAATGGTGACAATTTATGGCTTGAAGCGACATATACACCTGTCCGCAATGAAGAGGAACGCGTAGTGGGTGTTGTGAAAGTCGCAACAGACATAACAGAAAGAGAAAGCACGATGAAACAGGTCGTAGGCGATTTAAAGGACATGTCTGCGAAATTAATGGAGCGAGCAGAAGTGGGCATCCAGCATAGTCAAAGAGTCAATGTCTCCTTTGATCATATAGCAAACGAAACAGATCAAAATATGAGCTTACTAGAAGGATTAACAGAGCAGGTAGAGTCCATCAGTTCCATCGCTACAACGATTAACAGCATTTCCTCACAAACCCAGCTCCTTGCATTAAATGCGGCGATCGAAGCAGCCCATGCAGGTTCCTATGGAAATGGCTTTAGTGTAGTGGCGGCAGAAATTCGAAAGCTTGCAACTGATGCAAAAGAAGCGATCGTCAAAGTAGATCAATATGTAAAGGCGATTCATGCGGAAGTAGAGAAGGTCAGCAGCGGAACGAGCCGGGCCAAGACAACGGTATTTACAAATCGCGATCTTGTAAAGCAGGCAAGTGAGGAATTTATGAATGTAGGAGAAGCAGCCCGCAGCTTAGACAAGCAAGCGCAAAGTCTAGCGGGAATTGTGTAGTTTGAGCACACAAAAAACACCCAATCTCGTTAGGAGAAGGGTGTTTTCTCGTTTGTTCTATTTTAATATATCAAACAATTCATGTAAGTCTTTGATTTCATAATCTGGCGTTACATCTGTTTCGTTCTTTTTGCCATGTCGATTGATCCAAACGGTTTGAATCCCGGCTCGAGATGCCCCAAGAATATCTGTTTTTGGATTATCTCCTACCATGATCACATCGTCTTTTGTTAGATTTAACAGCTGAAGGCAGTGCTCAAAGATGCTAGGGTCAGGTTTGCCTTTCCCGTAATCTCCTGAAATGACAATTTCATTAAAATAAGGTGCAAGCTCAGGAACACCGGCCAGTTTTTCCTTTTGAAGACTAGGATCTCCGTTTGTTAAAAGTAGCAATTCATAGCTGCCTTTCAGACGGTCTAAAACAGGGTACGTTTCTTCATAGACAAATGGGCGTTTTCTCCGCTCTGCTGCAAAGAAATCAGCCAAATATTGTCCAAATGCCTCATCGTCAATTCCTGCTTCTTTTAAGCCATTGGTCCAAGCGTTCTTGCGATACTCTGGTGCAAGGGCATTCAATTTTTGAAAGCCTTCGCTAATCGGTTCACTAAAATTGGACCACAGTCCTTCGAAAGGATTAATTCCGATCATGACAGTATAATCATATGTTTCATAGGACGAATACAGCTTTCTTGCTTCTTCACGAACAATCTGTTCAAATGTTTCTGGATTCAGTCCATATTTCTTTTCCGCTTCGCGGCATGTTTCCTGAAAAGTGGTGTGAATGCTTTTTTCATCCCAAAGCAAAGTATCATCTAAATCGAAAAATACGGCTTTCATGATCTTCTCCCTTGTTATGTATGTGTTACCTTCAATTGCAAGTGACGGCTCAAGTTCATTTTACAATAGAAGATGAGGGCAATAAAGAAAAGATTTGAGAGATATTTGAACATTGACCGCACATGATAGAATAGAAAGACAGTAAATAATACATACATCAATTGAGGTGGCAGGTTTGCTTCATTTAATTATTATGATGATCGAGCGTGTTGGGATCATCGTTATTTTAGGGTTTGTGCTTGCCCATGTGAAGGGCTTTCGCAATCTATTGCTTCATAATGAAGGGTTTCAAAAAAAGGCAGTCCTTGTCTTTATTTTTGCTTCTTTTAGTATTATCAGCAATTACACAGGAATTGAAATCCAGCAGCAGATGGTCATGAATCATGAGTTTTCCTATCATCTCGGCTCGTCAAGCTCAATTGCCAATACGAGAATCATGGGAATCGAAATGGGCGGATTAATAGGAGGGCCGTTTGTTGGCATTGGTGCAGGGCTTCTAGCTGGTATTCATCGCTATTCATTAGGAGGAAGCACGGCACTCAGCTGTGCGATTTCTTCGATTTTAGCCGGTGTGATTGCAGGTTATGTCGGCAGCAGGTTTAAGCGGAAGAATCGAATGGTGACACCTCGCCAAGCCGCACTTTTTGGTGTGGCAATGGAATCCTTGCAGATGATTATTATCCTTCTATTTGCAAAGCCATTTGTTGATGCTTGGGGGCTTGTGAGTATTATTGCCCTGCCGATGATTTTTGTGAATGGAATTGGCAGCTTTATCTTTTTATCGATTTTACAGTCAGTCATTCGGCAAGAAGAGCAGGCAAAGGCGATGCAGACACACCGTGTATTTTCAATCGCCGATCAAACGCTGCCTTTCTTCCGCCAAGGGTTAAATGAACAGTCATGTAAAAGCGTGGCGGAGATCATTCATCGATTAACAGAAACAGATGCGGTCTCCTTAACCGATACAGAAAAGATTTTAGCGCATGTTGGAGATGGGACAGATCATCATATTCCATCGAAAAGCCTCATTACAGGACTGTCGAAACAAGTATTGATGAGCGGCAAAATTATGAAGGCGCATTCGAAAGATGAAATCAATTGTTCAGTCACCCATTGCCCGCTTCAAGCGGCGATTGTGCTGCCCCTCACCTCCAATGGTCAAACGATCGGAACGTTAAAAATGTATTTCAATTCTCCGGTCGGATTAAGCAGGGTAGAGGAGGAGCTTGCAGAAGGCTTGGCGATGCTGTTTTCCACACAGCTTGAGCTTGGGGAGGCAGAAACCCAAAGCCGTCTGCTAAAAGATGCAGAGATCAAAGCACTTCAAGCGCAAGTGAATCCGCACTTTTTATTTAACGCCATTAATACCATCTCTGTCTTGTGCAGAACGAACGTAGAGATGGCTAGGAAGCTGCTGCTTCAGCTGAGTATATATTTTCGATCCAATTTGCAAGGCGCCCGCCAGCTGCTCATTCCACTTCATAAAGAAATTCAGCATGTAGAAGCCTATTTGTCACTTGAACAAGCAAGGTTTCCAAATAAATACCACGTGACCTTTCAAATTGAAAAGGAGCTAGAGCAGGTGATGATTCCGCCATTTGTGCTTCAGGTGCTTGTTGAAAATGCAGTGAGACACGCATTTCCTAAACATCAAACGAGCTGTGAAGTCATCGTATCTGCTGTGATGAAAGATGGGCATGTTTATATGAAAGTGACGGATAATGGACAGGGAATCGAGAATGACAAGATGGCTCAGTTATTAAAAGCGCCTGTTGAATCCAAAGAAGGAACAGGTACGGCTCTTTTTAATTTAGATCAGCGGTTAAGAGGGATTTTTGGCAGACAAGCCGCTCTATCTATTCATAGCGGCCAAGGCACTGACATCTCATTTCGCATTCCAATGGACTATGTAAAAGAGGATGATTTTCGTTGATAAATGTATTAATCGTAGATGATGAAGTGTTAGCAAGAGACGAATTAAAATACTTATTACGCAGAACGAAAGAGGATGTTCAAATAGAGGAAGCAGAAAATATAGAATCAGCTTTTGACCGGATGGTGGATCATAAGCCGGACCTGCTCTTTTTAGACATTGATTTATCTGGTGAAAATGGATTTGATATTGCCAAAAGGCTCAACCGGATGTCTGATCCGCCAGCGATTGTATTTGCGACAGCCTTTGATCAGTATGCGCTGAAGGCGTTTGAGGTCAGTGCGCTCGATTATTTAACAAAACCATTTGATGAAGAACGGCTTTTGCAAACGATCCAAAAGTTTAAAAAGTGGAAATCTGTTGAGACGCAAGACCACCAGCTGTCAGATGAGAGAATACCCCATCAGCAAAAGCTAGCCATTTCAGTTGATGACTCAATTGTCATTCTGCAAGTAGAAGAGATCATGTATGTAGGGCTCAGTGAAGGGAAAAAGGTCGTGAAAACAAAGGATCACATGTATGAGGTCACAGAACCGCTTGTGGTCATTGAAAAGAAACTCCCTGAGGCTTACTTTATGAGGGTTCATCGAAGCTATATCGTGAACACCTCTCATATGAAAGAAGTACAGCCGTGGTTTAATTCGACGTATAATCTACATATGACAGACGGGTCGATTATTCCTGTCAGCCGCACTTACGCCAAAGAACTAAAGAAGTCGCTCCTGCTAGAGTAGGACGGCTTTTTTTAATTGTATTTCAATACTCGTTTTCTGCATTTCATTCATTGAGTCCGGCGAGTTTGATTGTAAACGCTTCATTCATTTATTTCATGCCGTATACTGAGGGCAGTCGAAGAAAGAGGTGAAGGGGCATGAGTGCCACTAAAGTATACGGATTTCTATCTCAAGCATTTATCTTTGCAACCGTAATGTTCGTTTCTAATCTCATTTCAATGTATTTACCAATTCCGATGCCTGCATCTGTGATTGGTCTGGTTCTATTATTTGTTTTGCTGACAACGAAAATCGTCAAACTGGAGCAAGTGGAGCAATTAGGTACATCATTGACAGGGCTCATTAGCTTTCTATTTGTTCCCTCTGGTATCTCGGTTATTCAATCACTAGGTGTCATGCAAGAAGTAGGTGTGCAAGTCGTCGGTGTCATTATCATTGCAACGATTATGTTACTTGCAGCGACAGGGCTATTCACGCAGCTTCTCATGCAATTATCAGACAAACCACAGAAACGTAAAGAGACAAAGGAGAGCAAATCGACTCCTTCTCATTCTAATAAACCAGCTTCAAGTACGCATTAAAGGAGAGATGCAGGATGGGTACAAGTACAATGAGTCCTTATTTTGGTATAGTCGTCTCATTGGTCGCCTTTGGAATCGGTACATTCTTATTTGAAAAATCAAAAGGCTTCTTCTTATTTACACCACTTTTTGTCGCCATGGTGTTAGGTATTTTATTTTTGAAAATTGGCGGTTTTTCTTATGCAGATTATAATGAGGGCGGCAAGATTATCAAGTTTTTCTTAGAGCCTGCGACCATTGCTTTCGCTATTCCGCTTTATAAGCAGCGCGCATTGCTTAAAAAATATTGGTGGCAGATTTTATCCGCTATTTTTGTAGGATCACTTTGTTCCATTACAATTGTGTATGTCGTAGCAAAAGGCATTCATCTTGATGCGGCTGTAATGAAAAGTATGCTCCCACAGGCAGCGACGACAGCGATTGCTCTTCCGATTGCAAAGGATATTGGCGGAATTGCAGATATCACAGCCTTTGCGGTCATATTTAATGCAGTCATTGTGTATGCACTAGGTGCTTTCTTCTTAAAATGGTTTCGAATTAAAAATCCAGTGGCAAAAGGGCTTGCACTCGGTACATCAGGACATGCACTTGGCGTCTCTGTTGGGATTGAGATGGGTGAAGTGGAAGCGGCCATGGCAAGTATTGCTGTTGTGGTCGTAGGGGTTGTGACCGTCATCGTCATCCCAATCTTTATGCAATTGATTCTTTGATGACGTCATTGTTTTGAAAAGCCTTGCCCAATTCGTTTAATCATGCTAAAATGAAAAAGTTGTTTCAAGAGTTCGGTTACTTGACGGACAAATGAAAATTGTGTAGAATAATTAACGAATTGAATAGATATCACAAGCAGAAGCACCCGCTTCTCACCTGATTGACACGTGTTTGTAGTTGACAGGTTGACCGTACATTTATTTTTTCATGCAAATGTTCGCAGTGTGGGTGTTTTATATGCCCACACTTTTTGTTTGCCTGTAAAACATACAACGAAATGGTCAAAATGAATTGTGAACTCAATTCAAAATCTCATGGAGGTGGCTCACTATTAGCAAAGATCAATTAGTTAATGAAGGTATTCGTGCGCGTGAAGTTCGTTTGATCGGACAAAATGGCGATCAGCTGGGGATTAAAACCCGCCAGGAAGCTCTGGAAATTGCTACGAAAGCCAATCTTGACCTTGTGTTAGTTGCTGCAAATGCAAAACCACCTGTTTGCCGAATCATGGACTATGGTAAGTTCCGATTCGAACAGCAGAAGAAGGATAAAGAGGCACGTAAGAATCAAAAAATCATTAGCTTAAAAGAAGTTCGGTTGAGCCCGACAATTGATGAACATGATTTTAACACGAAGCTCCGTAATGCAATCAAATTCCTTGAAAAGGGCGATAAAGTGAAAGCTTCTATACGCTTTAAAGGGCGTGCGATTACGCATAAAGAAATCGGACAGCGCGTGTTAGACCGTTTCTCTGAAGCTTGCGCTGAAGTAGCAACAGTAGAAACAAAACCTAAGATGGACGGACGTAGCATGTTCCTCATGCTTGCACCAAAAGTCGAAAAGTAAAGTAACAGAGGGAGGAAATATCCAATGCCAAAAATGAAAACTCACCGCGGATCTGCTAAACGTTTCAAAAAAACAGGTTCTGGTAAACTTAAACGTTCTCATGCGTACACAAGTCACCTGTTCGCTAACAAATCTACAAAGCAAAAACGTAAATTGCGTAAGAGCGCAATCGTAAGTGCTGGAGATTTCAAACGTATCAAACAACAACTTGCAAACATCAAGTAATTTGGAATAGGAATCATAGGAGGGAATTACAATGCCAAGAGTAAAAGGCGGAACTGTGTCGCGTCAGCGTCGTAAAAAGGTTCTTAAATTAGCAAAAGGTTATTTCGGTTCAAAACATAGATTATACAAAGTAGCAAACCAACAGGTGATGAAATCTGGAAACTACGCTTTCCGTGACCGTCGTCAGAAAAAACGTGACTTCCGTAAACTATGGATCACTCGTATCAATGCTGCAGCTCGTATGAACGGTCTTTCTTACAGCCGTTTAATGCATGGCCTAAAGCTTTCTGGTATCGAAGTAAACCGCAAAATGCTTGCTGACCTTGCTGTGAATGACCTAAGTGCATTCAATCAGCTTGCTGATGCTGCAAAAGCACAACTAGACAAGTAAGTCATATGAAAGATCATTCCGTCGAGGGGTGATCTTTTTTGCTCATCATGTGAGGTGAAATGAATGAATATCGCGTTGATTGTGCTGCTGATCTTGGTAAATGGCTATGGTTTCTTTCTCATGGGAGAGGACAAACGCCGGGCAAAAGCGCATAAATGGAGAATTTCAGAGGCGCACTTATGGAGTGCTGCCGTGCTTTTTGGGGCTGCTGGATCGTATCTAGGGATGCAGTATTTCCGTCATAAAACAAAGCATCCTGCCTTTCAAATTGGCATGCCAGTGTTAATCATGGTGCAGTTGATCATATTAGGATATATCAAGTTCATCTGAAAAAGGAGCAGACGCCATCAAGACGGCGTGTCTGCTCCTTTTTTTTGTTTGATTTTTTTAATGGGCTGATCCCAATCAATTTTTGTTTGAGGATAACGTTCGATAATGTTTTCCTCCAATTTTTCAAAGTCTTCTAATGTAAATTCACTTAGCTTCTCAGGTGACTCCGTCCAAACGTAAATGGAGTGGACAAATAGAGGATGATCCTTAGAAGGAACATGCTTCTCCCCTTCAAACAAGACACCTTTATAGACGAAATTAAAATTTTTACGTGCATTTTGTTGTTCGTCCATAAAATAAAAGCCTTCTTTTAATTGTGCTTGTTTCAGCTTTCTTCTCGGATTTGAGAAGAATTTTACCGCCATGTAGAAGATGTAGACAAGCAGTGCAACAAGAGCTAGTCTAATGAGGATTACAAACATGACAGGATGCACCTCCAATACCGTTATCTGATGTACTACGAATGAAAAGGCCAAAAGGTTTCAACTTTTTTTTAAAAAATATTTCGGAAAACGAAAAAATATTCATAAAAAGATCGTATTGAACGAAAAAGGTTTTGTATAATAAGAATGCACCATGAAGATAAAGGAGGATATATGGAATGACAAAGCTAGATCAAACATTAACTATGCTGAAAGACCTAACGGATGCAAAAGGGATTCCAGGAAATGAACGTGATGTCAAAAAAGTCATGCAGACATACATAGAATCATATGCAGATGAAGTCTCCAGTGACCGCCTTGGCAGCTTAATTGCTAAGAAGGAAGGAAACGCAAACGGACCTAAAATTATGCTTGCTGGTCACTTAGATGAAGTAGGATTCATGGTGACAAAAATTGATGACAAAGGCTACATTCGCTTCCAAACTGTCGGCGGATGGTGGTCACAGGTCATGCTCGCGCAGCGTGTGACGATTGTAACGAAAAAGGGAGACATAACAGGTGTGATTGGCTCAAAGCCGCCGCACGTCTTGTCACCTGAAGCTCGAAAAAAATCGATCGAGATGACAGATATGTTTATTGATATCGGTGCATCAAGCAAAGAACAGGCAATGGAGTGGGGCGTTCTGCCTGGAGATCAAATCGTCCCTTATTTTGAGTTTACAGTGATGAATGATGAAAAAATGCTCCTTGCAAAAGCATGGGACAACCGTATCGGCTGTGCAGTTGCGATTGATGTCATGAAGAACTTACACAATACTCAGCATGAGAATATTGCTTACAGTGTTGCAACTGTACAAGAGGAAGTTGGCCTGCGTGGTGCCAAAACAGCAGCGGCTACAATCCAGCCTGATATTGGATTTGCCATTGATGTTGGTGTAGCAGGAGACACACCGGGCATTACTGAAAAAGAAGCAACAAGCAAACTTGGCAAAGGACCAACGATTGTTGTATTTGATGCTTCTATGGTATCGCATAAAGGGCTTCGGGATTTTGTTGTCCAAACAGCGGATGAATTGAACATTCCGTACCAATATGACTCTATGCCTGGCGGCGGGACAGATGCTGGCGGTATCCATTTAACAGGTCATGGTGTGCCATCACTATCGATCGGGATACCAAGTAGATATATTCATACCCATGCAGCGATGATTCACCGAGATGATTATGAAAATGCAGTGAAGCTTTTAACAGAAGTGATCAAAAGACTTGATCAAAAAACGGTTGAGCAGATCACGTACGGTTCTTAAGTAAGAAAGCCTTTCCTCAGTATAGGGGAAGGGCTTTTTTTATTTCATTGAATTTCCCAGGAAATGAACTGTCATTTTAAGTTACGCCAAAAGAACTGTTTTTGAGAGAAGAAGAAAAAATATTCTAGTGAATAAGGCACATGTGATCTGGCTTTTATTTTTGTAAGATGAAAGCAATAAAAAGGACAGAGCCTAAAGAAAGCCCTGTCAAAAGAGAGTTTATGGAAGTAGGTGAAGCTACCTTAAGAATAAACATATTATTCTTATTTGTCAACTTGGTTTTAAAGGAGAGAAAAATCAATCAATTTATGTTATATTTGTAACAAATTGTTTGT